>CAVVQF010000010.1:0-100991 GCA_963750315.1 uncultured Alphaproteobacteria bacterium
CTCAGGACGCGCTTTGGCATTCCTCTGTCTCCTCAGCCCTGCGCCGCGTCAGCGGTGCGGGCGCGTTGGCTCTGCAGCGTCTTGATGCGAGCGATGGTGCGACGCACCACTTTCACCCGCGACGGCTTCTCGAGCTGATTGGTCGCCGCCTGGAAGCGCAGGTTGAACTGCTCGCGCTTCAAGTCGGTCAGCTGGGTCTGCAGCTGATCGTCGCTCGCGACCTTCAGGTCGGTTTTCTTGGCGGTCTTCGCCTTCGCCATCTTACTTTTCCTCTCCGGCCAGCGTCTCGCCGAGGCGGGCCACAACCTTCGTCTTGATCGGCAGCTTCTCGGCCGCACGCTCGAAAGCGGTCTTGGCGAGGTGGCCAGGGACGCCGTCGAGCTCGAACAGGATCCGGCCCGGCTTGACGCGGGCGACCCAGAACTCGGGAGCGCCCTTACCGGAGCCCATGCGGACTTCGGCCGGCTTCGATGAAACCGGAAGATCCGGGAAAATGCGGATCCAAAGACGGCCGCTACGCTTGATGTGACGCGTGATCGCGCGGCGAGCCGCCTCGATCTGGCGTGCGGTAATCCGCTCCGGCTCCATCGCCTTCAGGCCGAAGGCGCCGAAGTTGAGCTCGGTTCCACCCTTGGCATTGCCATGGATGCGGCCCTTGAAGGCCTTGCGGAACTTGGTGCGCTTGGGTTGCAGCATGACTTAACTCTTTCCTTCGCGCTTACCGGTTGCCGCGCTCTTCGCGGGCCGGACGGACGCCGGAGGTCTGAGCCTCCATCATCAACCGGTCCTGAGCCGTCGGATCGTGGCCGAGAATCTCGCCCTTGAAGATCCACACCTTCACGCCGCAAACGCCGTAGGCGGTGTGGGCTTCGGCTTCCGCATAATCGACATTGCCGCGCAGCGTATGCAGCGGAACGCGACCTTCACGGTACCATTCGGTGCGTGCGATCTCGGCGCCGCCAAGACGGCCCGAGCAGGTGATGCGAATGCCTTCCGCGCCAAGACGGAGAGCCGACTGCACCGCGCGCTTCATGGCGCGACGGAACGCGATACGGCGCTCGAGCTGGTCGGCGACGCCCTGGGCGACGAGCTTGGCGTCGATCTCCGGCTTGCGGATTTCGACGATGTTCAGGCTGACGTCCGAGCTGGTCATCGCACCAAGCTTCTTGCGAAGCTTCTCGATGTCCGCGCCCTTCTTGCCGATGATCACGCCCGGGCGAGCAGCATAGATGCTCACGCGGCAGATCTTGGCCGGACGCTCGATCACGACCTTCGAAATCGCGGCCTGCGGCAGCGTCGACAGGATGTGACGGCGGATCTTGAGGTCCTCCAGCAGCAGACGGCCATAATCATGGCCTTCGGCGTACCAGCGGCTGTCCCAGGTCCGGTTGATCTGCAGGCGGAGCCCGACGGGAGAGGATTTCTGACCCATAAGTTACGCTTCTTCCTGCTCGCGGACGACGACCCGAATGCGGCTGAACGGCTTGACGATCCGGCTCGAACGGCCACGCGCACGGGTCGCGAAGCGCTTCATCGAGATCGACTTGCCGACACTCGCCTCGGACACGACCAAAGCGTCGACGTCGAGGTTGTGGTTGTTCTCGGCATTGGCAACCGCCGACGCGAGCACCTTGCGCACGTCGTCAGCCATCGCCTTGGGCGAGAACTGAAGGATGTTGAGGGCGTCACCCACCTTGCGGCCGCGAATGAGGCCCGCAACGAGGTTCAGCTTGCGAGCCGAACCGCGGATCATCGTGCCGACGGCGAGCGCTTCCTTGTCGCCGACCTTGCGGGGCGCTGCTTGCTTGGACATTAGCGCTTGCCCTTCTTGTCGGAGGCGTGGCCCGGGAAGAAGCGCGTGGGAGCGAACTCACCGAGCTTCATGCCGACCATGTCCTCGTTGACCGACACCGGCACGAACTTGCGGCCGTTGTAGACATTGAAGGTGAGGCCGACGAACTGCGGCAGGATCGTCGAACGGCGCGACCAGGTCTTGATCGGCGCGCGGCCGCCCTTTTCCTGCGCAGCTTCCGCCTTCTTCAGCAGCGAAAGCTCGACGAACGGGCCTTTCCAGATGGAACGGGCCATTGCTTAACCCTTCTTCTTCGCGTGACGGCTGCGGATGATGAACTTGTCCGTCGCCTTGTTGTGACGGGTGCGCGCACCCTTGGTCGGCTTGCCCCACGGGGTAACCGGATGGCGGCCGCCCGAGGTCCGGCCTTCACCACCGCCGTGCGGGTGGTCGACCGGGTTCTTGGCGACACCGCGGGTCAGCGGACGCTTGCCCAGCCAACGGGTGCGGCCTGCCTTCGCCAGCGTCTGGTTGCCGTTGTCGGGGTTCGACACCGCGCCAACCGTCGCCATGCAGTCGGAGCGGATGTACCGCTGCTCGCCTGAATTGAGCCTGACGATGACCATGCCCTTATCGCGGCCGACGACCTGAACGTAGGTGCCTGCTGCGCGAGCGATCTGGCCGCCCTTGCCGGGCTTCAGCTCGACGTTGTGGACAATGGTGCCGATCGGCATCTGGCCGACTTCCATCGCATTGCCCGGCTTCACGTCGACCTTCTTGCCGGCGATCACCTTGTCGCCCGGCGCGAGGCGCTGCGGAGCGAGGATGTAGGCCTGCTCGCCGCCTTCGTAGGTCACGAGCGCGATGAACGCCGAACGGTTCGGGTCGTACTCGATACGCTCGACGGTCGCAGCGACGTCCCAGGTACGGCGCTTGAAGTCGATGTAACGGTACTTCTGCTTGTGACCGCCGGCGATTCCGCGCGAGGTCACATGGCCCTTGTTGTTGCGGCCACCCGTCTTGCGCTTGCCCTCGGTGAGAGCCTTGACCGGCTTGCCCTTCCACAGCGACGACTTGTCGACGAGGATGAGGCCGCGGCGCGCGGGCGACGTCGGCTTGTATTGCTTGAGTGCCATTAGCCCTGGACCCCTGAGGTAATGTCGATCGACTCGCCTTCAGCGAGGGTCACGATTGCCTTCTTCGCATCCGAACGCTGGTAGGCCTGGCCTTTCCAGCGCTTGGACTTGCCCTTGGTCACCATCGTGTTGACGCCCGTCACCTTGACGCCGAACAGCGCTTCGACCGCAGCCTTGATCTCCGGCTTCGACGCGTCCTTCGCGACCTTGAACACGACCGCATTCTGCTCGGAGAGCATGGTCGACTTCTCGGTGATGTGCGGGGCAACAATCACGTCGAAGTGACGGTTGTCGACCGCTGCCTGCTGCTTCTTAGCCATTGAAACGTGCCTCCAGGCGCTCGACCGCCGCCTTGGTCAGGACCAGGGTCTCGCAGCGCATGATGTCGTAGACGTTGGCGCCGACTGCCGGGAGCAGGTCGACGTTGCCGAGGTTCGACGAAGCGCGGGCGAAACCGACGTTCAGCGCGTCACCGTCGATGACCAGCGCAGACTTGCCGAGGTTCAGGCCGTTAAGCTTCGACTTCAGCTCCTTGGTCTTGCCGTCCTTGAGGTCGAGGTTGTCGACCACGATCAGCTGACCGCCGAGAGCTTTCGACGAAAGCGCCATCTTCAGGCCGAGCGCGCGAACCTTCTTGTTCAGCGAGGCGCTGAACACGCGGGCACGCGGGCCGTGGGCCTTACCGCCGCCGACGAAGATCGGTGCGCGGCGGTCGCCGTGACGAGCCGTACCGCCGCCCTTCTGGCGACCGAACTTCTTGCCGGTGCGGGCAACGTCGCTGCGCTCGCGGGCGGCGCGAGCCGTTCCGCGGCGGTTGACGAGCTGCCACGTGACGACGCGGTGAAGGATGTCGGCGCGAGGCTCGACGCCGAAAATTTCGTCGTTGAGCTCGAGGTCGCCGCCAGCCTTGGCGTCGAGGGTCTGTACCTTGACCTTCATCGCTTAGCCTTCCTTGCCTTCATCGGCATCGGAGGCCGGCTTTGCGCTGTCCTCATTTGCCTGGGCTTGTTCATTGTCTGCGGCCTGAGCGGCATCGGCGGCATCGGCCTCGGCGGCGTCAGCTGCCTCAGCATCGGCTGCAGCACCGGCTTCCTGCTCCGCCGCGATCGCCGCCACTTCCTCGTCGCTTGGCAGCGCCGGGATTTCGTGGACTGCCGCGTCGTCGACCAGGCCCGCCACCGGCAGGTCGGATTCGTCGAGCTTCGCCTTCGTGTCGATGATGCCCGCCGGGTACGGCGCGCTCTCGTGGCGCGGCAGCTTCACGGCGTCTTCGACCGTGACCCAGCTGCCTTTGTGGCCCGGAACCGAGCCCTTGATGAACAGCAGGCCGCGGATCGGGTCCGTGCGGACGACCTCGAGGTTCTGCTGAGTGCGGTTACGGGCACCCATGTGACCGGCCATCTTCTTGTTCTTGAAGACGCGGCCCGGATCCTGGCGGTTACCCGTCGAACCGTGCGAACGGTGCGAGACGGAAACGCCGTGGGTAGCGCGCAGACCGCGGAAGCCCCAACGCTTCATGGCGCCGGCAAAGCCCTTGCCCTGCGTCACGCCCGCGATGTCGACCAGCTGGCCGGCAACGAAGTGCTCGGCGCTGATCAGCGACCCGACGTCCAGGAGAGCGTCTTCATCGACGCGGAATTCGACGACCTTCGCCTTGGGCTCGACTTCGGCCTTGCCGAAAGCGACACGCTGCGGCTTGGCGATGTTCTTCGCCTTCGCGGTGCCGGCACCAAGCTGGACGGCGGTGTAGCCGTCCCGGTCCATTTCGCGGCGGCCGATGACCTGAAGCCCATCCAATTGCAGAACGGTAACCGGCACGTGCCGACCGTCCGCCTGGAACAGGCGTGTCATTCCGACCTTCTTCGCGATCACGCCAGTGCGCATGATCAGTGACTCCCAACAGAGGCCCGCGGACCATTCCGCGGGCGTGTAGCCCAATGAACTATTTGCGTGCCCCGCCTGGGCTAGTGCTCCGAAAACTCCGGAACGGCGGGGACGCAGCCGGAGCCAGAAGCTCCGCGGTATCACCCTATGTCCGATGCGGCCCGGAGGCCTCTCAGTGCCGCTCCGGGTAGGAGCGACGGCCGGCTGTTAGGCCAGCTTGATCTCTACGTCCACACCGGCGGCCAGATCGAGCTTCATCAGCGCGTCGACCGTCTGCGGCGTCGGCTGAACGATATCGAGCAGCCTTTTGTACGTCCTCACCTCGAACTGCTCGCGCGACTTCTTGTCGATGTGCGGCGAACGGTTGACGGTGAACTTCTCAATGCGCGTCGGCAAAGGAATGGGACCGCGAATAAGAGCACCCGTGCGGCGCGCCGTATCGGCGATGTCGCCAGTTGCCTGGTCGAGCACTCGATGATCGAAAGCCTTCAGGCGAATCCGGATATTCTGCGTTTCCATGTCCCTACCGATGCGAAAGAGCCTGCTTTTCCCCACCGAAGCGGTTCGAAGCCTCAAAACCAAAAGCGGGCCAGCCCGGCAGCGTAACCGCCGCGCCTGCCCAAACTCGAAACTGTAAAAGCGAACCGCGCGACCCTGAATTCAGAATCGCGCGGTTGCAGCCCTATATTACTTGGAGATCGTTCCGACAACCCCTGCGCCGACGGTCCGGCCGCCTTCGCGAATTGCGAAGCGGAGACCCGGGTCCATGGCGATCGGAGCAATCAGCTTGACGGTCAGGCTGACGTTGTCGCCCGGCATCACCATCTCCGTGCCTTCCGGCAGAACGACTTCGCCCGTCACGTCGGTCGTGCGGAAGTAGAACTGCGGACGGTAGTTCGCGAAGAACGGCGTGTGACGGCCGCCCTCGTCCTTCGACAGGACGTAAACTTCCGCCTGGAAGTCCGTGTGCGGCGTGATCGAGCCCGGCTTGCAGAGAACCTGGCCGCGCTCGACGTCTTCACGGCCAACGCCACGAAGCAGCGCACCGATGTTGTCGCCGGCCTGGCCCTGATCGAGCAGCTTGCGGAACATTTCGACGCCGGTGACGACGGTCTTCTGGGTGTCGCGGATGCCGACGATCTCGACTTCCTCGCCAACCTTGACGATGCCGGTCTCGACACGGCCGGTGACGACGGTGCCGCGGCCCGAGATCGAGAACACGTCTTCGATCGGCATCAGGAACGGCTTGTCGAGCGGACGCTCCGGCTGGGGAATCCAGTCGTCGACCGCCTTCATCAGCTCCATGATCTTCTCTTCGCCGATGTTGGCGTCACGGTCTTCGAGGACCGCGAGAGCCGAACCGGCGACGATCGGAATGTTGTCGCCGTC
Organism: uncultured Alphaproteobacteria bacterium; assembly: GCA_963750315.1. Lineage (GTDB taxonomy): Bacteria > Pseudomonadota > Alphaproteobacteria > Sphingomonadales > Sphingomonadaceae > Sphingomicrobium. The sequence goes on from CAVVQF010000010.1 coordinate 6,202, forward strand.
GAAGCCGCGCTTGGAAAGCTCCTCGCGGATTTCGAGCTCGACGAGCTCGAGCAGCTCGGGATCGTCAACCTGGTCGACCTTGTTCAGGAACACGACCATGGTCGGGACGCCGACCTGCGCTGCGAGCAGGATGTGCTCCTTGGTCTGCGGCATCGGGCCGTCAGCGGCCGACACGACCAGGATCGCGCCGTCCATCTGGGCGGCACCGGTGATCATGTTCTTCACGTAGTCGGCGTGACCCGGGCAATCGACGTGCGCGTAGTGGCGGGCGTCGGTCTCATATTCGACGTGCGCGGTCGAAATGGTGATGCCGCGCTCGCGCTCTTCCGGCGCCTTGTCGATGTTGGCGAAGTCGACGGCTTCACCGCCGCCGTGCTTGGCCAGCACCTTGGTGATTGCAGCCGTCAGCGACGTCTTGCCATGGTCGACGTGACCGATGGTGCCGATGTTGCAGTGCGGCTTGTTCCGCTCGAATTTAGCCTTCGCCATTTTACGCCTCTTCTTCTCTGGAATTCGGGCGGCCCGCCCTGTTCGCGGACGCGCCCATAGCTAACAAAAAACGGTTACGCCAGCTTCGCCTTCACCTCGTCGGCGACGTTCTGCGGCACTTCTTCGTAGTGCGAGAACTGCATCGTGTACTGCGCGCGACCCTGCGTGAACGAACGCAGCTGGTTCACGTAGCCGAACATATTCGCCAGCGGGACGATCGCTTCCACCGCCTGCGCGTTGCCGCGCGTGTCGGTGCCCTGGATCTGCCCACGGCGGCTGTTCAAGTCGCCGATGACGTCGCCGAGATAATCCTCGGGGGTCACGACCTCGACCTTCATGATCGGCTCGAGCAGCTTGATGCCGGCCTTGTGCGCCACTTCGCGCATCGCGCCGCGGGCACAGATTTCGAACGCGAGCGCCGAAGAGTCGACGTCGTGATACTTGCCGTCGATCAGGTGGACTTCGAAGTCGATGATCGGGAAGCCGATCAGCGAGCCCGTTTCGGCCGTTTCGCGCAGGCCCTTCTCGACCGACGGAATATATTCCTTCGGAACGTTGCCGCCCTTGATCTCGTCGAAGAACTGGAAACCCGAACCGCGCTCGCCAGGGGCAGCCGCTGATCTTGATTTCGCCGAACTGGCCCGAGCCGCCCGACTGCTTCTTGTGGGTGTAGGTCAGCTCGACCGGCTTCGCGAGATATTCGCGATAGGCGACCTGCGGTGCGCCGACATTGGCCTCGACCTTGAACTCACGCTTCATGCGGTCGACCAGGATCTCGAGGTGGAGCTCGCCCATCCCCTTGATGATCGTCTGGCCCGATTCATGGTCGGTCGACACGCGGAACGACGGATCCTCGCGAGCAAGGCGATTGAGCGCGACGCCCATCTTCTCCTGGTCGGCCTTGGTCTTCGGTTCGACCGAGAGCTCGATGACGGGATCCGGGAACTCCATCCGCTCAAGGATGATCGGCGCGTTCGTTGCGCACAACGTATCGCCGGTGGTCGTGTCCTTGAGGCCCGCCAGAGCGACGATGTCGCCGGCGTACGCCACCTGGATGTCCTCGCGGTCGTTGGCATGCATCAGCAGCATGCGGCCGACCTTTTCCTTCTTGTCCTTGACGCTGTTCATGACCTGCGACGAGGTCTCGAGCGTTGCCCGAGTAGATGCGGGCGAAGGTCAGCGTGCCGACGAACGGATCGTTCATGATCTTGAACGCCAGCGCGGCAGAACGGCGCATTGTCGTCCGACGGACGCGAATCTTCGTCGCCATTGGGCAGGATGCCCTTGATCGGCGGAACGTCGAGCGGGCTCGGCAGATAGTCGACGACCGCGTCGAGCAGCGGCTGAACGCCCTTGTTCTTGAACGCCGAGCCGCACACGACCGGCACGAACGCCATGCCGAGCGTGCCCTTGCGGATCAGCTTCTTCAGCGTCGCGACGTCAGGCTCATTGCCTTCAAGATAGGCTTCCATCGCGTCATCGTCCTGCTCGACGGCAAGTTCGATGAGGTTGGTGCGCGCTTCGGCGGCCTTGTCCTTCAGATCGTCCGGAATTTCCTGATATTCGAACTTCGCGCCGAGGCTCTCGTCGAGCCAGATGATGGCGCGGTTCTCGACCAGGTCGACGAGACCCTTGAAGCCGCCTTCGATGCCGATCGGGAGATAGAGGACGGCCGGACGCGCGCCGAGGCGGTCGATGATCGACTGGACGCAATATTCGAAATTGGCGCCGGTGCGGTCGAGCTTGTTGACGAAGCACATCCGCGGAACGCCATACTTGTCGGCCTGGCGCCACACGGTCTCCGACTGCGGCTCAACGCCGGCAACGCCGTCGAAACAGGCGACCGCGCCGTCGAGCACGCGCAGCGAACGCTCGACTTCGATGGTGAAGTCGACGTGGCCCGGCGTGTCGATGATGTTGATGCGGTGCTCGGGGCCCTTGCCCTCCTCGGCCGCTCCAGAAACAGGTCGTCGCGGCCGACGTGATCGTGATCCCGCGCTCCTGCTCCTGCTCCATCCAGTCCATCGTGGCGGTGCCTTCGTGGACTTCGCCGATCTTGTAGGACTTGCCGGTGTAATAAAGGATGCGCTCGGTCGTCGTCGTCTTGCCGGCGTCGATGTGCGCCATGATGCCGATGTTGCGATAGCGTTCGAGCGGATGGCTGCGGGCCATTTCAGTGTTTCCTTAGCGATGTGGGGAGCCGGCGGATCCGGCTTCCCCAGATATAGGTATGAAAATTACCAGCGGTAGTGGCTGAAGGCGCGGTTCGCTTCGGCCATGCGGTGCGTGTCTTCGCGCTTCTTCACGGCATTGCCGCGGTTCTGCGACGCATCCATCAGCTCGCCCGACAGGCGGCCGGCCATCGTCTTCTCGGAACGGGCGCGAGCGGCCGTGATCAGCCAGCGGATGGCCAGCGCCTGGGCGCGCTCGACGCGAACTTCGACCGGCACCTGGTAGGTCGCACCGCCGACGCGGCGGCTGCGGACCTCGATGCCCGGCTTCACGTTGTTGAGCGCGTCGTGGAAGACCTGGATCGGGTCCTTCTTGAGGCGGGCCTCGACGTTTTCGAGAGCGCCATAGACGATGCCTTCGGCGACGGACTTCTTGCCGTCGAGCATGACCGAATTCATGAACTTCGACAGGACGATGTCCCCGAAACGGGGATCGGGAAGGATTTCGCGCTTTTCTGGGCGGCGACGACGGGACATTGGATTGTTCCTTTCTCTTCAGCCTGTTCCGGAACCTGTCCGGGGCTTACTCGCTGCGATTACTTGGGACGCTTGGCGCCGTACTTGGAGCGGCGACTGCCTGCGGTCCTTGACACCCTGGGTGTCGAGAACGCCGCGAAGCACGTGATAGCGGACACCCGGAAGGTCGCGCACACGGCCGCCGCGGATCAGCACGACGCTGTGCTCCTGCAGGTTGTGGCCTTCGCCCGGGATGTAGCTGATGACTTCGCGCTGGTTGGTCAGGCGAACCTTGGCCACCTTGCGCAGCGCCGAGTTCGGCTTCTTCGGGGTCGTCGTGTAAACGCGGGTGCAGACGCCGCGCTTCTGCGGGTTCTGCTCCATCGCAGGGACCTTCGACTTGGCCTTCTGCGGTTCGCGACCCTTGCGGATCAGCTGGTTAATCGTTGGCATGAAGCCCTTCACCTTTTGTTGCCGGAAGACCCGGCGGTTACTTTGCCCAACGCAAAAGCGTGAACTCCTGGCAGCTGGCTGGCCACCCGGCCTTCACGTCGTTGAGCAATGTTCAGCTCTGTCCGTCAGGGGAACGATGGACGCAGCCCCGCGGACGAGCGGCCACATAGCGAGGGGCCGGGTAAGGGTCAACCGGTAGCTGCCCGAAACCGAAAGCCGACGAATGCGCGGGGCAAGCCGACAAACGGACCCTGTCGATGCCCGCCGCTCACCAATCGAAACCGGCGAGCAATTGCGGTGCATCCGCTCCATTCCCTGGGCGTTCCAATGGGGAGCAAGAGCATGACAAGCAAGACGTTACTCGCACTCAGCATCGCGTTGATCGCCGCTCCAGCGACGGCCCAGGCGGAGAAGCCCGCCAAGAGCCCTACCGCCGACCAGACCAAATATTGCGTCGCTTACGACACCATCGTCGGTAGCCGCGTGGCGAAGCAGGAATGCAAGACGAAGGAAGAATGGAAGAAGAGCCGCGTCGACATCGACCGGATGCTCAACGGGAAATGAACTCGGCCGGGCGCGGTCACGAGCCGCGCCCGCCTCTTCAAACCGGCCGCAACTCCACGTCGCTCGCGGCCGAACTCCAGCCCGACTGTCAGCAGCGCCCTAAACGCATTGTAGCCGCACTGGCCCGGGAAGAAGGCGTGGAAGAACAACTGCGGCCTTCCATCCGCGCCCGGCGCGACCGAGGCATGGCCCGGCGCCCACCACTGGCTGTTCGATTTGAGCAACGGCTCTGGGCGCTTTCGATAAGGGCCAAGCGGATGGTCGGCGACCGCGACGCCGATGCCATAGGCCGGCGTCGAAAAGTCGTTGCCGGCATAGAACATCCAGTAGCGGCCCTCCTGTTTCGTCACGAACGGCCCCTCGATCAGATGCCCCTCCCAATCGAGATCGTTGGCCAGGACGACCTGCTCCTCCCCGATGAACGAGCGCCCGTCCGTCGCCAGCCGCCGCGCGTGGATTGGCGTACGCATCGCTTCGACGATGTCCCGGGCCTTCTCGACCTTCATCAGCACCGGCTTAACCCGCACCCAATTGTCGAGTGCCGCTTCGATCAGCGGTTGCATCCAGAAGAAGCGCTCCATCGAGCGGCGAGTGTTCGCCCACGGCTGGATGGCTGCAGCGAAGGCGGCCGTCCGCCGGTCGCGCCCGGTCTCGAACAACTCCTCGATCAGCTCAGGATGCTCGCGTAGCAGGCCCGCCAGCGGACGCGGCCAGAGCCCATTGGTGTCCTGCTTCCAGAACAGGATCGGCGTCCCGTCATCGTCGACGAAGATATGGCTATCGATCACTCCGCCGCTCGCCGGACCACCGGGCGTCAGCATCTTGCCGCCGGTGATCATCGGCACGCCATTGTCGGCCCACGGCCCGAACGGCGAATTGGCGCCCGAGCCAGCCCGATCGCCAGGGCGCCGGTCTGATCCCGTGCAGTATAGACGAGCCAATATTCCTCGCCGACCTTTGCCATCTCCGGCGCCCAGAAATCGGCCGCATTCGCCTGCCGTGCCGCGCCCAGACCGGCGCATGGCCGTCCGGAAAGGCGAACCCGCGATGCTCCCAATGCTCGAGGTCGGTCGAATGCAGGATCGGAAAGGCATCCAGCGCATCGTTCGACGTCGCCGTCAGCACCCAGCCGTCCTCGACCTTCAAAACTGCAGGATCGCCATAGCCGGCCAGCGTTTGCTCACTGAGGTTGTCGACGATCAGCGGTCGCCAGGGAACGCCCGACGGCGCCGCCCGCGGCGCTTCCGACGAGACGGGCGCCCGAGTGCCGTAGTCCGCCGCAATCTCGGCGAAGAAGCGCGCGTAATCGGTCTGCTCGCCGCCTTCGATGCGGTAGTGGCGGGCCGGCCCCTCCCCTTCGCGGACCGTCAGGTCGGTCGCTTCGCCGTCGGCGACCGCTTGGACATCAAACTGCTGCAGGACACTCATATTGAGAGTTCGAACGTTCGAAGCGGTCGAACGGCGCTAACGTCCGCTTTGCGTGGAAAGCAGACATTAGGCAATTGGTGCCAAACGCCCTTCTTGGGTGCCGCTCGAAGCGAGAGCGGCGGCGATGATCAGGCGATGGAGCATGACGGCAGCTTAGGGCGGCTTCCGCGCGGCGCAACGGCTGTCGATTACTCCGTCGTCGCGCCGTCCCATTCTTCATGCGAATGGCGGGCATCCGCATCGGCCTTGGTCGCCTGCACGATCTTGTCCTTGTGCTCCGGCGGTCCGTAGATCGTGTAAAGTCGAAGCGGCTCGGTCCCGGTGTTGCGGACATTGTGACGCGCGCCGGCAGGGACAATCACGGCGAAGTCGCCTTGCACCGGGTTTTCGCGGCCGTCGATATCGATGGAACCCTGTCCTTCCTCGATACGGAAGAACTGGTCGCGGTCGGCATGGACTTCCTCGCCGATCTCTTCCCCGGCTGAAGGGTCATCAGTACGAGCTGCAGATGCCCGCCGGTATAAAGGACGCGGCGAAAGTCTTCATTGTCGATCGTCAGCCGCTCGATATCGTCGCAAAAGCCGCGCTTCATTTCATCACCCTTTCCGCTCGTTCGATTTGTCTCTCGAACGCCATTCGCAACGGATGTTGGTCGCGGGGACTAGCTTTTCAACGGATCGTTGCCCCAATTCATAAGCGAATAGCGCCACCGCGAGGTGGCGATGTTCGCGGGCTCCTGCGCGCGGTGCCGGCGAACATAGCCGACGACCTTGCGCATGTGGGCGTAGTCGTCGTCGGTGAGGTCTGCCTTCTTCTTGCCAAGGATGACGACGATCCGCCGCCCGCTGGCGTGGCCGACGCTTTCGCCTTTGCCCTTGCCGTCTTTGCCCTTCCAGCCGACCGACTTGCTCTCTCGGCTGTCCAGCCAGTCCTTCAATTCGGAGGCGGTCATGTTCACGGCCTCGGCGAAGTCCTTGCGAACCTTATCGCGATCGATCTCGGGCATGCCGCCCCAACGCATGGGACGGATGCCGGCTCAATCTGGACGAAAGGCCTAGTGGTCGCGCGGAACCAGTTCGCCGCCCTTCACGACCGCTACCGGATGCTCAAGAACGCGCACGTCCTGGAGCGGATCGCCGTCGTAGGCGACGAGATCGCCATAGCGTCCGACCTGGATCTCGCCGACATCGTTGCGGCCCAATGCCTCCGACGCGTTCCTGGTCGCCGCCTGGATCGCCTGCAGCGGGGTCATCCCGTACTGGACCATGACCGCGAACTGCTGCGGCACCATCTTGTGCGGCATCACACCGGCGTCCGAACCAAACAGCATGCGCACGCCCGCCTGGTTGGCCTTGCGGAAGTTGTCGCGCTGGATCTGGCCGATCTCCCGGTCCTTGCGAATATTCTCCTCCAGCTCGCCGTTCTTCTTGCCCTCCGCCTGCGTGTAGTCGGTGTTCTTGATGTCCATCGAGAACCAGACCGGCCGCTTGCGCGCCTTGGCGAGACGGATGCTTTCGTCGTCGAGCAGGCTGGCATGCTCGATCGTGTCGATGCCGGCCCGAATGGCTGCATTGATGCCGCTCGCGCCATGGGCATGCGCAGCGACGCGGAGGCCCTGCATGTGCGCCTCGTCAGCGATCGCGCGAAGTTCTTCCTCCGTCAGCTGCTGCTGCCCCGGCGTGTCGCCGCGCGAGAAGACGCCGCCCGTTGCACAGACCTTGATCACTTCCGCGCCGAACTTGCGCTGGCGGCGGACCTGATACTTCAGCTCGTCGGGACTGTCGCCGATGCCCTCTTCCTTCCCCTTCTTCTGAAGGCTGGGGGGAAGGTAAGTGTCGTCGCAATGGCCGCCCGTCGCGCCGAGCGCATGGCCAGCGCCGATGATCCTCGGGCCGATGACGTAACCAGCCTCGATCGCCTGCTTCAGGCCGACATCTTCCCAATCGCTCGAGCCGACGACGCGCATGGTCGTGAACCCGCCGTCGAGCATGTCGCGCGCGCTCGCTGCCGCCACGATCGGCCAAAAGCTGTCGGTATATTCGAGGAATCGATAGCCGGCGATGTCGGCCGGCCCGAGGTGCGTGTGCATGTCGATGAGACCCGGCAGCACGGTGCGGTTGCCAAGATCGATATGCTTGACGTCGGCGCCCCACTTCACGGTTCGCGCATCGGCGATGGACGTGATGTGACCGCTGTCATCGACGAAGATCGCCGGGTTGGGAACGTAGCGCCCGGTTTCGACGTCGAGGTACCGCTCCGCCGTGATGACCGACGCGGCATTTGCGGCGACGGTGGATGAAAGCAAAGCAGCGGCAATCAGCAGTCGACGGATCATTGAGGCCCCCTCAGCGCGTATTTCGAAAGACGTTCGTAGTCAGGTCTGCAGGCGTCCGCCACTGCCTGTTCTTCGGCGGTCAGGTTGAGCGGATGGTTGTCGGGCGGGCCGAAGCCGGTGCTGCTTGCAACGGCGTCGTACCAGTGCGATCCCCAGATGCCGTCCGTGTCGCGCAGGCCCTGCGCCCAGCTGAGCATTGCGCGATCGAACGGGATGTCGAGCGCTTCGCAAAGCGAGGTCAGAGTCGCCTCGGGATTGTCGAGCACGTCGGCGCTGTCGACCACCGGCGGGGCGACGGCCGAGCCGGTCAGCCTCCCGATCAAAGAGTTCGACCTGTCGCGCCGTGCCGAGATGGTCGGGCCGAACCGCGACCCGCTTGGCGGAGTAGCTGGCGACGACCCGCGACGGATCCCGGATCAAAAAAGCATGGCGGAGACCGGGCAGATCGTCGTGTCCGATGGGCCCGACCATGTGGTGCGCCATGTGCTTCTGGTACCAGACCGCCGCGCCATCTGGGCTCGGTCCAGTCAGCGTCCGGGCAACGCGATCCCAATCGCAATCCATCGATGCGATGACCTCGTCCGCCATCGGCTGAGGATCGCGGGTTTGCTGGAGGTAGGCCCCGTAAAAGGGCTCGTCGCTGACGGTCGTGTCGGTTCGGCTCCCGAAGCTTCGCATCATCGCCGTGGAAAGGTTCCTGGGACCCGACCACATGGCGATGCGGATAGTCACGGCCTACGACCGCGCCCGGCCACGTCCTGATCGAGTTTGCTTCCGGTAGAGTTGCTGCAACCGCTCGACCATCGGTCCGCGCTCGGTTCCAATAACCCGGCCGTCGATCGTTCCGACCGGCGCAACGCCCCCGAAGGTGCCCGTCGTGAAGGCCTCGTCCGCCCCGTAGACGTCGGTCAGCGAGAAGTTGCGCTCGAACGCCGGAATGCCCGCATCGCGCGCGACTTCGATCACCAGCCCGCGCGTGATGCCGTCGAGGCAATAGTCGCCGCTCGACGTCCACACCTCGCCATTGCGGACGATGAAGAAGTGCGTCGAATTGCAAGTCGCGACGAAGCCGTGCGGGTCGAGCATCAGCGCCTCGTCCGCGCCAGCCTCGGCCGCCTGGATGCAGGCGGTGATGCAGTTCAACTTGCTATGACTGTTGAGCTTCGGGTCCTGCACGTCCGGATAGCCGCGCCGCACGTGGACGGTGAACAACTTCAGCATCCGCGTCGCGGTTTCGGGGACCGGCGCCTTCCACTCTGGAATGATCACGACCGTCGCCGGCGAGATCACCACGCGCGGGTCCTGATACGGCGTCGAGCGAATGCCGCGCGTCACCATCAGGCGGATGTGAACGCCGTCGCCGCCCATCTTGTTAGCGTCGAGCAAGACGTAGAGCCGCCGCTCCAGATCCTCGCGCGAAACGCCAATATCCATCGCGATCGCCTTGGCCCCGCGATAGAGTCGGTCGAGATGGCGATCGAGGAAAGCGAGCCGCCCCTGGTGGACGCGAATGCCTTCCCAAACGCCGTCGCCAAGCATGAACCCGCTGTCGAATACCGACACCGTCGCCTGCGGACGCGGAAAATGCGTCCCGTTGATGTCGATCAGCACCTCCGCATTGCGCGGATCGGGCACGAAATGGTGCGTGCCGGTTGCGTCTGCGTCGGGCGGGCTCAAATGTGGATCACACGCCCGAACGCGGCGAGCACGCTCTCGTGCATCATTTCGCTGAGAGTCGGGTGCGGGAAGACGGTCTGGATGAAGTCGTCTTCCACCAACTCCGCAGTCTTGCCGACGGTGTAGCCCTGGATCAGCTCGGTGACTTCGGCGCCGATCATGTGCGCGCCGAGCAGCTCGCCGGTCTTCGCGTCGAACACCGTCTTCACGAAGCCCTCGGTCTCGCCGAGCGCAATCGCCTTGCCGTTGCCGATGAAGGGGAACTTGCCGACCTTCACGTCATAGCCGGCTTCCTTGGCCTTCGCCTCGGTCAGGCCGACCGACGGCCACCTGTGGGCGGCAGTAGGTACAGCCCGGAATATTCTTCACATCGGTCGCGTGCGGGTGCGCATCCTTGTTGCCGAGTTCCTTGGCGATCGCTTCGGCCGCGGTCACGCCCTCGTGGCTGGCCTTGTGCGCGAGCCAGGGCGGAGCAGTCACGTCGCCGATCGCCCACAGGCCGGGCACGTTGGTGCGGCACATCGGGTCGGTGTCGATGTGACCCTTGGTCGTCTTCACGCCGAGCGCTTCGAGCCCGATGTTTTCCGTGTTCGGGACGATGCCGACCGCGACGATGGCATGGCTGAAGCGATGCTCGGTGACCTTGCCGTCCTTGGCCTTGATCTTTGCAACCACACCCTTGGCGTCGGTGGTCAGGCTTTCGACGCCAGCGGATGTCAGTACCTGCATGCCCTGCTTGGTCACTTGTTTTTCCAGGAAAGCGCTAACCTCCGCATCCTCGACCGGGACGATGCGGTCGAGCATTTCGACGACCGTCACCTTGGCGCCGAGGTCGGCATAGAAACTGGCGAACTCGATCCCGATCGCGCCGGAGCCGATGACCAGAAGCTCGGTCGGCATTTCCGTCGGAGTCATCGCATGGCGATAGGTCCAGATGCGCTTGCCGTCGGCCTTTGCGAACGGCAGGTCGCGCGCCCGCGCGCCGGTGGCGATGATGATATGCTTGGCAGCAAGTTCCGTGGCTTTGCCGTCGGCGCCGGTCACCGACATTTTGCCCTTCGCGGTGATCTTCCCCTCGCCCATGTGCACGGTGATCTTGTTCTTCTTCATCAGGTGCGTGACGCCCTGATTGAGTTGCTTGGCAACCGCGCGGCTACGGGCGACGACCTTGTCGATCTTGAAGCCCGCCTTGATCGCTTCGAGCCCGTAGGCGTCGGCATGCTGGATCTGGTGGAAGATCTCGGCTGTCCGCAGCAACGCCTTGGTCGGGATGCAGCCCCAGTTGAGGCAGATGCCCCCGAGGTTCTCGCGTTCGACGATCGCGGTCTTGAGGCCAAGCTGGGCAGCGCGGATCGCGGCCACATAACCGCCCGGGCCGGAGCCGAGCACGATAACGTCGTAGGATTCAGCCATTACTTCCCTCTTGTCCCGCGACTTCGCGCGGCCTGTCATTCTCGTCGAGCGCAACGAACTTGAAGCGCCCCCATGCAACGCGCGTCTCGGCATCGCCGTGCCGTTCGCGCGAAATTGCTTCCGCCTGATAAGTGAGCGACGTCCGCCCGCTTTCAAGCAGCTCGACGTAGACGGAGACTTCGTCGCCGACGCTCGGCGCGCCCTTGAACCGGAGCTCGTCCGCCGCGACCAGCACCGCCTTGCCGCGAACCACGCGCGAAGCCTCGCTGCCAGCGCCGAGCGCCATCTGGCTGATCAGCCAGCCGCCGAACACTCCGCCATACGGATTGAGGTGCGTCGGCATTGCGGTCGCACGGATAACTGGAGCGCGCTCCATGGAAATGGCCATCGTCAGCCTTCGCTCGGAACGCGGCTAGGTCCCAGCCGTCTCTCGGACAGCAACCAATAGGCAAGGCCGCTCATGGAGCCGAACACGGGTCCGAGCGTCGGCTCAGCGCCACCGTAAAGGACGAACGGGAGGCAGACGACCGTGCCTGCGAACCCGCCGGCCATCAGAGCCCAGTGGATTTTGTACAGGTGCGCGTCGGGGTCGAAACGAATGAGAGCCTGCTCGGCGATCAATATCCCGGCAAGGCAAAGCGGAAGCGCTACGAGCGCCACGATCTCGTAAACTCCGGTGGTCGCGTAAGGAGAAGAAAACATCTCGATCATTGCCATGATGCCGGATCCGGCGACGGCGGCGAGCAACGCCGCTACAGCTGACCGGATTGCTGTCAGTCTCATCGGCTCAGCGGCTGTGCCAGTTGAAGACCATGCGCAGGAACAGCGCGCCGCCCAGGAACAACGGGATCGACAGCAGGAGCCCCGGCGACCCCTCAAGCGGGCGGATGGTGCCCCACCCCGCCCAGCTGCTCATCCAGACCGCCGAGCGCGCGTCGATTGCCGTCGGCAGGACGATGCCCAGGATTGCTCCGATGAGCAGTGCCGTCAGCCACTTCATCTCAGGCCAGCATGCCGAGCGGGTTTTCAACCAGTCGCTTGAATGCCTGCATCAGCTTCGCTCCGTCGGCGCCGTCGATGGCGCGGTGATCGAAACTTCCGGTCGCGCTCATCACAGAGGCGATCTGAAGGCTGTCGTTGATGACATAGGGCCGCTTCTCGCCAGCGCCGATGGCCATGATCATGCCCTGCGGCGGATTGATGACGGCTTCGAACTGCTTGATGCCGTACATGCCCATGTTGCTAGGCTGGCGGTGCCGCCCTGATATTCCTGCGGCTGGAGCTTGCCCTCCTTCGCGCGGCCCGCGAGGTCCTTCATCTCGGTCGAGATGGCGGACACGCTCTTGGTGTCGGCGCCGACGATGATCGGCGTGATCAGGCCTGCCGGGATCGAAACGGCGACGGAAATGTCGGCGCGGCTATATTTGAAGAGCTGGTCGCCGGCGAAGCTGACATTGCAGTCCGGCACTTCGATCAGGGCCTGCGCCAGCGCCTTGATCAGCAAATCGTTGACCGACAGCTTCACGCCGCGGCTTTCGAGGCCGGCGTTGAGCTCGCCGCGAAGCTTCAGCAGCGCGTCGAGCTGGATGTCGACCGTCAGATAGATGTGCGGGATCTGCTGCTTCGATTCCGTCAGGCGGCGAGCGATCGTCTTGCGGATGTTCGTAAGCTTGATCGCCTCGTGAGGGATCGCCTGCTCCATCGGTCCCGGCAGCACTGCGTGACTGCCCACTGCCGGAGCACCGGCGGGAGCGCCTGCCGGAGCCGCAGCAGGCGCCTTGCCGACCGCGGAGTCGATGTCCGCGCGAACGATACGGCCGCCAGGGCCACTACCCTGCAGCGCGTTGAGATCGATGTTCTGCGCCTGCGCCAACCGACGGGCCAGCGGCGAAGCCTTCACGCGATCGCCCTCCGCGCGCGGAGCAGCGGCCGGTTGAGCTGGAGCCGGCGGCGTCTCGACGGGAGCCTGAGCAGGGGCGCTCTTCGGCGTTTCGTCGGCCTTCGGTGGGGACGCTGCGGCCGCCTTGCGGCGCCTCAACCGGAGCCGTGTCAGCCTTGGGAGCCGCGGCGGACACGTCCTCGCCCTCACCCGCCAGGATCGCGATCGGAGCACCGACCTTCACGCCGTCCGTTCCTTCGGGAACCAGAATCTTCGCGATCTTGCCTTCGTCGACCGCTTCGAACTCCATCGTCGCCTTGTCGGTTTCGATCTCGGCGAGGATGTCGCCCGACTTCACGTCGTCGCCTTCCTTCACGAGCCACTTGGCGAGCGTGCCCTCCTCCATGGTCGGTGAAAGGGCAGGCATTTTGAGTTCGGTGGGCATCGAGCGTCTTTCCGCTTGAACAGGCCGTTTGGTCAAAGCCAATGCGGCGGTTGGGGTCAAGTGGGCGACGGCGTCAAGCGATGCCGCTTGCGCTGAACGACGGATTAACGCAGCACTCGTTCCAGATGGGAGAAGCTGAGCCCAAACGCACCTATCTCGTCGTGATCGACGATAGCTCCGAAGCGCGCGTGGCGCTGCGGTTCGCAGCGCGTCGGGCGATCAAGACGGACGGCCTGGTCGAGGTGCTGGCGATCGTCGAGCCGCAGGATTTCGTCCAGTGGGGCGGTGTTCAAGCTGCCATCGAGGAAGAACAGACCCTCCGCATCGAGGGAGTCGTGAGCGGCGCGGTCGGCGAGATCATGGACGATTTCGGGCCTCAAGCCATCGATCGTCATCCGCTCAGGCGAGCCGACCAAGGTCGTCCGCGAATATGTCGGGGAGCGCACGGAGGTAACGGCGCTGGTGCTTGGCGCTGCACCTGCAGGAAGTCCGGGGCCATTAGTGGCTCATTTCACAGGGGCGGATGCCGGCAAGCTGCCCTGCCCGGTGATGATCATTCCCGGCTCGCTCAGCGACGAGCGGCTGGAGCAACTCAGCTAAAGAATTTTCGCGAGCTGTTCGCACACGGCGACGCAGCCCGCTTCATCTTCTTCCGTGAACCGCGAGGGCGTAGGGCTGTCGAGGTCGAGCACCGCGATCAATTTTCCGTTGCGCACGATTGGAACGACCAGCTCGCTGGCGGAAGCGGCATCGCAAGCGATATGCCCGGGAAAGGCGTGGACGTCCTCGACGCGCTGGACCTGAAGCGTCTCAGCGGCCGCGCCGCAGACGCCATGACCGAACGCGATGCGGATGCACGCCGGGCGACCCTGGAAAGGCCCGACAATGAGCTCGCCATCGACGTTGCGGTAGAAGCCCGCCCAGTTCAGATCGGGCAGGGTTTCCCAGATCAACGCCGCGACATTGGCCATGTTAGCGATCGCATCTGGCTCGCCCGCCGTCAGGCCTTCGACCGCGCTCAGCAGGTCGCGGTACATCATCTTTTTGTCCGCCGCGGCAATCTTGAAGTCGTACATCAGTCGAATTGAACCTTTCCGCGGCCCTGCTTCACGGCGCTGCGCTGCTTTTTCTTATCGACGCGCTGGGCCTTCGCCGCCCGGCTGGGACGCGTCGGCCTGCGCTTCGCCTGGACGATATGGGCAGCGGCGATCATTTCCGCCAGCCGCCGCCGCGCATCCTGCCGATTGGCGTCCTGCGTCCGGTACTTGCGCGCGGTGATCAGCAATTCGCCGCCTCCGGTCACCTTGCTGCCCGCAATCTGCTTCAGCCGCTCATAGGCATCGGGGTGAAGGGCGAGCCGATACAGATCGACGCGCAGCTGTACCGCCGTCGCGACCTTGTTGACGTTCTGCCCACCCGGCCCAGTCGCGGCGAGGAAGCTTTCGCTAAGGGCGTCTTCGGGGATGACGACGTCCTCAGGCTTCATCGCCCCAGTCCCCGAAATAGTCCGGCACTGGCGCGCTGACGTCGATCGCCGCCTTCTTCTCGCGCGGCACGACCAGCCGCGACGCGTGAAGCAGCATCTCCCCGCCCGGCACGCCATAGACCCGGTCGCCGACGATCCCGCGCCCGAACGCCTCGCGCGCGTGTATGCGCAGTTGATGGGTGCGGCCGGTGATCGGCCGAAACTCGACCAGGGTACGTCCCTCACGGACCTTAAGCTTTCGCCAGTTGGTGACCGCCTTGTCGCCCTTGGGATCGACAACCATCCGCCAGCCGGCCTTTTCACTCGACTTCTTGCCGAGCGACAGATCGATCACGCCCTCGTCCTGCTCGATCGCCCCATCGACGACCGCGAGATAATATTTTTCGACCTGCCGCGTTTCGAACGCCTGTTGCAGGATCGACCGCGCTTTCGGCGACCGCGCCAGCAACAGGCATCCCGACGTATCCTGGTCCAACCGGTGCATCGGGGTCGGCGGCCGCTGGAAGCCCTGCTTCAGCTCACTGAGCCGCGCGACGACGCTGTCGCCGCCTCGGCGCGGCGTATCGACCGGCAGGCCCGCCGGCTTGTCGATGACCATCGCTTCGACGTCGATGAAGAGGATGCGTTCGTTAAGCACCCGCCGTCATTGCGAGGAACACGGTGGCGACGCAATCCACCGGCTGCATCGCGGCGTTTCCCTCGCAACCAGGAGTGAAAGCCGTCTGTGACTCCTGCGCAACGATTCCGAGGGAATCCAGCGCGTTACACATTATTAACCTTTTGCCTTCAGACATCGAATGGTTAATGACCGCTTCAAGGCCGTTAAGAGAGCGTAACGCTTCGCGTCGCTCTCCAGGGGTCGAAGGTGGGGGGAAATCAAAATGCGCGTGTTGCTGATCGAGGACGAGCCGACGACCGCAAAGAGCATTGAGCTCATGCTGGGTACCGAAGGCTTTAACGTTTACACCACCGATCTCGGGGAAGAGGGCCTCGATCTCGGCAAGTTGTATGACTACGACATCATCCTCCTCGACCTGAATCTTCCCGACATGCATGGCTACGACGTCCTGAAGAAACTTCGCACCGCGAAGGTCGGCACGCCGGTCCTGATCCTGTCGGGCATCGGCGAGATGGATTCCAAGGTCCGCGCGCTCGGCTTCGGCGCTGACGATTACGTCACCAAGCCATTCCACCGCGATGAGCTGGTCGCCCGCATTCATGCGATCGTGCGCCGCTCGAAGGGCCATTCGCAATCGGTCATCCGCACCGGCAAGCTCGCCGTGAACCTCGATGCCAAGACCGTCGAAGTCGACAGCGCCCGCGTGCATCTGACCGGCAAGGAATATGCGATGCTGGAGCTGCTTTCGCTCCGCAAGGGCACGACGCTGACCAAGGAAATGTTCCTGAACCACCTTTACGGCGGAATGGACGAGCCCGAACTCAAGATCATCGACGTCTTCATCTGCAAGCTGCGCAAGAAGCTCAGCCTGGCTTGCGGCGGCGCCAACTACATCGAGACCGTCTGGGGCCGTGGCTACGTGCTGCGCGATCCGGACTCCGAAGAGTTGGACCCGCCTGCGGCGGCAGTAGCGTAACGAAATTCCCGAGGGGTGGGTGAAGAGGCGGGGCGCTGGAAACGGCGCTCCGCCTTTCTTCCTTTTGGCTTGTCAGCAGCATGCGCTTGCCCCGCGACCAAGTTAACACTGACTTGCCGGGACTTGGCGGAATTGGATCCGTTACGGATTAAGCGTTGATCAGCAGCTTCTTGCGATCGCCGCGGATCGGCAGGCTGAGCTGCTCCGGAGGCCATCCGCCGCTGCTGCCGCTTCCAGTTCGACCTCTTCCATCCGCCGCCAGCCGTCGCGGCCGAGGCGTTCGAGCGGGCGGAAGCGGGTCTTGTAGGCCATGCGCGGCGAGCCCTCGACCCAATAGCCGAGGTAGACGTAGGGCAGCCCTGCCCGCGCCGCGCGAATGATGTGGTCGAGAATGATGTAGGTGCCGAGGCCCTTCCGCGATCCCGGCCCCGTGTCGAAGAAGCTGTAGATCATCGACAGGCCGTCACCCTGCTGGTCCGACAGGCAGGCGCCGACGAGCTTGCCGGGCTTACCGTCCTTCGACGGCTCGCGATATTCCACGAGATAGGTGCGGACGGGCGTTTGCTCGACCATGTCGGCGAAATCGCTCTCGTCCATTTCGGCCATGCCGCCGCCCGGATGCCGAACCTCGAGATAGCGCTGGAGAAGCTCATACTGCTCCTGCGTCGTCCACGGCTTGCAAGCCGTGACTTCCAGGTCGGAATTCTTGCGCAGCATTTTGCGCTGCGTGCCCGTGGCCGTGAACTCAGCGGCGAGGACGCGCACCGACACGCAGGCGGAGCAATCGATGCAGCTCGGCCGGTAAGCGACCGACTGGCTGCGGCGGAATCCAATCCGCCCGAGCGCCTCATTGAGTTCGCCCGCATGGCGGCCCGACAGTTCGGTGAAAACCTTACGCTCCACCTTGCCCGGCAAATAGGGGCACGGCGAAGGGTTGGTCACAAAGAACTTCGGGAACCGAAACGGTGCGCTCAAGCGGACTCGCCTCCCAGATGGTTACGCAACACTTTATGCGACTGGTAAACGCTATTGAAAAGAGTTGGCCCCCTCGAAAAGAGGGTTAAGAGTCGCCGCTGTCCCGTAGTGGGAAAGTGTCGAAGCGGTGAGGACTTAGTCCAGCGACGCCCGCTCGACGTGAAATCCGGCGGATTCCAGCCGTTTCACGACATCGTCGATTGCCTCCGCGTCGCGCGCTTCGCACTCGACTTCGATCAGCGTGTCCTTTGCCGGCAGCCGCGTAAAAATGCGGCTATGATTGATCTCGATGATGTTGACGCCTGCTTCGTGGAACTTGGCGGTGATTGCGGCGAGCGCGCCGGGGCGGTCCTGGGCGTTGACTCGAAGGCGCGCAATGCGCCCGCAACGGACGAGATCGCGCACCAGCACATTGGCGAGCAAATGCGTGTCGATGTTGCCGCCGCACAGTACCGTGCCGACCTTCTTGCCGGCGTAGCGTTCCGGCTCGGCAAGTAGTGCCGCAAGGCCTGCTGCACCCGCACCCTCAACGACGGTCTTTTCGATCCCGACCAGCATGGCGACCGAGCGCTCGATGTCGCGCTCCGGAACCAGGACAATGTCGTCCACCAATTCCTTCAGAATCCGCGACGTGAGCTGCCCCGGCTCCTTGACCGCAATGCCTTCGGCCAGCGTATCGCCGCCCAGCGGCAGGTTGGTGCCCTGGATCGCGCATTTCATCGACGGATAGAGCTCCGCCTCGACGCCGATCAGTTCGACATCCGGCTTCAGTGCGCGCGCCGCCGTTGCAATGCCCGACATCAGTCCACCGCCACCGATCGGGACAACGATCGTGTCGAGATCCGGCGCATCCTCCAGCATTTCGATGCCGACCGTCCCCGCGCCCGCGATGATCTCCGCATCGTCGAATGGATGGACGAAGACATACCCTTCCGCCGCCTCCAGCTCGCGCGCCTTGGCGTAAGCGTCGTCGAACATCGCGCCGAACAGAACGACCGTCGCGCCATGCCCTTCGGTCTGCGTGACTTTAATCGTCGGCGTCGGCTCGGGCATCACGATGGTCACCGGAATGCCGAGCCGGCTGCCGTGATAGGCGACTGCCTGCGCATGATTGCCGGCCGATGCCGCGATCACGCCGCGCGCGCGCTCCTCCGGCGTCAGCTGCAGCAATTTGTTGAGCGCGCCGCGTTCCTTGTAGGCGGCGGTGAACTGGAGGTTCTCGAACTTCAGCCAGACCTCGGCGCCGATGATTTCGCTGAGCGTCCGGCTCTTGAGCATCGGGGTCCGGACAACGGCGCCCTCGATACGCTTGGCGGCCGCGCGGATGTCGTCGATCGTGGGAGCGTCCTGCATCGGCGGCGAGGCCTAGCCCTTCCGCGCGGTCCGAACAATGCTATGCCGTGACGATGCGCAAAGCCTTCCTTGCCGCCATCGCGGTGCTCCTGTCCTCGCCGGCTTTTGCCGACACTCTCATCGACAATGCCCGCGGGATCCAGGTCGGCCCCGACGGCCAACTGCAGCGGTTCCACGCGCTCGTCATCAACGACAAGGGCAAGGTCGTGCAGGTCCTGCGCGACGGTCAGTCCGCGATCATGCCGATCACGCGCCGGATCGACGTCGGCGGGCGCACTTTGCTGCCCGGCCTGATCGACGCTCATGGGCACGTGATGGGCCTCGGCTTCGCAGCGCTCCAACTTGATCTCGTCGGTACCAATTCGGTCGCCGATCTGCAGCAAAGATTGCGCACCTATTCGACGGCCCATGCAAGCGATCCGTGGCTGTCCGGCCGTGGCTGGAACCAAGAACTGTGGAGCGACTCCCGCTTCCCAACGGCCGCCGATCTCGACGCGCGCAGTTCCGGACAAACCGGTGGTGCTGGAACGCGTCGATGGCCACGCGCTGGTCGTCAACAGCGCTGCGTTGAAAGCGGCTGGCGTTACCGCCGCGACCAAGGACCCGGTCGGCGGAAAGATCGAGCGCGATGCGAACGGCAATCCAACCGGCTTGCTGGTCGATGCCGCGATGGACCTCGTGGCGTCGAAGGTTCCCGCGTCAACGCCCGCGCAGCTAGCACAGGCGCTCGACAAGGCGCAGGAGCAATTGCTTGCGGTCGGCGTCACGGCGGCGGCGGACATGGGCACGTCAGCGGCGGATTGGGCCGCGATGCAGACGGCGGGCCAGAACGGAAAGCTCAACGTCCGCATCATGAGCTATGCCTTCGACGTGCAAAACATGCGCGCGCTCGTACCGAGCGGTCCGACGCCGTGGCAGTATGGCGATCGCCTGCGGATGGGCGGCGTGAAGTTCTACGCCGACGGCGCGCTCGGCTCGCGCGGAGCCTGGCTGAAGCGGCCGTACACCGACAAGCCCGAAACGCACGGCCTTCAATTCCTGAAGGATGCGGAGCTTCTCGCCAAAGCGGATGAGGCTGCGAGCCACGGGCTGCAGATCGCCGTCCACGCGATCGGCGACGCGGCCAATGCGCAAGTCATTTCGACCTACGAGCAGCTCGCGCGGAAGTACGGCAAGGACCGCCGCTGGCGCATCGAGCATTTCCAGATCGTCGATCCCGCCGACATCCCGCGCCTCGCGCCCGCCGGGATCATTGCCTCGATGCAGCCGACCCACGAAACCAGCGACCGCCTGATGGCCGAGAAGCGCCTCGGGCCGGACCGCCTCAAAGGCGCCTACGCCTGGCAGACCGTCATCCGCTCGGGTGCGCGCATCGCGTTCGGGTCCGACTTCCCGGTGGAATCGCCAAACCCGTTCCCTGGTCTCGCGGCTGCTGTCAGCCGTCAGGGCATGGACGGCCAACCGCTCGGCGGATGGATGCCGGAGGAGCGCGTGACTTTCGAGCAGGCATTGTCCGGCTTCACCCGCGACGCGGCTTACGCGGGTTTCGCCGAGCAGAAGTTCGGCGCACTCGAGCCCGGCAAATGGGCCGACTTCATCATCGTCGACCGCGACATCAGCGCCGCCGATCCACAGGACCTCGCCCGCACCGAGGTGCTGGAAACCTGGGTCGCCGGAAAGAAGGTCTGGTCGAAGGCTAGCGGCGGGCCCGGCGAGCGCGGTCGGTAAGCATCGAAGGCGTCAACACCTGCGGTAACTCCTCGGGTTCCTTGCCCGGTTCGTACCAAAGGTAGAGCGGCACGCCCGCCCGGCCCCGGCTTTCGAGGAAACGCGTGATCTCCGGATCGCCGTTGGTCCAGTCGCCGACGAGCGTTCTAACGCCGGCAGCCTTGAAGGCGTCCTGAGTTTCCGACCGCTCAATCGCGCCAGCCTCGTTTGCCTTGCAGGTCAGGCACCAGTCGGCGGTGAAGTAGACGAAAACTGGTTTGCCCATACGAAGGTGTACGGCGACGGCTTGCTCGCTCCAGCGATTGGCCCAATGACGAGGAAGGTGCAGAGACCGCACGATCTGGCAATTGGATTGCAGAAGTGACCGCAAACAAAGCGGCAACAAGGAGGGCGGCGAAGCCCCAGCGTCCGCTGACCTTGCCGTGCTGACTGTCGCCGAAGGTTTTGAGGCAGAGAATCAACCAGAACGCTGCCCACAATCCCATAAGGAGGCCGGTCGAAGCCGCCTGGCGGTAAAGCAGCCAAAGTACGGCAACTGCTGTCGCGGCCATCGGGATTGCCAGAAACCGTTGGAGGCGCTTCATCCAAGACCCCGGTTTCGGCAGCCGGCTTCTGAGCGTGGGAATGAAAGGCGACAAGCAGGAATGGGAAAGCCAGCCCAAGTCCGAGAGCCGCAAATACGGCGATCGAACCCGCCGGTGAAAGCAGCAGCGCTGTTCCCAGCGCGGCCCCTACAAATGGGCCTGCGCAGGGCGTCGCAACGAACGCTGCAAGGGCGCCGGTCGCAAAGCCGCCCGCAGGTTGCATCCGACCGGTGAGAACCGGAAGCTCGAACAGGCCGGCAAGGTTGGCGGTGATCGCAACCGCCAGCAACAGCAACACCATCACCGTGCGCGGGTCCTGCAGCTGAAATGCCCAGCCCGCCTCCGCGCCAGCCGCGCGTATCGCGAGCAATGCAACGCCCAGCGCTCCCGTGCCGACCACGGCGCCCTAGCGTGTAGGCTAGCGCGTCCCGTCTTGCGCTCACGCTCGTCGCCGCCGCTCTTCGCGAGGTGGAGCGCCTTCAGGGCGAGGATCGGGAAGACGCAGGGCATGAGGTTGAGCAGCAGGCCGCCCGCCAAGGCTCCGAGCACCGCCCAGAGCAATGCGTTCGATCCCGCATCGCCGATCGCCTTGCCGCCATTCGGCACGGCGCCACGGACAGCATGAAACTCCAAGCCCTTCCCTTGGCCGTAGGACAGCACGCCCGCGAATTCAGCCGGCTCGGCAGCGCGGCGCGGGAGTTCCGCGATCAGCAGGTCGTCGAGGCGACGGAAATGCTGCGGCGCGGCGTAATCGACTGCTCCATCGGCGGATGGAAACAGATAAGGGTCCTCGACCGCGACATCTCGCGGGAGCGGGACCGCGACGCGCAGCTTATCGCCGGAAACCTCGAACCTGGCTTGCGTCGCCAGCGGCCGTGGCAAGGCCCGGCGCCACTCGTCGAATTGCTGGCGGTTCTCCGGCGCGCCATTCCCGACGGTGACGTCCACCGACATCGTCCCACGTTCAGGAACGCAAATCTTGTCGGTGCAGGCAAGCCAGTTGGCGCTCGCGCTGATCGGCACGACGCCGCTCGCGCCCTTCGGCACTTTCAGCCGGACCAGAACGGCATAATCGTGCTCGTAGACGTAGTTCATGATATCCGCGATGCTCAGCCGGCCCGGCACCGGATAGCGCAATGGCCCGACCGAATACCCTGGGGGCAATACCCATTTGACCGCCATCGGCAGGCCGGCATCGCCAGGATTGAGCCAGTAACCATGCCATCCTGGCGCGGTCCGCATCTCGATTGCCAGCTCGACCTCGCCACCGGCTGGAGCAGGCCCCTCCGCGACTAACCGCGGCTCGATCCCCCGCGCCTGCACGGCGGCAGGCGTCAGCAAGAGCGCAAGCAGGATCAGCAACCGCCGGAACATCGTCCATTTCGGTACAGGGGAACAGCCGCAGCGCAAGACGTGCGCCCTCGCAATAGACGTAGTTCTCGGCTAGCTGCCGACGAGAAACTGAATTCGGAGAGTAGGTCGGATGCGCTTCGCCCGGGCGATTTGGAAGCTGTTGGTCGGCGTCAAGGACGCCTTGGTGCTGATCTTCATGCTGATGTTCTTCGGCCTGCTTTATGCCGGCCTGTCCGCGAAGCCGACCCCGGTCGGCGATGGCGTACTCGCCCTCGATCTCAACGGCGCAGTAGTCGAGCAGCCCTCGCGAGCCGAGCTCTCGGAAGCGCTCACTGGCGGCAGCCAGTCGCGCGATTATCGCCTCCGCGACCTCCTCGCGGTCCTCAAGAACGCCAAGACCGACAGCCGAGTGAAGGTCGTCGCCCTCGACCTCGACGGCTTCACCGGCGGCGGACAGGCAACGCTTTCGGACCTCGCCGACGCGATCCGCGATGTTCGGCAGTCGAAGAAAGTCATCGCCTACGCGACCGGCTACACCGACGACGGCTATCAGCTCGCGTCCGCCGCTTCGGAAATCTGGATGAACCCGCTCGGGCTCGTCGCGGCCGCGGGCCCCGGCAGCCAGCACCTCTATTACAAGGGCCTGCTCGACAAGCTCGGCGTCACTGCGCACGTCTACCGCGTCGGCACCTACAAGGCGGCGGTCGAGCCATTCACGCGCAACGACATGTCGCCCGAAGCGCGCGAGAACGCGCAGGCGCTCGGCAATGCCTTGCTCGAAAACTGGCGCGAAGGCGTGCTCAAGAACCGCCCCCAGGCAAAGATCGACCCTTACCTCCGCGACACCAATGGCGCCGTCGCGGCAGCGGGCGGCGACCTCGCCAAGGCAGCTTTGAACGCCGGCCTCGTCGACAAGCTGGCTGACCGGCAGGAATTCGAGCGCCGCCTAGCCGAGCTTGGCGGCAAGGATGACAATGCGCTTGGCGGCTACCAGCGGATCAGGCTCGCCGGTTACGCGAAGGAAGCGATCGACAGGCAGTCGAGCGGCCCAATCGGAGTCGTCACCGTCGCGGGCATGATCGTCGACGGCAAGGCTCCCTCGGGAACTGCCGGCGGCGAGACGATCGCCCAGCTGATCGAAAAGGGCCTCGCCAACAATAACCTCAAGGCGCTGGTGGTGCGCGTCGACAGCCCCGGCGGCTCTGTCCTCGCGTCAGAGCGCATCCGCCAGGCGATCCTCGAAGCGAAACGCCGCAAGCTTCCGGTTGTGGTGTCGATGGGCAGCGTCGCGGCCTCGGGCGGTTACTGGGTCTCGACCCCGGCCGACTTCATCTACGCCGAGCCGTCGACCATTACCGGATCGATCGGCGTGTTCGGTATCTTGCCGAGCTTCGAGGGAACCCTCGGCAAGCTCGGCCTTGGCGCCGACGGCATCAAGACGACGCCGCTCTCAGGTGAGCCGGACGTGTATAACGGCCCGTCCCCCGAAGCCGAGAAGCTGCTGCAGACGGGCGTGGATTCCATCTACGGCCGCTTCCTCGGCATCGTCGCCCAGTCGCGCCACAAGACTCCGCAGGAGATCGACAAGATCGCTCAGGGCCGTGTCTGGGACGGCGGCACTGCGCGCCAGCTCGGCCTGGTCGACGGGTTCGGCGGCATGGACGAGGCGGTCGCCAAGGCGGCCGAGCTGGCCAAGCTCGGCGACGAGCGCGGGGTGACCTATCTCGACCGCGCGCCGACGTTCAAGGAGCAACTGCTCGAGATGCTCGCGACCACCGAGCGCGACGATAGCTCCACGGAGACCGACGGCTACGCCTTCTTCGGCAACGGCCAGCTCAAGCTCGCGCAGGCGATTGCGGACCTCCGCACCGTCCTCGCCGGACCGAGCATCCAGGTGCGCTGCCTCGAATGCCCGGCGGTTGCGCCGGCCCGCGTCGAGCGCCGCGATGTCGGTCTGCTGGCTTCGCTCGGCGAGTGGCTGTTCTGAACTAGTCCGGTTTGTTCGTCGTCGCTCTTCGGCGGCGAATGGTCATCGGCAGGGTGATGGTGCCGAGGACGGCCATTGCCAGCGCGACAATCCCAAGGACGATGACGAACGGATTGTGCGTATCCTCGCGCGTCTGCGGGTCCATGATATGCAGGCCCCACATGAAATCGTAGAACCGCCACCAGCCCGTGCGCGTCGCGACGATCCTGCCCGAGGACGCATCGACGAAGAAATGCGTGCCGTCGTCCATTGCCACTTTCCAGGAGGCGATCGGCCGGCGCAGCTCCAGCGGCGGATGCTGCGGATCGGTCCGTGTCACCGACTGGACCTTGGCCTTGCCGGTGTAGCGCACCTCGACCTCACGGCTGGCGTCGCTGGCCGAATAGCCCGGCAGCAGGAGGCCAGTCGCCGGATCGGCCAGCCGGGTCTTGCCATCCGCCAGCTCGACCACCCACCGCGGCCCCGGCGCACGCTGCTCGAGTGTGAGCGACTTCAACGGAACGCCGGCGATCGACGGCGGCACCGGCGTGCCGAGAACGCGCAGCGGCTGTCCCTCGCGCAGCAATCCTGATCCGCGCACCTCCTCGATCGGCCGCGCAACCATCACCAGACCCGAGATCACCCAGATTAGCACGGGAATGGCAGCCGCCCAGCCGAGCCAGATGTGCCAGCGGCGAAGCTTTGCCCTGGTCATCTTGTCAGCCGATGCAAAGGAATTGGCTTGCCGCAGCCGACCTGACTGGACCTTGCCAAGTAATGCATGAGCTCTTCTCGCGAGATCGCATTGGGAAGGCCAGCCGCGACGCCGTGGCGGATGTCGAAGAAGGCTACGCGATACTTGCTGCACAAATCGCTGACCTGCGCGGGGCTCAACTTGCGCGCGTCCATGAACTTCGGCCGGTTCGACAAATCCGGATCGTTGCGGACGAGGTCGTCGAACAAGTCCTCTGCAGGGACGATGAGGACGATGTCGGCATCGGTGCGGTTCGCAAGCTCGAACGCGCGAGCGCGGGGTGCGGAATAATCGCGGGCGTGTTTCAGCTGCAGCGGGACGATTACAACCAGGGAGACAACCGTTGCGGCGGCCAAGAAGAACCAGCGCCGCTCATCGCCGCGGACGCTAACCCAGCCATAACCGGCGAGTAGGCAAAAACTTTCAATCAGCCCGTGCAAGTAGCGATAGCCCCAGCCAAGCCCTTGCCAGGGCAGCAGGATGGACATGGCGATGATCGTCAGCCCGATCCCTGCCGCAAGCGGCCGCGCAATGCCTTCGCCCTTGCGGATCGCCGGCCACGCCGCAACCACCAAGGGGATGAGCGCCAAATTCTGCCAGGCGATGAAGCGAGCGATGTTCGCCGCCATCGTCAGTGGAGCGTCAGCCGAAAAGTCGGCGACCAAGGAAACAACGTGGGCCATCAGGGAGGAAAGGCCCATCGCCGAAGCTTTGTCCTGCGCAGCGCCGGCTCCGGCCAGAATGATCTGCCAGTAACTCGCCCAGAACAGGCCGATCGCTGCGTAAGCGACAACGTAGAGCAACGCCCGCCGGCGTTCGCCGGTCAACCACATGTGGACGACGAAGGGCGCGACGAACAATGGGTGGAAGATAATCTGGTGCAGGCCGGTCGCAACGAAGCCTGCGGCGATTGCACATAAATCTCCGATCGCGTTCTTGCGCTGATAGCCCCACAGCCAGGCTAGATTGAAAAAAAGATGAGCGGTCATCGCGAATGGAGCCATCGCATTCGCCAGGACTTGCACCGACGTTGCGCAAAGGAGAGCGGCCAAGACCGGCGCGCCTCGATCCTGCGGCCAGTTGCGGCGGCCGATGGTCCAAAGGAGCAACACCGACAGGGCGGCCATGACCGGACTTACGAACTCGGCACCCACGGTGCGCTCCCCAATGGCGCGCATCGCCGCGTTCCCCGGAAGGTAGCTAGACAGCCAACCCACATTGCTCGGAACGGCGAGCATGAATTGAGGCTGGAGCGCTTCGAGATAGGGCCGCCACACCTCTGGCGGTCTTCCGATCAGATGCCCAGCCGCGAGGATCTTGGCGTCGAAATTTGCGAGGATCTCGTCGCGCGTTAGCGGATTGTCTGCGAACACAAACCATGTTCCTGCAGCGCCCACCGCCAAGACCGCGAGCGCCAGCGCCCATGCCAAGGGTCGAGCGAGAAAATCGGGAAGCGCAGGAAGCTTCGGCCATTTCAGCCCAATAAACAGCAGCACGATACTGCCGAGAATCAGGACGACATAGTCTTGACGCAGGTATGAACCGGTCAGGGAATTGCTTTGCCCGATAATGAGCAAGACCGACGACCACAGGATCGTCTGCACCGCCGTCTGGACCAGGATGTGGGCAAGACGACCATTATCTCGGCCCCAGCCGAACATGCGCTCAATCATTCGAGTTTGTCGCCGCCACCGTTCCCGCGCCTACATCTACATCAAAGCGACCGCCTGTCTGCACTGTTTCAACGGGGGCGGCGGCGGCCGCAATTTGGAGGAGCTTTGTTAAAGGGTTCTAAACCAAATCTGGTGATGAAGTCCCAGAGCACATTGATCATGTTGTGTGCTGAAATTTGGGGATTTCTCTCGAATGGTCGACGTCAGCATCGTCATCCCATGTCTTAACGAAGCGCAGTCGCTCGAGCATTGCATCTCCAATGCGCGGACCGCCTTGTTCGCGATCCAGCAAAAATACGGACTCGAGGGCGAGATCGTCGTTGCCGACAACGGCAGCACCGACGGCAGCCAGAGCATCTCAGTCGCGAACGGAGCGCGGGTCGTCGATGTCGACCAGCGCGGATATGGTGCCGCGCTGATCGGCGGCATGACCTCGGCCAAGGGCCGCTATCTGGTCATGGCCGACGCCGACGGCTCCTATAACTTCCTCGACTGCGTCTCGATGATCGGCCGCCTACAGGACGGCGCAGACATTTGCATGGGCTCACGCTTCCTCGGCGGGATCGAGCCTGGCGCCATGCCGTGGAAGAACCGGTACATCGGGAACCCCCTCTTGACCGGCGTTCTCAACCTCTTTTTCCGTTCGGGTATCGACGACGCGCATTGCGGAATCCGCGCGCTGACGGCCGAAACGTTCAAGAAGCTTCAGCTCAACAGCTCGGGCATGGAATTCGCCAGCGAGATGGTGATCAAGGCCAGCCTGAGGCGGCTGCGAATGGACCAGGTTCCAGCCACGCTGTCGCCAGACCTTCGCGACCGCCCGCCTCACCTCCGCCCTTGGCGCGATGGCTGGAGGCATCTTCGGTATCTTGTCATGCTCAGCCCGACCTGGGCCTTCGGTGTACCGGCAGCAGTGGCGATGGGTGCAGGCACACTGATTCTCGACTCTCGCCCTGATGTTTCAGACCGGATTGCTTAGCGGCCCGCAGCAGTTCGGGCCAAGTTGGCTAATCGTCGGCGGCTTCCTCTTCACCTGCGGACACTCCGCCGCCATCATGGCGCTCGCGATGCATATCCACGGCGTTCGCGAGGGATACCGCATCCTTCGGCCTTCGATCCGGCGACTGTCCAATCTCATCACGCTGGAAAGCTGCATCGTTGGCGGTCTCGCGATGATCCTGGCCTCGATGCTCGGCTTCGCGACGGTGGTCTCCAGTTGGTCGAGCGGCGGCTATGTCGCGCTTCCCTCGGTTCTGCCCCTCGTGCTGTCGGCAATCGGCGGCGCCGTTGGGCTCCAGACGCTGCTTGGTGGCTTCGTGCTCGCGATCATCAGCGGCAACGAGGCTCGATTCATCAAGGCTCCGTCGGACGGCGACGCCGATGGCCAGGTCGCTCAAATCGAGCGCAAGGCGGCGTGAACTCCCGGCCAATCCTTTCGGTCGTGATGCCGGTTCACAACGGCGCCGAGTGGCTCGGAACGACATTCAATTCTCTCATTGGCGAAGTCTCCGAGCGCGTGGAAATTATCGTTCTCGACAGCAGCCCGGATCTCGCAACCGCGAAGGTGGTCGAGGAATATTCGGCGCGACTGCCGATCACCTTTCTCCGCCGGCCCGACGTGCAAGCCTGGACGGCAAAAACCAATGTCGGCGTTGACCTCGCGAAGGCCGATCATGTCTGCATGCTTCACCAGGACGACCTTTGGCTAAGCGACCGTTTTGCGGCGGTTCGCGATTGGATTTCAGCCGATCCCGACGCTGCTTTGCACCTCGGTCCCACCGACATCATCGATCGGCATGGCGCGCGCCTCGGCGCCTGGCGGTGTCCGCTTCCGAAGGAGCGGCGGCTAAGCGAACGCGAAGTTTTGTCGTCCCTGCTGGTTCAGAATTTCGTCTCGGTTCCAGCTCCCGTTTTCCGACGCGACGCCTGGCATGCATGCGGCGGCATGGACGAGGCGCTCTGGTACACCGCCGACTGGGACCTGTGGCTCAAGCTCAGCGGAGCCGGCCCGGTCCGCTACCATGAGAAGTCGACCACGGCATTTCGCGTTCACGGCAACTCACTCACCGTTTGCGGCAGCCGCGACCTCGCCGAGTTTGAGAAGCAAATGCGCATCGTGTTCGAGCGTCACGCTTCGCGTATTCCGCAGCCGCGGCGCGCCGTCGAAAATGCGGCGCGAGCCTCGATTCGGGTCAACGTCGAGCTTGCCGCAGCCTCTAGCGGGAGCGTTCCCGCGCTCGCCCGCGCCTGCTGGCAGATCCTTTCGCTCGGCCCGAGCGGATCTCGCCGATACCTGAAGGATTCGCGTCTTCTGGACCGCGTTCTCCCACGCCTGCGCGCCCAACTCGCTGGAGCCTTCTGACGCGCATTTCCGCGATTGTGGAGCCTAGCCGAACCGCGCAGCGCACTCCTGCAAAACTGCCACTGGCGAGCCTGCCTTCGCGATTGTCGCGAGCGCCTTGCGGCGCGCCTCTTGCTGGCGATGCAGATTGGAACCGACCCGGCTTCGCAGCTCGCCGCCAAGAACCAGGTCCAGCTTCCTGTTTACCTCGCGGAACTTGGCCAGATCGTTGCCATACTTGCCGTCCTTGAGCGCCGAACTCAGGAATCCGTTCAGCTCGTAGCAGCCTAGATGAGCATCAACCCGATCGGCTGGAAGCGATACGTCCTTCGCATAGGCGGGCGGAAAGGCGGCCTGGCACGCTGGAACCAATTGCTGCCATTTGCCATCGGCAATCGAGTCCTGAAGGTCGGTCATCCGGGTCTGTACGGCGCTCGCCGCATCCGGCGAGAACGTCTTTCCAGCGGAGCCTGCGAGCAACGGATAGTGAAGAACCCGCCCGATCGCTTCGAATGACAGAGGCGCCTTGATGTCGGCCGTCGCCAGTCTCGCGTTGTTGGCCGCGACGACGCCACATGTTGCCGCGCGGTCTATAGGCTCCTCGGGCAGGGTAAGCGCCTTCGGACCGCAGGAACTGAGCAGCAACGCGCATGTCAAAAGCGTCAGTTTCTGCATCGCCGGCTCCTTAGTCTGGCGACGTAACCGACCTAGATGTGGATTGGTTTCCCCGTCACCGCCATTGCCGCTTCCTTTAGCGCTTCCGAGTGCGTCGGGTGGGCGTGGCAGGTGTAAGCGATATCTTCGCTTGTCGCGCCGAATTCCATCGCCTGCGCGGCCTGGGCGACCATCGTGCCGGCAACCGAGGCGATCATCCATACGCCTAGCACGCGATCAGTCTTCGCATCGGCGATGACCTTCACGAAGCCGTCCGGCTCGTGGTTGGTCTTGGCGCGGCTGTTGGCGAGCATCGGGAACTTGCCGACCTTTACCTCACCATGTTCGCGCGCCTGTGCTTCGGTCAGGCCGACGCCGGCGATCTCCGGCATGGTGTAGACGACGCTCGGGATCACATCGTGGTTTACGATGCCGGTCAGGCCCGCGATATTCTCCGCGACCGCAATGCCCTCGTCCTCGGCCTTGTGAGCGAGCATCGGGCCAGGGATCACGTCGCCGATCGCCCACACGCCCGGGACCGACGTGCGGAATTCGTGGTCGGTCTCGATCTGGCCGCGCTGGTTGACCTGGAGGCCCGCCTTGTCGAGCGCCAGGCCTTCGGTGTTCGGCCTGCGTCCGATCGACACCAGCACCGCGTCGGCCTCCATCGTCTCGGCTGCGCCGCCCTTGGCTGGCTCGACCGTGAGCGTCGCCTTTGCCACCGTTGACCGTCACGCCAGTCACCTTGGTGCCGAGCCGGAACTCGATCCCCTGCTTCTTGAAGATCTTGTTGGCTTCCTTGCGGACATCGTCGTCGAAACCGGGCAGGATCTGGTCGAGGAACTCGACGCAGGTGACCTTGGCGCCGACGCGCCGCCACACGCTTCCGAGCTCCAGCCCGATCACGCCGCCGCCAATGACGACCAGGTGACCCGGGACCTTTTCCAGCTCCAGCGCGCCGGTCGAGGAAACAACGATCTTCTCGTCGATCTCGACGCCGGGAAGCGGCGTCACCGAAGAGCCCGTGGCAATGACGATGTTCTTGGCGCGGACGGTGCGGTCGCCGACCTTGATGGTGTCCGCGCTCTCGAAGCTTGCGCGGCCCTTCAGCCATTCGATCTTGTTCTTCTTGAACAGGAATTCGATGCCGCCGGTCAGGCTCTTCACTGCATCCAGGCGTTGGGCGTGCATGGCGGGAAGGTCGAGCTCCGGCGTGACCTTGATGCCCATCTTGGCCATCGCACCGTTCGCCGCCGCGTCGAAATACTCAGACGCGTGGAGAAGCGCCTTCGAGGGGATACAGCCGACATTGAGGCAGGTGCCGCCAAGCGTCTCGCGGCTCTCGGCGCAGGCGGTCTTGAGACCAAGCTGCGCAGCGCGGATCGCGGCAACATAACCGCCGGGGCCGGAGCCGATCACCAGCACGTCGAAGTCGAAATTCTCTGCCATTCAATTCTTTCCTTGTGTCCCTGCGGAGGCAGGGACCCAGTGACTAGGCTCCTGCCTTCGCAGAGCGCAGGGTTATTACAGGTCGATCAGCAGGCGCGTCGGGTCCTCGATCGCTTCCTTGACGCGGACGAGAAAGGTCACTGCCTCGCGGCCGTCAATCAGGCGGTGGTCGTAGCTGAGTGCCAGGTACATCATCGGTTTCGCGACGATCTGGCCGTCCTTGACCACCGGACGCTCCTCGATGCGGTGCATGCCGAGCACCGCCGACTGCGGCGGATTGATGATCGGCGTCGACAGCAGCGAGCCGAACACGCCGCCGTTGGAGATGGTGAAGGTGCCTCCCGTCATGTCGTCGACGGTCAGCGCGCCTTCCTTGGCCTTCTTGCCAAAAGCGGCGATCGACTTCTCGATCTCGGCGAAGCTCATGCGGTCGGCGTTGCGGACAACGGGAACGACGAGGCCTTTCGGCGCGGACACCGCGACCGAGACATCGAGATAGTCGTGATAGACGATCTCATCGCCTTCGATGCTGGCGTTGACCGAGGGGACGTCCTTCGCCGCAAGCGCGACCGCTTTCACGAAGAAGCCCATGAAGCCAAGACGGATGCCGTGCTTCTTCTCGAACAAATCCTTGTAGCGGGCGCGGGCGTCAATCACCGCCGACATGTCGACGTCGTTGAACGTCGTCAGCAGCGCCGCCGTGTTCTGCGCTTCCTTCAGGCGATGCGCGATCGTCTGGCGAAGGCGCGTCATCTTCACGCGCTCTTCTTTCCGTTCCCCTGCGGAGGCAGGGACCGAGTTTTCTTGGCCGGAGCAAGTTGACAGGACTGCTGGCGTGCGCAGGAGCACTCGGTGATGCGGGAGCACGCGCTTCCGGCTCGTGGACTGGCCCGCCAGCCTTGGCAGCTTCGGCGGCGGCGAGCACGTCGTCCTTGGTCAGGCGGCCGTCCTTACCGGTGCCGCGGATTTTGCTCGGGTCGACATGATGCTCGAGCACCGCGCGGCGCACCGCCGGCGATAGCGTCGTGATGGCATCGTCACCATTCGTGGGCTCAGGAGCATGCTCGGTCCCGCGCAGCTGCGGGTTCTCGCCAGCGCCGGCGGGGTTAGTCGTCGCTGCCGCAGCTTCGGTCGCTGCAGCGGGAGGCGCTGGCGGGGCGCCAGCAGTCGCGTTCTCGTCGATCCGAGCGATCAGTCCGCCGACGGCAACGGTGTCGCCCTCATTCGCCAGCGTCTCGGTAAGAACTCCCGCGACAGGCGACGGAACGTCCACGCTGACCTTGTCGGTTTCGAGCGTCGCAATGGCCTCGTCAGCCGCGACCGCTTCGCCGGGCTTCTTCAGCCACTGCGCGAGCGTGCCTTCGGTGATGGACTCGCCGAGTGCTGGAACTTTTACCTCAGTCGCCATCGATGCTCCTCTAGGCCCGCCGTGCCGCGGGCTCAGCCTGTGCCGGGCTGCTATGGCCCAGCGCCGCTGCAATCAAGTTCGCCTGTTCCGCCGCATGCCGCTTGGCGAGGCCGGTCGCCGGCGAGGCCGAGGCAGCGCGGCCCGCGTAGGTCGGGCGCATTCCCTTGAAACCGGCTTCGCCAAGACACTGTTCCAGCAGGTCCTCAACGAAGAACCAGGCGCCGTTGTTCTTCGGCTCTTCCTGCGCCCAGATGAGCGTTTCGAGCTTCGGCATTGCCTTGAGGCGCTTCACCAGAGGCTCCGACGGGAACGGATAGAGCTGCTCGATCCGAATGACCTCGGTGTTCGAGTCGCCGGCGCCATCGCGCGCATCCATCAATTCATAGGCGAGCTTGCCGCTGCAGAGCACGAGGCGCTTGGTTTCGCCTTCCTGCGGCGGGCGCAGGTCGCTGACGATGCGGCGGAAGTGGCTCTCGCCGGTGAACTCGGCCAAAGTGGAGACCGCCAATTTGTGCCGGAGTAGCGACTTCGGCGTCATCATGATCAGCGGCTTGCGAAAATCGCGAAGCAACTGACGGCGAAGGATATGGAAATAGTTCGCCGGCGTAGTGCAGTTCGCGACCTGCAGATTGTCGTCGGCGCAGAGCTGCAGATAGCGCTCCAGCCGCGCCGAGCTGTGCTCCGGCCCCTGCCCTTCGAACCCGTGCGGAAGCAGCATCACCAGCCCCGATGCGCGGAGCCATTTCGCCTCGCCCGCGGCGATGAACTGGTCGATGATCGTCTGCGCACCGTTCGCGAAGTCGCCAAACTGCGCTTCCCAGCACACCAGGGTGCGAGGGTCGGCGAGCGAATAGCCGTATTCGAAGCCGAGCACGCCGAATTCGCTGAGCGGACTGTCCCGGACCTCGAAGCGGCCACCTTCGATCGTCGTCAGCGGAATATATTTTGTGCCAGTCTGCTGATCGACCCAGACCGCGTGGCGCTGACTGAAGGTGCCGCGGCCGCTGTCCTGCCCCGAAAGGCGGACATTGTGGTCTTCGGCGATCAGGCTGCCGAACGCGAGCGCCTCCGCGGTCGCCCAGTCGAAGCCCTCGCCAGTGTCGAACATCGCCTTCTTGGCATCGAGGATGCGCTGAAGCGTCTTGTGGACGTGGACATCGCTCGGAACGGTCGTCAGGACCTTCCCGACTTCGCGAAACTCGTCTTCAGGAATGGCGGTTGCCGTATTGCGGCGGCCCTCGACATTCTCGCCCGGCAGCTTGAGCCCGCTCCAGCGACCTTCGAACCAGTCCGCCTTGTTCGGCAAATAGGTAATCGCGGCCTGGAACTCCTGCTCCAGATGATCGACGTAGGCCTTGGTCGCCTGCTCCGCCCAAGCTGCGTCAATCACGCCCTCGGCAATGAGCCTTTGCTCATAAATGGCGGAAATCGGCCGATGCTGGCGGATCGCCGCATACATCAAGGGCTGGGTGAAGCTCGGCTCGTCGCCCTCGTTGTGGCCGAAGCGGCGATAGCACCACATGTCGATCACAATGTCGCGGCCGAAGGTCTGGCGGAACTCGGTCGCCAGCTTGCAGCAGAAGGTCACCGCCTCCGGATCGTCGCCGTTGACGTGCAGGATCGGCGCCTGGACCGACTTGGCCACGTCCGACGGATAGGGCGAGGAACGCGCGAACTGGGGGCTGGTCGTGAAGCCGACCTGGTTGTTGATGATGAAGTGGATCGTGCCGCCGGTGCCGTATCCGGGCAGGCCGGAGAAGGCTAAGCACTCGGCGACGATGCCCTGCCCCGCGAATGCCGCGTCGCCGTGCAGCAGAACCGGAAGCACGGTCTTGCCATGCTTGTCCTCGCGCAACGTCATGACGGCGCGTGCCTTGCCGAGCACCACCGGATCGACCGCTTCGAGATGCGACGGATTCGGCAGCAGCGACAAATGCACCTTGTTACCGTCGAACTCGCGGTCCGAAGAGGTGCCGAGGTGGTACTTCACGTCGCCCGACCCGCCGACGTCCGCCGGGTTGGTCGCGCCGCCGGCGAACTCGTTGAAGATGGCGCGGTACGGCTTGCCCATCACGTTCGAGAGAATGTTGAGCCGGCCGCGGTGGGCCATGCCGACGTCGATCTCGGTCACGCCATATTGGCCGCCGTACTTGATGACCGCCTCGAGCGCCGGAACCGCGCTCTCGCCGCCGTCGAGCCCGAATCTTTTCGTGCCGACATATTTGCGCGCGAGAAACTTTTCCCACTGCTCAGCTTCAATGACCTTGGTCAGGATCGAGCGCTTGCCCTCGGGCGTGAACTGGATCTCGGCGTCCTTGCCCTCGATCCGCTCCTGGAGAAAGCGCCGCTCCTCCAGGTCGTTGATGTGCATGTATTCGACGCCGACCACGCCGCAGTAGTTCGCCTGCAAGACCTTCACGATCTCGCGGACTGTCGCCCGCTCGAAACCCAGCGCGCCGCCGACGAAGATCGGGCGGTCGAGGTCGTTCGGGCCGAAGCCGTGATATTCCGGGGTCAAATCGGCCGGCAGGTCCTGCCGGTAGAGACCAAGCGGATCGAGCTTCGCTGCCAGGTGCCCCCGCACGCGATAGGTGCGGATCAGCATCATCGCGCGGATCGAATCTTCCGCTGCTCGTCGAACCGCATCCGGGTCGGCAGCGGCCGCCGCGGCCGGAACCGCCTTCTCCGCCGCCTTTTTGAACGCCTCGATCGTTGCCTCAGTCGGATCGAGGCCAAGGTTCACGTCGTCCAGTTCGGCAACAGGCCAATTCGGCCGCGCCCAGCTAGGGCCCGGCTCGCGCTCGAACATCATCGGTTGGTCGTCGGACATTATGCGTAGGCTGCCAGAAGCTCTTTCAGCGTCGTTCCAAGTTCAGATGGGCTTGGGCTGACGGTAATTCCAGCCGCCTCCATCGCCGCTATCTTGCTCTCGGCATCGCCCTTGCCGCCCGAAACGATGGCGCCGGCATGGCCCATGCGACGTCCCGGAGGCGCAGTGCGACCCGCGATGAACCCTACCACGGGCTTCTTGCGGCCACGCTTCGCTTCGTCGGCGAGGAACTGCGCCGCGTCCTCCTCGGCCGAGCCGCCGATTTCGCCGATCATGATGATCGACTTTGTCTCGTCGTCGGCGAGGAACATCTCGAGCATGTCGATGAACTCGGTCCCCTTCACCGGATCGCCGCCAATACCGACCGCGGTCGACTGGCCGAGGCCCTCGTTGGTGGTCTGGAACACCGCTTCATAGGTGAGCGTGCCGGAGCGGCTGACCACGCCGACGCTGCCCTTCTTGAAGATGTTGCCCGGCATGATGCCGATCTTGCACTCGTTCGGGGTCAGCACGCCCGGACAATTCGGGCCTAACAGTCGCGACTTGGAGCCATCGAGCGCGCGCTTCACACGAACCATGTCGAGCACCGGAATGCCCTCGGTGATTGTGACGATCAGCGGCACTTCCGCGTCGATCGCTTCCAAAATCGAGTCCGCGGCGAAGGGCGGCGGCACGTAGATGACGCTGGCCGTCGCGCCGGTCTTCGCGACCGCTTCGTGGACCGTGTTGAACACCGGAAGCCCGATATGCTCGGTGCCGCCTTTCCCAGGCGTGACGCCACCAACCATCTGCGTGCCGTAATCGAGAGCCTGGCGCGTGTGGAACGTGCCGGTCTCGCCGGTCATGCCCTGGGTGATAACCTTGGTGTTACGATCGACGAGGATAGACATTGCGTAAGCGAAACCTCCGCTACTGGCCGAGCCAGTTGAGCTGCAAAATGGTGAAGCCGCCGGCCCTCGTGGCCAACGCGCGATAGCGGGAGTTGAGCCATTCGGTCGACTTGGACGTGGATTCGGCGGCGGGTTGGGCGCTCAGCCGCGCGCCAACCGTCGCGCTGGCGGAACGAAGGGCAAGATTCTCCCCCGCGACGCCGCAGATTTTCGGATTGGCGGTGCCCGCATAGTCGAGCAGGTAGAGGTAGGACTTGTCGGCGCCGCGTAGCTGCCAGACCTTCGAGGAGCTCGGATTGCCGAGGCGCGAGCGTAGCCCGTTGGGAAGCTCGCTGAACTGGATCGGCGTCGCCTCGGTGGCGCCAAGGCGCACGCTTCCGTCGAGGCAGGCTGAGACGAACAGGTTCGGCAGTTGATCGTTGGAAATCGGCGCCTGGACGGCCGCGGCATTTAACAGAGTGGCCGCTGCAAGTGAGAAAATCATCTTGGACCTCCCTTCGCTGGGCGGCAATCATGCGCGCCCTCACCCAACAATCCTAGTCCCGGAGCGGGCCCCTTAGGCGAGGCTTCCGTCGATCTGCTTGCAGGCCTCCAGCAGGCCCTTCACTTCGCCGACGCTGACCTCGAGGTTCTTTCGCGCCTCGTCGTCGAGGGCGATCTCGATGACTTCCTCGGCGCCGTCGGCTCCAATCACTACCGGAACGCCGACGTAGAGACCGTCGAGGCCGTACTTGCCTTCGACGTAGACCGCGCAGGGCAGGATGCGCTTCTGGTCGCGGAGATAGGCTTCGGCCATCGCGATCGCGCTGGTCGCCGGAGCGTAATAGGCCGAGCCGGTCTTCAGCAGCGCGACGATCTCGCCGCCGCCGCCGCGGGTGCGCTTCACGAT
Source organism: uncultured Alphaproteobacteria bacterium (assembly GCA_963750315.1). GTDB lineage: Bacteria > Pseudomonadota > Alphaproteobacteria > Sphingomonadales > Sphingomonadaceae > Sphingomicrobium. Next base: position 43,500 of record CAVVQF010000010.1, read on the forward strand.
CTCGTCGATCCGCTCCCTGGTCGAGCGGCCCATCTTGACGAGGTCGTCGACCGGAATGCCGCTGACGGTAGTGTAGCTGGTGACCGGGACCATCGTGTCACCGTGCCCGCCGAGGACGAAGGCGTTCACGTCGCGGACGCTGACTCCGAACTCCTGCGCCAGGAAAGTCGCGAAGCGCGCGCTGTCGAGCACGCCCGCCATGCCGACGACCTTGTTGTGCGGGAGGCCGGAAAATTCGCGCAGCGCCCAGACCATCGCGTCGAGCGGGTTGGTGATGCAGATGACGAACGCGTTCGGGCAATGCTCCTTGATGCCCGCACCCACGGCCTTCATCACCTTGAGGTTGATGCCCAGCAGGTCGTCGCGGCTCATCCCAGGCTTGCGCGGCACGCCGGCGGTGACGATCACTACGTCGGCGCCGGCAATGTCGGCATAATCGTTGGTGCCCGTCAGCTTCGCGTCAAAGCCTTCGATCGGCCCACACTGGCTAAGGTCGAGCGCCTTGCCCTGTGGAATGCCCTCGGCAATGTCGAACAGGACGATGTCGCCAAGCTCGCGCTGCGCGGCGAGGTGAGCGAGCGTTCCACCGATCATTCCGGAGCCGATGAGGGCGATCTTCTTGCGAGCCATGTGGCTGGTGCTTTCCTTTGCTTGGGCCGTCGCCGAGGACCGGCGCGCGATTTTGGCGGCGCTCTAGACCGCTCGTCGGAGTCGGGCAACCGGCGCGGGTCCGCAAATCCTGAAGAAGCGGTAACCTTGATGCGTCAGAGCTTGTTCAGCCGGACGAGGCTAGTTTGCTTGACATGGGAAGGCTTCTTTTGGTCGCGGTTTTCGCGACGATCGGCTTTGGCGGGCCGATCCTGGCTAAGCCGGACCAGGGTGGACACGGAAAAACCAAGCAAGCTCGGGTTGAAGTCGGGCTCGAACCCGCATGTCCTCCCGGCCTCCGCAGAAAGGGTGCGGATTGCATTCCGCCGGGCCAGGGCAAGAAATTGTTCGAGGTCGGCGAGAAAGTGCCGAAGGGCTATGAACGCCTTCGGCCCTACCGGTCTTTGCCCTATGAATTGCGGATGCGGTACGGCGGCGCGCTGGATCCGCATGCCAGCTACATCTACGATGAAAACTTCCTCTATCGCGTGGATCCGGCGACCAGTGTCGTCAGGCAGATCCTCCGATCCCTGATCTAGAGGCTAAAATGTATTGGCGGCTTCCACACGATTGTCCCCGACGAGTGCGCTATCGTCGACGCTTTCCAGATTGGCGGGTGCTCGATCTAGCATATTGGCGGCGTCGTCGAGCTGACGGTTCTCTTCGGCCGTCGGCACGGCAGGGTCGCGATTACAGGCTGTAGCAAGCGCCAGCAGGACGAAAAGACAGGCCTTCTTCCTCATCGCCGCGGCCTAGCACCAAGCTACAGACATGAAAAAGGGGCCACGCGACCCAAGCCGCGCGACCCCCAGATCACGAACGAAAGCGCGCTTAGTGAGCGGCGTTCGTCGCTGCGTTCGCGACAGTGTCGGCAGCGTTGTCGACAGCGTTACCCGCATTGTCGATGGCGTTCGTCGCTGCATCGAGCGCGTTGTCGGCAGCATTGCCGGCGTCGGTGGTCGCCGCGTTGACGTCCGCCTCAGCAGCGTTCTCAACGTTGGCTTCGTTACCGACGGCGTTTTCTTCAGTCTTCGGCTGGCACGCGGCCAGGCCGAGCGCGAGGACCGCAACGGTCACTGCAATCTTCTTCATGATCGTTCCACTCCCTAAGGAACCCTAAGCCGGGTCCGGGCTCGGCCTTCCGACAATGCGTCAGGCCAGCGCGGGCCATTACAGGCGGCGAAAAGTCGGTGCAATCGCGAAATGATGTGAAATTTGCACATTGGCGACCGGCGTTTACGTTGACATATAAAGTTTTCTTTATATCACCCCCTCAAATGGACGCCCAGCCGCTCGCAGACCTGCTACAGGCTCTCGCCGACCCCACACGGCTGCGGATTCTGGCGCTTTTGCGCCGGATGGAGCTGTCCGTCGGCGAACTGGCAATCATTCTCGGCCAGAGCCAGCCGCGCGTTTCGCGTCACGTCCGCATCCTCGCCGATGCCGGCGTTATCGAGCGCCGCCGTGAGGGCAGCTGGGTCTTTCTGACCATCGCGTCGGCGGAGCGCACGGAACCCATGTTCGCACTCGTCGACGCCTGGGCCGACTCTCCGAGCGACGAATTGTTCAGGTCCGACGCATCGAAGCTCGACCGGGTTCGCACGGACCGTGCCGAAGCGGCAGGCCGCTATTTCAGCTCTCACGCCGATACGTGGGATTCGATCCGGTCGCTCCATGTCGCCGAGAGCGAGGTCGAGCAGGCGATCGGGCGCGCGCTCGACAGCCAGCCGCTCGGGCGGTTCGTCGACATCGGCACCGGCACCGGACGGATGATCGAACTGTTCGGCCAAGAAGCGCAGCAATCGATCGGCATCGACCGCTCGTCGGAAATGCTCCGCCTCGCCCGCGTGAAGCTGGAAGCGGCGGGTATCATCTCCAGCCTTCGCCAGGGCGACATGTATTCATTGCCACTCGACGACGGCTGCGCCGACACGGTGATCATTCACCAGGTCCTTCACTATGCCCATTCGCCGGCAACGGCGATCGACGAGGCAGCGCGCGTTCTCGCACCCGGCGGACGGCTGCTGATCGTGGATTTCGCCGCGCACGAGCGCGAGGAATTGCGGACGACCGACGCCCACATCCGTCTCGGCTTCGACGATGAGGCGATGGCCGGCTGGTTCGCGGCGTCCGGACTGAAGGTCGACCATGTCGAACATCTCAAGGGAGGGGAACTTACCGTGACGCTTTGGCGAGGGCTGAAGGCAGCCGAGCGCCGCCGGAGGGCCGCATGAACCGGCACGAATTGCCCGACCATATCGGCAGCAAGCCGCTTTTCTCGGAAGCACGCGGCGATATTGAGGTCAGTTTCGAGTTCTTCCCGCCGAAGACCGACAAGATGGCCGAGACCCTGTGGGATTCGGTCAAGACGCTCGAGCCGCTCCAGCCGCGCTTCGTTTCAGTAACCTATGGTGCTGGCGGCTCGACCCGCGAGCGGACGCACCAGACCGTCGAGCGCATCCTCAAGGAAACCTCGCTGACGCCGGCCGCGCACCTGACTTGCGTTGCCGCCAGCAAGGCCGAGATCGACGCGATTGCCAAAGATTATTGGGACCTCGGCGTGCGCAACATCGTCGCCCTGCGCGGCGATCCGCCTGAGGCGGGCACGAAGTATCAACCGCATCCCGACGGCTACCGCGATGCCTGCGAATTGGTCTCAGGCCTGAAGAAGGTCGCGCCATTCGACATCTCGGTTGCTGCCTATCCGGAGTGCCACCCGGACTCCTCCTCGCGACAATTCGATATCGAGAATCTGAAGAAGAAGGTCGATGCGGGCGCCGACCGGGCGATCACTCAATTCTTCTTCTCCGCGGACTGCTTCTTCCGCTTTCGCGACGATGCGGCGGCCGCGGGACTGGATGTGGAGATCGTGCCGGGCATCCTGCCGGTCTCAAACGTCGCCACCACTCGACGCTTTGCGGCAACCTGCGGCGCGGAAATTCCAAAGTGGCTTGATGACCTGTTCGAAGGGCTCGACGACCTTCCGGCCGCACGTCAGCTCATCGCCGCGACCGTTGCGGCGGAAATCTGCGGGCAGCTCTACGCGGGCGGGGTTCGCCACTTCCACTTCTACACATTGAACCGGGCGGAGCTGTCCTATGCGATCTGCCACCTGCTCGGCGTGAGGGCACAGGCATGACCGCTTCCCAGTCACTCCGCGCAGAAGCCGCCAAGCGCATCCTGATCAAGGACGGGCCCTACGGCACTGGCATCCAAAGCGAGAAATTGTCGGCCGACGCCTATTGCGTGGGCCTCGACCTGCTGAAGGACCAGAAAGGCAATAACGACCTTCTGAACATCACCCAGCCGCAAATCGTCCGCACGATCTGCGAGCGCTTCGCCGATGTCGGCGCGGAGATCCTCGCCACCAACACCTTCAACGCCAACCGCATCAGTCAGGCCGACTATGCCGCCGAGCATCTGGTCGGCGACATCAACCGCTCTTCGGCCCGCATCATGCGCGAGGTGGCGGACCGCTACACGGCCAAGGACGGAAAGCCGCGCTGGGTCGCGGGTGCGCTCGGCCCAACCAACAAGACCTTGTCGCTGTCGCCGGACGTCAACGACCCCGCCTATCGCGAGGTCGACTTCGACACGGTGAAAGACGTCTATCGCGAGCAGATCGATGCGCTGGTCGAAGGCGGCGTCGACTTCATCCTGGTCGAGACGGTATTCGACACGCTCAACGCCAAGGCGGCGATCATGGCGACGCTTGAGGCCGAGCAGGCGCTTGGGCGCGAGCTTCCGCTGATGGTGTCGATGACCCTCACCGACCTTCCGGCCGCAACCTCTCCGGCCACACGGTCGAAGCGTTCTGGGCGACCGTCCGCCACGCCAAGCCGGTGACGATTGGCCTCAACTGCTCGTTCGGCGCATCGCAGCTCCGGCCCCACCTGGTCGCGCTCAACGGCCTCGCCGACACGTTGATCATGGCCTACCCCAACGCCGGCCTTCCGAACGATCTCGGCGAATATGACGAAGCCGCCGAAGAGACCGCCGCGCAAGTGAGCGAGTGGTTCGACGCCGGCCTCGTCAACATCGTCGGCGGCTGCTGCGGCACCACGCCCGCGCACATCGCCGCGATCGCCCAGGCCGCGCAGGGCCGCACTCCCCGGCAAGTGCCGACCGCTGCCCGCCAAACCCTCCTCGCTGGACTCGAACCGATGGTGATTGCTGCCTGACATGGAAGTTTCGAAAGTAGATCAGGCAGGCGCGGGCGCGCGCTTCGTCAACGTGGGTGAACGAACCAACGTCACCGGCTCCGCCAAGTTCAAGAAGCTGATCCTCGCCGGCGACTATGACGCCGCGGTCGAGGTCGCCCGCGACCAGGTCGAAAACGGCGCCCAGATCATCGACGTCAACATGGACGAGGCCCTGCTGGATTCAGAGCAGGCGATGACGATCTTCCTCAAGCGCATCGCCGCCGAGCCGGACATCGCCCGCGTGCCGGTGATGATCGACAGTTCCAAGTGGAGCGTGATCGAGGCCGGCCTGAAGTGCGTGTCGGGCAAGCCGATCGTGAATTCGATAAGCATGAAGGAAGGCGAAGCGCCGTTCCTCGAACTCGCCCGAAAGTGCCGCGCTTATGGCGCCGCCGTCGTCGTCATGGCCTTCGACGAAGTCGGCCAGGCCGACACTGCAGCGCGCAAGATCGAGATCTGCGAGCGCGCCTACAAATTGCTCACCGAAGACGGGTTCGAGCCGCAGGACATCATCTTCGACCCGAACGTCTTCGCGATCGCAACCGGCATCGACGAGCACCGCCGCTATGCCCTCGACTTCATCGAGGCGGCGGCCGAAATCCGCCGCCGTTGCCCCGGCGTCCACATCTCGGGCGGCCTGTCGAACCTTAGCTTCTCGTTCCGCGGCAACGAGCCCGTGCGCCGGGCGATGCACAGCGTGTTCCTCTACCACGCCATTCCGGCGGGCATGGACATGGGCATCGTCAACGCCGGCCAGCTCGAGGTCTACGACCAGATCGATCCCGAGCTTCGCGACGCCTGCGAGGACGTCATCCTCGACCGCAACGAAGACGCGACCGAGACTCTGATCACGCTCGCCGAGCGCTACAAGGGAACCGACGCCGCCGAGGAAAAGAAGCTCGCCGAGTGGCGTGGCCTGCCCGTCACAGAGCGCCTGTCCTACGCATTGGTGAAGGGCATTGACGCGCATATCGTCGAGGACACCGAGGAAGCCCGGCTGACTGCCGACCGGCCGATCCACGTCATCGAAGGCCCGCTGATGGACGGCATGAACGTCGTCGGCGACCTGTTCGGCTCCGGCAAGATGTTCCTTCCGCAGGTGGTGAAATCCGCCCGCGTGATGAAGAAGGCCGTCGCCCACCTCATCCCCTTCATCGAAGAGGAAAAGGAAAAGAGCGGCGCCACCGCCGGCAAGGGCCGCATCGTGATGGCCACCGTGAAGGGCGACGTTCACGACATCGGCAAGAACATCGTCGGCGTCGTCCTTCAGTGCAACGGCTTCGAAGTCATCGACCTCGGCGTGATGGTGCCGTGGCAGACGATCCTCGAATCCGCGAACGACAATAATGCGGACATGATCGGTCTTTCAGGGCTCATCACCCCATCGCTGGACGAGATGGTGACGGTCGCGGGCGAAATGCAGCGCCTCGGCCTCAAGACACCCCTCCTCATCGGCGGAGCGACCACCAGCAAGGCGCACACCGCGCTTCGCATCGACCCCGCCTACGAAGGCCCCGTCATCCACGTCCTCGACGCCAGCCGTGCGGTCGGCGTCGCTTCATCGCTGATGTCCGACACGCAGTGTGAGCCGCTCGTCGCCAAGACGTCGGACGAATATGAAGCCTTACGCATCGCCCGAGCCCGCAGCGGCCAGAGCGAACTCGCGTCGATTGCAGACGCTCGCGCCAACGGCTTCGCCTTCGATCCATCCGGCCAGGCACCGGCCCCGGTTCGCCCAGGCCTCCACCAGATCGGCGAATGGCCGCTCCGCGATCTCAAGGCGTCGATCGACTGGACGCCCTTCTTTCGCGCCTGGGAACTGGCCGGAAACTACCCCGCGATCCTCGACGACGAAGTGGTCGGCGAAAGCGCCCGCAGCTTGTTCAACGACGCCCAGGCGATGCTCGACAGGATCATCGCCGAGCGCTGGGTCACGCCCAAGGCGACCGTCGGCCTGTGGCGCTGCAAGCGCGAGGGCGACGACGTCCTCGTGCTCGCCGGCAACGACTGGACCCGCCTGCCCTTCCTTCGCCAGCAGGTGAAGAAGCGCGAGGGCCGTCCGAACATGAGCCTCGCCGACTTCATCAATCCGGAAGGCGAGGACTGGATCGGCGGCTTCGCGGTCGGCATCCACGGTCTCGAACCGCATCTCGAGCGCTTCAAGGCCGAGAATGACGATTACTCGGACATCCTGCTGAAGGCTCTCGCCGACCGGCTCGCGGAAAGCTTCGCCGAAGTCCTCCACGCCGAGGTCCGCCAGCGCCTGTGGGGCTATGTCGAAGAGCATCTCTCCAACGAGCAGCTGATCCGCGAGAAATATCAGGGCATCCGTCCGGCGCCGGGCTATCCCGCTTGCCCCGACCATAGCCTCAAGCCGATCCTGTTCGACATGCTCGGTGGCCATCCCGGCGAGGTCACGCTGACCGAAAATTTCGCCATGCTACCGACATCGGCCGTGTCCGGCTTCTACTTTGGCCATCGCGACAGCCAGTATTTCGGGGTGGCCCGCATCGGCGAGGACCAGCTGACAGAATATGCGGAGCGCCGGGAAGTCGACCTCGACTGCGCGCGCCGTTGGCTAAGGCCGAACCTCGACTAACACCCATCGGCGCGGCTAGGGCCCCCGCATGGATACAGCGGTGGCAGTTTCGTCGGGCGCACCCGCGCGCACCTGGAGCGGCGAGCTCCGGGCGACGCTGGCGCTCGCCTGGCCGCTGATCCTCGCCAATTTGACGATGCAGCTGATCCAGGCCACCGACGTCGTCCTGCTCGGCTGGCTAGGCCCGAAGGAGCTCGCGGCCGCGGCGCTCGGCCTCAGCCTGTCGTTCGGGATGATCCTGTTCGCGCTCGGCGTGCTGACGGCCACATCGCCAATGATCGCTTCGGTCCTCGGCGCTCGGTTCAACGCCGTCCGCGACGTCCGCCGCACCTTCCGCCAGGGCCTATGGGCGTGCGCTCTGATGGCGGTCCCGACGCTCATCGTTCTGTGGAACGCCGAAAAGGTCATCCTTTCATTCGGGCAAGACCCGGAACTCGCCCGCCTCGCCGGCTGGTTCCTGCGCGGCTACATGTGGGTGATTCCGACCTGGATGCTATTCCAGGTGATGCGGAACTTCGTCTCCGCGCTGGAGCGGCCCGGCTGGGTACTCGTGATCAGCACGCTCGGCATTCCGCTCAACGCTATCGTCAGCTGGTCGTTGATCTTCGGCCACCTCGGCCTGCCGAAACTCGGCCTGATCGGTGGCGGCGTCGGCAGCTCGATCGTCTGGGCTGCGATGGCGATTGCGCTGGCCATCGTCATCCTCACGGACCGCCAATTCCGCCGCTTCCACCTTTTCGGACGCTTCTGGCGCCCCGACTGGCCGCGCTTCCGCCAATTGTTCAAGCTCGGCGGTCCGATCGGCCTGACCATGGGCTTCGAAGGCGGCGTGTTCAGCGCGGCCGCCTATCTGATGGGCCTGTTCGGAGCCTCTTCGGTCGCCGCCCACCAGATCGCGCTGCAGATCGCCGCCACCACGTTCATGGTGCCATTGGCTTTAGGTCAGGCCACTACCGTCCGCGTCGGCCTAGCCTACGGGCGCCGGGACAATGAGGGCATAGGCCTCGCCGGCTGGACATCGTTCTGGCTCAGCACGGTCTTCATGACCGTCATGGCCACGCTGATGTTCATCTTCCCGCACCGGCTGATCACACTCTTCCTCGCCGACACGCCGGAGAATGCCACGGTCATCGCGCTCGGCGTTTCCTTCCTGCGCATCGCGGCCTTGTTCCAGATCGTCGATGGCTGGCAGGTTGTCGGCGCCGGCATGCTCCGCGGCATCCACGACACGCGCGTGCCGATGGTCTTCGCTCTGTTCGGCTATTGGGCGATCGGGCTCGGCATCGGCATCGCGCTTGCGTTCGCGATGGACTGGCGCGGCGTCGGCATCTGGACCGGCCTTGCAGCGGGCCTTGGCGTCGTCGCCGTGCTGATGCTCTGGCGCTGGAGCCGTCGCGACAGTCTGGGCCTGCTTCCGGCTAACGCGTAAGAATCTGCTCGCTGGGGGTGTTGACGACCCCAACAGCCGCACCCATATGCGCCGCATCGCTGGCACTCTCTTTGCGGGAGTGCCAACGCGCACATGTTCAACAATAGAGAGACAAGGGGCTCACAAATGGGTTTCAGGCCGCTTCACGACCGCGTCCTCGTTCGCCGCATCGAGGCTGATGAGAAGACGACGGGCGGAATCATCATTCCGGACTCCGCCAAGGAAAAGCCGCAGGAAGGCGAAATCGTCGCCGTTGGCGGCGGCGCCAAGAGCGAAGAGGGCAAGGTCACGCCGCTCGACGTCAAGGCCGGCGACAAGATCCTGTTCGGCAAGTGGTCGGGCACCGAGGTCAAGATCGACGGTGAAGACCTGATCATCATGAAGGAAAGCGACATCCTCGGGATCGTCGGCTGACCTTCGTCACCGTGAACATTCGTGAACATTCGAAATTGAAAGGGTAGCCAGATGGCAGCCAAGGACGTGAAATTCAGCCGCGACGCGCGTGAGCGCATTCTCCGCGGCGTCGACATTCTCGCCGATGCAGTGAAGGTGACGCTCGGTCCCAAGGGCCGCAACGTCGTCATCGACAAGAGCTTCGGCGCACCGCGCATCACCAAGGACGGCGTTACCGTCGCCAAGGAAATCGAGCTCAAGGACAAGTTCGAGAACATGGGCGCGCAGATGCTGCGCGAAGTCGCTTCGAAGACGAACGACCTCGCCGGCGACGGCACCACGACCGCGACCGTCCTGGCGCAGTCGATCGTCCGTGAGGGCATGAAGTCGGTTGCGGCCGGCATGAACCCGATGGACCTGAAGCGCGGCATCGACATCGCCGTCGGCAAGGTCGTCGAGGACCTCAAGAGCCGCTCGAAGGACGTCTCCGGAAGCCAGGAAATCGCCCAGGTCGGAATCATCTCCGCCAACGGCGACAAGGAAGTCGGCGAGAAAATCGCCGAGGCCATGGAAAAGGTCGGCAAGGAAGGCGTCATCACCGTCGAAGAGGCCAAGGGCCTCGAGTTCGAGCTGGACGTCGTCGAAGGCATGCAGTTCGATCGCGGTTACCTGTCGCCTTACTTCATCACCAACCCCGAGAAGATGCAGGTCGAACTGACCGACCCGTATATCCTCATCCACGAGAAGAAGCTGTCGAACCTTCAGGCAATGCTTCCGATCCTGGAAGCGGTTGTCCAGAGCGGCCGTCCGCTCCTGATCATCGCCGAGGACATCGAGGGCGAGGCTCTCGCGACGCTCGTCGTCAACAAGCTGCGCGGCGGCCTCAAGGTTGCGGCCGTAAAGGCTCCGGGCTTCGGCGATCGCCGCAAGGCGATGCTCGAGGACATTGCGATCCTCAGCGGCGGCGAGATGATCAGCGAAGATCTCGGCATCAAGCTCGAGAACGTCACTGTCGCCATGCTCGGCTCGGCTAAGCGCATTACGATCGACAAGGACAACACGACGATCGTCGACGGTGCCGGTGAGCATGGTGCGATCGAAGGTCGCGTCGCTGCGATCCGCCAGCAGATCGAAAACACCACGTCCGACTACGACCGTGAGAAGCTGCAGGAGCGGCTGGCGAAGCTCGCCGGCGGCGTTGCGGTCATCAAGGTCGGCGGCGCGTCCGAGATCGAGGTCAAGGAGCGCAAGGACCGCGTCGACGACGCTCTCCACGCGACCCGCGCCGCGGTCGAGGAAGGCATCGTTCCGGGCGGCGGCACTGCTCTGCTCTACGCGACCAAGGCCCTCGAAGGCCTCAAGGGCGAGAACGACGACCAGACCCGCGGCATCGACATCATCCGCAAGGCGCTCCAGTCCCCGCTGCGGCAGATCGCCGAGAATTCGGGCCATGATGGAGCCGTGGTCGCCGGCAAGCTGATGGACGCCAACGATCCGACGCTCGGCTTCAACGCCCAGACGGAGGTCTACGAGAACCTCGTTGCGGCTGGCGTGATCGACCCGACCAAGGTCGTCCGCGCGGCCCTCCAGGACGCGGCCTCGGTTGCGGGCCTGCTGATCACCACGGAAGCGGCAGTCAGCGAAATGCCCGACGACAAGCCGGCAATGCCGATGGGCGGCGGCGGAATGGGCGGCATGGGCGGCATGGACTTCTAAGCCCGCGCTCAACGCGAAGAAAAGAAGGGCCGGAGGAGCGATCCCCCGGCCCTTTTTTGTGCTCCTGCGAAGGCAGGAGCCCAGTGTTCTATCCAGGAAGGATCTGGACCCCTGCCTTCGCAGGGGAACAATCAGCGACCGCCCGCGAGATCGCGGATCATCAATTCCCAGTGCATCGTGCTGTCCCACAACGATTGAACGGGAATGCGTTCATCCTTGCCGTGGGCGCGTTCGTCGTCGGGGGAGACGCCCCAACCGCCGTCGACGCCGTACACCGGGATTCCGCGAGCGCGGAACTCGAGGCCGTCGGTGGCCCCGGCCGACATTTGCGGAATGACCTGAACACCCGGGAATTGGGCGTGGATCGCCTTCGTGTAGGCGCTCACCACATCCGGGCGCAGCGGTGAAACCGGCGTCGGGCGCCCAGCGTCAACGTCCGGGACGACCTCGACTTTCGGTCCGACCAACTCCTTCAGCTCCGCTTCGACGACCTTTGGTTCGACGCCCGGAAGGATACGGCAATTGACGGTCGCTTGGGCCATCTGCGGCAAGGCATTGTCGGCATGTCCGCCTTTGAGCATGGTCGCGACGCAGCGGGTGCGGGTCAGGCCCACTTCGAGCGGATTCGCTTCGATCACGTCCGCGGCCGCGCCGTCGTCGGGATTGGCGACCCAGGCGCGCATGGCGTTCCCGAGTTCGCTATTTCCCTCCTGCTTGGCGCGCTCGGTGAAATAGATGCGCGTCGTTTCGTTCAGGGCAGGCGTGAACCGGTGCGCCTGGAGCTTCTTCAGCCCATCCGCCAATTCGTAGATCGCATTGTCGGGACGCGGGCGAGAGCTGTGGCCGCCGCGGATTATGGGTTCGGAAGAAATAGGTCTGGAAGGTCTTCTCGGACGTCTGCAGGCCAAAGCCGAGCGACTTGCCATCCCTGGTGAAGGAGCCGCCGCCGCCATCGGCGTTGAGCGCGAATTCGGCCTCGGTCCATTTGCGCCATTCGGTTGCGCCAAGCTCGGCGCCCTTGCCCTGCGTTTCCTCATCGCCCGTGAACAGGACGACGATATCGCGATCCGGCTTGAAGCCGGATGCGCGAAGCTTCAGCAGCGCGACCATCGAAGGCACCAGCCCGCCTTTGTCGTCGCCCGAACCTCGGCCGTAGAAATAGCCGTCCTTCTCGACCAGCTTGAACGGGTCGGTCGTCCAGTCAGCCGGCAGCGCTTCGACAACGTCCATGTGCGCAAGGATCAGGATCGGCTTTTTCGTCGGCGTTCCGGCAGCCGGCCAGCGCGCAATCAGCGCCGCCGTGTCGTTGCCCGGCACGGACGTGTACGGCAGCACGTGGAGGTCGCTGTCTGCCCAGCCGCCTTCCTTGAACTTGCCGGCGAGATAGGTGGCGAGCTTCAGCGTCTCGCCAGCGCGGCCCTTCACCGTTGGCGTTTCGACCGCCGTCTTGTAAATTTCGCGAGCAGTCGCTTCCCACTGCGCCGGAAGCTTCTTCCCACCCTTCAAAGCGGCAGCAGGCGGCGTCGTTATCGGCGCCTGCGCCTCTTGAGCGACCGCGGCGGTCGACGTCAGAAGCGCAAGCGTGAAGGCTACGGAACGGATCATAATTCCCCCTGCTGGTTTCGGTGATTAGCGGCTCGCGAGCTCGCGGATGATGGTCTCCCAATGGACGACGTCGTCGTACATGGCTCGAATCGGAATGCGTTCGTCGAGGCCGTGGGCGCGCTCGTCGTCCGGCGAGATGCCCCAACTGCCGTCGACGTCGTAGACGGGGATACCCTTGGCCCGGAAGAAGGAGCCGTCGGACGCACCGGTCGACATCAGCGGATAGACGCGCATCGCCGGACCGTGGATTTTCACGATCGCGTCGGTGACGGCCTTCAGCACGTCCGGGCGAAGCGGCGAGGTCGGCGTCGACTGGCCGAGATAATTCGGGTCCGGGATGATCTCCACTTTTGGCCCGACGGCTGCCTGCAATTCCGCCTGCACATCCTTGGGATCGACACCCGGCATGATGCGGCAATTGACCGTCGCCTTCGCCATTTGCGGCAGCGCATTGTCGGCGTGGCCGCCCTCCAGCATCGTCGCGACGCAACGGGTGCGGGTCAGACCGACTTCCAGCGGATTGGCCTCGATCTCGTCGGCAGCCGCACCGTCGTTCGGATTGCCAAGCCAGCGGCGCATCGCATTGCCGAGCGGGCTGTCGCCCTCCTGCTTGGCCCGCTCCTCGAAATAACCGCGGCTGGTGTCGTTCATCATCGGCGTGAAGCGATGGTTCTGGACCGCCTTTAGCGCATCCGCCAATTCGTAGATCGCATTGTCCGGACGCGGTCGTGAGCTGTGCCCGCCGGGATTGCGCGTCGTCAGGAAGTAGGTCTGGAAAGTCTTCTCCGCGGTCGAGATACCGCAGCCGATCGGCTTGAAGCTCTTGTCGTAGGCGCCGCAGCCGCCATCGGCGTTCAGTCCGAACTCGGCTTCGGTAAGGTTGCGCCACTCGCTTGCGCCGAGCGTCGCGCCTACGCCGCGTGTCTCTTCATCGCCGCTGTAGAAGAAGATGATGTCGCGGTTTGGCTTGAACCCTTCCGACATCAGTTTGACCGCCGCCATCGTCGTCGCGACATCGCCATTCTTCATGTCGCTCGCACCGCGGCCGAGGAAGTAGCCACCCTCTTCGCGGAACACGAACGGATCGTATTTCCAGTCCTCGCGCTTGGCCTCGACGACGTCCATGTGGCCGAGGATCATCATCGGCTTCTTGGTCGCATTGGGCGAGCGCCAGCGGACGATCAGCGCGACGGTCTTGTCACCGGGCAGCGCCTCATACGGCATGACGTGAATGTCGGATTCGGGGATGCCGGCGGCGCGGAACTGGTCGCCGAGGAGCTTGGCCATCTTCGGCATTTCGCCGCGATTGTGGACCGATGGAATCTCGATCGCCTGCTTGAAGACTTCGCGCGTCTTCTGCTGCCACTTGGGCTCCAGCTTCGAGGGGACAGTGAGCGGGTTCGTGGCGGCAAAGGCCGTCGTTGAAAGCGCGACGAGCAAACAACCGAGCAGACGCTTCATCGATTCTCCCCTCAATTGGCAGGATGCGGAGGCTAGTGGCGATATGAGACTGGTCAAGCGCGGTCGGTTCCGTGGCCTTCCGCCAGATATTCCGCGCTCCGCATTTCCTCCAGCCGGCTGACCGTTCGCTGGAACTCGAAGCTACCGTCGCCTGAGGGGTAAAGGCCTTCGGGCTCGGCGTCGGCCGCGGCGAGCAGCTTCACGCGATGCTCGTAGAGCGCGTCGATCAAGGTGACGAAGCGCGCCGCCTCATTGCGCATCTCACGGGTCATCACCGGAATGCCGACAAGTATGACCGTATGATAGCGCTGGGCGACGGCAAGATAGTCCGCGGCTCCGCGCGGTTCGCCGACCAGTTTCTTGAAGGAGAAGACGGCCACTCCCTTGAGGCTCTTCGGCACGTGCAGCGTTCGCCCGCCGCCGACCGGCAGCTCCTCGGTTGGAACCTTGGCGCGATCCTCGACCGGATAGTCCGTCAGCTTGAAGAAGGCGTCGCTGAGGGCTTTCGTCGCTTCCGGCCCGTTCGGAACGTGCCAGGTGTTCACGCCGGTCAGGCGATGCAGGCGATAGTCGGTCGGGCCGTTGACTTCGACCACGTCGAAGGTGCGCTCAATCAGGTCGATGAAGGGCAGGAACAGCTCGCGATTGAGGCCGTCTTTGTAGAGGTCGCGCGGCGGGCGGTTGGAGGTCGTCACAACCCGTACGCCGCGTTCCAGCAGATGCTCGAACAGCCGCGACAGGATCATTGCATCGGCGGGATTATTCACGACCATCTCGTCGAAGCAGAGCAGTTTCACTTCGTCGGCAATGTCGTCAGCCGCGCGATCGAGCGGGTCGCCTTCCTCGTCCTTGCGCTTGTCGCGCAGGCGGGCGTGCGTTTCGATCATGAAGGCGTGGAAGTGCACGCGGCGCTTCGGCTGGACGTCGATATGCTCGAACGCAAGGTCCATCAGCATCGACTTGCCGCGCCCCACCCCGCCCCAGAGATAGACGCCGTTGACGCCCGCCTGCTGCTTGCCGAACAATTTGCGCAGGAAGCCGCCATGGCTCGCCGTCATTTCTGCCGCGAGCCGGTCTAGCGCCGCAACGGCGCGCTCCTGCGCCGGATCCGGCTTCAGCTCGCTCGCGGCGACTAACTGCTGGTAGGCCGCGCCTACCGGTCCGCTCATGCCGGGCCGTTCTTCTCTTTGATGCGCTTCAGCGTGCCGGTGAAGCTGTAGCAGGCCTCGCCGTCCTGCTTCACGACGCCCTGCAGGAACGCCAGGCTGCGCGTCTCCTTCACCAGCTCGACGTGCGCCTCGAGCGGAACCCCAACTTTCCCGCGAGCGAGGAAGTGGGTTGTCAGGTCGAGCGTGACGAAATGGCCCGGCTTGATCCCGGCACAACGGCCGCCAGCGAACAATGCCATGTCGATGAAGCTCATCACCGCGCCGCCGTGGATCGAGCCGCCCATGTTCATGTGGCTCTCGTTCGGGAACATGCGGGCGACGCCACGCCCCGGGCCGTCGGGCTTGAACAGCAGGCGGCCTGTCGCAGCCGCAAACGAGTTCTTCCGGAAATCGCCCCAGCTGTACCAGCCCGGATTTTCGGCATCGGGCTGCGCGCCGGTTGGGACTCCGACGTCTTCCAGGCCGTCGCTCACACCCGAACCGCTCAAGCTGCCCGTTCGGCGATCAGCTTCTTGGTCTCGGCAATCGCCTTGGCCGGGTTCAGGCCCTTCGGGCACACGTTCGCGCAGTTCATGATCGTGTGGCAGCGATACAGGCGGAACGGATCCTCGAGCTCGTTGAGACGCTCGCCGGTGGCCTCGTCGCGGCTATCGGCAATGAAGCGATAGGCTTGCAGCAACACCGCCGGACCGAGGAAGCGATCGGAATTCCACCAATAGCTGGGGCAGCCGGTTGAGCAGCAGAAGCAGAGGATGCATTCGTAGAGACCATCGAGCTTGGCGCGAT
The DNA here is from genome assembly GCA_963750315.1 of uncultured Alphaproteobacteria bacterium. Lineage (GTDB taxonomy): Bacteria > Pseudomonadota > Alphaproteobacteria > Sphingomonadales > Sphingomonadaceae > Sphingomicrobium. Next base: position 59,508 of record CAVVQF010000010.1, read on the forward strand.
CCTCCGGCGATTGCAGCCGCTCGCGGCCCGAAGGAGCTGGGGTCACGGTCTTCAGCCACGGCTGGATAGAGGAATATTGGGCGTAGACGTGGGTGAGGTCGGGAACGAGATCCTTCACCACTTCCATGTGCGGCAGGGGCGTGATCTGAACATCGCCCGTCATGTCCTCGATCGCGGTAGTGCAGGCGAGGCCGTTGCGGCCCTCCATGTTCATCGAGCACGACCCGCAAATGCCCTCGCGGCAGGAACGGCGGAAGGTCAGCGTGGAATCGACTTCATTTTTGATGCGAATGAGGGCGTCGAGAACCATCGGCCCGGTCTTGTCGAGGTCGATGGTGTAGGTGTCCATCCGCGGATTGTGGCCCGTGTCCGGGTCATAGCGGTAGATCTTGAACGTCTTCAGCCGCTTTCCCTCTTCGGCGGGGTGCGTCTTGCCCTTGGTAACGCGGCTGTTCTTCGGAAGGCGAAACTCGGCCAACGACTGGCTCCTGTCAGGTCTTGCGGGGGCGCTATCACTCGCGCCCGTTCATTTCAAACTAGGACGCGGCCTTCAACACCTCCGCTGCATGCCCTGGCACCTTCACCTTGCGCCAGGCGCGGACGACCTTGCCGTCGGCGCCGATGAGGTAGGTGGCGCGCTCCATTCCCATATATTTGCGGCCGTACATCGACTTTTCGACCCAGGTGCCGAACGCGTCGGAGATCTTGCCGTCTTCGTCCGAGGCTAGCGGCACGGCGAGGTCGTACTTGGCGATAAACTTTTCGTGCTTCTTCATCGGGTCGCGCGACACGCCGACGATTTTCACGCCCGCCTTTTTGTATTCGGGCGCTAGCTGCGTGAAATTCTGGGCTTCGAGCGTGCAGCCCGACGTGTCGTCCTTCGGGTAGAAATAGAGCACCAAGGGTTGGCCGGGAGCGGACAGATCGACGGTGCTCCCATCGCTCGCTGTCACTTTAAGCGCCGGAGCCTTGTCGCCTTCGTTGATCATTGCGCTTCCCTCACCGATTTCCAGAGTGCAGCGATCCTCTGCCGCGCCTCGTCGTGGGCCGCAAGGAGGGAGTCCCAGCCTTCTCGCCCGCACAATGCCGCGACCAGCGCGCGCGACTTCTCCGGCGGCTCGTTTCCGTCGGGCGCGACCAGGCGCATCACCACCAGCATCCGGCTGAGCAAGCGCAGGTCGGCGTCGTAGCTTGGGTCGATTAGTCCATGCTCGGCGAGACCCTCGATCGCGTGCTCCAACCGAGGATCGAGGCCTTGGCCGTGAATCAGCTGAAGCGTGTGCACCGCAAATTCGAGGTCGACGAGGCCGCCCGGCCCAAGCTTGATGTCGAGCGGTCCCGACGGCGGCTTATGGCGTGACATGTCCTCACGCATCTTCGCGGCGTCGGCGCGGGTCTTCGCCGGATCGGACCTGCCTTCGAGGATACCGCAAATCTCGCGGCGCAAATGGTCGCGCTTGTCCGGTGACCCGTAAATTGGCCGCGCCCGGCACAGCGCCATATGCTCCCACGTCCACGCTTCGTTGCGCTGGTATTTGAGAAAGCCGTCGAGCGAGACCGCAAGCATGCCCTCGCCGCCCTGCGGACGCAGGCGCGTGTCGACGTCGTAAAGCGGCCCTGCGGCAGTCGGTACGCTGACTGCGGCCGTCACGCGATTGGCCAGGCGATTGTAATAGTCGGTGGCGCTGAGCGGCTTCTTGCCATCGGACATCGTGCCTTCGGGAGCGTCGTAGACGTAGATGACATCGAGATCGGAGGCGTGGGTCAGCGCCCTGCCGCCGAGCCGGCCAAGAGCGAGAATCATCAGCTCGCCGCCCTCGATCCGGCCGTGCATTTTCGCAAATTCTTCCGAGGCCAGCTCGGCGAGAGCGACGATCGTCCCTTCCGCGACGTTGCTGTAGCCCATCGCAAGGTCGAGCGGATCGGCGTGGGCGGCGATCAATTGCACGCCGAACGCGAACCGCCGCTCTGCGATCAGGCGCCGCGCACGGTCGAGGGCGCGGTCGTAGGGCTCGCCGTTCATCGCCGAGCGCAATCGCTCGGCCATCGCCGCGGGCTCTGGCGGCAAAGCGAAGCTGGATTCGTCGATCAGGCCGTCGAGCAGGTCCGGCCGGCGTGCCAGCATATCCGCCAGCGGCGGCGCGTGGGCGAGGATCAGCGCCAGATGCCGGGCGAGTTGCGGGCGCGCTTCGAGCAAGCGGTAGAGATTGATGCCGCTCGAAAGCCGCTCGACGATGTCCGAAAGGTGGTTGAGTGCGCGCTCCGGGTCCGGACCAGACGCGATTTCGCGCAGGAGCGCCGGAAGCATCGCCTCGAACGCCACTCTCGCGGCAGGGGAGCGGAGCGAGCGCGCCTTGCCTGATCGCCAATCCGAAATGCGCTTCAGCGCCACGACCGGATCGGCAAATCCGAGCGACGAAAGCTCGTCGGCGAGAATGTCGGGATCGTTGGAAAGGCGGCCCTCGCGATCAGGGGCGAGCGAGTTGAACAGGGTTTCCGCGCGATCGACGTGAGGCTGAAGCAGTTCGATCAATTCTTCGCCCGTCGAAACCCCGTGCAGCCTCGCAACATTGTCGAGCGCATCGCGGTCGAGCGGCAGCAGATGCGTCTGCGCGTCGTCGACCATCTGCACCCGGTGCTCGACCGTGCGAAACAGAACGTAGGCCTCAGACAGCGCCGCCGCATCCTCGTCCGAAATGCGGTCCGCCGCCCGCAGCGCTTCGAGCGCGTCGAGCGTCGCCGATGCGCGGACTGCCGGGTCGCGGCCGCCGTGGATCATCTGCTGGATCTGGGCGAAAAATTCGACCTCGCGGATGCCGCCGCGGCCGCGCTTGAGGTCGTAGCCTGGTCCGAGCTTGGCACCCTGCGCAAAGTGATCGCGAATGCGCGCCGAGATTTCGCGCACTTCCTCGATCACGCCGAAATCCAGCGAGCGGCGCCAGACGAATGGCTGGATCGCCTTGATGAATTGCTCGCCGAGGTCCCGGTCGCCCGCGCAGACGCGGGCGCGGATGAAGGCCGCTCGTTCCCACGGAAGCGCGGATGACTCATAGTGCGAGATCGCCGCATTGATCGGCAGGACGATCGGCGTCACTTCGGGCGACGGACGAAGCCGCAAGTCCACACGCGCGACATAGCCTTCGGCGGTCCTTTTCTGCAGCAGCTCGATCATCCTCCGGCCGATACGAACCGCGGCTTCCGACGGATCGTCACGCTCGCGGCGCGGCATCGTCTCGGGGTCGAACAGGACCAGCAAGTCGACGTCGGACGAATAGTTAAGCTCACGGCTCCCCAGCTTGCCGAGCGCCAGCACGGTGATGCCGCGAATTTCGGCGCCGGGTACGCGCTCGGTCAGTGCCGTAACGATCGACCGCTCGATCGCCATGTCCGCAAAATCCGACAGATATCGCGTCGCCTGCTCGAAGCTTAGTTCACCCGCCAGATCGCCCAGCGCAACAGTTAGGGCGACACCAAGCCGCTGACGCCTCAGTTCCGCATCAACGGTGTCGGCCGACGCGGCCAGCGCGGCCTTGATCGCAGCCTGGCTCCCCTGCTGCTCGAACGTGTCGATCAAATCAGGAAGCGCGGCCGCGGCGTCGCGAAGGAAGGGCGAGAAATTCAGCGCCCGGCTAACCGCCTCCGTACGGGCGGCACGACCATCGGCTGTCGATGCCGATTGAATTCGTCGCGCTGGGGACAAGTTCGGCGAAACCTCCGGGCGATTTGGTCGTTCAGTATCGACCATGGATGCAGATCGTCGATCCACTGGTGCGTCGGAAGTCAACATGGACCGTAGAATCATCCGCGTCGATATTCCGCCAGCACATGCCGGCATTACCGCCGCACTCCGGAGAGCATTCTCTCCGGCGACCGACGAGCCGTGCGAAAGGGATTTTTCGGATCTGCTGCAACGGCTAAATTAGCCGGTCTTATTCCTGGCCGCTGCGTGCCCCGACGGCGCTCTCATGATCGCGGCTGAGATCGTCGACTTCGCCCATGATTGTCTGAAGAGCGGACTTGTCAGGATCGGTGCGATGCTGCCGGCGTGACGGAAGCTTCCCACTGGTCAGCAGACCTTCGAGCGCGACGCGTCCACGGGCGACGCGGCTCTTGATGGTGCCGACCGCGCAACCACAAATCTCGGCCGCCTCTTCGTAGGCGAAGCCGCCCGCGCCGACGAGGATCAGCGCCTCGCGCTGCGGCTGCGGGAGGTGCATCAGCGCTCGTTGCATGTCGCTGAGCTCGATGTGCTTGTCCTGACTGGCCGGCGCGGCGAGAATCTTCGACGCCGTCAGCTCGTCCCATTCTCCCTTGAAGCGGGCGCGCCGCATCTGGCTGAGAAACAGGTTGCGCAGGATGATGAAAGTCCAGGCGCGCATATTGGTGCCGGCCTGGAATCGCTTGCGCGCCGCCCATGCCTTCAGAAGCGTTTCCTGGACGAGATCGTCCGCGAGGTCACGGCTGCCGGACAGCGACCGCCCGAAGGCGCGCAAATGCGGAATCACAGCCGCCAGCTGGTCCTTGAACTCCGGATCGGAGAGCGGAACCCACTCGACGATAGCCTCTGGGGCCGCTTGGTCTTCTTGGTCTTCGGCCACTAATCCCCACCCGAATCAAGCAATGGGTATCCAGTCCCACATGAACTGGACGCATACATCCGGAGAATGACGGGAATGATGATCTAGGTCGCGAACGTTATGATCGCGAACAGGACAATCACCAGCACGAGCGAAATCCCCAGAACATAGCGCGTCATGTGGGGCGTAGCGCCCGCGCGCGCTTCGGTTGTCGTAACCTGTTCCTGTCTCTCGTCGGCCATCATTCTCTCAAACAGTACGTTCGCCGGGCCAACGCGCCCAGTCAGCCCATGTTCCGCAACCGTTATGGCCGGACCTCAGGCCGGGACCGTTGCGGCATCGAAGAACAATGCCTGGGCAATGGCCGCCTTCACCGTGGACCGCTGGAACGGCTTGGTGATGAGGAAGGTGGGTTCGGGCCGGGTGCCCGTCAACAGGCGTTCCGGGAACGCCGTGATGAAGATCACCGGCACCGAGAATTCGGCGAGAATGTCCTTCACCGCATCGATTCCGCTCGAATCGTCGGCGAGCTGGATATCGGCGAGGACCAGTCCCGGCGGGTGCTGGCGCGCCTGCGTCACCGCCTCGTCACGAGTGACGGCAACGCCCGTGACGTTGTGACCGAGATCGCGGACGATGGTTTCGATATCCATCGCGATGATCGGCTCGTCCTCGATGATGAGGACGTCGGCGAGCGTCTGCCGCTCGATTTCACCGAGCGCTTCGGCGACGAGCGAATCCACGTCTTCCGGCGATGCGCCGATCAGATAAGCGGCGTCGTCCGACGAAAAGCCTTCGAGTGACGTCAGCAGCAAGGCCTGCCGCGACAATGGCGTGATCCGCGAGAGGCGGGCCTGGGCGATACCCTCTGCGCCGGAATAATCCTTCTGCGGCTCCTCGCCTTCCTCGACATTGGCGGTCGACCAGATGGCATGGAAAGTCTTGTACAGGCCCAGCCGCGGATCGACGTCGCGCGGAAACTCATCCGGCTGGGCGACGATCGCTTCAAGGGTTGCACGGACGAAAGCGTCACCATGCGTCTGGCTACCCGTGAGGGCGCGCGCATAGCGGCGGAGAAATGGCAGGTGCGGTGCGAGTTCCTGACCCAGCGACATAAATTCAAACTCTCCCAGTCGAAAGCGCGGACTCTTTGAGCGTGCGTAACGTTTGATGCAACCCTGTCAGGGTCTCATCAGTAGTGACGTTACGCTCTCCCCCGCATTGCAGTGTTGTTCGCTGGAACAAAGCACAAAGCATTTGGTTTCCGCTTGGCGCGGCGAGGATTGCTGCGGGTATATGGTTGCAGCGCTTCTTGGTCGCGTCGTGTTCCGCGTTTGGCTCCGAACGACTGTAAACCCGTTGCACCTCAAGAGTTGATTGCTAAACGAGGCGCGCTGTTACCCGCGCAAGGGGGGACGACAGGTTGAGTGTTAACGATAAAGGCGGCTCTTTTCGCAGTGCCGGCAAGGCGATGCAAAAAAAGTCACCCGACGAGAAAAAGAATCGAAAGCAGAAGGCCAGCGATATCGGCCGTGCGCTCCGCACGATCTACGATGACACGCTGCGCGAAACCGTGCCCGACGATTTCAGCGATCTGCTGGGGAAACTCAGCTGAGCTGTTGACGGGTAACCAGCCATGCTGAGCGAAGCGGCCCGGCGATTTGCTGCCCTGCCGACGGCGGTCAAGCTGCTGCTCATCCTTACTGCCGCCTTGCTTCCCATCGGAATTGGCCTCGTCTGGACTGCGAGCGAAGGCATTCGCGATGCCAACAATGTCCTCCAGTCACAATCCGAGCAGCAGGCGCGGCTGGCCACCCGCGGCGTCGAAAGCCTGATCGCCCGCAACACCCTGGCGCTTCGGATCGCCGCCAACGGCCGTATCGACAATAATGAGAACGCCTGCTCCACGGTAGAGCAATCGCTGACGGTGACGCCCGCCGTCGCCAAGCAGTTCGAGCTGGAAACGGTCGACGGCGCGCGGATCTGCGAAGTCGGCGATGTCCCCGAAACCAGCTCATTGCGCCTGGTCGCGCCGGGCGATGTCGCGCTCGGCATCCTTGCCGACGAGGAAGCGCTGACCTTTCGCGTCGGCGTGGCCGGCGGAATGGCGACAGGCTCGTTCACCAAGGCCGAGCTTCGCCGTGCCGCGACCGATGCCGCACCGAACATCGAGACGCTGATCATTCGCGACGGCACCAATGAACTGCCGATCCTGACGCCCGAAGCGCTCCGGCTCGGCCGTGAGCAGCTTGCCACCAGCCGCTGGCCTATGGCCGGAGGACGCCTGGAGATGGTCGTCGGAACCAAGATTCCTAAGATCACGACCGGTGACCGCCTGCTGCTGCTTCTTCCCTTCCTGATGTGGCTTGTCGCCGCACTCTTGACCTGGCTGCTGGTCACACGCCTGCTGATCCGGCCTCTCCGGCATCTTCAGCGCGCGGTCGTGCGCTATGAGCCCGGTGAGAGCGAATTCGTCCTGCCCAGCAAAATGGGCCCATCGACCGAGATTCAGGATCTGAGCGACGCCTTTGCCCGGACGGTCGCAAGGGTCGAAGAATCCGAGCGGGAGATGGGCGCCGCGCTGGAAGGTCAGCGAAAGCTCGTCCGCGAAGTCCATCACCGGGTGAAAAACAACCTTCAGGTCGTTGCCTCACTGATCAACATCCACGGCCGGAGTGCGGAGACGCCTGCCGCGCGCGCGGCCTATGGATCGATCAGCCGCCGCGTCGGCGCGCTTTCTATCGTCCACCGCAATCATTTCGCGGAGATGGAAGAAAATCGTGGCATCGCGCTTCGGCCGCTGGTGTCCGAACTGGCGGCGGAGCTTCGCGCAACTGCACCGGAATCTGCGCGCGGGCTGAAAATTGACCTCGATCTCGAGGGCGCCAACACGACGCAGGACGTTGCCGTCTCCGTTGCATTCCTGATCACTGAAATCGTCGAATTCGCGATGCTCCGAACGCCGGAGGATCCCGTTGAGATCACCCTTCGACGGACCAGCGAGCTGACCGCCCGGCTGACGCTCAACAGCAAGGTCTTGAACCCGGACGAAGACGGCGATCGCGAAAAAATTCAGTTCGAACGGATTATTTCCGGACTGGCCAAGCAACTCAGGTCGACGCTCGAGCGCAAGCTTGGCCGCTACAGCGTTGAATTGCCTGTATTTCCTCCGCGCTAAAAGGCGTTAAGATCGTTACGGGATCGACGAAAAAAGTTTCAGAACAGCCGGAACATCTGCGGAAGAAGAGGCGTTTTGCATTCGGATAGTGACCTTTTGCCCCCCCGCTCTCGCTATCCAATTAAATGGGCCCGGAACCGCCAACCCTCCCCCCCCCCGGTGGCGCTTCCGGGCCCTCATTATTTCCAGCATCCATCGCTACATCGGCTGACGCAGCCGTCGGCGCCTCGGCAGTCGCCTTGCGGCTGCGGCGCCAGTGCGTGATGCGGATGGCGACGATCGCCAATTCGTAGAGGGAATAGAGGGGCACCAGCAGCAGCAGCATCGACACTGCGTCCGGCGGGGTGAGGACCGCCGACACGGCGGCCGAGGCGACGATCGCGTAACGCCGCGATTTCGTCAGCTGCTGAAGCGTGATGATGCCCGACCGTTCGAGGACCATCAGCAGGATCGGCATCAGAAACGCCACGCCGAACCCGAACAGGAAGCGGGTGCAGAAGCTCAGATAATTGCCGACGCCCGGAAGGGCTTCGCGCTGGATTCCGCCGACATCGCCCTGAAAGCTCAGCAGGAAGTGCAGAGCCCAGGGCATGGCGACGTAATAAGCGAAGGCGGCGCCGCCGATGAAGAATACCGGCGTCAGCAGCAGGAACGGCAGCAGCGCTTTCTTCTCGCGTGCGTAGAGGCCGGGCGCGACGAACTTCCACATCTGGATGGCAAAGAACGGGAAGCCGAGCATCAGCGCCGCGAACAACGCCACCTTCACCTCGACGAAGAAGGCCTCGAAGATGTCGGTGTAGATGACCTTGCCCTGTCCGGCCGCGAGCAGCGGCTGCACCAGGAATCCGAAGATCGTCTTGGCATAGGTCAGGCAAGCGAAGAACAAAGCCGCGAGAACGACGACCGACCAGAGCAGCCGTTTCCGCAACTCGATCAGATGCTCGATCAGCGGCGCCTTGGTTTCGTCGATGTCCCTCACGGCAGCTCACGCTTGTCTTGAGGCGGATCCAGCGGAAGCGGCGGCTGCTCCTCCTGCACGGACATCGCCGTCGGCGCCGCTTGCTCAGCCTCGGCCTTCTGCTGTTCGAGGAGCGCGGGATATTCGCGCATGATCCGCTCGTTTTCCTCGCGCCACTTCTTCTCCATCTCCTCGAGCTCCGCTTCGCGGATCATCGAATCGATGCCTGACTGGAAATGGCGCGCCATGCTGCGGACCTGGCCGACCCAGCGGCCAACCATGCGAAGCGCGTTGGGCAAGTCCTTGGGCGCGATGAAGATCAACGCGAGAACCGCCACGATCAGGAGTTCGCTGGTATCGACGCCGAACATGCGGGCGCCCTTCGACTAGGGTTTAGCCGTTCGTGCGGTCTTCGGGCGGACGCGCGACCGGCTCCTCGGTGCGACGCGGCTCGGGCGTCACGTCGATGGAGCGGTTGTCGAGACGGCGCTGCTCTTCGTAGCGCTGCTTCTTCTCTTCCTCTTCGTCGGCCATGCCCGCCTTGAAGCTTTTCAGGCCCTTGGCGACGTCGCCCATCATTGCCGAGAAACGGTTCCCGCCGAACAGCAGCAGGAGGATGATCGCGAGGATCAGAATATGCCAGAAACTGAAACCACCCATGGGGAAGAACTCCTTTGGCGGGCCTTCTAGTCTTCCTCTTCTTCGCTTTCCAGTTGGAGTTGGCCGAGCGCCTCGAACACCCCTTCATCGAGCGGATCGAGCAGGCCGGCGGCCTTGAGATCGTCGATGCCGGGCAAGTCCTTGCGTGAGCCGAGCCCGAAGTGGGTAAGGAATTCCTGCGTGCTTGCGTAGAGCAATGGCCGGCCCGGCCCTTCGCGACGACCGGCGGTGCGCACCCAGCCCGCTTCCATCAGAACGTCGAGGGTGCCCTTGGAAATCTGGACGCCTCGGATCGCCTCGATATCCGCGCGGCTGACGGGTTCGTGATAAGCGATGATCGCCAGCGTCTCGGTCGCCGCACGTGACAAGCGCCGCGGCTCCTCGCGGGTTCGCCGGAGCAAATGCGCGAGGTCCGGCGCGGTCTGGAAGTGCCAGCGGCCGCCGCGCTCGACCAGTTCGATGCCACGGCCGGTGTAGATTTCGCTGAGCGTGCGAAGCGCTTCGGCGACGTCGCCCTCGCCCGCATGGCCTTGTATTTCCTCGACGGTGAGCGGTTCGGCGGATGCGAAAACCGTCGCTTCGACCGCCCGCGCGAACTCGTCCATCAGGCCGCCCGCAATTCCAGGACCGCGAACGGTTCCTCCTGCCGGATGTCGAGGCGGCCACGGCGGGCGAGTTCCAGAGCGGCGACGAAGCTCGACGCCAGCGCAGATCGCCGGAACACCGGGTCGTCGCTCTCCGGAAGGAAGTGCCCGATCTCCATCCAGTCGATCGCCATGCCGATCATCTTGCCGACTCGAGCGATCGCGTCGTCGAGGGTCATGACGGAACGCGCGTGCACGACATGCATGGCCGGCGCCGACCGCGCCTTCACCATGCCGTAGGCGGCGAAGAGATCGAACGGACTTACCTGCCAGGCAGATTTGCGAACCAGGCGGAGACCTTCCGGAGTACCCCGCACGAACACGTCGCGGCCGATGCGGTCGCGTCCCAGAAGCCGGGCGCCCGCTTCGCGCATCGCATCGAGCCGCTGCAGCCGCATCTGCAGGCGCAGAGCGACTTCCTCGGGACTTGGATCCTGTTCCGGGTCCTTCGGCAGGAGCAGGCAGGATTTGAGGTAAGCGAGCCATGCCGCCATCACGAGGTAATCGGCGGCGATCTCCAGCTTCAGCGCGCGGGCGTTGACGATGTAACTGGTATATTGATCGACGAGCTGCAGGATCGAGATTTGGGCGAGATCGACCTTCTGCGCCCGCGCGAGGTTGAGCAGCAGGTCGAGCGGGCCTTCCCACCCGTCGAGGTTCAGAGTCAGCTCTTCCGTGCCGACCGAGAAATCGAGCGCATCCACCCCCATGGGCAAAGATTAGACCTAAGTTCCCGGCCTGCGAAGAGAAAAGGCCAGACTCCTGTGGATAAGTTCGGTCTCAGGCGAGGGCCAGAAGCGCGTCCCGTTTTTCGATGGCCGCGGCGAAATCGAGGCCTTCGTCGGGCGTGAACGTCATCGCCATTGCGCGCGACAGCCGCACCTCCGCTTCGTCGGAAAGAGCGGGCACGACTTTGGCGACGAGGATCATGTTCTCCATCTTGCCGTCGCAGTGAAGCGCAACGTCGCAGCCCGCCTCCACGCAGGCCCTGGCGCGCTGGCCGTGATCACCAGCAAGCGCTTCCATGCCGATGTCGTCGCTCATCAGGAAGCCGTCGAAGCCGATGCGCTGGCGGATGATGTCGTGGATGATGATCGGCGATTGCGACGCCGGCCGGTCCGGGTCCCACTGCCGGTAAAGCAAGTGACTGGTCATCCCCATCGCCGCGGTGCGAAGCCGCTCGAACGGTTCCAGATCGACCGCCAGCTCATCCTCATTGGCTTCCACGACGGGAAGCTCGTGATGGCTGTCGACCAGCGCGCGGCCGTGACCGGGAATATGCTTGATGACGCCGAGCACGCCGGCGGATTGCAGGCCGTCGAGAATGGCGCGGCCGAGTGCCGCCACCTGCATCGGTTCCGATCCGAGCGCCCGGTCGCCGACAATGTCGGTCGCACCTGGCTGACGGACGTCGAGCATCGGCAGGCAATCGACGTTGACGCCCACCTCGTTGAGCATGAGCGCAAGCGCCCGAGCGTTAACCCGCGCCGCCTCGATCGCGCTCGATGGGGCCAGTCGGTAGAGCCGGTCGAACGCCTCCCCGCTCGGGAATGCGGGCCATTCGGGCGGACGCATGCGCGCGACCCTGCCGCCTTCCTGGTCAATCAGAATCGGAACGTCCGACTTGCCGGATACCTCACGAAGGCCATCTGTGACCCGCCGCATCTGCTCGCGATCGCAGCAGTTCCGCTTGAACAATATGTATCCGGCCGGATCGGCGTCGCGGAAGAAAGCGCGCTCCTCCGCCGAAATCTCCGTCCCTTCGAGACCGTAAATCGCTGCCTGCATCAGTTCGCCACGAAGCAATTTTCGCCGGCGACCTTGAGCGCCTGGCAAGCCTGCTTCGCCTCCGCCGGAGATCCCGCGGCCGCGCGAAGGCGGATGCCGCCGGAGAACGGAATGACAAGCTTGGTCATCGACCCGACCGATGAGAAACGCGCCGACAGCGCCGACCAGGCACGCTCGGCCTGAGCACGGTTGGCGAACGCACCGAGCTGGATGACACTGCCTTTGCCACCGGTCGGCGCTGGCTCGGGCTCCGCGGCAGCCGCCTTCGCGCCCTTGGCTGTGTCGTCGGAGAAAGCGGGCTTGGGTGCCGGAACAGGTTTCGGGGGCGCCATCGGCTCTTCCGGCGCCTTGCTGAGATCGAGCTGGGCGTCGGTATCCTGACCGGCGCCCGTTTCGAACGCAGTCTCGCTATCGCCCGCGACGTCCAGTCCGCCTGGATCGATTGGCTTGATCTTGTACGGGCCCGCCTCGGCTCGGATCAGTTCGGGTGCGCCAGCCGTCTCGCCGACATCGCGGCGGCCGATCCAGAAGAAGGTAGCTGCAACCAGCCCGACCGCAAGCAGGACGACCAGAAGCGCGGCGAGCATCCGGCGGGCCGGAACGCCGCCGGGGCCGTCTTCGTCATCAACCGCCTCTAGCCAGGGCAGTTGCTCGTCATACGCCTGCCGGCTGTCGCTCATCCCCGCTTCCCTTCCGCGCTCCCGCGAGATCGACCACGACGCAACTTTGGCCGATCGCCCTCATCCGCTGGCAAAGCACTTCGGAATGAGCCTGTGAAGTGGTTCCGATCTGGAGCCGGTAATAAACCTTGCCCGTTCCGCTGCGACCGAATGTCGGTGACGACGGCCGGAAGCTTCTTCATCGCCGGAAAAGCCTTGGCCAGCTTCGACCAGGCGACCTTGCCTTGGCGCAGGTTGGCGTACGTCCCGACGCGAACCATCTTGCCCGACGCCGACGATGAATCCCACGGGTTCGAGAAGCTGAGCACGTTCTTCTCGGGGGCCGTCTTCACGGTGACGGAAGCGGTGGGCGCGACGCTCGGGCGAGTGCACGACGCGCACCGGGCGCGGCTCGCTCTGAACCACCGGACGAACGTCCCGCTGCATCCGCAAGACGACGGGCGCTGGAGCCGGTCCGCGCGCCACGTCGGGCATCGGGGCCGGCTCGGCCTCATGCGTCGCCCGCTCGATCGGCGCGGGCGTGGCGGGCGCCGGTAATGGCACCGTCTGCGGCAGCGCGCTCGGAACCTCTTCGTCGGCCGGCACCGTCAGCGTCTGTCCATACCAGAACGATATAGCGGCAATCGCCATCGCGCCGAGAATGACCAGCAGACCAAGCCATAAGCGGCTGGTTTTTTGTCGAGGTGCCTTGTCGTCAGTCAGCCACGGCAGCCGGTCGACATCCGGCGCAAGAATCTCGGCCATATGGTCAGCGCATCTCCTCGGTCGCGGTCACGCCCATCAGTGCGAGGCCGCTTCGGATAATCTGACCGATTCCTAGCGCGAGTTCCAGCCGCGCGCGAGAAAGTTCTGGTGAATTTTCAACGAGAAACCGTCGGTTCGGGATCGTCGTTGCCGCGATGCCAGAGAGCATGGAAGGCAGCCGCCAGATCGTAGAGATAGAAGGCGATCCGGTGCGGCTCGTGCGCCATGGCGGCCGCTTCGATCGTGCGTGGATATTGCGCCGCCAGTTTGACCAGCGCGATCTCTTCATCGTCGAGCAGATTGAGGTCGGCCGGCGCGTCAAGGCTGACGCCCGCTTCGGCGGCCTTGCGCATGAGCGAGCTGATCCGCGCATGGGCGTACTGAACGTAGAATACCGGATTGTCCTTCGACGCCTCGACCACCTTGGTGAAGTCGAAGTCGAGCGGCGCATCGGCCCGGCGCGTTAGCATGATGAAGCGCACCACGTCCTTGCCGACCTCACGGACGACATCTGCGAGCGTCACGAACGACCCGGACCGCTTCGACATCTTCACCGGCTCACCGGCGCGGAACAGGCGGACCATCTGGATCAGCTTCACGTCGAGATCGACGCGGCCGTCGGTGAGGGCATTTACGGCGGCCTGGACGCGCTTGACGGTCCCGGCATGGTCGGCACCCCAGATGTTGACCAGATGGTCGGCGTTCTCTGCCTTCTGGAAATGGTAAGCGGCGTCTGCCCCAAAGTAAGTCCAGCTGCCGTCCGACTTCTTCATCGGCCGGTCCTGGTCGTCGCCGAATTGGCTCGAGCGAAACAGCGTCAGCTCGACCGGCTCCCACTCGTCATGCTCGTCGAGGCTCTTCGGCCGCTCCAGTTCGCCTTCGTAGACGAGACCTTTGCCGCGCAGGACGTCCATCGCCTTCTCGACCGAGCCGGACTTCTGAAGCTTGTCCTCCGATGCGAAATGGTCGTGGTGGATGCCGAGCAGGCCCAGGTCGTGCTTGATCAGCTCCAGCATCGCCGCGACACCGCGCTCGCGGAACGTCTCAAGCCATTCGCTTTCGGGCAAAGCGGCGTAGCGATCGCCGAACTCGGCTGCGAGCGCCTGGCCGACGGGCACGAGATAGTCGCCCGGGTAGAGACCTTCGGGGATCTCGCCGATGTCCTGCCCGAGCGCCTCGCGGTAGCGCATGTGCAGCGAGCGGGCGAGGACGTCGACCTGCGCGCCGGCATCGTTGAGGTAATATTCCTTGGTGACCCGGAAGCCGGCGGCCTCAAGCAACCGCGCGAGCGCATCGCCGACAACCGCGCCGCGGCAATGGCCGACATGCATCGGCCCGGTCGGGTTGGCCGAGACATATTCGACATTGACCCGCTCGTTCTTGCCGATATCGGACAGGCCGTATTTCTCGCCCTCGGCGATGATCGTTTCGAGCTCGTTGCGCCAGGCGTTCGGCGACAAGCGGATATTGATGAAGCCCGGTCCGGCAATTTCAGCCGACGTGACGTCCGGCAGCTCGCGCAGCTTGGGCGCAATCGCTTCGGCAAGAACCCGCGGATTGGCTCCGGCGGGCTTCGCCAGAACCATCGCGGCGTTGGTCGCCAGGTCGCCGTGCGACGGGTCGCGGGGCGGCTCGACTGCGACCGCGCGACGGTTCAATTCCGCAGGCAATACGCCTTCGGACTGGAGATCATCGAGCACTCCGTCGAGAAGCGCGGCATAGCGGGCGTAAAGGCTCAAGGTCGGCACCAAAAACTGGGGAGGACGGCGTCTAGCGCAGGGCGACAGCCGCGTCACCCTGCGGGCTTTCGACCGGCGATCGTCCCAATTTGAAACATTACCTGTCGGTCACAAATAATATGGTAAACAAATAGTTAACATTTGTTTGAATTCCGAGTATTTCCGCAGTCGCTAGACGATTCGCTGCGCTGGAGGGAGCGGGAGTCCCGAGCATGTGCATAAGGGGACTGACCATGAAACTTGCTCTTCGAACAGCCGTCGCCGCCATTGCGATGTGCGCGGCGATGCCGGCTTCTGCGGCGCTTACGCTTATCCCGGGCTTCAGTTGCAGTGCGACCACGACCGACCCAGACGCGATTGCATGCGCGGGGTCCTATGCGGGCAACCTGAACAACGGCGCGGATATCGCTGATCTGAACGCCGCGATCGACGCCGTCTTGGGCAATGCAGGACTGCCGGCGCAAAATCCTGATCTTATTTGGGCAAACATCGAAGACACCAAGCTGTTCTTCGATGAATTGGGCGGTGTTCTCACGTTTGACGACACATTGTTCGGCCTGAACATCATCAGCATCCACTTTGGTGGAGCAGGCTTCTATCCGCCCGGCACGGGTGGCGGGACCATCCTCTATCTGTTCGACTTCGGCGGAGCCGGCTCGAACAGCATCACACTCAATCAGAATGGCTTCTCGAACGCAGTCCTTAGTTCCAGCTGGCGGTGTGCCTGAACCAGGAACCTGGGCAATGATGCTCATGGGCTTCGGTGCGGCCGGCTACACGCTTCGCCGGCGTCGCAGGACGCCAATGCCGCAACTCGCCTAACGGCAATCGTACTCGCTCGTAGAGCGGTCCCCTTGTCATTGGCGTCTTAGGATAACCCGCTTCCCTTCAGGTTCGCCTGAAGGGGGCGGGCCTTCGCTTATGGGGCTCGTTGCCTTCACGCGACACCGGGGTGGCGAGCCTCACCAGATATCGAGTTTATGGGGTCCGTTTTTCCGTGAGCGACGCGAGGGACGGACCCCACCCGCGATCAGAAGCGATCGGGTAGATCGACAGGCCCGATGAGTTGCTCGTGCCGGGCAACCGCGAATTGATCGGTCATGCCGGCAATGAAGTCGCCGATCGTCCGGAGGCGGTCGATCTCACCCTTATCGCTTCGCCAATCCTCGGGAAGCAGCGTCGGATCGTCGCGGTAAGCGGCGAACAGGCCGGCAATCACCCGCTGCGCCTCGATCCGGACAGGGACTAGTTCGGGCGAATTGTAGAAGCGGTCGTAGAGGAAGCGCTTCAGCTCCCGCTCCTCGCTTGCAAGCTCGTTAGAAAAGCCCGCAAGTTGCCGCGCGGCCGCTCGCACCTCGTCAGAGGTTTCGACCCCGGCCGCGTCTACCCGACGATGCGTTTCCGAAATCAGGTCGCCGACCATCGTGCCGATCTGGTCACGCACGAGCGCGCGGAGCTTTTTTTCATTGGAGAGGTTCGGATGGCGCAAATCGATGGCGTCCCAATGCCGCCTGACGATCGGTACCTCGATCAGCTCTTCAAGGTTCAACAGGTCCGCGCGAATGCCGTCGTCGATATCGTGATTGTCGTAAGCGATGTCGTCGGCCGCCGCCGCCACCTGTGCCTCCAGCGAGGGCCAACTGCTCAGCTTCAGGTCGAACGCGTCATTCGCTTCGGCCATCGCCCAATTCGGCGACGCGATCGGTCCGTTGTGCTTGGCTAGACCCTCGAGCGCTTCCCAGCTGAGGTTGAGCCCTTCAAAGCCGGGATACGGGGCCTCGAGCTTGGTCACCAGCCGGATGCTGTGCGCGTTGTGGTCGAACCCGCCGGCCGACGCCATCGCCTCCGTCAGCGCATCCTCGCCCGCATGGCCAAAAGGCGGATGGCCGAGATCGTGCGCCAGGCACAACGCCTCGGTCAGGTCTTCATTCAGTCCAAGCGCGCGGGCGACGGTTCGGCCGATCTGAGCGACTTCAATGCTGTGGGTCAGGCGGACACGATAATGATCCCCGTCCGGCGCGACGAATACCTGGGTCTTGTGACGAAGCCGCCGAAACGAAACCGAGTGGATGATCCGGTCGCGGTCGCGTTGGAAGATGTCGCGCGGACCGCGCGGGCCGCTATCGACTTCCGGATGGGCCCTGCCGCGCGACGATGATGGCTGCGCGGCAAGGTTGGAAGTCATTCGCTCGGTAGTTTCCTGATCGCCTGGCCTGGCTGGCTGGTCCACGTAAAGGCGGGGATGTGAAGCGACGCAAGGTCATCCGCGAAAATATTCGCCTCTTCATTGTTGCGGAAGGGGCCGACGAGAAGGCGGGCCTTTCCGCGTTCCTCCGATACGTAGCCGCTGATGCCTTCGAACAGATCGCGGTTGCGGCTCTTTAGACGATCGAACTGATCCGGAAGTGCGGTCGAGTTCGGGCCGCTGGCGAGCTGGATCCACAGGCGCCGCGTGGCGGTAAGCGACGTGTTCACGCCGCCCGTCCGGGGCGGTGGCCCGGCTGGAACGGAAGCAGCGGCCACCTGCTGCGACGGCTGCGGCGTCACCTGGGCCGGCAACGTCGCATTGCCCTGCGTCGCCTGCGAGAGCCAGCGCTCAATCGACCCGATGCGGTCCGGATCGCCCGAAGTCGGCTGGTCGCTCCGCACCGGATTCTTCTGGATGACGGTGACCTTGTTCATCGTCACTCGCGGCGGGGTGGCCGACGCCATCTGTACGTTCGAATCCGGGAAGATGCCGAGATTCACCGCCGCAACCTTCTGCTCCGAGCGGAGCGAGGGAAGCTTGCGGAAGAAGTAGGCCATGTTGTCCGACGATCCCGGCATCGCGGCCTCGATCGCGCTCTTGGCCCCGTTGGCATCGCCGGTAAGCGCAAGTACGAAGGCTCGGCAGCGCGCGCCTGCGGCGTCACCGCGAGCCATCAGCGGCGACAGCATCGACAATGCTTCAGCCTTATTGCCGCTGATCGCCAGGCTGAGCGCAAGGCGACGGCGAGCCTCATCGCCATCGCGTCCCGACAACGCGGCACGGTAATCCGCCTGGGCCAGTGAATGCTGCCCCATCAGGTCGTAGGCGAGCCCTCGGTCCGAGCCGATCGCCGACTGCGTCGCACCGCGCGACACGGCCTCGCGGAAGAACTGCATCGCGCCAACGCCGTCGCCTTCCTGGGCGAGCGCTGCTCCCATGCCTGCCTGCGGCATTGGGCTTTGCGGCCAGACCTCGTCGGCGCGGCCGAAGAAACCTTGGGCAGCCTGCGTGTCGCCAAGCGCAAGCGACGCACGGCCTGCGGTAATCAACGAATCGAAGTCGCGCGGACTGGTGCCGAGTTCCTTCATGCTGCGGGCGAGCGCATCCGCGGGATTCTCGCCCCGTGCACCGACTGCAATTTGTGCGTCAGCCGCCGCGGGAATCCCCGCGAGAACTGCACCGAAACTTGCGAATATGACCACCGCTATGCGCACGCGGCTGGACCGACCTTTTGCCATGGAACCCCCATGACAGCTTGGAGCTTGCACAAAGCTTGCTCGCTAGTGGGTTAACGCCGAGGCGTTGCTAGCCGGCGGCAAGCCGCCGGTTCGCCTCGACGCGCCCTATTGGTTGTTCTGCCGGTTGAGGAAACGCGGGATATCGATCGGCTCGCGACGATAGCTCGGAGTTTCATCGTCATCGTTGACCTGCGCCTGTGCAGCGCCGCGCGCGATGTTCGACATGCGTTCGAACAAGGTGCCGGTTTCGCGGACCTTCGGCTTCTCTTCGACCGGAGCTTCCTCGGCGACGATCTCTTCCTCGTCCATCGGCGGCTCGATCGGGGCGGATCCGACCGACGTCAGCACGTCATCCGTATCGAGCACCAATTCTTCGTCGCCTGAGGCCTCGTCGATCAGTTCCAGCGTTTCGTCTTCTTCCGTCGTCTCGTCTTCCATCACCGGCATCGGTGCTGGAACCGGAGTCATCGGGACGGCCGCGACCGGAGTTGTCTTCGGGAATGCGAAGACCTTGCCCGGCTGCGGCACCTGGACGGCTTCAGCCTCGATGCCCGTCGCAACGACTGATACGCGGATGCGGCCGTCGAGATCGTTGTTGAACGCCGAGCCCCAGATGATGTTCGCATCGGGATCGACCAATTCCTTGATGTGGCTGGCCGCTTCGTCGACTTCCATCAGGCGCATGTCTTCGCCGCCGGTGATCGAAATGATGACGCCCTTGGCGCCCTTCATGCTGACGCCGTCGAGAAGCGGGTTGGAAATCGCCTTTTCGGCGGCTTCGATCGCGCGATTGTCGCCCGACGCTTCGCCCGTGCCCATCATCGCCTTGCCCATCTCGCCCATCACCGAGCGGACGTCCGCGAAGTCGAGGTTGATGAGGCCCGGCATGACCATCAAGTCGGTGATCCCGCGAACGCCCTGCTGAAGGACCTCGTCGGCCATCTCGAACGCTTCCTTGAAGGTCGTTTCCGAGTTCGCGAGACGGAACAGGTTCTGGTTTGGAATGACGATGAGTGTGTCGACGTGCTGCTGCAGCTCGTCGATGCCGGCATCGGCCGAACGGCCGCGGCGGGCGCCTTCGAACGCGAAGGGCTTTGTGACCACACCGACCGTCAGGATGCCGCGGTCGCGGGCAGCCTTGGCAATGACCGGGGCAGCACCGGTGCCGGTGCCGCCGCCCATGCCGGCGGCGATGAAGCACATGTGCGAGCCGTCGAGCGCACGCTCGATATCCTCGAGCGTCTCTTCCGCGGCGGCGCGTCCGATTTCCGGCCGCGAGCCAGCACCGAGGCCCTGGGTGATCTTCAGCCCGAGCTGAATCCGGCGATCGGCCGTCGAGGCGTTGAGCGCCTGCGCGTCGGTGTTCGCAACGATGAAATCGACGCCCTGAACGTCCGCATTCATCATGTTCGCGACGGCGTTTCCGCCAGCGCCGCCGACGCCAATGACGCTGATTCGAGGCCGAAGCTCATCAACTTCAGGCCGGACAAAATCGATGCTCATGGGCCAAACCCCCTTCAAGCGCAGCTAGCGCGTTGATCCTCCACCGCAGAATCTTCTGAAATCATCGCGAGTCGCCTGCCAAGCGAAAACGTTAACGCGACGAGAAAAAAGTGCGGATTACGTCACTCGAAGACGTTATTTATCGCCGCTGGTTCCTGCCCAAGGTCAACCTGTTCTATTTTCGGGACGCCAAACGCCCACCACCCGGCCCCGATTGCAGCGATGGCCGCAGTCAGGATGAAGGCGCTGTCGTAGCCTGCCCGCTGAACGACGATGCCGGTGACGATCGGGCCGACGATTCCCGACAGATTCCCGAGCGCATTCTGGAAGCCGACCCAGGTTCCCGCCGCACGAGGCCCTGAGAACATCTGCGCGACGGCATAGAGATTGAGCGAAAGCGACGCCGATGCGGCGCCTGCCAGACAGAGCAGGGCACCGATCGTTACTGCATCCTTGGCGAAGGCCAGGCCGAGGATCGCCACTGCCGCCAGCGCCTGGCTCGCGACCATCATCCAGCGCCGGCACATCGCCTCCGAGCGCCCCGACTTCGTCCACCAGTCCGAGAAGTAGCCGAAGCCGAGCGCGCACGCCCCCTGCACCGCATAACCAAGGGTAGCGAGCATCGTCATTTCGCCAATGCTGAAGCCGCGCGACTTGGTCAGGAACAACGGCAGCCAGGCGAGCAAGAAGTAGAAGCAGTAATTGCCAAGCGCGTGGACGATCGACATCGACCATAGAGGCCACATCGATATCAGCTGGCCGAGTGGGACGCGCTGCCCTTCGTCATGGTGACCGGTGGTCGGCAATGACCGGACGGCCGCTCGCCAAGGCAGCAGCCACACCAGAGTCACAATTCCGAAGACTAAGAAGATCGGCTGCCATCCCCATGTCTTGAGGATCATGCCGCCCGCAAGCGTTCCAGCCGCAGGCCCCAGTGCGATGCCAGTGGCCACCGCCGCATTGGCAACGCCCCTCCGCTCGGGCGGGACGTGGCGGGCGATGATTTTGGAGCTCCCCGGAAAGGAAATGCTCTCGCCGACGCCGAGCATGATGCGGAGAATGAGCAGGGAACCGAACCCGCCCGCAAATCCCATCAGGAATGTGCTTCCGGCCCACAGCAGGATCCCGACCGCCATCAACTTGTAGACCGAGAAGCGGTCGCACAGCCAACCGGCGAACAATTGCACCGGCGCGTAAATCCAGAAGAAGGCGGAAAAGACGAGGCCGTAAGTCTCCTCGGACAGGCCGAGCTCCGACTTCATCAGCGGGGCCGCAATTCCGATCGCGCCGCGATCGACGTAATTCAGGAAAACCGCCGCGCCGAGCAGGAAGATGAGCGCGCTTACAGTTCCATTGCGTGCGCCGCTTGCCGTCATGGATTGCCCCCTCTCCAAGCTGTCTTCGCTCGCGAATGTTCACAATGTTCACAGTGACGGTCCCGTTTGCAACTTTCGACCCATTGCGGACACTAGCTTCTGCGGCCAGACTGGCCGGATGCGGATGTGGCCAGCAGTACTTCCCGCATTCTTTGCGTTGGGGTGTAGTGGTTCGGAACCAGCGCCCACAATTGAGCGTGTGGAGATGCGCCTATCCGGATGGACCGCGCTGGACGTTTCGGTGAACAAGAAGGGCCAGGGGCAATATCATTTGAACCGCCCAAGCCCCGGTGGGAACAGCGGTTCCTTCTCTATTCAGCCCCAGCAGTTTGCCAGTATCCTTCAGCGGCTTGAGCCATTCCGAAGGCAAGCAGTCCCAGTGACCGAAAGAAGCAAGGCCGAGTTCGCGGAGGGGAAACCCTGTCCAGAAGGCACGCCATTCGTGACGGACGCGGGAGGCTTTTATGTGCGGTGGGTAGGACCAAGCTACAACCAGCATTACCTCGCCGACTTAGGCTGCGACTGGGAGCGCAATGTTGAGCGAAACAAAGCGTTGCTGGCGATAGTAGAAAGTTTACCCGTCCCGCAGCCCTGACTGGGGAATGGCAGCTTTCCACCCATTCCTGCCGCTAAATTTCGACCCATTCCGGTCGTTATTGCGAACGTGAGGATCGTCTGCGATGCTGAAGGGATGTCACGATCTCCGGCGTTCGCAGTCTTGATTTCGCTGCTTCTCTTCGCGGGTCCTGGCGACGCTCAGACAAGCAAATTTCGCGAGATCAATGTCACCAGTGACTCGACGCCGGGATGGTTGCCTTCGGAGCAGTTGGAGCTCCGTGCGCGAGAGACGATCGGCAAGTACTTCGCGGCAATAGACAACGGCCGATTTCAAGAAGCCTATGGCATGATGCACGAATCGAATAGGGCTCAACTCACGTATGGAGAATATGAGAAGGAAAGCGCGGAGTTCCGTACAAAAGCAGGACCGCTGCGCCGACGCGACATCCTAAAGATTACGTGGACAAAGGATCCGGCAGATGCGCCCCATCCCGGAATTTACGCAGCTATCGACGAGTTCCGCCGTCTACCAGCAGGTCGATCGGCAATGCGGCTACGTCATTCTCTACCAGCGTCCCGCTGGTGGTGCTTTCGAAGTGATGCGAACTGAGAGCAATTTCATCGACAACGCATCAGCAGCCAGCATCGCCCGGAAGCAATCGTCCGCCGAAGTCGATCGGCTTTGGGCGCTCCTTTCGACGAATTGTCCAAACTTCGCGCCGGCAATTTGACGTTTGGGCAGTGTCAGCTTTCCACCCATAGCAGACATTAGAAACTGACGGCTAAATCCCGCCCTTCATCGCGGCGAGCAGCCGGCCCATCACGCCACTCGCCTGCTTTTTCTGCGGGCCTTTGCTTTTCGTCAGGTCGCGAATGTCGTCGCTGCGCGAAGACGCAAGGCACGCTAGACCGACTAGAGTCGAGAAGGCCGGGCCGCTGTGCGCATCGGGCAGGCCGGTGAGCTGGCGTGGACGGCCGACGCGGACGGAACGACCGAGGACGCCCTGCATATAGTCGGCGATGTTCTTAAGCTCCGCACCGCCGCCGGTGAGCACAACCTGACGGCCGACCGGACCGGTGAAGCCGAGGCTCTTCAAGGCTTCCTCGATCTTGGCGGTCAATTCCTCGACGCGCTGGCGAATGACGGTCATCAACTGGGCGCGAGTGATGCGCATCGGATCGACGCCGTCCTCAGTGCCCATCTGCCGCGCCTCGATCATCTCGTGATTGTCACGTGGTGATGTCATCGCCGAGCCGTAGAAGCACTTCAGCCGCTCGGCGTCGCGCCGCTGCACGCCGAACGCGCAGGCGATATCGTCGGTGATGTCCTTGGCGCCGAGCGGGATCGACCGCAGCCCGAGCAGCATGCCGCCCGCATGGAGAGAGACGTTGGTGACTTCCGCGCCCAGCTCGACCAAAGCCACGCCAAGATCGCGCTCGTCGTCCGTGAGGCAGGCAAGTGCCGCCGCAACTGGTGACGCGACAATGCCCCTTACCCCGAGATGGGCGGAGCGGATCACGTAATCGACGTTGCGCAGCGGAGCCGGGTCAGAGGTGACCACGTGGATGTCGACGCCGAGGCGGTCGGCGTGGAGCCCGAGCGGGTTCTTCACGCCCTCGACGCCGTCGATCGTGTAGAGCGCTGGATGCGCGTGGAGCACAACTTGCCCGTTGCGGTCGATCGCGTCGCGTCCGCCGGTTAGCAATTCCTCGATGTCGGTCTGCTCGACCTGATGGCCGCCGAGCTCGACCTCGACATTGGCGAGGTCGCTCGACAAGCCACCGGCGCCGAAGCTTGCCCAGACGTCTTCAATAGTTAGGCCCGACATGCGCTCGGCAAGCTCGACCGCCTCGCGGACGGCATGCTCGCCGGCTTCCATGTCGGTGACATAGCCGCGCTTCACGCCGCGGCTTTCGCGCTGGCCGGTGCCGAGCACCTGCAGGCGGCCGTCGTCGGCCAGCGTGCAGATCAGCGCGCCGACTTTCGAAGAGCCGATGTCGAGGGCGGCAATGAGGGTTTGGTCAGCAGGCGCGGCCACGGTTCGGGTTCAGCCCTCCACCGGCGGCGGGCTGGAAGGCTCCGGCATGAGCGGCTCGCCCGGCGCGCGCGGCAGGCGAACGACCATCTTGCCCGGAATGCGCAGGTCGAACCGGACAAGGCCGCGGCCGAGCAGGCCCGACGTGCGGTCCGCCTTGGCGAAATGGGCAAGCGCGTCGCGTGCGGCTTGCACGCCTTCGGGAAGGACGATCGTTTCGCCCGACTGGAAGGCGAGATCCCAGCGACGGCCACCGACCCAGGTCGCCGACGCGAGCTGCGCCTGAAGCGTCGGCGCATCGGCAAGAACGGTCTTGAGCTCGTCCGCGCGGGCATTGGCACCGGGTCCAATTACCAGCGGCAAGTCGGGCATCTTGTCGACGGGAACGCGGTCGAGGACGATCCCGTCCGCATCGATCAATGCGAGCTGCTGCCGATCCTGCCAGAGCGCCGCGGGCGTCCGCTCGACGATGTCGACGACCAACGTGTCCGGCAGGCGCCGTGATACGCGCGCGTCCTTGACCCAGCCGAAGCGAAGCAGGCGGTCGCGGATTGCGGCGACGTTGACGAGCGGCTGGGCCGCCTTGGTTTCGCCCGCCGCGCTGGCAGCCTTGCGAAGCTCATCGACAACGACCGCATCGACCAACTTCCGGTCCATGTGCTTGAGGCCGACGATCTGGTAGCCGTCGACACGGAAGCCGGCGTCGCCGACAGCCTCACCGGCTTCGAAGGCGGCCTTGGCGGGAATATCGAGCGCGAACGCAGCGGCCCCGGCCATCAGCACGAGGAATCCGGCAAAACCGAAGGCCGCGAGCTTGTTGGCGCGCGCCTGATCGACGGGGAGCTTCTTGGCGAGTTTCGCGGGGACGCTGTTCGACGACTTGCGTTTCGTCGTGCCCCCCGATCCGCGCCGCATCCGCGCAGCCATTCGCTATCCCTTCCTTCTAGCGAGCGCTTCCTCGATCAACCGCTCGACCAGTTCCCCGTAACTGATGCCGCACACCTTCGCCTGCTCTGGCACAAGGCTCAAGGGGGTCATTCCGGGTTGAGTGTTGACTTCCAAAAGAAAAATTCCGGCTTCGCCCTGGTCGTCGTCCCAGCGGAAGTCGGAAC
The DNA here is from genome assembly GCA_963750315.1 of uncultured Alphaproteobacteria bacterium. Taxonomy (GTDB): domain Bacteria; phylum Pseudomonadota; class Alphaproteobacteria; order Sphingomonadales; family Sphingomonadaceae; genus Sphingomicrobium. Next base: position 84,547 of record CAVVQF010000010.1, read on the forward strand.
GTGATGCGCCGCGGCAGCCGAGCAGCTTATGCGCCTTGGCCGCCATGTCCTTCATCGACTGGGCGATCTCGTCGGGGACTTGAGCCGGACAGACGTGTTCGGTGAGGCCGTCGGTATATTTGCTGTCGTAATCGTAGAAGCCGACCTTCGGCTTCAGTTCGGTCACGGCGAGCGCCTGGTCATTGAGAACGGCGACGGTCAGTTCGTGACCCCTTACGAACGGTTCGGCGAGCAGGCTGTCGAAATGCTTCCATGGCCCTTCGACGTCGCGGCCGATCGGGTTGCCGTAATTGCTTTCGTTGGTGACGATCGCGACGCCGACCGACGAGCCTTCATTGACCGGCTTCAGCACGTACGGGCGCGCAAGGGGATCGCCGCTGTACAGGCTCTCGCTTTCGACGATCGTTCCCGCAGGCATGCGAACGCCGTGCGGGACCAGCACCATTTTGGTGAGCTCCTTGTCGATCGCGATGACCGACGTTTCGAGGCCACTGTGCGTGTAGGCGATGCCCATCAGGTCGAGCATGCCCTGGACCGTACCGTCCTCGCCCGGCGTGCCGTGGAGCGCATTGAAGACGATGTCCGGCTTCAGTTCCTTGAGCTTCGCCGCGACGTCGCGGTCCATGTCGAGCTCGATGACGTCGGACCAGCCGCGCTCGCGGATTGCGTTGGCGACGCCGCGGCCGCTGGTCAGCGAAACCTCGCGCTCGGACGACCAGCCGCCCATCAACACAACGACGCGCAAATCCTTGTTCATTCCCTGCCGATCCGCTGGATTTCCCATTCAAGGGTGATGCCGGAGTTTTCCAACACGCGGCGGCGGACTTCCTCGCCCAGCGCCTCGATGTCGGCACTGGTCGCGCTACCGAGATTGAGCAGGAAGTTGCAATGCTTTTCCGAGACTTGGGCCCCGCCCATCGTCAGGCCACGGCAGCCCGCCGCATCGACGAGCACCCAGGCCTTGTGGCCCGGCGGGTTCTTGAAGGTCGACCCGCCGGTGCGGCTGCGCAAGGGCTGGGACTCTTCGCGAGCGCGGGCGATGGCATCCATCTCCGCGCCGATCGCCTCGGATTTGCCGGGTGAGCCGCGGAAGGTGGCTTCGACGACGACCGCGCCTTCGGGCAGTTCGCTGTGGCGGTAGGTGTAGCCGAGCTTGTCCAGCGGGAGGGTTTCGATCGTTCCGTCACGCAGCGCCACGCGGGCCTCGACGAGAATGTCCTGAACCTCGCGCCCGTAAGCGCCGCCGTTCATTCTTACGAAGCCACCGACCGTTCCAGGGATACCGCGAAGGAATTCGAGGCCGGCAATGCCTGCGTCACGGGCGGTCGAGCTGACCAGGATACCGCTCGCCCCGCCGCCGCAGCGCAAGGTCACATCATCGACCTTCTCGATTTTCGAGAATGCCTTGCCGAGGCGAACGACCACGCCCGGCACGCCTGAAATCGCGGACGATCATGTTGGAGCCGAGGCCGAGCGCCATCACTGGCACGTTCGGGTCGAGTTCGCGCAGGAAATGGACCAGATCGCCCTCGTCCTTCGGCTCGAACAGCCATTGCGCGGCACCACCGCTCTTGAACCACACCAACGGTGCCAGCGGCGCGTTCTCCGTCAGCTTGCCTTGAACCTGCGGGAGCGTCTCGACGCTCACTTGCTCGCCCTGACCTTGGCCAGGCGGTCGCCGAGCGAAGCGGCCCACTTAGTAATGTCGCCCGCACCCATGCAGATGATGAGGTCGCCCGGCGCGGCAAGATCGCGCAGCCCGCCGCAGAGATCGTCGATGTCGTTCACCGTGCGCACCATGCGGTGACCGTGCGCGCGCAAGCCTTCCGCAAGCGCCTCGGAATCCGTTCCCTCGATCGGCTGCTCGCCCGCCGCATAGACCGGCGTCACGAATACGATGTCGGCGTTGTTGAAGGCGTTCTGGAAGTCCACCATCAGATCGCGGAGGCGCGTGTAACGGTGCGGCTGCACCACGGCGATGACCCGGCCCTCGGCGCTTTCGCGGGCCGCGGCGAGCACCGCGCTAATCTCCACCGGATGGTGCGCGTAGTCGTCGATGATCACGCAGCCGTCGACTTCACCGACCTTGCTGAAGCGCCGCTTCACGCCGTCGAAGCGAGCGAAGCCCTCGCGGATCTGATCTTCTGAAATGCCGAGCTCCAGCGCGACCGCGACCGCGGCCAAGGCATTCTGGACGTTGTGCCGGCCCGGCATCGGCACGCGCGACGCGCTCGAGCGTTCGCTTCTCGCCGTCGCGACCGGAAATGACCACGTCGAACTGGCTCCCGCCCGGACCGACGCTCATGTTGTCGGCGCGCAAATCCGCCAGCGCGGAGAAGCCGTAGGTGACGATGCGCCGGTCGCGGATGCGGCCGATCACGTTCTGCACCTCGGGGTGGTCCACGCACATCACCGCGAGCCCGTAAAACGGCACATTCTCGATGAACTCGCAGTAGGCTTTCTTGACCTCCTCGAACCCGCCGTAATGCTCGAGATGCTCGGGATCGATGTTGGTGACGACCGCGATCGTCCCGTCGAGGCGGAGGAAGCTGCCGTCGCTCTCGTCGGCTTCGACAACCATCCAGTCGCTTTTGCCAAGGCGGGCGTTCGAACCATAGCGATTGATGATGCCGCCGTTGATGACGGTCGGGTCGAGCCCGCCGGCGTCGAGCATCGCCGCAATCATCGACGTCGTGGTCGTCTTCCCGTGCGTGCCGGCGACCGCGATGGTCTTCTGCATGCGCATCAGCTCGGCGAGCATTTCGGCACGCTTCACGATGGGCAGGCGCCGTTCGACCGCGGCTTCGACTTCCGGATTGCCGCGGCTGACGGCGGAGGAAATCACGACCACCGCCGCGTCGCCGAGGTTGTCGGCCTTCTGGCCGATCATGATCGGGATGCCGAGCTTGCGGAGGCCCTCGACGATATAGCCCTCGGCCATGTCCGAGCCCTGCACCTTGTAGCCGACCTTGTGCATCACCTCGGCGATGCCGGACATGCCAATGCCGCCGATCCCGACGAAGTGGATGGTGCCGATGTCGGTGCCAAGCGCCTTCATGCGGCGACGCCTCCGGCCGGAGCTTCGGTGCGGACGCGCGGGGTCAGACCAAAGCCGACTTCCATCGGCGACAGGCCGTTGGCGATCCGCTCGACGAGGTTGGCGAGATCGCGCGCGGCGTGCGGTTTGCCGACGGACAATGAGCGCGAGGCCGCGTTGATCAACGCCTGCGGGTCGTTGGCCATCACTTCGATCTGCCGGGCGAGCACGTCGGGCGTGAAGAGCGGCTGGTGGATCATCCGAGCGCCGCCCGCATCGACGATGTCGCGCGCGTTCGCGGTCTGATGATCGTCGGTCGCTTCCGGATAGGGAATGAGGATCGCGGGACGGCCGGCGGCGGTCAGCTCCGACACCGTCGATGCACCGGAGCGCGCGATCACCAGATGCGCCTCCGCCAGCTTTGCCGGCATGTCCTCGATGTAGGTCATCAGCTCCGCCGGAATGCCGAGCTGGGCATATTTGGTGCGGACTTCGTCGATGTCGTCCGGGCGGCACTGCTGCATCACCTGCAGGCGCAGCCGTAGCGACGACGACAGCATGCCGAGCCCTTCCGGCACGACCTTGCTGAGCACCGTCGCGCCTTGGCTTCCGCCGGTGACGAGAATCTTGAACGGCGCGTATTCGTCGAACGGCGGGAACGGCGCTTCGCCGAGCTTGGCGATCGCCTCACGCACCGGATTGCCGACCATCACCGTCTTCTCGCCGAAGCGACGCTTGATGCGGTAGACTTCGTTATAGGCCGTCGCGATCGCCGCTGCGTCGCTGGCGAGAAAGCGGTTGGCGCGGCCGAGCACCGCATTCTGCTCGTGCAGGACTGTCGGGATGCCCATCGAGCTTGCCGCCAGCAAAGCCGGCACCGCTGGATAGCCGCCGAAGCCGATCACGGCGTCGGGGCGATGATCACGATAAAGCCGTTTCGCCTCACGCCGCCCGGTCATCAGCGAACGAATGCCGCGCACCATGCCGAGCGGGCTCTTCGTCAGCCGCCCAGCCGGAAGGATGTGCACCGGCAGACCTTCGAACAGGCCGGGAAAGCGCGCGCCGCGATCGTCGGTGATCAGCAGCACCCCGTGGCCGCGGCTCCGCAGCTCCGACGCGAGCGCGTGGGCGGGGACCATGTGGCCCCCGGTGCCTCCTGCGGCCAGGACGAAATTCATGCGGTGACGCTCTCCCCGCTCCATTTCACGACGTACGGCGAGCGCGTCAGATACGGATTTCGCCGCGTGAATGCGAGCAGCAAGCCCATGCCGATGGAGAGTGCGAGCATCGAGCTGCCGCCGTAGCTGATGAACGGCAGGGTCATGCCCTTGGACGGCGCCAGTTGGACGTTGACCAGCATGTTGATCATCGCCTGAAGGCCGAACTCGATGGCGAGGCCGGCGGCGGCGAGGATCGCAAACGACGATTCCTCGTCGAGCAGCTTGATCAGCACGCGGGCGACGATCGTGAGATAGAGGACGGCGATTACGAGGCAGGCAATCAGGCCGAACTCCTCGCCGATGACCGAGAAGATGTAGTCGGTGTGCGGTTCCGGCAGGCCGAACTTGCGGGTGCCGGCGCCCGGACCCATGCCGAACAGGCCGCCCGCGGTCAGCGTGCGCATCGCGTTCTCGACCTGGAAATTGTCGCCCTCGCCGAACAGGAAGCCGTCGATGCGGACCGTCGCGACCGAATAGAAAAGGTAGGCGAGGATGATGCCGACGAGGCCCGCGACACCAAGCCCGACAAGGATGCGCATGTTGACGCCGGCCAAGGCGAGCATGGCCAGCCAGACCGAGGCGAAGATGATCGTCGAGCCGAAGTCCGGCTGCTTCATCAGCAGCACCGCGACTGCGCCGGTGATGGCAGCGGACAACCAGAAGACCGGCAGCGTCTTGTCCTGCTCGCGGAGCGACAGCAGCCAGGCCATCGCCACGACGAAGAAGGGCTTGAGGAATTCGGACGGCTGAAGCTGGCCGACGCCGATGTCGAGCCAGCGCGTCGCGCCGTTCACTTCGGGGCCGAGGATCGGCACGAACGCCAGCAGCACGAGGAAGAAGGCCGCACCGGCGAGCGAGATGCGCTTGGCCCGCTCGCGCGGCATCATCGAGATGGCGATCATCACTGGAATGCCGACGCCGATCCAGACGATCTGGCGGTAGAAATAATGAAGTTCGGAAAAGCGGACCGAGCCGCCCGGAATAGCGCTGCCCGGCCGCAGGAGAAGCGGCGGCGACGGCGATCAGGCCGATGCCGATCAAGGTCGCGATCAGGAGAAGGAGAACCTTGTCGATCTCCCAGAACCAGCGACCGACCGACGACGTGTCGGAGCGTCCGTAGCTGCTCGGATCGAACCGCGCGGCCTTCGCCTTGATCTGTCCTGAAATGCTTCCGATCATAACGCCCCCACCAGGTCCTTGAACCTGTCACCCCTCTGCTCGAAGTCCTTGAACTGGTCGAACGACGCGCAGGCGGGAGAGAGTAGAACGGTATCGCCCGCCTGTGAATCCCGCGCGGCGTGATTCAGCGCATTTTCAAGCGTTTCGCAGTTCGTCACCGGCATGTGCGGAGCTGAGCAGCTTCGCGAACAATTCACCGGCCTCGCCGATCGTGTAGGCGGAGCGGACATGGCCGAAGTGCGGAGCGCATTCGTCGAGATTGTCCGTCTTCGCCTGCCCGCCGAGGATCCAGCGGATCGACGGGAACGCGGCGAGCGCCGGAGCGGTCGCGGTCGGGTTGGTCGCCTTGCTGTCGTTCACGAAGAGGACGCCGTCCTTCTCGCGGACCCGCTCCATTCGGTGTGGGAGGCCGGGGTAGGTCCGGAGGGCCTCCATCCTGACGTCGAAGGCAATCCCAAGCTCCAATGCGACGTCTAATGCGGCGAGAACATTTTGCGCATTATGCGGGCCTTGAAGCGTAGGCCACTCAACCTGCTCGGCGAATTCTACATCTGTCTCGTCGGTCGGCTGCGACCAGGATCCCGGTCCGCTGGTGAGATCGAGCCTCATATCGCGCAGCGTTGGATCTCTGTCCGCAATGATGCCGATATGCTCGTTAGACTGCATCTCAAACAATCTAAACTTCGACGAGGCGTAACCCCGAAAACCGTCATACCGGTCGAGATGGTCGGGCGTGATGTTGAGCAGCACGGCCACGTCGCAATCGAGACTTTGCGTCAGGTCGATCTGGTAGCTCGACAGCTCCAGCACATAGACGCCACCTTCGGGCAGCGGGTCCTGCGCCAGGATCGGCAGGCCGATGTTGCCGCCCATCGTCGTCGGCACGCCCGCCGTCTTGAGGATGTGGTGGATCAGCGCGGTCGTCGTCGACTTGCCGTTGGTGCCGGTGATGCCGACGACCTTGTGCGGCGGAAGCTCGGGCCGGGCGCGGGCGAACAGCTCGATGTCGCCGATGATTTCGACACCGGCATCGCGAGCGCGCTGTGCGATCGGGTGGCGGTTGAGGGGAACGCCGGGCGAGACGATCAGGCAGTCGAACTCGCTGAGGTCTTCCTGATCCAAGTCTTCGATACGCAGGATTCGGCGGGATCCTGCTCGCAGAGCACAACTCCGTGATATCGTCGACGGCCCGTTCGCGAGCATCGTCGCTCTCGTCCCAACGCCGTGACCGTCGCACCGCTGGCGACTAGCGCTCTGACAGTCGCCAGCCCGGACCGCGCCAGACCATAGACCGCATAATGCTTGCCGGCGAAGGCCTTGGCGGTGATCACGATGATGTGCTCCTGCGAAGGCAGGAGCCCAGTGCTTCTTTGACGGGACCCCTGCCTTCGCAGGGATGCGGTGCCGGCTGCGCAGTCACCGCAGCTTGAGGGTGCACAGCCCGGCCAGCGCCAGGATGAAGCTGACGATCCAGAAGCGGATGACGACCGTCGGCTCGGACCAGCCGAGATGCTCGAAATGGTGGTGGATCGGCGCCATGCGGAAGACACGCTTGCCGGTGCGTTTGTAGACCACGACCTGGATCACGACCGACGCCGCCTCCAGCACGAACAGGCCCCCGATGATCACCAGCACGAACTCATGGTGCGTCGCAACCGCGACTGCTCCGAGCGCTCCGCCGAGGGCAAGACTCCCCGTGTCTCCCATGAAGACCGCTGCGGGCGGCGCGTTGAACCACAGGAAGGCTAGTCCCGAACCGACGATGGCGAGACACAGCACCGTCAGATCGCCGACGCCGAGGATATGCGGAATGCCGAGATATTCGGCGAACTTCGCGTTGCCGACGAGGTAAGCGATGATCAGGAAGGCGATGGACGCGATGATCACCGGCATGGTCGCCAGCCCATCGAGCCCATCGGTCAGGTTCACCGCATTGCCGAACGCGACGATCACAAACGCACCGAACGCGATGTATCCCCAGCCGAGATTCATCACCGGACCCTGCACGAACGGCAGGTAGAGATTGGTGTTGCCGGTTCGGACGAGCAGCCAGGTCGCAAAGCCGGCGATCAGGAATTCGAGCACCAGCCGCGTCTTGCCGGACAGGCCAGCGTGGTGCGCCTTCTTGACCTTGTCATAGTCGTCGAGGAACCCGATCAGCCCGAAGCCAATTGTGACCAGCAGAACCGCCCAGACGTAGGGGTTGCGAAGGTCCATCCAGAGCAGGATCGACGTCACCATAGAAATCAGGATCAGCAGACCGCCCATCGTCGGCGTGCCGCGCTTGGCGAGATGGCTTTGCGGGCCGTCGGCGCGGATCGGCTGGCCTTTGCCTTGCCGAACGCGGAGGTAGGAAATCAGCCACGGCCCGAGCACCAGGCCGATCAGCAGTGCGGTCGCGCTGGCCGCACCGGCGCGAAAGCTAATGTAGCGGATGAGGTTGAGGACGCCCGGAAACCCGAGCTGCTCGGCGATCAGATAGAGCATGCGACGCTCTCTTTCACGCGCTCGACCAGCTTCGCAAGGCCGACCGAGTTGGATGCCTTCACCAGCACGGCGTCCCCCGGCTTGAGCATGGACAGGAGGGCGTCGGTGGCTTCCTCGACGTCTTTCGTGAGATCGACGCTAATCTTGCCGACCACTGATTCCGCTAGCGGCCGCATTTCGTCACCGATCAGGATGAGCCGGTCGACGTGGGCGTCGATCACCGACGGTGCGAGGCCGGCGTGAAGGCTGGCGCTATGCTCGCCAAGCTCGCGCATCGGGCCGAGGACGGCGATGCGCCGTTGGATTTCCTGTTCGGTGCCAAGGCTCTTCAGAGTGGCCGCCATCGATGCCGGATTGGCGTTGTAGCTTTCGTCGATCAGCAGGAACTCGCCGCCTTCAAGCTGGACTTGATGCCGCTCTCCTCGCCCCTTGAGCCCGCCGAGATCGGCCAGCGCGAGCCCCGCGATGCCGACGTCGAGACCCAGCGCTTCGATCGTCGCGAGGACGGCGAGCGCGTTCGAAACCCAATGCTCACCGCGCTGGGAAATTGTAAAGGTAACTTCACTTTCGAGGAGCGCCGCGGTGATCAGGCTGCCGCCATCCGACGAGCGCACCGCGTGGAGCGCGTGCACGTCTGCGTCACCGCTGCCAAAGGTCAGAATCTGCTCGGCCTTGCGGCGCGCCGCGCGAACCAGCCGGTCGCGATGCGGCGTGTCGTTGGGGATGACCGCAATGCCTTCCGGCTCCAGCCCTTCAAAAATTTCGCCCTTCGCGTCGGCGATTGCTTCTTCCGAACCGAGGTTCTCGATGTGCGCGGGCGCGATTGCAGTGATCAGCGCAAGATGCGGGCGGACCATGCGGGTAAGCGCAGCGATCTCGCCTCTGTTGTTCATGCCCATTTCGAGCACCGCATACTCAACGTCGCGCGGCATCCGCGCGAGGCTCAATGGGACGCCCGTATGATTATTGTAGCTTTTCACCGAGCGGTGCGTCTTGCCGCCGCTGATCCGGTCGAGCGCGGCGAACAGTGCTTCTTTGGTGCTGGTCTTTCCGACCGATCCGGTCACGCCGACGATGCGCGCTTTGGACCGTTCGCGCGATGCGCGGCCTAGATCTTCGAGCGCTCGGGCGGTGTCTTCAACCAGTACGTGAGGACCGTCGATAGGCTGGGAGACGATCGCTCCAGCGGCACCCGCGAGAAAGGCACCGGCGACGAACTTGTGGCCGTCGTAGACCGTGCCGGGCATGGCGATGAACAGGTCGCTTGGCTGCACCTCGCGGCTGTCGAAGGTGACGCCGGTGACTTCGAACTCCTCGCTCGCGCGGCCGCCCGTTGCGGCTTCGATTTCGGCGGAGGTCCAGAGCGCGCTCACGCCGCGCACTCCCGCGCGACTAACGCATCGTCGAACGGCAGGATGCGCTGGTTCGCGCCCGCGCCGATGATTTGCCCGGTCTCATGCCCCTTGCCGGCGAGCAGGATGATGTCGCCCTGCACCGCCACCCGGATCGCCTCGGCAATGGCTTCGCGGCGCCCGCCAATCTCCATCGCACCGGGAGCGCCAGCCATGACTTCGGCGCGGATCTTCGCGGCATCCTCACCGCGGGGATTGTCGTCGGTGACGATCACCACATCCGACAACTTGGCCGCGACGGCACCCATCTCAGGACGCTTGCCCTGGTCGCGGTCGCCGCCAGCGCCGAACACCGTAATCAGGCGATTACTGACGTGCGGTCGAAGCGCGGCGATCGCGGCTTCCAGCGCGTCCGCCGTGTGTGCGTAATCAACATAGACCGGCGCACCGGCGCGGCTGATTACCGCGCGCTCCAGCCGACCGCGCACGGGCGCGAGCCGCTGCATCGCGGAGAAGGTGCTTTCGAAACCGCTGCCTGTCGCCATGGCTAGGCCCGCCGCAACCAATACGTTGGACGCCTGGTACGCACCGATCAAAGGCAGAGCGAGGCGATACGTTCCCTCGCGATACTTGATGACCAGGTTCTGGCCGAGCGCGGTTGGCTGCTGTTCGATCAATTGCAGGAATTCGCCAGAGCGGCCGACCGTCATGGGCTCGATGCCGCGCTTGCGGACGCGTTCGATGACCTCTGCCGACTTGGGATCGTCGGTCCAAATCACCGCCGCGCCATCCGCCGGGAGCAGCTCGTCGAACAGCCGCATCTTGGCTTCGAAATAGGCGTCCATCGACGGGTGGTAGTCGAGGTGGTCGCGGCTGAAGTTGGTAAAGGCGACGGCATTCAGCCGCACGCCTTCCGCGCGATGCTGGTCAAGACCATGCGACGACGCCTCGTATGCTACATGGGAAATGCCCATGCGCTTGAGGCCCGCCATATTGTTGAGGAAGGTGACAATGTCGGGCGTGGTCAGACCGGTCTTCACCTGGTCGTCGGAAGTCGTGACCCCCAGCGTCCCGATCGACGCCGACCGGTGCCCCGCCATGCGCCAGAGCTGGCGCGTCATCTCAACCGTCGAGGTCTTGCCGTTGGTCCCGGTGACCGCGACGACCGTCTCCGGATACGGACCGTAGAAACGCGAGGCGAGTTGGGCAAATAGCCGGCGGGGCTCGCCGTCAGACAAGTGTGGCACCGTTGGAACGGAAGTCTCGGCGCGAGCGACGACGGCAACCGCACCGCGCTCCACAGCATCTCCAATGAAGTCCTCGCCGTTGAAGACGGCGCCCTTGAAGGCGCCGAAGACGCTGCCCGCGGCCACCTTGCGATGGTCGATGGCAAACCCGGTCACTTCTGAATCGCTATCGACGCCCGCGAGGTCTCTCAAATTCACTGTCTTTAATGCTTTGCGTCTTCGTGAACGTAGGGGAGCACAAGCGACATGTCAGGTTCGCGGTTCTTGTCCGGACGAACGCCGAGCATCGGCGCGATCCGGCTCACGGCGGCACCGAACGCCGGACCGACGTTCCAAGCTGCGGTACGGAAGCCATAGGTTTCCGGAAGGCCCTTGGGTTCGTCGAGCATCATGACCATCACATAGCGCGGCTCGTCCATTGGGAACACACCCGCGAAGCTGGTGACCAGCTTGGTCCGGTCCTCGTACTTCTCCGCCGACCCGGTCTTGCCGCCGACCCGATAACCGGGCGCATCGGCTTTCCTGCCGGTGCCCTCGGTAACCACCAGCCGGATGAGCGAGCGTAGCTTGTAGCTGGTCTCTTCGGTGAAGACACGGTGACCCTTGCCGGTCGCGTGACCCTTGCCGACCTTGAGCAGCGTCGGCGGGCGATAGACGCCACCGTTGAACAAGGTCGCATAGCCGCTCGCGAGATGCAGCGGGCTGACCGCCAGACTGTGACCGAACCCAATCGTCATCACATCCAGCGGGCCCCAATCCCGCGGGAGGAGCGGACGGCCCTTCTCTAGCAGCTCGATCTCGCTCTTCTTCAGGAAGCCCAACTTGTCGAGGAACTGGCGCTGTCGCGTCGCGCCAACCTCGGCAGCAATCTGCGCCGACCCGATATTGGAGCTTTCCTTCATGATCTCGGCGACGGAGCAGGCGCGGCCGTACGGGTGCGTATCGTGAATGACCTTGCCGTAGGCGGGGAATTCGCGCGGGCAATTGTACATCTTGCCGAAGCTCTTGATGATCCCGCTGTCCATCGCCATCGCGACCGTGAACGGCTTGAAGGTCGAGCCGAGCTCCCACACGCCAAGCGTCGCGCGATTGAACCGCGCCTCGTCCGTGCCCTGCCCGGCCGCATTGGGATTGAGCTGCGGCAGTGAAGTCAGCGCCAGCACTTCGCCGGTGTGAATGTCCATGATCACGCCCGCCGCGCCCTTGGCGGAGAATTTGGTCATGGCCGTCAGCAGTTCGTGCTCCATCGCCTGCTGGATCTTTGCGGAGATGGAAAGCTGGAGCGGTTGGCCGCGCGTGCGCCGCATCGGACAATTGCTTGTCGAACGCGCGTTCCATGCCGGCGACGCCATGACCGTCGATGGTGGTGTAGCCGATGACGTGGGCGGCGAGGCTGGTCTGCGGATAGAGCCGGTCCGGCTCCCGCTCGAGCGCAATGCCCGGCTCGCCTAGAGAGTTGACCGCCTCGACCACGCCCGGCGCGGCGCGGCGGCGGAGGTAGTAGAAGCTCTTGTCCGACTTGAGCATGGCAAAATAGGCTGCCTCGTCATGCTCCGGCATCAGCCGCGCCAGGTTGCGGGCAAGCTCAAGTCTGTCGCCGATGACCTTCTTCGGCCACAGCCCGATGGTCCAGGCGTCCATCGTGCGCGCCAGCGGAATGCCGTCGCGGTCGATGATGTCGCCGCGCTCCGGGACCAGCTCGGTCAGACCTCGCTTGGCCCCTGCATGATCGCCGAACGCCGCAAGATAGAGGATACGCAGCACGATAATCGCAATGATGCCGCCATAGACCAGCAGGCCGAACATCAGCCGCTGGTGCATCATCGTCAGAATCTGCCGTCGCTGCCCGACAAGTCGGAGCCGCTCGGGCCGCGGCGCGACGAGAGCGGGTGTCGGTGCGTTCATCGAGCCGTGCCGAAATCCTTGGTTTTCTTCGACTTGGCGGCCGCCGGAAGCGGAGCCAGCGGATCGACCTTGGCCGTGCGGATCGGCTTTGTCACCGGCTTCACGAGCGCCGCGAGGGTCTTATCCCCAGCTTTCTTGTCGGTCTTCGGAGGCTGAGCCGAAGCGGTCTTCACGACCTTCTTTTCGACCGGTTTCGCGGTGGCGATAGTCTTCGTCGCAACGGGCTTCGGCGCCGGCGTCACAACGACATCGCGTGACCGTTCGACCGGCCGCGATTCCGTCATCGTCTCGCGGATCGGGATTTTCAGGCTCGCCTCACGCATCAGGCGCGCAGCGGGAACCGAGGCGCCCGCGCCAGCCGAGTCCTGCTCGCCCTCCGCAAGAAGACCCGGTTGGGGATGTGGCGCGGGCGCCGAGGCTAGCACAACCGGAGCGTCGACGGCCTGCGTCGGCTCGGGCCGGCCAAGCCGGGCAAGCTGGAATCCACCTTCGAGGAACTGGTCCGCGGACGGCGCGGACAAAGCGAGTACCTTCACGTTCCAGCGCTCGAGCTGGGCAAGGCGGCCGCGCGTTCCGACTTCGGTCTGGAGAGAGCGGATGTCGCGCTGGGCAAGGACGATCTTCGTCTCGACGTCCTCAAGCGACGCACGCTCCGACGCCACTCGCAACGACACGAGGTAGCATCCAAGTGCTGCACCGGCACAGCTCGCAACCATGAACACCGAGCGGAAGCTACGGGCGCTCATTTCTTCTCTCCTGCAGATTTCTGCCACGCCGGGGCGCCGGTCCGGATCGCACTGCGCAGGCGGGACGAGCGCGAGCGCGGATTGCGTGCGATTTCGGATTCCGACGGACTGACCGGCTTGGCCACGTTCTCGAATGTTGGTGCGGGGCCCTGGACTGCTACTGGGCGATGACGAGACCCCGCTGGCGTCGCGCCGCTGCGTTCCCGGAAGAACCGCTTCACGATGCGGTCCTCGAGGCTGTGAAAGGTGACCACGGCAAGCCGGCCGCCGGGCTTGAGCGACCGCTCGGCAGCGGCGAGGCCGCCTTCGAGTTCGTCCAGCTCGGCGTTCAAGTGGATGCGGATCGCCTGGAAGGTGCGGGTCGCCGGATCGCTCTTCTGGCCCTGTCGATAGCCAAGCGCGCGACGAACGATGGCGGCGAGCTCGCCGGTCCGTTCGATCGGCCGGTTGTTGACGATCGCGCGGGCAATGGCCCGGGCACGAGGCTCTTCGCCATAGTCGCGAAGGACACGCGCGATCTCGGCCTCGTCTGCCTCGTTCAGGAAATCGGCGGCGGTCGGGCCGGCCTTTTCCATACGCATGTCGAGCGGACCGTCGGCCGAGAAGGAAAAGCCGCGGTCCGCTCTGTCCAGTTGCATCGACGAAACGCCGATATCGAGCGTGATGGCGTCGACGAGGCCGATGCCACGATCCGCGAGCACGCGGTCCATCTGGCTGAAGCGGTCTTCGACGAGCGTCAGGCTGGAGTCCGGGACGAGCGATCTGCCGGCTTCGATCGCCTCGGGGTCGCGATCGAAAGCGATCACTCGTCCCGCCCCCACCTGGAGCATGGCGCGAGTGTACCCGCCAGCTCCGAACGTTCCATCGACAGCCGTTTCACCGGGCTGGATGGCCAATGCGCCAATTACCTCGTCGAGGAGGACCGGCACGTGCGGCGCTGCGGTTGAGCCGCGGCCGGTCATGCCTTCAATCCCTTCTCTTCGAGGCGGAAGCGCGTGATGTCTTTCAAGTCCTCGGGGATGCGCGGATCCTTGAGGAGCAATGTTGGATTCCAGATCTGGAACGTTTCGCCGGTGCCCAGGAACAGTGCGATGTCCTGAAGCTCGCCCTTGCGGCGCATCATCGGCGGGAGGACAATCCGGCCCGAGGGGTCGTAGGGGACCTCTTCGGTGGCGGCGAACGCCATCAGGTTGCGCTGCTGATATTCCAGCTGCGCGTCGGGGCTCGTTTCTTCTTTTTCGAGCAGGCGCTCCAGCTTGGCATGCTTCAGCGCGGCATACGCTGGGTCGTAGGCGCTGAGGCAGGCGAAGGTGTCATGCTTGGCAAGGACGATCGTGCGGGAGTCGCCTCGGCGTTCGATGACGGAGCGCAGGAAGGAGGGCACGGAGACGCGACCCTTCGCGTCAACCGCGTTCAGCGCACTGCCCTGAAACAGATGCTCTAGCGCCACAACCACTCCCCGTTCGCAGCGCAAAGCTTCCCCGATCACGGACGCACAGCATCGCCGCGCTTCCGCGCCCAAAACACAGGCATTGGGGTCAGCCCCGCACTACCCGATGTTGGTAACTCAACGGGTTTGGGGACACAATGGATTTTGATGCCATTTCATGGGTTTTCGTGCCCAATGGCGGATTTCTGCGGCTTTTTTACCTCAGTTTTGCAAGATGTTCTTATCCTGTTCTTCGCATTTTAACCTGTGGATAACCCTGTGCAGAGACCGAATCGGAGAATCGACGGCTAAGTCACTGGCGACTCAGCGTTCCAGCGTCTCCAGTTCGGCGAGAAGCCCGTCCAGGTTGGCGTTCGTGGCACCGTCCAGTCGATCGATATTGAGGAAATCGGCGTCGGCGACGACGGTCGCCTTGCCTTTACCGATCGAACAATGAGCGACGAAGCCGCCCGCCCCGATGTGACAAGAGCCTGAGAGCGTGCCGGGGGACGCCGTAAGGATAGACCGCTCGCCAAGCTGACGCCGGACGGGTCCCGGTTCAGCCGGCGACTCGAGATTCAATCCCCAATGCGCGAGCAAACCGGTGTCGGCGAAGGCGGGAGGCGGGCGGAGCTTGTCGCCCAGCGGGCGGCTGCTGGGCCATTCGAGCCGCGGGTCGGCCAGCAGCAGCGCCCTGCCGCCACCCCGCACCCAGCGGTCGAGATCGACCAACGCCTCGGCGGGCTGCGCCAGCGGGTGCGCGAGCAGCAGCATTCGCCCCTGCCCCAACGATCCGGCGTCGGTCGTCGAAATCGGGACGACCCGGTAGCGTGTTTCGAGCGCGGTAAGCGCCTTCGACCCACCGCCTTGGAGCGAGAATTCCTCCGGGAAAACCAAGGGCAAAGTCGTCAGCAGCATCAGCGCCGGCCGCTGCGCCTCCGGCCGGGGCGAAACGTCGGGACGTTCACGGACAGCCAGCGCCCAAGTCGCCAGCCCCACAGTCAGGAAAAGCGCGGCGATGAGGATTGCGAACTCGCGCCGAATGGCGGCGCATCAGCTCACCTATTTTTGGTCGCTAGCGTTATTCACGGTCGCCTCGGCGCCAGGCGTGACACCCAATTGGGCAAGCGGCTCATTGGGCTCGGCGTCGTTGATCTGCTCGTTCGCCGACGGCGGCACATCGTCGTCGCCGGAGCGGATTATCGCCCAGGAACCGAGCACAAACAGGAAAACGATGGCGAGGCCAGTAAGCCCTATCCGAATGCGTTGCGCGCTGCTGCCCGCGTCGTCGGCCATTGCTTGGAAGCTATGGCTCGACACGATACAATGCAAGCTGGTGCCTTGACGGTGGCACCCCCTTGTGAAAGGCGCGGAATCATGACTCGCCCGTTCACCATTCTCGCACTCGTTGCGGCCGCCGCGCTAGCCGGCTGCAACAACGAAGATCACACGATCGTCGCCGGCCCTGGCGCCGACGATGAGCCAATGAACAACGTCGGGGTCGTCCTCCCGCCGTCGATCCAGGCCAGCAAGGCCTATCGCTGCAAGGACAACAGCCTGATCTACATCGACTGGTATTCCGACGGTTCCGCCCGCGTGAAGAAATCGCGCGACGAGGTCGGCGCACCGTCGATCGCAGCCGGCAGCCCAGAACTAACGGGCGACGCCAAGGCGGTGTCAATCACCTACAACGGCAAGAGCTGCAAGGCTTAAGCCGGACAATCCGAATCATGGCGGCGCCGGAAGCGATTCCGGCGCCGTTTTTCATTGGCCGGCGGCGAAGCCCGCTTGCGTCCGTCGAAAACTAGCCGCCGCTTGCAGACACGGCTAATGGCCCGCCATG
>CAVVQF010000011.1:0-74770 GCA_963750315.1 uncultured Alphaproteobacteria bacterium
GGCACCGTGGTGTCCGACAAGGGTGACAAGACCGTGGTGGTCCGTGTCGAGCGGCGGGTGAAGCACCCGCTCTACGGCAAGATCATCAAGCTGTCGAAGAAGTACCACGCCCATGACGAGGCGAACGCCTTCAAGGCCGGCGAGCAGATCCGCATCGAAGAATGCGCTCCGATCTCGAAGCTGAAGACGTGGAAGGTGCTCGATCGCATCGGCGCAGCCAGGGCCGAGGCCGTGGAGATTGTCGAGGGCGCTTCGAACCCCGTCGAAGAGAAGAAGGCTCCGGCCAAGGCAAAGGCTGAAAAGCCTGCCGCCAAGCCGGCTGCGAAGGCGAAGAAGGCGAAAGCCGACGCCGACGCGGAAGCCTGAGCGGATTTTGAAAGAAGGTAGGGTCGAACAATGATCCAGATGCAGTCCAACCTCGAGGTTGCGGACAACAGCGGTGCGAAGCGCGTTCAGTGCATCAAGGTGCTGGGCGGATCGAAGCGCCGTGTCGCCGGCGTCGGTGACATCATCGTCGTTTCCGTCAAGGAAGCGGCGCCGCGCGGCCGCGTGAAGAAGGGCGACGTTCACCGTGCGGTGATCGTTCGTACCGCCAAGGACATCCGCCGTCCCGACGGTTCGGTGATCCGCTTCGACACGAACGCCGCCGTCCTGGTCAACAAGAACGAGGAGCCGATCGGCACCCGTATCTTCGGCCCGGTCGTCCGTGAGCTTCGTGCGCGCAAGCACATGAAGATCATCAGCCTTGCGCCGGAGGTCCTGTAACCATGGCTGCTGCCAAGATTCGCAAGGGTGACACGGTCGTCGTCCTGTCCGGCAAGGACAAGGGCAAGACCGGCGAGGTCATCCGCTCGATGCCGAAGGACAGCAAGGTCGTCGTGTCCGGCGTGAATGTCGCCGCCCGTCACCGCAAGCCGTCCCAGGTCAACCCGCAGGGCGGGATCGAGCGCAAGGAAGCGCCGATGCACGTGTCGAAGGTCGCGATTGCCGACCCGAAGACCGGCAAGGCAACCCGCGTCCGCTTCGAAGAGCGCGACGGCAAGAAGGTTCGCGTTGCGGCCAAGTCTGGAGAACTGATCCATGGCTGACAAAGAAAAGAAGGTCGACGAGGCGATTGAGCCCGTCACCGAGCAGGGTGAAGTCGAGCGCGTTGGCGACGCCGAAAAGGCCGAAGCCGAGGCGGTTGAAGCTCTGCCAAAGGTCGAGGAGGCTGCCGTTCCCAAGGCTGAGAAGACTGCTGCAAAGCCGTCGAAGACGCCGAAGGATTACAAGCCGCGTCTGAAGTCCGATTATGAGGATCGCATCGTCAAGGCGATGACGGAGAAGTTTGGCTACAAGAACCGTCTCGAGGTTCCGAAGCTCGACAAGATCGTCATCAACATGGGCGTCGGCGAGGCCACGCAGGACAAGAAAAAGGTCGAGGCGGCTGCCGCCGAGATGCAGGCGATCGCCGGTCAGAGGCCGGTCATTGCCAAGGCCAAGAAGTCGATCGCGCAGTTCAAGCTGCGTGAAGGCATGCCGATCGGTTGCAAGGTCACCTTGCGCCGCGACCGCATGTTCGAGTTCCTGGACCGTCTGGTCACCATCGCGCTTCCGCGCGTCCGCGACTTCCGGGGTCTCAACCCCAAGTCGTTCGACGGCCGTGGCAATTACGCGATGGGCCTCAAGGAGCAGATCATCTTCCCCGAGATCAATTACGATCAGATCGACAAGGTCCGGGGGATGGACATCATCGTAACCACCACCGCGAAGACGGACGAAGAGGCGCGCGAACTGCTGCGCCTCTTCAACTTCCCGTTCCCGCGCGACGAGGAGCAGAAGCAGGCTGCCTAAGGGCAGGTCCTGCTTCTCTTAAGGAGAAGAACTTAAGTCATGGCGAAACTGAGTTCGATCAACAAGAACGAGCGTCGCAAGAAGCTCGTCCAGAAGTATGCGTCGAAGTACGAGAAGCTGAAGGCTATCGCGAACGACGAGTCCAAGGACGAGACCGAGCGGCTGATCGCACGGCTCAAGATGGCGGAGCTTCCGCGCAACGGGAATCCGACGCGCATTCGCAACCGCTGTGAGCTCACCGGGCGTTCGCGCGCCTATTATCGCAAATTCCGCCTTTCGCGGATCATGCTCCGGGAACTGGCCAACAAGGGCCTGATCCCGGGCGTCACCAAGTCGAGCTGGTAAGGGCCGCAGCATGGCGATGACCGATCCATTGGGTGATATGCTCACCCGCATTCGCAACGGCCAGCAGGCACGCAAGGATTCCATCCGTGACTCCGGCGTCGAAGCTTCGTGCCCGGGTGCTCGATGTGCTCCAGCGTGAAGGCTACATCCGTGGCTATTCCGAAGAAGCCGTCGGCCCGGCCGAAGGGCCTGCGCATCGAGCTGAAATATTTCGAGGGCCAGCCCGCGATCCAGCATCTGGCCCGCGTGTCCAAGCCCGGCCGCCGCGTCTATTCGGCCGCCCGCGAGCTTCCGCGCATCCGCAACGGCCTCGGCACGATCATCGTGTCGACCCCGCGCGGCGTGCTGTCGGACGCTGAAGCGCGCGACCAGAACGTCGGCGGCGAAGTGCTGGCGGAGGTATTCTAAGATGTCCCGCATCGGCAAAACGGCCAGTCGCGCTGCCCGTCTGGCGTAAGCGCAAGCGCCGAGGGCCGGACGCTGTCCGTCAAGGGGCCGAAGGGAACGCTTCAGCATGCAGATGCGTGACGAATCTCGTGAGTACGAGATCTGCCGAAGGCGAGATCAGCGTTCAGCCGGCTAACGAGACCAAGGCGGCCCGCGCCGTTCTGGGGCATGCAGCGGACCATCGTTCAGAACCTCGTCACCGGCGTTACGGACGGCTTCTCCAAGGTGCTGCAGATCAGCGGCGTCGGCTATCGCGCTAAGGCTCAGGGCAAGAACCTGAAGCTGCAGCTCGGCTACAGCCACGACGTGAATTTCGCCGTGCCGGAAGGCGTCGACGTGAAGACTCCCGACCAGACCACGGTCGAGATCAGCGGCATCGACAAGCAGAAGGTGGGTCAGGTCGCGGCCGAAATCCGCCGCTGGCGCAAGCCGGAGCCGTACAAGGGCAAGGGCATCAAGTACCGCGGCGAGTTCATCTTCCGCAAAGAAGGCAAGAAGAAGTAAGCCATGGCGAAACTCTCTCTCTTCGATCGCCGCCGGCGCCGTGTCCGCACGTCGCTTCGCGCGCGTTCCGCGGGCAAGCCGCGCCTGTCGGTCCACCGTTCGGGCCGCCACATCTACGCGCAGGTCATCGACGACGCTGCCGGCAAGACGATCGCGTCTGCCTCGACCCTCGACAAGGACGTCAAGGCCAAGACCGGCGCGACCCGCGATGCCGCTGCTGCCGTCGGCAAGGCGCTTGCCGAGCGCGCCAAGAAGGCCGGCGTGTCGACGGTCGTGTTCGACCGTGGCGGCTTCCTGTTCCATGGCCGGGTGAAGGCCCTGGCCGATGCCGCCCGCGAAGGCGGATTGGAGTTCTAAATGGCTGACGAAAACGAAACCCCGACAGGTGGAAGCACCCGCCGAGGCGCCGACCGAAGCCGCTCCGGCTGCGGAAGCTGCTCCTGCAATGAGGCGGCTGCGGCTGAAACGGCGCCTGTCGCCGCTGAGCCTGGTCGTCCCGAGGGCGATCGCCCGCAGGGTCGTGGCCCGCGCGGTCCGCGTGGCGGCCGTGGCGGTGGACGCGGCGGCAACGATCGTGGTGGCGGCCGTGGCCGTCGTGACGACCGTCGTGGCGGCCGTGGCGGCGACGATGACGGTGGCGAGGAGCTGATCGAAAAGCTCGTCCACATCAACCGCGTCTCCAAGACCGTGAAGGGCGGTAAGCGCTTCGGTTTCGCAGCGCTCGTGGTCGTTGGCGACGGCAAGGGCCGCGCCGGCTTCGGTCATGGCAAGGCTCGCGAAGTTCCGGAAGCAATCAGCAAGGCGACTGCCGCTGCGAAGAAGGCGATGATCCGCGTTCCGCTGCGCGACGGCCGCACGCTGCACCATGATGGCCTTGGCCACTTCGGCGCAGGCCGAGTGACGGTCCGTACCGCTCCGGCGGGAACCGGTATCATCGCCGGCGGTCCGATGCGCGCCATTTTCGAAAGCCTCGGCGTTGCCGACGTCGTCACCAAGTCGGTCGGCACGTCCAACCCGTACAACATGATCCGCGCGACCTTCGAGGCGCTCAAGGAGCAGACGAGCCCGCGCTCGGTTGCCCAGCGTCGCGGCAAGAAGGTCGCCGACCTGCTCGGCCGTGGCGGCGCAAGCGCTGCTGAAGCCGAGGCTCAGGCCGAAGCGATCACGGAGTAACAGTGATGGCCCAAGACACGAAGCGCTCAAGATCACCCAGACCGGTTCGCCGATCCGCCGCGACAAGACGCAGCGGGCGACCCTCGTCGGTCTCGGCCTCAACAAGATGCACCGCACCGTGGAAGTGGACGAGACCCCCGAGGTTCTCGGCCAGGTCCGCAAGGTGGCGCACCTCGTGAGCGTCGAAGCCGCTTAATTGAACTGTTCCTGCGAAGGCAGGAGCCCAGTGTTCTTCTTAGAACTGGACCCCTGCCTTCGCGGGGTACATGCGCGACAAAAGCGAAAGCGAGTGCAGATAAAATGAAACTCAACGAACTCCGCGACAATCCCGGTGCCCGCAAGAGCCGCATCCGCGTCGGCCGTGGCATCGGCTCGGGCAAGGGCAAGACCGCTGGCCGTGGCCAGAAGGGCCAGACCAGCCGTTCGGGCGTGTCGATCTTCGGCTTCGAAGGCGGTCAGATGCCGCTTCACATGCGGATCCCGAAGCGCGGCTTCAACAACATCTTCGCCAAGGACTATGCCGAGGTGAACATCGGCGCGATCCAGAAGGCGATCGATGCCGGCAAGCTCGATGCCAAGGGCACGCTCGACCATGACGCGCTGAAGGCCGCTGGCCTCGCTCGCGGTGGCAAGGACGGCGTTCGCGTGCTCGGCAAGGGCGAGCTCAAGGCGAAGCTGGCGCTGAAGATCGCCGGTGCGTCGAAGGGCGCTCGCGAAGCGATCGAGAAGGCTGGCGGTTCGATCGAGCTGATCGAGCGCAAGAATCCGGCCGAGCTGGCTGCTGCCAAGAAGGGCAAGGCTCGCGAAGCGCGGTTGGCGGACAAGTCGGCCAAGGCTGCGACGAAGGCCTAACTCGTCCTTGCGCAGTGGCGTAGCGACGAAGCAATCCAGCTTTTTGATGACTGGATTGCTATCGCTGCGGCGGTCGCAATGACGGCTCGCCGCTCGTAATGTGCGTCAGCGGGTAGAGGAAATGAACGAATGGCATCCGTAGCCGAACAAATGGCCGGCAACATCAGCCTTGGCGAATTTCGCCAAGGCTACCGAGCTCAAGAAGAGGCATCTGGTTCACGCTTGGCGCGCTGGTCCTGTTCCGGTTCCTGTCCTTCGTCCCCATGCCGGGTATCGACCCGACCGCGATGACTTCGCTGTTCGACACCCAGAAGCGGTGGCGTCCTCGACTTCTTCAACACCTTCTCCGGCGGCTCGCGTCGCGCGCTGAGCATCATCGCGCTCGGCGTCATGCCGTACATCACCGCGTCCATCGTCGTTCAGCTTGGCGCCACGCTCTACGGGCCGTGGCAGCAGCTGAAGAAGGAAGGTGAGACCGGCCGCAAGAAGATCAACCAGTACACCCGCTATCTGACCGTCTTGCTGACGTCGGTGCAGGGCTACTGGATCGCCGTCGGGCTGGAGACGCTCGGCGCTACGCAAGGCATCAGCGCGGTGGTCGAGCCGGGCCTGATGTTCCGCGTCGCCGCCACCATCAGCCTCGTTGGCGGCACCCTTTTCCTGATGTGGATCGGTGAGCAGATCACCAGCCGCGGCATCGGCAACGGCGTGTCCCTGATCATCATGGCCGGCATCGTCGCCTCCTTGCCGGTGCACATCGCGCAGCTGTTCGAAGGCGGCCGTACCGGCACGATGGATCCCCTGCTCGTCGCGGCGATCGTCGCGCTGGCGGTCGGCCTCATCCTGTTCATCTGCTTCGTCGAACGGGCCCAGCGTCGCGTTCCGATCCAGTATCCGAAGCGACAGACCGCGCGCGGCATGATGCAGCCGGAGCGCAGCCACCTGCCGATCAAGATCAACATCGCGGGCGTCATTCCGCCGATCTTCGCATCGTCGCTGCTGCTGATGCCGCTGACCATTCTCCAGATGGCGGGCGCCAAGAGCAGTCCCGACTCGGGCGACTGGCTGATCACGCTCAGCACTTACCTGCAGCACGGATCGCCGCTGTACCTGTTCCTCTACGGCGCGGGCATTGCCTTCTTCTGTTTCTTCTACGCTGCGGTCCAGTTCAACAGCGAGGAAACGGCCGAGAATCTGAAGCGCCACGGCGGCTTCATCCCCGGCATCCGCCCGGGCAAGGCGACCGAGCTTTACTTCGACTCCCTGATCAGTCGCGTGACGGTGATCGGCGCGGCCTATCTGGTACTGATCTGCCTCATTCCGGAAATCCTGTTCAGCCAGGCCGGCGTGCCTTTCTATCTCGGCGGCACCAGCCTTCTGATCGTCGTCAACGTGACGATGGACACGGTCGCGCAGATCCAGAGCCATCTGATCGCCCACCAGTATGGCGACCTCATCAAGAAGGCGAAGCTGAAGACCAGCCGCAAGCGCTGATCGGTCTGAGGGGAGCCAGCGATGCTGAACATCATTCTTCTTGGGCCGCCGGGCGCGGGCAAGGGCACTCAGGCGGAGCGGCTCGTTACCGAGCGCGGGATGGTGCAGCTGTCGACCGGCGATATGCTCCGCGCAGGCGCGCAAGAGCGGACAGCGACCTCGGCCGCCAGGTGCAACGCCGTGATGGAAGCGGGCGAGCTCGTCAGCGACGCGATCGTCAGCGCCCTGATCAGCGAGCGCCTGGGCGACTGCCCGGCACGCCGGCGTGATCTTCGACGGCTATCCCCGCACCTGCGCGCAGGCCGAGGCACTCGACCTGCTGCTCGCCGAGCGCGGCCGCAGCCTGGATTACGTGATCGAGCTTTGCGTCGACGAAGATGCGCTTGGTCGAGCGCATCACTGGCCGCTTCACCTGCGCCAAGTGCAGCACCCCCTATCACGACGTCTTCAAGCGCCCGAAGGTCGACGGCGTCTGCGACGTCTGCGGATCGACCGAGTTCGTCCGCCGTCCAGACGACAATGAAGAGACCGTGCGCACTCGCCTCGACGAGTATCGCGCGAAGACCGCGCCGATCCTGCCTTATTACGATGAGCGCAGACTGGTCCGCCGCGTCGACGGCATGGGCACGCCCGACAATGTCGCGGCGGAGATCGACGGCATCCTCGACAGTTAAGGCTGTTGCGGGCATCCTCCCCGCCAATTGGGGAGGCGCACATGAAATGGATCGTCGCGGCGGGATTGCTCTGCGTTTCTACCGTTGCGCAGGCCGAGGTCGTCAGCGCCAATCCCAACGGTTTCCACGTCCGTCAGTCGATGCAATTGGTCGTCCCTCCAGAGGTCGCCTTCGACGCCTTCGGCCATGTCGAAAGCTGGTGGGACAAGGGCCACACCTATAGCGGCGATAGCGCCAACCTCAGCCTGGCGCTCAGCAGCGGCGGTTGCTTCTGCGAGCGTCTGAAGAATGGCGGCGGCATTGAGCATATGCGCGTCAGCTTCGTCGATCCTGGGCAAGCGCGTCGTCCTCACCGGTTCGCTGGGGCCATTGCTCTACGACGCCACAGCGGGGTCGATGGACGTCCAGTTCGAAAAGATCGCGGGCGGGACGCAAGGTCACGATGGACTATAACGTCGCGGGTTTTGCCGACGGCGGCGCCGACAAGCTCGCGCCGGTGGTCGACGGCGTGCTGGGCGCCCAGTTCAAGCGCTATCGGGAATTTGCGCGAAGCCAGCGCGCCGAAGCGCTAGGCCCGCTCCAGCGTCACGAAGGCGAAGGCCGGGGTTTCGCCCTCGGCAGCATGTTCCTCCCGCGCGACTTCACGCCAGCCGCCATTCGGCGCGCGGGTCGGCCATGACTGTGTCGCCCTGGTATGTCGCCGGATCACTTCGGTGAGCTCCAGCCGATCGGCATGGGGCATGAACAACTCGAAGATCTCCGCGCCGCCGATCACCGATACCGGCTCCGTCGCCAGCCAAAGCCAGCGCTTCCTCGACCGAATGCGCCACTTCCGCACCTTCCGCTGACCAGTTCCGGTCGCGGGTGAGGACGATGTGCCGCCGCCCGGGCAAAATGCCCGGCAGGCTGTCGAAGGTGCTTGCGGCCCATCACCATCGCGCGTGCCCATCGTCACTTTCTTGAAGTGCTTGAGGTCGGCGGAAATGTGCCAGGGAAGTCCTCCGTCGCGCCCGATCACGCCGTTCGCCGCCCGCGCAACGATCAGTGTAACGACCGGTTTGCTCATCCCTTCGATGCTGCGGTCATCAGATAGCTTCCGGCGTCCTTCCGCGAATGCCGCGAATTTCGAGCTGCCCTCGATCGCGGCGTAATTCTCCAGTTGGCGCTTGAGGAGCATGCGAGCCGCCGAACGGCGCATGGCGGCGGATCACCTCGCGCCGGCGGGGGCTGTCGAGCCGGCAGGCCTCGGCGACATTGTCGGTGATATCCCGGAATTCGGCATCGAATCCGGCGGACGCCAGATCGTGCTCCATCCACTCGCGGCGTCCCTGCTTGACCGTATCCGCGTAGAGCAAAAGCCCGTCCGGCTTCAGCACCCGGGCCGCTTCACGGAAGAAGCGGGGGCGGTCGCCATAGTCGTTCGACGCCTCGACGTTTACGACGACGTCGAAGCTGGCATCCTCAAACGGCAGCTCGAGCGCGCTGCCCTGAACGAAGCGAAGATGCTCGCTCTCGCCATAGGTCCGTTGGCAGAAGGCGACTGCGGAGTGCGCCACGTCGAGCCCTGTCGCGTCGATTTCGGGAGCCGCTGACAGTACGGCGTTGAGCCCTCCGCCGCGACCGCAACTGACTTCCAGCAGCTTCAATCCCGGCTTGAATCCGCGCTCCTCGCGAAGGCGGTCGAGCAGCTCCAGGTACATCTGGTGCTGGAAACGCTGCGGATGGTCGCCTCGATGCCGGCGCGTAGCCGTAATTGTTGGTGGTCGTCTCGCCCCAGTCGATCGAATAAAAGCGGTTCCACAGCGCCGGCCGTTTCGAATGATCGTCGCGAGCCCTCCGCAGCGACCGTCTGGAACAGCCTTACTGCCGATATAGCCGAGCGCCGCACCGCCCGCCGCCACGGCGATAACATGCCATAATGCCATCAGAAATCTTGCTCCCCGAGCGCCCATGGAATGGAGCGGATCGTGTCGCGATGCCAAGCCCATGAATTCGCGCTAAGGCGCGGGCACATGGCCAGCGGCGTCCGATGATTGATCCTGATCGAGGAAGTCCGGCGCCGCTTCGGACCGAGAGCGCCGCGATTACCGACCGCACCGACATCGACCCGTGGCTGACCGACTGGCGCCGCAAGTTTCATGGCGAGACCCAGGCAATCCTCGTCGCCCGCATCGACCGAGGAAGTCGCGGCGATCGTCAGGCTGGCCGCGAAGACATCGCGTGCCTCTGGTCCCTCAGGGCGGCAACACGTCGGAATGGTCGGCGGCGCGACGCCGGCTAGCGATGGCTCGGCAGCTGATCCTGTCGCTGCGGCGGATGAACAGGATCCGATCGATCGACACCGGCATTGCGGTCGCCGAGGCAGGCGTGATCCTGGCCAATCTGCACGCACGGCGCGGCGCAAAAGGGCCAGCGCTTTCCGCTGACGCTCGGCGCTCGCGGAAGCTGCACGATCGGCGGCCTCGTCTCGACCAATGCCGGCGGGACGCAGGTGCTGAAGTTCGGGACGATGCGCTCGCTCGTTCTGGGGCTGGAGGCCGTGCTTCCGGACGGATCGGTTCACGACGGGCTGTCGGGCCTCAAGAAGGACAATCGCGGCTACAATCTCGACCAGCTGCTTGTCGGAGCCGAAGGGACGCTCGGGCATCGTCACCGCGGCGGCGCTTAAGCTGGTGCCGGCGGTTGCCGCGCGTGCAGTGGCGTGGGTAGGGCTTTCGTGACCCGCACCGCGCGCTGGAGCTGCTTCGCTTCATGCAGTCGCGCACCGATCGGGTGGAGGGCTTCGAGATCGTGCCCGACGATGCCCTCAAGCTGGTCCTGAAGCATATTCCAGACACGCGGAGCCCATTGGCCGGAAAGCATCCGTGGCATGTGCTGATCGAGGCTACGTCCGAGGACGAAGAAAGCGATCCACCGGCCCTCGTGCAAGCGCTTGCTGGGCGAGGCCCTCGAACGTCGCCTGATCGAAGACGCCACCGTCGCGGCCTCGGAGGCGCAGGCGGAGGCCTTCTGGCGCATTCGCGACTCAATTTCGGAGGCGGAGCGCGCCGATGGTCATTCCCTGGCGCACGACATTTCCGTGCCGGTCGCCGACATGCCGCGCTTCATGACGGCGACGGCGGAAGAGGTCGAACACGCCTTCCCAAACACGAAAGCGAGCGGGTTCGGCCATCTCGGCGACGGGAACGTCCATTTCCATGTCCGGGGCGGCGGCGTTCGAGGGCACGAGACCGCTATCTCGCACATGGTCTACGAGCAAGTGACGCGGGCGGGAGGCTCGATCTCGGCCGAACATGGCATCGGCCAGATGAAGCTGGAGGAGCTGGAGCGACTTGCCCCGCCAGCCCGGCTCCACGCGATGCGCGCGATCAAGCATGCGCTCGACCCGCTCGGAATCTGATGAATCCGGGAAAGCTCGTCCGTTAGCTGGTGCAGCGGGCGTAGGCGAAGCTCTTCATCGGCCCACTCTCGGTCCGGACCAACTTGTTGCTCTGGATCTCCAGTGCTTCGTATTTCTTCCAGGTCATGCCTTCGCCGGTGAAGTTGAAATCGCCGCTAGCGGAGGTGCCGGTGGTTTTGAGTTCGCCCGCAGGCGTGGCGCGAGATTCGTAGAATTTCATGCCTTCGGCGGTGACGACCAGCAGCCCCTTGTTGTCACCGCGCGTCGAGGTGCAGTCGCCGGGAGTCATGCCCCAGCGGCCGTGGAGCGATGCGGGGATTTTTCCCGGTGCACCTTCGACTGGCGACGCCGACGCGCCGTCCACACCGGATTTCGAGCTCGTTGGTCGGCGTCGCGTCGCTCTCGTCGGGCGGTAGCACATCGATTTCGGCGGCTGGCGCATTGGCGACGTTGTTGGCGTCCGCCGCCACCGGATCGCGGCCGCTGCAAGCGCCCATGGTCATGATCGATGCGATTGTCGCGATCGGGAAGAATGAACCGAAGCATGCCGCTTTAACGCTGTCGCGGCGAAATGAGTTTCAGTGCCCCGTTTTCGGGACAGTCGCGGCGGCGCATTCCTTCAGAGACCCGGCACGGCATAGAGGCGGTTCGCGAGTTCGATGTCGTTGCGCTCGTACCAGCGCGGCTTGGGCAAGCCCTTTCTCCCACGCCGCTAATTCCACGAGAGTGCCGTTGGCGTAGGGAACGTCGGGCGCGAGCTTGGAAATCGGGTCGGCATAGGCTTCGTCGGCAGTGATGATTTTCCAGCCGTCCTTGCGCAGCGCCTTGGCGAGGTCGGCGATGAACAAGGCCGCCATGTCCGTTTCGTGCAGGACGATGACCTGCGCCGGCTGCCGGCCCCATGTCTTCTGCGAAAGTCCGTCGGCGAAGTTCGCGCCGCCTGGACCATCGTTTCGACATAGAGGTCGCGAAGGGCGTCCATGTCGATCGTCTTGCCCGCCTTCACCGCGTCTGCGGTCTAGGCTCTCGATATTCCAGTCGGACCCGTCGACCGTCGCATAGCCGTTGTGGAGACCGCGCGCCTTCAACGCCGCCCGCACCGCAGCGACCTTGGCCTTGTCGACTGCCGCCTTCGTCGAGGAACGGATAGCGGAACCACGGCCGGCGGCCTTCGCGGCCCTTCAGCCAGGCCTCGGCCTTGTCGACGTTCGCCATGATAGTCGGCGACGCTGAGCTCATTGAGGTGCGGATGCGTGAAGCTGTGGTCGGCGATGACGTGGCCGGCCGCGACATAGGCCTCGATCCGCTCTTCGCCGCCGATGCCGTCGTCATGCCCGATCTGGCCCGGCACGAGGTAGAAGCCGGCCTGCTTCACGCCGCCCTTCTTCAGCCCCGCGATCAGCCGCTTGGTGCGCTCGTCTGGAGTGAAGAAAGCGCCGCGCCCGCGCGGGACGTCGTCGAAGGTGAAGGCGATGCGCTTCTGGGCCTCTGCTCCCGACCAACTAGTGACCAGGAGCAGGAGGAAAAGCAGGACCCGCATCAGGTCAGGCGAAGGTCGGGATGACGAAGGCGCTCTCGCCATGTCGCTTCGCCGTCGGGCCAGCGCTGGGTGACGATCTTGGTCTTCGTCCAGAACTTCATGCCTTCCATGCCGTACTGGTTGGTGTCGCCGAAGCCCGGAGCGCTTCCAGCCGCCGAAGCTGTGGTAGCTGACCGGCACCGGGATCGGCACGTTCACGCCGACCATGCCGACATTGACGCGCGCGGTGAATTCGCGCGCGGCGTGGCCGTTGCGGGTGAAGATGGCGACGCCGTTGCCATATTCGTGCTCGGACGGAAGGCGCACCGCCTCTTCGAAGTCCTTGGCGCGGACCATCTGCAGGACGGGACCGAAAATCTCTTCCTTGTAGGTCTGCATCGTCGGCTTGACGTGGTCGAAGAAGGTCGGGCCGATGAAGAAGCCTTCCTCATGGCCCTGCAGTTTGAAGCCGCGGCCGTCGACGACCAGCTCGGAGCCCTCGTCGATCGCCATCTGGATGTAGTCGCTCGACCTTTTCCTTGTGCGCCTGCGTGACGACCGGGCCGTAATGCGCCTCGGGATCGGTGGAGACGCCGACGCGCAGCTTCGTCGATCGCCGGGATCAGCTTTTCGCGAAGCGCATCGGCGGTTTCCTCGCCGACCGGAACGACGACCGGAAGCGCCATGCAGCGCTCGCCCGCCGAGCCGAACGCCGCGCCGGTCAAGTCGTTGACGACCTGGTCGAGGTCGGCGTCGGGCATGACGATGCCGTGGTTCTTGGCGCCGCCGAACGCCTGCACGCGCTTGTTGTTCGCCGTGCCGCGCGAGTAGATGTACTGCGCGATGTCGGACGATCCGACGAAGCTGACCGCCTTGATGTCCGGATGATCGAGGATCGCGTCGACCATTTCCTTGTCGCCGTGGACGACGTTGAGGATGCCGTCGGGCAGGCCCGCTTCCTTCATCAGCTCGGCAAGGCGGATCGGGAACGGTCGGGTCGCGCTCGGACGGCTTCAGGATGAAGGCGTTGCCGCAGGCGATCGCCATGCCGAACATCCACATCGGGATCATCGCCGGGAAGTTGAACGGCGTGATGCCCGCGCCGATGCCGAGCGGCTGGCGCATCGAATAGACGTCGATGCCGGGGCCGGCGCCGACCGAATATTCGCCCTTCAGCGCCTGCGGGATGCCGCACGCGAATTCGATGACCTCAAGCCCGCGCTGAACGTCGCCCTTGGCGTCGGCGATGACCTTGCCATGCTCGGACGAGAGCGCGTGGGCGAGCTCGTCCATGTGCGCTTCGACCAGTTCCTTGAACTTGAACATGACCCGGGCGCGGCGCTGCGGGTTGGTCGCGGCCCAGGCCGGCTGCGCGGCCTTGGCGGCGTCCATCGCGCGCTCGAGATCGGCCGCGGTGCCGAGGCGGCACCTTCGCCTGCACCTGGCCCTGGTTGGGGTCGAAAACGTCGCCGCTGCGGTCGCCTCGAAGAATAGCTTTCGCCGCCGATGAAATGGTCGATCTCGCGCAACATGAATATGGTCCTTGAATTGCCGTCTGTTGGGATTGCGGCTCCCCTAGACCCGCGGCCGCGCAAATGCCAGTTGCGAGCAACGGAGAGAGGAGACGTGGTGTGCGTAAACTTGGACTGCTTCCCTGCCTGCTGCTGGTCGCCGCGGCGCCGGCCGTCGCCCGATGCGAAGCTGCGGGCAGATCATCGCTCCGGTCAGCGGCGCGCAGATGAAGCGGACGGTCGAGAAGCTGGTCGAGCTTCGGGACGCGGCACACGCTGTCGTCGCAGACCGACCCGAAGCGCGGCATCGGCGCGGCGCTGCGACTGGACCGAGGGGCAGTTCAAGAGCTTCGGCCTGCCGACCGATGCGGCCGTGCGACACGTTGACCAGGCACGCGCGTCCCGACGCCGACGCGGGTCTGCGACATGGTTGCCATCCAGCGCGGGACCGAGCGGCCCAACGACGTCGTGATCATCCAGGGGCATATCGACAGCCGCGTGACCGACGTGATGAACTCCACGTCCGATGCGCCGGGGGCGAACGACGACGGGTCGGGCACCGCCGCGGTGATCGAGGCGGCGCGAGTGCTGTCGAAGCACAAGTTCCCGGGCACGATCGTCTATGCCGCGCTGTCGGGCGAGGAGCAGGGGCTGCTCGGCGGCAAGATCCTCGCCGATTATGCCAAGGCGCAGGGCTGGAACGTCGTCACCGTCCTCAACAACGACATCATCGGCAACAGCTGCTCGTCGGACGGCGTCTGCGACGACAAGCATGTCCGCGTTTTGTCGGAAGGGCCGCGCTCGCAGGGACAGGCGGAGCTCGCTGCGCAGACGCCACAGCCTTGGCGGCGAGAATGACGCGCCGTCGCGCAATATCTCGCGCTATCTCGACAGCCTCGCCGACCGGCTGAACATCGGCCTCGACGTCATGCAGATCTGGCGCACCGACCGCTTCGGCCGCGGCGGCGACCATATCCCGTTCCTCGAATGGGCTATCCCGGCGGCGCGGCTCATCGGTCGCGGTCGAGAATTACGACTGGCAGCACCAGGACCTGCGGACCGAGAAGGGCAAGCGAGTACGGCGACACGATCGACCATATGGATTTTCCCTATCTGGAGAAGGTGACGAAGCTGAACGTCGCCGCGCTGGCGGCCATCGCCAGCGCGCCACCGCCGCCGGAGCCGAAGGTCGAGGGTGCGCGTGAGCACGGATACGACGGTGAGTTGGCAGCCGATCGCCGGGGCAGTCAGTTACATCGTCAGCTGGCGGCGGACGGATGCAAACCAATGGGAGATCGCAAGCAATTGCGACATCCGAGACGGATGCGATTGGCTGCGATCGCGTCCGACAAGGCCGGGCAAGCCATGTCGGCGGTCAGACTAATCTGCGGTCGTCTCGAAGGGTATCCGCGTCGACGACTGGGTGTTCGGCGTCTCGTCGGTCAGCAAGGACGGCTTCGAAAGCCCCGTCGCTTCGGCCGTCCCCGGCGGCGCGTTCAAGCCCTACGTCGCTCCGCCGCCGGAACTAGCTCGTCATTGCGAGCGGAGCGAAGCAATCCAGAGAACGATGGAGCCGCTGGATTGCTTCGTCGTTATACTCCTCGCAATGACGAAGGATTAGGGAAGAGCACATGGCCGGCGGATGGACGCGCGATGGCGCGGTTCAGGACCAGATCGACGACACGGTGAAGGACGCGATCCTTCGCGCCCGCGCGCTGACGCCTCAGGGCGAGAGCGCGGAGGAATGCGACGATTGCGGCGAGCCCATCCCGAAGAAGCGGCGCGAGGCGCTTCCGGGCGTCCGCACCTGCGTCGCCTGCCAGTCGGAACGCGACAAGGCGATCATCCACTCGACCATCAATCGGCGGGGCAGCAAGGATAGCCAGCTGCGCTGAAATTGCTGTCCTACATCCGGGCGGATCGATAAGCGCGGCTCATGGCGGTTTCACCCAAATATTCCCGGATGCGCGAGGCATGCTCGTGACCGTGAACATTGTGAACATTCGCGCCGCGTTCGCGTAGAAGAACCATGCCTCGCAAACGATCAGCCGGACTGCCCAGCCGCAAGCAGATCCTCGACTTCATCGCGACGTCCGACCAGCCGGCGGGCAAGCGCGAGATCGCGCGCGCGTTCGGCTTGTCGGGCCAGGACAAGATCCTGCTCAAGGCCTTGCTCAAGGACATGGCCGACGAGGGGCTGATCGACAGCGCGCCCGGCCGCGCCTTCCACAAGACGGGCGGCGTGCCGAAGGTCACCGTGCTGCGGGTCGTCGAGGCGGACGATAGCGGCAATATCTTCGCCGTGCCCGAGCAGTGGCACGCGGACGGTCCGCCGCCACGCCTTCGCGTGCTCGAGCGCGGCCGGCGCGGCGCGCTCGGCATCGGCGACCGCATCCTCGCCCGGACCGAGGAGCGCGGGCAGGGCTATGCCGCCCACCCGATGAAGAAGCTGCATGCGCACGGCCGAGCTGGTGCTCGGCGTGGTGCGCAAGGAGGGCGAGCGCTTCTGGCTGACGCCGGTGGAGAAGAAGGAACGGCGCGAGCTGGCGATCAGCCGATCTGAAGGACGCCGAGCCGGGCGATCTCGTGCTGTGCGAAGTCTCCGGACGGCCGCCGCGCGTGCACGGCGCGTGTCGATGCCGTGCTCGGCGACCCGTTTGCGCCGCGCAGCTTCAGCCTCATCGCCATCCACAAGCACGGCCTCCGCCACGAATTCCGGCAGGAGGCGATCGACGAGGCGCACGACGTCGTCGCAGGCAGAAGCTGGGCGAGCGCGAGGACCTGACCCATCTTGCCGATCGTCGCCATCGATCCCGCCGACGCGCGCGACCACGACGACGCCATCTGGGCCGCGCCGGACGACGACGAGGACAACAAGGGCGGCTGGAAGGCGATCGTCGCCATCGCCGACGTCAGCTTCTACGTGCGCCCCGGTTCCGAGCTCGACCGCGAGGCGAGGGCGCGCGGCAACAGCGTCTACTTCCCCGACCGCGTCGTGCCGATGCTGCCGGAGGAATTGTCCGCCGACATCTGCTCGCTGAAGGAAGGGCCAGGTGCGGGCGGCGATGGCCTGCCACCTCAAGATCGCCAAGGACGGCGTCTCTCAAAAGCTGGCGATTTACGCGAGCGAAGATTTGCGTCGCTGCAAACATTGCCTACGAAGATGCGCAGGCTGCGATCGATGCTGCGGGAGAGGAAAGAGTCGAAGTCTCCTCTCCGACCTGCTCGATGCCGGACGTTGAAGGGGCCGTTCCGAGCGAGCTGGTGCGAGACGGCGCTTCAGCCATTGTGGGGCGCATGGCGCGCCTTGCTCGCCGCCCGCAACAAGCGCGAACCGCTGGAGCTCGACATCCCCGAACGCCGGGTGATGCTCGACGAGAAGGGCCGCATCACTTCGATCGCCGCCGCGCGACCGGCTCGACGCGCACCGGCTGGTCGAGGATTTCATGATCGCCGCCAACGTCGCAGCCGCGCGAGCGCTGGAGGCGAAGAAGGCGCCGGTCATGTACCGCGTTCACGAAGCGCCGAGCCGCGAGAAACTGGTCGCGCTGAAGGACTATCTCGCGACCTTCGACCTCGAATTCGCGCTCGGGCAGGTGGTCAAGCCCGGCACCTTCAACCGGATCATCGAGCGCGTCGGCGATTCCAGCGGCCGCGAGGAAATCATGGAGCAATTGCTCCGCACCCAGATGCAGGCTCGCTACGGGCCGGAGCGCCTCGGCCATTTCGGCTTGGCGCTGGCGACCTACGCCCACTTCACCTCGCCGATCCGCCGCTACGCCGATCTGCTCGTCCATCGCGCGCTCGTCAGCGCCTACAAGCTCGGCGACGGCGGCCTGCCGTCGGGCGAGGAAGAGCGCTTCGTCGAGATCGGCGAGAAGATCTCCATGCTCGAACGCCGCGCGATGGAAGCGGAGCGTGAAACGATCGACCGCTACGTCGCGGCCTTCCTCTCCGACCAGGTCGGCCAGCTCGTCCAGTGCCGCATCACCGGCGTCCAGCCGTTCGGCTTCTTCGCGACGGTCGAGGACCTCGGCGGCGACGGCCTCGTCCTCGCCCAGACGCTCGGCCAGGAATATTTCCGCTACGACGAGGCCGCACGCCAGCTCGTCGGCGAGGAGACCGGCGAAACCTATCGCGTCGGCCAGCGCCTGACGCTCCGCCTCGCCGACGCCAATCCGGTCAGCGGCTCCCTTCGCTTCGAGCTTCCGGAGGGCAGCTACGGCGGCCCTCGCCACCGGCCCGAGCGCCGGGATCGCGTGCGACAGCCCAACCGGCGCGGCCGGCCGGCCAATATCCGTCACGATTCCCGTCGCCGCTGAAAGCGGCTATGGCGCCCTCGGAAACGGGGGTTTCACACATGGCGAAGGTGCTGCGGTGGACAGGTTATGTCGTCGGTGGGCTTGTTGTGCTTGCCTTGGTTGCAGCGATCGCGATCTTCATTCTGTCGCAGCGGGCATTATCGGAGAAGTTCGAGCCCCAGGTTTCGACGCTGGCAAGGCCGACCGCTGCGCAGCTCGCTGACGGCCCACGCCAGCTCCATGTGTTGGGCTGCCTCAACTGCCACGGCGACGGTCTCAGGGGCACCAAGTTCCTCGATGAGCCTAACGTCGCAACGATCTATGCGCCCAACCTCACCTTGCTTGCGGCCAAGGCGACCAACGAACAGCTCGATCATGCCATTCGGCAGGGGATTGGGCACGACGGCCGTGCACTGATGATCATGCCGTCCGAGGGCTATCAGTTTATGAGCGACAGCGAAGTCGCGGCGCTGATTTCCGCGATCCGCCTGCAGCCAAAGGGAGGCGAAGGAACATCCGAAGGCGTCGGTCGGGCCACTCGGCCGGCTCGCCTTGGCCTCGGGCGATTTCCAGAGGGCACCCGAGTTGGTCCGCACCTTCCGCAAGAACCGGACACCGGATCTCGGCCCGGCCTTCATGCGCGGACGGCATATCGTCGAGACCAATTGCGCCGAGTGCCATGGCCCGCAACTGAAGGGCCAGGAGGTCGAACCCGGTGTGGTTTCACCCGATTTACAGATCGCCGGCGCCTACGATGAGCTGCAATTCCGCAAACTTCTTCGCGAGGGCGTTGCACCGGGCAAGAAAGACATTGGTCTGATGGGCAGCGTCGCCAGGCGGGACTTCAAATTTATGACCGACGAGGAGATTGCGGCGGTTCACGCCTATCTCGTCGAACGCGCGCAGCGGACGCCCTGATCACAGCAGTCGCAACTTTTGCCCTGCCGCGTCATTGGAAGCACGAAGGAGCAACGGGCCATGGCTTACAAGATCGCGATCATCGTCGGCAGCTTGCGCGAGGGTAGCATCAACCGGAAGGTCGCGCGGTCGATCTGCGCGCTGAAGAACGACAATCTCGATTGCTCGATGATCGAGATCGGCGACCTGCCGCTCTACAATTCGGACCTCGACGAGAATCCGCCGGAGCAATGGCGGCGGTTCCGTGAGCAGGTCGGCGCGGCCGACGGCGTGCTGTTCGTCTCGCCCGAGTATAACCGCAGCATTCCCGGCGGTCTCAAGAATGCCATCGACGTCGGCTCGCGGCCTTATGGGAAGAGCGTGTTCGACAAGAAGCCGGCGGCGATCGTCACGGTGTCGCCGGGATCGATCGGTGGATTCGGCTCCAACCACCAGATCCGCCAGGCCGCGGTGTTTCTCAACATGCCGGTGATGCAGCAGCCGGAGGCCTATCTCGGTCACGTCAACGACGACAGCTTCGATGCGGATGGATGCCTCAAGGAAGGGTCGCTGAAGGATCTGGTGAGCGTCCTCGCCCATGCCTTCTCCGGCTGGGTCGAGACGATCCTTCGTTCACGGGCGCTGCTGGCCGAGGATTCAGCGCACGCCGCCCAGCGCGAGAAGAAAGAGGCGCCGGCTCTTACGAGCTGATGCTCCGGGAATCGCGGGCAAAAAAAGGGCGGCCCGAGGGCCGCCCTGATCTTTAGCGAGCTGGTTGCTTACGCGACCTGCGCCAGAGCCGGAGTGCGGCGGCGACGCATTGCGAAGCCGACTGCGCCGAAGCCGAGGAGCATCATGCGCCCAGGTGGCCGGCTCGGGAACAGCGGAGTGATGTCGATGATGGCCACCGATCTGCGTGTCGTTGCCGGTGTTGCCCATGATCGTCAGCCGTGTAGGTGCTCGGCGAGCAGGCCCTGTATCCGGAAGTTGTCCAGCCGCTCATAGCCAACGCCATTGTCCGATCTGCGACGTCAGGCGCCAGCGGTCTCGCTCGGGCCGGTCAGGATCGCGCTGGTGAAATTCAGCCGAAGCGAAGTATGGTGACCAGGCTGATGAGCGTACTGACCAGCTTCCGTATTCGTGAAGGTCAGGGTTTCCGTGAACGGATCCGTGAGACCGGTGTCGTTGATAGTACGATGCGGGTCGTATCACCGATGACAGTCGGCCCACCCGTGTTCATCGTCGAAGAATCCGGAATCGTGATCGGTCGCCGTAGCGTGCCGAACCCATGGCAGAGTGCGGCTGCACCGACCAAACCAAGAACCAGTTTACGCATATCGACACCTCCTATGAAAGGGGCGCGCCCCTAAGTTACGACTCGCCCGTCGAGTCGTGCGTATACGGTTTATTAATCCATTTTGTTTCGAGTCAGGTAACGATTTTTTAACAATGATTTGTCCCGTTTCGAAACAATCGATGACAGCGGGCTCACGTAACCTTTTGCCGCTCCATGAAAAGCCGGCTGCTCCCACTCTCCGCTGTCGCAGGACTTCGCTTAAGGCGACGGCGGCGAGCCACGCCTCTTCGAAGCCATTGTACAGAGGCGCAAATCCGAACCGCATCAGGTTGGGCGGCCGAAAATCGCCGATGATCCCGCGCGCGATCAGGGCCTGCATGATGGCGTAGCCCTGCGGATGGGCGAAGACGACGTGGCTTCCGCGGGTCGCAGGATTGCGCGGGCTTCGGAGCGCAACCTTGTCGCCGCAGAGCGCTTCGACCGACTCGACGAAGAACTTGGTCAGCTCTTCCGCCTTGCGTTCGATGTCCTGCATATCGACGCCCGCGAAGGTATCCAGCCCCGCCTCAAGCGCCGCAAGCGACAGGATCGACGGGGTGCCGGTCAGGAACCGCTTGATGCCGGCTGCAGGCTCATAGGCAGATGCGAAAGCAAAGGGGTCCGAATGTCCCATCCAGCCTGACAAGGGTGAGCGAAGCGACTGCTGGAGGTGTTCGGCGACGTAGAGGAAGGCCGGCGCACCGGGGCCGCCATTCAGATATTTGTAGCCACAACCGACCGCCAAGTCGCAGTCGCTGCCGTTGAGATCGAGTGCGGTTGCGCCGGCGCTATGCGACAAGTCCCACAGAGTCAGCGCTCCGGCGGCATGCGCGGCCTTGGCAAGCGCCGCCATGTCGTGCCGGGCGCCCGAGCGATAATCGACGTGGGTCAGGAAGAGGACACACGACGTCCTCGGTCAGACTAGAAGAGATGTCTTCTGCCGGGACGGCTTTCAGTTGGAGATGCGGCTGAAGCTCAAGCAATCCCTGGGCGGCATATAGGTCGGTCGGAAAATTGCCCTGCTCGGTCAGGATCGTTTTGCGGCCGGGACGCGCGGCCACCGCCGCCGCAAGCAGCTTGAACAAGCAGACGGAGGTTGAAATCAGCGATCAGCAGCTCGTTCGGCCTGGCGCCAACGATGGGCGCGAGCTTCCCCGCGATCCGCGTCGGCCAGTCGATCCAATTGTGCTTGTTCCAGCTGGTGATCAAATCCTCGCCCCACTGGCGCTCGATCACTTCGCGCAGGTGCGGCGACGTCGCCTTCGGCATCGCCCCCAGCGAATTGCCGTCGAGGTAGATGGTGCCTTTCGGCAGCACGAAGCGATCGCGCATCCCGCGCAGCGGATCGGCCGCATCGAGCGCGCGAGCCTGCTCCAGGCTCATGTCAGAGCTTGGGTAGAGTGACGCCGCGCTGCCCCATATATTTGCCGGCGCGGTCGGCGTAGCTCACTTCGCACGGCTCGTTCCCCTGGAGGAACAGGAACTGGCAGGCGCCTTCGTTGGCGTAGACCTTCGCGGGCAGCGGCGTGGTGTTCGAGAACTCCAGCGTCACATGGCCTTCCCAGCCGGGCTCGAGCGGCGTGACGTTCACGATGATGCCGCAGCGGGCGTAGGTCGATTTGCCGAGGCAGATGACCAGCACATCACGCGGGACCCGGAAATATTCGACCGTGCGCGCGAGCGCGAAGCTGTTGGGCGGGATGATGCAGCAGTCCGTTTTGCGATCGACAAAGCTGTTCGATGCGAAGTCCTTCGGGTCGACCGTCGCCGAATCCACATTGGTGAAGATCTTGAACTCGTCGGCGACGCGGGCGTCGTAGCCGTAGGAGCTGAGGCCGTAGCTGATGCAGCCCTCACGCCGCTGCGCCTCGACGAACGGCTCGATCATGCCGTTCGATTGGGCCTGCTCGCGAATCCAGCGGTCGGAAAGAATGGACATCATGCGGGCGTAACGGCGGCAATTTCAGCCTTCAATCAGCCGTTTCTTTTTTCTGTGGATGCACTCCGCGATCAAAAACGGGCGCGTCCGCCCGACCCGGGCCGCCAATCGGTTCACAATCTATCCACAGCCGGAAACCGCTGTGCTAGTTTGTTCTCGTTGGAGGGTGGCCGTTCTGCGGCCAATGAGAAGTCATGGCCGAAGTAATCCGTATCTCCGAATTCCGCCGAGCCGGCGGCAACGCGCAGCACTCCCGCAGAACGTCGAGGCGGAGGCGGCGCTGCTTGGCGCGTTGATGATCGACAACCGGCTGGTCGAGGATGTGCAGCTGAAGCTGAAGGCGCATCATTTCTTCGAGCCGATGCATGGCCGGATCTACGATTCCATCCTGAAGCTGACCGACCGCAACATGGTCGCGAATCCAGTCACGCTCCGGCCGAGCTTCGAAGCCGACGAGGCGATGAAGGAGCTTGGCGGGCCCGCCTATCTGGCGACGCTGACCGGCTCCGGCGCCGCGATCATCGGCGCCAAGGACTTCGCGGCGCAGGTTTATGACCTTGCGCTGCTCCGCGCACTCATCGGTGTCGGGCGCGATCTGGTGGAGGGCGCGCTCGATACCAGTGAGGATGTCGCGCCGCTCGAGCAGATCGAGCGAGCCGGAGACCGAGCTTTACAAGGTCGCCGAAGAGGGCGGGGCCGAGGGCAAGGCGAAGAGCTTCGGCGAAGCGACCAAGCTCGCGGTGCAGATGGCCGAAAAGGCGCTCAACAGCGGCGGCCATTTGTCGGGCATCACGACCGGGCTGGAGGGCATCAACTCCAAGGTCGGCGGCCTTCACAAGTCCGACCTTGTGATCCTCGCCGGCCGTCCGGGCATGGGCAAGACCTCGCTGGCGACCAACATCGCATTCGCCGCCGCGCAGCGTTACGTGCGAGACCAGGAGGACCAAAAAGGGGACTTCGATCCGGCCAAGTCCGCCGGTGCGCCCGTGGCCTTCTTCAGCCTCGAAATGTCGGCGGACCAGCTGGCGACGCGTATCCTTGCCGAGGAATCGGGCATCAGCTCCGAGAACCTGCGCATGGGTAAGATCAGCCAGCAGGAGTTCCGCCAGCTGGCCCGCGCAGCCGCCGAGCTGGAGAGCCTGCCGCTTTACATCGACGATACGCCCGGCCTGACCATCGCCGCGCTGCGTACCCGCGCACGCAGGCTGAAGCGGCAGAAAGGGATCGGCTGCGTGGTGGTCGACTATCTCCAATTGCTGCAGGGCACCGGCCGGAGCGGAAGCGATAATCGCGTTCAGGAAATCTCCGAGATCAGCCGCGGCCTGAAGCAGCTCGCCAAGGAACTCGAGCTTCCGGTGCTGGCGCTGTCCCAGCTCAGCCGTGCCGTCGAGCAGCGCGAAGACAAGCGCCCGCAGCTGTCCGATCTTCGTGAATCGGGCTCGATCGAGCAGGACGCGGACATGGTCTGGTTCGTCTATCGCGGCGATTATTATCTCGCGGCGAAGAAGCCGGACGACGACCATCCGGATTTCGCCGCGTGGCACGATGAAATGAACCGCATCTACGGCCGCGCCGATCTGATCGTCGCCAAGCAGCGCCACGGCGCCACCGGCACGGTCCGCATGAAGTTCGACGCGCGCATCACCAAGTTCAGCGACGCCGTCGACGACGCCTATCTGCCGGAGATGCGGAACTAGTCCTTACGGGCCGACGTCCCCGCCTTCCTGCTTTGCCTTCGTGCGGGGCGGGCGGCGGACATAGCCGAGCGCGTAGGCGACATCGTCGTCCCAGCCGTAGACGTCGTCGACGATGCGGATCGCGCCGTCGTCGAGGAAGGCGGTGCGGTACATCAGGCGCACCGGCACTTCCTTCTTCAGCTTCACATAGCCTTCTTCGTCGGGGACCATCAGCTTTTCCTGGAAGGGGATCAGCACGCCGTCGTCGGAGGCGAGCAGCATCGCGAAGCCGACGGCGTCCTGAACCCGGATACAGCCGTGGCTGCGGTGCCGCTCGGCGATCCCGAACAAGGCCTTCGCCGGCGTGTCGTGCAGGTAGATCGCATGGTCGTTCTGCATGTCGAACTTGACGTCCCCGAGCGAATTCTTGGGTCCCGGAACCTGGACCATCCGCCCGTCGCGCCACTCGATGCCTTGCTCCGCGAGATAGGCCGGACTCTTCTTGCTGAGTTCGTCGTCGAGGATCGACTTCGGCACGTGCCAATAGGGGTGGGCGACAAGGTTGACGATCGGAGAGCCGAGCTGCGGCGTCTCCCAGTCAGGCTGGCCAACCACCACGTTGCGCTTGTCGCGAAGCGCGCCGTTCCGCCAGTATTCGAGGGTCGCGGCGCCGGTGTTCACGTCGATGCGCGTGTCCGGCGGATTGCGATCGAGCCAGCGGAGCCGCTCCATGTTTACGGCGATCTGGCGAGCGCGGTCGCCGGGGCCGCGGTTGAGGATGGCGATGGTCCCGTCACCGACGATGCCGTCGGGCTTTATCCCATATTCGGTCTGCAAGCGCTTCACCGCGGTGACCATCGCGGGCGAATAGCGCTGGTTCGTGGCCGGCTCGCCGTCGAGGTAACCATTGGCGATCAGCGCTTTGGCGATGGCCGGATTGCGCGGGTCGCTGCTGCCGGGCTTGATCGCACCACCCGACGGCACGTTGCTCTTCACGTCGTTCAAGCGGACGTAGCGGAGGAAGGCGTCCGACATCCGCCGATATTCTTCGGTCTGCGGCGGCAGCGAGGCGTACCAGGCCGCCATTCCGTCCTTTTCTTCAAGCGCCTTCGCGAGTCCGGCCGCGACGTTCACCTTAGGCCGCGGAACGGTGTAGATTTCGGAGACCTTCTTCGGGTCGGAATAGCCCTGCGCCAGCGCCGACGCATAGCTGAGGGCCGACTTGGTTAGCGCCAGTTCTCGCTCACCCTTGTCTTCGGGCAGATCCTTGAGGAACAGCTCGCGCTTGAGCCCCTGCGCGGCGGCGCCGTCGAGGATGCCCATCAATTGCTTTTCGGACTTGCCGTCCCATGCGGCCTGGCCGTGGCGAGCCTCATAGAAAGCGCGAACGTCCGCGCTCGTATCCTTGCCGAGCGCGCCGACATCGACCTGCTTGGGATCGCGGTCGAACGGGTTTCCGCAGCTGTTGAGGGGAAGGGCGAACAGGGCAAGCGCGACGGCCTTGCCGATACCGATACTGGTTTTCACGTCGGCTAGAACGCTACGGCTGTTGAAAGAGTTCAGTCTTCCTGCAATTTCGGGTCGCGCAGGCCTTCGCCGATCGAGCCGCGAAGGGTCTCGGACTCGCTGCTGGTGACCGGGTAGGCGCAATAATCGGCGGCGTAGAAGGCGCTCGGCCGGTGATTGCCCGACAGGCCGACTCCGCCGAATGGAGCGGTCGACGGGGCGCCGTTGGTCGGCTTGTTCCAGTTGATGACGCCGGCGCGAATGTTGGCCCAGAACTTGTCGTATTGAGCGGGGCTTCCGCCGAGCAGGCTGGCGGCCAGGCCGAAACGGGTGTTGTTCGCTTCGTCTATCGCGGCGTCGAAATCCTTGACCCTGATGATCTGCAGCACCGGCCCGAACATTTCCTCGTCCGGCCGGTCCTTCGCGTCGGTCACGTCGATGAGCGCGGGCGTCAGGAACGGCTTGTCGTCATAGGGACGCTCGAGCCGTCGGATCGGCCGCGCACCCTTCATCATCAGCGCGACCCATTGTTCCTGCAGATGGTCGGCGGACTGGTTGTCGATGACCGGGCCCATGAACGGCTGCGGATCGCCGAACGGGTCGCCGATGATCATCCGGTCGATGAGCTTGATGATCCGCTCGACGAGCGGGCCTTCCTGGCCCTCCTCGACGATTAGGCGGCGGGCAGCGGTGCAGCGCTGTCCTGCCGACAGGAAGGCCGACTGGACGATGGTCGCGGCAGCGGCGTCGAGGTCCTTCACATTCCAGGCGACGATCGGATTGTTGCCGCCAAGCTCAAGCGCGAGAATCTTGTTGGGCATGTCGGCGAATTGCTTGTGGAGCGCCGCACCGCCGCGCACCGAGCCGGTAAACAGCAGGCCGTCAATGCCCGGCTGCGCCGCCAGCGCCTTGCCCTGTTCCGGCCCGCCGATCAGCAGCCGGATCGCGCCTTCGGGCACGCCGGCCTCGTGGAAGCAATCGACCAGGAAGGCGCCGCTCGCGGGCGTCTTCTCCGACGGTTTGAAGACGACCGCATTGCCGGCCATCAGCGCCGGGACGATGTGGCCGTTGGGCAAATGCGCCGGGAAGTTGAACGGGCCGAGCACCGCGAGCACACCATGTGGCTTGTGGCGGACCGCGACCTTGCTGCCGAGCGCGGCTTCGAGCTTCTTCTGCGGAGTGCGGTCGGCATAAGCGGCGACCGAAATCTCCACCTTGTTCACGACCGCGCCGACTTCGGTTTTCGCTTCCCACAAGGGCTTGCCGGTTTCGCGCGAGATCATGCCCTGCGAAATTGTTCGCCTGCGTGCGCACGACATTCGCGAAGCGGCGCAGCGTTTCGATGCGGTAGGCGAGGGAATGGGCGGCCCATTCCGGCCAGGCGGCGCGCGCGGCTGCGACCTCGGCGGCAGCGTCGCCAACCTCGCCCGACCACAACTCCGCGCCGGTCGACGGCTCCGTCGACACTAGTCTTTCGCCCATTGGGCTCGCCTCACCATGTTGAGCCGCGACGGTCAAGCGCGGGGTCCGAACTCGGCCATGGCTTCGCCCATGCGGCGGATGGCCGCGATCTTCGCTTCGAACGGCCGCCAATCGTCATGATCGGCGATGGCGGACCAGATGGATTCCACTTCCTCGATGTGCATTGAGCAAGGCTCTGAACCCGACCAATAATCGTGGCGTGGCTGTCGTTCACGGCCTTCGAGATGCTTGGCGAGGTCGCGGAAGGGCTCTGCCGGATAATGCTCGGCCCCAAAATCGCGGCCGCCGCGCCAGTCGAAGAAGGTGCGATCGATTTTTGCGCCGCCGGATTGCAAGGCCCGCACCAGCGCTGCGGCGAGATCGCGGTCGGCCTGCTGTTCGCGCGGCTTTACACCCAGCCGCCACAGCAGCGCCGAGACCAGCTCCCCCTCGAAGCGATCGGACCAGCCGGCGAGCAGGTCGGACAGCGGCGGTCCGTCGGCGATGAGCGACATGCAGCCGGCGAATTGGGCAAGGTCCCAGTGAATCGCTTCCGGCTGGCGCGCCGAAAGAATAGAGTCCGTAATGGTCGAAATAGGCCGCCGTGAAATCGTCGTCCCATCCCGGCGTGAACCGCCACGGGCCATAGTCGAAGCTCTCGCCGGTGACGTTGATATTGTCGCTGTTGAGGACGCCATGGACGAAGCCGGCGGCCATGTAGCTCGCGGCGAGCCTTGCCGTTGCACCGGCCACGAGGTCGAACAGGCGAAGGGCATTTTCCTTCGGTTCGCCCTTGGGCTTCTCGCCGTAGAGCTGTTTCAGGCAATAGCGGACGAGGGCGTTGATGTTCTCGACCTCGCCGTAGAAGGCAAGCCGCTGGAAGGCGCCGATGCGGATGTGGCCGTGGCTCAGGCGGGTCAGGACGGCGGAGCGCGTAGGAGAGGGCTCATCGCCACGCACCAATTCCTCGCCGGTCTCGAACAAGGCGAAGGTCTTCGACGTGTTGACGCCCAGCGCTTCGAGCATCTCCGTCGCCAGCACCTCGCGGACGCCGCCCTTCAGCGTCAGGCGGCCGTCTGCGGTCCGGCTGTACGGGCGTCTGACCAGATCCCTTGGTGCCGAAGTCGAGCAGCCGTCCGCGGTCATCGCGAAGCTGCGCGAAGGTGAAACCGCGGCCGTCGCCGATGTCCGGGTTGTACACCCGGAACTGGTGGCCGTGATAGCGGAGCGCGAGCGGGTTCGGCAGGTTGCCGGGCAACGGCTCGAACCGGCAGAAGTGGGCCGCCCACTCCTGGTCCGTCAGCTCCAGCCCGATCCGCTCCGCCCAGCGCCGATTGAGAAAGCGCGGAATGCACTTCGGGAAACGCGCAGGCTCGACCGCGTCGTAAAACGCATCGCCGAGCTCAAGGATTCTCGGGTCGGGGCGATAGGATTGCGCTGGTGGCACAAGCTGGCGATAGGGGCTTCATGGACATTGCGAAACCGCAAACACAGGCCTGGGCCGATCGCTACTGGACCAGCCAGGACGGGTTGAAGCTTCACTATCGCGATTATGCCGGCGCGGCGGA
This sequence comes from uncultured Alphaproteobacteria bacterium, assembly GCA_963750315.1. GTDB lineage: Bacteria > Pseudomonadota > Alphaproteobacteria > Sphingomonadales > Sphingomonadaceae > Sphingomicrobium. The sequence continues at coordinate 28,437 of CAVVQF010000011.1, forward strand.
CCGGCCGCCGCTGCTGATGCTCCCGGGCCTGACCCGCAATGCCCGCGATTTCGAGAATATCGCGGCGCGCTATGCCGGCGACTGGCGGGTGATTGCCGTCGATTTCCGCGGTCGCGGCATGAGCCAGTGGGACGACCAATCGGCCCGCTACCAGCCGCCGACGTACGCCACCGATGTCTTGCAGCTGCTCGACGAGATCGGGATCGGTCGCGCCGTATTCCTCGGCACGTCACTCGGCGGTCTGGTGACGATGATCATCGGCATGATTGCTCCGGACAAGATCGCGGGCGTCCTGCTCAATGATGTCGGGCCGGAGCTCGACCTCACCGGCATCGACCGGATCAAGTCCTACGTCGGCAAGCCAGTCGTCTTTGCGAATTGGGACGCGGGCGTCGCGGAGCTTCGCGGGCGGCACGGCGAGGTCCATCCTGCCTACAGCGACGATCAATGGAAGGCCTATACCCGCCGGGTGCTCCGCGAGACGGATCGCGGCGTCGAGTTCGACTATGACATGCGGATCGCCGAGCCGTTCGATGCGGCGAACAGCGGCGAGGCCCCGGACATCTGGCCCTATTATCGAGCGCTCGGCGGCCGCCCCGTCCTCGTCCTTCGCGGCGAATATAGCGATTTGCTCTCCGATCCGGTCGCGGCACGAATGGCATCGGAAATTCCAGACGTCGAGGTGGTCACTGTGCCCGGCGTCGGCCACGCGCCCGACCTCGACGAGCCGGAAGCGGTTGCTGCAATCGATCGACTGCTGGGCGCGGGTGCTTAAGCGGTAATTCGCTTAAGCTTGGCGAGGGCGACCGCCGTCTTGCTCTTCCGGCGCGATCGTCGCGACGAACTTGCCGTTGCGGTCGAATAGCAGCGCCGTTGCCGTGTGGTCGACGGTATAGCCGCCGCTGCCGTCCGGGACCTTCTTCGAGAAGATGCCGAACTGCTTTTTCACCTGCTCGATTTGCGCTGAAGAGCCGGTCAAGCCGGTGATCGGGCTGTTGAACAGCTCGGCATAGTTGCCGACTTCGGCCGGGCCGTCGCGCTCCGGATCGACGGTGACGAAGACGATTTCGAACGGCGTGGCGCCAGCGTTCAGTTGCTGGCGAAATTTGACCAGGCGGGCGAGCGTCGTCGGGCAGACATCCGGGCAGTGGGTGAAGCCGAAGAAGATGACGAACGGTTTGCCGCTCAGCTTCGTGCTGGAGAAAGGCTTGCCGTCGGAACCGACCAGGGTGAACGGACCGCCGAGGTTCGACAGGGCCATCGTCGATGTCTGCGCTTCGGGCGCGGATTTGCGCGCGGGTCCGAAGGATAGATAGGCAAAGGCTGCGGCTGCGACCGGCGACGAGCACCCACAGGCAGGATCCTGAAACCACGCATCAATGATTCTCCGGTCCGGCGGCCGATGTGATGCGGACGTCGACGGGGCGCTCACCGCTCTTCTCGAACTTCAGGGTCAACTTCAGGGCGTCACCCGCGTGGAGAGGTCCTCCGAGCCCGCTAATCATGACATGCGTCCCGCCCGGCCTAAGCTCGATCGTCGCGCCGGCCGGAACCGCGAGCCCGGAGTTCAGCGGCCGCATTCGCGCGACGCCATCTTCACTCTCCGAAGCGTGAAGCATGGCCATGGCTGGCGCGGGAGCGGCGACGCCGACCAGCCGGTCGTCACCCGAACCTCGGTTCTTGAGCGTCAGGTAGGCGGCTGCGGCGGTTTGACCGGCAACGGTCTCTCGCGCCCACGCGTCGGAAATGCGTACGTCGGCGGGAGCCGGCCTTGCTGCAGGACGCAAGCAGGATCAGCGCCGGCAAAAGGGCTCGTTTCACCCGGGCTCCCTAGAGGCCGCGTTCGCAGTCCGCGCAATCAGCCGCGCGTGTAACGGGATGAAATCGCCCAGGCGGCATGCTCGGCCCCTGGATCTTGCTGACCGAATCGAACGAGCGGACTAGGTCGCCACGGCAATATTGCAGTGCCGATCGGCTCGGTCACGAGGACGTCCCACCGGCCGAACCCGCTGCAGCCGTCCATCAGGTGATTGACCCAGACGGTCTTGCCGCTTCCGACAGCCAGCGTGCTGCGGTTGGCGGCGTGGAGGCCTTCGCTCTGGTTCAGCAAGATGCAGCGTTGGGCGGGGCCAGCGACTCGGCCGGCGATTTCCGCAATCGGCGCGTTGTCCGCCACGGGTGGCGGCGCGGTGCAGCCGGCTAGAGCCGCGGCCAGGCCGATGAAGGCAATCCTCATGGTGAGACCCTTCTAGGTGAGATTGCGGCTTATCCAAACGCCGATTAACCCACGCTGAGAATCGAGGGGCGAGCGAATGGCAGGCGGCGACCAACCCGTACGGAAGGTGTGCATCGTGGGCGGCGGAACGGCCGGCTGGATGACCGCGGCGGTGCTTTCACAATGGCTGAGCCAGGTCGAAGTCACGCTCGTCGAGTCGGAGGAGATCGGCACGGTCGGCGTCGGCGAAGCCACCATCCCGCACATCCGCAATTACCTGGCGCTCGCCGGCATCGACCCGCTCAAGATGATCAGCGAGACCAAGGCGACCTTCAAGCTCGGCATTCAGTTCGTCGGACTGGGGCGCGGAGGGGGAGAGCTATATCCACGGCTTCGGCAAGATCGGCCGCGACATGCTGTGGCTGCACCCGCATCAATCTGTGGCTGGCCGCGCAGCGAGCGGCCGCCAGGCTCGGTCAAGCATTTCGACATTATTCGATCGACCGGTGCGGCCTCGCTTCGCAAACCGCTTCTGCCTTTCCCGACAAGCGCAACCCGAATTCGCCGCTCGCCGATATCGAATATGCCTATCACTTCGACGCGTCTCTGTTCGCGCGGTTCCTTCGCGGCGAAAGCGAGGCGCGGGGCGTAACCCGGACCGAAGGCCGGATCGTCGAGGTCATCCAGAATCCGGAGACCGGCTTCGTGACGGCCGTGAAGCTGACCGACGGCCGGACGATCGAAGGCGACCTGTTCGTCGATTGCTCGGGCATGCGCGCGCTGCTGATCGGCGATGCGCTGGGCGTCGGCTACGAAGATTGGAACAAGTGGCTGCTCTGCGACCGCGCGATCGCGGTGCCGTGCGAGAGCGTCTCGCCGGTGACGCCCTACTTCGCTGCTACGACCGCGCTCAAGGCCGGATGGCAGTGGCGCATTCCGCTGCAGCACCGCATCGGCAACGGCTACGTCTATGCGTCCGACCTGATCAGCGACGAGGAGGCCGCCGCGACCCTGATGTCGAGACCTCGACGGTGACGCCGATGGCCGACCCGCGGCCGGTGCGGTTCGGCCCGGGACTGCGGCGAAGGCGTGGGAGAAGAACGTCGTGTCGATCGGGCCTGTCGTCCGGCTTCCTCGAGCCGCTGGAATCGACCAGCATCCACCTGATCCAGACCGGCATTCAGAAGCTGCTGGCGCTGTTCCCGGCGACCGGTTTCTCGCAAGCCGGACATCGACGAATATAATCGCCAGGCGCGGTTCGAGTTCGAGGACGTCCGCGACTTCATCATCGCGCACTACAAGGTCACTCGGCGCTCCGGCGATCCGTTCTGGGATCATGTCCGGACGATGGACGTGCCGGACAGCCTGAAGGAGCGGTTCGAGCTGTTCCGGCTCGTCGGGCCGCTTCTTCAAGCGCGGCGCGGCGGAGCTGTTCGCCGAGGAAAGCTGGGTGCAGGTCCTGCATCGGCCAGGGCTTCGAAGTCGAAGCCCGATCCGGTCGCGCAATTCGTTCCGACCGAGGAGATCGTCGGCTTCCTCAACGACATCGCCGAGGTGATCGCGGACGTCGGCGAAGACGATGCCCGACCACGGAGAGTTCGTCTCGCGGCTCCCCGCCGAGCAGCCCGCAGCCGACGCAACCCTCGACCGACGCTCATGCACAATCTGGCCGAGGCGCACCGGTAGAGTAGCGCGCGGGCGGCTCGTGTCCTGAAAAGCACAACGGTCGCGAACTGTGGCGCTCGAAGACTTAGCGCCGATTGACTTCCCTCGCGCGAAGGGCTTTCGTTCACCAAACAGCAAGGTTGTCGGCCGCTGTTTTGTAACCGGTTACACGCACCTGGGGAGAGGGGCTAGTGAGCACGATCAACAGCAAGCGCCAGCTTGCGAACGGAATTTCCGCATTCGCAGTCGCAGCGGCGCTCATGGTCGCGCACCCCGGCGTACGGGCAAAACGATGACGGCGACATTGCAGGGCCGAGTTGAGGGCGCGTCGGCGGGAACGCAGGTCGTCGCGACCGACACCAACACCGGGCGCAGCGTCGGTCGGAACGGTCGATGCGACCGGCAATTACACGATCCTCGGCCTGAGCCCGTCGACCTACAACGTCACCGTCGAGGGGCGGGACGCCGCAGCAGACGACCTTGCTCGTCGGCCAGACCGGGATTGTCGACTTCGTCCAAGCGCGCCGCCCGCGGGCGGCGCGATCGTCGTCACGGGCCGCCGACGTTCGCGAAGTCCGCACGCAGACCGTCTCGACGAACATCACGCCGGCGCAGATCGAGAATCTGCCGCAGAACAAGCGCAACTTCCTCAGCTTCGCCGCGCTCGCGCCGGGCGTGTCAGGTGACGCCGGGCGACAATGCGCAGGTCCAGGCCGGCGGCGCTCGCCTCGCAGTTCGTCAACGTCTTCCTCGACGGCATGAGCTTCAAGAACCCGATCAACCACGGCGGCGTGTTCGGGCAGAATTTCGGCCTCGGTAACCCGTTCCCGCAGATCGCGATCCAGGAATATCTGGTCGAGACCCAGAACTTCGGCGCGGAGACCGGCCAGGCCGGTTCGGCGGTCATCAGCGCGATCACCAAGACCGGCGGCAACGAGTTTCACGGCTCGGCGTTCATCGAATTCCAGCCGAAGAGCTTCATCACCAAGCCGCTATTTCGACAAGAAGAACAACGCCGAAGGCCGACTACAACCGCAAGCAGTACGGCGGCGACATCGGCGGGCCGATCATCCCGGGCAAGCTGCACTTCTACGTCGCGTCGAAGGCACGAACCAGAAGCGTCCCGACCTCGACCGGTCGACGATGCCGACTGGTCAGCATTCCCGCAGAACCTCGACGGCGCTGATCAACAATTCGAAGGGCGAGGACCTTCAAGCAGCGGCTCTATTTCGGCAAGCTCACCTGGTTATGTGAGCGCCGAGGACACGGTCAATCTGATCGGATACCTCCGGCGCGAGAGACAATCTGGCCGACATCGGCGGCAACGCGCCGCCCGAGCCATGGCCGCCGCATCCGGACCGACCAGGACCGCTATCAGCTGCAGTGGCGGCACAATGCCGGCGATTTCCTGAACCAGCTCAACATTTCTTACGACAAGGCGAAGCAGGATACGCCGAGCGTCAGCGACGGCCCCGAATATATCCTGAAGCGGCACCGAGAATCCGGGCTCTCAGGATCTCATCCTGATGGGCGGCGAACATCTTCGAGCAGGGCGACAACGCAGAAGATCTGGACGATCCGGACGACGCACGCTCCGGATGGGCCAGCATACGCTCAAGCTCGGCGGACAGATCGTCTTCTCAAACTGTCGCGCACGGGCGAACAACTACCAATGGCACGTATCATCTTCGCCAACCCTGTGCGGATCCCTCGGACCCTTGCCCGGCGAACTTCGACATCGCGACCGCGCAGCCATTCCAGGCCAGGATCAACATCAACCCGACGCCCGGCCTGACCGCCAAGGACACGCAGATCGGCCTGTACATCCAGGACGAGTGGAAGCCCGACAAGCATTGGACGGTCAACGCCGGCCTGCGCTGGGACTATGAGTCCAACGCCAACAACAACAATTATGTGACGCCGGCGGCGATCGCCGCCGCGCTGCGCGCCTATCCGGGTTGGGCGGCGCGCGGGATCGATCCCGAAGATTACATCTCTGACGGCAGCAACCGCAAGCCGTTCTACGGCGCGTTCCAGCCGCGGCTCGGCGTCTCCTACGACGTGCACGGCGACCGCGACCTCGTCTTCTTCGGCGGCGCCGGCCGCTATTACGATCGCCAGCTGTTCATCCAGGGCGTGATCGAGCAGCAGCAGAACCAGCCGGAGTTCCGCTGTTCTTCTACCGTCGGCACCGGCGGCGCGCCCCGATCCGGTCACGGGATCGCACTGCGCCGGCGGATCGCGCACCGGCTACTGCGTGACCCCGAAGCGCTGCGGGCGTTCGCATGCTCGGCAGCGCCTGGGGCTTCACCGGCGGCTCGGTCTGGGTCCTGCACAACAAGTCGAAGATGCCTTATTCGGACCAGTTCACCTGGGCGTGCGCAAGCGCTTCGGCGACATCAGACGCTCGCTGACCTTCTCGCACACTGGTCGCACAACATCTCAGATGTTCGCCCGCGCGAACTTCTACACTAACGGCTGGTACACCGTCTGCAGCGTGACGGCCCGGCGCGTATCGGCTGCTCCAACGGCGGCGACCAGTGGATCATCGACAACACGCCGAACGGCCGTTCCCGAACTGCCCGGCGACGAACGGGCAGCTCACCGGGTTCGCTGGCAAGCTCAACCGTGGCCTGAGCAACGGCAGGGCGAACTACAACGCGGTCTACTTCCAGCCCGAAAAGCCGTTCACCGATAGCATCGATGTGGGGCTTCACCACGGCGCTGACGCATCCAGCGGGCGCGAAGCAACGTGCGCGCAGGAGCTCAACAGCGACGAGATCTTCAACGGTCCGAGCCTTCGACACCTACGGTTGGAACAACGTGAACGGCGTCCAGAAGTGGATGTGGGTCACGTCGGCCAACTATCGGGCGCCGTTCGGCATCATCCTTTCGGGCAGCTCGACCTGAAGTCGGGCCCGGCGTTCGGCAACATCATCTTCGGTCGGCCTGCTCCGGTGCCGGAAGGTGCATGCTGCTTCGCCAACATGGGCGGCGGGTTCTTCCCGAAGAAGGACATCGGCTACAAGCGGCTCGACGTTCGCGTTGCCAAGACCTTCAAGATGCCGTGGGGCCACGAGCTGACGGCCGACTTCAGGTCTTCAACGTCTTCAACTGGCTGAACCGCACCTACTCGACGTGGGGCGCGGGTCGGCGGCGATCCGGCGCCGCGGATCGAGAACAGCCAGATCGCCGGCGATCAGCGCGCGTTCCAGGCCGGGTCCGCGTACAAGTTCTAAGCTAATGGGACGGCGGGAGTTTCGGCTCCCGCCGTATTTTTGTATTCGCGGGGGCTGGAGAGAGGTTTCTTGAGGCCCGAACTGCGCCGCGTCGGCATCGTTACAGAGCCCGATCGTCGTCATCGATGAATTCAGCGGCGACAGCGAAGCCATTGCCTCGCTAGCCGAGGCGCTTGCGCCGTTTCCGCCGAACCGCGGCAATTTCTACCCCGGCGTCCGCCGCACCATCACCGAGACGGATGCGGACGCATTCGCCTATGTCCGGACGAACCTGCCAGCAGGCCGCGCAGTTTATCGCCGGAGCGTTCGGCTTCGACCATTTCCGTCTGCTGTCCGGCAGCTTCTCGATGGTCACCACCGATCCCGGGCAGCTGATCGAGCCGCAGCGTTTCCCGCATTTCGATTCCACCGATCCGAAATATCTCGCGCTGCTGCACTACCTGCGAGTGCCGGAGAACAGCGGGACGGCATTCTACCGCCAGCGGTCAACCGGCGATCGAGCAGGTCACCGACGCCAATCACGAAGCCTTCGTTCGGGCGGCGCAGACCGAGGTGAAGCGTCTTCCTGACGTCGGCTACATCCACGGCTCGAACGACTTCTTCGAGCAGATCGGCGCGGTCGAAGCGGTCGCGGACCGTCTGGTCATCTATCAGGGCAGCCTGCTCCATTCGGGCATCATCCCGCCGGGCATGATCTTCAGCGCCGACCCGCGCGAGGGCCGCCTGACCGCCAATCTTTTCGTTCGAGGACAGTGAGGAACTTATGCGTATGCGTTCGCTCGGAGCTGTTCGTTGCAACCTGCGTCAGCCTTCATTGTCCGCCGGCACAGGCGCAGAAGCGGACCTATATCAATCCGATCGACGTCGATTACCGCTACAATTGGGAGCAGACGAACAACGGCATCAGCTACCGCACCGGCGCCGACCCCGCCATCGTCCGTCACAAGGGCGCTTATTACCTCTTCCAGACGCTGGCCGACGGGTATTGGCGCTCGACCAACCTCATCGACTGGACCTTCATCACGCCGTCGACGCTGGCCGTTCGGCGGCGATCGTCGCGCCCGGCGGCGATCTCCGATGGCGACCGGCTGATCATCATGCCGTCGATGTCCTTCACGCGGCCGGGATCGATCCTGTTTCACGACCGCTCCCGAGACCGGCAAGCTCGACTTCCTTGTCCGCTCCATGCCGGACCTGCCGGACGCGGTGGACGACAAATATCCGGAGAAGATGAAGCCGGGCGAGATCCCGCCGGGGCCGTGGGATCCGGGCCTGCTCAAGGACGATGACGGCCGCTGGTACCTCTATTGGGACAGCTCGCAACGTCTTCCCGATCTACGGCATCGAGATCGAGTTCGAGGACGGAAAGCTCATCTACAAGGGCAAGGCGACCACGCTTGTTCAGCCTGCATCCGGAGGAGCATGGCTGGGAGCGGTTCGGGCAGGATCACAACGGGCTGCTCGCCAACGGCCAGCCGACGCGGCCCTACGTCGAGGGCGCGTGGGTCACCAAGCATAACGGGAAGTATTATCTGCAGTACGGAGCGCCGGGCACCGAGTTCAACGCCTACGCCAACGGCACCTACGTCTCGGACAAGCCGCTCGGGCCGTTCACCTACGCCGAGTACAATCCGATCGCCTACAAGCCCGGCGGGTTCGTTCAGGGCGCGGGTCACGGCTCCACGTTCGAGGACGATTACGGCAATTGGTGGAACACGGGCACGCCGTGGATCGGCTACAATTGGACGTTCGAGCGGCGGATCAACATGTTCCCGGCCAAGTTCGAGGCGGACGGCCAGATGTGGGCCTCGTCGCGCTTCCAGGACTTCCCGCAATACATGCCGACGACGAAGGTCAGACGACCCGAACAGCCTGTTCACCGGCTGGATGCTGCTGTCCTACCGCAAGCCGGCGACCGCCTCATCGACGATGGGCGAGTTCGCGGCCGACCGCGTGACGGACGAGAACCCGCGCACCTTCTGGGTCGCTTCGCAGAACAAGGCTGGGGAGACGCCTGACCATCGATCTCGGCGCGGCGAAGACCGTGCGCGCGGTCCAGGTGAACTATGCCGACTATAAGTCGGGCCGCTTCGCCGATGCGCCGGACATCTACACCGAGTTCGAGCTTCAGCAGTCGCTCGACGGCAGGACCTGGCAGCCGCTCGCCAAGCCCGACGGTCCCCGCCGCGATCGGCCGAATGCCTATGTCGAGCTGCCGCAGCCGGTGCGGACGCGCTTCGTCCGCTAGGTGAACGGCCACGTCGGCGCGGCGAACCTCGCCATCAGCGACATTCGCGTGTTCGGCAATGCCGATGGGCGGGCTCCGTCGATGCCGAGCAGCGTTGTCGGCCAGCGCCACCAGGATCAGCGCGACGCGACGATCCGCTGGGGTAAAGTGCCGGGAGCGGTCGGCTACAACATCCGCTTCGGCACTCGCGCCGATCGCCTGACCCAAACTTACCAGCTTTGGGCGGACGAGCTGGGCAATGGAGCGACGTTGCAGAAGGACTTGCGCTCGCTGAACGTTGGCGCGCCCTATTGGGTGGCGGTCGAGGCGTTCAACGAGACCGGCGTGTCGAAGCTCAGCAAGGTCGTGAAGGTCCGCTAGCGGCCAAGCCAACCGCCAGTGAAGCCGGCTCGCTTCAAACCGAGCCGGATCGCCGGGACCTGCCGCGTGTACCGCCAGACGAAGTCGTTGCGGTAATTGGCGGCCTGCAGCAGGATCGGTCCCTGGTCGATGCCAAGATAGTCGGTCGCGACCCACCCGTTCTGCGGGTCGACGGCGCCTGTTTCGAGCCGGCCCACGGCATAGTTGAAGCTGGGGTTGAAGGCGTCGCGGAAGCCGTAGTCGCTGTAGACGCCGGGATAGCGATACAGCGCCTCGGCCGTCGGGATCACGATTTCGGGAGCAAACGGCAGGGCGCCGAGCGCCGCAGAAGCAGTCAGCGTTCCATCGTCGCGTCCATCGGGGTCGCCGACCGGTCCGCGCGCGCTGTACCCGAAGAACTCGCGCGTCTCGCCCTTGTACGGAAGGCGGAAGTTGCCCGGTCCGTCGCAGGCGGCGAGGCCCCACAGGCGATCGGAATAGCCTTCCCATTTCATCGGATTGGCGACGCAATAGGTGCGATTGGCGTACGTCTCCCGGCGGCTGTTCTCGAAATAATCGAAGCCGGCCTCGCGCATCACTTCATCCCGGATGCCACGGAAGTCGATGAAGATCTGGCTGTACTGGCCGGGGAACAAAGGTGCGAAGGCGACCCGCCGCGTCGGCCCCTCGCCGCGCCAGAACTTCGAATAGGGCGCGGTCCACTGCTGCCAAAGGTTGTCAGGGGCAGGGAACGTCGGCGACCCGAGCGCGAGGATGTTGACGAACATCCCCTCGTTGAACCCGGTCCAGTTGGCCGGGATCAGCCCGCCGCCGGGATCCCAGCCCATCGAGATTGCAGCTCGCCCATCGGAACGGAAGAAATTCCAGTCGGCCCGGGCGTAAAGGTCGGCCGCGAGCTGCCGGATCTCCCGCTCGGCGGCGTCGGCACCGCTGAAGTATTCGCCCGCGAACAGCACGCCCATCAGCAGGATGGTCGTGTCGACACTCGACAGTTCGACGTCCCGGTGCCGAAGCCCGGTCTCCATGTTCAGGAAATGATAGAAGAAACCCTTGTAGCCGGCCGTGCCGCTGGTCTCGGCCCCCTGCGGCGCGTTCCAGAAGAAGCGCAACGTCGTCAGCGTCAGGTCGCGCGCTTCCGCTCGCGTGCACCATCCGCGTTCGACGCCGATCGCATAAGCCGGCAGCGCGAAGCCGACCGCCGCAATGCTGCGAGAAGGACGGCGTGGGCCAGCGGTCGGGGACCAGCCCGTTCTTGCGGTTCACCGTGTCCCAGAAGAAGCGGAACGTCCGCTGCTCGATGTCGTCATAGAATGGGGGGAGGGTGCGTCCCTGCGAGCCGTAAGTGATGGACGTGCAGGCCGGGAGCAAGCTCCCCGCTGCCAGCAATGTCGAACCCTGGAGAAGCTTGCGACGGTCGAGAAAAATCAACGTGAGGCCTTCGGATCGGTGGTTGAACGGATGACGAGCTCGGGCTTGTGCAGTTCTTGCCCGCCGTGATCCTCCTCGCCGGTGAGGATCGAAATAAGTCGGTCGAGCGCCCGCTGACCGAGCTCGGCGATGTGGACCTGGACGGTCGTCAGGCCGATGTGCTTGGCGAGCGGAATGTCGTCGAAGCCGACGACCGCGACGTCTTCGGGCACACGGACGCCCGCGCGGTGAAGGGCCTGTAGAGCGCCGCTAGCCATCATGTCGTTGGCGGCAAACACGCCGTCGAACTTGCGGCCTGATTTGAGCAATGCATCGATGGCGATCTCGCCGGACTCTTCGGCGAAATCGCCCTGCACGACCTCTACGTCGACACCGCGCTTCTCGAGCGCCGCCTTGAATGCCTCCGCGCGCTCGATCGCGTCGATGTTCCCGGCGGCACCGGCGATGTGCACGATCCGCTTGCGGCCGAGCGAAACGAAATGGTCGGCGACCACTTCGCATCCCGCGACATTGTCCAGGCGAACGCCCGGATGCCCGCCCGCGTCGCCGCGGGTGTTGATCAGGACGGCGGGCGTTCCCGGCGGCACCGCGCTCCGCCAACTCGTCCTCCGACAAGTGCGGCGCGAGGATCACGAGCCCGTCGACGCGTCCGCGCATCGCGCGCATCGCGTTGGCGGACTGCTCGCTTCCGGCGTGAACGTTGGAAAGCAGCAGCATGTAGCCATGCCGGCTCGCCTCGCGGTCCATGCCGCGAACGATTTCCGAAAAGAATTCGCCGTGGAAATCCGGAAGGACGACGCCGATTGCGTTGGTCTGCGCCAGGCTGAGGCTCCGTGCTCCGGCATGCGGTACGTAGCCCAGTTCCCGGACCGCATCCGTCACCCGGTTGCGGGTCTCGTCGCTGACGTTTTGCAGCCGGTTGAGCACGCGAGATACCGACGCAACCGAAACCTGCGCACGGCTTGCCACATCACGGATGGTTGCGTTGCCCATGCATTCCTTATCGGTGGCAAATGCGGCAAATGCCACCGGCTGACCGATTGCATTTGCTGTCCACGTGGGTCATGTAACCGGTTACACACTAGGTCAAGAACTCTGATCCGGCGATTGCTCGGAAGCGCCAAGCAGAGCGCAAGAGGAAGGGGAGAGAGAATGCTCGAGACGCGCATTTCGCGCAGGGCCACGCTTATCGGCGCGGGCGCCGTCGCCGCCTGGTTGGCAAGTCCGGCACGGGCGCTTCTGCAGACGGCGGGCAGGCTGGAAATCCCCGGGTTCGTCGATGCCCTGATCTGCGAAAATGACGCTCGAGGAAAAGGCGGGCCAGCTCAGCCTGATGGCTTCGGCCTGGGGTGGCGGCATCGCGGCGGCGCTCAATCCCGCCGAGCAACAGCAATTTCCCGCAGCAGGTCGACGAGGCGCGCAAGGGCCAGCTGACCGGCGTGTTCAACGGCAATGGCGCGCGCATGGCGCGGATCATGCAGAACGCGGCGGTCGAAGGAATCGCGGCTGAAGATTCCGCTGATCTTCGCCGCCGACATCATTCACGGCCACCGCACCATCTTCCCCGTGCCGCTGGCCGAAGTTGCGAGCTTCGAGCCCGACCTGGCCGCCGCACCGCCGAGGTCGCCGCGTTCGAAGCGGCGGGCGCGGGCATCGACTGGAACTTCGCGCCGATGGTCGACGTCGCTCGCGACCAGCGCTGGGGACGCGGCGTCGAGGGCGGCGGCGAGGACCCGTTGCTCGGCGGCCTGTTCGCGGCGGCGCGCGTGCGCGGCTTCCAGGGCAAGCGACTTCAAATCCAACGAGCACTTCCTCGCCTGCGTCAAGCATTTCGCGGCCTATGGCGCGGCCGAGGCGGGGCTCGACTACAACACCGTCGACATGTCCGAGCGCACGCTGCGCGAGGTCTATCTGCCGCCTTACAAGGCGGCGTTCGACGCGGGCGCGCTTTCGGCCATGGCCTCGTTCAACGAAATGTCGGGCATCCCGGCGACCGGCAACCACTGGCTGATGACCGAGGTGCTGCGCGGCGAGTGGGGATTCCAGGGCTTCGTCGTGTCCGACTACACCGGCGACGAAGAGATGATCGCCCACGGCTACGCCAAGGACGGGCGCGACGCGGCCGGATCGCCTTCCTCGCCGGCGTCGACATGAGCATGCAGAGCGGCCTCTACCGCAAGCACCTTCCCGACCTGGTGCCGAGCCGGCGAGGTGCCGGCAGCAGTGCTCGAACGCCTCCGTGCGCCGCGTGCTGGCGGCGAAGCGCATGCTCGGCCTGTTCGAGGATCCGTTCCGCCGCATCGACGAGAAGCGCGAAACAGGCGCGGTCGATGCTCCCTCGCAACCGCGCGCTTGCGCGCGAGGCCGGCCGCAAGTCGATCGTCATGCTGAAGAACGACGGCGACCTGCTGCCGCTGCCGCGCTCGGGCAAGAAGATCGCGCTGATCGGCCCGTTCGCGAGCGGCCAGCACGACCTTGATCGGGCCGTGGGTGCGTCTATGGCGACGACGCGAAGGCGGTCGATCTGGCCACCGGCGTCCGCGCCGCCGTGGCCGACAAGAACAAGCATCATCGTCGCCGAGGGCTCGAGGCGTCGAAGAGCCACTTGCCGGGCGGCATCGAGCAGGCGGTTGCGGCTGCCCAGCAGGCCGACATCGTCGTGCTCGCCATCGGCGAAGCGCAGGGCATGTCGGGCGAGGCCCAGTCGCGCACCGAAATCTTCGTTCCCGAAGCCGCAGCAGGACCTGGCGGAGGCGTCGCCAAGACCGGCAAGCCGATCGTCGTCGTCCTCAAGAACGGGCGTGCGCTCGCGCTGGAAGGCGCGGTGGCGAATGCGCCGGCGATCCTCGTCACCTGGTTCCTCGGGACCGAGACCGGCAATGCCATCGCCGACGTGTTGTTCGGTGCGTACAGCCCCTCGGGCCGCCTGCCCGAACGAGCTTCCCGCGCCGTGTCCGGCCAGCAGCCCTATTATTACGCGCACAAGCCACCGGCCGTCCCAATCCCGAACCGCAAGCTGGAGAATTACAAGGCGCGCTTCCGCGGCATCACCAACACGGCGCTCTATCCGTTCGGCCACGGCCTGACCTACGGCAAGATCGAGTATAGCGACTTCACGATGAGCGCGCCGGCGATCGGCATGAACGGCGAGATTGACGGTCTCGGCGCGAATTACCAACCGCGGCCAGCCGGCGGCGGAAGAGGTCGTCCAGCTCTACACGCACGATCGCGTGGCAAGCATCACGCGCCCGGTCCGCGAGCTGAAGGCGCTTCCGCAAGATCAAGCTTGCGCCCGGCCAGTCGGAGGTCGTCAGCTTCACGCTGCGCCCGGCGGAACTTGCAATTCTACGGCTCGCCAACAAGCCGGTCGTCGAGCCGGGCACGTTCGACGTCTGGATCGCGCCCTCCGCGGAGGCCGACGGCGTCAGCGGGACGTTCGAGCTGACCGCCTAGGCCGGTTGACCCCCTGATCCCCGGAAGGGAGGTGGCTTGAGCTTCGGGCTCTTCCCGATACGTCGATGTGCGCCATGGCGGAGTGGGTTGAGCAGCATCGCGCACGCACGACAGGGCCAGAAAAGCGACGGCGGCGATCACGACGGTGGTCCGGTACATGCCCGGCAGCGTCTGCCGCGCTTTGCTCGACATTGGCGACATAGCCGGCGCCCGCGAAGCTCCAGTCCCAAGGATCGCCGTCGCGAAGCCAATCGCGACGCGCTGCAGCAGCGCGGCAAGGCCGAACACCGCGCCTTCGACCCTGGAGGCCGGTCGTCCGTTCGCCAAATTCGATCGTGTTCGGCAGCATGGCCCAGAACACGAAGTTCAGGCCGACGATCGACACCTGCATGGCGACGAGGAAGAGCTGCATCGCGCCTGAGTCTGCTCAGTCCGCATCACCGAGAACGCGATCAGTCCTGCAACGCACAAGGTGGCGGCCGCGAACCACGTCGCGCGAAGCTGCCGATCCTTCGCTGAACCAGCATCCACAACGGGATTGCGGCGCCGCTCGCTAGGCCCATCCAGGCCAAGCGCCGACTGGCCGGCGGCTTCGTCGTGAAGGAAATATTTGAAGTAATAGAGCACTGATTTGTAGAGGACTGTGACTGGCGCGATCATCGCCATCATCGCCAGGCTCAGGCGTTACGAACGCGCGATTGGACAAGAGGCTGACGACTTCCGTGACCACGAAAGTCGGCTCGGATTGTTGCACGTAGGCCTGCCCGCGGTAGGCCCTCCCGACCAGCAGCAGGATCGCGGTTGCGAGGAGCGCGAAGATGATCGCCGCGCCGAGATAGGCGCCGGCGCCCTTGCTGCCACTTAGCCAGCGTTCCCACCGGCACTGTCGCCCAGGCCACGAGCGCCCAGGCGATCGTCCCGAACAGCATGCGCATGCCGGCGACAAAGGCTCGATCCCGGCTGTCGGAGCTGATCCGTGCCGTCATCGCAAGGTAGGGAACGTTCAGCCCGCATAGGCGGTGCGGAACAGCAGATGCGCCCATGAGCGACGAACGCGATCGCAGCTTCCGCCACTGACTGGCGGCGGCACGTAGGTCAGCACAAGGCGAGCCCGAGCGGAATGGCTGCCGAGCATCAGGATCCGGGCGTAGCCGAACCGCAGCGGCGGATGGCGGTCGATCAGAGCCCCGGTGACGAAGTTGGCGATGCCATCCCACACGGATGCCGCCATGTAGATCGCCGCCGCAACCGCGATCATGGGAGGTCGAGCGCGTCCGTGTAATAGAACAAAGGATAGAGCATGATGCTCTGCCAGATAGAGATTGAACGCGAAGTCCCCGAAGGCGAACAGCAGGAGCCGCGGCTTGGAGGGCGGGCTGGGCTCCATCAGAGAGCGGCTGAAAGGACGAAGTCGGCGGCGCGCGCTGGTCGGGGATCGACGAAACGGACGGCGTCCGCGTCACCGCATCGGTCTCGACATTCGCGACGCCGCGCACCTTGGCGGGGCCGCTCCAGCCGTGGACGGTCACGGCGATCTGCTTCCACCACGGCTTGAAGCTGCCTTCGCGCTTGTCGAAGTGAAGCATGATGCCGTCCTTGCCGAGCGTGCAGCGGACGGTCTGGCGAAGGATCGGGCCGCGGATACTGAGGCCGTCGTCCCAATAGAGCTGGCCGCTGCAATCCTGCCCCGGATAGACGTGCAGCTCGAGCGGACCGTTCGGGAGTCTCTGACGTGCTTTGCGTCAGCGGCTGGCGCGAGGCATGATCGCGCCGGCGCGGACGAACACGGGCAGGCGGTCGAGCGTGGGCGTTTCCTTGACCACCTCGAACGGCGCGTCGGGCTTGCGTCTCGCCGGCGACCGGCAGGCCGCTCCAATAGTCGAACCAGCCCGGTCCCGGCATGCACGCGTCATAGGGTGCGTCGATTCCGGCTTCGGCGACGGCGCGACCAGCAGATCGCGGCCGACGGTGAAGGCCATCGACTGGTCGCACGGCGCCTTCGACGAGCTCCGGATAATCGTAGAACACCGGCCGCATGATCGGATCGCCAGTCCGCGAGTTCTGCTCCGCGACTGCGTAGAAATAGGGCATCAGCCGATACCGCTCCTCGATGTAGCGGCGGCGGATCTCAAGGTGCTCCGGCCCATCGACCCACGGCTCGCCGCGAGGGGCATCGTTGGCGGCATGACTTCGGAACATGGGCGTGAAGGCCCCGATCTCGGTACCAGCGAGTCGCAGCTCGGGACTGGCTCCGCCAATGAAGCCCGCGGATATCCGCGCCAGACCAGGAAAGCCGGAAAGTCCGAGGTTTAGCATCTGCTGGACGGCCAGCTTCAGATGGTCCCAGGTGGAGTTGTTATCACCGGTCCACGTCACCGCAAACTTTTGCCCACCAGCAAAGGTTGCTCGGGTCATGACGAACGGACGGACGTTGGGGCGGAGCTTCAGCAGGCCCTCATAGGTCGCCCGGCTATTCTCCATTCCGTAGACATTGTGGACTTCGGAATGCGGAGGCCGGGCGGGACGTGAAGCCGTCGCCTTCGATCCGATGCATCGTGGTCAGCGGCATGGTCTTGGTCGGCGTGTCGAAGATGGCCGGCTCGTTCATGTCGTTCCAGAAGCCGGCGATGCCGTCGTCGACGAACGTCTTGTACAGCGCTGCCCCACCAGTCGCGGCTCGCCTTGCGGGTGAAATCGGGGAAGACCGACGGGCCCGGCCAGACCGGCGCGACGTACAGGCTGCCGTCGGACGTTCTTGAGGAAGTGGTCGCCCGCGATCCCGCTGTCGTAGGGAGCGTAACCTTGGTTCGGGCGCATCGCGACGTGCAGGTCGGTGATCGTGACCAGCTTGATACCCGTGCCTTGCCGACGTCGCGGGCGAGGCC
Organism: uncultured Alphaproteobacteria bacterium; assembly: GCA_963750315.1. GTDB lineage: Bacteria > Pseudomonadota > Alphaproteobacteria > Sphingomonadales > Sphingomonadaceae > Sphingomicrobium. Next base: position 45,930 of record CAVVQF010000011.1, read on the forward strand.
CTTGAGATCGGGGAAGGTCTGTCTGGTTGGTCGTGAACGGACGGTTGCGGTCCTGGAAGTCGATGTCGAGCCAGATGACGTCGGTCGGGATGCGGTCCGAGCGCAGCCGCTCGGCAAGGTCGCGGACCTCGGTCGGCGCTCATGTAGCTGTAGCGCGACTGCTGGAAGCCCAGTGCCCAGCGCGGCGGCAGCGGCGCCTTGCCAGTCAGGTCGGTGAAGCGGCGGACGACATCGGCGACGGTCGGGCCGGCGATGATGTAGTAATCGATCGGTCCGCCATCCGCCGAGATTTCGAGCGTGTTTTCGTCGCGATGGCCGAAATCGAACGAGCTTCGCCAGCGTATTGTCGAGGAACAGGCCATAGGCGCCGCCCGTGCCGCTCCGGTCGCAATGTAGAACGGGTATGGACTTGTAGATCGGGTCGGTGCCGCGATCGAAGCCCCAGGCGTCGGTGGTCCAGTTGACGTAGCTAGCGCCGCGCCGGTTGAACGGCCCGGTCTTGTCTCCGAACCCGTAGATATTGCTCGTTCGGTGGCGATGATCTTTCTGAAGGTGAAGCGACCTTGGTCTTCGAACGTGACCGCGCTCTGGATCGTCTAAGATAATCTCGGCCATCCGAGATCTTCCACGGAGACCAGTCCGCCTGCGACCGATGCTCGAACGATTAGCGCACCTGTCCGAAATCCATCCTTCGTCGGCGTTACGCGGTCGCAGCTTTGCGCGAACTGCGGCTGGTACCGACCAGCTTGCGTCTTCCGGCAAGCTGTCCTCTGCGCAATTCGGACCCGAATGATCGAATCCGAAATCGCGGTGACTTGAAGTCCCGCCGCCTTTTGCGCCGCTATCCAGATGTAGATGGGTGCGGCGTTTCGGGCGAACGGGCAGCGGACGCGCTGCACGGATAACGAGGTGACCGCGAGAGCGGCGGCGAGAGATAAGAGAAGCGGGTCATAGGCTGCCCGACCCTAGCCGCGCCGCCTGCGTCTGCAATGTCTTACGCAGATCAGTTGCCGCACAAAAACGCCGAAGCCTAAGGGGAGCCGACTCGTTCAGGTTCGCGGGGCGGCGGATCGGACTGCACATCGACGGGGGTTCTTCGTGAGCTCGATTTGGTGGTTCGAAGAGTGATGCGAATGCCCGGTCGCCCGTCGCGCCTGATCGCCTGTTCCATCCTTTTCCTGTCTCTCGCCGCCTGCAATCGCGGTATTCTCGATCCGGTCGGCCCGGTCGGCCAGGCCGAGAAGACCATCCTCATCAATTCCACCGCGATCATGCTGGCGATCATCATCCCGACGATGATTGCCACCGTCGCGGTCGCCTTCTGGTTCCGCCGCGGCAACAAGAAGGCCGAGTATCGACCGGACTGGGAATATTCGGGCGCGATCGAACTGGTGGTCTGGGCAGTCCCGATCCTCACCATCATGCTGCTGGGTGGAATCACCTGGATCGGCAGCCACGCACTTGGATCCGAGCCAAGCCGCTCAATTCGCCGAACAAGCCGATCAACGTCCAGGTCGTGTCGCTCGATTGGAAATGGCTGTTCATCTACCCCGACCAGCGGGTCGCGACGGTCAACCAGCTGGTCGTTCCCGCCGGAACGCCGGTCAATTTCCAGCTGACCTCGGCGACCGTCTGGAACATCTTCTTCGTCCCGCAGATGGGCAGCGATGATCTACACCATGCCGCGACATGGTCGACCCGCCTGAACCTGCAGGCTGATCGGCACGGGCGTGTTCGAAGGGCGCTCTGCGCATTTCAGCGGAGACGGCTTCCCGGGAATGGAGTTCAAGGTGCATTCTGTGCCGCCGTCAGCAATTCGCCGCCTGGGCCCAGCGGCGCCGGGGCTCGGGCCAGGTGCTCGACGCCCGCAGCCTATGCCGAGCTGCTGCGAAGCCCAGCAGCTACGTGAAGCCGATGACTTACAGCAACGTCGCGCCCGGATTGTTCGACGCGATCGTCGCCGAACACGGCGCCGCCGCCGCAGCAGCTGCCGCATAATCCGCAAGCCGACAGAACCAGCGGAGCTGAGCCATGTTCGGCAAGCTGACCTGGGACGCGATCCCCTTCCACGAGCCGATCCCGCTGATCACCTCGATCGTCGTGATCCTCGCGCTCGGCGGAATTGCTGCGTGGATCACCTGGATCAAGGGCTGGTGGCCATATCCTGTGGAACGAGTACATCACGTCCACCGACCACAAGAAGATCGGCATCATGTACATCGTGCTTGGCCTGCGTCATGCTCGTGCGCGGCTTTGCCGACGCGATCATGATGCGCGCGCAGCAGTACGCTCGCGGTCGGCGCGTCGCAGGGATATCTGCCGCCGGAGCATTACAACCAGATCTTCTCCGCCCACGGCACGATCATGATCTTCTTCGTGGCGATGCCGCTGGTCATCGGCTTCATGAACTTCGTCGTGCCGCTGCAGCTCGGCGTCCGCGACGTCGCTTTCCCGACGATGAACAACGTCAGCTTCTGGCTGACTGCGTCGGGCGCACTTCTTGATCAACATCAGCCTGTTCATCGGCGAGTTCGCGCGGACCGGCTGGCTCGCCTTTCCACCGCTTAGCGAGAAGGCATTTTCGCCCGGCGTCGGGGTCGATTATTATCTCGTCGCGCTGCAGATATCCGGGCGTCGGGACGATCGCTGACGGCGGTCAATTTCGTCACCACCATCCTCAAGATCCGCGCGCCCGGCATGAGCTATATGCGCATGCCGGTGTTCTGCTGGACCTCGCTGGCGTCCAACCTGCTGATCCTCGCCGCCTTCCCGGTGCTGACCGTGACGCTCGGCGCTGCTGATGCTCGACCGCTACCTCGGCTTCCATTTCTTCACCAATGACGGTGGCGGCAACTCGATGCTCTACATGAACCTGATCTGGGTCTGGGGGCATCCGGAGGTCTACATCCTGGTTCTGCCCGCGTTCGGCATCTACTCGGAGGTTGCCGCGACCTTCTCCGGCAAGCCGTTGTTCGGCTATCGGTCGATGGTCTTCGCGACGATGGTCATCTGCATCGTCTCCTTCATGGTCTGGCTGCACCACTTCTTCACGATGGGGGCCGGCGCGAACGTCAACGCCATCTTCGGCATCGCCAGCATGCTCATCGGCATCCCGACCGGCGTGAAAATCTACAATTGGCTGTTCACGATGTACGGCGGCCGGGTCCGGTTCACCGTGCCGATGCACTATCTGATCGGCTTCATGCTGCACGTTCGTCGGCGGCGGCCTGACCGGCGTCCTGCTGGCCATCCCGCCGGTCGATTTCGTCGTCCACAACAGCCTGTTCCTGGTGGCGCACTTCCACCACGTGATCATCCGCGGCGTCGTGTTCGCGATCATGGCCGGCTACACTTACTGGTTCCCGAAAGCGTTCGGCTTCACGCTCCACGAGGGCTCGGGCAAGGCGATCTTCTGGTGCTGGTTCATCGGCTTCAATCTCGCCTTCATGCCGCTCTACGTGCTCGGCTTCTGGGGCGGCACGCGGCGCATGCAGCACATCTCCGATCCCACGCTGGAAGCCGTGGCTGAACGTCGCGCTGATCGGCGCGGTGATCATCGGCGTCGGGCATCGTCCTCACGGTCGTCCAGCTCTTCTATTCGATCAAGACGCGCGACCAGCGGCGCGACGTCACGGGCGATCCCTGGGACGGCCGCACGCTCGAATGGCTGACCCTGTCGCCGCCGCCGCACTACAATTTCGCGGTGCTTCCCGACGTCCACGGCGAGGAGGCCTATTGGACGCGCAAGCAGACGGCGATCAAGCGGGACGCAGCTGATCACGGAGCCCGACTACAAGCCGATCGAAATGCCGCTCGAACACGCCGACGGGCGTGATCTGTCGCCTTCTTCGCCTCGGTCTGCGGCTTCGCGGTCATCTGGTACATCTGGTGGCTCGCGATCCTCGGCCTGATCGGCGCCTTCGCGGTGTTCGTCTGGTACGCCTGGCGCGACGAGCATGAGCATATCATCCCGGTCGAGGAGGTCAGCGAGAACGCGCGCGAACGGCGCCGCATCCGCATGGAAAACCTCCACAATCTGAGCCAGTCGACATGAGCGCATCAGCGAAGCCCCAGCCATCGGCCTGACCCACGGCGGGTCCGGAAGATACCGGCCTCGGCCACCGCGGGCCGGAATCGAAGAGCATCGTCGTCCCGTACGGCTTCTGGCTGTTCGTCCTGTCGGACATGGTGCTCTTCTCGGCCCTGTTCGCGACCTATGCGTCGCTGGTCCACGCGACCGATGGCGGGCCGACGACGCAACCAACTGTTCGACCGCAACCTGGTCGCGGTCGAAACGATCGCGCTGCTGCTGTCGAGCTTCACCTGCGGCCTGGCGATGATCGCCGCCAAGCGCCGGAACATGGCTCTGGACGCAGGTCTGGCTCGCTGGTCACCGGCGCTTCTCGGCCTGGTCTTCCTGTCGATCGAACTCTACGAGTTCGCGAGATGATCGCCGAAGGCGCGCCGTCCGCAGCGCAGCGCCTTCCTGTCGTCCTTCTTCACCCTGGTCGGATGCCACGGCGCGCACGTCACCGCCGGCCTGCTGTGGATCGGAACGATGATGGCGCAGATCTGGGCCAAGGGCTTCCAGCGAGCACATCGTGCGCCGACTGCTGTGCTTCAGCGTCTTCTGGCACGCCCTCGATATCATTTGGGTGGCCATCTTCACCATCGTCTATCTGATCGGGACGTTGCCATGACCGAACACGAACACGAACTTGCTGAACGTCGCGCCGGGCGCGCCGCACGACAACATGCTCAGCGAGACCGTCAGCTTATGTGATCGGCCTGGTGCTCGCCCTGCTGCTGACCGGCGTGTCCTTCTGGGTGGCGTCGACCTCAGCGCTTGTGGGGCCCGGGCGTGGCCGTCGGGCTGGTCGTGCTCGCCATCGCGCAGATGGGCGTGCACCTGGTCTTCTTCCTTCACATCACCAGCGGGCCGGACAACACCAACAACGTCCTGGCGCTCGCGTTCGGCGTTCTGATCGTCTTCCTGGTGATGGTCGGCACGATCTGGATCATGGCCCACATGGACGCGAACATGGCGCCGAGCACCGGAGATGACGAACCTGCAGATGCAGCACTGAATTACACAAAAGCCTTGTCTGCAGGGGGCGTTGAGGCCAAGCGTGCCTGCGCATGAAGTCCAACGACATCACGGCACTCCTCGATCAGCTCTGTTCCATCTACGACCAGTCGGTCGCCAATCTTCGCGAGGCGCTCGCCGCTTATTGCGAGGCAGGGCACCATCCCGATCCCGAAGCTGAGGCCGGAAGGCTGCTTCGCCTATCCCGAGCTTCGGGTCGCCTATAGCGGCGAGCGGACCAGCCGGACGGCTGACGCGGGCCTTCGCGCGGCTGACCGCGCCGGGCAACTATGCTTGCAGCGTCGCCCGGCCGGCGCTGTTCCGCGACTATCTGCAAGACGCAGCTCGAGCATCTCGTCAGCGACTATGGCGTCCAGGTTTCGGTCGGCAAAAGCCGCAGCGAGATACCCTACGCCTATGTGCTCGACGGAAGCGGCATCAACCTCGACGACGTGACCGCGGCGGAGCTGTCGCGCTGGTTCCCATCGAACGAGCTGTCGCACATCGGCGACGAGATTGCCGACGGCGTCTGGGATTATTCGGTCCGCGACGCGCGGCCGCTGGCCCTGTTCGACGGCCCGCGCACCGATTTCAGCCTTGCGCGGCTGAAGCATTATACGGGCACCGACCCCGACCATTTCCAGCACTTCATCCTGTTCACCAACTACGTCCGCTACGTCGACGAGTTCGTCCGGTTCGCGATCGACGAGCTGCGACGGGAGGACAGCCCGTACACCGGCGCTGTCGGTCCCCGGCGGCTATTACGACCGCGAGCATCTGACCGATGCGGAAGCGCAGATCGCGGCGGGCTCATGGCGGCGGCACCAGATGCCGGCCTACCATTTGATCGCCGATGGTCGCGTCGGGATCACATTGGTCAACATCGGCGTCGGCCCGTCGAACGCGAAGACGATCTGCGACCATATCGCGGTGCTCCGGCCCGAAGTGTGGCTGATGATCGGCCATTGCGGCGGCCTTCGCCCGACCCAGCGCATCGGCGATTATGTGCTCGCCCACGCTTATCTTGCGCGACGACCACGTGCTCGACGATGTTCTGCCGGTCGAAATCCCGCTCCCGGCCATCGCCGAGGTGCAGAAGGCGCTTGTTCGAGGCCGCGGTCGCGGTGACCGGCGGCGACGAGGACAGCGTGAAGACGCGGCTCCGTACCGGCACGGTGGTCACGACCGACGACCGCAACTGGGAGCTTCGCTTCACCCAGTCGGCGAAGCGCTTCAACCAGAGCCGCGCGGTCGCCATCGACATGGAATCGGCGACGGTCGCCGCGCAGGGCTTCCGCTTCCGAGTGCCGTACGGGACTTTGCTGTGCGTGTCGGACAAGCCGATGCACGGCGAGCTAAAGCTGCCGGGTCAGGCCAACGACTTTTACGAGCGAGCAATCGGCCAGCACCTGCGGATCGGCATCGAGACGCTCGGCCTGCTGCTTCGCGAAGGCGAGGGACTCCACTCACGCAAGCTGCGCAGCTTCGACGAGCCGCCGCTGCGCTAGTCGATGAAGCGCACCCGCCCGGTCTTGGGCGGGGTCCGGCCCGGCGCGATCCAGGCGACCAGCGCATCGAGGTCGATCATGCCTTTGTCGGTCACGTCGGTGCCCTTGGTGAACTCGGTCAGGCCGTCGCCGCCCGAAGCGAGATAATTGTTAAGCGCAACGCGATAGCGACCGGCCGGCGTGACGGGCTTGCCGCTTAGCCGCATGTCGGAGACGCGGCTTCCTCTCCGGCTTCGACATGTCGACGGCGTAGGTGAAGCCCTCCGACGGGGCGAGCGCGGCCGGGCGCGGTGCGACCGGTCTTGATCGGGATCGCATATTGCTGCTCGAGCGCCGCTTTCAGCTGCTCGCCGGTCAGCGTCATCACCACGAGATTATTCCCGAACGGCATCATCGCGAACGCATCCTTGTAGAGGATGTCGCCTGCCGGAAGGGCGATGCGAACGCCGGTCGCGTTGACGAATGCGACCTGCGCGCCGCCATTCTCCGGCGCTCGCGTCGCGGCCAGCGCGGAATCGGCGATGAGGTCGGCGGCAGCGCTCTCGCCGTCATCGGCATCGGTCGGAGCCTTCTCAGTAAGGCGGCCAACCACTTTGGAAGCGATCGGCGCGACAGCTGCGGCATAGCGCGCGACCAGTTCCTGCTCCGCGGGATCGATGCCGCGCTCGCCATTGCCGACGACGACATTGGTCGCGCCCTGCTTCAGCAACTGGTGCGTTGCAGGATCGAAGCTGAGACGGAGATCGGTGACGAAATAGCCGTACTTGCCCGGCGCTGGTCATCAGCCGCCCGGCGCCGGTTTCGGTCGTGCCGTTGCAGACGTAAGCCCAGTGCGTGTGCCCCGACACCACCGTGGTGATGGCCGGGTCGAGTTTGGGGAGGATCGGCAGGATGTCGCCGTAGATGCCGTCGCAGCCATTGCCGGGCGTGAATAGCGGCAGTCTTTCCGCCCTGGTGGATGAGCAAGACGATGGCGTCGGCGCCTTCCGCCTTCATCTTGGGAACCAATGCGTTGGCGGTCGCCGCTTCGTCGGCGAAGGTCAGTCCCTTCACGCCCGAGGGAGTGACGACGATTCGCCGTGCCCTTCAGCGTCATGCCGATGAAGCCGATGGTGATTGGTCCAAAGCGCTTGATGCCAGTCGCCGGAAAGACCGTCGTGCCGTCGCTCTGCACGACGTTGGCGGCCAGGTAGCGGAACCGCGCCCCGGCGAACGGCTCGACCGCACAAGGTTCGCGGCGGGTAAACTTCGCGCAGCCGCCGGCCTGCATCCGCTTCAGCTCGTCGCTGCCTCGGTCGAATTCGTGATTGCCGACTGAATTGAATTCGAGCCCGAGCAGGTTCATCGCCGAGATGGTCGGCTCATCGAGATAATTGGCCGAGATGAGCGGCGACGCGCCGATCGTGTCGCCAGCGGAGACGGTCACCGTGTTCACATGGCCTTGGCGCAACTGCGTCAGCGCGCCAGCGAGATTGGCGACGCCGCCGGTCTGGATCTTGCGCTTGGTGCCGTCGGGCTCCGTCACCTCGACCGGAGCGCGGCGGTTCGAGATTGCCGTGGAAATCGTTGAAGGCGAGGATCTGCACCTCAACCGCGGCGGCGGGCGCGACTGGCACCACTGGCGTCTGGCGGGTCGCGCAGCCGGCCAGCGCCAGCAGCGCGATGACGACAATCTTGCGGAACATCAGCGTGCGCGCTCGGCGGGCAGCGGTTGCGGCTCGGCGTAGACGGCGTTCAGATAGGCGGCCAGGCGAACGCCCGCCTGCTTCAGCCGCATCTCCATCACCGGCGTGAACTTGTAGACGTAGCCGTAGGACAGTTCGGGAACGGCTGGCTGGCCCTTCTTGTCCTTCGCCCCCTTGGGCGGCATCGACGGATAGACGGTCTCGCGGATTTGGCCGCTTTCGCTGATCCAGTCGCGGGGGTTGATGTCCCACCAGCGAATGACGTCGTCGTTGCTCGTATGGCGCTGCAGCTTTGCGGTCAGCTCCGTGAAGCTCAATTGCTCGTCATCGACCAGCGACGAATCCCAAACCGAGTGCAGGTTCATGTCCTTGCCGAACCACTTCACCTTCACCTCATTGCCGCCCTTGTCGCAGCATTTGCCGACATGAAGCGGCTGGTGAAGGTCGCCGACTAGATGGACGACGAAGCGAAGTGCCAGCTGCTTGTCGGCGAGGCTCGCATTCGGGTCGCGCAACGTCGCCGTATATTTCCGAAGCGCTTCGAGCGCGTCGCTCTCCGGCGGCGCATGATCGTAGAGGACGCCGTTCAGCGTCACATAGTGCAAAGGCGTCGACGTCTTCTGCCAGAACTGACCCGGCGCGGACCGCATCTCGTCCGGCCAGGTCGCCGCCTCATCCAGCGTTTCCGCCGAGCCGATGATTTCCCTGATGTGCGCCCGCGCGAGCCCGCTCAGCTGCGCATCGGCGAGTGCCGCGACGACGCGATGGCCGGTCTTTCCCCAGGCGAGGGCGGGAGTTGGGACGAACGCAATCGCGGCGGCAGCGGCGGCGGCGAACAGGCGTGCTTTCATCGTTGTCGGACTCGCAGATTCGGAAGCTGACTAGCGCATGCCCCGTGCACGGCCTTAAGGACAAGAGCATGACTGAAGATGAACTGGTCGCACTGGCGCGCGAGGCGGCGCTGAAGGCCTATGCGCCTTACTCGCACTTCCACGTCGGCTGCGCGATCGAGTCCGCCGATGGCGAGGTCGTCACCGGCGCGAACATGGAGAACGCCTGCTACCGCCTCGGCCTCTGCGCGGAACAAAGCGCGTTGACAGCGGCGCAGCACAAATTCGGGCTCGACAAGGTCGCGCGCATTGCCGTCGCCGGCGGGGGAATGGAAGGCGGCGGGCTGACCGGCGACATGACCTGCACGCCGTGCGGAGGCTGCCGCCAGGCGATCCTTGAGGCCGCACAGCTGTCCGGTCGCGACGTCGAGATCCTTTGCTCGAACGGCGAGGGGTCGGCGCTCGATCGGCACCGCATCGGCGAGTTGATCCCGCACGGATTCGGACCGGCGAACCTTCGCGACGCCGAATGATCGTCCGACCTCCGGCCTTACGATGACGTGGCGCCGCAGCTTCGTAATTGGCTCGTCTTCACGGAGCCGAACCTGGAATAGTCGAGACGAAGGTTTCGTGGCATAGCGAATGCAGTTCGAAATAGCGGCCATCAGGGGGCGGGATGACTGACGAACCTCATGAAACGACGGGCGATTCACGCCCGAAATTCCTCAGCGGCGTAACCGGCGTAGTCGGCGGGTTGACCGCTCTCGTCGTGGCGGTCGCGGGCTTGTTGACGGCCTACAGAGGGCTCGGGCCATCCGAGAAGCCGGCCAAGGCCGAACGACAGGTGGAGGCCGCAGCCGACGTTCCCCGGCCTCAGACCGAAGCTGAGGCTGAGGCTCAGGCCAATCTGCCGACCAGTTACACCGGCACTTGGGAGGGCAATGCTGTCACGCTGGCATGGCAGAACGGGTTGTGGGTCGAGACCACCGACCAAGGCGACCAACCCGCCGTCGTGCTCAAATATGAGCAGCTCGCGCGTACTGACCGGATGACCAATGTGATCAATCGCGACGACAATTTATACGTCCGCTGGCCCAGCAGCGGAGGAGCGGTCGAAAAGAGCGAAGACGGCATCAACTGGTCGCACTACTACGATGTCGAAGCGAGTTAGCTTCAGACCTGCTCGCCTGCGCCTCTAGAGGCCGTCGCAACCTTTGGAAGTCAGAACTCGGCGGTTGGTCGAAAGCCGGCTGCGCACGCTCGAATTGCCGTTAGCGTTGCGAAATGACCCAGCTCGACAGACGCTCGTTCATTGCCTCCGCCACCGCGCTCGGCGCCACCCTCGCCTGGGCCGAGCCCATCGCCGCCAAATCGCGAACGAACTGGACCGAACGGCGCGACCTGTATCCCGATGGGGTCGCTTCGGGCGACCCCGACGACCGCAGCGTCATCCTCTGGACGAGGCGCCCGTTCGAAAGCGGCGACCGTCACATGCTCACCGCAGAAGTCGCGCTCGATCCAGACTTCAAACGAGTGATTTCGACGGCGCGCGTGCCGGTACTTGCCGAGTCGGATTGGACCTGCCGCGTGCTGGCCGCCGGGCTCAGGCCCGCGAGCATCTACTGGTACCGCTTCACCGACGAGACGGGCGCGGGAAGTCGCGTCGGCCGCACCATCACCGCACCGCGCGATCGCGATGCGCGCTCCGTCAGCTTCGCTTTTGTCTCGTGCCAGAGCGTCAACGAAGGCGCGCAGAACGCTTATCGCCGGATGATCTGGGAGGATGAGCGAAAGCCGAAGGACCAGCGCCTCGGCTTCGTGCTTCACCTCGGCGATTTCATCTACGAGGTCGTCGAATATCCGGAGGAAGTCGCGCACCGCTACGGGCGCACGGTCTACGACATCGGCAAGATCCCAAACTCGCGGAAAGTGTACAACTTCCACGTGCCGACCGACCTCGCGGGTTATCGCGTGGTCTACCAGGGACACGTTCGCGACCCCGACATTCAGGACGCGCGCGCGCATTTCCCGTTCATCTGCATGGGCGACAATCACGAATTCTCGTGGAAAGGCTGGCAGAGCACCATCCAGTACGATGGCGAGCCGGAGCCGGCGCAGGAACTGCGCGTCGCCGCCAATCAGGCGTGGTGGGAATATATTCCCTCGCGGGTGCGCAAGGCGTCAGGTCCCGGGCTCGACACGTTCGACGGGCCCACCGTCAAGAACACGCCGATCACCGAGTTCGACGCCGACGGCATGGGCGTCGAGCCTAACAATCTGACTGCTTTGGCCAGCATGACGTCCTATCGCGCGCTTCGGTACGGGCGGAACGTCGAGCTGATCATCACCGACATGCACGCCTACATGATGCAGGACCCAACTTCGCGGGCGGAAGTCGCTGCGCTCGATCCCGGCGATTTCCCGAACATGTTCCCGCAAGAATGGACCGAGGTGCTGGACGGCGGTCGCGCGTACAACGGCGGCAAGCCGCCCGGAGCCATCATGGTTGGCGACAAGGCCGTCCCCAACTTTCGCAAGGACGAGGCGCCGATGACCTTGCTCGGGCGGCAACAGAAGGCTTGGTTCAAGAGCAAGCTCGCGGAGTCCAAGGCGACCTGGAAGGTCTGGGCGGCGACCAATCCGACGCTCGACTGGCGTTTCGATCCGCAAAACCTTCCTGCCGGGCTCGCGGCGAAGCCGTGGCCGGTTGCGGGCTACGCTTGCACCGGCGGTGGCGACATGAGCGGCAGCTACCACGAGCGGGCGGAGCTCTACGACTTCGTCCGCGACCGGAAGATCGGCGGGCTGGTCACCGTGTCGGGCGACCGCCACAGCTTCTGGGCCGGCTATTCGGCGAAGGCGCTTCCGCCGCAGAAGTTCGAGCCGGTCGGCATCGCCTTCGTCACCGGTTCCATCTCCGCGCCCGGGATGGCCGAAGCGATGGAATATGGCCTCAAGAAGCATCCGCTGCGGCCGTTGTTCGCCGTCGAGCGGGAAGGCGGCAGGTACGAGGCAACCTGCAATCTGTCGCTGAAGCGCGGCGTCCGAAGCGCGCTCGAATATGCGAAGTCGGGGGATATCGAGGCCGCCCGCCGGCTGACCAATCCGGACAATGCACCCCACCTCGAATTCATCGACATGGGCGGGCACGGCTATTCGGTGGTCACTGCGACGCCAAAGTCCGTGCAGACCGAGTTCGTCTGCATTCCGCGCCCGGTCGTTCGCGCGACGACGCCAGACGGAGGGCCGCTGCGCTATCGCGTCCGGCACACGGCGGATCTGTGGAAGGGCGGCGCGCGGCCGGTGCTCAAGCAGGAAGTAATCGAGGGCGACCCCTCGCTGTCGGTTTAAATCCTAGCGCTCGGCGAGCTGGGCGGCCGGCAGGTCGATCCGCAGCGTTCCGTGATCGTCGGCGACGATGTCCGGATATTTCGGCTTTTCGGGCGGCTTCACCATCGCCGCAGCAATGGTGATTTCCGGCTGCTTCGGCGCAACGGATGACGTCGCGAACGCGAAGTGGCTGTGATCGCCCTCGTCGAGGGACTCGACCATCACGTAGCCGGCCCGCTGAAGCGCGGCGGCAATCATCGAATGTGAGACCCCCGGGCGGCGTACGACATCGATGGCGCGGCCGAGCAGGTGATAGCTGTTGGCAACCCCGCCGACGGCGCGATTGTGCTCGACGCTGCGAAAAATGCTGGTGATCGCGCCATAGTTTGCGGCGACCGCAGCGGCGCGCGTGACGTCCAGGCGCAGGGCCGGCGGCGCCGGGAGTTCTACCGGTCTTGCGGCAGCGGCCGGCGAAGCAATCGCCGCCACGGCCAACAGGATCATTGGACTGCGCATCGGAAGCGCGCGAAATGACCCCCGCGCGCCGCTAAGTCCATGATGTTGTTAACCTTGGCGTCCCGATTTGAGACGAATGGCTCAACTGCTAAACGAGCTTGATCTCGCGCAGCCGCTCCTGGAGATAGTCGTCGGCGGTGATCGGCGGCCACTTCGGCTGCTCGCCCGCCGGCACCGTGCCCGGCAGCGGTTCGATCAGGAAATCCGACCGGAAGTGCAGGAAGAAGGGCATCGAGTAGCGCGCGTGGCTGGCGCGATCGGGCTGCGGATTGACCACGCGGTGCGGGGTCGAGCGCAGGCGGCCGTTGGTCAGCCGCTGGAGCATGTCGCCGATGTTGATCACCAGCTCGCCGGGCTTGGGTGAGACCGGGATCCAGCGGCCGTCCTTGGTCTGCAGCTCGAGCCCCGCTTCCTCGGCGCCGAGCAGGAGGGTGATGGTGTTGATGTCCTCATGCGCGCCGGCGCGGATGTGGTTGCCGGTCGGCTCGCTCTGCGGCGGATAGTGGAGCGGCGCGGAGCACCGAATTGCCGTCGCGAACCGTGTCCGCGAAATAATCCTCGTCGATCTTGAGGTAGCGGGCGATCGCGCGCAGGACCTTGAGGCCGGTGCTGTCGAAGGTCGCGTACAGTTCGTTGAAGGTGTCCTTGGAAGCTTGCGACTTCGGCCGGCCAGACATTGTCCGGCATGTGCGCGCGGAACTTGTGGCCTTCGGGCAGGTCGCGGCCGACGTGCCAGAATTCCTTGAGGTCGTGCGCTTTGGCGCCCTTGGCGGTCTCGATCCCGAACGGCGTGTAGCCGCGCGCGCCGCCGCCGCCCGCGATGATGATATTTCCGCTTCGCCTCCTCCGGGCAGCGCGAAGAAGGCCTTCGCCTTCTCCTCGGCGCGATGGATCAGATCGTCCGGAATGCCGTGGTCGGCGATGATCGCGAACCCATATTCCTCGAAGCTTCGGCCGAGCTTCTGGGCGAATTCGTCGGGATTGCGGTCGGCGTCCTTCAGCGAGACGGACGCGATGTGGTCAGCAGTGATCGTAGCCATGATTCTCGTAATAGCAGAAAGGTTTAGGGAAGCATCAGGCTCGCGAGCGCGGCGCTCATCAGATTGGCGAGCGAGCCGGCGAGCAGCGCGCGGATGCCGAGCCTGGCGATCACCGGCCGCTGGTTCGGGGCAAGGCCGCCGGTCACCGCCATCTGGATCGCGATCGAGCTGAAGTTGGCGAAGCCGCACAACGCGAAGGTGACGATCGCGCGGCTGCGCTCGCTCAGCACTTCGGGGCCCATCGCGCCGAGGTCGATGAAGGCGACGAACTCGTTGAGCACCAGCTTGGTGCCGAACAGGCCGCCGGCCGCATTGGCCTCGTTCCACGGCACGCCGATCAGGAACATGATCGGCTGGAACACGATAGCCGACGATCCGCTGGAAGCTGAGGTCGGGAATGCCGACCATGTTGCCGAGCCCGCCGAGCAGGCCGTTGGCGAGCGCGACGAGGGCGACGAACGCCAGCACCATCGCGCCGACGGCGACGGCGAGCTTGACGCCGGTCTGCGCGCCCTGGGCGGCGGCCATGATGATGTTGGCGGGCTGCTCGCCTTCCTCGAACGTCTCGGCGACGTCGACCTGGTCCTCGCCGCTCGTCGCCGCCTTCGAGCGGAAGCTCGCCGTCGCCCGCGAAGATCGTCGGGCATGATCATCTTGGCCATCAGGATGCCGCCCGGCGCGGACATGAAGGCGGCGGCGAGGAGGTAGGGCAGATAGCTCGCGCCGAGCAGGCTCGCATAAGCGGCGAGGATGGTGCCCGCGACGCCGGCCATGCCGACACACATCACGGTGAACAGGCGGGAAGGGGGCAGGGCCGCGAGGTAGGGCCGAACGACCAGCGGCGATTCCGACTGGCCGACGAAGATGTTGGCCGCGGCGCTAAGGATTTCGACGCGGCTGATGCCGGTGACCCAGCCGATCGCGCCGCCGACCCAGCGGACGATCCGCTGCATGATGCCGAGGTAATAGAGGATCGCGACGAGGCTCGCGAAGAAGATGATCACCGGCAGAGCGGCGATCGCGAAGGTATTGGCGAGCGGGTTGGCTGGCGCTCGGTCCGAACAGGAATTCGGTGCCCTTGTTGGCATAGCCGAGCAGGTTGGCGACGCCGCCCGACAAGGCCTGGATCCCGGCGCGGCCCCAGCTCGTCCACAGCACCAGCCAGGCGATCACGGCCTGCAGCGCGAAGGCCGCGCCGACGACGCGCAGGCGGATCGCCTTGCGGTTGGTCGACAGCAGCGAAGGCGATGGCCGAGGATCGCAAGGATCCCGGCGATGCTCATCAGATTCTGATTCATGAAGCAGCCCCTCCCCGAGCACCGGGCTCTACCAGACCATGCCTTGCGTAGCGCGGCCAGCGGCTTCGTCCAGCAATTCCAGCGCTTCGCTCCGGCGTCGCCGCGACGAGCAGCTGACTGCGCGGCGCGACGCGGACAGGAAGCCGCTCTTGGTGGCATGGTCCATGAACTCGATCAGGCCGTCCCAGAAGCCGGCGACGTTGAGCAGGCAGAAGGGCTTGGCGTGATAGCCGAGCGCGTTCCAGCTCCAGGCCTCGAACAGTTCGTCGAGCGTGCCGATGCCGCCCGGCAGCGCGAGGAAGGCGTCGGCGAGGTCGGTCATCTTCGCCTTGCGCTCATGCATGTTGGCGACGTGGTGGAGCTCGGTGACGCCGGTGTGCGCGACTTCGAGGTCGACGAGCGCGGTCGGGATCACGCCGTAGACCTTGCCGCCGAGCTCGAGCACGCTGTCGGCGATCAGGCCCATCAGGCCGAGCCGGCCGCCGCCGTAGACGAGGTCGACGCCGTGGCCGACCATCGCGGCCGCGGTTGCGCGCGTCGCGTCGGCGAACGCGGGGTCGGTGCCCGGCGCCGAGCCGCAATAGACGGCGAGCCGCTTCACATTGTTCACAGGCGCACGAGTTCCTTGAGGTTCGGCTTCCGGGCGCGCGCCGAAATGCGAGATGACTTCCGCGGCCGCCTGCGCGCCGGCTTCGAGGCAGCGCTCGAGCGGGCGTGCCGCGGCAACGCGCGGCGAGGAACCCGGCGGCGAACAGGTCGCCGGCGCCGGTCGTGTCGACGACCTTGTCGACCGGTGCGGCGGCGATCTGGACGCGACTGCCGCTTTCGATGCGCCAGCGCGCCCGCGGGTCCGCGCGTCACGATCAAGCGTCGACACCAGCGGCGAAAGCTTGCGCCAGTGCGCCGTCGAGGTCGCTCGCGCCGGCCAGGAGCAGCGCCTCGTCCTCGTTGGCGAACAGCACGTCGATCATGCCCGCCCTCGATCATGCCCATCACGCCTTCCTTGCGGCCGGGAATGCAGAGGCTTTCGGACAGAGTGAAGGCGACCGTTCGGCCGGCCTCGTGCGCGATCTGCGCGGCGCGGAGCATCGCGTGCGCGCGGACGCTCGGGTCCCCACAGATAGCCTTCGAGGAAGGTGATCGCGGCCGATGCGGATCATCTGCTCGTCGAGGCGCTGCGGCGTCAGCTCGTGGCTCGCGCCGGGGCAGGTGTTCATCGTCCGCTGCGCATCGGGCGTGACGAGGATCAGGCAGCGGCCGGTCGGCGGGCCGTCGGCGAGCGGCGGGCGTTTCGAACCGCACGCCGAGCGCGCGTCATGTCGTGCGCGAAAATGTCGCCGAGCTGGTCGTCGCGCGACCTGGCCGATGAAGCCGGCATTGAGCCCGAGCGCCGCGACGCCCGCCATGCTGTTGGCCGCCGAGCCGCCGCTGATCTCGCGCGCCGGGCCCATCGCCGCGTAAAGCGCGTCGGCCTGGTCCGGCGTCAGCAACTGCATCGAGCCCTTGGTCAGGCCGTGCGCGGCGAGGAAGGAATCCTCCGCAGGTCGCGATCACGTCGACGATCGCGTCGCCGATCGCGACGATGTCCAGGGCTCCGGGAATCACGGGGCGCGTCGCGTAGCGGGCGCGTCAGCTGCGCGGTCAATGCGTTCTTGCAGTTCGCCGCCGGCTACGCCAACGGCCCATGACGACCGAAGTCAGCGCGGCATGACCGATGCCACGCCCGCGCCCGTGCCATTCCGATGTCGCTGTTCGCGTTCGCGATCTTCTATGGCGGCATGGTGTGCATCGCCGGCGTGCTCGGCAACAAGCAGGTCGCGCTCGGTCCGCTGGCGGTCGAGGCGGGCATCTTCGCCTTCCTGCTGCTGGTGGTCACGTCGAGCGCGGTCGCCGAGCTTCACGGCCGCGAGACCGCGAATCGGCTGGTGCTGATCGGCTTCGTTCCGCTGCTCGTTTCGCTTGCGCTCAGCCTGCTCGTGCTCGGATTTCCGGCCTCGCCGCGAGATGGACCCGGCCCGGCTCTCGGCGTTCGAAACGGTCATGGGCGGAACGCCGCGCATCTGGCTCGGCGGCATCCTCGCCTACGGCATCTCGACCTTCCTCAACGTCACGATCTTCAGCCGGCTGAAGGCGAGCGAAGGATCGCGGCTGCTGTGGCTTCGCGCCGGCATCGCCAGCGTGCTCAGCCAGATCGTCGACACGCTGATTTTCATCACCATCGCCTTCTACGGCGTGTTCCCGATCGCCGAGCTGCTGATGGGCCAGATGCTCGCCAAGGTCGTGCTGTCGGCCGTTGCTGGTGCCGCCGCTGGTCTATCTTTTCGTGGCCCTCGGCCGGAGGCTCGACGAAGCCGCGATAATGGCAGCCGCCGTGGCTCCTTAGGAGCGAGTTCCGTGACGGAATTACAACAGTTAACGTGATTCCGGACTCCGCGGTTCCCGATGTCACGGACTCGTCTTAATGCGCTCACTAGCGGCGGGGGTCGTGCTCGAAGAGTATTCTTCGAGTTCGTTTCACCATTTCATCGGGGTTCCACGTGAAGAAAATCGTTCTGCTGTGCACGACGGCGGCCAGTCTTATGCCGTCGGCCGCTTACGCCCAATCCACCGGTACGGTGAGACCGAAAAGGACGATCGTCATCACCGGCACGCCGTACCAAGGACGTCGGCGGAATCCAGACGCCGGACGCGGCCAAGGCCAAGGCGGTCGTCACCCAGGAAATGATCAGCCGCAGCGGGCCGGGCCAGACCGTGCTCGACACGGTCAACATCGTTCCGGGCGTCAGCTTCCAGAACAACGACGCCTACGGCAACTCGGGCGGCACGCTCACGATGCGCGGCTTCGACTTCACCCGCATCAGCTACACGCTTCGACGGCATTCAGCTGAACGACAGCGGCAACTACAACATCTACTCGAACTTCTCGATCGATCCGGAGCTCATCGAGCAGGTCAACGTCAACCTCGGCTCGACCGACGTCGACTCGCCGACCGCGTCGGCCGTCGGCGGCACGATCAACCAGCGTACGCGCACCCCGACCGAGGACATGCCGGCCTTCGATCTAACATGTCGCTCGGCGACTTCGATTATCGCCGCCTGTTCGGCCATGGTCGACACCGGCGTACGTTCGCCAGTGGGGCACGCGCGCCTTCATCGCGGGCAGCGCCTCGACGTACGACAATCCGTTCAACAATTACGGCAAGCTGAAGCGTCAGCAGTACAACGCGCAAGATCTATCAGCCGATCGGCAGCAACGGCGACTTCATCGCCGATCGCCGGCCGCTACAACCAGGACCGCAACAACTTCTTCGGCTCGCTGCCGCTGCGTTGGGATGCGAACCGCGTCGTCGGTTCGGGAACGGGCAACCGCTTCCCGCGCAACAACGACGAGCGCGAGTACGATATCAACTATCCGCTGCAGCAGCAGGCCGTCTTCGAGACGCGGCTCAGATCAGCGTGCGCTAGTCGACCGGATGCGGCCAACAGCTGCGGCACGGAGTTCGACCGGCCGCTACAACCCGTCGAACAGCGTGCAACATCCGCGGCAACTCGAAGCTTCACGATCACCGACGAGCTGACGCTGACGGTCGATCCGAGCTTCCAGTACACCAAGGCCAACGGCGGCGGCACGGTCGACCGCTCGTGAGTTCGGCTACGACATCAACCCGACTGGCGGCCGCGCGAACTGCTCGACAGCGAACCAGCGCCAACGTCACCTGCGTCGGCGGCTACTTCGGCGGCAGCCCGTACCTGAATGGCGTCGACCTCAACGGCGACGGCGACACGCTCGACCAGGTTACCGTTCTCACGCCGAGCCAGACGCGCACGCGCCGCTACGCGGTGGTCGCGGGTCTCGCTTACGAGATCAACACCGGACCACATCGTTCGCGTCACCTACACGCACGATTACTCGAATCACCGTCAGACGGGCCAGGTTGGCTTCGTGAAGGCGAATGGCGAGCCGGTCGACGTCTTCCCGGTCAACGATCCGATCGTCGATGCCGTCGCGGCGTCGACCTGCAGAAGCGCGATCGCCAGTCCTACGCGATCCTCGACAAGGTCGCTGCCCAGTATCGCGGCCAGTTCGGCACCACTGCGCCTCGTAGATCGGTGCAAGCATGCCGTACTTCAAGCGCGACCTGGAGAACTTCTGCTTTACCTCGTCGGCCAGCGGCTTCGTTGAATGCAGCGGCCAGGACGGTGCGCTCGATGACGTGATCGAAGCGAACAACCCTTACTCGTTCAATCCGACGACCGGCGCCGATCACGGGCTTCTCGCCTCCGGGCAAGCGCGTCCTGAAGTACCACAAGTTCCTTCCGGACCTTGGTGTCGTGTACAGCGTCACGAACGCCGTCTCGGCCTTCGCGAGCTACACCAAGAACATCTCGGTCCCGAGCACCGACAATCTGTACAACGCCTATTACTTCCCGGTCGGTACAGCCAACGCGAAGCCACGGCCGGAAACGACGGACTCGTTCGACGCGCGGCCTTCGCTACAGCAGCTCGCAAGATCCAGGCGTCGCTCGCGGGATGGTACACCAAGTTCAACGATCGCCTGGCCTCGGCCTACGATCCGGAACTCGACAAGACGGTCTACCGGAACCTCGGCCGCGTGGATAAGTGGGGCATCGACGGCGAGGTCGCCTACGAGCCGGTCCGCCAGCTGACGCTCTATGCGTTCGGGTCGTGGATGCGTTCGAAGATCAAGGACGATATCCAGTTCGGCAACTTGCACTTCGGCGTTCGTCACGGCTGGCGCGTTTGGCTGCACCACCGTCGGCGACGAGATCTTCCTGGATACGGCCGGCAACTACGAGTCCGGTTCGCCGAAATATTCGTTCGGCGGCTCCGCCGTCGGCCGCTTCGGCATCTTCGAGCTTGGCGCGACCGTGAAGCGGACCGGCCCGCGCTACGTGTTCGACACCAACGAGGCGACCTATACGGGCGTCTTGGGCAGTGCCAACGCGGTTGAAATCTTCCCCGCCAAGGCGCCGGCCTACACGCTCGTCAATCTCGACGCGCGTGTGCGCCTGAGCATGCTGAAGGGACTCGAAAAGAGCTACTTCCAGCTCAACGTCTACAATCTGTTCGACGAATTCTACGTCGGCGGTTTCAACGGCGGTCTCAACCAGGCGACCAGCGGGAGCAACTACGGCAACCCGAACTTCGTCCAGATCGGCGCACCGCGCACGATCTCGGGAACGCTCAGCCTGGCGTTCTAAGGGACCAGGGCAGGCTTAAAAGGGGGCGGCGCCTCACCTTCGGGTGGGGCGCCGTTTTCTTTGAATGGCTTCCCGCGTTCTGCGAACTGATTTGAACGTAGTACGAAACGTACTAATATAGTCTCGCAACAATGCGAGGGTGCTTTCGTGCGCGAACACCAGGGGAAACTGCAGGGTCACGAGATCGGTCCGCTGCCGCCGCAAGTGCTGAATCTTCCGCGCTGCGAGCGGGAGCTTGCGATGATCATCTACCTCGAAGGGGGCATGACCGCGAAGCTGCTCGAAGCGCGCCTTCCGCGCCGCCTTTCGAACAGCGCCTTGCGGGCGATGCTCCAACGCCTGTGCAGCAAGGACATTCTCCGCCGGCAGAAAATCAACGGATCGCACGAGACCACCGATCGGCGCATCCCCTATCTATATACGCCGGCAATCACGCCCGAGCTGGTTCGAACCCGCGCCCTGCAGCAGATCGCGCGCGACTATTTCGATGGTTCGCTGCTGAGCGTTGCGGAAGCCGTCGTCAGCGCTCTTCGAGCAAGTGGGGCACACGTCACGATCAGCCGGGCGAAGGGCAGCCTGAACATCGCCGCCTGAGCCTTCAGCAGCTTGCACAGTCAGAATAGGACTAATGAGCGCGGTAACGTGCGTGCCTCTGCGCGCTCATCTATTCGACCGGCTACGAGCCAGTAAATGTGACTAAACTGCCACAATCGGCAAATCTTTGCGGCCGTTGGTTGCGCTTAACCTATCTGCTCATAAAAGGTTCGAATCGAACTAAACGTGTCCCGCGACACGGGCGATCCGCGTGCAAAATTCGGATCCGGTCTGCGGGGAATTGAAGGGGAGCATTATGACGACCAATCTGCGGAGACATTTACTCGCGTCGACCTTGCTGGTCGGTGCGTCCGCACTGGCCACTCCGGCGTGGGCACAAGATGCGCAGTCCGCCGATCCTGCCGCCTCCACGCCTACGGGCCCGGTTGAAGCGGCGCCGACGCCGGATGTTTCGGCACAAGGCGAGGACGTTCAGTCCGGCCAGGACATCATCGTCACCGGCTCGCGCATTCCGCAGCCTAATCTCGAATCCGCCGCGCCTGTCACGGTCGTTTCCGACCAGGACGTGAAGCTCTCCGGTTCGACCCGCATCGAGGACGTCCTCAACCAGCTTCCGTCTGTCGGCGCAGCCCAGACCTCGGGCGTGTCGAACGGCGCAACGGGTACCGCCGAAGTCGACCTTCGCTACCTCGGTGCCAAGCGTTCGCTGGTCCTGATCAACGGCCGCCGCATGATGCCGGGCGATCCCAACAGCACCAACCTGTCGGCCGACTTGAACGTCATTCCGGCAGCACTCATCCGTCGTGCGGAGGTGCTGACCGGCGGCGCATCGTCGGTGTACGGCGCGGATGCCGTCGCCGGCGTCGTCAACTTCATCATGGATACGTCGTTCGAAGGCGTTCGTTTCGATGGCAATTGGAGCACCTGGCAACACAATCAGGATGATCCCAGCGTCTCCGGCGGGCTGAACATGAGCGACATCATCGGCGCTCGCCAAGCCGTTGCGGGTGCGGATGCCTTTCCGCTTCCGACGGGCAGCGTCACCGACGGTCGCTCGATCGACGGTACGGTCACGATCGGCGCCGGCTTCGACGATGGCCGCGGCCATGCGGTTGCCTACTTCGGCTATCGTAACGTCAAGCCGGTGCTTCAGCGCGACCGCGACTATTCGGCCTGCGTCCTGCAGAACACCGGTGGCGGCGTGCCCCGTTGCGGCGGTTCGGCCACGGCCAACCCGGGTACTGCGGTCATCTTCACCGAAGGCACCTCCACGCTCGCGGCGCTCGGCCCGGGAACGATCGCGGTCAACGCCCAGAACCTCTACAACTTCGCGCCGCTGAACTATTTCCAGCGGCCGGACGAGCGCTACATCGCTGGTGCGTTTGCCGATTACGAGATCAGCCCGGCGTTCAAGCCGTACATGGAATTCATGTTCATGGACGACCGCACGCTGGCGCAGATCGCGCCGTCGGGCGACTTCGGCAACACCTCCACGATCAACTGTGACAACCCGTTGATGTCGGCTCAGCAGCTTGCCAACATCTGTACGCCGGACAACACGATCGTCGGCTTCCTCGGCAACTTCCCGGTCGCCAACGGTGCCCCGTTCAACGACGGCGGCGTCAACGGAACCCCGGGGCCTGGTGCAACGCCGATCACGTTCTTCGATGCTCGCGGTAACACCTACAACCAGGCGTTCTTCCAGCTTCTCCGTCGTAACACGGAAGGCGGACCGCGTATTTCGGACCTTCGTCACCAGGCGTGGCGCGGCGTTCTCGGCATGCGGGGCGACCTGTCGAACGTGTTCTCGTACGACAGCTACTTCCAGTACGGCCGCACGAACTACACGCAGCTTTACAAGAACGAGTTCTCGGTTGCGCGCATGAACCGTGCGCTCAATGCAGTGAACGTCGATGCGTCGGGGACGGTTGTTCCGGTCGGGACGCCTGGCTCGAGCATTGTCTGCCGCTCAGTGCTCGACGGATCCGATCCAAGCTGCGTGCCGTGGGACGTCTTCGGCCCCTCGCCGTCGCAGGCCGCCATCAATTACCTCAATGTCTTCGGTGTCATCCAGGGCATCACGTCAGAGCAGATCGCGAACTTCAACGTGACCGGCCTGCTTGGCGAGATGGGTTGGAAGACCCCGTGGGCGGAAGATGGCGTCGCGATCAACGCCGGTGTCGAATACCGTCGTGAATTGCTGGAGGTTAACCCCGACCAGTCGTTCCAGACGGGCGACCTCGCCGGTCAGGGCGCACCGACGTTGCCGGTCAGCGGCAACTTCAAGGTCTGGGAAGTGTTCGGCGAAATGCAGGTGCCGATCGTCCAGAACAGCTTCATCGACGAGCTGACCTTCAGCGCCGGCTACCGCAAGTCGTGGTACAGCGTCAGCAACGGCCGCAAGTACGACACGGATACCTACAAGCTGGCCCTGGAGTTCGCTCCGATCAGGGACATCCGCTTCCGTGGTTCGTACAACCGCGCCGTTCGCGCTCCGAACATCCAGGAGCTGTTCGCGCCAACGTTCGTCGGTCTCGACGGCACCAAGGACCCGTGCGCCAAGGTCATCACGGCCACGGATTACGGCTGTATCGCCCAGGGCCTTGCGGTCGGTCAGTCGCCGTCGGCCAACCCGGCCGGCCAGTATAACGGCTTGCTCGGCGGCAATGAGTTGATGAGCCCCGAGAAGGGAACGACCATCACGCTCGGTACCGTTATCCAGCCGCGCTTCATCCCGAGGCTCGCGCTGACGGTCGACTGGTGGGACATCAAGCTGAAGGACGCCATTCAGGGCTTCGGCGCGGATGCCATCCTGACTGCATGTACGACGCAGTCCACGGCGACCTTCACGTCCCCGGCCTGCGATCTTGTCAATCGCGATCCTGCCGGCTCGATCTGGCTGACGCCGGGCGGCTACGTGATCGACACGCCGTCGAACACATCGGTCATGCGCAACCGCGGGATCGACGTGAATGCGTCCTACTCCATGCCCTTGTTCAACCTCGGCAAGATGTCGTGGTCGTTCGTCGGAACGCGGATGCTCAAGGCGCGGGTCGATAACGGCCTGTCGCAGGCATACGATTGCGTCGGCTACTACGGTCCGACCTGCTCGGGCGGTACGGTCGCCGGTTCGGCTCCGATCCCGAAATGGCGTCACAAGCTGCGTACGTCGTGGCAGTCGAACTTCGGTCTCGGCCTGTCGCTGCAGTGGCGCTACGTCGGTGGGGTCAAGGCGGAAACGACGCAGGACAACGAAACCGTCGGAACGCCGATCAACTTCGATCCGAGCCTCAGCGTGAAGGCGCAAAGCTACTTCGACCTGTCGGGTACGTTCAACCTGATGGACCGGGTCAGCCTGCGCGCAGGTATCAACAACCTGTTCGACAATGATCCGCCGCGGATCACGGCCGGCAACGCCAACGTCGACGGTACGAACCTGTGTCCGAACGGACCGTGTAACGGCAATACCTATCCGGGTACCTGGGACGCGCTGGGCCGCCTGCTGTGGGTTGGTGCGACGATCGACTTCCTGCCTCCGAAGCCGGCTCCGGCTCCGGTTGTGCCGGCAGCCCCGCCGCCCCCGCCGCCGCCTCCGCCGCCTGCAACGCAGACGTGCCCGGATGGATCGGTGATCCTGGCGACCGAGACCTGCCCGGTACCGCCGCCTCCGCCGCCGCCGCCGCCGCCGGCGCCGGAACGCGGCTAAGGACTGCAAGAGCTCGGCCAGGGAGCACGGAAAAATCTCTGGCCGGGGCCGGTGAGCAACGTCACTGGCATAGGGCCCGCCGGGAAACCCCTTTCCGGCGGGCTCTCCTTTTCAACGGTGATGAGGAGCGGGAAGGCGAGGGGCCTCAGGCCGCCTCGGATTTCCTCAGATAGATATACATGCGGTCGAGCCAGTCGATCCTCGCTCGGAGCGAACGGACGGCATTGTCGTGGACGAATTCCTTGAACGGAACGTCGACCGACCGGCCGTAATCCTCAACTTCCTCGAGCTTGCGGTGCAGATCCTCTTTGACGTCGAGAATCCATTGCGCGCGCTCTTCCGGCGTCAGCAGCTCGAACGACTGCACCTTGGTGCGGAGCGGGTCGTCGAGAAGGAGGTGTTCGGCGCGGATCTTCAGGATCCACTCCTTCACCGCCTTCTTTCCGGAAGCGGTGCAGGTCAGTTCCTCGGTGCGGCGCTTGTCGGAATCGATGCGCCGCTTGGCGATCAGCCCGGCCTGTTCCAGGCGGTTGATGAGCGGGTAGATCTTGCCCTTGCTGGTGTTGAAATTGCTGACCGGCGAGTCGGAGTAGATCTTGATAATTTGGTACGAAGTGGTCGGCTGAATCCGGAGCACCAGGGACAGCAACGTACCTTCGTTGTCGGACAGGTCGTACTTAACGCTGGACAATGGATGCGCTCATCGTGGGATCCGGTTTCGGGAGTGATAGAGGCGCATATTGGCACGGGCAAGCGGCTGAGGTCGGAACAAGGGTCGTTGGGGTCTATACACTAGTCCGAAACGCACTTACCAGTGCGGCTCGTCGGGGAAAACTTGAATGACGGATCCAGACATTATCGATAGCCGCGAAACGCGGTCGTTCCGCCGCGAGGCATTGGCGCTGACGGTCGCGATCTGGACCGTGCATTATTTCATTCTCACCAGCCGCGATTTCATGCTCGGCGCTTCGGAATTGCTTCAGGGGGCGACGTTGCGGATCGGTTGGACCCTAATGGGCATCCTGATCTGCGCGGTCGTCTATTTCATCCTCGAGCGCTTCCGCAACTCACGTTTCACAGTCCAGTTGCTGATTGCCGGATTGATGGGCTTCCCCGCCGCCTATCTTCACGTCCTCGGCACTTATTACACACGAATTCTCGCGGTTCCGGAGACCGCGAGCGAAGGTTCGATGCTATCCATGATCAACGAGTGGATGAGCCTCGGCACCTATTGGCTTTGGGTCTATTTCGGATGGTCTGCCTGCATCCTCGCGCTTCGCTACAGCCTCCGCGTCCGGCGCGAGCAACGCCTCCGCGCTGAAGCGCAAGCGCTGGCCCATCAGGCGCAGATGCGGGCGCTCCGTTACCAGCTCAACCCGCACTTCCTGTTCAACACGCTGAACTCGGTCGCGGCGCTGATGCTGGACGGCAATGCGCGTCTCGCCGAATCCATGCTTCGCAAGCTTTCCGGTTTCCTGAGGCAAGGTCTCCAGGGCGATCCGCTCGACGACATCGCGCTCGACCAGGAAGTCGAGCACCAGAGGCTCTATCTCGACATCGAGCAGCTTCGCTTCCCCGAACGCCTTTCGGTCGACGTGAACATTCCCGACGAACTGCAGGGCGCTCTCGTGCCGAGCTTCATTCTTCAGCCGATCGTCGAAAATGCCGTTAAGTATGCCGTAGCTCCGAATACAGAACGGACGACAATACGGATCGAAGCGAGCGAGGCGGACGGAATGCTAAAGCTTTCGGTGACCGACGACGGCAAGGCGCACGGCAAGAACCAGCCGGGGACCGGAATCGGCCTCGACAACGTAAGGCAGCGCCTCGCCAGCCGCTTCGGCGACCGTTTCGACTTTGCCGGGGGCCCGCAGCAGCCGCGCGGCTATCGCGTCGATCTTGCCATGCCCCTGCGGAGGGGAGCCGCTTGACGTTGCGGATCGTCATTGCCGACGACGAGCCGCTGGCGCTGAGGCGCCTGCACATCGCGCTCGACGACATGCCGGGGGTCGAAATTGTCGGATCGGCTTCGGACGGCGAGGAAGCGCTGAGACTAATCAATGAGCTGTCGCCGGATATCGTCCTGCTGGATATCCGTATGCCGGAACTGTCGGGGCTCCAGCTGGTCGAGGCACTTGATCATCCGTCGCCACCGGCCGTGATTTTCGTCACCGCCTATGACAGCTTTGCCGTCGAGGCCTTCCGCGAAGGCGCGGTAGATTATCTGCTGAAGCCCCTCGACGAAGAACGCCTGAAGCTGGCGATCGAGCGGGCTCAACTGGCGCTCGAGACACGCGATGCCAAGGAGCGCATTGCAGAGCTTCGCGAAGCATTGTCGACACTACAACTTGAGGAGGCTGCGCGCGAAAAGCCTGCCTATGAGGAATATCTCTGGGTGAGCTCGCGCGGGCACGTCATCCGCGTGCCGGTCAGCGACGTTCACTGGTTCGAGGCGGAAGGCGATTACGTTGTCATTCACGCCGACCGCAATCACCTGATCCACGACAGCTTGCGCGACCTTGAAACGCGCCTCGACCCGCACAGATTTCTGCGCGTCCATCGAAGTTCGATAGTCTGCATTCCCTCGGTTGTCGGGCTGGAAAGATCCGATTTTGGCGCTGTACGATTGCGCCTCCTTGACGGCTCGGAGGTGGCCGTCAGTAGATCCTACAAGAAAGCGACGCTCGCCGCTCTCGGACTCTGATCAATAGAGGCCTGGCTTCAACTCCGATTTCTCGGGGCGCGTGACCGGTGAGCGCGTCAGCGGGACGTCAGCATGCTTCAGTACCTGTCGCCCAAACCGGGCCCAAACCGATCTGCTTTCCATGCGGCTCATAAAGCAGCTCCACTGCGCGACTTCCCCAAGTCATCGCAGAACCACCATCCGCGAGAACAGCCGTAAGGGGGAGACCAATTTCGCCGACCGGCTCAATTGGCTCTGCAAGTGGGCAAGGTGAGTGGAGGCCCGAGCCGGAGGGGCAGAAAGGCAACAATTGCAAGAGATCAAGTTCTGAGATAACTTACCTAATCGGGGTCGCAGTGATTTCAATCACTTACCGGCGACTTGAGTTACCTTTTTACGGCAAGCTCAATCACTTACCGGCGACTGAAGCCTGATTTATGGGCGGGCATCGAGCCGCCGCTCTCTCACTTCGCCTGTGCGCTAACGTAATTGCAGGTGAACCCAGGATCGCGCATCTGAAGACTAATGGCAGGCAACAATTCAGATTCCTCTCGCCCTATCGTAGTGATCGGCGCCGGAGGGCATGCGAAGGTCGTGATCGAAGCACTTCGATACGCTGGCTGGAGGGTAATCGGTTGCACTGACAACGATCCCGCGCCCCGATCAATCGTTGGTGCCCCCTGTTCTCGGGTACCGACGCCTTGCTGTCCAGAGCTGTACGCGACCGGCGTTCACTCCGCGTTTGTTGCCTTTGGAAATAACAAATTACGCGAAGTCGAAGTCGGTGCGTCTGCTTGAGCTTGGGTTCGACCTTCCGGACGTCATAGGACCGAATACCGCGGTCTCACCTTCTGCAGCGATTGGCCGCGGCGTTGCGCATGATTCGGCGGCGTTGTGATCAACGCCGACGCTAGAATCGGCGATTTCGCCATCATCAATACGAATGCCTCGGTCGATCATGATCGCATCATCGGCAGAGGAGTCCACGTGGGTCCGGGTTGCTCTCTTGCGGGTTGCGTAACGATAGGAGACCGTAGTTTTCTGGGAGCAGGAACCGTCGTCATTCCCGGTCTCACGATC
Source organism: uncultured Alphaproteobacteria bacterium (assembly GCA_963750315.1). GTDB lineage: Bacteria > Pseudomonadota > Alphaproteobacteria > Sphingomonadales > Sphingomonadaceae > Sphingomicrobium. Next base: position 74,470 of record CAVVQF010000011.1, read on the forward strand.
GGTGAGGATTGCGTGACGGGTGCCGGGAGCGTCCGGCAGCTTCGCGATTTGCCCCTTGGGGTCACTGCGTTCGGAGTACCGGCGCGGCTTCAACTTAATCATTAGATTCAAGCTTCGGCCAGGCGATCAAGTCAGGAACGCCGCTCCGGCGATTCAACGGGCAGCCATCTCAAACGCGGCGTCAGCGAGCTGGCCCGGTTGACAATTATCGCCGCCAGTGCGGTACGCCGCATCCCGAGGGCGACCAATCGATCAGTAGGATTTTCCGCACGCTCTGACCGTTCGATACGATGGTGTACTC
>CAVVQF010000012.1:0-84118 GCA_963750315.1 uncultured Alphaproteobacteria bacterium
GTTCGGTTCGCCAGCGATTTCAAGGGTCCGTTCGACCTGGTGGCCGGCGCTTTCTATCAGCACGACACGGTCGACTTCTGTGTTTCGCAGCTCCTCGGCTTCCTGGACCTCGTCAGCGGCCCATTGCCGTTCGGCAATTGGAACGACACGCCGTACATCCTGTGCAATGCGCAAAAGGCCAAGTCATCGGCAATCTTTGCCGAGGGCAATCCCAGGGTCACTAATCGCCTGACGTTGACCGCGGGCGCTCGCCAGACTTGGGACGACAAGGTGTGGAGAGGACGCCAACAGACATTTATCCCGACGCTGGAAGGCGGAATTCGACCCAAGCATCACGATCGACGAACCGCTCGGTGCCAGCGTCTACGATTACCCTGTGGGCGTGATAAAGCTGAAGGACAAGTCGAAGAAGCTCACGTACCGCCTGAGCCTCGGTTACCAGGCGAGCGACCAGCTTTTCCTCTATGTAACCCACGCCACCGGGTACAAAGGCGGCGGCTTCAACGACCAGATCGGCGGATTTGCACCATTCACGGACCCGCTCACGGGGGTAACTGATTTTGACGCCTTCCGCGAAGCGGCCGCGGCCACAAAGCCCGAAACTTCCAGCAGTTACGAAGCCGGTTTCAAGGCCGACTTGCTCGACCGGCGGCTACGTTTCAACCTGACCGGGTTCTACGTCAAATATTCCGACCTCCAAAGGCAGCTCAACGTGCCGATCGTGGTCAATGGGCAGCCCAACCAAGTTACGATCTTCCTCAACGCCGCCTCGGCGAAGGTGAAGGGGATCGAGGCCGAGGTGATCGCCAAGCCGGTGACCAACCTCACATTACGCGGAATCCTGGGTTACCAAGACGCCAAATACGGTTCCTATGATGCTCCGGGGGCTGGTTACGACTTGGGATCTTCACCGCTCGACCGCGCTCCGAAATGGCAATGGACGTTGGCCGGGGATTATGTCGTTCCGCTCGGCGGCCATAAATTGGTCCTGGACGGCAGCATTGCCCATCAAAGCCGGAGCCTGTTCACCCAGTCGATTACTGACCCGGCCGGCAATACGTTCCTCAACTCGCGCACCTTGGTGGACGCCTCCATTACGCTCGCCGATGTCGAGGACCGCTATTACGTCCGTCTGATCGGTCAGAACCTCACGGACGAGCGTTATCGGACCGCGTCGCAAAACGTGGCGGGCCTATGGCTCAACAGCCAGTATGGTCCGCCCCGTTACTTCGGCGTGCAGGTCGGCCTTAACTTCCTGGCCGACCCGCGCCGTGGCTGCGCCGCCACCGCCGCCTCCGCCACCGCCTCCGCCTCCTCCGCCACCGGCTACGCAGACTTGTGCGGATGGTTCGGTGATCCTGGCGACGGACGCGTGTCCGGTGCCGCCGCCCCCGCCGCCTCCGCCGCCGCCAGCGCCTGAACGGGGTTGAGCGTTAGCGCATGAACCTGTGCCAGCGTTTCGGAGCCTGCTTTGTCGCCGCAGCGCTGGCATTGGGCCTGACGGCTTGCGGGAAGCAGAACTCAGCGGACAACCAAGCGGGGGAGCTGGTACAGTCGACGGACGAGTTCCAGTCTCGCGCCGGCACTCCGATCGATCCCGAGCATCATCCGGGCAAGGACCTGTTCGAGAACAATTGCCAATGTGCCACAACGGCACCGTGCCCAAGGCGCCCAACCAGGTGTGGGTGGAAATGATGGCGCCGGACGCGATCCTAGCGGCGATGAACGGCGGCCTGATGAGCAAGCAGGCCTCATCGTTGAGCGGGCAGGAACGGGTGGATCGCTGAGTACCTGGCGCGCATCAGTCTTGCGGATTACCACCCGCCTGCACCGCCGAAACAATGCAGCTCGCCTGAACTGGCTGGCGGCCAACCGCCTGCAGCGGTCGGCTGGGGTCTCGACAACCGCAGATTCATTCCGGCCTCGGTCGCAGGCCTCTCGGCGCAAGATGTCACCAGCTGAAAGTGAAATGGGCATTCGCTTACCCTGGAGCGATCCGCGCCCGATCGCAGCCTGCGATCGGCTGGGGCACGATCTTCGTCGGCGGCCACGATGGCACGCTCTATGCCTTCGACCTTGCAAGCGGATGCCTGCGCTGGAGCACGCGCATCTCCGCCGAGGTGCGGACGGCAATCGTTGTCGACGCCGCGACGAAGCGCCTCTACTTCGGGGACATACTGGGCCGCGCTTATGCGGTGAACGCGATGAACGGCGCGCAGCTCTGGCAGCGAAAGGTCGACGACCACCCGAACGCGACCATACCGGCACGCCAAGCTGGCCGCCGGCATGCTGTTCGTTCCGGTCTCGTCGCTCGAGGTGACGTCCGCCGCCGATCCTGAGTACGCCTGCTGCACATTCCGCGGAAAGGTCGTGGCGCTCGATCCCGCGACGGGAGCGGAGCGGTGGCGGACGTTACGGTGCCTGCTCCCGCGAGAGGCGGGGAGACGAGCAGCGGCACGGACATCCTGGGGCCCTCGGGGGCGCCAGTGTGGAACAGCCCAACCTACGATGCCAAGCGCGGCCTGCTTTATTTCGGCAGCGGCGAGAATTACTCTACCCCGGCCGATGGAAACAGCGATGCGGTCATCGCAGTCGATGCGAAGACCGGAAAGCGCCGCTGGACGACGCAGCTGACCACGGGCGACGCATGGAACGTCGGCTGCATGATGCAGAATGCGAATTGTCCCAGGGAGCGCGGACCCGACCTCGACGTGGCAGCCTCTCCGCTGTTGATACAACTGGGCGGACCACGACATCCTCGTCGCAGGCCAGAAATCGGGCGTCGCGCATGGAATCGACCCCTCGACAGGCAAAATCCTTTGGCGGACGCGGCTTGGTCACGGCGGCACGCAGGGCGGGGTGCACTTCGGCATGTCGGCGGAAGGCAATCGCGTTTTCGTTCCGATCAACGACATGGCCGACACTCGCGACGGACGGAAATATGATGCCCATATCCAGGGCGCCGGACTCCATGCGGTAGACGCCTCGACCGGACGAATTCTCTGGAGGGCGTTCGCTCCGAACAATTGCGCGGGCAAGCAGTTCTGCGATCCGGGCATCAGTTCGGCCGTGACATCTATCACTGGCATCGTTTTCGCCGGGCACCTTGATGGGCAATTCCGCGCCTACGATTCTCAGACCGGAAAGGTGGTCTGGGCTTACGATACGATGCAGCCGGTGAAGACGATCACGGGTGTGACTGGAAAGGGCGGAGGAATGAGCGGCCCAGGCGCCGCCGTGGCGGACGGCTATGTCGTCGTGAACTCAGGCTATGGCCTCTACTACCACATGCCCGGCAACCTGTTGCTGGTCTTCTCCGCCCGCTAGGCGGCGGCGCCGAACGGGCAGGTCTGCTCCTTCTCGACGAGGTCAAGGACGAACGCCATCTTGGCCATGCCGCCGATGAATCCGGCAACCACTCCGAGCTCGCAGATTTGCGCGTCGTCGAAGTGCATCTTCAACCGAGCATAGAGATTTCGGTCGAGCCGGCCAGAAGGATTGGTCAACAGCATCTCATCCCCGAAATCGAGCACAGCGCATTCGTCCGGAGAGAATATCGACCTGTCGCCCTCGATCGCATCGATATGACTTTGATCGTAGCCGACTGCCTTGATGCCCGCGGTGTTCTGCAGGTTGCAGCTCCGGCAGCCGTGGGCGAGACTCAGGCGAAGTCGAAGCAGCTGCTTGTATCGTTCGTCGACACGGCCGCCGAAGAAGATCTTCTGATAGAATTCTACCATCGCGAATTGAAGCAACTCCGGCGCGCTGGCCATGACTTCGATGAAAGTCGGTTCGCCGGTAAGCCCGTCGAGCATGTCCCAGGCGCCCTGCCATTCGCTGGACAGGTGATCTCGCGGGATGCGCTTCATCACCGTATCCGCCATCAGACTTTCTCCAGTTTCAGGCGCCGCCGCCGACGTCGAAATATTCAGGCATTCCGGCGGGCCAGACCACGCCCCACTGCGCCATCCCGCCATCTACCGTCAGCACCTCGCCGGTCACGAAATTGGCAGCGTCCGACGCCAGATACACTGATGCTTCCGCCACATCCCATGCGCTTCCCAGCCGCTTCATTGGATTTGCCTCGTGGAAACGCGCAAGTGCATGCTCGGGATAGACTGTGAAGCCGTCGGTCTCGATCGTCCCGGGCGCGACGCAATTCACCCGAATGTTGAGCGGCGCCCATTCCGTCGCGATTGTTTTCGATAGGTAGATGACGCCGGCGCGAGCCGCGCAGCTGTGGGCCGCCTGTGGCATTCCTCGTTCAACGTTCGCAACGATGTTGACGATGTTTCCGCTTTTTCCCCTGTCGCGCCAGCGCCGGGCCGCTTCCTGCATCATCCACCAAGTCCCATTGAGGTTGAGGTCGATGACGGCGCTCCAGCCCTTTCGGCTGAAGTCGATCGCGTCCTGCGGGAATTGCCCGCCGGCGTTGTTTACGAGAGTGTCGAGCCGGCCGAAGCGCTCGTGAACCTTTTCGAGGAGTTGCTCGACGGCTTCCGGTTCGCGGATCGACATGGCCTCGACCATCGGCTCTCGGCCGGTGGCCTCGGCGATCGCGCCGCGCGTCGCATCGAGCTTCGATTCCGTACGCCCGCAAATAACGACGTCCGCGCCCAGACGGGCAGCAAGGAAGGCGATAGCCTTGCCGATGCCGGTTCCCCCGCCCGATACGAGCACGACCTTTCCGTCCAGCAATCCGTCACGGTAGACCGTCGGATGCCCGCCCAGTTCGGCATTGGTCAGGCCGAACGCCGGTTCCTCGCGGTCGGCGGCATCGATGTCCAGGGACTGGCGATTCACGCAGGCTCTACCCAGCGCTCCAGCATCGGCTCCACGCGCAATTCTGCGGCGATCCGATTGCGGCCAATGCGGCGATCAAATTCCTCATGGTAATGATAGATCCTGCGCTCCTGGTAACAGAGCGTCATGCCCTTGAAGCCGGGGCTTTCAAGCGATTCCTGAATTTGCGGGGCGAATTGCGTGTCTTCTTCGAGGATGCGCTCGAAATTGCGGATTCGCTTGTCCCAAAGGTTGCTGCGCCCATCGGGACCGTAAGGGGGGCCGAACCAATGGCATTCGATCCGCATCGTGGTGTCGGTGACTGGCCAGAACACAAGCATTGGCATGCCCGTTGACGAAGGCGGCATCACGATGTTCGGAAAGATATAATAGCTGACATTGTTGGCCCGCGGGATCTCCGTGACGGTCGGAATCTCCGGCATCCCCACCGTTCCCGGATCAACCCAGTCGGGTCGGCGGTTCGGCGTCGTCATTCGTGAGTGGCCGTTCGGCCATAGGGAAATTGTAGTGCCGCGATAGTCGAGGAAACGGTCCACCGTGTCCCGATGGATCGACTTGAGGTGATAGACTTCGAGAAAGGCGTCGAGCAGCACCTTCACGTTGCAGGCGACGTCATAGCTGCGGGAATCGACCAAAGTCAGGGTTTCCGGCTGAAACTGCTCGAGTTCGCCGGCGACTGGTCCCAGCGAATCCCGCAACGACTGCGGCTCGTCCTCATCTTCGTTGATGAAGATCCATCCGCCCATCGTGTCGCAGGCGACAGGGATCAGCGAGTGGCAGGAAAAGTCGATGTCGACGAAGTCGCGCTTGTCGCGTACGGCGACTAGCTTGCCGTCGAGAGTGTAGCTCCAGCCGTGATAGCCGCAGACGAACCCGCGGCCTTGGCCCTCGTTGTCCCTGACCAGCGGGGCGCCGCGATGACGGCAGGTGTTGTAGAACGCACGGATGCTGTCATCGAGGCCGCGGACGATCAGGATCGGTGAGCCCGTGCTGCGGGTCAGGAACCAGCTTCCGGGCTCGGGCAGCTGATCGCGATGACCGGCGTAGAGCCAGCTGCGTTTCCACAGCCGGGACTGCTCCAGAGCGAGGAATTCAGGATCGACATATCGCCCCGCCGGAACGTCGGCGAACTGCGGGAAACCTTCCGGCGGGCCCTTGCGGTTCGCCTCGTAGGCCATCCCCTCGCGGATCCGTTCAGTGGTCGCAGAGTCCACCTGGTTACTTCCCTCGCTAAACTCGCTCACGGCGTTACCTTGGCCTAATTAAAAAAACAATCATGTTTGACTTTTTTATGATCTCGGGGAAGATCGGGACGAGGGACCGAAAGCGCGGGAGACAGGATGAATTTCCGGCTAACCGACGAACAGCGCGAATTGCAGGCCGCTGCGCGCGAGTTCGCGCGCGCGGAGCTTCCGCAGACCGCCGGCGAACTTGAACGGGAAAACCGCCCGCCGTCGCCTGAACTTGTCCGCCGCTACGCCGAGATGGGCTTTCTAGGCATCAATGCGCCTTCGGACCTCGGGGGCCTCGGTCTTGGCAACGTCGAAGCTTTGATCGTCCTCGAGGAATTCGCCAAGATTTCGTCCGCGGTGGCATTCCCGATTTTCGAATCCATGGTCGGGCCGGTTCGAGCAATCGAACATTTCGCCGGCGAGGCACTGCGGCGACGCGTCGTCCCGGAGGTCTGCAAAGGCAATATGATCGTTGCGATCGCCATGTCGGAGCCGGATGCTGGGAGCGCGCTGACCGATCTCAAGATTCGCGGCGTTGTTACCGGGGAGAAGGTGACGCTGAACGGCACTAAGCGATGGTGCTCCGGCGGAGGCCACGCAGACGCTTACGTAGTCTATTGCCGCTTGTCGGACGAGCTGGGCGCCAAGGCCATCGGCGCCGTTCTCGTCGAGAAAGATGCCCCGGGACTGACGTTCGGGCCTAATGAGGAATTGATGGGGTTTCGCGGAATCCCGTCGGCTGATCTCCAGTTCGACGAATGCAGCATTCCCGCTGAAAATATCATAGTACCTGCCGGCGGCTTCAAGCAGTTGATGGAGGCATTCGACCTCGAACGCTGTGGCAATGCGACGATGGCGCTGGGTCAAGCGAGCGGTGCACTGGAAGACGTGCTGCAATACGTCCAGGAGCGGCGCCAATTCGGAAAGGCGCTGGTGGACTTCCAGGCCGTGCAGATCAAGCTGGCCGAGATGCAGATGAAGGTTGAGGCCGCCCGTCTGCTCATCTGGCGCGCGGCGGCCAATGCGGAAGAGGGGCTTCCAAGCGTTCTCGACAGCTCGGTTGCCAAATGCTTCGCCAACTCAATCGCGCGTGAAGTGACGGGCGACGCGATGCAGCTAATGGGCGCTTATGGCTATTCCAAGGAGTTCGCGATGGAGCGCCGCCTTCGGGATGCCTGGGGCTGGGGCATCGCGGGCGGCGCCATCGACATCCAGAAGGTCAATATCGCCAGCGCCATGCTCGGCCGTCGCTTTGACCAGCGGCGTTAGGCCATGGCGTACAAGCGTGTCGCGTCGCTGTCCGAGGTGCCTGAAAACGGCAACAAGATGTTCGATGTCGGCGGAATGCAGGTGCTCATCGCTCGAGCACCGATGGGCCTCTACGCGGTCGGGGCGATCTGCACTCACCAATATACGCCCCTCGAGGGCGGCAAGATGAAAGCGTGCTTCATCTTCTGCCCGCTGCACGGCGTCCGCTTCGATCTGCGCGACGGCAAGCCGGCGGGGACGCTGACCGATCAGCCGATCGCGGTCTGGCCGGTCAAGGTCGAAGGTGACGACATCCTCGTCGACGTGGGCTGACCAATGACCGGGCTGCTCCACATCGTCGGCAGTCCACGGCGCGGGCGGTCGCGCTCGGAGGCCATTGCCAATCATCTGATCGACAGTCTGCCGGCGTTCAAAGTGGAGCGGTTGGAACTTTGGAGGATCAAGCTTCCCGAACTTGATGGGGCAATGATCGAAAGCCGTTACCGTCTAATTCATGGTCAGGACGTCGAGCCGGAATTCACTCCGGTATGGGCGGAGCTACGGGCAATGGTCGACCATCTGCTCCGGTTCGATATCTGGCTGTTTTCCATGCCGATGTGGAATTTCGGGCTGCCGTACCGAGTCAAGCATTATGTCGACTGCATCATTCAGCCGACCATGGCCTTCACCAACCATTCCACCGGAGCACTGACGCTGCACGGCGCCGGTCGGACCGCTGTCCTGATCGGGGCCGGCGCGCTGGATATCCAGCCAGGCAGTGCTCTGTCCCACCTCGACTATCAACTGTCCCATCTGGCCGAATGCCTGAAATTCTATTTCGGCGTCGATCCCGTACATTGCGTTCGCGTCGCGCCGACATTCGGAACGCCGGACGATGTCGAGCAGGTGATGCAGAACGCGAGGCGCAAGGTCGAAGCGCTGGCGCTCGATCTTTAGTCGCGCCGGTGAACGAGGTTGATGCTCCGGAATCGAAGAACCGTCTCACCGCGCTGGTTCGTAAGGTAATATTGCGTGATCGCCGTGCCGCGATCATCGCGACTGGATGAGGGCTTGAGCTCTAATACTTCCGATTGCGCCGTTACGGTGTCGCCGGGCCGCAGCGCATGTTCGAGGCGGAACTCATCAAATCCGATCCCGCAGACGAAATCGATATCGCTATTCATCGTGTGGTCGAGCTGGCGCCAGATGGCCAGCACATGCACTCCACTGGCCACAACTTCGCCGAAGACCGAATCCCGTGCCGCTTCCGGATCGGAGTGGAACCATTGCGGGTCGTATTCGCGCGCGAACCGCACGATTTCGTCCGCCGTAACCGTTCTAGGGTCCGAATGCCGCTTTTCGCCGACCGCAAGGTCTTCAAATTTTCGTTGCGGACGGTTCATCAGCGATAATCGCGCCATGTTGGAAGGCGCTCTGGATAATCGGCGGGGGCCGGCTCCGCGTAGGCGCGCATTCGTTTCTCTTTGCCCAGAATTCTCACGTATTCTGCAACCGGGACATAATAGAGGAACGCCAACTCTCGCGAGGCGAACCTCCAAACCCCATCCGCCCGCCGATACTCGTCCTCGTATCGAAGTGCCGTCACCATCATCTGATCGTTTCGCCAGAGCTCGGCGTGCGCGGACAGAGTGCCGTTCGCTCGGTCATTCGCGCCATCGAACCGGATCCAATGGTCATGGCTAATATGGTTGGAGGGTCCAAGGACCCGGAAGCGCTCTTCATACTGGCGGATGATTGCGTCGCGCCCCGTCGCATCCATGACCCCGTCTCGGGAGAATACACGTGCGTCTTCCGTGAAGAGATCGCGAACCGTGGCGAGGTCGTGATTATCGATCGCGAAGCAGTAACGAGCCGCAATTGCCCGGATCGCAGATTCGGCTTCGAGCCGCTCGATGCGAAGCACCATTTCCCTGTAAATCATCCGCGCACGATGGCGCGCGGGACGGGCCAGGTCCAGAACATCAGCAAGGAGCACTGCGGATGATGGAACCCCTTTACATTGAGCACCACGGACCAATTGCCCGAATCGTCCTGAACCGCCCCGCGGCAGGCAACACGATCAACGAAGCTATGGCAGAGGCATTCGCAAGTGCCGCCTCTGACGTGGCGACTGCTCCAAGCGCACGGGTCATAGTCTTGACTGGGGCTGGTGCGCTTTTTTGCGGTGGGGGCGACGTGCGAGCGATGGCTTCGGCCCCCGACGGAGCCTCGGCCGTCATCGACCGGATCACGTCGAACCTTCACCGCGGGATTCTGGTCCTGGCTGAGATGCAGAAGCCGTTAGTCACTATCGTCAACGGGCCCGCGGCCGGGGCGGGCCTCGGCCTGGCTGTTCTCGGGGATATCGTGATCGCGTCGGATACGGCGCACTTCACGTCGGCCTACACGGCCATTGGCATGACACCGGATGGCGGCACGAGTTGGCTCCTGCCGCGACTGATCGGGCTCCGCCGCGCGCTGGACATGGTACTGACCAACCGGCGAATTTCAGCGGACGAAGCGGCGAAGATCGGGCTTGTGACGCGCGTGGTACCGCACGCCGAACTTGGAGAAGCGGAAGGCGAACTGACCAGGAACTCGATCAAGGCTCGATCGTTGCCTGCGGTAGAGCGAGGTGGCTTCTTGAGACCAGTTTCGAACGGAGTCTGGCCGATCATTTGGCTCTTGAAGCCCGCGCGATCGCCGAATTCAGCGGCAGGTCAAGAAGGACAAGAGGGCATTGCGAACTTCCTCGTTCGCAGGAAATAACTCCGGACCCGGTGCCCAGTTTTGCACGGGAATGGCGCACCCGACAGGATTCGAACCTGTGACCTCTGCCTTCGGAGGGCAGCGCTCTATCCAGCTGAGCTACGGGTGCGTGCGAGGGGTCGTTAGCCTTTAGGCCGATGAGCGGCAAGACGGGTCGAGGAAGCGCGACATGGCCTCGTGCATCTCCTTTCGCGCCGAGCCGATCACCATGCCGACATGGCCTGACGCAATTTCGTGGACGTCTCCATGGGGAGCACTCTGCGCCGGGGTGATGCGGTCTTGCGATGCCGCAAAGTGAAGGGATGGGACGGCTAGGCGGTCGCTTATCGGTCTGCGGCCGACGTGCCAGCGGCCGCTTCCGGGCAAATCCGCGCCGAAGAAATCCTCGATAAGCTCACGGGCGGCTGGGAGGGGCAGCGGCTCGCCTTCGTTCGCCCAATCCTCGAGAACGATGAAGCGGCGAGCCTGCGGGCTATCCGGGTCAAGGCTGGCGAAGCTCGCGAACTTTGCGACCGTGCGTGCCGGATCGAGCGACCAGAAAGCCGCCTGGAGCACCTCCATCGGCAGGACCTTGAGCGCCGCCGCCGCCTGTCGGGCGTGCCTCCAAAGCTGCAGTAGCGATTTGCGTGAATCTTCCGGATAGTCCGAGAATTGCCAGGGTGCGGCGATCGTCACAACGCGTTCGACGGGAGTCACATTGGCTGCGGCGATGGTCATCGTCCCGCCGAGGCAATAGCCAATTAGTGCCGGTGGGCGATCGAGCTTCGCGATCAAGGGCACAAGAAGCTTTTCGATATGGCCGCCGATATCAAGATCGGCGCGGTCGCGGGCGTTGCCCCAGTCGAGGAGCAGGCTGCGCCGGCCCATTTTCGCGACGGCTGACGCAAGCGACACATCCTCATCGAGATCGAGCACATGCGGCGGATTGATCAGTGACGGTACGAGAATTGCCGCGGGGCCATCGCCTCCGAAGTCGCGCAGAATGGCCGGCCCATTTTGTGCAAAAATGCTGCGCTCGGCCCGGCCGTTGGTTCGCGCAGCATTTTCGTATCGCGACAGGCCTTCTAACGCTTCACGAGCGGTTGCCGGATCGCGTTCTCCGAACGAGCGTATCATTTCGAGAAACAGGGGAAGCGGGCGTGGCGCACGCTTCGAACCGCGTTCATGTTGCGGTGCACACTGGTCCGGTAGTAGGTGATCCATCAATTCTCGGGAGCGATCCATGGCCAAGTCTTCGGACAAGGTGACTATCAAGAAATATGCGAACCGTCGTCTCTATGACACGGAAAGCTCATCTTACATCACTCTGGACCGTCTCGCCGAGATGGTTCGCGAAGACCGCGAGTTCGAAGTGGTCGATGCGAAGACCGGCGAAGACATCACTCGCCAGGTGCTGACGCAGATCATCGTCGATGAGGAAGCGCGCGGCAGCACCATGCTGCCGGTGAATTTCCTGAAGCAGCTGATCGGGCTGTACGGCAATTCGATGCAGGGCATGGTGCCGCAATATCTCGAAGCGGCGATGGACGCCTTCCAGCGCAATCAGAGCGCGATGCGCGATGCGTTCGGCGGCAAGGTGTTCGCCGACATCGCGAAACGAAACATGGACATGTTCGAGGGCGCCAGTCGCGCCTTCACCGGATCGTCACGCCACGCCTAAGCCGGAGCCAAAGGCCGATAAGGCCGCGGACAAGGCCCAGGCCAAGGAAGCGGAGCTCGAGCAGCTTCGCACGGAACTCGCCGCGTTGCGGGATAAGGTCGACCGGCTAGGCAAATGATCGCAATGACAGTGAAGAAGATCGCGTTCGCCGCGATGATTGGCGCGTCGCTGTCCGGCGTTGCTCAGGCGCAGGTGCCTTCGACCGCCGCCGTCGACTTCAGCTATTCGCCGGTGACGCCGGGCGCGTGGAGCTATCGCGCAGTGACCGGCGGGGCCGAAGCTGCCTTTGTCGACACCTCCGGGACGACGCGAATGATCATCGGTTGCGGGACCACGACGCGCCTGGTCACCTTGTCCCGCGTAAGCGTCATGCCGGCGACCAACCTGTCGATCTGGACCAGCTCGGGTTCGCGAAGCCTGACCGCCCGCTTCGACCAGCCAGCGCAACGCGTGATCACGCAGCTGGGCAGCATGGACACGTTGCTCGATGCGATTGCGTTTAGCCGCGGCCGGTTCGCCGTGATGATGCCGGGCGCGCCGGCTCTGGTCCTTCCGGCCGGAACCGAGATTGCGCACATTGTCGAGGATTGCCGCGCCTGAAAATCCCTGCGCGCGAATTCCCAAAGATTACATATTTGCCGCACATTACAAGTCTTGTGATTTGCGCATTCTCGAATCATTCTCACCTCAGCTTCAACGCAGCGAAAGGAGGTGATCCGATGTCTCATGGTTCAGCACAGAGGTCGGAAAGGGGTGTCTGTCGGCCGTAAAGCTGGACAGACGGCCTTCACTTCCGGCCGCTGACCATGTTCGAGGGGATCGTTGCTTTGGCGACGGTCCCCTTTAACGTTCTTGGACAACCGAAACCTTCGTAATTACAGACACGGTTCGTTGCCGAAACGGAACCGTACGGCAGTTGAAGTGTCTTTGGGCAAGACCGAAAGGAAGGGTTGCAATGGCCAAATCCAGCAAGAGCAAGAGATCGTCGGGTAACGACACGCTCGACAAACTCGCCAAGGCGGCAATGAGTCGTGAAATGCTCGCAGCGGGCCTCGCCGCTGCGGCAGCAGCAATCAGCGCCAGCCCGGCCGCGCGCCGGAAGATCCGCGACGCAGGCCTCGACGCGGCGGATACTGCGCAGGCAGCGGCTGCATCGATGGTTACGAATGCTTCGAAGCTCGGCTCGCTGATCGCGGAAGCGGTTGCCGACGCAGCTCAGCGCGTCCTGTCCGGCAAGTGGACCGACGACGGCACGCCGCAGGCTGCGACTAGCTCGACGAAGCGTTCTGCCGGTTCGCGGGCCAAGAAGGCTCCCGCCAAGCGCGCGACTGCAAAGAAGGCGACTTCGACCCGCGCAAAAGCTTCCAAGCCGGCAGCGGCCCGCAAGACTGCGACCACGCGCGGCTCGCAAGCCTGCCGCGCGCAAGCGTTCGACGACGGCTCGCAAGGGTGGTGCTCGGCGGGGCAAAGGCACGTCCGGAACGACGCCGAGCGGCGCCGGCGCTTAAAGCTCAGGCGGCGCGGTCTTCGAACTGGAGCCGCGCCAGCCGCGCATAGAGGCCGCCGCGGCGTCGTGAGGGTCGCGTGCGTTCCTTCTTCGACGATCTTGCCGTGATCCATGACCACGATGCGATCCGCCGCGCGCACGGTCGCCAGGCGGTGCGCGATCACGATCGTCGTGCGGTCGGCCATCAGCCGGTCGAGCGCGTCCTGGACCAGCCGCTCGCTCTCGGCGTCCAAAGCGGACGTAGCTTCGTCGAGCAGTAACAGCGGGGCATTGCGCAGCAGGGCTCGGGCGATCGCGATGCGCTGACGCTGGCCGCCGGACAGGCGCGCGCCACCTTCGCCCATGAACGTGTCGAGGCCTTCGGGCAGCTTGCGGAGGAATTCCTCGGCATGCGCGTCGCGGGCGGCCTGCCAGATCTCGTCCTCGCTCGCGTTCCAATTGCCGTAGCGAAGATTGTCGCGCGCGGTCGCCGCAAACATCACCGTTTCCTGCGGAACGAGCGCGATGCGCTGGCGTATGTCGGCCGGATCGGCATCGCGAAGGTCGACACCGTCGAGCAGCACCTTGCCCGACTGCGGATCGTAGAAGCGCTCTGCGAGCTGGAAGATGGTCGTCTTGCCGGCTCCTGAAGGGCCAACCAGCGCCAGCCGCTCGCGCGATTTCACGTTGAGGTTGAAGCCTTCGAGCGCGGACACGTCGCGGCGGGTGGGATAGTGGAAGGTGACGTCGTCGAACGTCAGCTCGCCGCGGGCGGGTTCGGGCAAGGTCTTGGGGGCGGCCGGGGCGCGGATATCGGGCTCGGCCTCCAGCAGCTCGTTAAGACGCTCCGATGCGCCGGCGGCTCGCAAGAAGTCTCCATAGACTTCGGACAACGCGCCGAACGCTCCGGCCAGGAGGCCGCCATAGAGGACGAACGCGGCGATCGTGCCGCCGGTCATTCGGCCCGCCGCGACATCGACCGCGCCTTGCCAGATGATCAAGGTGATCGCGCCGAACATCAGGAAGATGGCGGTCGCGGTCATGATTGCGCGCAGGAAGATGCGCTTGCGCGCAGTGCCGAAGACACGCTCGACCGCTTCGGTGAAGCGCGTCGCCTCGCGACCTTGCTGGCCGAAAGCCTGGACGATTTTCATCGAGCCGAGCACTTCGCTGGTGACGGTGCCGACGTCGGCGATGCGGTCCTGGCTGCTGGTCGATATCGTCCGGACGCGGCGCCCGAGGATGATGATTGGCCCCAGAGCAATCGGCAGCCCCAGCAGCATCAGACCTGCCAGCTTCGGCGACAGATAGACAAGGATGCCGATGCACGCGATGCCGAGGACGACGTTGCGCAGCGCTACGGACACCGTCGTTCCGACGACTTGCTCGATGATGGTCGTGTCGACGGTGAGCCGCGACGTGATTTCGGCCGGCCGGTTCTCTTCGAAGAAGCCCGGCGAGAGGCGGAGCAAGTTCCGATGCACCGCGAGGCGGATGTCGGCGACCGTGCGCTCGCCTAGCCATGAAACGAAAAAATAGCGGACGGCGGTGGCGATCGCCATGACGCCGACCAGCATCAGCAGATATTCGAACCAGCGCGCGATATCGCGCGTCGAGCTGCCCGCGGCGAAGCCTTTGTCGATGATCAGCTTGAAAGCGATCGGAACCGCGGCCGTCGCGGACGCCGCGACGAGCAATGCCAAAGCGGCGCAGAGCGATATGACCCGCGATATTGCGACGCGAAGTTGCCAGATCATGCGCAGATTTTTGACGGATCGGCCCTTCGGGCGGTTCGGGGCACTGGCCATGGGCGCGCGACTAGCAGCCGTAAGGCCGTCCCTCAATTGCGCACTGCAATGAGTGCAGTGCAACAACCACCCTTGCGGGGGGAGCAAATGGGGTCCACATCCGTTTCCATCCGGTGGTGATGAGGGTTCCCGTGCATGCTTTATGACGCCTACGAAGTTCAGCGCTCGTTCCTTGCGGGCGCGAGCAAATTGGCGGGCATGAGTGCGGGATGGCTGAATAATCCAGCAAATCCCATTGCTTACGCCTCAGGTAGCCCGCTGATCGCGGCAGCACTGGACGTGTTCGCCCATGCTGCAGCGCCGCGAGGAAAGCCGGAATTCGGCCTTCACCAGACCACGGTGCGGGGCAAGAAGGTCAAGGTTCACGAGGAAATCCTCGTTCGCGAGCCGTTCGGCCAATTGAAGAGATTTGTCCGCGCAGGTGTGGCTGAAAAGGATCCGCCGCTGCTGATCGTCGCGCCGATGTCGGGGCACTATGCCACTCTGCTGCGCGGCACGGTCGAGCGGATGCTGCCGAAGCATGACGTCTACATCACCGATTGGCGCGACGCGAAGTCGGTGCCGCTGACCGATGGCACGTTCGATCTCGACGATTACATCGATTATCTGATCGAGTTCATGCGAGGCGATCGGCGAGCTTCGCGGCCAGCGTCCGCACATGCTCGCGGTCTGCCAGCCGGCGGTTCCGGCCTATGCCGCGACCGCGCTGATGAATTCGTCCAGCCGCAACCGATGGCGACCGAAGACCCTGACGATGATGGGCGGGCCGATCGACAGCCGCGAGGCGCCGACGGCGGTGAACACGCTCGGCGACGGAACGGCCGCTCGGCTGGTTCCAGAAGAACGCCATCGCCACCGTTCCGCTCTACTACCCGGGCGCGGGCCGGAAGGTGTATCCCGGCTTCCTCCAGCTCGCCGGCTTCATGACCATGAACCTCGGTAGCCACCTCGTCAGCCATTGGGAGATGTTCAAGCATCTCGTCGAGGGCGACGAGGAGAAGTGCCGTCGCGACGCAGAAGTTCTACGACGAATATCGCGTCGGTCGCGGACATGACGGCCGAATTCTACCTTCAGACGGTCGACATCGTGTTCCAGCGCCATTTGCTTCCGAAGGGCGAGCTCATGCATCGCGGGCAACAAGGTCGATCCGAAGGCGATCAAGGACACGGCGCTGCTCGCGATCGAAGGCGAGCGCGACGACATTTCCGGCATCGGCCAGACCAAGGCCGCGCTCGATATTTCGACTCAGGTCTCGCGCATGCCAAGAAGAAATATTTCATGGCCAAGGACGTCGGTCACTACGGCATCTTCAACGGCCGCAAGTGGCGCGACAACATCGCTCCGGTGGTCGAGGAATGGATCGCGAAAAACGCCTGACGGGCGCCTAGCTCTTCTTCATTTTTACATGTCTGAGCATCGTCAGCGCGACCACCGAGGCCAGCGCGGCGACGGCGGCCGACAGGAACATCGCAGCGTGGAAACCGGCGAACAGGGCAGTGCCTTCCTTGCCGAGCACGGAGCCGAGCAGAGCTGTTGCAATCAACCCGCCGAGACGCGCGACCGCGCTGTTGAAGCCGGAAGCCATGGCGACATGCTGCTCCTCGACCGACCCGAGGACCGATGAGGTCAATGGCGCGACCGCAATCGTCATTCCGAGCGCAATGACGAGCATCGCGGGGAAGGCGCCAATCCAATAGCTGCTGTCCGGCTGGATCATCCGCGACGAGCACCATGCCAATAGCGACGACCACCGGCCCGACGGTGAGCGGGATCCGCGGTCCCAATCTGCGCCGCTAGACTGCCCATCGTGGGCGAGACGGCTGTCATCAGGACCGGTAGCGGGAGCATCGCCAGGCCGGCCTGCACCGGCGAATAGCCGCCACTGGTGATCAGCACGTAGGGGATGAGCAGCATCGCTGCGCTGAACGCGCCGTAGAGAAGGAAGGTAAGCAGGTTGAGGCCCGCAGAAGCAGCGGTCGCCGAACAGGCCGATCGGCATCATCGCCCGCTGCCCGCGCTGGCGTTCGACCACAGGAAGGCTGCGCATCAGGACGACGCCGGCGATGCCAGTCGCAATCGCCGCCGTGCTCCATCCGCCGCTGGCCGACCACAGGGTCAGCGCATAGGTGAGGCCGCCGAGACCCGCGGTGATCAGCAGCGCACCGGCATAATCGGTTCGTCCCGCGCCTTTCTCCTGGCTTTCACTTACGAATTTCAGGGCAAGCAGGATCGCTCCAAGGGCGAGCGGCAGGTTGATGTAGAAGATTGCCGGCCAGCCAACGTGGCTGACCAGCCAGCCGCCGATCAGCGGCGCGATGGCCGCTGCAGCAGCCCCGGCTGCCGCCCAGATGCCGACCGCCCGGCCGCGCTTCTCACCTTCGAAGGCGGCGTTGAGCAAGCGCGAGACTGTTGGGAAGCAGCAGCGCCGCGCCCACGCCTTGCAAGGCTCTCGCTCCGAGCAGGACGGGGAGGGACGGAGCCAAGGCGCACAGCAGCGAGGTGACTGCAAAGATGGTGGTGCCGATGATCAGCAGCTTCCTTCGGCCGTAGTGATCGCCGAGCGCTCCACCGAGGAGCAGGAGCGCCGACAGTGGAAGGAGATAGGCGTTGACCACCCACTGCACTTCCGCCGCTCCGGCTCCATAGCTTGAGCGGATCGCCGGTAGCGCTACGTTGAGGACGGAGCCTTCGACGAACGAAAGGCTCGATGCGAGGACGCAGGTTACGAGCGTCCAATTGGCATGACCCTGGGTACGCGGTCGTTCGCGCGCCCGTGCGCTCACGCGGTCGCTTCTGCTTCCTCGATCGCGACCTCGATCATCCGCTTCCAGACTTCGGCATCGCCGGCATTGGCCATTTCCGAATCCGGTTCACGGGCGGTGTGGAGGACGGCGAGCGCCTGGTTCACATGTTCGCGCCAGGCGCGATCGACCTTCTCCGCGGCGGACGGGTCGCTGCCTTCCGCGTTCGAGCTGAACGAAGCGGCGGCAAGCACGCGCGCAATGCGTTCGACTAAGGGCTGGTCGGATACGGGCATGAAAATTCCTCCCTCTTCGGAGAATTCAACCCGTTCCGCCCGACTTCGGTTGCATCGACAGCCGATCGAACAGCCGCTTCAAAGCCCGCCGCGCCGCAAACACCAGCCACAGCGAGAGCAGGACCAGAATGGCGGCGATCAATGCGGCGGCGACCGGGTTGGCGATCGCGAGCGCCAGCAGGCCCGCCGTCGCGACATCCTCGCCTGTCGATACCGCCACATTGGAGAAGGGCTCCGGGCTGGCGTTGACAATCGTCCGGGCGCCAGCCTTGCCGGCGTGGGCCACGAATGCCGCCCCTCCGCCGAGAAGGAAGCTGGCGATCTGCCAGGTCGGGTCGCCGGAATCGACGATGGCCAGGCTCAACATGGCTCCGCCGAGCGGGCGGATGAAGGAGTGGATGGCGTCCCAGGCGCTGTCGACCCAGGCGACCTTGTCCGCGAAAAACTCCGCCACCGCGCCGACACCGGCGATGCCGATGATCCAGTGGTTCGCGAGCACATCGAGCGCGCGAAGCTGGTCGGGCAGGGCGATCCAGCCATACTTCATCGCCAGCCCGGTCGCGAAGACGACAAGGTAGAGCCGCCAGCCCGCAAGCAGGCTGATCGAAGCGGCCAGCGCGACGAGTTCGACGGCGCTCATGTCTTACAGACTAAGCCCAATGCGCTGCGTCGCAACAGCAGTTTCGACAAGAGCGCGCTTGCTTTGCCATGGCGGCCAGATGCTCCGTTTCGAACATCGTGCCGTGCCGATCGTGCTTGCGGCGGTGACGATTGACGTCATCGGCTTCGGGATCGTCATGCCGGTGCTGCCGGAGCTGATCACGGAGCTCGGCAAGATCGACTTGGCGGAGGCGACACGGGTGTCTGGTTGGATGCTTGCGGTGTTCGCGATTGCGCAATTCTTCGCGGGTCCTGTGATGGGCAATCTCGGCGATCGCTTCGGCCGGCGGGTCGTGCTGATCGCTGCAATGGTCGCGTTCGCGATCGACTATTTCGTCATGGCCTGGGCGCCGACTCTGGCCTGGCTTTTCGTCGGCCGCGCGGTTGCGGGCGTCGCCGGCGCGACCTTCGGCCCGGCGGGAGCCGTGATTGCCGACGTGACTCCGCCTGAGAAAAGGGCGGCCACCTTTGGATTGCTTGGCGCTGCGTTCGGCGTCGGCTTCGTGATTGGACCGGCGTTGGGCGGCGTGGTGTCGAGCCTTGGCACCCGGGCGCCTTTCATCGTCGCCGGCGGGCTCGCGGCGATCAATGCGGTCACCATGTTCCTGCTGCTGCCGGAAACGCTGAAGCCGGAGAACCGGCGCCCGTTCCGCCTGCGCGATGCACATGTGATTGGCGCGTTCAAGCCGCTCTTCCATGCCGGCAACGCCACGCCGTTGCTGGTGGCATGGTTCCTTTGGCAGCTCGGCGGTATCGTCTATCCGGCGGTCTGGGCTTTCTGGGCCGCGATCCAGCTCAAGTGGGATGCGCGCGCAGATCGGCTGGAGCCTGGTCTGGGTCGGCGCGCTGCAGTTGCTGGTGCAGATCTTCCTCACCGAACGGACGGTGAAGCGCCTCGGCGAATGGGGCGCCGCGGTTGTCGGCCTCGGCTGCGGCGCGGTGACGCTGCTCGCCTACGCGTTCGCGACGCAGGGGTGGCAGGTCTATGCCTTCTTCCTCGTCGGCTGCCTCGGCGCTTTGGCCTGGCCGGCGATGAACGGCCTTCTCTCGCGCATGGTTGACGCGACGAGGCAGGGAGCGTTGCAGGGCGGTCTCGGCTCGATGAACAGCGTGGCGGCAATCTTCGGCCCGCTGATCGCGGCGCAGAGCCTGGCCTGGGGTACGCGCAACGGGTTCGAGGGGGCCGCCTTCCTGATCGCCGGCGTGCTGATCGGCGTCTCCGCTTTGATTATCGCCTTCGGAACGCCGAGGACAACCGCAGACGCCTTGCCTCTTTGACGGCCTTGTGATGTTATTACACAACTGGTCGTGGCTAGTTGGAGGAGAGTGTTGTGAAGACTAAGATGTTGCTTGGACTATTGGGCTCCGTAGCGCTCGCAACCTCGGCATCGGCCGCGTCCGCCGAACCACCCTTGATCGGAACCTGGGCGCTCGACCTTGAGCATTCGCAGATCCCGGTCGACCAGCGGCCCAAGAGCGTGACAATCACCTACAAGGACGCCGGTGGCGGCAAGTGGAGCACGGACGTCGCGATCGTTGGCAGCAACGACGACAAGATCAACGCGACCGGCACTTATCCGCTCGACGGCTCGCCGGCGCCAAGCACCGGCTACCACAACGTCGACACAGTCGCGGCCAAGTCGCCGGAGCCGAACGTGCTGGTGATGGCGTTCTACAAGCAAGGCATGCCGCGCACGACGCGCACCTACACGGTCGCTCCGGACGGCAAGACAATGCGCGAGACGATCGTCTGGCTGAACATCAACGGCAAGCCGGAAATCACGACCAACGAGTTCGATCGGGTTCCCTAGAAGACCTCGAACAGGCCGGCTGCGCCCATGCCGCCGCCGATGCACATGGTGGTGACGACGTACTTCGCGCCGCGGCGCTTGCCTTCGATCAACGCGTGACCGGTCAGGCGAGCGCCCGACATGCCGTAGGGGTGGCCGATCGAGATTGCGCCGCCGTCGACGTTCAGGATGTCATTGGGGATGCCGAGCTTGTCGCGGCAGTATAGGACCTGCACCGCGAACGCCTCGTTCAGCTCCCACAGGCCGATGTCGTCCATCTTTAGGCCGAACTTTTCGAGCAATTTCGGCACGGCGAAGAAGGGACCGATGCCCATCTCGTCCGGCTCGGTGCCCGCCACCGCCATGCCGATGTAGCGGCCGAGCGGCTCGATGCCGCGCTTCTCGGCCGCCGTCGCGTCCATGATGATGCAGGCCGACGAGCCGTCGCTGAGTTGGCTGGCATTGCCCGCCGTGATGTGCGTGCCGGGGCCGAGGACGGGCTGCAGCGACGATAGCCCCTCCAGCGTCGTGTCGGCGCGGTTGCCTTCGTCTTTGGAGAGGGTGACCTCCTTCTTGCGAGACCTCGCCAGTTTCCTTGTCCTTGATCGTCATCGTCGCCGTCGCGGGGACGATCTCGGCATCGAAGCGGCCCTCAGCCTGCGCGGCGGCCGTGCGCTGCTGCGACTGGAGCGCATATTCGTCCTGCGCCTCGCGGCTGATCTTGTAGCGCTGGGCGACCGTCTCGGCCGTGCCGAGCATCGGCATGTAGACGTCCTTGTGCATCGCGATCAGCGACGGATCGCCGCCGATCCGCATTTCCGGCGTCTGGACCATGCTGATCGAATCCTGACCGCCCGCGGCGACGATATCCATCCGGTCGACGATGACCTGCTTGGCGGCCGTGGCGATCGCCATCAGGCCCGAGGCGCATTGGCGGTCGATCGTCTGCGCGCTGACCGTCACCGGGCAACCGGCGCGGAGCGCGACCTGCCGGCCGATGTTGCCGGCCTGAACGCCCTGGGTGAGCACGCAGCCCCAGACCACGTCGTCGATCTCGCCTGCTTCGATGCCTGCGCGCTCGATCGCCGGAGCAAGCGATAGTGAGCCCAAACGTGGCGCCCGGCGTCGCGTTGAACGCACCCTTGTACGCCCGGCCGATGGGGGTTCGCGCAGTCGAAACGATCACGGCATCGCGGACGGACATTCTTTTCTCCTCAAACGAACAGAAGGCCGAGCCATTCGGCCGTCAGTGCGGGCTTTTCCTCGCCCTCGATTTCAACGGTCACGGTGTGACGCAATAGCAATTGTCCCGGCGCTTTCTCGTCCACCGAGTCAAGCCGGAAGCGCCCGCGAATTCGCTTGCCGCTACGGACTGGGGCAATGAAGCGCACCCGGTCGAGACCGTAGTTCACCGCCATCTTGATGGTGTCGGGCACGAGCATCGCCTCCGCCGCCATGCGCGACAGCATCGACAGCGACAGAAAGCCGTGGGCGATGGTCGTTCCGAACGGCGTCTGCGCCGCGGTTTCGGGATCGGTGTGAATGAACTGCCGGTCCTCGGTGGAGTCAGCGAATTCGTCGATCCGCTGCTGATCCATCGTCAGCCAGTCCGAAACGCCGACCTCTTCGCCAATGCGGCTGCGGATCTCGTCGAGAGTGGCGACCGGCATTAGCGCTTCGTTTCCTGAGCCGGAGCATAGGGCATGACCATCGTTCCGTCTGGCGCGGCCGTGAAGGTCGTCTGCGTCGGGTAGGCGAACTGGATGCCGTCGCGCTCGAAAATGCGCTTTACGCCGATGATGATCGCTGACTTGTGCCGGGCGAGTGTGTCGGGATCGCGCGTGCGGTCGTCGTAGACCAGCTCGCAGTCGATTGCGCTGGCGCCGAACGCAGTCGCGCAGCAGCGAACCGTCTTGCAGCCCTTGATGGAATCGACGGCTTCCGTGACGATTTCCTGCAGGCGCTCAATCGTCTCGGGCGGCGTTTGATAGATGAGGCCGAACGGCAGCCAGGTCCGGCGCACGCGCGCGTCGGTAACGTTGTGCAGTTCCTGCTCTAGCAGCTTGGTGTTCGACATGATCACCTGCTCGCCGCCGATGCCGCGCAGGCGCGTAGTCTTGAGACCGATCTTCTCGACGGTGCCCGTGGTCGTTCCGTAACGTACGATGTCGCCTCGCCGGAATGGCTTGTCGAACAGGATGGAAAGCGCGGCGAATAGATCCGCGAAGATGCCTTGCGCGGCGAGGCCGATCGCAATGCCGCCAATGCCGAGGCCGGCGACCAGCGCGGTGACGTTGACACCAAGATTGTCGAGGATGACGACGATCGCGATTGCGAACAGCGCGACGCTGACCAGCACGCGGATGATAGCGGTGGCATTGCCAAGCGCGGATTCGGTGGTCCCGTCGCCGACGCGGCGAGCAATCAGCGCCAGGATCAGCTCGCGGGCCCAGATTGCTCCCTGCAGCGCAAAGGCGATGGTGAAGCCGACATCGACCAGGTGCTGCGCGCGGGCCGGTGGCTGCGCGTAATTCGCGACGATATCGATCGCCGCCATGACCATGAAGAAGATCGTGGTCTTGGCGAGGACACGTCCGACCACGCTCCGCCAGCCGAAGTGCTGTGCCTCCGTCTCGCGTGCGACCATGCGCTGTCCGATTAACTTCGCGACGAGCATGATCGCGACGATGGCCGCGGCAACCAAGGCGCCGACTATCATGCCCTCGCGGTTCTCAACGATCCACGACACGACAGACTGCGTCGGCTTGATTGGGTCGATAGTCGCCTTCATCGACAGCGCTATTGGCGGTGCCGGGTCCGCCGATCAACCCGCAGCGCTGGCGTTTACGCTCCGTTTGCGGCCAGCGAGGAATTTCAGGAGGCCGACTTCCTCCGACGAAAGCCACTTGCGGTTGCGCGGGCGGGTGAGACCATTGAGCGGATTGCGCGGCCGCTCGCGAGCGGCCTCGATCAGCTTGGGATGAACGTACGACTTGCGGCTGATCGCCGGCGTATTGCCAAGCGCTTCGGCGACCGGCTCAAGCACCGTCTTCAGTGTGATACGCGCCTTTTCGTGCTCGGCGGCGGTGAGCATTTGCTCGAAGGCGATCACGCTCGCGCCCCATGTGCGGAAATTCTTGGCGGTGAAGTCGGCGCCCGACGCTTCGCGGATGTAGTCGTTCACGTCGGCCGAAGAGACCGCGCAGGCCTCTCCGTCCTCCGTCATGTATTGGAACAGGTGCTGACCCGGCAGGTCCTGACACTTGCCGACGATCCGCTTCAGGTTCGAATCCGTGATTGGAACTTCGTGGACGATCCCGTGCTTGCCGGCGAACCGCATCATCAGCTTGTTGCCCTTGCGCCGGACATGGCGCGACGCGAAGCGTGGTCGCGCCGAAGCTCTTGTTATCGCGCGCATATTGCTCGTTGCCGATGCGCAGGTATTGCGTGTCGAGCAGTCTCACGACGGCCGCGAGCACGGCCTCGCGGCAAAGCGGCGGCTTCTTGAGGTCCGCCGCGACCTTCTTCCTGATCTTCGGCAGGACAGCGCCGAATTCCTGGGCGCCGGTATATTTCTTCTTGTCGCGGCGGGCGCGGAACGCCGGGTGGTAGCGATATTGCTTGCGGCCGCGCGCGTCCTTGCCGGTCGCCTGCAAGTGCCCGTTCTCGTCCTTGCAGAACCAGGCGTCGGTGTAGGCCGGGGGCAGGGCGAGGGCGTTGAGGCGGTCGATCGTGTCGCGGTCGGTCAGCCGCTTGCCGTTTTCATCGAAGTAGGCCCAGTAGTTTCCCTGCCTCCTGCGGGTGTAGCCGGGCTCGCCGTCGCTGCTGTGCCTCAGCCTGCCGCCGTTCGTCTTTGCCTCAGCCATCGGCAGGACTAAGCGCTGCTGAAGCGGGCGGGTTCCTGACCAGGACAAAAGGAGGTGCCAATGCCTGAGATTTCGAAAGCCAGGATCCTCATCGTCGCGACCGACGGCTTCGAGGAATCAGAGCTGTTCGGGCCGCGTGAAATCCTGTTGCAAGAGGGCGCGGACGTGAAGTTGGCGTCGCCGGACCTGAAGCCGATCCAGGCCACCGTCCACGACGATCCCGGCAAGACCATTCGGCCCGACATGACGGTTGGCGATGCTCGCGAAGCCGATTTCGATGCGCTCATTCTGCCGGGCGGGGTCCGTAACCCGGATGCGCTGCGGACGAACAAGACCGCGATCCAGCTCATCCGCGACTTTGCAGAGTCGGGAAAGCCGATCGCTGCCATCTGTCACGGGCCGTGGCTGCTCGTCGAAGCCGATTTGCTGCGCGGTAAGACGGCGACGAGCTGGCCGTCGATCCGCACCGACATGAAGAACGCCGGCGCTAATGTGGTCGACGAGCCCGCGGTGACGGACGGCAATATCGTGACGAGCCGCAATCCGGGCGACGTTCAGGCCTTCACCGAAGCGCTCATTCAACTCGTCGAAAAGGTCGAAGAACCCGCGACTGCCTAACCGGCTGGAAAGGATTTTCGCTTACATCTCTCCGCATGGGGAAGAGCGGAAGCATCGGCTGGGCACTGGCGTTCGAATTGGCGCCGGCTGCGATTTTCGGCGGCTCGGTCGGATTCGCGCTCGCGACTTGCCTCGGGCAACCGCTGCTTGGCGTTGCCCCGGCTTCGTCCGCAGCTGCGGCTTTTGGCGCCGCCTGGCTCGGCCTTAGCAAGTTTGCTTCGCCCGCCAGGCCGTTTCCGATTGCCGACTTTGAAGAGGCCGAAGTCGAGTACGAGCAGCCGTCGGCACTGTCAGAGCTTCTCGAGCAGGCGGACGTAGCCGGCATCGTCGAGCAACTCGGCGCGGCGTCCGATCACGAAGCCGGCGGAAGAGTTGATACTCGATGACGTCCTCGCTGCCGTCGAATCGGATTCTCGCGTGGTTCGGCTGTTCGAGCCGAACGATACGGCGGGAGAGATGCAGTTCGCGCATCGAAGACCACCTGCGCTCGTCACCGCGGCAGACGCCGCCGGATGCCACGCAGGAGCTGCACGACGCGCTTGCAGCCCTCCGCCGTTCGCTCCGCTAAGTCAGTTCCTCGATCGTCAGAGCCTCGATGCTGAAGCTGATGGCGCCATCGGGCTCGTGCGTCGGTTGTCCGTACACGACGATGTCCGCGACGATTTGCCTGGGAATCGTAAAGTCGGCCTCCGTCAGGTCGCCGGTCATTCGGGTCAAGAATCTTGGCCGGCATCGGGTCCCGAGAATCCGGAACCGCAATTCGTGCCGTTCGCCGACGAACGTCAGCGATTGCCAGTCCGTTGAACGATATTCGGTAAGCAAAATCCTATCACTGTCGACGAGTGCGCGGGTGAGGAGGGCTCGGAGCAGGGCGGCGCCGGCCTTGGACATGGGAAGGCGGTTCACTGGACGGTCTCCAGGAAAGCGCGGACTCGCTGCTACGGTAGCTGGTCTAGGCTCTCGTCCCCTACGCAGATCGAATACGAAACGTGGATCCCCCACGACATCCCGCCCAAAACGGGTTGGCGCAGTTTGACTCCGATTCAGGAACTTCTCGACTTCACGAAGTAAATGCACTTGCTATTCCTCATGCCCACAACGCGACTCGGCTCCTATGCAATTCCCAATGCAAATCCTACTTGTCTAGGCATTTTCCTATAACTATGAAGAAACCATGTTGAACGATCCGCGCGTGGTGCTCGAACGGCTATGTGCCGAGCGCGGGGAGGACTTTGCCGGCCTTTCGCGGATGCTCGGACGCAATCCGGCCTACATTCAGCAATTCGTGAGGCGCGGAGTGCCGAAGACGGCTGGGCGAGGCGGAGCGGCGCAAGCTTGCGCGCTATTTCTCGATTTCCGAGTCGTTGCTGGGCGGACCGGCGGACGACGAGCCGGTCAGCGGCCTGGTGCCGGTCAAGCGAAGTCCGGTGCGCGCGTCGGCAGGTCCTGGTGCGATTCCCTACGATCAGGCGGGCAAACCCTATTTCGCGTTCGACGAGACCTGGTTGAAGAGCCTCACGACATCACCGGCGGGACGGCTGTCGATCATTCGCGTCGAGGGTGATTCGATGGCGCCGACGCTGAATGCGGGCGACGACATCCTTGGTCGACCTCGGCGATTGCGAAGGCCGCTTCGCGACGGAATCTACGTCCTGCGTGCCGACGATGCTTTGGTGGTGAAGCGGCTTGCGCTTCACCCGGCGGGCCGGCGGGTCACCGTTCAGTCGGACAATCCCGCCTATCCGGACTGGCCCGACTGCGACATCGACGACATTGCAGTGCATCGGCCGGGTAATCTGGGCCGGCCGGAAGATCGGCTAGAGGTCCGTCAGGTCGTCGCCGGCTGTCGACCAGCCAGACAACAGGATCGCAATCGCGATGCCGAGGCCGGTACCGATGAGGATGCCCTTCATCGGATTGCCATTGGCAATGCCCCAGATCGCGCCGACGAGGATCGCCGCCATCAGCAAAAAGCCGCCGGCCATTGGTGTAGGTTTCGACATGCGTCGCCCATGGCAGAGCTGGAGGCGCGGCTCCAGCCCCGCGCAAATCATGGTGAACGATCGGTTGACCAGCTTCGTCGGTTATCGGGAAAGACGTTTCGGGTTAATGAGCGGCACATGGACTCGCCCTTCATCGCTGGACGCACGGCCCTTGCAGAGGCCTCTGACCTGATCGATCGCTTCGGTGACGATGCCGGGCTGGAGGCCGCGGCGCGTGCCGAGAGCAGCCGCGATGCGGGCAATGTCATTCGATTTTGCCACTGGCGGCAGATCGAGCGTGTCATCGCGACACTGTCCGACGAAGAAGTGCGCGGTACCGTCCACTAAACCCTTTCCTGGACTGGCGCCGTTCAGGAGCGCCGGTTAGGCTCAATCCGATGCAAGCGAGGGGAAAGAGGGGGCCAGTCGTGCGCCTGTCGTGCGCGGCCGCGTCGCTTGCGATCGTCGCGGCACCTGCATTCGCGCAGGCATCCGACCCTACCGAACTCGATCCGACCGCCCCGATGGCGCCCTTGCCGGACCTTGGCGTCGACTGGCCCGACATGAATGCGCCAGATGCACCGCCGCCCACCGATGCGGGAACCGAAGCTTTGCCGAAGCCGGTCGCGATCGATGCCGCGGAAGAGCGCCGCTACACGGTCGTCATCGAGGGCCTTCAGGGCGTCGATGAAGAGCCCGCGATTGCCAAGGCCTTCGACGCCCAATCCGCGCTGCGCGAGGGCCGGGGGCAGGCGGCCAACGCCGCCCAGATCGATCGCCGGTCGCGGGCCGATGCCGACCTGCTGGCGGAGTTGCTCCGCTCGCGCGGCTATTACGATGCGACCGTCGACCCGCGCATCGAGACCGCGCAGCAGGCACTTCAGGTCATTCTCGCAGTCGAGGCGGGGCGTCAGTACACCTTCCAGTCGGTCGAGCTCCCGGGGCTGAACTCGGCAGGCCCGGAAGCCGCGGCTCTGCGCAAGGCTTTCGCCGTCCACGTCGGCGACGCGGTCATTGCCGAGGACGTCATCAAGGCCGGAACGGACCTCCAGGTCGCGCTTGGCGAACAAGGCTTTGCGCTAGCGGAAATCGGGCAGCAGGAAGTCGAGGTCGATCACCAGACCATGACCGCCAGCCTGGTGCTTCCGGTGCAGCCAGGCCCCGTCGCCCATTACGGAACCATCAGCGTCAGCGGCAGCCCGCCGTTCTCGCCGCGGCACATCGCAGACGATCGCCCGCTTTGCGCCCGGCGACCCGTTCAAGCGGTCCGAAGTCAACGACCTTCGCCGCGCCCTGATCGCGACGGGCCTGGTCGCCGTCGCCGACGTCAAGGTCGTGCCTTCCGCGGATCGCCAGACGGTCAACGTCGACGTCCATCTCGAGCCCGCGCCGATGCGGACGCTCGCGGGCGAACTGGGATACGGCACCGGCGAAGGGGTTCGTGCCGAGGCGAGCTGGCAGCATCGCAATTTCTTCAACCCGGAAGGCGCGCTGACCTTGCGCGGCGTCGCCGGCACCAACGAGCAACTCTTGTCCGCCGAGTTTCGGCGAAGCAATTTCATGCGCCGCGACCAGGTGTTCGACCTGCTTGCACTGGCGAGCAACGTCGATCGCGACGCCTATCGCGCAAAGACGGTGCAGCTCAGCGCTTTGATCGAGCGGCAGAGCAACATCATCTGGCGCAAGAAATGGACGTGGAGCTACGGCGTCGATCTCATCGCCACCGACGAACGCGGCATCTTCGACGATCTCAACAATAAGGAAACGCGCACCTTCCTGATCGCGGCGGCGCCCGTCAGCCTGCGATACGATGGCAGCAACGACTTGCTCGATCCGACCAAGGGGTTCCGTCTTGGTGGACGCATCAGTCCCGAGATTTCCGCTCATGGCGGGCAATTTACCTACGGCCGGGTCCAGATCGACGCGAGCGCCTACCATCCCGTGTCCGACGGCGTGGTCGTCGCAGGTCGCTTGCGCCTCGGCACCATCCTCGGCGCCAAGGCATCCGAGATTGCGCCGTCGCGGCGCTTCTTCTCCGGCGGCGGCGGATCGGTGCGCGGGTACGGGTATCAGCAACTCGGTCCGCGCGACGGGTTCGGCGACCCGATCGGAGGCCGGGGCCTGGCCGAGTTCTCGCTTGAAGCGCGCGTCCGCCTGAAAGCCTTCGGCGGGAATTTCGGCGTCGTGCCTTTCATCGACGGCGGAACTTTGTCGTCCGACATCACGCCCGACTTCGGGAAGTGGCAACTCGGGGCAGGCATCGGCGTCCGCTACTATTCGAGCTTCGGCCCGATCCGCGTCGATGTTGGAACGCCGCTCAATCCGCGCTCGGGCGATGCACGGGTCGCCGTCGTCGTTTCGCTGGGGCAGGCCTTCTAGATGACGGAAACGGTCGTCAGCGAAGCCAAAGGGCGGCGACGCCTTCGGCTGCGGCACGACTGGGCGAGGCGGCTGGCGATCGAGCTCGGCACCTTGTTCGTGGCGTTGCTGGCGCTCGCGGTCATTGGTCTTATCGCGCTGGATACTGCGCCCGGTCACCGGTTCATCGTCGACCGCCTGCAACAAATTGAAACGTCGTCGGGTCTTCGCTTTCGCATCGGGCGGATCGAAGGGTCTATCTTCGGCGAGACGCGACTGAAGAACGTCGCTGTGCTCGACCAGCGCGGCGTATTCGTGACTTCGCCCGAGATCGACGTCGATTGGACCCCCGGCGCCTGGTTTCGCAACTCCCTTTATGTTGAACGGGTCGAGGCCGATCGTCTCACGCTCCTTCGGCTTCCGGAGCTCAAGAAAACGGGCAAGTCGGGGCCGATCCTGCCCAAGTTCGATATTCACATCGGCGATCTGAAAATCCACCGGCTGGAGCTCGCGCCGGCGGTTACGGGCGTGGCTCGAACGGGACAGGTTCACGGCAAGGCGGACATTCGATCGGGCAGGGCGGTCGTCGACCTGCGGATGGCGATGGACCGCAATGGCGACAGGCTGGCGCTGCTGCTCGATGCCGAGCCCGACGGCAACAAGTTCGACCTCGAGGTCCGATCGCATTCACCTGCCAACGGTGTGGTCCCGGCGCTGCTCGGCTGGAAACGGTCGATGGACCTGACTGTCACCGGAGATGGTTCGTGGAAGGCCTGGAAGGGCGTCGCGGCGCTGAACATGTCGGAGCGCCCGACGGCTCGTCTCCAGCTTTCGGTCGACAACGGCAAATATGGCCTTCGCGGAGCCTTGGCGCCCGCGCCGTTCCTGACCGGCAAGCTTCAGCGGCTGACGGCTCCAAGGGTGAAGGTGGCCGGTGACGGAACGCTTGCCGACCGTGTCTTCAGCGGTCAGTTGACTGTGGGATCGCCGGCGCTGCGAGCGGTCGCGACCGGCTCCATCGACCTTGCCGAGGGAAGCTATCGCGGGCTCCGGCTCGGGATCGACCTGCTGCGCCCGCCAGCGCTCCTACCGAACATGACCGGGCGGAACGTCCGCATGCTGTGGACGCTTGATGGCCCCTATGCGACCGCGCGCTATTCGTACCGGCTGACGTCGCCATCGGTGAAGTTCGATGACACCGGCTTCGTCGATGTCCGGGCTGAAGGAAGCGGCAATCTGTCGCCATGGCCGTTGCGCGTTCCGCTCCGCCTCACCGCGCGCGCAATCACCGGCGTCGGCGATGTTGCCGGGGCGATCCTCGCCAACGCGCGTCTCGACGGCTTCCTGACGATAACGCCAAAGCTCGTCCGCGGTGAGAATCTCCAGCTCCGAAGCGCCAAGCTCAACGCCAGGATGGGCCTGCTGATCGACCTCGTGACCGGCCGTTTCGAGGTCGTCCTGTCGGGTGGCCTGACACGCTACTTCATCGATGGGCTGGGCGTCGTCGACGTCCAGTCCGACCTGAAGGTGGTGCCGGGCCCGAACGGCAAGGGATCGCGGGTGGTGGGCACTGGCAAGGCCTGGATCCGGCGCTGGGACAACAGCTTCTTCGCCAGTCTCACCGGCGGCCTGCCGCGGATCGAGACGCAGCTGGAGCGCGGGACGGACGGCGTCATCCGCTTCACCAACATGCAATTCTATTCGCCGAAGCTGCGGCTGGTCGGTGAGGGCTATCGCAATCGCGACGGCACCTTCCACATCGTCGCGCGCGGCCGTCAGGCGACGTACGGCCCGCTCCGGCTGATCCTCGACGGGCATATCGAGCGGCCCAAGGTCCAGCTTTTTCTCGATAGTCCGAACGAGACGCTCGGCATCGAGGACATGAACCTGTTGCTCAATCCGACGGCAGCCGGGTTCGATTATCGGGCGAACGGCCAGTCGCGACTGGGACCGTTCACCAGCAATGGGCAGATACTGCTTCCGAAGGGCGGCAGTGCCGTCATTTCGATCGCGGCGCTGAACGTCAGCGGCACGAGCGCGACCGGCGATCTTCGCGCCGATCCGGGCGGCTTCAACGGCACGCTGCAGGTCGCGGGCGGCGGACTGGACGGAACGCTCGGCTTCGCACCGGTTGGCAACGACCAGAAGATTGAAGCGCATCTTCAGGCGAGAAATGTGCGCTTCCCGTTGCTTTCGGTTCGAGCGGGCCGCCTGGATGGCAATGTGATCCTCGCCGATGGCCGCACGACGCTCGACGGATCGGTGGATGCCCGCGGGTTGCAGATGACCGGCGTCTCGCTCGCCAGGCTGACCGCGAACGCCAAGCTGGTGAACGGCGAAGGCCAGGTGCGCGCCTTGCTGGCGGGACGGCGGGGTGCCGCATTCGAATTCACGACGCTCGCGAACGTCTCGTCGGACCGGATCGAGCTGACCGGAAAAGGCTCGGTCGAACGGCGGCCTTTGGTTCTCAATCAGGCCGCCGTTCTCACCAAGGCTGGCGATGGGTGGGAGCTGTCGCCGACCAGCGTCTCCTTTGCAGGCGGTCGGGCGGTCGTCTCCGGGCGAAGCGGGTCTCGGCCGGAGGTGCACGCGCAGCTCCAGTCCATGCCGCTTGAGGTGCTCGATCTCGGTTGGCCCAATCTCGACCTCAGCGGGATTGCCAGCGGTCGCCTCGATTATGCGTGGAAGGGCAACCGAAGCGGGCGTGCCGACCTCAAGATTCGCGGGCTTAGCCGAGCGGGGCTGGTTCTTGCTTCGAAGCCGATCGATGTCGGTCTCGCCGCAATTGTGTCGGGCAACCAGGCCGCCATGCGCGCCGTCGCCGTCAGCGACGGCCAGACGATCGGCCGGGTCCAGGCCCGTTTTGCACCGATCGGCGGCGGCGACCTGATGGCGGAGCTGATGAATGCGCCGTTGTTTGCGCAGCTTCGCTATGCCGGGTCGGCCGACACCTTGTGGCGCTTGTCGGGGACCGAGATTTTCGATCTGACCGGTCAGGTCGCCATTGGCGCGGACATCGGTGGACGACTGACCGACCCCACGATCCGCGGGTCGGTTCGAACGTCGACCGCCAGGCTGGAAAGCCCCGTGACGGGTACCTTGATCGAGAAGCTGCAAGCGGACGGCCGCTTCGACGGGTCGCGCCTGATCTTCAGTCGGCTTGCAGGCACGACCGCGGGCAACGGCGCTATCGAGGGCAACGGCACGGTCACCTTCGCCGGAGGCGCGGCTGCCCTCGATCTCAACTTCAATGCGAAACAGGCGCTACTTCTCAACCGCGACGACATCGCCGCTCGCGTAACCGGACCGCTCAAGGTGAAGTCGGATGGCCGCACCGGCACGATCTCCGGCGATCTCCACCTCGACAACGGCCGCTTCACCTTGGGTCAGGCAAGCGCCGCGGCGGGCGTACCCCAATTGCAGGTCAGGGATGTCGGGCTCGACGAAGACGAAGTCATCGAAACGGCCGACCTTCACCCGTGGAAGCTGGCGATCAATGTCGAGGGAGGCGAGCTCCGTGCGCGCGGCCTTGGCATCGACAGTATCTGGCGGACGAATCTGGATGTCGGCGGGACTGCGGATGCCCCTCGCTTCACCGGCCGCGCCGACCTTGTTCGCGGCGACTATGATTTCGCCGGCCGCAACTTCCGCCTCGACCGCGGCGTGATCCGCTTCCGCGGCGAGAGCCCGCCCGATCCGCAGCTCGACATTCGCGCGGAGGCGAGCGTCCAGGGACTGAACGCCACCGTTATCGTCGGCGGCACCGGGCTCCATCCCGAAATTACCTTCGCCAGCGTCCCGCAGCTTCCGCAGGACGAGCTTCTGTCGCGAATCCTCTTCGGCACCTCGATCACCAATCTGTCGGCACCGGAAGCGCTCCAGCTCGCAAGCGCGATTGCGGCGCTGCAATCCGGATCGGGCAGCCTCGATCCGATCAACAGCGTCCGCCGGGCGGTCGGCCTCGATCGCCTGCGCATTCTTCCGGCCGACATCGCGACCGGGCAGAAAACGGCGGTCGCGGCAGGCAAGTATGTGACCCGCAAATTGTTCGTCGAGGTGATCACCGACGGGCAGGGCTATTCGGCGACGCGGGCCGAGTATCAGGTGACCCGCTGGCTATCCCTGCTGTCGTCCATCTCGACGATCGGCCGAACCAGCGCCAACGTCCGCATCAGCAAGGATTACTAGCGCAGATCCGTGGCTTATGTCTGCTTTGAGTGGAAAGCTGCCATTAGCTACATCCATGCTGGATAGGTGAAGGGATGACGCGCTCGTGGGCGTAGCGAGCTCGGGTAGATCAGCCAGAAGCACGACCGTCGTGTCACCCTCCGACATAACCGGCAGATGAAGCTCGCGGAGTTGAAGCCCACACAAATCATTTCCGGCAAGTAGACAACGTTGGGATCGAAGGCTTTTTCGATAAGGTTCCCTTGACCCTTTGCCGTGCGTGTTGACGTCAAATGGCTCAGATTGATCAGTTCCTCCTCGCTCTGATCTCGTTGGGAGCAGCCAGACGCTACCAAAAGGATTGAGCGGCGCGAGCACGGATGAGAAGGCGAACTGATCCCCAGACCTTCTTAGCTGGCAAGCATGTGAACAGTCTAGGCCCGACGTTCTAATGCTGCAATGGGTCGATAGCTGCCACGACGCTAATGGCAGGAATGGGTGGAAAGCGGTCGTTCGCTTTCGCTCATAATATTCGTTCCCGCTAAAGCCGAATTGAAGCCAGTGACGGTGGCGACATTTATCAGACACGATAGGGCTTCGCCGCCCTTATCAGGTGGATTTAGATTGCGCCCAACCCATTCAGGACTTCAGCGCATGAAATCCGAACTTCGACTGAAACGCCCCCTTAGCTCGCGGACCACAAAGCCTCTCGATTTGCCGCGTGAACGCGGCTTCTCAGTTGCGCCGGTCGATATTGGGGGACGCGGTCGAGGAGCCCTCGGCAGAAAGCCAAGCGCGACTTGCGCTGAATCCAGGGCTAGGCGCGCTCGCGCAAGACGTCAAAGCGCCGCCCGATCTGTGGTTTGCTCGGGTGTAATAGCTGACTGTCTCGCGCACTCAGCTGGTCGCGGTGGCCGACTTCACTCCCGTGGCGACAAGTGTGTCCTCACCGCCGCTATCGGGGTCATTCCACCGGATCGTGACAGGGCCGAGGGCGCATAAGGTGAAGCGCCTCGCGGCTCTTCAAGCGTTATGAGCTCAAGAGCGCAACGGCGTGGAAAGCTGGACACAGCATGAACATAAGGATTACTCCCGAACACGGGCTTGGTTCGCATCCGCCGCCAATGTCCGCAATGGGTCGAAACCTGCCACTAGCTTAGATTGGACTTCGGCCCTCTGCGCTCTGCGCCAGCGCCATCTTCGCACTCGGCGCATTCGCGCCCACTATGAATGTAAGGAGCAGCGCTAGAAGTGCGAGGAAGATGACGAGTGCGCCAGCGAGGCCGAAGCCGGTTGTCGAACGCGCCTGGGATCGCCACCAGTCCTCCAAACCAACATAGGCAGCCGCCTCAAGAGTCGGTCCTTAGCGAGCATTTCGGTTGGTTGTTCATGTCAGCCACGCGCTGAATGCTTGGCCGCGAAGTGTCTGCAATGGGTCGAAAGCTGCACGCGGCAGGAATGGGTGGAAAGCTGACACTCGTGGGCA
The DNA here is from genome assembly GCA_963750315.1 of uncultured Alphaproteobacteria bacterium. Classification (GTDB taxonomy): domain Bacteria; phylum Pseudomonadota; class Alphaproteobacteria; order Sphingomonadales; family Sphingomonadaceae; genus Sphingomicrobium. The sequence goes on from CAVVQF010000012.1 coordinate 34,972, forward strand.
AAGAGACGGCTCGGCGCTGATTCCATTGGTGAACACAGATGTCAGGTCCCACGTTCTCGCAGATTACGCGGCGCAGATCGGCGAGACCCCGCGCGGCGGGAGGAAGACGTGAGGGGATCAAATCGTCGAAGTAAAGCGATCCATTAGCTTCGCATCCCGGCGACCGTAGATTGCAAGGCCCTTTGGAACCGCGAACAGGTCGGGTTTACCGGGACCGAAGTCGAGCAGGAGAACGGAATAGCCATACGAGAGATTTACTGGCACATCGGTCCCAAAGCGGTCGTGGACGGTCTGGGCAGCGCACGGCTACACTGGCACGCCGAACGAGTATCAACAAGGACGATGGTCCATATCTTGTTCCGGAAAACCGAACCTCAGCTATCTTTTTGAAAACGGCAGGCGTGGGTGACCGGCTTCTACTTCCCCTGCCAAGAAAAGATGTGTTGGTTTGAGTTACAAAAACCGGTCTGTTTGCCCCCGCCGGAAGCTAATGGCAGGAATGGGTCGAAAGCTGACATTAGCCCAAAACGCTGTCCTACAGGCTTGCATCTGTGCTTTCGTGCAGAATGCCTGTTTGGCGCTGCAGAAAAGTCGTCCGCAAGCTCGCTCTCAGCGGCGCATGGCAGCGCGTGAAGGTCACGAAGTGGAAGAAGTGGAAGACCCCCCGGTTTCACTCAATCGGAGTGACAGGGGCAACGGTTCGGCATCGTCGATTTCGTCAACTTCCACCAACTCGTCATGCCGGGCTTGACCCGGCAACCGCCTTCTTCTTCAACCGTACCGAGACAGGCGGATTTCGGATCAAGTCCGGGATGACGACCGAGCGGGGGCGAGCATGAAGAATTGGAATGTGCGCAAGCAGGTCGTTGCCCGCGAGGACCTTCCCGAAGAGCACCGTCTTGCGCAGACATTATCCTGGCCGCATCTGGTCGCCCTGGGCGTCGGTGCGATCGTCGGCACCGGCATCCTGACGTTGATCGGCGTTGGCGCCGGCAAGGCGGGCCCTGCCGTCATCCTTTCGTTCGCGATTGCCGGCATCATCTGCGCCTGCGCCGCTCTGGCCTACGCCGAAGTCGCGACGATGATCCCGGCGTCGGGCAGCGCCTACACCTATTCCTACACCGTGTTCGGAGAGCTGATCGCGTGGATGATCGGCGTCGCGCTGATCCTCGAATATACTTTGGTGGTCAGCGCAGTCGCGGTCGGCTGGTCGGGCTACGCCGCCGGGTTCCTGCAATCGATCGGGTTAGGGTTACCTGAGCTCGCTGATAAACGGGCCCGAACTTGGCGGGCATCGTACAACGTCCCTGCGATTTTCATCATCTTCGGTCGTGGCGGGAATGTTGATCGCCGGCACGCGTGAAAGTGCGCGCGTGAATGCGATCCTGGTCGTCATCAAGATGGCGGCGCTGGCGTTGTTCATCGCCGTCGCCTTGCCGGTATTCAACGCGGCCCATTTCGACCCTTCATGCCCTACGGTTTCCCGAACTGATCGGATGCGGCCTCGGGAGCGAGGTCGGCGTGATGGCCGCGGCGGCGATCATCTTCTTCGCCTTCTACGGATTCGATGCCATCGCGACCGCTGCCGAGGAAGCCAAGGATCCCGAGCCGCGACCTGGCAATCGGCATCGTCGGGTCGATGGTGGTGTGCGTGGCCATCTACATGCTGGTTGCAGCGGCTGCGATCGGGGCGGTCGTCCTACACTGGCTTTGCCGATAGTGCCGAGCCGCTCGCTCTCATCCTGCGCGAGATCGGCCAGCCCTGGGCGGCGCGAGTGCTCGGCGCGTCAGCAGTCATCGCCTACCGACGGTGATCCTGGCCTTCTTCTACGGTCAGAGCCGCATCTTCTTCACGGTCGCTCGCGACGGCCTGCTGCCGTCGTCGCTGGCGCGAGTGTCGAGCCGCGGGACGCCGGTGCGGATCACGATCTTCACGGCGATCGTCACGTCAATTTTCGCGGGCTTGATTCCGCTGGCGTCGATTGCGGCGCTGGCGAATGCCGGCACGCTGGCGGCGTTCGTCGCCGTTTGTGCGGCGATGCTGGTGCTCCGCAAGCGCGAGCCCAACCGGGAGCGGCGCTTCCGCGCGCCTCTCGCGCCGTTGGTCGGAACCTTCGGAATCCTCGGCTGCCTGTACCTGTTCTACAGCCTGCCGGTTCGGACCCAGCTGTTCTTCTTCGCGGCCCAGGCAATCGGCGTCGTGCTCTACCTGATTTACGGTCACGGAGCGGCCGCGCGGGCTCGCGCAGCCAAGGCGGCATAGCTGGTGGCTACCGCGGCGGTTTCCGGCGCTTCGGGTAACGCGAAGCGCATCCGGGACATCCTCGGCGGTTCGGCCGGCAACCTTGTCGAGTGGTACGACTGGTACGCTTATTCGGCGCTGACGATCTACTTCGCGCCGGTTTTCTTTCCGAAGGAAGACGCGACGGCCCAACTGCTCAGCGCCGCCGCGATCTTCGCCGTCGGCTTCCTGATGCGGCCGATCGGTGCTTGGATGATGGGCGTCTATTCCGACCGCCATGGCCGCAAGTCTGGGCTAACCTTGTCCGTTGCGCTGATGGCCGGCGGATCGCTGATGATCGCCTGCGCGCCGACCTACGCGACGGCCGGCTGGATCGCGCCGACGGTCCTGGTGCTTGCACGAATGTTGCAGGGGCTGTCGGTCGGCGGCGAATATGGCGCCAGCGCGACCTATCTTTCCGAAAAGGCGATGCGCAATCGCCGGGCGTTCTGGGCGAGTTTCCAGTACATCACGCTGATTGGCGGCCAGCTTCTCGCGCTGGCCGTGGTCGTCTTGCTGCAGAGCGTGATGCCGGATTCCGAGGTGCAGGAATGGGGCTGGCGTGTCGCTTTCGGCATCGGTGCATTGCTCGCATTCGGCGTCTACTTCCTCCGCGCACGACTGACCGAAACGGAATCCTTCGTCAGGCAGGGCGCGGACCGGGCCAAGTCGTCGATCATCGACCTGTGGCGCAATCACCCGCGTGAATTCCTGATCGTCGCGGCGATCAGTGGCGGCGGGTCGGCAGCCTTCTACGCCTACACGACCTATATGCAGAAGTTCCTCGTCAACACGAGCGGCTTTTCGCGGCCGACTGCGACGATGATCATGACCATCGCCCTCGTCGTCTTCATGCTGATCCAGCCGTGGTGGGGGATGGCCGCGGACCGCTGGGGAAGGAAGCCGATGCTGTATGTGTTCGGTTTCGGCGGCGCGTTGGTATCGGTGCCGGTCTACACCGCGATCAGCGTCGTCACCGTGCCGCTGACGGCGCTTGCGCTGGTTCTCGTGCCGCTGATCATTCTCGGCTCGTACACCTCGATCAGCGGGCTCATCAAAGCCGAGCTGTTTCCCGCACACATCCGGACCCTGGGCGTCGCTTTGCCTTATGCGGTCGGCAACACGATCTTCGGCGGCACCGCCGAATACGTCGCTTTGTGGTTCAAGCAGGCCGGCATCGAGAGCGGCTTTTACTGGTATCTGTCAGTGGTCATCGGAATGGCCGCGATCGGATTCCTGATGCTGCCGGAGACCAAGCAGCACAGCCTCATTCTCGAGGACTGATTAGCGCTTCAGGAAGCCTTCGAGATCGGTGCGGATTTCTTCGATCGAGCTACGGCTCCAATGCGAATCCCAGGGGGAGTCGCTTGCGTCCTCGTCCTCGTTCGAATGAAGGAAGGTGGGGACGTTCCAGCTGTGCGGCATGACGTCCGGCTTGGCCTTCGCGAGGTTGGCAATGTCGAACGGCCGGACGAAGCGAAGGCCTGCCTGGTCGCCGGCGACCCACTGCACGATCGTGAAGTATTGCCCGGCATCTCCCAGGTCGAGCATGACTTCGGCTTCCAGCGGATAATCGACCGCGACGTCGACCAATGCGCCGCCGGCCGAGACGTTGCGAAGGCGGACGGGGTTGCTGTCGTGCGCATAGTGAATTTCGCCCATCCAGATGAGCGGATGCCGCTTCTCGTCGCGTGCACCGAGGTCTTCTTCCGCCGCCTCGGTCTTCGGCTTCGTAGGCTTCGTCGTCGTGGAGGTGAATCCGATCCGGGAAATTGCGCTGGATGACGCTGAGCAACAGTTCCGAGCGCTGCTGGCGGTTGCAGTCGATCTGGGTTTCGTGAGCGAATTCCAGGCCGATGCTGTCGCCCCTGATCCAACGGACTGCGCCCTGAAGCCCCGGTCCCTCGCCAAGCCGAAGCTCGACCATGTCCCAGAGCTTCGGCGTAAAGCCGCAGCGGATCATCGCGCCGCCCGACGAGAGGTTCACGACCTCAACGTCATGCTGCTCGCCATTGTAGACGCCGTCACGGACTCACTGCTCAAACGATGGCGGTCGCCACCGCGATGGTCGCCCCTGCGGGCTTCCGAGCGCGGAATGCTGACATTATCCAGAGCACCCGCAGCGCCTTCGCACTGAGGATTCTTGTCGGTTACCACGAGCGTGGGTTTCTCCCCGCTCAGGATCGCAGCCCGGAAGCTGTTGCGCGTACCTTCGACACCCATAAGGGCATCAATGCCTGATCTCAGTTAATAAGAAGTGAGCCTTAAGACGAATAGTACATGTCGAATTCGACCGGGCTCGGCGTCGTCTCCCAACGCATCACTTCTTCCCACTTCAGCTCGATGTAGGCATCGATCTGATCCTCGCTGAAGACATCGCCCTTGGTCAGGAAGGCGCGGTCGGCCTGCAGGTTGACCAGAGCCTCCCGGAGCGAGCCGCAGACGGTCGGGACGTTGACCAGTTCCTGCGGCGGCAAGTCGTAGAGGTTCTTGTCCATCGGATCGCCCGGGATGGATGCGGTTCTGGATGCCGTCGAGGCCGGCCATCAGGATCGCCGCATATGCGAGGTAGGGATTGGCCATCGCGTCCGGGAAAGCGGAACTCGACGCGCTTCGCCTTTTCGCCCGTGCCGTACGGGATGCGGCAGGAAGCGGAGCGATTGCGGCGTCGAGTAAGCGAGGAGGACCGGCGCCTCGAAGCCCGGGACCAGCCGCTTGTAGCTGTTGGTCGTCGGGTTGGTGAAAGCGTTCAGCGCGCGGGCATGCTTGATGACGCCGCCGATGAAATAAAGCGCCAGCTCGCTGAGACCCGCATAGCCACTGCCTGCGAACAGTGGCTTGCCGCCCTTCCACAGTGAGAAATGGGTGTGCATGCCCGAGCCGTTATCCTGCGCGATCGGCTTCGGCATGAACGTCGCCGTCTTGCCGTAGGCCTGCGCGACCATGTGCACGACATATTTGTAGACCTGCATGCGGTCGGCGGTGGTCGACGAGCTCGCCGTAGGTGAGACCGAGCTCATGCTGGGCGGCCGCGACTTCGTGGTGGTGCTTGTCGCAGGGCAGGCCCATCTCGATCATCGTCGAGAGCATTTCGGCGCGGATGTCCTGCGCACTGTCGACCGGAGCAACCGGGAAATAGCCGCCCTTGGCGCGCGGACGATGGGCGAGGTTGCCGCCCTCATATTCGCGGCCGGTGTTGGTCGGCAGCTCGATATCGTCGATGCGGTAGCCGCAGGCGTTATAGCCGTCCTCGAACCGCACATCGTCGAACATGAAGAACTCGGCTTCCGGACCGACGTAGACGGTATCGGCGATGCCGGTCTGCTTGAGATAGGCCTCGGCGCGGGTTGCGGTCGAACGCGGGTCGCGGCTGTAGAGATCGCCGGTCGCCGGTTCGACGACGTTGCAGAACAGGACCATCATCGGCGTCGCGCTGAACGGATCGATGTAGGCGGCTTCGAGGTCCGGCTTCAGGATCATGTCGCTTTCGTTGATCGCCTTCCAGCCGGCGATCGAGGATCCGTCGAACATGAAGCCGTCGGTCAGCTGGTCTTCGTCGATGAGGCCCGCGGCCATGGTCAGATGCTGCCACTTGCCCTTGGGGTCGGTGAAGCGGAGGTCGACCCAATCGATCTCCTCGTCCTTGATGCGCGAAAGGATGCTGCCCGCGTCGGTTGCCATCATGACCTCGTTTGAATTGTGATTCGCCGCGAATGCGGCCTGCGCTAGGGATTCCCGAAGCGCGCCGAAGAGTCAGGGGGCGTGTGAACTTTTCACGGGACGGTAAGGCTGGAAAAGAAGAAGCGGCCAGGACCGGGTTTGGGTTCGATCCAGGCCGCTTCAGACCTTGTGACAAGCAAGGGTGAGATCGCCGTCGCAGTCTTGCCGAGCCGCGTGGCGAATCTCGATGTCGAGTAAACGGCAATTTAACGGCGGTGTCCAGCAACCAACATTTGTTGATGTGTGATGAAGAGGTCCGCCAGCACAGCGTCGCTCGAAGCACTGGCGGACCTCGGTTCGCGATCAAGCATGCAAAAGGATCACAAACCTGAGCGAGGTTTAGCGTGGCCTGGCTCGATTGGAGGATAACCTATGTAAAGGCGGCCCAGGCTCGATGTCCGGTGCAGCCCGGGCCGCCAGCGTGCACCCACGCCCGCGGGGGATCGGCGGGCAAGGGCATCGAGCTAACCGCCCGCCGGCAGGCGCTGTTCCGTAACCGAAATGGCTGTACCGAAATGGAGTGGATTCAGCGGCCTCTGAGGCGCTGCACGAGCACGTCGAAGACGGCGGCGTGGATGGGTCGTGCGAACTCGATCCCCACATCGTGGCCCTTGATCCAGCAGACGCTGGATTCGACCGCGTCGAGCCCGTCGAATTTGACCCACACGGTCTCATCGAGGCGTGGGCGTTCCACGAACTCCATCCGGCATCCCTCGGCCGAAATGTCGTGGACATTCACCCGGTAATGGCTTTGGCCGCTACGGCGGAGCAGCACTTCGGCCTGTAGCGGCACGCGCGCGCTTTTTCTGGGCCGGGGGCCTTCGGGCTTTGGATTGTTTTTGATCTCGCTGTTCACGCGGTCGACCCCCAGGCAATACGCGCAAGCTACAGGCAGTTATGTGGACAACAAATGTTAAATCTTCGCTCGAAATGGAGTGAAATCGGTCCGCTCGTCGTACACGTCCACGCCTTCCCGGTGCTTCAGGAAGCCGACGACGAGATAGGTGACCGGCGTTAGTAGTGCTTCCCAGCTGACCTTCAGCACCCACTGGGTGATGCAGGACCTTGACGACCAGGTCGTTGGTCCAACCCTGCGGCGCCCCAGAAGGCGAGCGGATAGAAGATCAGGCTGTCGACGCCCTTGGCCGATGACCGTGCTGCCGATCGTGCGCGTCCACAGATGCTTGCCCTGGGTCCAGAGCTTCATTTTCGCGAGGACCAGGCTGTTGGCGAATTCGCCCGCCCAGAAGGCGAGGATCGAAGCGAACACAATGCGCGGGACCTGGCCGAAGACCTGTTCGTAGGCAGGCTGGCCGGTCCAGTCGTGGGCAGGCGGCAAGGCGACGACGACCATCGCCATGAAGGCCATGAACAGCAGCGCGGCGGTACCGGCCCAGATGCAGCGGCGCGCTCGGGCGTAACCGTAAACCTCGGTCAGGACGTCGCCGATCACATAGGACAAGGGAAAGAACAGGATGCCCGCGCCGAACGGCCAGTCGCCGATGCACCGGCAGGTTCACGACGGCTACCTTGCCTGCGCCGAGCACGTTCGACAGCAGCAGGATGGTGACGAACGCGACCATCACGAAATCGAAATAGCGCAAGCGGCGCCCGCCGAGCGCTTCGGCCTCGACCTTTACCGGCTGCTGTTCGATGTCCCCCACGGCGCCGATGTAGAGCGCGTTGACGGTCGTTCAGGCAAGACCTAATTCGATACTCGCTGCCGAGCGGGTATGATGTAGTGGTAGCCTGTCAGCTTCCCAAGCTGAACGTACGGGTTCGATTCCCGTTACCCGCTCCAGCCTGGTCATGTCGGGGGGACTGTCCATGCTGATACTATTCGCCGCCGCCGCACTCGCGCTTCAAGAGGCCGAGACCGGCCGAACAGAGAAGGCGCAACCGGTGCGACGCCCTGGCAGGCGCAAATCTACAGCGGCCATCCCGTCTGGACTCAGGAAGACATGGAAAGCGGCCGCGACGGCTGGGACCTGGCGCACAAGTGCGGCGGTTCGCTCATCGCGCAAGGCTGGGTGCTGACGGCGGCGCACTGCATCAATGCAGCGAGGATCGCCAACGGTCACCGGGTGCGGCTGGGCGCCGACTACATCGATAATGATGAGGGCGTGACCTACCGGATCGACCGCATGGTTCGTCACGCCGACTGGAACCAGAAGCAGCACGCCTATGACGTCGCGCTCATTCATTTCGTCGAAGGACGGCGAGACTGATGAATCCAAAGCCGGTCCGGTCGAGGCCATCGCGCTCTATGACGGTCCGCCGCTGGAAGCGGGCGTCAACGTCTACGCGACGGGATGGGGCAAGCTCGATGAGAAGAAGGGATCGGGATTTCAAGTCGGAGCTAACGTCGGTCGACCTGAAGACGGTCGATTGCGCGGACTATCCGCAATATCAGAATGTCCCGGACTACCAGCTATGCGCGACCGGGCGGACGCCTGGCGACGATGCCGACACGTGTACCGGCGATAGCGGCGGCCCGTTGGTTCTCGAGGGCGACAATCCTCAGCTGGTCGGCGTCGTGAACTGGGGTGAGGGTTGCTATCGCGAGGATGGCGCGGGCGTGTATCTGCGCATCGACAACGAGCATTTTCGCGACTGGGTCGCCCGCGCGATGGCGAGCGACCCATCAGTCAGCGAGCTTCCTTAGCGGTCGCCTGGATCGCCGCGATCGCCGGGATCGCCGCGGTCACCTGGATCACCACGGTCGCCTGGGTCGCCCCGATCGTCGTCGTTTTCCTCGTCTTCGGGACCAGAAGCCCCAATTCCCATTCCGTCGTGCATTAGCATGGCCGCTCTCCTCAGGTGGGACGCGGAAAGTCTCACGAATGAGGCGGTTGCGATAGACCCCTGTGAAATGACGTCACACAAACCCCAGTTCCTTTGCCAATCGGACGAAATTCGGGTCTCGAGATATGGGGTCGAGCATCGGATCGGTGGCAATTGCGGTCAGCCCGGGGTCTCCCACCGAGCGAGCACGCTCCAGCAAGGCCATCGTCTCGCGAGCCCTGCCGAATTGAGCCATCACTTCCGCCTGCTGATAGACCGCGGCATCTCCCAGCTTCGCGACCAGGGCGTCGAAGGTTGCCTGCGCGGCGGCCGCATTGCCGGCGCGATGCTCGAGGATGGCGAGGCTCGTCAGCCTGAACATGTCGCTCTTTTCCGCGGCGATCGCCGTCCGGGCGTCTTGCAGCTTGTTCAGCTGCATCAACGCATTGCCCATGAAGGCATTGGCGTTCGAGATGTCCGGGTTGAGCTGAAGCGCGCGGCGATAGGCATCGACCGCATCGCCGTACCGGCGCGACGCATAAGCGATCAATCCCGACGCCCGGTGAGTTCGGGGGTTGAGCGGGATCCAGCGCAAGTGCGCGCTCGATCGCGTCCCGCGCCTCCCCGAAGCGACGCGCCCGCACTACATAGAGCGCATAGAGCAGAATGATATCCGCATCCCCTCGGCCATATTCATAGGCCTTGTCGTACGACGGCTTCGCGCCTCGCACGTCGAGAAAGCCCGCGAACTTCGCATAGCCGAGCGCGAGATGGCCTTCGGCCAGCCTTGGCGCGAGCTCGATTGCGCGCTCGCGCCTGTTGAGCAGCCGCGGAATAGAGAGGCTTTAGTTCGCTCAGCTTCGCGTTCTGCGACGCGAGTCGAGGCGAGGACCCGCGACAGGGCGGCATGGGCCAGAGCAAAGTCGGGATCGGCCGCAATGGCGACTTCGAAGTTTGCTCGCGCCTCGCGGTCGGCTCTCCTCGTCCTTCGCCAGATTGTAGAGCGCCTTGCCGCGAAGGTAGGCCTCGTAAGCCTTGGAATTGCGCGTGCCGCCGAGCGACGGCGCGTCGGTCGCCATGCGCACCGACAAGGCGTCTGGAACGCTGTTCGCAATCTCGCTCTGGAAAGCGAAAATGTCGTCGAGTTTCCGGTCGACGCTTTGCGACCATTCCGAAAAGCCGGTTCGGCCATCGGTAAGGTTGGTCGAAACGCGCACTCGGTCGCCCGCGCGCTGCACCGATCCATCGAGAAGGTAGCCGACGCCGAGCTTGCTGGAGATGGTCTTCGCGTCTTCGCCAGTCGTTGCTCGCGGCGGCGGACGTGGTTCCGGCGAGGACCATCAGGCCGCGCATTCCGCGAAAGCGTCGAGCGGATTTCTTCGGTCAGGCCGTCCGAAAGGAAAGCCTGGCTCGGATCGCCGCTGAGGTTCTTGAACGGCAGGACGGCGATGCTTCTCGAAGCGGCAGGCGAACCGCTGAACAGTCCAGCCTTCCAGGCGATTGCGCCGCCCGCCGCTGTGGCAGCGGCAGCACCGCCGGCGAACATCGCCTTCCTGCGGCTGACGGGTGCGGCGCCAACCGCAGTGCGCGCGGGTGACTGCCCCACGGCAGATGCAATCGCGCGCCGCACGGCATCCATTTGCGATGCTTCCGCTTTGCCGCGCCACTGCGACAGGTCGATCATTTGATATTGGCGGAAACCAAGCGGCGGATGACTGCCATCGAGCGAGATCGGGACCAGTCGCTGACGGTCGCGGGCGTGCGAGGCCTCGTCCTTGACCCAGTCGGACTCGATCGAATTCTTCGACCAGAGGACGACGACCGCGTCGGCCTTGTCGAGCGCTTCATCGATCGACTGGGCGAAGCGCGAGCCGCCTTCGATCAGCGCGTCCCACCAAACTACGTAGCCAGACTTTTCGAGCGCTGAGGCAATGCGCTGCGCCTTCGCCTTGTCGGCGTGAGCGTAGCTCAGGAAGATCGTCGACTGCGCCTCGTCGTCCGACATTGCTTGGCCCCCGAAGCCGGAAGCTTAGCCTGTCGCCGCAAAGCAGCAATAGGCTCAGATTCCGCCGGGGAAGGGCTCTATTCCGGCGTCCGCGAGGCGTTGCTCCAGGGCTTTCGCGGTCCGGTCGACCAGCTCACCGTCGTCGGAACGGACGACGAAGTTCGCGCCATATTTGCCGTCCTTGAAGAACGGATAGCTTCCGATCGCGACGCCGGCATGAGCTTCCTCAGTCTCGCGAAGGAGGTCCGCGACTTCGCTTTCGGGTGCATAAGCTCCGACGGTCGAAGAAACGACAGGCCGCCCGCCTTCAAGCTTGCCGTCGAGCGCGGCGAGCATCGCCCCTGCAATACTAGGTACGCCGGCCATGATGTAGACATTGCCGATCTTCACGCCGGGAGCGCCTGAGGTAGGATTTGGGATGAGTTCGGCACCCTCCGGGACTCTCGCCATCCGTAACCGCGCGTCGGTCACGCCGCCCCGGGTCGCGTAATAGTCTTCAAGGAGTTTCCGGGCGTGCGGATGGACCACGACCGGCACCCCGAACGCTGCCGCGATCGAGTCAACGGTGATGTCGTCATGGGTCGGGCCGATTCCCCCGGTGGTGAGCAGATAGTCGTAGGTCGTCCGAAGCGCGTTGACCGCTTCCGCGATGCGGCCCTGGACGTCGGGAACGACGCGGACTTCCTCCAGCCGGATTCCTTGCCGGTTCAGCCATTCGGCGACCTGCGCGACGTTCTTGTCCTGCGTTCGGCCGGACAAAATCTCGTCGCCGATCACCAGCAGTGCCGCGGTCCAGACCTTTTCATCAGCCATGCCTCGCCCATACGCGCTGAACCGTTGCAAGTTCAAAGCGAGTTTCGACCTGTGGCGGGTGCAAATTCGGGACGCCTCGCCTATGTAGCTGACGATGACCGAATATATCACTGTCGGAGCCGAGGATCGGGTCGAGGCCCGCAACGGCCAGATCAAGCTGCACGGGCCGGAAGGCTTCGAGGGCATGCGCAAGGCCGGGCGCCTTGCCGCCGAGATTCTCGACGCGCTGGTTCCGCACGTCGTTCCCGGCGTAACGACCGGCGAACTGGACGACATCGTCCGCGAGCACATGCTTCGCGAAGGCGCGATCCCGGCGACCCTCGGCTATCGCGGCTATACCAAGAGCTGCTGCACCTCGATCAATCATGTCGTCTGCCATGGCATTCCGGAGGACCGGAAGCTGAAGGACGGAGACATCGTCAACATCGACGTCACGCCGATCGTCGATGGCTGGCATGGCGACACCAGCCGCATGTTTCTGGTCGGCGACGTCGGCCTCAAGGCGCGCAAGCTGGTCGAGGTCACCTACGAATGCCTCATGCTCGGCCTCGAGCAGGCGAAGCCCGGCAATCGCCTCGGCGACATCGCCGCCGCCATCCAGCGTCATGCCGAGGCTCGCCGCTACACCGTCGTCCGCGATTTTTGCGGGCATGGGGTAGGGCGGCTGTTCCACGACAGCCCTGAAGTCGTCCACGCCGGCCGCCCCGGCACCGGCCCCGAGCTTCGCCCGGGCATGTTCTTCACGGTCGAGCCGATGATCAACATCGGTCGTCCGGACGTGAAGATGCTCGACGATGGCTGGACGGCCGTCACTCGTGACCGTTCACTGTCGGCCCAGTTCGAACATTCGATCGGGATCACGGAAGACGGGCCATGAGATTTTCACTAAAAGCCCGGCCGGACTCGACAGTCCGCCCTACATATAGGCCGTGCGTCGCCGACATCTAATTGACACTGATGTCAGCTAGTGACAGCTTGAGTCCCTAATGGAATTCGAGCCGCCCGACCATGTTTCGTCACTCTGTCGCTCATCGAGCCTGCTGACATCGACCACATGGGTCATGTCAACAATAGCGTGTACCTCAAGTGGGTGCAGGACGCGGTGATCGACTATTGGCAGAGCGTCGCTCCGCCCGACGCGGTCGCTCGTCACCTGTGGGTCGCGCTCAAGCATGAGATTTCCTACCGCAAGCCGACCTTCCTCCAGGACAATGTCGTCGCGGAAGTAATCGCCGAAAAAGTCGAAGGCGCTCGTGCGTACTTCACCACCATCGTTCGCCGCGGTCAGGATGTGCTCAGCGAAGTGAAGAGCTGCTGGTGCTGCCTCGACGCGGTGACCCAGCGTCCGGCGCGACTGGCGAGGGATGTTGCCAGCAGGTTCCTGCCGCCAGCTCCGTAAATTTCTGTGTGATTGATGCTTTCCTCCGCGGATGACGTGGGAGGATTTCCCTACTCTTGGCGAGTTTTCGACCTGCTTCGCGGGTTCGGCGAAAGAAATGGCGCTTTTCCGCCATTGGCACGGCCCTTGAATAGTTTCGACCGAGGCCTCGCGAAGCAAGCGGAGCCAAAAAGGGAGAAACCAAATGTCCATTCAGTCTTCGTTGAAGCGCACGTTCATCGCCATTTCCGCCGCGATCGCCATGAGCACCGTCGCAGTCGGTGCGGCCGTCGGCCCGGCCCAGGCCGCCAGCGCTCCTCCCCATGTTGCCGTCAATGCGTGACATCCAGCAGACGCCTGCCGGAAAGCCTGCAGTACCTGGCCGCCGACCGGTGAAATTCTCGGCCAGGATCTGTGCGATCATGGCGGTGACGACAGTCCTGACCTTCGCGACCTTGGAAACAGCCCACCAACTGTTCTTCCCGCCGCAACAGCTGTTCGCCTGAGGCCGCGGGCAAGCGTGAATTCAGGCTGGGGCAATGTCTGTCATCTACGCCGCGCATCGCGCCGGGTGAATTTCTGGCGATCAAACCCTAAATGAGAGCTTGTGTTGAAATCGCTGTTATCTTTGGGATTCCTGGTGTTCGTTGCGACGTCCGCGGCGGCTCAACCGGCGCCCGACCCTGATCGGACGATTGCGGAACGCGCCGCGGCGCTTGGACCGGGTGAATACATCTGGGACGCGAAGGCCCCATCGAGCGGCCCGCTGCTACTGACAATCGACCTGACGGCTCAGCGTGTGATGGTTTACCGGGACGGCGTGCTGATGGCCGCTTCGGCGATATCGACCGGCACCCTTGGACGCGAAACGCCGACTGGCGTTTTCACCATTCTTGAAAAGAAGGTGATGCATCGGTCGACGACCTACGACAACGCGCCAATGCCTTACATGCAGCGCCTCACGTCGAAAGGCATCGCGATCCATGCCGGCGATCTGCCGGGGTATCCCGCATCGCACGGATGCATTCGTTTGCCGAACCAGTTTGCAAAGCAACTCTACGGCATCACCGAACTTGGAACGCAGGTAATGATCACCGACGACGCGGAAATCGCGGAGCGGAAACGAATTGCCGACGACTATCGGCGTGCTCAGGAGGACCATGCGCAGACCGTGGCTCGGCAGCAGGCCGAGGCGGACCGTGTGTTGATCAACTACGCAAAAGCGAAGGCCGCAAGCGAGGCCGCCCTCCGAGCGCATGAGGCCGAGATGGCTCGGTACAGAGCGCAAGTCGCCGCTTCAAACTAAGCAGCGTGCTCGGTCCGCCTTCACGCGGCCGCACGCTCCGCCGCATCCCAGCCCGCCGTCAGCTGCTGCGCAGCCTCGACATCGGGCGGGAAGTCGACTTCGCCCCATTCGTTGCCGTTGATGTCGAGCGTCCACACCTCGCCATTTTGCGCGAGGTGGTGGATCACGCGCAGGTACCAGATGGTCGTTCCTTCGCTGGTCCGCATCGCGCGTTCGATGGCTTCGCGGAACTGCTCGGCGCCGCCTGAGCGGAAGGCGAGAAGGCCGATCGATTCCGCGTTGACGCCTTCGCTGATCCGCTTGCCGATCGCGCGGAGGCGGCCGTCATCCGCGGCGACCACCTTCATATCGTCGTCGTCATAGCCGTCCTTGCGGTCGATGGTGACGCAAATGCCCGAGCGATTGTTGCCGACGACCTTGGCCATCAGCGCCTTCGACACCAAAGTGTCGCCGTTCCACACCAGGCATTCGCCGCTCAGTTCCTCGCGCGCCATGTAGAGCGAGCCGGTATTGTCGGCCACTTTGTAGAAAGGGTTGAAGATCGTGCGGACGTTTGGCCCGCCGGTCCGCCGAGCAATCGCTTCGTTGACGAGTTCGTCATGGAAGCCGGTAACGACCACGACCTCGTGCACGCCAGTACGCCTCGAGCGTGTCGAGCTGGCGGTCCAGCAACGTCCGGCCGTTGAACTCGATCAGGCACTTCGGTCGTCCGTCGACCAGGTGGCCGAGGCGAGAACCCTGGCCCGCGGAG
Source organism: uncultured Alphaproteobacteria bacterium (assembly GCA_963750315.1). Lineage (GTDB taxonomy): Bacteria > Pseudomonadota > Alphaproteobacteria > Sphingomonadales > Sphingomonadaceae > Sphingomicrobium. Next base: position 50,010 of record CAVVQF010000012.1, read on the forward strand.
AGGATGATGGCTTTCATTTCAGGCTTTCACTCGAATTCGCGCGGCCCACTGCCTTCCAAATGCGGCCCTGATTGGGCATGAGCGTATTCGCAAGCTCAAAGCGTCGGGGGCGAGGTGAAGAAGGTCGAAGCGATCATTAAGCCGTTCAAGCTGGACGACGTGAAGGACGCGCTTCACGACGCCGGCGTTTCAGGCATCACCGTGACCGAGGTGAAGGGCTTCGGCCGGCAGAAGGGTCATACCGAGCTGTATCGCGGCGCCGAATATGTGATCGACTTCCTGCCCAAGGTCAAAATCGAGGTCGTGGTCGAGGATAGCCTGGTCGATAATGTGGTCGAGGCGATTGCCGAATCCGCCCGCACCGGGCGCATCGGCGACGGCAAGATTTTCGTGCTCGATGTGGAGCAGGCCGTGCGTATCAGAACCGGCGATCGTGGCGCAGACGCCATCTGAGGCCCTTTTCGCAAGTGCTCCTGTGCCGCTACAGGGCCGGTCGATGACCGGTGATGCGTCCCCCAATAAGGAAATGCTCGCGTCCATGTCGCCCGAGGAGCTTCGCAGTGCGATGCGGACGCTCGGCTACCGGACTCAGAATGACCTCGCCAACGCGATCGGCGTTTCGCGATCGGCGGTCAGCCTCTGGCTGGAGGGGAAGGTCGGGGTGCCGCGGCCGGTCGCAATGCTTCTGCGAATGCTGATCGCGGCGCAACGGCGTGTCTATTAGCTGCCGGTAGCGGGCTGCTCCATCTTTAGCTGGTGCAAGCGCTTCAGCTCTCATCAGCTTCGTCGATCGCCTGAAGCAAATCGGAAAAGCAGGGTGTCTGGTCGACCGGCCACAATCGGGAAAAACCGTGACCTAACAATTCGACGTCCTGCCGGGTGAGCAAGCCGACGGCAACGATACGTTCTCCCGTCATTGGTTGCTCCGATACTAATCTGCATCAGGAACAACGAAGGGGGTCCGCGTTTAGTGCCGACTGTTTCGCCTGAGGAGCGATTAGTTTGTGCGGCGTGGCGCGGCGGCCACGCATCAGGCGGCGTCGGCGCCTAGCAACGTGGCTACCCGGCGGCCACGGCACCACAGCTCGGCCGGCATCCCCGAGGTGAGGTGCTCGGCTTGCAAAAGCGCGGTGGCATCGTCCGCCGCGTGAATGTCGATGGCGTCGCGGAAGCGGTCTCCGCGCATGAGATAAAGTCGATAATACATTTTGGACCCCCCGGCCCGGTTACACTTCCTTCAGTGACCACGCCGGCGGGCTGAAATCCAGCCCGCAACGCTCTCGACCTGACGAGTTGTGCCGACCACGCGGCAAGACACGCGCAGGCCGCCGATACCAGTAGCGAAAAGAAACGTTGAAATAGTAAGTAGGCTTATTATATGTGGGGACATGGAAGACTTGCCCTTCGAGATTGCGGAGACCGCCCATGCGCTGCGCAAGGCCTTCGACCGCCGCGCTTCGGCGCTGGGCGTCACGCGTGCGCAGTGGAAGGTGTTGTTCCGGCTGACCCGCTTGCCGGGGATGCGTCAGGTCGAGCTTGCGGACATGCTCGAGGTCGAGCCGATCACCTCTGTCGCGGATCGTCGATCGGCTCGAGGAAGCCGGCCTCGTCGAGCGGTCAGCGCGATCCCGACGGATCGGCGCGCCTGGCGCCTTCAGGCTACCGAGCAGGCAAAGCCGCTGGTCGAGAAGTTGAAGGTGCTTGGAAGCGAGCTCGTCGGAGAGGCGTTTGTCGATATCGACCCGAGCGAACTGGAGCGAATGCGCGGCGTTCTCGCGCGAGTGCGTGAAAATGTTGCCGCGGCTGCCCTGCAGCGCGGCGAGAAAGCAGCCGAGGCATGAACGAAATGAAGCAGGAAAAGATCAGCGGCGAGCCGACCGAAGGTCGATGAAGCACGACCGCGACCGTCGCGGCCGAGGCCGTCGAAGAGCCTCAGCTGGAGCGGAAGCGCGGATGCGCACCGTCCTGATGCTGATCGTGCCGGCCGCTGCTTCTGCTCGGCGGCCTGTTATTACTGGTTTGCCAGCGGCGGCAGCGTCTCGACCGACAATGCCGCAGTGAAGCAGGACATCGTCTCCGTCAGCGCTCAGGTGAACGGGCCGGTCATCGCGGTTTCGGTGCAAGAACGGCGCCGCAGGTGAAGCGCGGGCGACATTCTGTTCCGGATCGATCCGGCACCGTACCGCGTCGCGCTCGAGCAGGCCAGGCGCAACTCGCCGCGGCGCAGCTTGCGACCACGCAGCTGCGCACGCAGGCTGCTGGCACGGGCGCGGACATCACGGGCGCGACGGCCAACCTCCAGATCAAGCGCAACGCGCTTGGCCGCCAGGCAGCGCTGCTGAAGCGCGGCTTCACGACGCGCGCCGACTATGAGGATGCGCTCAACGAGGTGCGCACGGCGGAGACCGCACTGGCCGATGCGCGGGCGCGCGCCGCCAACGCCCACGCGGCGATCGCGCCCGGTGAGCAGCCGTCGATCGCGCAGGCTCAGGCCGCGGTCGACAAGGCGCGCCTCGACCTGTCGCGGACGGAAGTGCGCGCGCCCGATGGATGGCACGATCGCCAATTCCGACCGCCTGCAGGTCGGCCAGATGGCGGTGCAGGGCGTCGGCATGCTCTCGCCTCGTCCACAATCAGACCGCTTGGGTCGAAGCCAATTTCAAGGAGAAGGACGTCGGCAAGATGGTCCCGGGCCAGCGCGCGACGATCGAGATCGACGCTTATCCCGGCAAGGACTTCAAGGCGCACGTCCAGAGCATCGGCGCGGGCACCGGCAGCGAATTCGCGATCATCCCGGCACAGAACGCCAACGGCAATTGGGTCAAGGTGACGCAGCGCGTGCCGGTCCGGATCGCGTTCGACGGAAATCCCGGCAAGCCGATGATCGCCGGCCTGTCGACCGACGTCACCGTCTACCTCGACAAGTAAGGCGTACCGACTTGGCCGACACTCCGGCACATCTCGCAGCTCACCCGCTGCCGACGGGCGAGCGGATCATCGTCACCATCGGGGTGATGATGGCCGTGCTGCTGCAGGTGCTCGACACGACGATCGCCAACGTCGCGCTGCCGCACATGCAGGCGGGCCTCAGCGCCACGCAGGACAGCATCAACTGGGTGCTGACCAGCTACATCGTCGCATCGGCCATCGCGCTGCCGATCAGCGGCTGGCTCGCCGACAAGCGTCGGGCGCAAGCGGCTGCTGCTGATCAGCGTCGTCGGTTTCACTATCGCGTCGGTGCTGTGCGCCTCTGCCATATCGCTGACCGAGATGGTCATGTTCCGCGCGCTCCAGGGCGTCAGCGGCGCGTTCATCGTTCCGCTCGCCCAAGCGACCTTGTTCGACATCAACCCGCGCGAAAAGCACGGCCAGGCGATGGCGCTGTTCGGCGGCGGCGTGATGATCGGCCCGATCCTTGGGCCGGTGCTCGGCGGCTGGCTGACCGACAATTACAACTGGCGCTGGGTGTTCCTGGTCAATCTGCCGGTCGGGATTGTCTGCGCGCTGGTCATGCTCCGCTTCATGCCGAAGACGGAAACGCATCAGCGCAAGTTCGACATGTTCGGCTTTGCGCTGCTCGCGATCGCGCTCGGCGCGCTGCAGCTGTTCCTCGACCGCGGCCAGCAGGAGGACTGGTTCGCAGCTGGGAAATCATCGGGTCGAGCTCGGGATCTGGCGATTGCGGCGGCGTGGATGTTCGTCGTCCACATGATGACCGCGAAGCATCCCCTGTTCGACCGATCGATGTTCACCGACCGAAATTTCTCGACCGGCCTGTTGTTCATGGCGGTGACCGGCGTGCTGCTGCTGGCCGGTCTCGCGCTTGCTGCCGCCGCTGCTCCAGAACCTGTACGGCTATTCGGTGCTTCAGTCGGGCTTCCTGACCGCGCCGCGCGGGGTCGGCACGCTGATTTCCATGCTCCTGGCGGGCCGGCTCACGGGCAAGATCGACGCCCGGTTGCTGGTCGGCATCGGCGTCGACGCTGATGGGCGTGTCGCTTGTGGATGATGACTGGCTTCGCGATCGACCAGCCGTCGAGCCCGGTAATCGTCAGCGGCGTCGTCCAGGGCCTCGGCCTCGGCCTGATCTTCGTGCCGCTGCAGAGCCTCGCGTTCGAGACGCTTGCTCCGCGGATGCGGACCACCGCCGCCGCGCTGCTGAACCTGTCGCGCAACATCGGCGGTTCGGTCGGCATTTCGGTCGTCAGCGCGCAGCTCGTCCGGATGACCCAGGTGGCGCACGCCGATATTGCGAGCACGATCACCGAGCAGACGATTCCGACCGTCGATCCGACCTTGCTCCAGACGATCGCTCCGCAGGGTACGACCGCGATCGCGATGATCAACGCCGAAGTGACGCGGCAGGCGATGTTCATCGCCTATCTCGACGACTTCAAGCTGATGATGCTGGTGACGTTCGCGGTGCTCCCGCTGCTGCTGTTGATGCGGAAGGGGCAGCCTGCGGGCGAACGTCCGCAAATGGCGATGGATTAACCCCGGACAATAGACCTGCAACGACGGTAAGCGTACATGCCGCCCCGAAAGCGGGGAGGCTTTCGCCGATGTCCACCGCGACGATTTCCGATGCCTATCGGGTCGAGCAGCAGAAGCTCCACGAGAACCCGAACTATGGCGTCGCGTCCTTGTCGTTCGCGCCGATCGTCAAGTCACTGCTGAGGCTCGGCAATTGCGCCAGCCTGTCCGACTACGGCGCCGGCAAGCAGAATTTGAGGCGAGCGCTCGGCCTTCGTGAAGGCAGTAAGGTCCGGTATCAGCCCTATGATCCAGCCTTCCCCGAATATGGCCAGCCGCAGCCGGCCGATCTCGTGACGTGCATCGACGTTCTTGAGCATATCGAGCCGCAATCGCTCGATGCGGTATTGTCGGAAATTTCCTCGATCTCCCGTAGGCTGGCGTTCCTGACGGTCCATACCGGCCCAGCCAAGAAAGTGCTGACCGATGGCCGCAATGCCCACCTGATCCAGGAGAGCACTAGCTGGTGGCTCGGCCGTTTCGAGCCCCACTTCGACATCATCCATGTGCAACAGGTTCGGAAGGGCTTTTTCGTCGTCGCCTGTCCGAAGGGAAGCTATCGCAAGCTGGCGCAGGAGATCGATCTGCCGGCGATTTCGAGAGTCGCTGCGCGGAAAGGCGGGCGGCGGAAGAGCTTCGCTCGCTTGATCCGTGCGCTTACCGGGTGATCAGCGCCTGAGCCAAATCGGCGATCAGGTCGTCGGGATCTTCGAGGCCGATGTGAAGCCGAACCAGCGGACCGTCATAGGCACGGTTGCTGGCGGTCCGCAGATTCTTCGTGTCTGACGGCACCGCGAGGCTCTCGAACCCGCCCCAGCTGTAGCCGATGCCGAACAGTTCGAGGTTTTCGATGAAGCTGTCACGGGCCGCTTCGTCGGCATCCTTGAGTGCGAACGCGAACAGGCCCGACGAGCCCGTGAAATCGCGCCGCCAAAGCTCGTGACCGGCGCTCTCGGCAAAGGCCGGATGGAGTATTGCACCAACCTGCGGCTGGTCCTTGAGCCAATGCGCGATCTTGACGGCGCCAAGCTCATGCTGGCGGAGCCGCACGCCAAGCGTCCTGAGTCCGCGCGCAGCCAGATAGGCGTCATCCGGGCTGACATACTGCCCGAAGCCGCGCCCGGTCCGGCTTAGCTTCTCGAAGTGCGACGGAGCCGCGGTGACTGCGCCCATCATCACGTCCGAATGGCCCGAGATGTATTTGGTGCAGGCGACGATCGAGAGGTCGACGCCCTTCTCGATGGCGGTGAAGAAGATCGACGTCGCCCAGGTATTGTCGAGCAAGGTCGTGAGGCCGCGCGCTTTCGCCATCGCGCAAATGCCCGGGACGTCCTGAACCTCGAACGTCAGCGATCCCGGACTCTCCATGAAGATCGCTCGGGTCTTGTCCGACAGCATCGCTTCGACTTCGTCCGCCGTCGCCAGGGGGTCGTAGTAGCGGGTGACGACGCCGAGCCGCTTGAGATCGCGGTCGCAGAAGTGGCGGCGTCGGTCCGTAGGCGCTGTCGACCATCAGCAGCTCGTCGCCCGGCGAGAGCACGCTCGTCAGCGCAATCGCGACCGCCGCCGACCCGGACGGAAACAGGCGCGTGCCCGCTGCGCCCGGCTCAAGCTCCGTAAGCGCCTCTGCCAGCGACCATTGCGTCCAGGTGCCGTTCCGGCCGTAGCTCAGCCGCCCATCCTTCGGCGGGTAGGCGGCGTCCATTTCCTCGATCGTGTCGAACAGTACGGTCGACGTGCGCGACACCGGCACGTTGACCATCCCGCGCAGCCAGTCCTTGCGGCGCCCGCCGACGACCAGCTTCGTGTCCGGGTGCATCGGCTTCTTGCCGGTCATTGTGCGGTGCCCGGCCGGACGACCTTTCCACCCTTGATGACCAGTCGCACCTTGCGGACCGCGGAGAGATCCTGGGTAGGATCGCCTTCGACCGCGACCAGATCGGCGAGGAGGCCCGGCCGGACCGATCCGCGATCGCTAAGCTTGAAGATGCGGGCGTTGCCGGACGTGGCCGAGATCAGCACGTCCGCTGCGGGCATTCCGGCCCGGCGCATCGCGTCCATCTCCAGCCAGTTCTCGCCGTGGCTGAATACGCCGACGTCGCCGCCCATGCAGATCGGAACGCCGGCCTTCTTGCCGCCTGGAACGAGCGGCGGCTTTCCTGGACGCTTTCCGGCGCGGGCTCCTGGCCGTTCCACTTCTGGAAGTAGCGCGCATAGGCTTCCGACGCGGCCAGGGTCGCACAGAGGCCGATGTTCTTCTGCTTCATCAACCGGAACACGTCGTCGGTGCCGCCGTAACCGTGCTCGATCGAGTCCGCGCCTGCGACGGCGGCGCGGCGCATGCCTTCGGCCGTCTGCGCATGGACGGCGACCATCCGTCCGGCATTGTGCGCGGCGGCGACGCCGGCATCGAGCTCGGCCTGCGTGAGGGTCGGCCGGTCAGGCTCGCCCGGACCGTAGGAAAAGTCGGCATAGAATTTGATGAGGTCGGCGCCGCCGCCAATCTGTTCGCGAACCGCGCTGACGATCCCGTCGACGCCATTGGCTTCCTGGGCGCCCTGAGGGATCGGAACGCCGGGTTCGAAGCCCTTGGGACCGTAGGCGTGTGCGCGCCACGATCGCCTTGGTCGCGACCATCAGGCGAGGGCCGGGGACGATGCCTTCGTCGATTGCCTTGCGCAGCCCGACATCGGAATAGCCCGCTCCCTCGGTCCCGAGATCGCGCTCGGTCGTGAACCCTGCGTCGAGCGTCTTCTCGGCATGGACGACAGCCCGAGCAATGCGGAGCGCGAGCGGTTCGTGCAGGACCTGATCGTCCCACAATTTCTCATTGTAAGGGTGAAGGAAAAGGTGGGAATGCCCCTCGATCATCCCGGGCATCAGGGTCGTGCCCGGAAGGTCGATGACGGTGGCGTTCGCCGGAAATGTGACGGACGCGCCCGCTGCCGTGATCCGATCGCCTTCGACCACCACCGACCAGCCTTCGTGCGGGCGTGGATTGATCCCGTCGAACACCCGTGCAGGCTTCAGCACCAACGTGTCGGCCAGCGCGGGTGCGGCGGTGACGAGCAATGCGGCAAGCAGCAACTTCCTGATCATCGGCGCCTCAATACCCAGTCCAGCCCGTTTGCGACGTGCTGGAGGAAGAACGGTTCGGAGTAGCTTTCGGTCGTGTGGCCCATGGCCGTGTAGAAGATGCGGCCGTCGTTGATCTGGCGCGTCCACGACATCGGATTGGGGTTGACGTCCTTCTCTCCGATCGACGTGGGATCGAGCGTGACGATCACCTTCGAAACGGGGTCATAGTCGTCGAAATAATACCATTCGTCGGTCCGTTCGAGCGATCGCGGAAGACCGCGCACGGTTGGGTCTTCGGGAGCGACAACGGTCACCTGGCCCTTGGGCGTGCCGGCTGGATGGCGTGCGAAATGCCCGCCGATCATCCGCCCATACCATGGCCAGTTATAATGCGAATCCGCCGCGGCATGGATGGCCACGATCCCGCCGCCGCTCGCGCACGAACTGCTGGAGCGCATCCCGCCGGTCGCCGACCAGCCATTCGGACTCCGGTTTCTTCGGGTCGGTCGTGCAGCTGAGGAGAACGATGGCCTTGAAGCGCTTCAGGCTGCTTGCGGAGAAGACGGTGGGGTCTTCACTCGCGACTACGGTCAGGCCGCGACGAGCCGCCATCGCGCCGACCGCCTTGATGCCCGCCGGGATGGATTCGTGCCGGTATCCGGTCGTGCCGGAGTAGATGAGGATCGAGCCGCCACTGGACGGTGGCGCTGCCGCCGCTGCGGGAGCGGCGAGGAAGCAGACTGAGAGCAGCAGGACCAGGCGGCGCATAAGGGTCAAACTGTCATTGCCAGCGCAGCGAAGCAATCCAACTCTGCCCTGGATCGCCACGACGCTACGCACCTCGCCATGACGATTTCGCGGCGGAGGCCTCTTCCTGCTCACGCAACTGAGCGAGGTAAGTTTGCAAAGTCGACAAAGCTGACGACGTTGGTTGACGCTGCGGAGTCAACTTCGCACGCGCCGGAGCGCGAGGACGAGGATCGGCGAAATCCGGACGAAGCGCCGCGTTCCATGCCAGCCGGAACGACCCGGCGTCAGGATGATCGCGAAGCTTGTAGGCGCTCATCCGGCTCATCCCGACCGCCTTGCATGCACGGCTGATGGACGTGGTCGCGGCAAGCTCGTCGATGAAGCGCTGCTGGCGGGCCGGGGTCCATCCGTCATGGCGGGCCTTCAGTTCAACAGGCCTGAATCGAATGCGGGGAGGGTGCTGCATCCACCAGCTTAGGGCACGGAAGATGGCGTGTAGGAAAGTTGTTTTTGGACTCAGGACTTATGGCAGCTTTCGACCCAATCCTGCCATTAGCGACGTGACCCGCGGACGTTGCCGCTCGGGTGTCGCTGTCATTCACCGCGCAGGAAGTCGCCTTCCGTCAAGCTGCACTTGGCCGGCATTTCGCTGATCAGTGTTTCCGGGGGGCATCTTTCCAGCGCTCCTCGATGCGTCGCTAACCAAGGCAAGACATCTAGTATACGATCCTCTTTCGACCTTTCATCCGTCACGGCGACGATTATTCGCCTCAATCTCACTCCGTTTCCGAAAGTCGCGCTGAGAGCCTCAGGTGCTACGCAATTCCACTGAGTTCGCGTCCTTTGGATTTCGAAACCGGACGAGAAGAGGGCGTTCGTCAGGGGCAAGTTCGAACGATGGCTTCGCTTGTGCAATCCGCCTCATGTTCTCAGCCCAGTCTCGTGTCATTACTGCCCCCGGTTCTGGTTCCCGCCGAAGGTGGCTGTTCACAAGACCCGCTGCATAATCACCCGGCGAGTTCAAAACTTGAGAACGCATCGTAGCAAACAGCACGCCGGATGGGAGTTCGACAGCAACCGCTTCACCATGGACGCGGCTGCGCAGACTTCGGTCGGGGATGCCGCTGCCCGCTTTCGTCTCGACTTCCCAGATACTCGACCCCGTGCGCAACCCATCTGGAGTCTCAACTTCAACAGTAAGACGGTATCGGTAGGAATGCCCACCCGACAACACATCGCAGCCCGTGAGCGCATTAAGTGTCAAAAGGGCTAGCGCACCACGCCAAGGCCTCATTACTACTACTTTCCGAGGTTCAAAGATGTCTTCAGGCGGACGATAACCCGCGTTCCCTAATGTCAGCTTTCCACGCAAACTTGCCGCTTCAGCTTCCGATCCATTGAAGACATTAGCTTCGCAGTGCAGCATCTCCTTCGATGCTAACAGCGCCAAACCTGTTCGGATGATTTTGAGCAGAAGCATGCCACTATTGGCTTTGTGTTCGCTGTTCGGCTGTTCCGGCCCGAGGACCGAGCACATACGAGATCGAACTCACCACCGACACCGATCCGCAGGTGGTGGAGATGTGGTACCGCCCAAACCCGCATTCGATGAAGTTCGAGCTCGCTTACAGCGTCAAGTTCCCGCAGGCCTACTATGCGTATCGTGATAATCATGGATACCGAAAGCAGACGACGATCGGCCTGCTCCTTGAACGGCCGTCATTGAGAGCACTAACCGACGTTATGCACGCGGAGACTGGTGTTCAGGAACCGCTTTCGGTTTCAAGCAGCAACGAGGGCGCGCTTAAGAAACTCCAAAAGGCTCGATATCGAGCCCGGGATCTCTTGGTGCGGATCGATACGAATACTGGCGGGGATGAATGGAAGCCGCCCGAAAGAGCGGCATCAGGCCGACGTCCGAGGCAGGCAGCCGGTTTTGCGATCACCCGAGAGGAAATGGGGGAGATGGGCGACCTGACGCCGAGGCTGGAGGGATACAGTCTTCTACGGCCCTGGGTCCGAATGACCTGTTACGCAAAGGTCCCCAACTGCGCGTTTTTTGTCGACTACCGAAAGTCTAAAGTCTTCTTTGTTCTTCCGCGCTCGCATGCCGTCGAAGCGCACGATGTGGCGCGCGGGATCATCCAATTGCTCGACCGCCATCTCATTTCCCACGCAACCTAATCTGCATCGGCATGTCAGCTTTCCACCCAAAGCAGACATAAGCCCAGTCCTACCGCTAGTCCGCGATCAGGCTCATGCAGGTGACGCCGGCCTCGGCCTTTTGAAGCTCGGAGACATCGACCTCGACGACTAAAAATCCCCGGTCTCGCAGCGCTTCGGCCGTTCGTGGATTGCCGGCGGGAAGGATCAGGCGATCGCGTGCTCGAAGGCAATTGGCGGCTGCGGGCTCCGAAGGATCGACCGGCGAGGGGCTTTACGCCGCCGAACTGCGATGGGTCCACGCTGTCGCGATGATAGAGGAGGACGAGGTCTCCGTCGCGGTCCGCTCCGGCCAGCGTCGCTCCAGTCTTGAGATGCAGGCAGTCCTTGAGAGCGGCCTGGACGACATCGAAGCCGATCGGGCGAGCGATTTCGCGCAAGGCGGCAATTCCCCGCGCATCGGTCCGGGTCGAAAGGCCCACGTAGAGCATCCTGCCGATGCGGAGCACGTCGCCGCCGTCGACGTGGCCGTCGGTGACGTGATGCAGGTCGAAGTGGCCGGCCAGTCCGTCAGCGGTCGAGCTTGTTTCGGCGGCCCGCGACGCTGCGCCCGGACGCAGGATGACTGCGTGGCCGTCCAGAATGAGCGCGGTGTCCTCGACGAAGACGCCATCGGGATGATCGGGGAGGGCCGGTAGCCGGACGACATCGTATCCAGCCTGCTCCAGCGCGCGCTCATAGGCCGAGTGCTGCGCATCGGCCTTCGCTGCATCGATCGGCGTGCGCTGCAGGTGCGTCAGTTCGCAATCGGCGAGACGCGGGCTAACGGCGCGGGTGAAGGCAATCGGCATTTCGCGCACCCTAGAATCGAAAAGGGCGGCCCGGAAAGCCCGGACCGCCCTTTCTTTGTTCGTTGCCGTAGCGACTAGCGCTTCGAGAACTGGAAGCTGCGGCGTGCCTTGGCGCGGCCGTACTTCTTGCGCTCGACGACGCGCGGGTCGCGGGTCAGGAAGCCTGCCTGCTTCACCGTCGTGCGGAGCACCGGCTCGTAGCGGCTCAGCGCCTGGGCGATGCCGTGCTTGACCGCACCGGCCTGGCCCGAGAGGCCGCCACCCTTGACGGTGATGACGACGTCATACTGGCCCTTGCGGTCGGTGACGTCGAACGGCTGGTTGATGACCAGGCGCAGCGTCGGACGCGCGAAATAGACTTCCTGCTCGCGGCCGTTGACCACGATCTTGCCCGAGCCCGGCTTCAGCCAGACGCGCGCGACGGCGTCCTTGCGGCGGCCGGTTGCATAGGCGCGGCCCTGCTTGTCGAGCTGCTGCTCGCGAAGCACCGCCGCGATCTGCGGACCCTGGGTCGAAACACCGTGATCGCTGACCGCATCATCCCGGCCGCGACGGCCGCTACCATTGCTCGAAGAGCGGGCGGTTTCGGACCTTTCTGCGGCAGCCGGCGCAGCCTCGGCGGCAGGAGCTTCGGCGGCGGGAGCCTCGGTTGCGGGCGCCTCGACAGCCGCAGGGGCCTCGGGCTTGGCGTTGGTCAGCTCGCCGAGATCGGAAAGGGACTTCTTGTCGGCCATTATGCGCCCACCTTGTTCTTGCGGTTCATCGACGCGACGTCGAGGACCTGCGGGTCCTGGCCGCCATGCGGATGCTCGGTGCCGTTGTAGAGATGCAGAGCGCGCATCTGGTCGCGGCCGAGCGGGCCGCGCGGGATCATGCGCTCAACCGCCTTCTCGAGCACGCGCTCGGGGAAGCGGCCCTCGAGCACCTTGCCCGCGGTGATGGCCTTGATGCCGCCGGCATAGCCGGTGTGCTTGTAGTAGATCTTCTGCTCGAGCTTGCGGCCGGTGAAGCGGACCTTGTCCGCGTTGATGACGACGACATGGTCGCCGCAATCGACGTGCGGGGTGTAGCTCGGCTTGTGCTTGCCGCGCAGGATATTGGCGATAATCGACGCGACGCGGCCGACAACCAGCCCGTCCGCATCGATCAGATGCCATTTCTTCTCGACCTCAGCCGGCTTGGCCGACTTGGTCGTCTTCATCAGCGCCTTCATGGCGTTTGCCTCTTTTCAAAAACGGGAAAGCGGCACCCAAGTGGCGCCGCCGTCGAGCGGGCCAATGGCAGGGCAGGCCAAATTCGTCAAGCAAATCCGGGCATTTCCGGACGGGTAAAATAATACCGGACGATCTGCCGTAACCTGATCCGTATCGGAGGAATGCTCAAGGTTGCGGCAGCCATGAGGGGCTTACTTCTCTCGGCGCGTGGGGCCGTTCGTGGGAGCGGCGCGCGGTCGAAGGCGTCTCCGGTGAAGTCTCGCGAGGAACGGCAAAAGGTCATGGTCAAGGCGCGGATGCGCAACGGCGTCGCGTGGCGGGATGTGTGCATCATCAACATCTCGGCGCATGGCATCGGAATCCAGTCGGCGGAGCCGCCCGAGCGTGGAACCTACGTCGAGATCTGCCGCGGCATGCACTCGGTCGTCGCGCGCGTGGCGTGGGCGAAAGGCCATCGCGCCGGCCTTCGCTCGCAAGACGCCATCTTCATCAGGGCCTTCCTGCAACGACAATGGCGCGCCAGTTCCGCGGGCGGCGCAGGGACAGCCCGTCGAGCGCCGGCGGGCGCCTCGCACGAGGCAGAAGCACGATCTCAGCCGTCTCGCCGGCAGACTGATGGAGTTCGCCTGCCTGGCTTTTTTCGCGGGGGTTCTAGCTGTTACGGCATTCGGGGCGGCCGAGCAGGCGCTCGCCGCCCCGCTGTCGCGGATCAGTTCTGCGCTGGGCTAGGCCTTGGCGCTCGCGGTTTGAACGAGGGAGCCGATCTGCACCAATGCAGAGATGCCCACCAGCACGTAGACGATCCGGCTAAGCACCGACATCGGGCCGAAAATCGCGGCGACCAGATCGAAGCCGAATGCCCCGACCAGCAGCCAGTTCAGGCCGCCGACGATGACGAGAAGCAGGGTAATGGTGTTAAGCGCGCGCATTCTATTGTCCTTCTAAAGGCGGACGCCCGGCGCTCAGGAGGGAACGTGGCGCGCCGGACGCCCTTTTCTACGCCTTCGAAATAGGTCGCGTGGACGGGCAGAACGATACGGACTTTGGTCCGTACGTCCGGCCTACAGTCCGGCTTCGACTGCGATCCGGATAGCCTCGGCAGAGGTGGCGACACCAAGGCGCTCGAGTAGCAGCGCACGGTGCATTTTCACCGTCTTTTCGCTGATTTTCATTTCCCAGGCGATCTGCTTGTTGAGCAGTCCTCGCGCCATATGTTGGAGCACCTCTTTCTGGCGCGGCGGCAAGTCGGCAACGAGCGCAATCGCCACGGAGCGGCGCCCGGACAGCCTGTAGGCCGACGGCTCACCCAGATCGACTTGCGAGCCAAGGAACCAGGCAAGACCGCCTTCCGGATCAAATAGCGGGGTGATCATCACCCCGTTTCGAAAGGGGGTACCGTCGTTGCGATAATTAAGGATGTCCACCAACACCGGCTTCCGTTCCCTCAACGCGCCGGTGATCTGCGCCGTCACCCACAATTCGGTCCTCTCGCCGGCAAGGAACCTGCAATTGCGGCCGACGACGTCGGATTCCGAATAGCCCGTCAGCGCGCAGAAGGCGGCATTGGCGACTTCGATCGGATTGTCCGGAAGTCTCGGATTGCTGACCACCATCGCGATCGGCGATGCGCCGACCAATTCAATCATTTGCCGATGATCTTGCCCGTTCAACTCCTGCAAGCCCCTCGTTGCTGCGTCTTGCCAATCGTGTAGCGTCCTAAGTCGCGGAAAGCTCCACGGGAGAAATCTTTGTCTGAATACCCGTTCGCTGGTGTCGAGCTCGGCGGCACGAAGTGCGTCTGCACCCTCGCATTCTCGCCGGACAATATCATACGTCAGGAAACCATCCCGACGACCGTGCCGGACGAGACGCTTGGAGCGATCGAGACCCTGCTCAAGGAGTGGTCGGCTGATGGGATCGCCGCCCTGGGCATCAACAGTTTCGGTCCGGTCGACTTGCGGATGGAATCTGCGACCTTCGGCTTCATAACCAAGACGACCAAGCCGCACTGGTCGAATACCGACGTCGCTAAGCGCCTCGCCGCAGCGGCTGGAACGAGCGTCGCTTTCGATACGGACGTCAACGGCGCCGCGCGCGCCGAGATGCGCTGGGGGTCGGGCAGGGGCTTCAACGACTTCGCCTACATCACCGTGGGCACCGGCATCGGCGTCGGCCTGATCGTCAATGGCCTGCCGACGCGTGGGTTCGGGCATAGCGAGCTTGGCCATGTACGCCCGGCGCGACTGCCTGGAGACGATTGGCCTGGCGCGTGCAGCTTCCATGGCGATTGCGTCGAGGGGTTGGCGTCGGGGACGGCGCTGAAGGCAAGGCTGCAATCGCGGCATGTCGGCGACATCGCCGAGGACGATCCGGTGTGGGAGAGCGTTGTCAGTGCGCTCGCGCAACTTTGCCACAGCCTGGTCTGCGCCGCCTGTCCTGAGCGCATCGCGATCGGCGGCGGCGTGCTGGACCGGCAGCCGCACCTGCTGCCGCGGATACAGCAGGCGCTGATCGAAAGTCTCGGCGACTATGTCGAGTTGCCGCGCTCGCACTACGTCGTTGCGCCTGCGCTTGGGGGGCAGGCCGGTCCGATGGGGTCGATCGCGCTGGCGATGGAGGCGGCGGCCGCCCACTGAATTAGGCGTTGCCGACGGTCCCGATGCTTTGCTCGACCCAATCGGCGTAGCTGACCAGCAATTTGTCGATCGGCCAGACGGTGATGCAGGGGACGTCATAACTGTGGAGGCCCGCGATCCGGGTGATCAACGCATCGACGGCTTCCGCGGTCGTCTTGAGGATGGCGGGAACCTCGATTGCGCCGTCGATCTCCCCCTCCCAGCGGTAGATCGACGTGCACGGCGACAGAATATTGATGCACGCTGCGAGCCGCTCCTTGATGACCGTGCGGCCGATCCGTTCGGCCTCATCGGCATCGGCGAAGATCGCGTAGACAGTGACGACGCTCATTTTGGCCGCCCGAGGACGTGGGCGCCCCAGACGGTCGAGGCGAGGACTAATGCGCCGACTGCCTGGTGAAGCGCCGCAAGCCAGATCGCGACGCCAGAGAGCACGGTCAGGATACCGAGAACGATCTGCGTGCCGAACGCCGAGTGGATAGCCTTCGCAGCCGGCTGTCCGCCGTCGAGCGGCTTGATGCGGCGCGCGAAGATTACCAGCGCCGCGACGACAACCCACGCCCACCAGCGATGAACGAAGTGAATCAGATAGGGATCGTGGGTGAAGGCGAAGAAGGGACCGTTCGACCAGTCGATGCCCTCCGGGAACACGCGTCCCTGCATCAGGGGCCAGTCGTTGGCGACCTTGCCGGCGTTGAGGCCAGCGACCCAGGCTCCGAGCAAAAGCTGCACGAACAGGACCGCCAGCGTCACAACGGCCGCGGTCGTCAGGCGCGACGGGCGGTTCTCACCAGTCCTTGCAAGCCGGCGAAGATCGAGCGCCACCCAGATGAGGGCGCTCATGATCGCAAAAGCCAGCAGCAAGTGCGCCGACAGGCGGAAGTGGCTGACGTCGGTGCGATCGACGAGGCCGCTCATCACCATGTACCAGCCGAGCACGCCCTGCATTCCACCGAGCACGAAGAGGCCGAGGAGCTTCCAGCCATAGCCCTGCGGGATCGAGCGCCTGACGGCGAACCAGATCAGTGGGAGGGCGAATGCGACGCCTATCAGGCGCCCGATCAAGCGGTGAAACCACTCCCAGAAGAAGATGAACTTGAATTGCCCGAGCGTCATTCCGGCTGGGCCGTTGATCTCGCGATACTCCGGCGTCTGCTTGTAGAGGTCGAAAGCGTGGCTCCAGTCCGCATGGGTCAGCGGCGGGATCGCGCCAGACACGGGCTTCCACTCGGTGATCGACAGGCCGCTTTCGGTCAGGCGGGTGATGCCGCCCACGACGACCATGAGGAAGACGAGGGCGGCGACTGCCATCAGCCAGCTGGAAATGGCGAGCGGCCGCCCGGCCGGGGGAACTTGCTCGCGAGACGCAGTGAGGGTCGAGTCCATTTGGCGGCGCGTATCGGAGCGTATCGCGCCTTTGCCAAGCGCCAATGCCGAGCGAATTTCTTAGTTATGTAATGTTGTAACCTGACGGATGACGCGTTATATCCTCGCTCATGGGTATTGCAGTGCAAACTCGCGGGCTCGACCGGCTGGCCATTGGCCTGTCCGGCGTTTGCCTTGTGCATTGCGTCGCCACCGCCGTCCTGCTGGGCCTCGTTTCGGCCGTCGGTCAGAGCCTCGGCGCCCCCTGGATTCATGAGCTTGGCCTCAGCCTGGCGATGATCGTCGGCGCGTTCGCGCTTGGCCGCGGCATCATGGAACATGGCTTCATGATGCCGAGCGCGGTCGGCAGCATAGGTCTTGGCGTGATGGGCGGCGCACTTAGCCTTCCGCATGACGGGACCGAAGCGCTCTACACTGTGATCGGTGTCGGAATCCTGGCTCTGGGGCACCAGCTCAACAGCATCGCCGCGGAATAGGTCGAAGCGCCTTCGCCGCCTTGCGGCTCAACCAGCCGAGGACTATCTCCCAATCCGATGGGTGCACATCAACATCACCACCACGAAGGCGAGTCGCTTGTCGAAGCGGCACGCGACCGGCTGACCAGCCGTGGCGAGCAGTGGACCGACATGCGCGCATCGGTGTTCGATGCCCTCGCCAGCTTCGATCGCCCGGCCAGCGCCTACGACATCGCCGAAGCGGTTTCGAAGAAGCAGGACCGGCGCGTCGCGGCGAACAGCGTCTACCGCATCCTCGATCTTTTCGTCGGCGCGAACCTCGCCCGGCGGGTCGAGAGCGCGAACGCCTATGTCGCGAACGCCCATCCGGATTGCCTCCACGATTGCATCTTCCTGATCTGCGACAATTGCGGGCAGGCAGTGCACATCGACGACGACAATTTGTCGGGCGGCGTGCGCAAGGCGGCTTCAGCGGCGGGCTTTTCGGCACAGCGTCCGGTGATCGAGGTACGCGGCACCTGCGGCGACTGCGGCGACAGCTAAGCTTTCGATGACCAGTTCGACGGCCTGACCTCCAGACATGGGGGGCATCGAAATCGCGGCGGCATTGCTTGGCGTCATCAACGTCACGCTGGTCGTCCGGCGGTCGACGTGGAACTATCCGTTCGGCATCGCGATGGTGTCGCTCTACTTCTTCGTCTTCTGGGAGGCGAAGCTCTACTCCGACGCGCTCCTGCAAATCTTCTTCCTGGTGATCCAGGCCTACGGCTGGTGGGCCTGGTTCCATGCTGAACACGTCGATGACGGCGTTGCAGTCGGTTGGATGCCGTGGAGCTCGCGACTTCTATGGCTCGCAGGAACGGCCGTTTGCGCTTTGCTATGGGGCATTGGGATGCACCGTTACACGGATGCAGCCGCGCCGTTCGCCGATGCGACCGTCGCCGGTCTCAGCGTGGCCGCGCAGATCCTGCAGTCGTTTCGCCGCGTCGAGAGCTGGGTGCTCTGGATTGCGGTCGATGCTTTCGCGATCGGATTGTTTGCATGGCGCGGGCTTTTGGTAACTTCCGGCCTTTACGCGCTTTTCCTGATTTTGGCGGTGGTTGGGCTGATTGAGTGGCGACGGAGAGTACAGGCGTGAAACGCGGTTTTATCCTGGGCAAATTCATGCCGCCCCATGCCGGTCACGTGACGTTGATCCAGTCGGCAAGAGCGCTGGTGGACGAGCTCACGGTCCTTCTTTGCTCCCTCCCCGATGATCCGATTTCGGGAGAAACCCGCCTCGAATGGATGCGGCACATGTTCCCTGATTGCCGCATCGCCTGGCATTCGAAGCCGGCGCCGCAAGCGCCGGAGAACGATCCGAAGTTCTGGCAGATCTGGTCGAAGATCGTTGCCAGGGCTCATCCCGAGAAGATCGATTATGTGTTCGCGGGCGAGGCTTACGGAGCAGAGCTGGCAGCGCATGTCGGCGGATTGTTCGTGCCGCTGGGAGGGCGGGTGCTCGACGCCGACCGCAACGGCATCGGCGGTCTCGCGGGCGAAAAGGTCCGCGCTGACCCCTGGGGCTATTGGGAATATCTGCCGAAGGACGTCCGCAATCACTACGCGCTGACCGTGTGCCTCCACGGTATCGAAAGCGTGGGCAAGTCGTCCCTCGCGGAGCGGCTGGCCGACTACTACGGGACCACCTTCGTCCCGGAATACGGGCGCGCGCATTGCGAGACGCACGGCACAGACTGCCGCGAGGAAGATTTGATGCTGATCGGGCGTGCGCAGCAGGCGATGATCGAGGCCGCGAGGCCGTGGGCCAATCGCCTGCTCATCGCCGACACCGATGCGCTGATGACCGCGGCTTGGTCGCAGATGATGATCGGCTACACGCCCGACCAGCTGATTTCCCAGCGCAAGGCGGACCTCTACCTGATGCTTGGAACGGACGTGCCCTTCGTCGACGACGGCACTCGCGTCTACAAAGCGCCCAACGAGCGCGAGAAGTTCGAGCGCATAGCGCGGGCTACCCTGGTCCTGTCGCGGACCAACTTCATCGAGATCAAGGGAAGCTGGGACGCGCGTTTCAAATTGGCGGTCAAAGCCATCGACGCCCTCGTGAAGCAAAATGGCCTTCGCTGGCCTTCCTGAGCAATTCCTTGAGCATTTGCTGAGAGGCCGTCCCCTTGGGTGACACGGCGTCGGGTTCCGGATAAGTGCCAGCCCATGTCCGACCGGCCAAACACACCATTGCTCGATGCGGTCCAGTATCCCGATGACATTCGGAAGCTGGAGCGTGACCAGCTGCCGCAGCTCGCCGATGAGCTCAGGCAGGAGACGATCTCCGCCGTATCCGTGACCGGGGGCCACCTCGGCGCGGGTCTTGGCGTCGTCGAGCTGACCGTTGCGCTTCACTACGTCTTCGAGACACCGCGCGATCGCCTGATCTGGGACGTTGGCCACCAGGCCTATCCGCACAAGATCGTCACCGGCCGCCGTGACCGCATCCGCACGCTCCGGCAGGGCGGGGGCCTCAGCGGCTTTACCAAGCGCAGCGAGAGCGAATACGACCCGTTCGGCGCAGCGCACAGTTCGACGTCCATCTCGGCCGCCCTCGGCTTCGCGATTGCCAACAAGCTGGCCGATGCCCCGGGTAAGGCGATTGCCGTGATCGGCGACGGCGCGATGAGTGCCGGCATGGCCTATGAGGCGATGAATAATGCCGCCGCCGCCGGAAATCGGCTGGTGGTCATCCTCAACGACAATGACATGTCGATCGCGCCGCCCGTCGGGTCGCTGCGCAACTCGCTCGCCCGGCTGGTGAGCTCGAACAAGTATCTCGGGCCGCGCAAACTGGCGCAGAAGCTGGCGCGGGCGATGCCGGAGCCGCTGCACCGCACGGCGCGCAAGATGGAAGAATATGCGCGCGGCCTGTTCACCGGCGGCACGCTCTTCGACGAGCTGGGCTTCTACTACGTCGGACCGGTCGACGGGCACGACGTCGAGGCTCTCGTCGAGGTCCTCGAGAATGTTCGCGACGCAGACATGGGACCGATGCTGGTTCACGTCGTGACCAACAAGGGCAAGGGCTACGGTCCGGCCGAGAATTCGGCGGACAAATATCACGGCGTCGTGAAATTCGACGTTGTCTCCGGCATTCAGGCCAAAGGGCCGGGCGGCGGCCCTCCGTCTTACCAGAACGTCTTCGGCGAAACGCTTGCGAAACTGGCCGAAACCGACACCCGAATTTGCGCGATTACGGCCGCGATGCCGTCCGGGACCGGCGTCGACAAGTTCGCGGCCGCGCATCCCGAGCGAGCGTTCGACGTCGGTATTGCCGAGCAACACGGCGTGACATTCGCCGCAGGCCTCGCCGCGCAGGGTATGCGCCCGTTCGTCGCGATCTACTCGACGTTCCTGCAGCGCGCTTACGACCAGGTCGTTCACGATGTGGCGATCCAGAATTTGCCGGTGCGTTTCGCGATGGACCGCGCTGGCCTCGTCGGCGCCGATGGTGCGACCCATGCCGGCAGCTTCGATCTCGCGTACCTCTGCACGCTTCCCAATTTCGTGGTGATGGCGGCCGCCGACGAGGCGGAACTCGCGCGCATGGTCAAGACGATGCAGGAGCATGACAGCGGCCCGATCGCGGTTCGCTATCCCCGCGGTGAAGGCCGCGGCGTTGCGCTGCCGGCCGATCCTCGAGGCCTTGGAAATCGGCAAGGGCCGCATCGTTCGCCAGGGCAACAAGGTCGCGATCCTGTCGCTCGGCACCCGTCTCGCGGAAGCGGAAAAGGCAGCGGAACAGCTGGAGGCGAGAGGGCTATCGACGACCGTCGCCGATCTGCGCTTCGCCAAGCCGCTCGACGAGGAATTGATCCGCAAGCTGCTGACGACTCACGAGGTCGCGGTGACCATCGAGGAAGCATCGATCGGCGGCCTCGGCGCCCACGTCCTGACGATGGCCAGCGACGAAGGCCTGACCGACGCCGGCCTCAAGATCCGCACCATGCGCCTGCCCGACCGCTTCCAGGACCATGACAAGCCAGAGAAGCAATATGACGAAGCTGGCCTCAACGCGCCCGCGATCGTCGACACGGTGCTGAAGGCGCTGCGCGTCAACAGCGCGGGGGTCGAGGGGGCGCGGGCGTAGCCAAGGTTCGCGCAGACCAGTTGCTCGTCAGCCGCGGGCTCGCGGAGAGCCGGACCAGGGCGCAGGCGCTGATAATGGCGGGGGCCGTGTTCAGCGGCGAGAAGAAGCTCTCGAAACCCGGCGACATGCTCGCCGACGATGCGCCGCTGGAGGTTCGCGGGCGCGATCATCCGTGGGTGTCGCGCGGTGGGATCAAGCTCGATCATGGGCTGACGCATTTCGATTTCGACGTGGCGGCCGCCGTGGGTCTGGATGTCGGCAGCTCTACCGGCGGCTTCACCGACGTTCTTCTATCCCGCGGTGCGGCCAAGGTTTACGCCGTCGATGTCGGCACCAACCAGCTTGCGTGGAAGCTGCGGCAGGACCCGCGCGTCGTCGTGCAGGAGCAGACCAATGCTCGCTTCCTGACCTCGGAGCAGGTGCCTGAACCCATCGACATCGTCGTTTGCGACGCGAGCTTCATCTCGCTCGCCAAGGTGCTGGAAGCGCCGCTGAAGCTTGCGAAGGCTGGCGCAAAGCTCGTGGCTCTCGTGAAACCGCAATTCGAAGCGGGGCGCGAGGAAGTGGGAAAGGGCGGGGTCGTCAGGGACCCAAACGTCCACCAGCGCGTCTGCACACAGGCCAAAGACTGGGTTGAATCGCAAGGCTGGACGGTGCTGGGCGTGGTCGAAAGCCCAATCACCGGGCCCGAAGGCAATGTCGAATTCCTGTTGGGAGCAGTGAAGAATGGTTGAAGCAGCCGCGCACCGCGAATGGTGGAAATATGCGATCGTCACAGTCCCGGCGATCGTCCTGGCCGGATCGGCAAGCGGCTGGCTTTCCAACTCTGGCTTCGGCAATTCCTGGTTCGACGGCCTCATCAAGCCGTTCTTCATGCCGCCGGGCTGGGCGTTCGGCGTGGTGTGGCCGATCCTCTATCTGCTTCTTGGCCTTGCGCTTGCTCTGGTTCTGGCCGAGCCGCCCTCGACCAAGCGTCGCAACGCGCTGATCCTGTTCTTCCTGCAGCTGGCGCTCAATTTTGCCTGGTCGCCGATCTTCTTTGCCGCGCATCGGATCCAGCTCGCGCTGGGCGTGATCGTCGCAATGGCTGGGTTTCGCCGCTTTGACCGCCGGGCAATTCCGCCAGATCCGCCCGCTGGCCGGGGCTTTGATGGTCCCGTACCTGCTCTGGCTCTGCTTCGCCTTCGCGCTCAACTCGGCCATCGGCAATCTCAATCCGGGCGCGGGCGTTTAGCCGCTGGATCGCGACGTTCGCCGAATTTCCCGCACGGTTCGTCATTCGTGATATAAAGACGCCTTCGAAGAGGGTGTGGGTCATGAGACTGTTTCCTGCGGCTGGTTTGCTTTTCCTCGGGACGGCGATGCCGCTCGCTGCGCAGATGATCAGCCTGCCGGTTCAGGCGGTTGAACGGCAGGTATCGCCCGTTCGGACGCAGGAATATGAAACGGTCGCCCAGCCAGACCAGGTCGACAGCACGACCCAGGCCGACAATCTCAAGTTCAAGCGCGACGATTACGACCGGATGACGGTGCCGGTGAAGGTCGCGGGCTTCGGGCCCTATCGCTTCCTGATCGATACTGGCGCCGACCGCACCGCAATTTCGTCGGAGCTGGCCCAGCGCCTGCGTCTCCAGGGTCGCGACCGGGCGACCCTTCACAGCATGACTGGCGTCACGGACATCGAAACCACGAACGTCTCGACCCTCGACTTGAACGCGAGGCAGGTGAAGAACGTAAACGCGGCCTTGCTCGATGCCGCTCACATCGGTGCTGACGGAATCCTTGGGCTGGATTCACTTCGCTCCCAGCGCATCCTTTTCGACTTCAAGAAGCAGACGCTGACCGTTGTCCCTTCGGACACCTATGTCCGCGAGGACAAGGACACGGTCGTCGTCACTGCGCGCGTCAAGAACGGCCGGCTGATCCTGACGCAGGCAAAGGCCGAATCCACGCCCGTGACCCTGGTGGTCGATACCGGGGCCCAGATATCCATCGGCAACGAGGCGCTCCTGCGGAAACTCAGCAAGGGGAGCGTCAAGCGGACGGGCATGGTCGAGCTCCAATCCGTGACGGGTGAAATGCTTCAGGGCGAATATACGGTCGTCCGTGAACTGACCGTCGGCGGGATCACGTTGAAGAAGCTTCCAATCATCTTCACGGACTCGCACGCATTCAAGAGGCTCGGCCTCGACGACAAGCCGGCACTGCTGCTCGGGATGAACGCGCTCCGCAGTTTCGACCGGGTATCGATCGATTTCTATCGGAAGAAGTTGAAGGTCGTGCTGCCCGAGACCGGCGCATTGGACGCTCCGACCGCCATCGCTCTCCGCTGAGCCCTTCCCACTGGCGGGAGCCTTCAGGCTTCCCTATTTGATCCCGATGTGCTTCGCGCCTGCAGCAATTGGCGCGATCCATTGTCATTCGCGCGCTAACGCCCATCTGACGGGCGGAGGAGAGTATCTATGCAGTCCGAGAACAAGCTGTTCGACGACTTTGTGAAGATGGTGAACGGCGTTGCCGGGACCATGGCCGGAATGGGCCGCGAGGCGGAATCCTCGGTGCGCGAAAGGGCGCGCGAATGGATGGCCGGGGCCGATTTCGTCAGCCGTGACGAGTTCGAGGCAGTGAAGGCCATGGCGGCCGCTGCCCGCGACGAGAATGAGGCGCTTAAGGCGCGCATCGCCGCGCTCGAGGCGGCTGCAGGCCCGGCCGCGGCGGCTCCAAAGCGCTCGCCGAAACCGAAGGGCAGCCCGGAGGCGTGAACCTGAGCGACGAAGAAGTTCAGGAAGAGCGCGACGACGGCGCTCCAATCGAGATCCTCGAGCAATATTTCGAGGCTCGCGGCTGGGCGTGCGAACGCTCGGGTGAAGGGGAGATCGTGGCTTCCGCGACCGGAAGCTGGACCCAATACGAGCTTCGCGGCGTGTGGCGTCCGGAGGACCAGGTTCTCCAGTTCCTGGCGTTCCCGGACATCAAGGTAACGCCCGAAAAGCGTTCGGCGATTTACGAGAGCCTCGGGCTTATCAACGAGCAGCTCTGGCTTGGCCATTTCGAAATGTGGTCGGGGTCGGGGCTGGTGGTGTTCCGCCACGCGACCATCCTCGACACGCGCGAGAACGACGGCCTGACGCTCGATCAGGCCGAAGCCATCATCGAAGCCGCTCTCGAGGAATGCGAGCGCTTCTACCCCGTCTTCCAGTTCGTTCTGTGGGGCGGAAAATCGCCGGGCGAAGCCATCGCCGCGGCACTCATCGATACTCACGGGGAGGCCTAAACTGGCTCTGAAACCGATCTGGTTCGTCGGCTGCGGCAATATGGCCGGAGCCATGATCGAGGGCTGGCGCTCTGCCGGCGCGAACCTTGACGACTCTGTTGTCATCCGGCCGAGCGGAAAGCCGGTCGAGGGCATGCGGGTGATCACCAGTTATGCCGAGGCCGGGCCCGCGCCGCGACTGGTCGTCCTCGGTTGCAAGCCGCAGCAGCTCGACGATGTCGTCACTAAGCTCTCCGCCCATCTGACGGATCAGACGGTGGTCGTTTCGATCCTGGCTGGCGTCGAGGTAGCGACTCTGCGCGAAAAGTTCTGGACCGCTGGTGGCGATCGTGCGGGCGCTGCCGAATTTGCCGGTCGCTGTCCGCCGGGGCGTCGTTGCGCTCTATGGCGACGAATTGCCCGGCGAGGTGAGGGACGAGCTTTCGAGTCTGTTTGTCCTGCTAGGCTACGCGATCTGGACCAATACGGAAGCGCAGCTTGCCGCCATCGGCTCGGTCGCAGGCGCAGGGCCGGCCTATGTCGCGCGTTTTATCGACGCACTTTCAAAAGCGGGTGTTGAGCGCGGCCTCTCGCAAGAGACCGCAACGACGATCGCAATCGAGACCGTCCTGGGCACCGCGTGGATGGCGACGTCGACGCGCGAGACGATGGACGACGTCGTCCGCCGTGTCGCAAGCCCGAACGGCACGACCGAAGCTGGCCTTGCCGTGCTTGGCCGCGACGATGTGCTCAACAAACTGGTATCGCTAACCATCTCCGCGGCTGCGCGTCGGGGCGAGGAACTGGCTCAAGAAGCCAAGGGCGCCAAACTTGCTAGCGAGGCCCCGCTGGCCTAGTCGCCGATCCCTCGAGAGAGGCATTCAATGATCGGCGAACTTACCGTGCAAGACGACTCCCGTCTCGCCTTCGAACCCAGCACCAAGCCGGTGCCGGCGGAAGAGCGCGCCAAGCTGCTCGCCGATCCGGGTTTCGGACGTGTGTTCACCGATCACATGGCGATGATCGAATATGACGAGGCGAAAGGCTGGCACGATGCGCGCATCTCCGCCCGTCATCCGTTCACGATGGATCCTGCGTCGCCGGTTCTCCACTACGCCCAGGAAATCTTCGAGGGGCTGAAGGCGTATCGCCGTCCCGACGGCGGCGCGGCGCTGTTTCGGCCCGAAGCGAACGCTCGACGGTTCGCGAAGTCCGCGATCCGCATGGCCATGCCGCCGCTTCCGGAAGAGATGTTCCTGGAGTCCGTGCGGGAGCTGGTTCGCGTCGACCGCGACTGGATTCCGAGCACCAAGGACGGCTCACTCTACCTTCGTCCCTTCATGATCGCGAACGGCTCGTTTCTCGGAATGCGTCCGTCGACAGAGTTCATCTATGCGGTGATTGCTTCATCGGTCGGCGCTTACTTCAAGAAGGATGCGCCGAACGTGTCGCTTTGGGTGACGCGCGAGTATGTCCGCGCGGCGCCGGGCGGGACCGGCGAGGCCAAGTGCGGCGGCAATTACGCTGGGAGCCTGATCGCGCAGGCCGAAGCGGTCCGTAATGGCTGCGACCAGGTCGTCTTCCTCGACGCAACCGAGCGCCGCTGGGTTGAAGAGCTCGGCGGCATGAACGTCTTCTTCGTATTCGAGGACGGGTCGATCCAGACGCCGCCGCTCGACGGGACGATCCTGCACGGTGTGACGCGCGATTCAGTGCTGACCCTGGCCCGCGACATGGGCCTGACCGTCCGCGAGGAGCCTTACGCGATCGATCAGTGGAAGGCGGATGCGGAGAGCGGACGGCTGACCGAGGCGTTCGCCTGCGGCACGGCCGCAGTCGTGACGTCGATCGGCAGCGTGAAGGAAGCCGACAGCGCCTTCACCATCGGCGGGCAGTCGACCGGACCGCTGACGATGCGCCTGCGCTCTGCGCTCGTCGATATTCAGCGCGGTGATGCGCCTGACCCGTACGGCTGGACCGAACGGGTTTTCTAACGCGCTAGAGCGCCTCGGCGAAGATTGACAAGTTGAGCGTCTCGCTCGGCCCGAACCAGATTACGTGCTCGGTATGGTCAGCGAAATCCTCGCCCGTGCTGGTGTGGGAGAAAATCGTCAGCCCGTCGCGATTGAGCGCCATCCACTGGGCGAACTCACCGAACTGTTCCGGCCGAACCGTCAGCTGGCAGCTTCCGCGCGGGTGCGGGCCGACCGGATGGACGTGATAATGGCCGACCGGAACGCCAAAGCGCTCACGGGCAGCCGCGCCCAGCTTCTGCGCCCGATCGAGCTGGTCGGCATCGAAGTAGATGTGGGCATGAAAGTCGCGGATCGCGTTCATGCGGCCCCTTAGCAGAGGCGAAGGCAAAGGGCTAAGCTTGGGGTTCCCTTGGGCAATGCGGTAGCTATAAGCGCGCCGTCCCCGCATCGACGGGCCGCCTGCTGGGGCGTCGCCAAGTGGTAAGGCACCGGTTTTTGGTACCGGCATTCGCAGGTTCGAATCCTGCCGCCCCAGCCAGTCGCATTCGCTGGTCATTGCCGCGGCTGTCGTATCCCACTATCTTCGCACCATGGGGTCGATGCTTCTCAGGATTGCAATGCTTGTCGCGCTTTCGCTCATGCCTTTCAGCATGACCAGCGCTTCAGCTGCAGCCGCGCCGTTGCTGGCATCCGAACATTGCGCCGACCATCAAAAGCCGACTGACGCTCCGGCTGCGCCCAATCCGCACTGCGCCGCGTGCGCCGCTCTGCCGGCGGTCGAGACGCCTGCTGCCGTCGAGGAACTTCGCCCGACGCTGCAGCTGGCCGACCGGGCCGAGCAGTGGCTGACCGAACAAGGGCCAGAGACTGATACGCCGCCTCCGAAGAACGGCTGAGATCTCGAATTTTTCGATTTCAGACCTAAAGTTTTGGAGAGCTTCATGAAGACTTTATTCGGCGCGGTCGCGCTGCTTATCGCCGCACCCGCTTTCGCCCAGACCGCTCCTGCACCCGCGCCCAAGGCGGATTGCTGTGAGAAGATGAAGGCTGAGGGCAAGGAATGTTGCTGCAAGGACATGGACCATTCGAAGATGGATCATTCCAAGCACGACATGAAGGCAGGCGCCCAGGCGGACACGGCCAATCCATCCGGTGAGCACGCTCACTAACCGATAGCCAGGGCGTCGCTTCAAAACGGCGGCGCCCTCCACCGGAGTTCTACCCGTGAAAACAAACTTGTTCGCCGCGGCGAGCGCGCTCGCGTTTGCCGTCACATCGTCACCTGCCGTCGCTCAACATTCCGGGCACAGCGGGATGGACATGCCCATGCCGCCCAAGCCGGCGGCCAAGAAGCCGACTGCCCAAAAGCCTGCCGCGAAGAGGGCTCTCAAAAAGGCTGCAACCAAGAATGCCCCGGCGAAGAAGGGGGCCACAAAGCCTGCGGCCGAGGCGCCAGCGGCGGACGGGCCGGGCCATGACCATTCGAGAATGGCCACGGTCAAACCGGAAGCTACGCCGGATCCAGCTCCGGCTGAGGCGCCAACGCCGTCAATGGACCATTCTAAGATGGATCATGGGCAGATGCCGACGCCGTCGGAACCGACCAGTGACACAACCCAGGTGCCCGTCGACCACTCGACGATGAATCACTCCGCCATGGACCCTTCCGCCATCGGCCAGGGTGCGGGGATGGAAGGCGGGCATGGCGGTCACGGGTCGATGGTCGGAGCGCTTGGCTCCTATCCAATGACCAGGGAGGCCTCCGGCACAGCTTGGCAACCGGATGCTTCCGAGCACACGGGATTGATGAGCGAGAGGGGGGGGTGGACCCTCATGGGCCATGGCGTGCTCAACCTGGTCTACGACTTTCAATCTGGCCGGAGGGGCGATGAGAAGGCCTTCCTTGCCGGCATGCTGATGGGCATGGCACGTCATCCCGTGGGTTACGGCACGATCCAGTTCCGCGCCATGCTCAGTCCCGATCCGCTGATGGGCAAGCGGGGATATCCGCTTCTGCTGGCGAGCGGCGAGACGGCCGACGGCATCGAGCACCTCGTTGATCGGCAGCATCCGCATGACTTCTTCATGGAACTGTCGGCATCCCTGTCCCAGAACATCGGGCCGAAGAGCAGCGTCTTCCTCTACGGCGGTCTTCCGGGCGAACCGGCGTTCGGCCCACCGGCCTTCATGCATCGCGAAGCGATCATGGATTTGCCGGAAGCGCCGATCAGCCACCACTGGCTCGATTCCACGCACATTACGTTTGGAGTGCTTACGGCCGGCGTTATTGTCGATAGCTTCAGGGTCGAAGTCAGCCGTTTCAACGGGCGTGAACCGGATCAACACCGGTGGAATATCGAGACCGGTCCGCTGGACTTCGACGTCCATTCGCGTCTCCTGGAATCCGACGCGAACGCTGTCACTCCAAGGCAGCTGGGGCCATTTCGTCGATTCCGAGCAACTCGAGCCGGGCGTGAACCAGAAGAGATGGTCCGCGAGCGCCTTGTTCGCAGACGAGATCGCGCCGGGCTGGAAGTTTGCGGGAACGCTCGCCTGGGGCAGAAAGACGCTTGAAGGTGACAGCGACGATGCGTTCGTTGCCGAGGCTTCGGTCAAGAACGGCCCCTGGACAATCTATAGTCGGGGCGAGGTCACCGAAAACCGCGAGTTGCTGGAGGTGGAGGACGAAGGACACGGTCCCCGCTTCACGGTCGGCAAGGTGTCGCTCGGGGCCATTCGCGACTTCAAGGTTGCCAATCATCTTGCCTTCGGCGTCGGCGGCCAGCTTGCGGTCAACTTCGTTCCGGACGGGCTGTTCGCCGATTACGGAGGCAGCAACCCGATCGGCGCGATGGGCTTCATGCGCTTGAAACTGAACTAGACCGGGACACCCCTCGGGCTAGACTTGTCAGCGACAATGGCTTGCCCGAGGGTATCCCCGTCCATGGAGGGGCGGGCATGAACAAGTTTTCGGGTGGTTCGGAGCAACTGAAGCGCGCGGACGCGAAGAGCTACGACGCGACGGCGACGGACTTCGACACACTTACCGATCGTTATTCGACCGCCATCGCATCCCGGATGCTGGCGATCGGCAAAGTCGGGAGTTCCGACAGATTACTCGATCTCGGCACCGGAACGGGCCTTGTTGCCCGCCTAGCCGCAGTGCGTGGTGCTTCCGTCCTGGGCATCGACCACTCAGAGGGCATGCTTGGGCGTGCGCGGATCAAAGCCGATGAGGCCGGCGTCGCGTCCATTGCCACTTTCGAGGCGATGGATGCCGAAGCGCTCGCTCTCGAGAATTCGAGTTTCGACGTTGCCGCTTCACTTTACGTCATTCGGCACCTGCCGAATTCGCAGGCCGCCATTCGCGAGTTGCATCGCGTCCTGCGCCCCGGCGGCCGGTTGGTGGTTGCCGTTGGGGCAAGACCGAGCCCATTCTCGGCGGCTGCAATCGCTTCCGGGCTGGGAGCCTTGAGCGACCGCGCTCTGGCGGCAATTGGCAGGGCCGCGTTGTCGCCGGACTTCCTACGAAAGTTGCTGGATGAGGAGGGTGTCCCGCCAAACGAAAGCCATGCTGCCCATCATGGAAATGAGGACGTCAGCGAACTGCTTTCAAAGGTCGGGATTCAGCCGGATCAGCCGCGAGTGGTGGGGGGAGCGTTATACGCTTTCGCCGGAGGAGTTCTGGGACGTGCAGGCGGTGTTCGACAGTGAGGCGCGGGAGCGGCTGACGAACTGCTCTGATGATCGGGTCGCTGCCTTGAAGAGGTGTTTCCTCGAGAAGTGCGGCAAGCTCACGAAGGATGGCGTATCGCTGGTCTACAGGACGGGCGCCGTCGTCTACTTCGCAACTCGTTAGGCTTACCAGTTCATTCCCCACTGGGTTGCCTGCGCCAGGGACCCGAGCCTGGCCGCCGCGCGCACTTGGCGTGACAGCACGAAATCGTGGGCAGGCTCTTCCTGCAGCTTCGTCCCGGTGATCCTGAAAAAGGGTGAGACGAGCAGGAAGAGCGGCCGCAGCAACGCCAACTGCGAGACGGCATTGAAGTAGCGCGCGATCCGTCGCTTGGTCCGACCGAAATAGGCGATGTGCGCTTCCGGAATGCTTGGCACCAGAATGTCGAACTTGAGATGCGTGCTCCTGCGAAAACGCCGCGCCAGCCGGAAACTGCTCATGAGGGCGGTATCCGCGTACGATTTGCCACTGCGCCAGCGGACGTAGGAAGCCTGTAGCGGCTGAGGTAACCAGCCCACCCCCCAGACAAAGACATGAGGCTCGGCGGTCAGGCTGAAGCGGTTAGGCGTCGAAAAGGCTGCGCGGCCGCCGGGTTGGAGGACACGATCAATCTCCGCAAGGTAGGCGTCCGGATCGTGCACATGCTCGATCACGTCGAGCGAGACGACTGCAGGGATGCTGTCGTTCGCCAGTGGAAGCGCTTCGGCCATTCCCGCGGCGAGGAAAGGCTTGCCACCACTTTCGCTGACGAGCTTCTTGGCGACCACGAGCCAAGTCATCGACACGTCGATGCCGATGACAGGACGGCCTGTCGCAAGCTCAGATGCCGCTGCCATCAGCATCCCGCCCCCGCAGCCGAGGTCCAGGAACGGCCCGCTTCGAACAACGGGCTTTAGCCAGCCCCGTAAGTCTTCTCTAAGGACGGTGCTGCCAGCCAGCACCTCGCGTGTGCGGCGCGCGACTCTCTCCGCATCCCAACCCTCGCGCCGGGCGTAGACTTCGGTCACCAGCTCTTTCAGCGGCAAGGCAGCGTTCGAAAGCTCGTGCGCCGTCCGTGAATCGTCCGACGCATCTATCCAACTTGGAATGGAAAGCCGGAAGTCGGGGATGCCGTCGATCGTTTCGTAGCTACGGCAGCACGCGGCACAGCTCAGGCTGTCGGTGTGCTTATCCAGCCCGCCCCGGCAAACCGGGCATTTCCAAAGAGTCTCTGGCAGTGTGTCGTCGAGGGGCATGCGAACCTCGCGGGGTCCCCCAACCTCCAGTTCGAAGATACACGTTCGAGCGCGAATGTGCACCTCACTGCTGTTTCGCCGCTTCTTGCGCGGTTGCGCAGTTGCAACATCGCGGCGCTAGAAGATGACTGTGCCTCTGCGCCAAAATGGGACTGGTAAGACTGCGTCATTGCTGAGTCGGTCGAGTTCCATTAAATTAACAACGGTTTAGTCGATGCGGGACCTCCGGATGAATCTCCACACAGCTACTCAGTCATTCGGCGCGTCCAAAAAGGGTGTACCCACAGTAGCGATCATCGGTGGCGGCCCGGCCGGCCTGACCGCTGCCTATGAACTTCAAAAACACAGCGAGTCCCATCATCCCGTGGTGTTCGAGGAGAGCGACCAGGTCGGCGGCATTTCGCGCACCGAGGTCTACAAGGGATATCGCTACGACATCGGCGGCCACCGTTTCTTCACCAAGGTGAAGTCGGTCGAGGAGCTGTGGAAGGAAGTGCTTCCCAACGACTTCCTCGCAGCGTCCGCGGATGAGCCGCATCTACTACCGCAGCAAATATTACGACTATCCGCTGAAGCCGCTGAACGCGCTGCTGAACATGGGTCCGTATGAGATCGATTCGGATCATGCTCAGCTATGCGAAGTGGAAAGTGCTACCGACCAGCCGGACGGAAGAGACCTTCGAGCAGTGGGTGACCAACCGTTTCGGCGGCCGCCTGTTCTGGCACTTCTTCAAGTCGTACACGGAGAAGGTGTGGGGCATTCCCTGCAATGAGATTCGCGCCGACTGGGCGGCTCAGCGGATCAAGAATCTTTCGCTGCGCAAGGCCGATCTGGAACGCGTTGTCCGGATCCAACGACACGCACAGCCTGATCGAGAAGTTCGACTATCCGCGTCTCGGCCCGGGCATGATGTGGGAAGCCTTCCGCGACCGCGTCGAGGAAAAGGGCGGCGAGGTCCGGATGGAGCAGAAGGTCCGCCGGATCATCCGCAACGGCAACACGGTCCGCGCCGTTGAAGTCGAGACTGCCGACGGCTCAACCTACGAGTTCGAAGCCGACCAGTTCGTCTCGTCGATGCCGATCTCCGCGCTCGTCGAAAACATGGTCCCACCAGCGCCCGACCAAGTCCTCGAAGCCGCGAGAAAGCTCCGTTACCGCGACTTCCTGATGGTTACCTTGATCATCGAGGGCGAGAACATGTTCCCGGACAATTGGATCTACATCCACTCGCCGGACGTGAAGGTCGGCCGCATCCAGAACTTCAGGTCCTGGTCGGAGGAAATGATCCCAGAGGCGAACCGCTCGAGCCTCGGCATGGAATATTTCTGCAACGAGAATGACGAGCTCTGGGACAAGGACGACAAGGAGCTGTTGGCCCAGGCGGAGCGCGAGCTGCGCACGCTGAACCTGGTCGGCGACGCGCCTGTGCTCGACGGCACGGTGATCCGTCAGCGCAAGGCTTATCCGCTCTATGACGGCGACTATCGCGATGCGCTGGAAACCATCCGCGAGTGGCTCGAGACCTTCTCCAACCTGCAGGCGGTCGGCCGCAACGGCATGCACCGCTATAACAACCAGGACCACTCGATGCTCACCGCCATGCTGGCCGTGAAGAACATCCTTGGCGAGAAGCACGACCTCTGGGCGGTGAACGTCGAGGAGGAATATCACGAGGAAGTCAGCGAGCCGAAGCCTGCTGGGACGGGACGCAGGTGATGGGTCATTCCGAGCGGCTTCAGCCGACCCGGATCCTGGAAGGGACGAAATGAGCGGTGCGTCAGCCGGTCTCCATCATCGTACCCGCGTACAACGCTGAAATCCACTCTAGCCGAATGCTTGAATGCGCTGCGGACAGCGATGCTGCCGGCGGACGAGCTAATCCTGTTCGACGACGGTTCGACCGACTCGACGCGGAGCATCGCCGAAGCGGCCGGCGCCCGGATTGTGCGCAACGTCGGTTTACCGAGGGGACCCGCGCATGGGCGCAACACGGCGGCGACGATCGCCACTCGTCCGTATCTGATGTTCGTCGATGCCGATGTGATCATCCACAAGGATGCGATCGATCGGCTGACGGAAGAGGTTGTGCGGACCGGCGCCGTCGCGGCGTTCGGCTCCTACGACGATCATCCGCGCTCGAAGCGCCTTCCTGCGCTTTACGCCAACCTCCGGCATCATTTCGTCCACCAGGCGGGACGCCGGGATGCGACGACGTTCTGGACCGGCATCGGCCTGATCGACACCGAGACGTTTCGCGAGTTTGGCGGGTACGATGAAGTGCTCTTCGCGCATCCGAGCATCGAGGACGTCGAGCTTGGCATGCGGCTGATCAATTCCGGCAAGAAAATCCGGCTCGTCCCGGAGGCTCAGGGGACGCATTGGAAGGATTGGACGCTCTGGCGCGTCTGGCACACCGACATCGTTCGTCGCGCCTTGCCGTGGTCGCGGCTGATTGCCGACGGACAATTGGCTGCACCTGATCTAAATCTTGCGAAGAAGGAGCGCCGTCTGGCGCTTTCGGCGCTTGCGTTCCCCGTCCTGGTGGTTGCGGGCCTGTTCGCGCCCCTGGCCTGCATCGCGGCAGCCGTGGACACCGCCTTCTTCCTATTCGGTATCCGCCAGTTCATCGGCTTGCTTTCGAAGCGAATGAACTCTCTGCAACTCGCAGGCGCCATTTGCATGCATTGGTCCTATTTCGTGT
>CAVVQF010000013.1:0-62071 GCA_963750315.1 uncultured Alphaproteobacteria bacterium
CGGGCAGTTCTCGCTTCAGCTGAACGAGGTCGCGCTGAAACCTGTTCTCCGCCCAGGTGCTGATCCGCTCATCGAGTGGCGCGATGAGGACTGCGGCCAGTGCAGCAGCCAGCGCTCCCGAGACCTGGCCGATGCTGGATCCAAGATATTGCTGTCCGATGTTCTCGATGAGCGCTTCGGTGCCAGAGAAAACCGCCACCAGGCTTGCGGTGAGAACGGCATAGCCCGCAGATCGGCTGATGAACGTCTCGGCATCGTAGAGCCGGTACTTCAGCAACGGCACGAGGAAGCCCAGGGCGACGAACACGATACCCAGCTGAAACATGGCTTCGAACCCGAGCTGCGGTCCCGACAGAGCTGCTGCCGCTCTTGCCGAGACGATAAGGCCGACACCGCTGATGAGACCGAGCGCCACCCATTTCAGTTGCAGCCGCTGGGTTTCACTTGAGGTTGTCCGGAAACGCTGAACCAGTGTTCCGATTGCGGTGAGGACGCAGACAATCGCGAGCGGAAGAAACAGCGTAGTGGGCAATAGTCCGAGGCCCTCCAGCGTGCCGATTCCGAACACGATTGCGCTCGCGAGGGCGATAGGGCGGGTCCAGCGCGGCCGCCAAATTCCGTCCGGAAAGAGGAGGAGCGCCAAGGCGAACAAGAGGAAGCGGAGCCGGTCCAGAAGCAACGGAGGACGTCGCCGAAGTGAAGTCGACACTGCTCGTGATGGCCCAGCACAGGAATGCTATTGCAAGGATCGCCGCCACGGGGTCTCGCTGGCGGCGCCAGAACATCAGGCCCGCCACCCCTATCAGGATCGCAGATTTCACGATCCGAAGTCCAAGAACCAATGGTTCCATCGTGGCGCGCGGCAACGCGTAGGAGAGTGCCGCGAGAGTGAAAGCGGCCGCGAGCACCCATACGACACGGTAAGCCCAGAGGAGCCTCCCGCTCAAATTCGAACGGCCTTTTTCCAGTTCTGTCGTGGCCGAGGTGTGGATCACTGCATCCGTGCGGCCGCGGCTAGACGGTCGAGGAGCGTCTCGGGGCGGTCCGCACGGTCGACTGTACGCGGTTCGGGCCTGCGGTTGAGGAAGGAGCAGACCGCGAGGATGTCTTTGCGCGGAAGCGGTCCGACGATCCGTTCATTGGGCGATGTGAAATAAGGCATGGCTCACTTCCTTGTCGACGAGGCGATGGAGGCCGCAACTTCACTGGCCATGGCGATCTGCTTGTCGCGGTCGGCGAGCTGGTAGCGGTTGGCGATAAAGCGGAAGTCGCTCCAGCTGACCCATACGGTTCCATCATCGTCCTGGGTGACGAGCATGCGAACCGGCCAGTCGAGGCCGGCCACCGGGTTCGCCTGCAGGAACTGCACGCCGAGCGGCGGATTGCCGAACAGCAGCAGCTTGGAGGGGTTGATCGGCAGGTCGGCGCTTGCGCCAAGGGCCGTCTGGTCAATCTCGTCAAAGAAGCGGATGCCCTTCGTCGCGATGTCGGCCTTGATGCGCGTGACGGTCTCGTCGAACGCATAGTCGCTCTTCTGCTTGATAACGCCGTCGGCCGGGGCGCTCGCGACCGGGGTTGCCGCCTTCGCTGCCGTAGTGACTAGGGGGGTCAGGACCGTGGCGGGGCCGGCAAGCAACAGGACCGCGAGGAATTTCTTGTGGAGCTTGGTGCTTCTGAACATTGAATTTCTCCTTGCCTGTGCCCCCGATTTTCGTGGTTTTGGAGCTTGAGGAGAAATCGCGATTGCGCATAAATTCGATGCGCGCGGCGTATGCCTCAGTAGGGCGTACCGCCGAGCCGGGCCTCGGCAAGCGCATCCGCGTACCAGAGGAACTCATCGAGAAAGCGGTTCATGGAGCGAACAGTGATCTCGCTCGCCTTGCCATCTTCGGTGATGGTTTCCGCAATCCGCGGGATCGGCAGCAGACTTGGAACGCTCGGCATTCCGAGCTCGGCCAGCGTCATGCGTAGCTGCATGGCCGCCCGAACCCCGCCGAAGCTGCCCGCCGAGTAGCAGACGATCCCCGATGGCCGCCAGAAATACTCCTCGAGAAAATGGTCGAGCAGGTTTTTAAGGGCCGGTGGGATACCGTGATTATATTCGGCGCTGACGACCAGGAATCCGTCCGCGCTGCGATACAAGTGCGCCAGCCGTTCGAGATTCTCAGGCGCCTTGCCGACAGGATGCTCCTTGTACATCCGGTCGAGCAGTGGGAGCTGCAATTCAAGCGGGTCGACGAGATGAACATCATGCCCCCGGCGCTCGAGTTCGTCGATGACCAGCCTTGCCGCACGATCGCCCATTCGGTCGCGTCTCATCGAGCCGAGCAGGACAGCGATCGAGCGCCTGGAATTGGAAAGCATCAGCATCGGAGACTCCTCAGCGGGCGGCCGCAGTCTCGATCATTCGTCCACCGCTAGCCTCGTGGAGGATGAAGCCTTCGATGTCGTCGACCGGGGCGCGCCACGGCGCCTTCTCGATCGTCTCAATCGTGTCGCGATAGCCGGCTTCACGCCGCGTCCGGATGCCGTCGGCGCTGAAGTCGATGTCCTTGCTGTGGTCCTCGTGATCGAGCGCTGGCGCAAGCAGGCGCACAACGTGCATTCGCGTCAGACAGCCGTACGATTTCATCTCGGCCAGACGATTATCGCCTCGTTTCTCTTCGGGAAGCATCTTTCCCAATTCGGCGATGATATGCCGCATCTTGTGGAGCTGGCGCTGGCGCTTGATGTGAGCCGCGGCGCGCGACGAATATTGCACGTCCTTCTGGCGGTTCATCACCTCCCACATCGTTTCCGGCTCCGGACCGTGAGGATTCCAGATGTGGACGGCAAAGACCAGGCTGTCCTTGCGCGGATTATCGTCGAACACGACCTCGACCGGCGTGTTGGAAAGGATGCCCCCGTCCCAATAAAGCTCCCCGTCGATCCGCACTGGCGGGAAGGCGGGCGGGAGTGCGCCGGAAGCAAGCACGTGCTCGAGCTGAAGCGGCATATCGCGCGAATCAAAATAGCGCATTTCGGCAGTTCGCACGCTCGAAGCGCCGACCGTGAGCCGGGTGCCGCCATTGTTGAGTTGATCGAAGTCGATTAGTTCGGCCAGGGTCCGGCGCAGGGGATCGACTGAATAATAGCCCGCCGAGTCCGCGCCGAGCCGGTGATGAGGGCTGATGAACGCCATCGGATTGGGACTGAAGAAAGCGGGGACGCCCGCGCTAATCGCGCCCCAATTGCGGGCCGCGCTCGCCATCCAGCTGGGCAGGCCCTGCGGGATCAACTGGTCGTTCTGGACCCGCGACCAAAATTCGCACAGTTTTTCGAGCCGCTCTCCCGGCTTGCTCCCGGCGATCAGCGCCGCATTGATTGCACCGATCGAAGTTCCGATCACCCACTGCGGGGCGATGCCAGCCTCGTCGAGCGCTTCATAGACGCCGACCTGGTACGCGCCGAGCGCGCCGCCACCCTGGAGCACCATGACGGTCTGGCCGAGGGCGGCCACTTCATTTGCAATGGAAGTCATGCGCATTTCCTTTCGAGCGCCGGGAGGCGCTTTGACTGCGTTTGTGTTGAAGGAGCCTCGCCGGTGATCAGGCGGGCATTGCGCTGGTAAGTCGAGTAGCTCCAAAGCCAGCTGATCGCGACGGCAATGCGGCTGCGGAACCCGACGAGGAACCAGATATGGGCGACGCTCCAGATGAGCCACGCGACGAACCCGCTGAGCTGGAAGCCGCCCCAGTCGATCACGGCCTTGCTGCGGCCAATCGTCGCAAGGTTACCGTAGTCACGATAGGCGAACGGAGTCCGGCGACGACCCAGGATAAAATCTGCGGCGTAAACACCTTGCTGCTTTGCGACAGGCGCTACGGCGGGAAGCGCTCCGCGATCGGATTGCGCCGCACTGGCCGTGTCGCCGATAGCGAAGATCCGTTCGTGTCCCGCAACTCGAAGGTCAGGTTCAACGAAGACCCGGCCGTTCGTGTCATGCTCCGCCCCGAGCCATTGCGCAGCGGGAGATGCCTGGACGCCGGCGGCCCAGACGATCGTCCGGGCGAGAATAAGCTCCTCGTTGAGTTGCACGTATCCGGAGCCGATGTCGCGAACAGGCGCATTCAGTCGCACTTCGACACCGAGGTCACGAAGCGATCGCTCGGCGGCGGCTGACAGTGCTTCCGGGAAGGAAGAGAGGACACGGCTGCCCGCCTCGATCAGGATGACACGAGAGCAGTTCGGAGTGATGCTCCGGAAGTCGTTCGAAACTGCCCGCCGAGCGAGCTCGGCGATGGCGCCAGCCATTTCCACGCCGGTCGGACCGGCGCCGATTGTAACGAAAGTCAACAGTGCGCGCCGTTTATCCAGGTCCGTTTCAGCTTCCGCCTTCTCCAGCGCCAGCAGGATCGTTCGGCGAATTGCGATCGCGTCCTCGATACTCTTAAGCCCCGGCGCATTCGCGGCCCAATCGCTTCGTCCGAAATAGCTGTGGCGCGAACCGGTCGCGAGGATCAGCCAATCGTACTCGAGGAAAGCGCCGCCAGCGAGCTCGATACGGTTCGCGTCGGCATCGACATCGGTCAGTTCATCCAGAACGACGCGGGCGTTTGGAGCATTCGACAGAATGGACCGGATCGGCCCGGCGATGTCCGCGGGCGACAGTGCTGCCGTTGCGACCTGATAGAGCAGAGGTTGGAACAGGTGATGGTTGCGGCGATCGACGATGGTTACGTCGACAGGCTGACGGGCGAGCCGCTTGGCTGCGGCAAGTCCACCGAAACCTGCGCCGACGATGACGACGCGTTCGCGCTTCGATGCTTCGGGCATGCGAGCCTCAGTGCGCCGTCCAGCCGCCGTCGACCGGCAGCGCGGTTCCGGTGATGGAGCACCCACCCGGACCGCACAGGAAAACGGCGAGAGCGCCAAGCTCCGTCGACGTCGGCGAAGCGCTTGTTGGGTTGGGCAGCGAGCAGCACGTCGCGGATGACTTCATCGCGGGAAATGCCGCGGGCCTTGGCGGTGTCGTCGATCTGGTTCTCGACCAGCGGCGTCCAGACATAGCCCGGGCAGATGGCGTTGACGGTTATGCCATATTCCGCACCTTCGAGCGCAAGCGTCTTTGTGAGGCCGACAACGCCGTGCTTTGCCGCGACATAGGCGCTCTTGAACGGTGATGCGACGAGGCCATGGGCCGACGCGACGTTGATGATCCGGCCGTAACCCTTCTGCTTCATTACCGCGAAGGCAGCGCGCGAGGTGTACCAGCTCGCCGAAAGGTTGAGCGCGATGATCGCCTCGTACTTTGCCGGCGGAAACGTCTCAATCGGGCTGACGTGCTGGATCCCGGCGTTGTTGACCAGGATGTCGATGCCGCCGAACTCGACGATCGTTTCCTCGACGAGGCCGGTCGCCTCCTCGGGTTTCATCAAGTTCGCGCCATTGTAGATGATCCGGCTGCCGGTGCGGATGCCGCGCAGCTCTTCGCAGACCAAATCGACTTCGTGCTGTTCGGCGAGGCCGTTGATGACGACATGAGCACCTGCTTGCGCGAAGGCGCGGGCGATGCCGAGGCCGATACCGCTGGTCGATCCCGTGACCACCGCAACCTTGCCGGAAAGCGAATGCGCCGTGTCGGCCATTTCCTGGACCTGCATGTCCATGTCGAAACTCCAAATGATTGAGCCACTAGGGTCGCGCAGACGGCTCATTGAGGGAAATGCGCTTCATGCATCGAGTC
Organism: uncultured Alphaproteobacteria bacterium; assembly: GCA_963750315.1. Lineage (GTDB taxonomy): Bacteria > Pseudomonadota > Alphaproteobacteria > Sphingomonadales > Sphingomonadaceae > Sphingomicrobium. The sequence continues at coordinate 5,726 of CAVVQF010000013.1, forward strand.
CATGCGGCCTTGCGATTTCCGCGAGAGGCTCGCGCTCCGTAGTTTGATGAAGCGTCGTGAAAGCCGGCATCTCAGCCGATGGCGCACGGGACCGAAAACACTCCCTCGCATCCTGCAGTCCGGCTTTCGCGACCGTCCCATTCGACGAATTCAAGGAGACGGCAATGTTCAACCTCAAGACCAAGCTCGCGACGGCCATGATCGCCGTTGCGGCCGCCAGCAGCTTCGCCAGTCCGGCAGTCGCCGGCCAATGCGCGACGCCGGGCACCAGCGATCTCGCCAATGCCCCGACGATGCCGAAGGGCGTCACCGACGACGTGCTCGCGGCCATTCAGCTTGGACCGGAAATCAATGTCGACGGCCGCCAGCTGCGCACCCGTCGCCTGGTCGTCCAGCCGGGCGGCATCGTGCCGTTGCACAGCCACAAGGATCGTCCGGCGCTGATCTACGTCGTCAGCGGTTCGATCACCGAGCATAGCAGCGCTTGCGGCGCTCCGATCGAGCACAAGGCCGGCGACATCAGCCGCGAGGCCGATGGCCTCAGCCACTATTGGGAAAACCACGGCAAGGAGCCGGCGGTTCTCCTCTCGTCGGACGTTTTTCACGGCTAACGAACCCCCGCCGGCCCTAGCTCCCAGCCGGCCCACAGGCGTCCCGCCCTTGCCCCTCGGGCGGGACGCCATTCCTTCCAGGACCAGATCATGACAGACGTTGCGCGCGCTGCGGTTGCACCACAGATGCCCGGACTTTCGGCGAACCGGTCGCTGCTGATCGCGGTGATCGGCTTTCTGACTCTGGTCGATCTTTTCGCCACGCAGGCGATCCTGCCGAGCCTGGCTGCCTCTTATGGCGTGAAGCCGGCGCAGATCGGTTTGGCCGCTAACGCCAGCACGCTCGGAATGGCGATCTCCGGGCTACTCGTCGGGGTCTTCAGCGCGAACATCGAGCGCAAGCGCGCGGTCGCTCTTAGCCTGCTCTTCCTCTCCGTACCGACCGCGGCATTGGCGTTCGCGCCTAACCTGACGGTCTTTGCAATGCTTCGGGTTGTGCAGGGTCTTTTCATGGCCGCGGCCTTCACGCTGACCCTGACGCATCTCGCGGAGCGCTGCGAAGTCCGAACCGCGCATGCGCTTGCCGCCTATGTGACCGGCGTCGTTGCAAGCAATCTCATCGGCCGCCTGACCGCCGCCTTCGTCGCGAGCCTGGTCGGCGCCGAGCACAGCTTCCTGTTCTTCGCCTTGCTGAACCTCGCCGGCGCCGCACTCGTGAGCGTCGCGCTTCACCGCAACACGCCGGAACCAATGGATCGCAAAGGTCGGTTCTGGAATGCCTGGCTCGAGCATCTATCGGATCCGGAGCTGCGGCGGACGTTCGCGATCGGCTTCCTGATCCTGTTCGGCTTCATCGGCGTCTTCACCTACGTCGGCTTCGTCCTGATGCAGCCGCCGCACGCACTGACGATGACCGCGCTCGGTCTGGTGTTTCTCGTGTTCCTGCCGTCGATGATCACCACGCCGATGGCCGGCTCCGCGGTCCGCAGGCTGGCCCCGGCCCCACCACGGCGGGCAGCCTGGCTGTGGCGCTCGCGGGCCTGGCGCTATTGCTCCTGCCGAACCTGTACGCGGTTGTCGCTGGCCTGACCCTCGTAGGTGTCGGGACCTTCTTTGCGCAGGCCGTGGCGACCGGCCATGTCGGACGGATCGCCCGTGGCGACCGGGCGGCGGCGAGCGGTCTCTATCTGTCATCCTACTATTGCGGCGGTCTCGCCGGAGCGGCGGTCGTCGGCCAGCTCTTCGACCGGCTCGGATGGCCGGCCGCGGTCGCCGGCGTTTTTGCAGCGCTTGGTCTTGCGGCGGTGCTCGGGATCAAGCTTGCTCGGGCGGAAGGTGCGAGATGAATGAGCGTTATCGTCGTGGCGTAGACATCGCCCAAGAGCTCTCATTGGGTTCGGTCGAGGAATTCATGACAAGCCGCGTCGCGGAAGTTGCACCCGACTTTGCCCGAATGGCGGTCGAGTTTGCGTTCGGCGATCTGTATTCGCAGGGCCGACCTTGGTCTTCGCGATCGGGAGATCGTCGCCCTCGCTGCGCTTGCGACGCTCGGGCACGCCGGCCCACAGCTCCGTGCTCATGTGGCTGCGGCGATAAAGGTCGGAATCACCAAGGCGGAAATCGTCGAGATCCTGATGCAGATCGTCGATCTATGCGGGCTTTCCCGCCGCGCTGAACGCGCTGGCGTCATGCCACGACCTGCTGACCGAGGGCGAATGCGCATGCACGCAGCCATGCGTGACGCGGCCAGGGATAGCGCCGCGCTTCCTTGACGAACGCGCCAACCGCGGGGGAATGCGGGCGGCCGCGAACCGTCGTCAGATAAATGGTGCGGCTGAAACTGGGCTCGACCAGCGGCCGGACCACGAGGTCGGGATCCGTCACGCTGAACTCGGGAAAGAAGCCAAGGCCTAGTCCCGACCTTGATCATCCCCTGGACCCAGTCGTCGCGAGGCGAGCTGAACACCTGCCTCAGGCACACTCCCCGCTCGAGAAAGGCCTTGCGGACCGGTTCGTAAACCTCGCAATTGGTGCGGCAGACATAAGGCTCCTGATCAAGCTCGGTAGCTCGAATGGGATTGCTGTTCGTCAGCCGGTGATTGGGCGGAAGCACGATCACGAACTGCTCCTCGAAAATCGGCAGTTGGTGAAGGCTGTCCGGGAGCTCTTCGGGCACTCCGACGACGGCGACTTCCAGCGTCGCCTTTCTCGAGCATTTCGATCATCTGCGGCGCCCCTGTGTCGACCACCTCGACCTCGACATCGGGATGCGCGGCCTGAAATCGCATGAGCAGGCCGACCAAGCAATTGCGGTCCGATCGTGCACATGCTTCCCAACCGGAGCGTCGCACGCTCAAGCTTTTTAACCGATCGAGCCTGATCGCGAGCGGCGCGCGCACTCTCCTCGACGGTTTGAAGGTAAGGCAGCATCATCCGGCCAAGCTCGGACAAATGCGTGTTGCCGCGTTCGCGATGGAACAACGGACCCCCGAGCTCATGCTCGAGCTGCTGGATGGCGCGGGTCAACGCGGGTTGGCTGACGTTGCACTGCTCGGCGGCACGCGTGAAGTTCAGCGTGCCGGCGAGGGCAACGAAGTAGCGAACCTGCTGCATTTCCATGAGCGCTTCTCCCCCGGCTTCGAGGCACAATTTACTTACACGTCCGCAACGAGAGTCGCTACCCGAGCGGCGATACCGGCCCGGTATGAATCTGATGTTGCAGTCGTAACAGCGCAGCAACTTCGGCCCCGGCAGCCACTTGCAGGCGGGCGGATATAACGACAGCAGCGTCGCCGGGTGCGACTGTCCCGCGGCCGCCTACTCCTCCTCAGGCTTTCGAAGCCCCACCACTTGCTGCGCGCTTCGACGCGTGACCGGCGCTCCCCCCTCACAGCTCCAGGAATGGCTCTTCATGGCGGACGTTTCAAAATGCGGCTTTTCACAACTCGCATTACGCCCTCGCTAAGGCGCGGCAGTTCGGCGACGAAAAGTTTCCAAACCGAAACTGGTTTCTAATGTTGTTTTCTTTGGTGTTGAATTGCAGGTCGTGGCACTTTCGCCGTTACGAAACGATATTCGGACATGCTGGACGCGCTACCTGCCCCACCATCTGAGGTTATCGTTATAACGGGCAAGGCATTGACGGACCCAGCCGCCGGGCGCGTCTATCAAATCGACGATCTCAAGGCGCAGGATTTGCGGGACAGCCCTTCCCACTCGCTCGATCAGATACTGAAGCAGGTCGCGGGGTTGCAGCTTTTTCGTCGGTCGGACTCCACCAGCGGCCATCCGACCAGCCAGGGCGTGACGCTGCGTGCGCTTGGTGGAAATGCTTCCAGTCGCGCCTTGCTGATCCTCGATGGAGTTCCGCAGACCGACCCCTTCGGCGGCTGGGTGAATTGGCCGGCCTACGACCCGGCAGGCCTGGGCCGAGTGCAGATCGTTCGAGGGGGAGGCAGCGTTGCGAACGGCAGTGGCGCTTTGGCCGGGACGATCGACATGGAAAGTCTCGGCAACTCCGGTTTGAACGCGACCATCGAAGGCGGGTCGAGGCAATCCATTCGAGCCCATTTGTACGAAGGAGCCACGTTTGGTGGCTCCCTGCTGACGATCGATGCGCAAGGTGGCCGTAGCGAGGGCTTCATCCCGGTCACGAGCGACACTCGCGGCCCGGCGGATCGCCGCGCGCCATATGAAGAGGCGAGCCTCCGCGTGCGCTGGACGACGCCGGTTTCCGCAAATATCGAAGCGCAACTCAGCGGACTCGCTTTTGCCGACGTGCGGGACCGGGGCTTGGACTTCACCCGCAACCGCACTCGCGGCGGGGACGCATCGATCAGGCTAGTCGGCCGAGGCGAATGGGAGTGGAGCGCGCTCGCCTACACGCAGGCCCGCAACCTTCGGAGCAGCTTCGCCAGCGTCAACGAAGACCGGTCGGTAGCCACGCGCGTGTCGCTTCAGGATTCGGTGCCATCGTGGAGCCTGGGCTTTGGCGGAGAGGTTCGACCGCCGGCGATTGCGGGTTTTGCCTTTCGCTTCGGCGCGGACTCCCGCTTCACCAAAGGAGAGTCACGCGAGCTTTATTCGTTCGTCGATGGCGATCCCACGCGTCGACGTATCGCGGGTGGCCAAAGCATCGCGCAGGGCGTTTTCGCGGAAGCGAGTACCAAACGCGGGCCAGTCGAATTAAGCGCGGGCGTCAGGATCGACCATTGGCAGATCGATCACGGGCAACTCGTGGAGCGATTGCTCGCGACTGGCACGACCACTCGTAACGACATGTACGGCGACCGCAGTGGTTGGCTGCCGACCATGCGGGGAGGCGCAGTCATCGATCTCCTCAAGGGAACGAGCTTCCGTCTTTCCGCCTACCGCGGCTGGCGGCTGCCAACCTTGAACGAGCTGTTTCGTCCGTTCCGCGCCGGCGCCGACGCAACCGCGGCCAATTCGGCTCTCGATCCGGAGACGCTCTCCGGTGCCGAGGCAGGGCTTCGGCTTAATCGCGGCCCGGTCGAGCTGTCGTTGACGGGCTTCGTCAACACGCTCAACGACGCGATCGCCAACGTTACCCTCGGACGCGGACCCGGCACTTTTTCCGGCGTTGGTTTCGTGGCCGGCGACTACCGCCAGCGCCGGAACATCGACGCGGTCAAAGTGCGTGGTCTGGAGGCCTCCGGATCCGTTCGACGAGGGCTCTGGTCCGCGAAAGTTGGCGTGAGCCTGACGGACGCGAGGGTTCACGCGGATGGCCTGGCTGCGGCTCTCGCCGGACTACGTCCGGCTCAAACCCCCCGCTACGTATTTTCCGCCGAGGCTGGGTGGGACCACGGCGGTCGGGCAATTTCCGTCGAGCTCCGGCGAGCTAGCTCGCAATTCGAAGACGATCTGAACGCCCACAAGTTGAAGCCCGCGACGACCGTGGATGCGTTCGGAACCTGGCCGCTATCGGCGCGAACAGGGCTGGTGGTCCGAGTCACCAATCTGCTCGACAAGGACGTCGAAGCTGGGATCGGCGATGACGGGTCGATCGAGCGAGCAACACCACGGACCGTCTGGCTCGGATTTCGGCTCGTCCGCTAATGGTAGCTTTCATCCAGACCTGCAGCGACAGCTCGATCGGGTCTGGATGACAGCTTGCCACCCAAAAGCAGACATTTCGGCTGACGCCCTTACGCCAGCTCCACCCAGGTCGGCGCGTGGTCGGAGGCTTTTTCCTCGCCTCTCGCCCATTTGTCGACGCCCGCTCCTTGCAGACGGTCGGCGGCTTCGGGCGAACAGAGGAAGTGGTCGATGCGGAAGCCGGCGTCGCGTTGCCAGCAGCCGGCGGTGTAGTCCCAGAAGGTGTAGAGGTGATCGTCGTTCGGGTGGAATGCACGAAGCGCTTCGGTCCAGCCCTGGTTGAGCATCCGGCGCCACTGGGCGCGGGTTTCCGGCTGGACCAGCGCGTCGTTGGCGGCGGCGCGGATCGAAAAGACGTCGCGGTCTTCGGGGACGACGTTGAAGTCGCCGGCGAGGATCACCGGCCGTTCGTCAGTCAGCAGCTCGGCCGCGCGCTCCTCGAGCCGCTCCATCCAGCGAAGCTTGTAGTCGAACTTCTCGGTGCCGATCGGATTGCCGTTCGGAAGATAGATGGACGCGACGACCATGCCCTTCACATCGGCCTCGATGTAGCGGCTGTGGGTGTCGTCGGGATCTCCGGGAAGGCCGACGCGGCGCAACTCCGGCGTGTCGTCGCGCGCCAGGATGGCGACGCCGTTGAAGCCCTTCTGCCCGTGCCAGACCGCGCCGTAGCCAGCCGCCTCAATGTCGGCGATCGGCAGGCTTTCGTCAGCGCACTTCAATTCCTGCAGGCAGGCGACGTCCGGCTTTTCCCGCTCGAGCCATTCGAGCAGACGCGGCAGGCGCGCGCGGATGCCGTTGATGTTGAAGGTCGCGATTTTCACAATTCGTGGATTAGCTTCCCTTTTTCGTCATTGCGAGCGTAGCGAGGCAATCCAGGGCGCTTCTGGATTGCCACGTCGCTGACGCTCCTCGCAATGACTATCAGACGCTGAACGAAGAGCCGCAGCCGCAGCCTGACGCCGCATTGGGGTTGGTGACCTTGAACGAGGCGCCGCCAAGATCTTCGACGAAATCCACGGCCGAGCCGCGAACGAGATCGAGGCTCATCGGATCGACGACCAGCTTCACGCCGTCGGTCTCGGCAACCGCGTCGTCATCCGCTTGCGCTTCTGCGAGCTCGAACTTGTAGGTGAAACCGGCACAACCGCCGCCGTCGACGGCAAGGCGCAGGATCGCCGGCAGGGACTGTCGCTCGGCAATCCACGCGACGCGCTTGGCGGCGCTTGCGGTCAGGATGATGTCAGGCTCGCTCACAGGAAGCGAGATAGGGTGGCGCCGCCGTAGCGGCAAGGATTAGCGCTTGCCGCCCGCCGGACCGCCAAGGGCGATCGTGTCCATCGAGTGAGCGCCGGCGTTCTTCTGCATGGCGACCAGGTAATCGGTCGACTTCATGAAGGGGATCGGATTGACCGGGCGGCCGTCGATGCGGACTTCATAGTGCAGGTGGCTGCCGGTCGACCGGCCGGTCGAGCCCATGCGGGCGATCAGCTGGCCGCGCGTGATGTGCGCGCCGGCCTGAACGAGGACCTGCGACAAATGGCCGTAGCGAGTGGCGATGCCGCGGCCGTGGTCGATTTCGACCAGATTGCCATAGCCGCCGCTGTTCCAGCCAGCGCGAAGGACGGTGCCGTCGGCGGTTGCATAGATCGGGGTGCCGTACGGGCCGGCGAGGTCGATGCCAGGGTGCATCGCAGCCGAGCCGCGGAACGGATCGGAACGGACACCGTAGCCGCTGGTGAAAGCGGCGGTCTTGACCGGCTTGTCCGAAGGAATGGCGATTGCGCCCGACGCAAGGTTGTCGAGCTTCTTCCAGCTGGTGAACAGCTGCTTGAAGGTCGGATCGGCGGAGCCGTCGAACGGACCGCCGCGGCCGTCGGCGCCGGCCTTCGCCGGGTAGAAGCCGAGACGCTCGAGCGTCGATTTGTCGATGTTTTCGCTGTTGAGAGCTGCGGCCAGAGCCATCTGGCGCTGCTCGATCAGTTGCACCCGGCGCTCGGTTTCAGCGGTGAGCTTGGCGACCTGGGCTGCATAAGTGCCGGTGGCGGAAGTTTCGGAATCGATCTGGACGGGAGCGGGCGTGAGGATGCGGGCGACGGCGTAGCTGGACCAGCCAACCAGGGTAAACAGAATGGCGAAAGCGAGAATCTGAGCGGTAGCGGACAGCCGGAATCGACGGAGTTGCTTTCCGTCATGCACGAAAAAATCGCGATCCCTGAAAAGGCCGGACGTGGCCGCCAAAACTGTCGACATAACCCCTCGCTCCACAAACCCATGCGGGCCGCGCACAGCACGGTCCGAATCCATCGATAATCGGAAGCTCCCCAGCCCCCACTGCCAGTGGAATGTGCCCACCACCCTCTGGCGAAGCGGAGACTGACCCGCGCTGGTTAATGAATTCAACCTTGAGTTCCTGTGGCCGGGACGAGTCGTCCGCTCACTGCGGTGAAGTGAGCCTTTCGGTCGGATCGCAGAGGGAAAATGGCGCGAATCAGGAGGTAGCCGACCTTGATCTGCGATAATTTCGCACTGCCTTGCCGCCGCCGCATTCGCCGCTAGAACCGTCAGCGGGCCACGCCGTCCCAACGCGGCGCGTGCTCTCTGCGAGGAGAGTTGAAGTGACTGATACTACTGCGGCAGGCGCGACGTTGCGCCGGCCAAAACCAACGACATTGCCGGCCAGGCCGCATTTTTCATCGGGTCCGTGCGCGAAGCCGCCGGGCTGGAACCCTTCATTGATCGATACGCGCGTGCTCGGACGGTCGCACCGGTCGGCGCTCGGCAAGGCGCGGCTGCGAGAAGCGATCGAGCGGACGCACGCGTTGCTACAGCTGCCGGCCGACTATCGCCTCGGGATTGTGCCGGCGTCCGACACGGGCGCGGTCGAGATGGCGCTGTGGGCGCTGCTCGGGCCGAAACCGGTGACCATGCTGGCGTGGGAAAGCTTCGGCGCCGGCTGGGTGACGGACGTGCTCAAGCAGCTGAAACTGGAAGCCGACGTTCGCACCGCCGATTACGGAAAGATCGCTGAGTTGGACGGCATCGATCCGGGCAGCGACGTGGTCTTCACCTGGAACGGCACGACCAGCGGTGTGCGCGTTGCCGAATGCCGACTGGATCGCCGGCGGACCGGACCGGCCTCACGATTTGCGACGCGACGTCGGCCGCTTTCGCGCAGCGGATCGACTGGGCCAAGATCGATGTCGGCACGTTTAGCTGGCAGAAGGCGCTCGGCGGCGAAGGCGGGCACGGGATGCTCGTTCTTTCACCGCGCGCGGTCGAGCGGCTGGAACAGGCGCAGACGGGCCGTCCGCTTCCGAAGATCTTCCGCCTGACCAAAGGCGGCGCGCTGATCGAAGGCGTGTTCAAGGGCGAGACGATCAACACGCCGTCGATGCTGGCCGTCGAGGATTGGCTGGTTGCGCTCGATTGGGCGGAGCGGATCGGCGGCCTCGATGCGCTCGTTGCGCGGGCCGATGCGAACGCCGCCGCGCTCGATCGCTGGGTCGCGCAGTCGGACTGGATCGAGCACCTCGCGGGCGATCCGGCCATTCGCTCGAACACCTCCGTTTGCCTGCAGTTCGCCGATCGTTCCGACGAGGAAGCGAACACGGCCCGGCAGAAGGCGATCGTGAAATTGCTCGAAGCCGAGGACGCCGCCTTACGACATTGGCGCTTACCGCGACGCACCTCCCGGCCTTCGCATCTGGTGCGGAGCAACGGTGGACACTGCAGACATAGAGAAGCTCGGGCCGTGGCTCGACTGGGCTTGGGAGGCGACGGCGTGAGCGAGCAAGTGCGCGTACTGATTTCCGACAAGATGGACCCTCGCGCGGCGGCGATCTTCCGCGAGCGCGGGATCGTCGTCGACGAAAAGCCCGGCCTCACGCCCGAAGAATTCGCCGCAGATCATCGGCGACTATGACGGCCTCGCGGTTCGTAGCTCGACCAAGGTCAATGCCGCCGCAATGGACAAGGCCGTTCCGCGGCTGAAGGTCATCGGCCGGGCCGGGATCGGTGTCGACACGATCGACGTCCCGGCCGCCACGGCTCGCGGAATCGTGGTGATGAACACTCCCTTCGGAAACTCGATCACGACTGCCGAGCACGCCATCGCGATGCTGTTCGCGCTTGGCCCGCGAAATCCCCGCCGCCGACCAGTCCACGCAGGCCGGCAAGTGGGAAAAGAACCGCTTCATGGGCGTCGAGCTGTCGGCCAAGACGCTCGGCCTGATCGGCTGCGGCAATATCGGGTCGATCGTCGCCGACCGCGCCCATGGCCTGCAGCATGAAGGTCGTCGCCTACGATCCGTTCCTGTCGCCCGAGCGCGCCGTCGAACTCGGCGTCGACAAGGTCGAGCTGGACGAGTTGCTGCGCCGCGCAGACTTCATTTCGCTTGCACACGCCGCTGACCGACCAGACGCGCGGCATTCTGTCGCGTGACGCGCTTGCGAAGACCAAGCCCGGCGTTCGGATCGTCAATTGCGCGCGCGGCGGATTGATCGACGAAGCGGCGCTCAAGGAAGGTCTCGAAAGCGGCCACATCGCCGGCGCGGCGCTCGACGTGTTCGTGCAGGAACCGGCGAAGGAAAATGCGCTGTTCGGAACGCCGAACCTGATCTGCACGCCGCACCTCGGCGCCTCGACCAACGAGGCGCAGGTCAACGTCGCAATCCAGGTCGCGGAGCAGATGGCCGACTTCCTGCTGCTGGGCGGCATCACCAACGCGGTGAACATGCCGTCGCTGTCGGCCGAGGAAGCGCCGCGACTGAAGCCGTACATGGCGCTGGCGGAGAAGCTTGGCCGGCTCGTCGGGCAAATCGCCGGAGCGGATATCCGCTCGGTAGCCATCGAAGTCGAAGGCGCGGCCGCGGAGCTCAACATCAAGCCGATCACCGGCGCGGTGCTGGCCGGCCTGATGGGCACCTATTCCGACACGGTGAACATGGTGAACGCGCCGGTCTACGCGAAGGAGCGCGGGCTCGACGTCAAGCGAAGTCCGCCACGACCGCGAGGTGCGATTACCACACGCTCGTCGCGGTCACGGTGGGAACGTCGGAAGGCGACAAGCGCGTCGCCGGCACCCTGTTCGGCAACCGCGCCGCGCGGCTGGTCGACATCTTCGGCGTCGCGGTCGAGGCCGACCTGACGCCGCGGATGATCTACATCGTCAACACCGATGCGCCGGGCTTCATCGGCTCGCTCGGCACCACGCTCGGCAAGGCCGGCGTCAACATCGCGACCTTCAATCTCGGCCGCCGCAAGGCCGGCGGCGAGGCGGTCGCGCTGGTGGCGGTCGACGACCCAATCACGCCGCAGCTGACCGAAGAGCTGCGTCAGCTGCCGGGCGTCGTTCAGGTGGTGCCGCTGACCTTCTGATCCACCTCAACTGGACGGTCGCACCTATGATCCGTAGGAGCGCCCTGCCTCCGCAAAAAGGGATTCGATTTGGGCAACGTAACCGTCATCGGCGCGCAATGGGGCGACGAAGGCAAGGGCAAGATCGTCGACTGGCTTGCGAGCCGCGCCGACATGGTCGTCCGCTTTCAGGGCGGCCACAACGCCGGCCACACGCTCGTCGTCGGCGGCAAGACCTACAAGCTGTCGCTGCTGCCGTCGGGCATCGTCACCGGCACGCCGTCGGTGATCGGCAATGGCGTCGTGCTCGATCCCTGGGCGCTGAAGGCCGAAGTCGAGCGCATCCGCGAGCAGGGCGTGAAGGTCACGCCCGAAATCCTGATGCTGGCCGAGACCTGCCCGCTGATCCTGCCCATCCACCGCGATCTCGACGCCCTGCGCGAGGATGCGAGCGGCGCCGGCAAGATCGGCACGACCCGCCGCGGCATCGGTCCGGCCTATGAGGACAAGGTCGGCCGCCGCGCCATCCGCGTCTGCGACCTCGCCCACCTCGGCGAGCTCGATCCGCTGCTCGACCGTCTTTGCGCCCATCATGACGCGCTGCGCGCCGGCTTCGGCGAGCCGCCGGTCGACCGCGAGCGGCTGCGCAACGACCTCGCCGAGATTGCCGATTTCGTCCTGCCGTTCGCGAAGCCGGTCTGGCGCGACCTCGACGACGCCGCACGCGCCGCGGCCGCCGGATCCTGTTCGAAGGCGCGCAGGGCGTGCTGCTCGACGTCGACCACGGCACCTACCCGTTCGTCACCTCGTCGAACACCGTCGCCGGCGCGACGGGTCCCGGCACGGGCATGGGTCCGTCGGCCGCCGGCTTCGTGCTCGGCATCGTCAAGGCCTACACGACGCGCGTCGGCTCGGGCCCCTTCCCGACCGAGCTGGACGACGAGATCGGCCAGCGGCTCGGCGAGCGCGGCCATGAGTTCGGCACGGTCACCGGCCGCCGCCGCCGCTGCGGCTGGTTCGACGCGGTGCTGGTGCGCCAGTCGGTCGCGGTCAGCGGCGTGACCGGCGTCGCGCTGACCAAGCTCGACGTCCTCGACGGCTTCGAGACGGTGAAGATCTGCACCGGCTACACGATCGACGGGCAAGAGCTTCGACTATCTCCCGCCGCACGCGCAGGACCAGGCGCGCGTCGTTCCGCACTATGAGGAAATCGAAGGCTGGCCGGGATCGACGCGGGGCGCGCGCAGCTGGGCCGACTTGCCGGCGCGGGCGATCAAATATGTCCGCCGCATCGAGGAGCTGATCCGCTGCCCGGTGGCGCTGGTCTCGACCTAGCCCGGAGCGCGACGACACGATCCTGGTCCGCGATCCGTTCGCGGGCTAGCGGCGCACCTCGAAGTCGGTCAGGTCCATTCGACCGCCGCGTCGCTGACCCGCACGTTGGCGACACGCGCGCTCGGCGGGCCGTCGCCGATCAGGTCGATCAGCCAGTTCACCGCGCTCTCGTCACCCTCGAGATGGGCCTCGACCGAGCCGTCGGGGCAATTGCGGACCCAGCCGTCGACATTCAGCCGCTCCGCCTGCTCCTCCGTCCAGGCGCGGAAGAACACGCCCTGCACGCGGCCGCTCACTCGGACATGGCGAGCAATCGTGCGCCATCACACCGTCGCGATGTCGGGCGCGTCTTCGGCCTTCATTCCGACGACGTTGTAGCCGGCGTCGACATGGTGGACTTCGCCGGTCACTCCGCTCGCGAGGTCGGACAGCAGGTAGAGCCCGGCCCCGCCGACATCCTCGATCGTCACGTTGCGGCGCAGCGGCGAATTATACTCGTTCCACTTCATGATGTAGCGGAAGTCGCCGATGCCGCTTGCCGCGAGCGTCTTGATCGGCCCGGCCGAGATCGCATTCACGCGAATGCCTTCCGGGCCCAAGGTCCATCGCGAGATATTTGACGCTGGTTTCGAGGCCCGCCTTGGCCACGCCCATGACGTTGTAGTGCGGGATGACCTTCTCCGCGCCGTAATAGGTCAAGCGTCAGGATCGACCCGCCCGGCTTCATCATCGCGCGCGCGCGCTGGGCGACGGCGATGAAGCTGTAGACCGAGATGTTCATCGTCAGCAGGAAGTTGTCGATCGTCGTGTCGACGAACTTTCCGCGCAGCTCGTTCTTGTCGGAAAAGCCGATTGCGTGGACGACGAAATCGAGCGTCTCCCACTTCGACTTCAGCTCCGCGAACGCCTTGTCGAGCGCCTTCATGTCCGACACGTCGCAATCGATCAGCAGGTCGGAGCCAAGCTCCTGAGCCAGCGGCCGCACGCGCTTTTCCAGCGCTTCGCCCTGATAGGAAAAGGCCAGCTCGGCGCCTTGATCGCCAAGCGCGCGCGCGATGCCCCAGGCCAGCGAACGATCGTTCGCGAGACCCATGATCAGGCCCTTCTTGCCCTGCATCAATTTACTCAAAGCTGCGGTCCCCCTGGTTGCGGCACGAGCTCCACGTCCTCTCCGGGCTGCGGCTCTTCCACCTCGAGCTGGTCCTTGTACGGACCCGAATAGATTTCGCCCTTTAGCGCCGTCGGCGAAGCTTCCGCCAGCGCCGCGTTGAGTTCCGCGCCCATAACGACGCCGAGCCCGACCATGAAGAAGAAAATCAGCACGACCATCACCCCGGCGAGGCTGCCATAGGTCAGGCTATAGCCGCCGAGCAGCCCGATCGCCTGAGGCAATATCTCCGCGGTAACCAGCCACCAGACCGTGATGAGCAATGCACCGGGCCATTTCCGGCAACCGCGGCGGCGGTATCGCGACGGCGTCAGCAGGAAGAACAGGAAATAGACGTTGGCGAACAGGACCAGCGCCGGGACGACGCGATAGAGTGTCAGCGCATCGGCCACGTTCTGGAAAATCGGGATCCAGTGCTCGATCGCATGCTGCGCAGAGCTGAGCAGGATACTTGCGCCAAACGCCATCATCAGCAGGACGACGGCGCCAATGATCAGCGCCATCGACGCCAGGCGATACTCCCAGAACGGCGCGCAATATTTCACGCCATAGGCGCGGCGCAGGATGTCGCGGATCGTCTCGATGAAGCTGCCGACCGTCCACAGGCCGACGATCGCGCCGATCCACAGCAACGGGCCGGTCCGCGCCGTAAGCACCTCCGCGATCGGCTCGCGAAGGACGTCGGCGACGTTGGGCGGCAGCTGGGCCAGGATCGAGATCACCGCCTTGCGGCCGCTTTCCGACTGGCCGAGCAGATTGGCGAGGGCGGCCGCAAGGATGAAGAACGGAAACAGCGCCAGCAAGGCGAGATAGGCGAGATTGCCGGCGTGGATGAAGCCGTCGTTGTAAACACCGACACCGACGCGCTTCATGATCTCCCACGGGTCGACGCGATGGCGCAGCTTCTCGGCAACGTCGCGTCCGAAGGCCGCGCTCATGCTGGCGAGCTGCTTGCGCCGCTCTTCGGGTGAAAGCGGTGAGTGGTCCTGCATCTAGCGCAGCTAAACCCCGAGACTCGCGCGAGGGTTGCCGCCGCCGCTCCAGTTTCTCGGCGAACGACTGCAGTTCGGCGTCGTCCGGCGGAAGATCGATCTCGATCGCGACCAGCTGGTCGCCGCGCTTGCCGTTCTTGGCGGTGAAGCCGCGGCCCTTGAGGCGCAGCATCTTGCCCGACGTGCTGCCCTTGGGAATGGTCAGCATCACCGGGCCTTCGGGCGTCGGCACTTTCACCTTGGCGCCGAGCACCGCTTCCTTGAGCGTCACGGGCAAGTCGAGCCGGATGTCGTTGCCGTCGCGCTTGTAGAACGGGATGCGGCGCGATCGAGATCGTGACGAGGCCGTCGCCGCTGCCGCCCGGGCCTTGCTCGCCCTTGCCGGCAAGGCGGATCTTGGTGCCGTCCTCGACGCCGTTGGGAAGCTTGAGGTCGATCGTCTTGCCGTCCGCGAGCGTGATCCGCTGCGGCTTCAGCGTCGCCGCATCGACGAACGGAACGGTCAGCCGATAGGCGATGTCGGCGCCCTTCTGCGGCGCCCGTGCACGCTGCCGAAAGCCGCCGAAGCCGCCGCCTCGCCGCGCCCGCCGCCGCCGCCGCCGAACAGGCCTTCGAACAGGTCGCTGAGGTCGGCCGTGTCGCCGAGCTGCCTTGGAAGCCCTCGAAGCCTGCCGCCTTGCGCCGGGCCGCGGGCCGCCACCGCCAAACCCTCCGGACCCGAACGGCATCTTCGGATTGCCGTCCTCGTCGATCTCGCCGCGGTCGTAACGCGCACGCTTGTCCTTGTCGGACAGCAGGTCGTAGGCCGCGGTCACTTCGCCGAAGCGCTTGGCGGCGTTGGGATTGTCCTTGTTGCGGTCGGGATGAAGCTGCTTCGCAAGGCTGCGGTACGCCTTCTTGATCTCCGCTTCGCTCGCGCCGCGCTGCACGCCTAGCCGTTGATACAGGTCCATGACTGCTCCAATGCCGTAACACACCCCGTCTTTCCAGATGGGTTGCGGCGGTGGCCGCTCCAAGCCTAAGCCGAGGCGTGGCAAACACCGACCCCTTTCCAGCTGTTCGACGAGTGGTTCGCCGAGGCCCGGACCAGCGAGCCGAACGACCCGAAGGCGATGGCGCTGGCGACCGCTACGCCCGACGGCCGGCCGTCCGTGCGGATGGTGCTGCTGAAGGGGCACGGGCCGGACGGCTTCGTCTTTTACACCAACCTCGACAGCCGCAAGGGCGCGGAGCTTGCCGCCAATCCCGACGCGGCCTTGCTGTTCCACTGGAAGTCGCCTGCGCCGGCAGGTCCGGATCGAGGGACCTGTCGAGCCGGTCGGCGGACGCGGACGCGGACGCCTATTTCGCGACGCGTCGCGGGATTCCCAGCTCGGCGCCTGGGCATCGTACCAGTCGCGGCCGCTCGACAGCCGCGAGACGTTCGAAGCGCAGGTTCGAGGAAGTGAGCCGCCGGTTCGAAGGCGAGCCCGTGCCCCGGCCGCCGCAGCTGGAGCGGCTTTCGGCTGATCCCCGGAGTCGTTCGAGTTCTGGAGCGACCGGCCGCACCGGCTGCATGAGCGGCGTCTGTTCACGCACCGATCGCGCGATGGCTGGCGCGAAGGACTGCTATACCCATGAGCGGACGCACCATCACGCTGGACATGCGCACGGCGACGAGCGATCCTCGCTGACGGCGCGCGCCGCGATGGCGAGCATCGCGATGGCGCTGTTCCTGATCGGCCTGAAGACGCTGGGCGGCGATGCAGACCGTCGTCGATGGCGATGCTCGGCTCGCTGGCCGACAGCGGGCTCGACCTGCTCGCCAGCCTGGTCGTGCTGGCCGGCGTACGGATCGCGGCCCAGCCGGCCGACAACGATCACCGCTTCGGTCACGGCAAGGCCGAAGCGCTCGCGGCGCTCGTCCAGGTCATCCTGATCACGCTCTCGGCGCTGTTCATCGGCTGTCGCTCGGTCGGGCGCCTGATTGCCGGCGCGCAAACCACCGAAGCGGAGCTGGGCATCGGCGTCTCGCTCGTCGCGATCGCTCTTCACCTTCGCCCTGATCACCTACCAGCGATACGTCGTCCGACGGACCGGCTCGGTCGCGATCTCGACCGACCGCCTGCATTATGCGTCCGACCTGTTGCTCAACACGTCGGTGATCGCGCGCTCGTGCTCGATCAATATGCGGGTCTCGCCGGCGCTGACGCGGCGTTCGGGCTGCTGATCGCCGCTGTGGCTGCTGTGCGGCGCCTGGACGTCATCGAGCCACGCGCTCGACCAGCTGATGGATCGCGAATGGCCCGAGGAACTGCGGGCACGCTTCCTCGCCGCCTGCGCCGAATATCCCGAACTTGCCGGGCTTCACGACCTCCGGACGCGGACCAGCGGAACGCACAATTTCGCACAATTCCATGTGTGGGTGCCGGCCGACTGGACGTCGCCGAGGCGCACGAGCGCATGGACCGGATCGAGGAGGAATTGCAGCAGCGCTTTCCCGGCGACGGAAATTCTGATGCACCTCGACCCGGAAGGGCATACCGACCGCGAAACCATGTTGCCGCCGGAAATCACGGAGCAAGCGTCGTGACGGGAATCCCATTTTCCAGGTCGATGCGTTCGCGGAAAAGCCGCTGACCGGGAATCCGGCGGCGGTGATGCCGCTCGATCGCTGGCTGCCCGACGAACTGATGCAGGCGATCGCCGCCGAGAACAATCTCGCCGAGACGGCCTTCACCGTGCCGTCCGAGCGCGAGGAAGCGGACTACGAGCTGCGCTGGTTCACGCCCGCCGTCGAAGTGCCGCTGTGCGGTCATGCGACCCTGGCGGCCGGGCATATCCTGATCCATGGCGACCGCGTCCGGTTTGGCACCAAGGAAGCCGGAATTCTCACCGTCGCGCGCCGGGACAACCTGCTCGAATTGAACCTGCCGGCGGCAACGCTGACGGAAATCGAAGAGCCTGAGCTTTGTGAGGCGCTTGGCCTCAGCGCACGGCCGCTGTGGGATGCCTCGCCGGGGTTCAACGACAGCGTCATCGTGCCAGTAGAGAATGAGGCCGAAGTCCTCGCGGTTTCTCCGGACTTCGCGAAACTGAAGACGCATCCCGAGGATGGCAATCGTCACCGCGCAGGGCGACGAGCAGGACATCGCGAGCCGCGTCTTCGTCCCCTACGCGGGCATCGATGAGGACCCAGTCACGGGCTCGGCGCATGGCGCGCTCGTGCCTTATTGGGCGAAGCGGCTTGGGCGCGAGAGCTTCACCGCCCTCCAGGCCAGCAAGCGCCGGGGCATCCTTCACTGCCGGCTCGAAGGCGACCGTGTCGCGCTTGGCGGCAATTGCTTCACGGTGCTCGTGGGCAACTTTCCAGCTTTGAGCGAGAGAGACGGGCTCCCGCGCCGGATCGGCATTGGCGGGGCGCTGTTGCTGGCCTTCAATGGCGCAATCGGGGCGTCGATCTTCGCGCTTCCCGGGACGCTGGCGGCGGACTTCGGGACATCCGCGCCCTGGCTCTTCCCCTTGGTCGGCCTGGCGTCGCTGCTGATCGCAATCCCCTTCTCGCGATCAGTCGCGGCCTTTCCTGAAAGCGGCGGCCCCGCGACCTACGGCCGTGTCTTCGGGTCGCTCGCGGGATTCGAGCTGGGCTGGATATATTACGTCGCCCGAGCGACCGCTTTCGCAGCCAATCTCAATGTGCTGGTCTCGTATCTGGCGCGATGGTGGGTCGGCGCGGACGAAGGCCCGTTCCGCATCTGCTTGCTGCTCGCGTTCGTAGCCGGCTTCGCCGTCGTCAACATCGCCGGCGTTCGCGGCGCGATGCGGGTGCTTGGCGGACTGACCTTTCTTAAAACCGTGCCGCTGCTGCTGATCGCCGCTGCGGCCCTGGCGGTGGCTGGAGTGCCGTCCCCCGGCCCACTCCCGCCGATTACCGAGGTCGAGGCCGGCGTTCTCCTTGTCTTCTACGCGTTCGTCGGATTCGAGAATGCGACGGTGACCGCCGGTGAGACGAAGGACCCGAACCGGACATTGCCGAGGGCGCTGCTCGGCACGATCGGCACCGTCGCCTTGCTCTACTTCTTCGTCCAGCTTGCCTTCGTCGCCGTCTTTCCTACCGGAATCGAGAAGGAAGCGAATGCGCCCTTGCTCGCGCTGGGTGAGTGGCTGCTCGGGCCCATGGGCGCCTTGCTGATCGGCGTCACAGCGATCTTTTCGACGGCCGGCAATCTGCACAGCAATATGGCCGCGACACCGCGCGTGACCTTCGCCATGGCCGAACGTGGCGAGCTTCCGGCTTGGCTGGCGAGAGTTCACCAGCGGTTCGATACGCCGATCGCCTCGATCCTCTTCTTCGCAGCCTTCGTTGCTGCACTGGCGATCAGTGGCAGCTTCGTCTGGCTGGCGGTCATCAGCACGCTCGCCCGGATGATCGTCTATTCGGTGACCATTCTCGCCCTCCCCCGCGCGCCGCAGCGTCACGGGACGATTGGCGCGGCACATTGGGGAATGGCCGCCCTCGGCATCCTGATCTGTGCACTCGTTGCAGCGCAAGCCGATCTCAAGGCTTGGCTAACCTTGGCCGCGCTGTCGGCTGCGGGCCTGCTGCTCTACGCCTTTACTCCGAGGATCGGGACGCAGGCGAGCTGATCACTCGTTCGATCTCGATCTCAATATCCCGAAAGGTCAGATCTTCGAAGACCGATCTCTTGCTGATCGCCGCCTCCATGTCCTTGAGCAGCGCACGGGATGTTTCTCTTCCGGACTTGCAAGGTCAATCAGCCCCTAGGCTTTGAGAATCCCTTCCAGCGCATCAATGATTGGCAACTGGCTTGGCAGCATCATTCGGCGCGCCTCCTTGAGCGGCATCCAGCGCGCTTCTTCCGCCTCGGGGTAGGACTGCATCTGCCCGCTCTTCGGGGGCCATTCCATCTCGAAGTTCACGCTTTTGAGCGTCGCCGGATCGAGATCGCCTTCCAGCGCGAACACCTGGACTAGCTTTCCGCCCGACTGCCTAACCGAGCATAGCGGGAACGGCACCTGCTCCAGCGCGATCCCAATTTCCTCTTCGAATTCCCGCATTGCCGCGTCGGCCGGCGTTTCGCCGGTTTCGATCGCACCTTTGGGAATCATCCAGGCGCCCTCATTCTTGTTTCGCCAGAATGGTCCTCCGGGCTTGATGAGCAGCACTTCGACTGCATTGTCCCGCTCGCGATAGAGCAGGATGCCGGCACTAGGCGGCGGCATCCATCTCGCTTTGCATGGCCGCGCTGCGTCTCGGCGATCCAGCCGCCGCCGAGCAAGCCGGGTGCCGTCATAGAAGACGGCCGCCTGCCCCGGCGCGACGCCATATTCGGCGACCCGCGAACTGGACCTCGTCACCGTCGATGCTCGCTGCGACCGGCGGGGCAAGCGAGCGAACCTTCACGCCGACATCTGCCTGATCCTCGGCGATCCAGTTGATCTGCTCGACCCGCATTCCCTTCACCGCAAGGGCAGCTCGCGGGCCGACGACCAGGCGCTGCCGATCCGGGCTCGATCCGGACGACGTAGAGCGGCTCCTTCTGGCCGCCGACCTCGATCCCGCGGCGCTGGCCGACGGTGAAATGGACGACTCCGCGGTGCGTACCGAGCACATTGCCTTCGAGATCGACGATCTCGCCCGCCGCAATGGTTTCCGGGCGGAGGCGCTGCACCAGCCCGGCATAGTCGCCGTCGGGCACGAAGCAGATGTCCTGGCTGTCGGGCTTGGCGGCGACGATCAGGCCCTCTTCCTCGGCGATCTTGCGCACATCGCTCTTCGGCAGGTCGCCGAGCGGAAAGCGCAGGAAGTCCAGCTGCTCGCGCGTGGTGCCGTAGAGGAAATAGCTCTGGTCGCGCGCCGGGTCGGCGCCCTTGTGCATCTCGATCCGGTCGCCGTTGACGACGCGGCGGACGTAATGGCCGGTCGCAAGGCAGTCCGCGCCCAGCTCCTTCGCGAACGCGACAAGGTCCATGAACTTCACGCCCTGGTTGCAGAGAGAGCAGGGCACGGGCGTGCGTCCGCGGGCATATTCGTCGGCGAAATGCTCGATCACGCTGTCGCGGAAGCGGCTTTCATAATCGAGCACGTAGTGGGCGATGCCGAGCCGGTCGGCGACCATGCTCGCGTCGTAGATGTCCTGCCCCGCGCAGCATGAACCGCTCCGCTTGGCCGCCTCGCCATGATCGTAGAGCTGCAGCGTGACGCCGATGACTTCCGCCCCGGTACGGGCGGCGAGCGCGGCCACGACCGAGCTGTCGACGCCGCCGGACATGGCGACGACGATCCGCGCTTCGCGAGCGTCGCGATCAAGGCCGAAATCGATCTGCATTGGAGCTTTCTCGACCGCTCTTTACCCGAATTTCACCCCTGACAGCTAGGCCGGTCTCTCATCGGGGTAATCGCGAGGGGAAAATTGTCTCGATCGGAGTTGAAATTCACTGCCGCAGAAGCCGCCGGAACTGGATGCGGCCGAGATTGTCGCCGCGTTCCAGGCGCAGTTGGCCAATTCGCGATGCAACCGCAATGTCGCGATCGCTCGTCTCCTCGCCGCCGGACCCGGCTGGAAGGAAGCCCGCGATCAGCTCGGCGGGGCTTTCGCCGAAGCGTCCGCGGAAGAAGGGTTAAAGGACGATAAGGGGTCGTGAGGGGGATATTAACCAGCGTGTTTCAGAATGTCTTCAATGGCGCGCGCTTTAAGAACAACGCCATCGGTAATGATTAAGCAGGTTTGACGGAAAGATGCTCGAGAACCAGAAGATTCGGCCAGCACAGGTAATCGGACCGCTCGGCGAGCCCTTGACGCTCGACAGCCTTCCGCCTGCCGGCACCACCCGTTGGGTCGTGCGCCGGAAGGCGGAGGTTGTCGCGGCCGTTGCGGGCGGTCTGCTGTCGGTCGACGAGGCGTGCGAGCGCTATACTCTGAGCCTTGAGGAGTTCACCAGCTGGCAGCGCGCGGTCGACCGCAGCGGCATGCCGGGCCTGCGCGTGACCCGCATCAAGCATTATCGCGACCAGTACGAGCGCCAGCAGCGCTACTAAGCCGCGAAAACATGGTTGTTACGGCCCGGTTTTTATCGCGCCGTTCCGCCACAGATTAACCAAACACTGGACACTTCCTTCCGAATCCGGAACAACCGGCCTGCATCAGCGTCTAGATGCCGGAAGGTCGCTGGGTAACTATGGCGGCCCACGAACAGGAGGGAACGCTACCATGGTTGGTATTCATCATTTGGCTGATCGTCGGTGGTGTTTGCGGTTGGCTTGCTAGCCTCATCATGCGCACCGACGCTCAACAGGGCATTATCCTAAATGTAGTCGTCGGTATCGTCGGCGCGGTTATCGCCGGATTCCTCTTCGGTGCAGAACATGAACGCAGGGATCACGGTCGAGAGCTTCCTCTATGCACTGCTGGGCGCGGTCATCCTTCTGGCGATCGTGAACCTCGTTCGCCGCGGAACGGTTCGCTAAAGCGACCAACGCCGAGAAGAGCAGGCCGCCCGGGGACATCTCCGGGCGGCCTTTTCTTTGCTTACTGAACGTCGAACACCATCGAAAGGGTAACCTGACAGATTCTGTTCGCCGGGCACGATCTTCGTATCGGCCGCAGCGAACGAGCTTTCCGCCACCATCGGCATCGGCTGGACGATGCTGCCGCCCCCGCCCTCGCTGACGGAGACAAGGCGAACGACTCGTTTGCCTAGCGCTCGGGCGTAAAATTCCGCGCGCGCCTGGCCGTTTGCGATCGCCTTGGCCCGGGCCTCGTCGAGCGCCTCTTCCTGCTTGTCGATCGTCAGTGACGGTCCGTTGATCTGGTTGGCGCCCTCGGCGACAAGCGCATCGAGGATTTTTCCGCTGTTGCGAATGTCGCGAAAGCGGATGCTGACCTGGTTCGACGCCGTGTAGCCGACCAGCTGCGGCGCCTGGTTGTCCTGATAGCGATATTCAGGATTGAGGTTGATCGAACTGGTCTGGACGTCGCGATCCGCAATCCCGGCCTTCTTCAGCGCGGCGAGCACTCGCTCCATCCGCGTCGCATTCTCCTGGATTGCGGCACTGGCGGTCGACTGGCGCGTCGAAACGCCTGCCGAGATGATTGCCAGGTCAGGGACGCGCGTGGCCTCCCCGGTTGCCGAAATTTCCAGCCGCGTGCCGGTGATTCCGGGGCGCGACCTGGGCCGACGCGGCCGCGGCCGGCACCATCGCCGCGCCAAGCGCAAGCGCCATCAACATGGTTTCTCATGTCGATCCTCCTGAACCCCTAAAGCTTAGGGCCAGAGATCACTTCGGCGCCATGGCTGTTCCCTGAACGCCGAGGTCGCCCGCCGTTCAGCGACGGCGCGAGAGAACCAGGCGATAGATCAGCAGGATGACGAAGGCACCGACGACCGCCGCGATGAAGCCCGACGCCTCGCCTTCCTTATACCAGCCGAGCGACTTGCCGAGGTAGCCCGCAAGCAGCGCTCCGGCGATGCCAAGAAGGATGGTGACAATGCAACCGCCAGGGTCACGCCCCGGCATGAGCAGCTTCGCAAGGCCGCCCGCGAGGCCGCCGAGAACGATGATAACCAGCCAGGATTTCGGTTCCGCCAAACATATCAGCCTTCCCCTTTTTGACTGCGCATGCCACTGCGAACTGCTGTAGTTTGCGCCAACGCGCCTTGGCGATGCAAGTGCCGCCGTTGGTCGAAAAACAATAGCGGCGGCCTGATTGCACAGGCTCAGTTGCGGCCACTGACTTATTCGCGTAATACAGTGCCGCCAAAGCACAACGAGATTCGCGAACAGGGCGAGAGAAGTGAGAATGAACCGGGAAACGTCTGCTTTTGAAGGCTCCGACACGCTCGTAGTGGTCGACCGGTCCCGGCGCCGCCGCACCGTGATCATCGCGGTAGGCCTCATCCTCATCGTCGGCCTGGTCGCATTTTTCCTGCATGCGGGGCGGCAAGGACGAGCAGAGCGCAGCGGCGGGCCAGGCCGCTCAAGGCGGACAGGTTCCGACGGTCACGGTCGTTGTCCCGGGGCGCAGCGAGGTTGCCCGCACGGTCACCGCAAGCGGCGCCCTCGCCGCCCGCCGCGACCAGCCGATCGGCATTCCGGGTTCGGGCGGCAAGGTCACGCGCGTGCTGGTCGATGCCGGCGCCTGGGTGCGCCAGGGCCAGGTGCTGGCCACCGTCGACCGGCAGGTGCAGTCGCAACAGGCGGCTCAGCTTGCAGCCCAGGTCGCGGCCGCTCAGGCCAATGCCGCTCTCGCCCAGAACAATTACGAGCGTGCCAGTCGCGCTGCAGGGTCGCGGCTTCGTTTCGAAGGCGGAAATCGATGCCAAGCAGGCTGCGCGCGACGCCGCGAACGCACAGGTTCGGGTCGCACCAGGCGCAGCTCGATGCGACCCGCGCGCGGAAATCGGCAGGCTCGACATTCGTGCCCCCACGAGCGGCCTGATCCTCGAACGCAATGTCGAGGTCGGGCAGATCGTCGGCGCCGGGCTCGACATCCTTGTTCCGACTTGCCGAAGGCGGCCAGATGGAAATGCGCGCGCAAATGTCGCAGCAGGATCTCGCCTTCGTGCAGGTCGGGATGCCGGCCAGCGTCACACCGGTTGGCTCCGATGCAGTCTTATGCCGGTCATGTCTGGCAGGTCGCGCCGACGATCGACGCGCAGTCGCGCCAGGGCGAAGTGCGCATCCTGATCCCGTATAATCCCGCGATCCGGCCGGGTGGCTTCGCCGAAGCCCGCATCAGTGCCGGCGCGACAACCGCTCCGCTCCTTCCGCAGAGCGCAGTGCTCAGCGATGACGGCGGCAATTACGTCTACGTCATCAATTCGAAGAACGAGGTCGAGCGCCGCAACGTCAAGATCGGCAATGTCGATGCGGCTGGTGTCTCCATCGCCGAGGGCATCAGCGGCCAGGAGGCCGTGGTGCTGTCGCGCCGGTCCGTTCCTCAACCCGGGTCAGAAGGTCAATCCGAAGCGGCAGGCCGCCCGCTAGAACCGGACGAGAGAGTTAAGACATGAATTTCCGTAACATCTCGTCCTGGTGCATTCGCAACCCGGTCTTCCCGATCGTGCTCTTCGTCGGCCTGATGCTGGCCGGCCTCATCGCCTTCTACGCAGATGCAGGTGAACAACGCCCCGGACATCGACTTCCCGGCCGCGACGGTGTCGGTGTCAGCCAGCCTGGCGCGGCGCCGAACGAGATTGAAACGCAGATTACTCAGCGGGTCGAATCCGCCGTCCGCGGCGTGACCGGCGTCGAGGAGATCAACAGCTCGGTCCGCGAGGGCAACAGCTTCACCTTCGTCCAATTCCAGATCGGCACGCCGACCGATCGCGCCGTCAACGACGTCCGCAACGCGATCGCCCAGATCCGCGGCAATCTTGCCCGAGGGCATCCTCGAGCCGCAGATCACGCGGGTCGATGCCGAGGATCAGCCGATCATGTTCGTCGGTGCCGAGACGACCGACATGACGCTGGAGCAACTCAGCTGGTACATCGACAACACGGTCGCCAAGCGACTGCTTGGCGTCGAAGGCATTGCCGCCGTCTCCCGCTCGGGCGGCGTCGACCGCACTATCCGTGTGATCCTCGATCCGGCCGCGCTGCAGTCGCAGGGCATTACCGCCGCGCAGGTCAACCAGCAGCTTCGCCAGAGCAACATGAACGCCGCGGGCGGCCGCGCCGAAGTCGCCGGCTCCGAACAGTCGGTGCGCGTGCTCGGCAACGCCCGCAACGCCTACGAGCTTTCGCAGACGCAAATTTCGCTGCCGGGCGGCCGCTTCGTCCGTCTCGCCGATCTGGGCGAGGTGCGAGGACTCCGCGTCGGAGCAGCGTTCGATCGCCAAGATGAACGGCCGGCAGGTCGTCACTTTCGCTGTCCAGCGCGCCAAGGGCTCGTCCGAAGTCACCGCCTACGAGGCGGGCTGGGCCGAGGTTCGCAAGCTCGAGAAGGAGAATCCGAAGGTCCGCTTCTCGGAAATCTTCAACACGGTCGATTACACCAAAGGCCAATATACGTCCGCGATGGAGGGCCTGTGGGAAGGCGCCGTCCTCGCCGTTCTCGTGGTCTTCCTGTTTCTTCGCGACATTCGCGCCACGATCATTTCCGCCCTCGCAATCCCGATGTCGGCAATCCCCGCCTTCTGGTTCATGAGCATGCTGGGCATCACGCTCAACTTCATGTCGACGATGGCGATGGGCCTGGTCGCGGGCGTCCTCGTCGATGACGCGATCGTCGAGATCGAGAACATCGTCCGGCACATGCGCATGGGCAAGTCGGGCTATCAGGCCGCGCTCGATGCCGCCGACGAGATCGGCCTCGCCGTGCTTGCGACGACCATGGCGATCATCGCCGTGTTCCTGCCGGTCGCGCTGATGCCCGGCATCGCCGGCCAGTACTTCAAGGCGTTCGGCTTCACCGTCGTGGTGTCGGTGCTGATGAGCTTGCTCGTCGCGCGCATGATCACGCCGCTTGGTCGCGGCCTATTTCCTGCGCTCGCAGCGGCGTTCAGCCGACACGCCAACTGGAAGTGGATGGACGTCTATCTGAGGGTCCTGAACTGGAGCCTCGACACGTCCAAGGCCGACGCAATGCTGGCCGGCCTTCCGCGGCCCGTTCGCAACGGCGGCTATTATTTCCTCGGCGTCATCCTGCTCCTGATCGTCTTCGCCGGTTTCTTCGTCGGCACCGGGGCCGCGATGAAGGGCCTCGGCATGCTGGGTTGGAACGGCGGCCTCACCTTCGTTCTGGCCCTCCTTCTCGGAGCAGTCGCTGCCTATGGGGTCGGAAAGCTGATCGGCTTCATCGTCGGCATAGTCGGTAGCCACGGCTTCGCCGAATGGCATTCGACGATGGCTGCGCGCTGGGACGCGCGCCTCCGCGATCATCGCTTTTCGATGGTCTGCGCGGGTGTCGCGACCCTGCTGGTCAGCATCATCCTGTTCGGCACCTTGTCGATCTCGTTCTTCCCGCCGCAGAATAACGACTTCACGCGGGTGAACATCACCTTCCACCCGGAACGACGCTCGAGCAGACCGAGGGGGTGACCGACCGCGTTGCCGCGCTGGTCGTGAAAGACCCGAGCGTCGAGCGTGTGTTCGAACGTATCAATGTCGGCACCGGCAGCGTGAACATCGTGCTCAAGAAGGATCGCAAGGTCACGAGCACCGAGTTCGAGCGCGGCCTGTCCCCGGCGCTTGCCGCTTTCCCGGACGCCCGCGTCAGCTTCCAGAGCCCAGAACGGCGGCGGACCGGACGGCGAATCGCGCGACATCATGCTCTATCTCGGCGGCGACGATCCGGAGGAGCTGACCGCGGTCGCCAACCAGATCGCCAAGGAAATGCAGACGGTCCCGGGCCTTCGCGCGCCGCGTGTCGGCAGCCAGCTCGCCCAGCCGGAAATCACCATCAAGCCGCGCTTCGATCTCGCGGCCGAACCTTGGCGTGACGACGGCTGCGCTAAGCCAGACGATCCGCATCGCGACGCTCGGCGACATCGAGCAGAACAGCGCGAAATTCTCGCTGTCCGATCGCCAGGTGCCGATCACCGTGTCGCTGTCGGAGATCGTCGCGGCGCGATCTGTCGACGCTTGAGAACCTGCCGGTGCCGACGTCGAGCGGCGGTTCGGTCCCGCTCAAGTCCATCTGCCGACATCGGCTTCGGCTCGGGCCCGACCACCATCCAGCGATCAAACCAGATTCGCCGTCTGTCGATCGGCGCCGATCTCGCGCCGGGTGCGGTCCAGGGCGACGTCCAGGTCAAGGTCGATGCAGCTTCCGGCAATGAAGAACCTGCCGCAGGGCGTCCAGAAGATGAATCTCGGCGACCAGAAGTGGCAGGCCGAGCTGCTGTTCAACTTCGCGATCGCGCTCATCTCCGGCGTGCTGCTGGTGTTCGCGGTGCTGGTGCTGCTCTACCGGCGGTTCCTGTCGCCGTTCGTGAACATGGGTTCGCTGCTACTCGCGCCGCTCGGCGCGGCGGTCGCGCTGCACATTGCCGGCCAGCCGGTCTCGCTGTTCGTGCTGATCGGCATCCTGATGCTGTTCGGAATCGTCGCCAAGAACTCGATCCTGCTGATCGATTTCGCGGTGGAGATGATGAACCACGGCATGCCGAAGAACGAGGCGATCTGGGAAGCCGGTCACAAGCGCGCGCAGCCGATCGTGATGACGACGATCGCCATGGTCGTTCGGCATGTTGCCGACCGCCGTCTCACTGACGGGCGACAATAGCTGGCGCGCACCGATGGGAATCACCGTCATCGGCGGCCTGATTTTCTCGACAGTGCTGACGTTGCTGCTGGTCCCCGCCTTCTTCTCGATCGCGATTTCAGCCGAAACGCGGATCGGACGGATGCTTCCACAAACTGGTTGGCCAGGACGCGCATCGCACGCCGTCGGGACAGGCGCCGCAACCAGCGGAGTGAACCGAGAGCCCAGCTCGTCTATTGATGAGCGGATGGATGCGGCCACGACCCAGCCAAGGAACGCGCTAGCGCGTTTCAACCCGGTCGCAGCCGGGCGCGGCTGGCATGAAGCTTGCGGCGACCGGGCTGCTCGTGCTGATGGCCGCTATCTTCGCCGCGTCGCGAGCGTTCGAGCAGCAATATCCTTGGCTGTCGTATCGTGAAGGCATTCGCGGAGGCGGCGATGGTCGGCGGGCTCGCCGACTGGTTCGCCGTGACCGCGCTCTTCCGTCACCCGCTCGGCCTGCCGATCCCGCACACGGCGATCATCCCGCGCAACAAGGACCGGATCGGCGAAGCGCTAGCTACCTTCATCAAGGAGAATTTCCTGATCCCGTCGGTCGTCGCCCGGCGGATGCGGAATATCGACGTCGCGGGCGCAACAGGGCGCTTCTTGCAAACCCCCGCCGGCGAAGGCACCCGCATCCGGGCCGGCGCCTCGCGCCTGATCGCCGACATCTTCGAAAGCCTTGATGACGAGAGGCTCGGCGGAATCGTCAAAGGCGCGGTCGCGATGCGGATTCGCAAGACGGAGGTGTCGCCTCTCCTCGGTCATGCACTGGCTTCGGCGATCAACGAGGATCGGCACGTTCCGATGCTCGAAGCGGCGATCCGCTGGACCGCGCGAGCGCTCGAAGCGAACGAGCCGATGATCCGCGAAATGGTACACAAGAAGGCCAATTGGGCGCTGAAGCTCGCCGGGCTCGACGCCAAGCTTGCCGACGCGATCATCGATGGCTTGCGCAAGCTGACGGTCGAAATGTCGACCGACCCCGCGCATCCCGTCCGCGTCAAGGTCGAGGAGGCGCTCGCCCAACTCGCCAACGATCTGCAGACGCGGCTGGAAACGCGCGAGCGGGTCGAGGCGATCAAGGAGGAATTGCTCGACAACAAGTCGGTCAGCCTGTGGATCGAAACGCTCTGGCAGAAGGCGCGCGAGGCGGTGATCAAGTCCGCTCGGAACCCCGACGCCGCCTTCGCCGGCAAGCTTGGCGAAGTATTGCGCTCAATGGGTACGACCCTCGAAAGCGACCCCCGCATCCGCGCCGCGATCAACCAGTTCGCCAGGCGGGCGGTCGTCGGCATGTCGGCGAGCTACGGCAGATCGATGGTGAAGCTGGTGTCGGAAACCGTCCGCAGCTGGGATGCGCAGACCGTCACCAACCGGCTGGAGGCGGCGGTCGGCCGCGACCTTCAGTACATCCGGATCAACGGTACGCTGGTGGGCGGCCTGGTCGGCGTCGCCATCCACCTCCTGGACACGCTGTGAGCGCCGAAATCCGCGTTCGTGAGGCGCGTTCCGAAGATGCGCCACGGCTGAAGCAGCTCATCAACGACCTTGGCCACCCGATCGAAGTCGCGGATATCATCCGCAACCTCGACACCCTTTCATCGATCGGTCTCCTGCCCCTCGTGGCAACGGAGGGCGATCGTATCGTCGGGATGTGCGGCTTGTCGGCGATGACGACGGTCCACCGCGATGCGCCGGTCGGCCGTGTCTCCGTAATGATCGTCGATGAAGCCTATCGCGGGCGGAAAATCGGCGCGCTGCTGTTGGCGGAAGCCGAGCGGCTGCTGGCGGAGCGCGGTTGCAAGATCCTCGAGGTCACCAGCAACATGAAGCGCGACCGCGCCCATCATTTCTACGAAGAGCTCGGGTATGAGCGGACCAGCTATCGCTTCATGAAGCGGCTTTGACTTCCTGGATGCGAATACCCATCTTCGGCTGATGATTGGACGTATCTCCTTCCGGCGCTTTGTCTGCCCATGCGGGACAAATTCCCGCGCGAGATTAGCCCCGGGCCCGCATGAGGCGGGGCTCGGGGAACATCGTCCTCACACATCACAAAGGTACTTTTCATGGATATCCAACGCGCGGGCGAAGTGCGCCCGCCGATCCACTTGCTCGCAGCCGAATCCGATATGGTCGCGAGCCTCGCGCTCCAGATGGAGCACCGCTTTCCCGTGGTCGCGGCCATGCTGCTCGAGGAAATCGAGCGCGCCGAGCTGCATGACGCGGGCACTTTGCCAGACACTGCAGTCACGATTGGATCGGAGGTCGATTTCATCGACGAAAAGACTTCGCAAATACGGTCCGTCGAGATCGTTATGCCCGCCATGGCGAATATTGCCGAGGGGAGAATCTCGATCCTCACGCCGATGGGCGCGGCTCTCTACGGACTGACAGCCGAACAATCGATCGACTGGCCTGACCTCGACGGGCACGAACGCCGCATTCGCATCCTGCGTGTGCGGCAGCCAGCCGCCGACAACCGTTCGGGAGCGGCCTAGCCGGCGCTGCGGCGCTCGATCGTGGCTCCGACCGCGCTGAGCTTTTCTTCCAGCCGCTCGTAGCCGCGGTCGAGGTGATAGACGCGCAGCACTTCGGTCTCACCCTCGGCCGCAAGCCCCGCGAGCACCAGGCTCATCGAGGCGCGAAGATCGGTCGCCATCACCTGCGCGCCGGTCAGCTTTTCGACGCCGTGAACCACCGCCGAGCGGCCGTGGATCTCGACCTCGGCGCCCATGCGGCGAAGCTCAGGGACGTGCATGTAGCGGTTTTCGAAGATCGTCTCTTCGAGGAAGCTCTGACCTTCCGCACGGCACAGCATGGCCATGAACTGCGCCTGCATGTCGGTCGCGAAACCAGGATAAGGTGAGGTCGACAGCGCCAGTGGCTTCAGCCCGCCGTTCGCGCTGACCTTGATGCCCTTGTCGTGGAATTCGATGACGAGACCCGCCTGCGCCAGCGCGTTGAGCGTCGCCTGCATCTCGTCCGCCCGCGCGCCAATGAGGTTGATCGATCCACCGGTCAATCCAGCGGCACAGGCGTAGCTGCCGGCTTCGATACGGTCCGGCATGACCTCATAGGTCGTGCCGTTCAGGCCCTCGACGCCATCGATGATCAAGTGGCCCGAGCCGATGCCCTCGATCTTCGCGCCCATCGCGACCAGCAGGTTGCAGAGGTCGACGATTTCAGGCTCGCGCGCCGCGTTGAAAAGTTGGCTCCGGCCCGTCGCCAGTACGGCCGCCATCACAGCGTTTTCCGTTGCGCCGACAGAGACTACAGGGAAGCTGTAGTCGCCACCGGTCAGCCGCCCCTTCGGAGCGCTGGCCTTCACGTAGCCTGCCGCGAGCTCGATCTCCGCGCCGATCGCTTCCAATGCCTTCAAGTGAAGATCGATCGGTCGATCGCCGATCGCGCAGCCGCCCGGCAGCGAAACAGTCGATTCGCCGGCGCGCGCCAGCATCGGGCCGAGCACGAGGATCGACGCGCGCATCTTGCGAACCATGTCGTAGGGCGCGACGGTCGAGGCGATCTCGCTGGCCTGGAAGCTGACCTTTCGGCCGAATTCGCCCTTCTTGACGCCCGCGACGCTGGTCGAGACCCCAAGCTGGTTCATCAAATGGCTGAAACTGTCGACGTCCGCGAGGCGCGGCAGATTGGCGAGGGTGAGCTTCTCGTCGGTAAGGAGCGCGCAGGGGATCAGGGTCAGCGCGGCATTCTTCGCCCCCGAAATCGGAATGTCGCCGTTGAGTTGGCTGCCGCCCTTGATCCAGATGCTGTCCATCGACGCGGTTTAGCGCCGATCAGCGGACTCGCAAGCAGTGGGAAAAGTCAGGCCTTTTCGAGGTTGCACTGCAGCGGGTGCTGGTTTTCCCGCGCGAAGTCGATGACCTGGCTGACCTTGGTCTCCGCAACTTCGTAGGTGAATACGCCGCAAACGGCGATTCCCTGCTGGTGGACCTGCAGCATGACTCGCGTCGCGTCCTCGATTCCCATCGAGAAGAAACGCTGCAGGACCAGCACGACGAACTCCATCGGAGTGTAATCGTCGTTGAGCATCAGGACTTTGTAATTGGACGGCTTTTTGGTGCGCGGGCGCGTGCGCGTGGCGACTCCCGTCTCCATGTCCCCAACCCCGCCGTCATCCGGCTCGTCCGTCATTGTCCAACGCATACCCATAGCTACCCTAAGATATGGCAAGCGGCGAACGCGCCGCAAGGCGGCTGGATGCGGTCATGCCCAAAAATGCATCGGGCACAAAAAAAGACGGCCGCCCGGGGAGAGAGGTGGGCGGCCGTCTGTCATTGCCTGATCAGGAGGGGGAGAGTTCAGGCAACGAGCTTGTTGATACGCTCCGCGTTCAGCGTGGCGCGGCTCTGGATCGGCTGGATGGCCTCACCCGCGAGCTTCACGAAGGTCTCGGTCAGACGCGAGCTCTCCGCGACGAAGCGGTCGAACTGCGCACGAGCGAACTCGCTCTGCAGCTGCATGAACTCGGTCGGCGACTTGGCTTCGGCGAGAGCGCGGACCGCGTCAGCGGCCTTCTCGATGCCTTCACGGCTGGTCTCGACGACGTCCTGGCCGAGCGAGCGAGCGCCTTCGACGGCGATCTTGCCGGCATCGACGAGCGCTTCGACGTTCGCGCGGCTGACTTCCGTCAGCTCTTCGATCGCCTTCTGCGAGCGCTTCACGGCTTCCTGGCCACGCTCACCGGCATCGGCGAACAGGGTCTGGAACGAACCAGTGGCGGGGATGGCGTTGAAGCCGGCGAACCAATTGTTGGTGTTCTTGTTCACAGTCGAAATCCTTTCCTGGGCGGCTGCGGGCTTGCGAGCACCGGCAACCTTTGCAGCGCGGCGCGGCTTGGCGCGCCGAGCGGTTTTCACAGCCGAGCGGGTGGCTTTCGCCTGACGCTTGGCAGCGCGAGCCACCTTCGCGCGTCGTCCGCTTGGAGGTCTTCAAGCAACGGCCGGAACCTCTTTCGCAACTTCACCTGCAGCTTCGATCGCCTTGGTCGCGACTTCTGCGCTGGTGTCGATTGCCGTCTGAGTTTCGTTTGCCATTTGCTTCAATTTCCTTCTATTGTGCGGTGCAACATAGCGTTGTGCACTGCAACTTTCAAGCACTATTTTTGTGCAGTGCAACAGGCCGCCGCTTGACGGCCACGCCTTGCCCGAAGCAAGAGCGGTCATGGACCTAGTGGACGCCGATCATCCCACCCGTCGCCGCCGCGGACTTCTGGTCGTGCTTTCCTCGCCATCGGGCGCAGGCAAATCGACGATCAGCCGGATGCTCCTCGAGGCGGATAACAACATTACGATGTCGGTCAGCGCAACGACCCGGCCGATGCGCCCGGGCGAGCAAGCGGACGTGTGACTATCACTTCGTCGATACCGCCGAGTTCGAACGGCTGATCGAGGCCGATGAGTTCGCCGAGTGGGCCTATGTCTTCGACCACATGTACGGGAGCCCGAAGGAGCCGATCAAGGAAGCGCTCCGCGAGGGGCGCGATACCCTCTTCGATATCGATTGGCAGGGCACCCAGCAGCTCGAATATGCCTTCCGCACCGACCTGGTCCTGATCTTCATCCTGCCGCCGTCGATGAAGGAGCTGGAGCGCCGTCTTCACGAGCGCGCCACCGACAGCGAGGAGATTATCGCCGGTCGAATGCGGCGGGCGGCCGGCGAGATCGGCCATTGGGCGGAGTATAATTACGTCCTCATCAACGACGACATGACGAAGTGCCTTGAAGACGTTCGGGCGATCATCGCTGCCGAGCGCCTCCGGCGAGAGCGCCAGCCCTATCTCCTCAACTTCGTCCGCGAGCTGGTAGCGCGGCCTAACTAGGCTTCCAGCAGCTCGAGAAAACGCGCCGAGGCGAGGAAATCCCGGCGGCGATTGGCCAAAGCCGCTTCAGCCTCGGCATCCGAGCCCCATTGCTCCAGCTGCCAGCGATCATCGACGCTCACGGCGTCCCACGCCTGTTCCGGCTGGAAGGCGCCTTCGAGCACGCCGAGAGCAGCCAACAAGGAGCCGCCGATCGTCACTAGCGGCGACAGACCGGCAAGACGGAACGCGTCGAGGGTAGATATCGCGTGGGTCAGCCGCTCGACTGTCGCCGCGGGCTGGTCGACGTGGAGGACGCCGCTGGTCGTCCTGAAGTCGACATCGTAGCGGCGCTGACCCCAGCCCAGAAGCGCGTCCCACTGCTTGGCCTGACGATCGATCAGCGGCTGCGGCCCTTCGGCCCGGTAGCAGGCGAGATCCGCCTCCGCGTACTTCGCGAGGTCGTTGGCAAAGGTTTCCTTGTGCGGTGCAACACGGTCGATCGCCGCATTGGCGAGGCCGGTCAGCGGCATCGCCCGTGGATCGATTTCGCCTTCGACCGACGACCATTCTTCAACGATTGCTTCAGCAAGATCGGCATTGGGCACGACAAGCACTTCACGAGCGGGCGTCCGGAGCGGCTTGCCATCAAGCTCGACACCCCAGCCGCCATCCTTTTCAACAATCGCGACGGCTTGCCAGAAACGCTTCACTTGTTCGCGGCGTCCTGCTGCGCCCAGAGCTTCTTGAGTATCCTCGGCGCCAACGCTGCATCGACCACTCCGATGACGACGAGGATCGCGCCGACCGCCGGCCAGCCGCCTGGCCGAAGCAGGTCGCTATAAATGATCGCGAGCCCGAGGAAGAAAGTGGCCAGCCCAATGAGTTGGACCAGCATGAAGATGTGGAAGCGGCGCTTCCAGAGCGCTTCGTCAGCCATATTTCCGTTCCAGTCCTTCTGGCAGGAAGCGGAGCACGTCGAGCGGCGCGTCGGCCACCCCCACCGCTCCCGCATCCAGCAATTCATGAGCCTCGTGATAGCCCCACCCCGCGCCGATCGCGGTGGCGCCGGCCGACACGGCCATGCCCATGTCGAACGCCGTGTCGCCGATCACGATCGTCGTTTCAGGCGATGCACCGGCGTCGGCGATCGCCTGGTCGACCATCGAAGGATGCGGCTTCGAAGGATGGCGGTCGGCCGTCTGCAACGACATGAAGCGCCTGGCGTAGCCGTGGCAGTCCAGGCAAAGCGCCAGTCCGCGATCCGACTTGCCCGTCGCCACCGCGAGCAGCCAGCCCTCTGCCTCCAGCGCGTCGAGCAACTCCGGGATGCCGTCAAACAGAGGTTCCTCGACCCTCCCTTCCGCGCGCGCACGCTGGAAGTGCCGCTTGTAGCTCTCGGCGAGCATGACGTGGCGCTCGTAGCTTTCCGCCGGGGTGAGGACCGCAATCGCTTCCACCAGGCTCAGCCCGATCACCTTGCGGCTGACCTCTGGCGCCGGGACAGCGAGGCCATGCTCGGTGAAGGAGTCCGACAAAGCAGCGAAGATGTTGCCGCCGCTGTCGACCAAGGTCCCATCGCAATCGAACACCGCCAGCTTGTTCATGGCTTGGCGACCTCGCCGATCGCCTGCACGATGTCCTCACGGCCGGCGCCGCGCTGCCCGTCCACCGTCGCTGCAAGGTCATCAGCGGACTTGTGCTGGTTGAACTTGCGAGTGCCGCGAACCTCGGTCGGATCGACCTCGAACCCGATGATGGCCTTGGTCATCGCCTCGAACGTAAGGGGATCCATCTTGCCGCGCGTCCAAGGCTGCTCCGGCGAATGCTCGCCTTCGAACCGCTCGCTCTGGGCATCGAGCAAGCCGACCAGAGCCTCCTGCGCCAGCGGCCTCGCCACGCCTTCGATCTCGACCGCTTCATAGTGCCAGGTCGGCACCTGGTTCTCGGACACGTACCAGTTGGCGCTCTGATAAGCCTCGCGGCCCGCGACGCTGATCAGCACCGGCTGATCGGCAAGGTGCTCCGCAATGCGATTGCGGCGTGCGACGTGAAACCGGACTCGGCCGTCGTTGACGACGATCGGCACATGGACGACGAACAGCTCCTCGCCGGACGCGGTGAAAAGGTGCGCGAACGCCCGATCGGCGGCGAACCGCAGTGCTCCGTCGCGATCCTCCCAGTCGAATGCGCGGTTGGGGTGCATCAGCGCTTTTTCGGCGCTTGCGAGCGCGAGCGCCGCTCTCCGCGACGGCCGCGCCGCCGGTCCCGGGCCGCCGTTGATTCCCTTCGCTTCTTCGCCTCGAACGACTGTGACGGCTTCGGGGTGTCGAGTGGCATGTTCTCGCCGTGCATCAGCTCGAAGCCAATCGTGGCAAGGCTCTCCGCGATGTGCGGCGGCAATTCCGCCGTGACGTCGATCACTCCGTCCGGCGAATCGATCCGGATCCGGCGCGCGTGAAGGTGGAGCTTGCGGCTGATACCGCCAGTCAGGAATGCTTCGGGACCGCCATATTTCGCATCGCCGACGATCGGATGGCCGATCGCCGCCATGTGCGCGCGAAGCTGGTGCGTCCTGCCTGTCAGCGGCTGGAGCTCGACCCACGCCGCGCGGTTGCCGGCGCGGTCGATGACTCGCCATTTCGTCCTGGCGGGAAGTCCGTGCTCCTCGCTGATGTGCATTTTCTCGCCGCCCGTGCCGGGCTGCTTGGCGAGCGGCGCGTCGACCAGCCCTTCGTCGCCAGACGGCACGCCGACAACCAGCGCCCAATAGACCTTGCGGGCGGTCCGGCCGGAAAAGCTCTTCGAGAAATGGCCCGCGGCCCGAGCAGTCTTGGCGACCAGCAGCGCGCCCGACGTGTCCTTGTCGAGCCGGTGCACAAGCTTCGGCCGCCCGGCATCGTCGTCGGCAAGTCCGTCGAGCAACCGGTCGAGATGATGGTGCGTCTTGGTCCCGCCCTGCGTCGCGAGGCCAGGCGGCTTGTTGAGCACGAACGCGTGACGATCCTGGTAGATGACCATCTCGCGGACCAGCTCCTCGTCCTCAGGAGTGAGCGGTTCGCGCTTGCGCTCCGGACGTGGAGATCGGCTCGCACTCGGATCCGTCTCAGGAAACTGGATCGTCTGGCCCATCTCGATGCGGTCGCCTGGCGTCGCCCTTTTGCCGTCAAGCTTCAGAACGCCCTTCCGCGACCAGAGCGACACGACGTTGAAGCTGATGTCCGGCGCGTGCCGCTTGAACCAACGGTCGAGGCGGATGCCGTCGTCATCCTCCGCGACTTTGTGCGTCTTTAGCTGGGGCCCGCTGTCCATGCGGTGCGACTTAGTGCCCTGCGTCGAGGAATCTACCCCCGGCCCTTCCAATAATCGAAAGCCCGCTTCTGCAACTTCAGGATCAGGCGCTTCGCCTTCGGGCCTTCCCACAGCCCGGTGAAGCCGTGCTTCTTCGCGCCACCGACCCACCAGCCCTGCCCGGGCAACCCGTCGGACTGGCGGACCACGAGCACCGCGAGCTCCGGCTCGCCGCGCTCTTCGGCTTCGTCGTCGACGTAGGAAAGGACCTTGCAGAGCGAGCGCATCTTCGGCCGGGTGAAGTGATGGCCGAGGAGCAGCAATGTTTCGGAATAGGTGATCGGCTGCCCAGCCGACGCACTGGAAATCAGGATTGCGCGAACTTCTTCCGGGTCCGCGAGCAGCCCGGCACGCTCCTGATCGTCACTCACTGCGGCTGTTGCGGGACCGGGGTCAGCTCGAAAACGTCGAGCTTGGACGTGCTCTGCGGCCACGGAATGACGAGCCGCCATTTGAACGGAGCGAACCGCTCGAACACGCCCGCCATGTCGCGCTTGGCATCCTCCGCATAAGCGACGGGTTGCTGCTCGTCCCCGAGAGCGAGGCTGCCGAGATAGATCAGGCGATCGGGGCGGTCATCCTCCCAAAGCCGGCCTGCGGGGCGCTGGCTCCCGGTCTGCTTGACGATGGTTAGCAGATCGCCCTCGACCTCCACATAGCAGAAGAAGGGTTTGAAGCGCTCGAACGCCACCGCCTTGTCAGTCGTCTTGCCGAGCTTGATCAGGCGGCAGAAGTAGCTTCCGGGCGTCGGGGCGGGACGGGCAAGCGCCGAGCGCGGCTGGAGCAATGCGCCCTCGGATTCGACCTCCCGGCCAAAGCTGCGTTTCGCTTCCTGCAGGCCCTCCTGCCAGGCGAGTCCCATCCGCTCGAGCCGCTGCTTGTCGGCATCGGTCGCAATGCCCTTCCAGATATCGGCCTTGGTCTGCGGCTCCTCGGTGACGACCGGGCGTAGCGTCTGCCGGCCCTCGATCGGGGTGCAAGCCGCGAGAGCCAGAATCAGGATGAATGCAGTTGAGCGACGACCCACAAACGGAAGCGTGACACTCGTCCGGACCAGTTGCAACCGACTTACCATAGGCTTTGACTTGCCGTTCATCCCCACTAGGCGCGCGGGTGATGACTCAACATGATGAAGACGTCCGCGCTGGCCATCCCGCGCGTCAGGGCATGGCGCTCGGCATTGCCGCCTACGGCCTGTGGGGCGTCCTTCCGATCTACTTCAAGGCGCTACGGTCGATCGAGGCGGTGGACATCGTCGCCCACCGAATCGTCTGGTCGGTTCCGGTGCTTGCGGCTTTGCTGTCCGTCTCGAATGGCTGGGGCGAAGTCCGGCAGGCGCTGCGCAATCGAAAGGCGGTGATGCTGCTGGCGGTCACCGCGCTGCTGATTGGCGGGAACTGGCTGCTCTACGTCTATGCGGTGAACAGCGGTCACATCCTGGCCGGAAGTCTCGGCTACTACCTCAATCCGCTCGCGAACGTTCTGCTGGGCCGGATCGTGCTGAAGGAAAGGCTGTCGTGGCTGCAATGGACCGCGGTCGCCATCGCGGCGGCGGGTATCACCGTGCTGGCACTGGGCGCGCTCAGGCCAGCTGTGGATCAGCCTCACCTTGTGCGCGAGCTTCGCGACCTACGGCCTGCTTCGAAAGATTGCGCCGGTGGAAGCCGTTGCGGGCCTGGCGATTGAGACCGGGCTGCTCCTTCCCGTCGCAGCTGGCTGGCTGGTCTGGAACATCCTCGCGGGCGAGCCGATCTTTGGCGGGTCGCAGTTGGACGTCGTGCTGATTACGCTCGCGGGCCTGGTGACGGCCGTGCCTCTGCTCCTCTTCACAGCCGCCGCGCGCCTGCTGAAATATTCCACGCTCGGCATGCTCCAATTCCTGGCGCCGACGCTGCAGTTCCTGATCGCCGTCCTCGTTTATGGCGAGCCCTTCACGCGCACCCACGCCTTCGCCTTCGGAGCGATCTGGACCGCGCTAGCGCTCTATATCGTCGCGATCGCCCGCCACGCCCGGGCATCGGTCACGCTTCCCGAGTAGGAATTGCGCGAAATCTCGGCCATTGTCGGCGCCGTGAAGAAGCTCATCGCCGCCGCCATGCTGTTGGCCCTCACCGCCTGCGATCCGTACGTGGGCCGGGGCAATTACGGGCCGGAGCCCTACCCTTATCCCGGCGCGCCGCCCTATCCGCAGGAGCCTTATCCGCCGGCGCAGGGTCAATATCCCGGTGCCCAGCCATATCAGCCCGCACCGCCCGAATGCCTGATCACCTCATCTCGCGACTGGACCGCATGGATCAATCGCATGCCCGGCTCAGGCGCGCCGATCCTCGTCGTCAGCGGCAAGGTAGTGACGCCGACCAGCGGCTATCAGGTCGCGTTCGACCAGCGGATGCAGGTTCGCAAGGCATATCCGGCGCAGGCGTTCGTGACGCTGAACGTCGCCTCGC
This sequence comes from uncultured Alphaproteobacteria bacterium, assembly GCA_963750315.1. Lineage (GTDB taxonomy): Bacteria > Pseudomonadota > Alphaproteobacteria > Sphingomonadales > Sphingomonadaceae > Sphingomicrobium. The sequence goes on from CAVVQF010000013.1 coordinate 45,124, forward strand.
CGGGCGGAGCACCGTCGACGCAGGCGCTGGTGACTCACGACGTTCGCTGGGAATGGCCGCTGCGTGAGCCGGTCGGCAGCGTGGTCGTCAGCTGCGGCGACAAGACGCTGGCCGAAATTACCCGCATTCAAACCGCTTACTAAGCTGCTACAGCGCCCTCGCTCCAGTTTAAGGGTCGACGCATGCTGAATGTCGTGTCGCTGATTATCGGTGTCGTCGCGCTGCTTTGCGCCGCTGTCGCCTTCATCCCGCTTCTCGGGATCCTGAACTATCTCGTCATTCCGCTGGCCTTGATTGGCGTCGGTGTGGGCGTCGCCAGCAAGAACGATGGCGGACGCAACCTCAACCTGTTCGTCATCGTCGTATGCATCGTCCGCTTGATGCTCGGCGGAGGCATCCTTTGAACACAGACCCTCGTGTCGACGCTTACATCGCAAAGAAGAACGCCTACGCGCACCCGATCCTGATGCATGTCCGGGCACGCGTTCACGCCGTCGCGCCGGAAGCGGAAGAGGCGATCAAGTGGGGAGCGCCGGCATTCCTGATCGACGGCAAAATCCTGTTGATCATGGCCGCCTTCAAAGCCCATGCGGCGCTGAATTTCTGGCGCGGCCAGGAGCTTCGCGGCGAGGCAGCGAATGCCGACGCGATGGGCCAGTTCGGCAAGATCACGTCGGTCGAGGACTTGCCGGATGACAAGGAACTCGACGCTTTGATCCGTCAGGCTGCAGACCTCGCGCGTTCGGCGCCCGCTCCTCGCAAGGTGAAGCATGAGCCGAAAGCCTCGGCGGAACTTCATCCGGACTTCGCCAAGGCGCTCGCCGCCGCTCCCAAGGCGAAAGCGGCGCTCGACGGCTTCCCGCCCTCGGCCCAGCGCGAGTATCTCGACTGGATCTCGGACGCGAAGCAGGAAGCGACGCGCCACAAGCGGATTGCCGATGCCGTCGAATGGCTCAGCGAAGGCAAGCGACGTAATTGGAAATATGCCAACTGCTAGCTAGCGCGACATCCTGACCGCCGGCCCGAAGCGCGTTTCGACGCCGCCCTCCGCCGTGAATCCGTGCTTCTCGTAGAATTCTAACGCTTCCGGCGCTGCGACGACTGTCAGGCTAAGCCCGGCGCGCCGCGCTTCGTGAGTCGCCGCCTCGATCAACGCGGAGCCCACGCCCCTGCGCCACAGATGCGGCTCGACGAACAGGCCGTCGATTTCAGCCGCGTCGCCGTCGATGACGACCACCGCGAAACCGGCAATGCCGTCCACGCTTTCGGCAACCGAGACTTCGCCTCGCACGACCTGCGATAGCGGGAGGTCTATCGCTTCCGGATTGGCGTCGAGCTGGTCGCGATATTCGGGCAGCGCCCGCGATGAGCGATGCTGAAGCTCCTCCAGGTCCAGCCGTTCGTTCGGCCGGGCCAGGCGAATCCAGACTGGGAGCCTAGCGAGACCTGACGTAGCGACCCGGCGCATCCTCGACCGCCTTCAGCTTGCCCTTGCCCGGAACGCGCGCGCCCGTGGCGTCGACCGTTTTCGGGCTCTGCTTCTTGATCCACTCGATCCAGTCCGGCCACCAGCTGCCCTTGTGCTCCTCGGCACCCGCGATGAACGCCTCGAGCGTCTCGGCGGGCTTGTCGTTGACCCAATACTGGTACTTCTGGGCGGCGGGTGGATTGACCACGCCGGCGATATGACCCGAACCGGCGAGCAGGAACCGCTTCGGCCCCGCGAAATGGTCCATGATCTTCCACACGCTCTCGGGCGGCGCGATATGATCCTCACGGCCGGCCTGGACATAGGACGGCGTCTTCACCTTGCCGATGTCGATGGGAGTCCCGGCTACGCTGATGCCGCCTTTCTCCGCCAGCTTGTTACCCTTGTAGAGGGTCTCGAGATAGTCGCGGTGCCATTTGGCAGGCAGGTTCGTTGTGTCCGAATTCCAGTGGAGCAGGTCGAACGGCGCGGGCTCCTCACCCATCAGGTAATTGTTGACGACGTAATTCCAGATGAGATCGCGGCCGCGCAGCAGGTTGAACGTCGCGGCCATGTAGCGCCCGTCGAGATAGCCCTTGTCGCGGGTCAGCTCATCGAGCAGCGCCATGGTCTCGCCGCCGGTGAACAGCTTGAGATCCCCCGCCAGCGAGAAGTCAACCTGCGCGGTCAGGAAGGTCGCCGACTTGACCTTGTCCTGCTGCTTATGGGCGTGGAGGTAGCCGAGCGAGGCGGCGAGCGTGGTCCCGGCAACGCAATAGCCGATCGTGTGCACGCTCTCGACGTCGAGCAGGTCGCGAACCGTGTCGATCGCGTCGAGCTGGCCCTTCAGCACGTAATCGTCGAGCGTCGTTTCGGCGAGGCTCTCGTCGGCCGACTTCCAGCTGACCATGTACAGGGTCACGCCTTGGTCGACGCACCATTTCACAAAGCTTTTCTCGGGCGTCAGGTCGAGGATGTAGAAGCGGTTGATCCACGGCGGGAAGACGATGACCGGTGTTTCCAGCACCTTGTCGGTCGTCGGCGTGTACTGGATCAGCTGGTAGAGCGCGGTTTCCTTGACGACCTTGCCGGGGGTCATCGCGAGATTGCGGCCAACCTCGAACACACCCGCCTTGGTCTGCGTCAGCTGGCCCGACGCAATGTCGTTTAGCATGTTGGCGAGGCCCTTGAGCAGGTTCTCGCCGCGCGTATCCATCGTTCGCTTGAGCACTTGCGGATTGGTCAGCGCGAAATTCGATGGGCTCATCGCGTCGACGAAGTTGCGAACGCCGAAGCGGACCTTCTGTTTGCGACTCCTCGTCGAGGCCGTCGATGTCCTCGACGGTTCCAAGCATCTTGTCTGAAAGTGCCAGATAGGTTTTGCGGATCGTGTCGAAGACCGGACTACCCTGCCACTCCGGCGCAGCAAAGCGCCGGTCCCTCGCGCTTTCTTTCGCCTGCGTGTCGAGACCCATCATCTGGCCCCACGTCTCAAGACCCTTCGCCCATGCCTCGGCGCCCGCGTTGAACAAGGCAGCCGGGTCGGTCGTCATCGGCGTTCCGGTGCTGAAAGCCGGCGGAAAGGCACCCCATGGCGGTGGCGAGGACGGCCAGGGCTGGCCCTGCTTCAACCCGTCCGCCCAGGTCTCCATCAGCATCTGCTGGGCGCGGCCCATGACCCACGTCCAGTGTTGCCAGTCCTCAAGCGTCGGAATCGCGCTCGCCGTGTCCGTCTCGTCAGCCATCCAGTTTCCTTACTCGTCATTGCGAGCCCGGCCAATGAGCCGGGGGAGTAATCAGCAACGGAATGGATTGCTTCGTCGCTCCGCTCCTCGCAATGACGGACTGATGGAGCCGACCGCCATTCCGCAGGCCTTGGTCCTGCTCGACTATTTCGGGATCGCGGTGTTCGCGGTGTCGGGCGCGTTGCTTGCGGCCGAGCGGAAACAGACGTTTGTCACCTTCGTCTTCTTCGCGGTGGTGACCGGAGTCGGCGGCGGCACCTTGCGCGACCTATTGATCGGCGCGCCTGTCTTCTGGGTTCACAAGAATGCGACGCTCCTGATGTGCATCGGCGCGGCTCTGCTTACATGGCTGATCAGCCGCCGTTTCATCGCCGAGCGGGCCTTGCTATGGTTCGACGCAGCAGGCCTGGCCGCCTACGCGACCTACGGCGCCGCCAAGGCGCTTAGCTTCGGCGTGGCACCGGTTCCAGCCTTCGTCATGGGCGTGCTGACCGCCTGCGCGGGCGGCATCATCCGCGACGTCCTTGCGGGTGAACCGTCGATCCTGATGCGCCCGGAATTGTACGTGACCGCCGCTGCTCTCGCGTCGGGCCTGTTTGTCGGACTGGCACTCCTGGGTGTGTCGCTACCGATTGCCGGAGCAATCGCCGCGATCGCCGGGTTTGGCCTGCGCGGGCTTGCGATCGCTCGTGGCTGGTCGCTGCCCGCCTACAACGACTAGGCTTGCCGCACTGCAGCATGGTCGGCATGACAAGCCGGTGACCGAAGAATTCTACCGCATCAAGCGCCTGCCGCCCTACGTCTTCGCAGAAGTGAACGCGATGAAGGCCGCGGCACGAGCGCGCGGCGAGGACATCATCGATCTCGGCATGGGCAATCCGGACGGAGCGCCGCCGAAGCATGTCATCGACAAGCTTGCCGAGGTCGCCGCCAAGCCGAACGCACACCGCTATTCCGCCAGCCGCGGCATCCCGGGCCTGAGCAAGGCGCAAGCGGCCTATTACAAACGCCGGTTCGGGGTGACGCTCGATCCGGACAAGGAAGTCATCGTCACATTGGGATCCAAGGAAGGCCTTGCCAACCTTGCCCAGGCGATCACCGCCCCCGGCGATGTCGTGCTGGCGCCGAACCCATCCTACCCGATCCACAGCTTCGGCTTCATCATTGCGGGCGCAGCGATCCGCTCGATCCCGGCCGCGCCCGGCGAGGAATTCTTCGAGCGGCTGACGAGCGCCGTCCGCTACACCGTGCCGCGTCCGAAGGTATTGGTGATCGGCTATCCGTCGAACCCGACCGCCTATGTCGCCGACCTTCCGTTCTACGAGCGGCTTGTCGCCTTCGCCCGTGAGCATGAGCTGATCGTCATCTCCGACCTTGCCTACGCCGAGATCTATTTCGGCGACACGCCGACCCCGTCGATCCTGCAGGTCGAAGGCGCGAAGGACGTGGCGGTCGAATTCACGTCCATGTCCAAGACTTACAGCATGGCTGGCTGGCGGATGGGATTCGCGGTCGGCAACCAACGGCTGATCGAAGCGCTGGCGCGGGTGAAGTCCTACCTCGATTACGGCGCCTTCACGCCGATCCAAGCCGCGGCCGTCGCCGCGCTCAACGGTCCGCAAGACATCGTCGAGTTCAATCGCAAGCTCTACAAGAAGCGCCGCGACGTGCTGGTCGAATGCTTCGGCCGGGCCGGTTGGGAAATCCCCGTGCCGCAAGCATCGATGTTCGCCTGGGTTCCTATTCCCGAGCGCTTCCACAACCTCGGCGCGATGGAATTCTCGAAGAAACTGCTGACCGAGGCGCACGTTGCCGTCGCCCCAGGCGTCGGCTTCGGCGAGGAAGGCGAAGGTTTCGTCCGCATCGCCCTCGTCGAGAACGAGCAACGGCTGCGCCAGGCAGCGCGCGGCGTAAAGAAGATGCTCGGAAGCTAGATCAGCGCAGCAGCGCGGTCGAAACGGTCACGACGCCCCAACGCGTTAGATCACCTTTGTCCGGAGCGGTAGCGACACGCGTCCCGCCACGTCCGCCGAAGCCGAACGCGAAATGGCTGTGATCGCCCTCGTCGAGGGACTCGATCAGGTAATAGCCCGCATTGCGAAAAGCGGCGGCGATCTGCGCATGAGTCACGCCGGGCCTCCGGGCGATGTCGATCGCGCGGCCGCTCAAGTGAAAACTGTTGCGAACCCCGCCGACACGGCGGTTATGTTCGGGGCTGCGATACGTGCTTGTTACCCGGCCCCAATGCCCGCCGATGTTGGCTGCAGCGCCAATGTTCCCCGACCCGCGGTTGATCGGCGCCCACTTTCCTTCCGACGGGGCCGACCCCTCGGAAGCGACCGCAGTTTGGCCGGAAGTTTGCTGCTGCCCGATCCTGGGCTGGACGCCGACGGTCACGATTCCGCGCTGTCCGGACACCGTCCGAACGCCAAAATCCGTCGCCGCGGACGCAGCAGACGCGCTGCACAGCAACGCCAGGCCAATCGCGAATCGAGTCATAAACAAGCCCCCGCTCGTTTATTTTGCATACACTGGCAGCGTCACGGCAACAACAACTCCAGTCACTTAGACGTTCTCGCGCCGGGACACTTTGACAAGCCGAGCCCACGGCGCAGAGGATATCGGAATGATTTCCACCGCTCCGACGTCGGTCGCCACCGTAGCGCAAGTGATCCAGCTGGCCGTTGCGCCGGTCTTCCTGCTTGCAGGCATCGGAGCCTTCCTGAACGTCTGCGCGGGACGCTTGTCGCGGATCGTTGACCGCGCCCGCGACATCGAGCCGTTGCTGCTCAACAGCCGCGGTGCGGAGCATGACCGCTGGCTCGGCGAAATCCGCACGCTCGACCGGCGCATGGCGCTGGTCAGCCAGGCGATCTTCCTGTCCGTCCTCGCCGCCGTCCTGATCTGTGCGGTGGTCGTCCTGCTGTTCGCGGCCGGGCTGACCGGGGCTCACTTCGGGACCACGATTGCCCTGTTGTTCATCGCCACCATGATCGCCATCGGCGCCGGTTTTGCGGTGTTCCTGGTCGAGACCCGGGTCGGCTCCCGGGCCGTCAGGATCAGGGCGGAATTGCTCGGACACGAGGCGGAGTCCGAAGACTAAACCTGCCTCGACAACGTCACGAACGCCTCTTATCCGCTCTCCACAAGGGAGTTCGATTTCACATGCTTCAACGTCCTCGCGTACCGGCTTCGCAAATCCTCGACCGCGTCCTCGTGCTGGAAATGGTCCGAGTCACGGAGGCGGCGGCGGTCGCAGCCTCCAAGTGGATCGGGCGCGGTGATAATGACGCCGCCGACGCTGCAGCCGTCGAAGCGATGCGCGAGGCGCTCAACGAGCTGCCGTTCGACGGCACGGTCGTGATCGGCGAGGGCGAGCGCGACGAAGCCCCGATGCTCTACATCGGCGAGAAGGTCGGCTCCGCGCAAGGCACCGGCCCCAAGATCAACATCGCGCTCGACCCCCTTGAGGGAACGACGCTGACCGCCAAGGCTGGCCCGAACGCGCTCTGCGTACTGACCATTTCCGAGGAAGGCGGCCTCCTCAACGCGCCCGACACCTACATGGAAAAGATGGCGATTGGGCCGGGTTACGCCGACGGAACCATCGATCTGTCGAAGAGCGTGACCGACAACATCCGCTCACTCGCCGAAGCAAAGAAGGTCGATCCGAGCGAGATCGTCGCTTGCGTCCTCGACCGCTCACGCCACGAAGCGATCATCGACGAACTGCGCAGCCTCGGCTGCGGCGTGAATTTGATCAGCGACGGCGATGTCGCCGGCGTGATCGCGGTCAGCAATCCGGACACGAGCGTGGACATTTATCTCGGTAGCGGCGGCGCCCCGGAAGGCGTCCTCGCCGCCTCGGCGCTGCGCTGCGTCGGCGGGCAAATGCAGGGACGTCTGGTCTTCCGCAACGATGACGAGATCGCCCGCGCCCGCCGCTGGGGGATCGACGACCTCGAGCGCATTTACGATCTTGAGGAAATGGCGAAGAGCGACTGCATCTTCGCGGCGACCGGCGTTACTGACGGGTCGCTGCTCAAGGGCGTTCACCGCCGCCCTAACTGCATCACCACCGAAAGCATCGTGATGCGCGCAAGCTCCGGCACCGTCCGCCGCGTCGCTGCAGAGCACCATAAGTGGGACGATTGAGGGGCTCAATTCCCGGTCTCATGCATTGGTCCCGCTCATGAGTAGGGATCCAACCTTCGCCAGCTTCTTTCAGGCCGGCTTCGAATGTTCCTCGCACCGGAGGAAAGACGGCGTTCGCCTCGACCTGATCCGGGCGACATCGCACGACCGCCATGTCGCCTCCGATTACCGGCAATGTGCCGAACTAGGGCTGCGCACGTTGCGGGACGGCCTTCGCTGGCACCTGATCGAAAAATCACCGGGCAAATACGATTGGTCGAGCTGGCTTCCCGCGCTCGAGGCGGGCGAGCAATACGGCCTGCAGATCATCTGGGACCTGTTCCACTACGGTTCGCCCGATTGTGTCGATCAGGGCGCGGCGGACTTCCCCGAACGCTTCACGGACTTCGCAGTCGCCGCCTTGGAGCTACACCAGTCAGTTAGCAGGTCGCCGGCAACCATTTGTCCGATGAACGAGATCAATTTCCTCTCGTGGGCCGTAAACGAGGGCTATTTTCCGAAGGTCGGGCCGGACGAGCAAGGCTGGTTCAAGCGGCAGCTGGTGCGCGGCGGGATCATGGCCGCCAAAGCCATCAAACAGCGCTGGCCGGAAACCACAATCGTGTGGGCCGAGCCGCTGATCCACATCGCTCCGAGGGACCAGCGGCGGTCCACAAAGCGCGCCGCCGAGGAAAACCTCCAGGGCATGTACGAAGCCTATGACTGGATCACGGGCCTGGCCGAGCCCGAGCTTGGCGGCGACCCCTCGCTGGTCGATGTCGTCGGCCTCAATTTCTACCCGCACAACCAATGGTATTTCGAGGGCCCGACCATCCCGATGGGCCATCACGAATATAAGCCGCTGGCCGACTTGCTGGTGGGAATCGCCGAGCGTTACGGCAAGCCCGTCTTCATCTCCGAAACCGGCGCCGAAGGCTCGGCCCGTCCAGCCTGGCTGCATTATGTCTGCGACGAGGTCCGCGCCGCCCAGGAACGCGGGGTCGACGTCAAAGGCATCTGCCTCTACCCGGTCACCGCCTACCCCGGCTGGGACAACAGCCGGCATTGCGAGGTCGGCCTGTTTTCGCCGATTACCTCGGAGGGCAGCCGCCACGTCTACGAACCGCTGGCAGCCGAGCTACAGCGACAGCGCGCTCTCTTCGGTGTCGATCGGGTGTTGGAGCCTGAGGTCAAGCGGCTTCGGCTCGCGCGCTGATCACACTGCCGGCGCGTCCTGCCGATCTTCTGACGGCGTGCCGACGAAGGGCCACCCGTCCCGCCAGTGAACCTTGTCGATCAGCAGGATTCGCCGGCTGTTGATCGCGTCCTCCTGCGTCTGCCGCGGCTTGTTCACGTCGATTGCGTGATAAATGATCCAGGTTGCGCCGGACTTGTCGGTGACGATGCAGTTATGCCCGGGCGCGAGCCAGCGCTCGCTCTTGAAGAGCATCAGGCTGTGCGGAACGCCGCGCGCTTCTTCTAGCGTCTCGAACGGTCCGGTCGGGCTCTTCGAGCGTGCGACCATCACGCCGTAATGCGGCGTCGGGTCCGCAGCAATTATCGCCCGAGTAGAACAAGTAGTAGAAATCGTCGTGGCGAATGACCCACGCCGCTTCGACCAGCCTCGGGAAGGCGCCTTCGATCGGATTGGGCCAGACGATGTTGGTCGGCTCTGTCCCGTGCGCGAACGACTTCCGGTCTTCGGCCAGCTGCTGCACTTTGATCGGCTGAAAGCCAGATCCCCAGTAAAGGTAAGGCTTCCCGCTGACCGGGTCGTCGAAGACCATCGGATCGATATATTCGAAGCCCATTCCGAGCAGCAGCGGCATTCCCATGTCGACGAATGGCCCGGCGGGCGACTCGGCCGTCGCGACCGCCAGGCAGTGGCCTCTCTCCGGAACGTCGCACAATGTCCGGCGTCGCCGAATAATACATCAGATAGTTCGAGCTGTCGTAGACGACGCTTGGCGCCCAGAAGTCCTGTGTCCCCTTTGCCCAGCTCGGCTTCTCCGGCAGCGCGTCGCCCAGGTGCACCCAATTGATGAGGTCCGCCGAGCGAGCGACCTGGATGTTGATCCATCCTCCATTCCGCTCGGTCTGCGTCGCATAGGCATAGTAAAAGCCGTCCGCGGCGTGGATCACCGCCGGATCGGGAAAATCGTGGTCGAGGATCGGATTTTGGTAAGTGCCCGACGAGCGGGCCGGTACGGCCAGCTCCGGGGAATCAAACGGCGGAACCATGCGAAGCCGATAAGGTCCGCATCGTCCCGCCGAAAGAACAAAAGTCAGGAAGCCTATTCGGCGGCGACCGCCGTCGGCTCCGCCTTTTGCCGCTTTTCATCCATGCGCCGGAACGTCGCGAGCGCCTGCCCGACGATCTGGTCCATGTTGTAGTAGCGATAGGTCGCAAGCCGTCCGACGAAGGTCACGCCTTCCGTCTCGTCGGCGAGCGCCTCGTACTTCTTGAACAGCTCCTGATTTTCCGGCCGCGGGATCGGATAATAAGGATCGCCCTCGGCCGACGGATATTCGTAGGTGATCGTCGTCACCGGCGATTCCTGGCCCGTCAGATACTTATACTCGCTGATCCGCGTGAACGGCACGTCCTCGCTCGGATAGTTCACCACCGCGACCGGCTGGAACCACTCCTGGTCGAGCGTCTGGTGATCGAACTTCAGGCTCCGGTACGGCAGCTTGCCGAAGCGGAAATCGAAATATTCGTCGATCGGGCCGGTGAAGATGATGTGATCGGCGATCTCGTGCGCGCGATCCTTGAACTCCGCGAAAGTCGACGCCGAGGCGCTTCTCGATCAGCGGATGGTCGAGCATGCTGCTCGAACATCTGGTGTAGCCCTCCAGCGGCATCGCCTGGAACGTGTCGCTGAAATAGCGATCGTCGGTATTGGTCCGCGTCGGGATGCGCGAGGTCACCTGCTTGTCGAGCTCGCGACGGATCGAGGCCCCACTGCTTGCGCGTGTAGCCCCGGAAGAACAGCTCGATAGAGCTCTTCGCCGACCGCGTTGATCACCACGTCTTCGGACGTCTTGATATCCTCGACCGGCTCGGCGCGCTGAGGCGAGATACTCCGCCGCCTCCTCGTCCGTCCGCAGGTTCGCGCCGAACAGCATGTTCAGTGTCGTGCGGTTGATCGGAATCGGCACTTCCTGCCCGCGCACGCTAGCCAGCACGCGATGCTCGTACGGCCGCCATTCCGTGAACTGCGACAGATAATCGACAACCTGGTCGCTGTTCGTGTGGAAGATGTGCGGTCCGTACTTGTGATAAAGGATGCCGGCCTCGTTCGGCTCGTCATAGGCATTGCCGCCGACGTGCGGACGGCGGTCGATCAGCAGGATCGGCGCGCCGTGCTGGCTTGCCAGGCGCTCCGCGAGCACGGAGCCGGCGAAACCCGGCACCGACGATGAGATAATCGTACCTCTTGCCGGCGCCTTCTTCGTTCAACAGGAAGCCGGTCATTCCGCGGCCACCAGCAATGCCGACGCTTGCTGCGCGGCGCGTTCTCCGAGCACTTCGGCGATGAGCCCGGACATCCGCGCTTGGGTCGTGTCCCAGCTCGTCGCTGACAGCAGCAGATCGGCTTCGGCCAGCCAGTCGCCGCCTTCGCGCGACTGCTTCAGAGCGCTTCTCGCAGCAGCGGACAAAGCCGTCCGCATCGCTGGCGATGTGTACGCCCTGCAGGTGCCCGTAGGTGCGGACCACGTCCCGGACCGGGCTCGACACCACCGGCTTCCCGCCGGCCAGATATTCCGGCGTCTTGGTCGGCGAGATGAATTGCGTCAACTCGTTCATCGCGAACGGCATCAGCGCGACATCCCAGCCCGACAGATAGGTCGGAAGCTGCTCGTACGTCTTGCCGCCGAGGTAATGGATGTTGGCCGCGCGCGGCAGATCCTCCTCGCCGATCTTCACGACCGGGCCGACCATCACGAACGACCAGTCCGGCCGCATGTCGGCGATCTGGCGAGCAGGTCGATGTCGAAGCGCTCGTCGATCACTCCGTAGAAGCCGAGCCGCGGATGCTTGGCAGGTCGCGCCTGGTCGGCCGGCTGCGGCAGTTGCCGTCGTGCCTTTGCGAAGTGGGCGCGGTCGACCGACGACGGGAAGCAATGGACGCTGTCGTGGCGGTCCTTCTTCGCTTCGTAGAGGCTGGCGCCGCCGGTGAAGACGAGGTCGGCGCGGTCGATCAGCTCCTGCTCCAGCTCGAGCAGCTTTTCCGGCGCGAAGCGGAACTTCGAAAGCTCGTCCATGCAGTCGAAGACGACGACGCTGGCGTCGAGATGCCGCGAAAAGGGCAGCATCATCGGCGTGTAATACCAGGCGATCAGCGCACCCGTGTACGAGGCGACATGAGCGTCGAGCAAGCGGCTCAAGGCCTGCATCGCGCTGCTCCTCCGGCAGGCCGCGGGAAGATGCGGAACGACAATGCGGACGTTCGGAAAATCTTCGGCCTGGCGGACCTGCAGGAACGGCGTTTCGCGCTCACCGATCTCGAACGGCTCTTCCCAATAGACGACGTTCATCTCTCGCGCGAAGCGGCTCATCAGATGCTGCGGACGCTGGAACACGAAGTCCCACCGCAAGTGCGAAAAGCACAGTAAAGTTGGACGTGCAGACTCCGGAGCCGAGGGATCGGCATCAGACGCTACAGGGACCCCGGCGTTCATGAGCATTTCGCGACTAACCTCCTGTTGTTGGCGAATTACCTTTCCAACGGCGAGTGGGCCGGTGCGGTTCCGTAAGGGCTGCTTACATTAACACTAATTCATGTTTGTTGCGCCGCACCATGCGACCGGTTGCGAGTCGCTTGCGCCAAAGCGCGGCCTTGGCTGTAGCTCGGTCCAACATTGACCACGCAGAGCGACCGTGGAAGGAGCCACGTTCAGGGAGACAGTCCTTGGCGACAACGATCGACGAACTCGAAAAGCGCCGCGCCGCGGCTCAAATGGGCGGCGGCGAGAAACGCATCGCAGCCCAGCATGCCAAGGGCCGGCTGACCGCCCGCGAGCGCCTGTCAGCGTCCTGCTCGATGAGGGCAGCTTCGAAGAATATGACATGTACGTCGAGCACAATTGCGTCGACTTCGGGATGCAGGATCAGACGTTCCCCGGCGACGGCGTCGTTACCGGCTCCGGCACCATCAACGGCCGCCTGGTCTATGTCTTCGCGCAGGACTTCACTGTGTTCGGCGGCTCCTTGTCCGAGCGCCACGCCCAGAAGATCTGCAAGGTGATGGACATGGCGATGAAGGTCGGCGCGCCGGTCATCGGCCTCAACGACAGCGGCGGTGCTCGCATCCAGGAAGGCGTCGCATCGCTCGCCGGCTATGCCGAGGTCTTCCAGCGCAACGTGCTCGCGTCCGGCGTGATTCCGCAGATCAGCCTGATCATGGGCCCGTGCGCGGGCGGCGCGGTCTATTCGCCGGCGATGACCGACTTCATCTTCATGGTGAAGGACAGCTCGAGCTACATGTTCGTTACCGGCCCGGACGTGGTGAAGACCGTCACCAACGAGGTCGTGACCCAGGAAGAGCTGGGCGGAGCGATCACCCACACGACCAAGTCAGGCGTCGCCGACGTCGCGTTCGAGAACGACATCGACGCATTGCTGGCGACCCGCGAGTTCTTCGACTTCCTGCCGCTCTCCAACCGTCACGATCTGCCGGAGCGTCCGACGAGCGATGCCTGGGACCGGATCGAGGACAGCCTCGACACATTGATCCCGCCGAGCGCGAACCAGCCGTACGACATGCACGAGCTGATCCGGAAGGTCGCGGACGAAGGCGAGTTCTTCGAGCTCCAGCCGAAGCACGCCGCCAACATCATCACCGGCTTCTGCCGCATCGAGGGCCGCACCGTCGGCGTGGTCGCCAACCAGCCGATGGTGCTGGCGGGCGTGCTGGACATCGCCAGCTCGAAGAAGGCCGCGCGCTTCGTCCGCTTCTGCGACGCGTTCGAAATCCCAATTCTGACCTTCGTCGACGTGCCAGGCTTCCTTCCCGGTGTCGCGCAGGAACATAACGGCATCATCAAGAACGGCGCCAAGCTGCTGTTCGCCTATGCCGAGGCGACCGTTCCCAAGATCACCGTCATCACCCGCAAGGCCTATGGCGGCGCCTACGACGTCATGGCTTCCAAGCATCTGCGCGGCGACTTGAACTACGCTTGGCCGACCGCCGAGATTGCGGTGATGGGCGCCAAGGGCGCGGTCGAGATCATCTTCCGCGGCAAGACCCCCGAGGAAATCGCCGAACGCACCCGCGAATATGAAGAGCGCTTCGCCAACCCGTTCGTGGCCGCGAGCAAGGGCTTCATCGACGAAGTGATCATGCCGCATTCCACGCGGCGTCGCGTGGCGCTCGGTCTGCGCAAACTGCGGAACAAGCAATTGGAGAATCCGTGGAAGAAGCACGACAACATTCCGCTCTAGACCCGGATTCGGTCTCGCCGGAGGAGATCGGCCTTGCCCTTCTGGGTGGGGCGGGCTGGATCGCTGTGGCGGCTGGGATCGTCGGCCAAATCATGTGGGGCGGCCGATACGCATTGCTCGGCATCCTCGCGTTCGCAGTGTCCAGGGCAGTAATGAGGCTGTGGCAACTCGCACGCCGCCAATCCTTCCCACGCAACAAGGCATCTTCCCGGATGACCAGGGGTCTCGCGATCTTCTGGCTGTTCCTCTCGCTCTGCCTGAGCTTGCCTTTCTGGGCAGTTCGTTGAGCACGTACACCGCCACGATCAGCTGGAAGCACGAGGCCGACGGCGACTTCGCCAAGGGCCAGTACAGCCGCGCGCACGAATGGGCATTCGACGGCGGTGTCACTGTCCCCGCCTCGCCCAGCCCGCACGTCGTCCCAGCGCCCTGGTCCGACCCGGCGGCCGTCGATCCGGAGGAGGCGTTCGTCGCCTCGCTCTCATCCTGTCACATGCTGTTCTTCATCGACTTCGCCCGCCGCGACGGCCTGATCGTCGACAGCTACGTCGATAAAGCCGAAGGCGTTTTGGAGAAGCGAGCAGACGGCAAAATCGCGATGACGAGAAGTCACGCTTCGCCCGCAGGTCACCTGGGGCGCCAATGCCCCCGACGCGACCGCCATCGCCGACCTCCACCACCGCGCGCACGAAGCCTGCTTCATCGCCAACTCAGTGACTACGGAAGTGACAATCGAACAATGAAACTCGGCCGCCTCAACCACGTCGGCGTCGCCACTCCTTCGATCGAGCAGAGCCTCGAACTCTACCGCACCATGTTCAATGCCGAGCCGCACGGCCCCGCCTTTGACCTCCCCGCGCAAGGCGTGCGCGTCTGCTTCGTCGACACGCCCAATTCGCAGATCGAATTGATCGAGCCGCTCGGCGAAACCTCGCCGATCCTGAAATTCCTTGAAAAAAATCCGCTCGGTGGACAGCACCACGTCTGCTTCGAAGTCCCCGAGATCCACGCCGCCAAGGCTGAGTTCGAAGCCAAGGGCGCGCGCATACTCGGCGAGCCCCGCATCGGCGCGCACGGCACACTCGTTTTTTTCGTCCACCCGAAGGACATGGGCGGCGTGCTGACGGAGATTATGGAAACGCCGAATTCGGCGCACTGAGTTCTACTCGAACTCCACGATGACCTGATCGACCGCGACGCTTTCGCCGGCTTTCACCGGTGTCGCTTTGACCGTCGCGGCCTTGGGGGCGCGGAGGATGTTTTCCATCTTCATCGCTTCCATGATCGCCACCGTCTGGCCCGGTTCGACCTTGTCGCCGGTTTTGACGTCGAGGCGAGTCACCAGCCCAGGCATCGGCGCCAGCAGCAGGCGCGACAGGTCGGGCGGCGCCTTCTCGATCATGTGCACCGACAGGTCGGCGACATGCGGGTCGAGCACCTGCACCTTGTGCGTCGCGCCACGGGTGGCGATTTCCCACTTCCGGCCCTGCCGGTCGACCTGGACGGTACGCTGACGGCCGCCGATGGTGATGCCGAGCAAGCGTTGGCCCGGCGTCCAACTGCCGAACATCTCGACCGGAGCGCCGCCGTCGACGCTGGCCATGGTGCCACCTTCGAACGGCTCGATATGCACCCGGAGGACGGCGCCGGCGATCTTCACCGCATGGTCGCGCGGCGGCTCGACGTTGGTGTCGAGCTGGTCGCTGATCTGCCCCGCGCGGACTTCCCGTGTCGTCTCGATCATCGCGGCGATGGCGGCGAGGTCGGCGATCAGTCGCTCGTCGGCCGGAGCGCCTTCGAAGCCCTCCGGATATTCCTCGGCGATGAAGTTGGTGGTGATGTCTCCCTCGCGGAAGCGCGGGTGCTGCATCAGTGCGGAGAGGAAATCGACGTTGTGGCCGATGCCGTCGATCTCGAAGGCGTCGAGCGCGGCGACCTGCGCGTCGATCGCCGCCTCGCGGGTCGGCGCCCAGGTGACCAGCTTGGCGATCATCGGGTCGTAGAACATCGACACTTCGCCGCCTTCGAACACGCCATCATCGACGCGGACGACGACGCCGTCGCGCTTCTCCGGCGACGGGCGATAGCGGACGAGGCGGCCCGTCGATGGCAGGAAGCCGCGATACGGGTCTTCGGCATAGACGCGGTTCTCGACCGCCCAGCCGTTGAGCTTCACGTCGTCCTGCTTGAGCTTCAGTTTCTCGCCCGCCGCGACGCGGATCATCTGCTCGACGAGGTCGAGGCCGGTGACTTCCTCGGTCACCGGATGCTCGACCTGCAGCCGGGTGTTCATTTCGAGGAAGTAGAAGCTCTTGCCGGTCGTATCCGCGCCGGAGACGATCAACTCGACCGTGCCCGCGGAATAATATCCGACCGCGCGGGCGAGGGCGACGGCCTGCTCGCCCATCGCCTTGCGCATTTCGGGCGTGACGAAGGGCGACGGCGCTTCCTCGACCACCTTCTGGTGGCGGCGCTGGATCGAGCATTCGCGCTCGCCGAGGTAGAGGATGTTGCCGTGCTGGTCGCCGAGCACCTGGATCTCGATGTGGCGCGGCTGCTCGATGAACTTCTCGATGAAGACGCGGTCGTCGCCGAAGCTGTTGAGGCCCTCGCGCTTGGTCGCCTCGAAGCCCTCGCGCACGTCCTTCTCGGACCAGGCGAGGCGCATGCCCTTGCCGCCGCCGCCGGCCGAGGCCTTCATCATCACCGGATAGCCGATGTCCTTGGCGATCTTCACCGCCTCGTCGGTCGTCGCGATGTCGCCGAGATAGCCGGGGACGACGTTCACGCCCGCTTTCTGCGCGAGCTTCTTGGATTCGATCTTGTCGCCCATCGCCGCGATCGCCTTGGGCGGCGGGCCGATGAAGGCGATGCCGGCTTTTTTCAGCGCTTCGGCGAAGCTCGTGCGCTCCGACAGGAAGCCGTAGCCCGGGTGCACGGCCTCGGCGCCGGTCGCCTTGCAGGCGTCGATGATCAGCTCGGGCTTGAGATAGGATTCGGACGCCGGCGGTGGGCCGAGGCGCACGCTCTCGTCGGCCATGCGCACATGCGGCGCGCGGGCGTCGGCGTCGGAATAAACCGCCACCGTCTTGATGCCCATGCGCTTCGCCGTGCGGATCACGCGACAGGCAATCTCACCGCGATTGGCGATCA
>CAVVQF010000014.1:0-46354 GCA_963750315.1 uncultured Alphaproteobacteria bacterium
GCGCGCCTTCTTCCAGGGCCGCTAGAGCCGCACGAACTTTGTCCTCATTGCGTGACGCGCGCATCTTCTCGATCCGCGCGATCTGCGAGGCTCGCACCTTGCGTTGTCGACCTCGAGGAAGTCATGCTCTTCCTCTTGCGCCAGCCGGTAGCGGTTGACGCCGACGATCCCGTCTCGCCCGTATCGACCTTCGCCGCACGCGCCGCAGCGGCTTCCTCGATGCGGTGCTTCGGCAGCCCCTCCGCGACCGCCTTGGTCATTCCGCCATGCTGCTCGACTTCCTGGATCAGCTCCCACGCGCGCTCTTCCAGCTCGCGCGTCAACTTCTCGACGTACCAGCTTCCGCCGAGCGGGTCGGCGACCGCGGTGATGCCGCTTTCCTCGGCGAGGATCAGCTGCGTGTTGCGAGCGATGCGCGCGCTGAAATCGGTCGGCAGCGCGATCGCTTCGTCGAAGCTGTTGGTGTGCAGCGACTGCGTGCCGCCAAGCACCGCCGCCAGCGCCTCTACCGTGGTGCGCACGATATTGTTGTACGGGTCCTGCTCGGTCAGGCTGACGCCGCGTCGTCTGGCAGTGCGTGCGCAGCCGCTTGGACTCCTCCTTCTGCGCGCCGAGATCGGTCATGATCCGGTGCCACAAGGTGCGCGCGGCGCGCAGCTTCGCGACCTCCATGAACAGGTTCATGCCGATGCCCCAGAAGAAGCTGAGGCGTCCCGCGAACTCGTCGATCTCGAGGCCCTGCTTCATCGCAGCGCGCGCATATTCCATGCCGTCGGCGAGCGTGTAGGCGAGCTCCTGCACCGCCGTCGCCCCGGCCTCGTGCATGTGATAGCCGCTGATCGAAATCGAGTTGAACTTCGGCATCTCGCGCGCGCAGAAAGCGATCACGTCCGACACGATCCGCATGCTCGGTTCGGGCGGGTAGATGTAGGTGTTGCGGACCGCGAACTCTTTCAGAATGTCGTTCTGGATCGTGCCCGTGAGCTGCGCGTGCGGGACGCCCTGCTCCTCGCCCGCGACGATGAAGAAAGCCATGACCGGAAGCACCGCGCCGTTCATGGTCATGCTGACTGACATCTCGCCTAGCGGGATGCCGTCGAACAGCAACTTCATGTCCTCGACGCTGTCGATCGCGACACCGGCCATGCCGACATCGCCGGCAACGCGCGGATTGTCGCTGTCGTAACCGCGGTGGGTGGCGAGGTCGAAGGCGACGCTGAGGCCCTTCTGCCCCGCGGCGAGGTTGCGGCGGTAGAAGGCGTTGGATTCCTCGGCGGTGGAGAAGCCGGCGTATTGGCGGATCGTCCACGGCCGGCCCGCGTACATCGTCGCGTAAGGTCCGCGGGTGAACGGCGCGACGCCCGGATAACCGCTGTCGATCGCGGCGTCCGGGCCCATAGACGTTGTTAAGGCGGATGCCTTCGAAGGTTTCGCGCGTCAGGTCCTTGCCGCGCAACTCCTTCGCGGCGAGCGTTTCCCAGTCGGATTTGGTCGGATTGTCGGTCACGACGCTCGCACTAGCGCGGCCCGGGGCGAACCTCCACCCTTGCGGCTACGGCGCGAGGGCAAAGTCGAAGGCCGCCTTCTTGAGCTGCGGATCGATCTCGTGGCCGCCGTTGAACCAGTGGACCTCCGGCGCGAAACCGGCGCGTTCGAGACCCTCGACCATCCGCCGCGTGTTCTCTGCGGGCAGGATCGGATCGCGGCGGCTGTGGGCGATGAAGATTCGCTGTTCGGTGTCCAATTCTTTGGGCGCAAACGCATATCCGGGCGAGAAAGCCACGATTGTGTGGAACAGGTCGGGGTAGGCCATGCCGACCGAGAGCGCGTAACTCGCGCCGTCGGAAAAACCCATGATCGTGACATCGCTCGGGTCGATCGGAGTCCTGGCAGACAGATTGCGGATCGCGGACTTGATGTTGACGACGTCGGACTCGTCATCTCTTGGAGCACGCTGCGGCCAGCTCCGGCCGTCCGATTGAACGGACAAAAGCACGAGGTTGCGAGCATCTGCGTCGCGGCGGAAGTCGCTAATGAATTCCCGCGCATCGCCTCCGGAGCCGTGTAGCAGGACAACGACCTGCGCCGGAGAACGAACTCCCGCCGGCACGTAAACGAATGCCTTTGGCGCAAGACGCTCAACTGCCGCCGATTGCGTGGCTCCTGCACCTTGAGCGGTTGCAGCGATGGCGAGCACCACCGCAAATTTCCAAACCAAGCGAATCAAGCGGACGCTCGTAATTCGCTTCGCCGCAGCTTTCCGGTCGCGGTCTTCGGTAGCGCGTCAACGAACTCGATTTCGCGCGGGTATTTGTAGGGGGCGATCTGATCCTTGACGAAGGACTGGAGCTTCTCCTTCAACTCGGCGCTCTGCTCGGCGAAGTCGGCCAGGACGATGAACGCTTTCACCTTCTGGCCGCGCTCGGGGCAGGCGATGCCGATCACAGCGCATTCGGCGACGGCGGGATGCGCGAGCAGCGCATTCTCCACTTCCGGAGCGCCGATGTTGTAGCCGGAACTGACGATCATGTCGTCGCTGCGCGCGAGGTACCAGTAATAGCCGTCGACATCGCGGCGGTAGGTGTCTCCGGTGATGTTCCAGCCGTTCTCCACATATCTCGCTTGGCGCTCGTCATCGAGGTAGCGACAGCCGGTCGGACCTTTGATCGCCAAGCGGCCTTCGCCCTCGTCCAGTGGGTTACCGGCATCGTCGAGGATGGTCGCGGTGTAGCCCGGCACCGCTTTGCCGGTTGAGCCGGGGCGGATCCCGTCGCCTGCTGCCGAGACGAAAATGTGCATCATCTCGGTCGAGCCGATGCCGTCGGTGATCTTGATGCCTGTCCGATCATGCCAGGCGTGCCACGTCGCTTCGGGCAGATGCTCGCCGGCGGAGATGCAATAGCGCAGCAGTTTCAGTGCCTCCTCGAGACCGGGCTGCGACAGCATCGCCTTGTAGGCCGTGGGCGCGGTGCCGAGGTGGGTGACGCCGTGCTTCACGATTGCCTCAACCATCTTCGGCGGCGTTGCCTGTTCGATCGTCGCGGCGGTCGCGCCGAAGCGCAACGGGAACATCAGGGTGATGCCCAGACCGAAGGTAAAAGCCATCGGCGCGCTGGTCATGAACACGTCGCCGGGCCTCGGTCCGACGAGATGCTTTGCGAACGTGTCGCAGGGAGCGAGGATGTCGCGATGGAACTGGACGCAGCCCTTGGGCACGCCCGTCGTGCCGCTGGTGAAAGCGATCAGCGCCGGGTCGTCGCGATGCGCGTCCACCGGCGGGAGCGGGTCCAGCGATGCGGCGCGCATCTCCAATTCGCCGTGCCCGTAGTCGCCGTCATATTTGACGATGTGCTTGATGAAATGCGTCTGGTCGGAAGCTTCGCGGAAATCACCGATGAAGCGACTGTCGACGATCGCGTGGCTGATCTGGGCGCGCTCGATCACCGTCGCAATCTCACCGGGACGGAGCAGCGGCATGGTGGATACGACGATCCCGCCCGCCTTCAGGACGCCGAGCCACGCGGCGAAGATCGTATAGCCATTCGGCCCGCGCAGAAGCACGCGGTTACCGGGAATCGAGACCCTCTTCTTCGACCAAAAGGCGCGCGACGCGGCCGCTGAAATTATCGAGGTCGGCGTAGGTCCAGCGGCCGTGATCGTTGACGATCGCCGGCGCGTCCGGCGCCCCGCCCTTCAGCAGTTCGGCGGCGGCATTCAGGAACTCCGGATATTGGACGTCGGGCAGGTCGAAGCGGAATTCCGGAAGCTGGTCCGGTGAAGGCAACCGTTCCTCGACGAAACGGTCCCTCACTCCGGCACCACCGCCGTCGCCTCGATCTCTACTTTTGCTTCGCGTTCGACCAGCCGGACGACCTCAACGAGGGCCATGGCGGGATAGTGCTTGCCCATGATCTCGCGCCACGCGGCGCCGATGTCCTTGGCGCTTTCGAGATATTCGTCGATTGAGGTGACGTAACAGGTCAGGCGAGCGATGTTTCTCGGCTCTGCGCCGTCGCATTCGAGGATGGCGACGATGTTGCGGAGCGTCTGAGCGAACTGTCCCGCCAGCGTCTTCTCGACGAATTCCTGCTGCGCATTCCAGCCGACGACACCGGCGGTCATCACGATGCGGCCGCGGGCGGCCATGGCGTTGGAATATCCCTTCGGCCGAGGCCAGCCAGGCGGGCACAAATCCTTCATGAGCGATGCTCCTTCAGGAGGTCGCGGGCGATGATCTGGCGCTGCACTTCGCTCGCGCCTTCGTAAATGCGGAGAGCGCGGATCTCGCGGTAGAGTTCTTCGACCTTGGCGCCCTTCGTCACGCCCATTCCGCCGTGCATCTGCACTGCAGCGTCGATCACGCGCTGGGCAGATTCGGTGGCGTTGAGCTTGGCCATCGCGGCAGCGCGGCGATGATCGGTCCCGCCGACGTCCTGCTGCCAGGCGGCGCGGTAGATCAGCAGAGCCGATGCATCGATCGCGGTCGCCATGTCGGCAAGCTTGGCCTGCGTGACCGCATTGTCGGCGAGCTTGCCGCTGCCAAGGCGGCGGTTTGACGAAAAGGCGAGCGCTTCATCGAGCGAACGCCGGGCAAACCCTAGCGCTGCCGCTCCGACGGTCACGCGGAATAGGTTCAGCGTCTCCATTCCGACCCGGAAACCTTCACCGGGTTCGCCGACGATCGCGTCAGCGGGGATTCGGACGTTGTCGTATTTGAGTCGCGCGAGCGGATGCGCGGCGATGGCGTCGATACGCTCGACGACTTCCACGAGTTCGGCCGGGACGATGAAGGCTGAAAGCCCGCGCGACCCCTCGCCCTCGCCGGTGCGCGCGAAGGTCAAATAGAAGTCCGCAATGCCGCCGTTGGAGATGTAAGTCTTCTCGCCGACCAGGACCCATTCGTTGCCATCGCGCATGGCGGAGGTCGCCATGTTCGCGGCATCCGATCCGCACTCCGGCTCAGTCATGGCGAAGGCGGCAATCGCCTTGCCGCTGGCGACGCGCGGGAGCCATTCGCGCTTCTGCTCGATGGTCCCGAACAGGCTGATCGCGCCCGAGCCCAGCCCTTGCATCGCGAAAGCGAAGTCGGCCAGGCCGTGATGACGCGCCAGGATCTCCCGGCAGATTGCGAGACTGCGTACGTCCGGCCGGTTTTCGCCATCCCCGACGCACAGCTTCAGAAAACCCGCGCTTCCCAGTTCCTGCACGAGCGCACGGCAGGCCTCATCCGGATCGGCAGCTTCCGCGTCGTGGATCGTCGCCTCGCACCACTCCTCCAGCTTTGCAGCCAACGCACGATGGCGCTCTTCGAAAAAGGGCCAGGCGAGGAAACTGCGGTCGGTCATCAGTCGCCCTGGAACTCCGGCTTACGCTTGTTGGCAAACGCCTCATAGGCGCGATGGAAATCCTTGGTCTTCATGCAGACGGCCTGTGCCTCTGCCTCCATGGTGATCGCCTCGTCGATCGAGACATGCCACTCCGCGTCGAGCTGGCGCTTGGTCATCGCGTGAGCGAAGGTCGGACCACGCGCGAGTTCCAGCGCGAGCGCGTTCGCTTCCGCCATGACATCCTCGGCGACGCGGTTCCAGAAGCCCCAGGCGAGCCCTTCATCCGCGTTCATGGACCTGCCCGTGAAGAGCAGTTCCGCCGCGCGGCCGTGACCGATGATGCGCGGTAGGATCGCGCAGGCGCCCATGTCCGCGCCCGACAAGCCGACGCGCGTGAACAGAAACGCGGCCTTGGCGCTGGGCGAGGCAAAACGGATGTCGCTGGCCATGGCGAGGATCGCTCCAGCGCCCGCGCAAACGCCTTCGACGGCGGCGATGATTGGCTGCGGGCAGGCGCGAACGGCCTTGACCAGGTCGCCCGTCATCGTCGTGAACTTGAGCAGCCCGACGTCGTCCATTTTCGTCAGCGGACCGATGATCTCGTGCACGTCACCACCGGAGCAGAAATTGCCGCCCTCGCCGCGAATGACGACGACTTTCACCTGCTTTGCGTCGGTCAGCGCGCGAAAGGTGTCGCGAAGTTCGGCATAACTTTCGAACGTCAGCGGATTCTTTCGTTCCGGGCGATTGAGCGTGACCGTGGCGACGCCGTCCGCATACTCCCACAGGAAGTGCTCGGGGCGAAACGTCGCCGGGTCGAAGGTCACGCGGCGGTGCCTCCGTCGATGGTGATCGCGGCGCCGTTGATGTCGCGGCTGAGCGGCAGGCAGAGCGTCAGCACGAGGTTGGCGATCGCCTGCGGATCGACCAGCCGGCCGCTCGCATTCATGTTGGTGATTGCCGAGCGCGCGAATTCATCGCCCTTTCCGGTGATCTGCGACACACGCGACACCGATTGGTCGGTCATGGGCGTATCGACATAGCCCGGGCAGACCGCGTTCACTGTCATTTTCGACTTGGCATATTCCGCCGCCATCGAGCGCATGAGGCCGAGCAGGCCGTGTTTCGATGCTGCATAGTGCGCCGCGTAAGGCACGCCGCGAAGGCTGGCGACCGAGGCGATGAACACCACGCGCGCATCTTCCGCCTTCAGCAAATCGGGTAGCCCCGCCTGCACCGTATCGAATGCGCCGGTCAGGTTTACGGAGATGATCCGGTCCCAGCTTTCGCGGGTCATTTTGTGGAACGGCGCGCTCTCGGCGATGCCGGCGTTGACGATCAGCAGATCGATGAGGCCGTTGACTTTCCGCGCCTCCTCGAACGCTTCATGGATGCTGTCGAGGTTGCTGACGTCGCAGCGAACCGCCGCGCCGCCGACTTTGCTAGCGACGTCCAGAAGAGGTTCGAGCCGGCGTCCGAGCAGCGAGACCCGCGCTCCTGCCGCATGCAGCAGCTCCGCCGTGGCTGCCCCGATGCCGGTGCCGCCTCCGGTGATCAAAGCGTGACGTCCCTCCAGCGGTCTGTCGGTCATCGCACTCCCCTTTCCTGAAACGCATTGGCCGAACCCATTTGAGGTGGCAAGGCGGCGCCCATGAAGCTTGCGATCCTCGAGACGGGCCGTCCGCCCGCCCAGCTAGCCGACGAGTTCGGCGATTATCCGGCAATGTTCGAAGCGATGCTCGGGCCGGGATTCGAGATCGAGAGCTACGACGTGCAGGCCGGTGAGTTTCCCGAACCGGGCGCACACGATGCGGTGCTGATCACCGGATCGCCTGCGGGGGTTTACGATCCGCTGCCGTGGATCGAGCCGCTGCTGGAGTTTATCCGCGCTGCCAAGGAGAGTCGAATGGTCGGCGTCTGCTTCGGGCATCAGGCGATGGCGCAGGCGCTCGGCGGCCGTGTCGAGAAGTCGAGAAAGGGCTGGGGTGCGGGTCTGCACCGCTACGACATCGTCCGGCAGGAACCGTGGATGGATGGCGCCAATTCGATCGCCGATCCCGCTTCCCACCAGGACCAGGTTGTCGTCCAGCCTCCCCACACGGAAGTGACTGTAGCCTCCGAATTCACCCCTTACGCAGGCCTCGCCTGGACCGACCGCGCCGCTATCTCCTTCCAATTCCATCCGGAATTCGCGCCGGCATTCGCCAAGGCGCTGATCGAGAAGCGCTACGACGTCGTTCCCGACCCGGACGCGGCGATCTCCTCGCTGGATGCGCCGAACGACAATGCGCGCGTTGGCGGTTGGATAAGACGCTTCTTGGAGGCATAGGCACGCCCAAACCGATTGGGGGAAAGCAACTCATGAAGACCCGCGCAGCCGTAGCTTTCGAGGCGAAGAAGCCGCTCGAAATCGTCGAACTGGACCTCGAAGGCCCAAAGGAGGGCGAGGTGCTGGTCGAGATCATGGCGACCGGCATCTGCCACACCGACGCCTACACGCTCGACGGCTTCGACAGCGAGGGCATCTTTCCCTCTGTTCTCGGTCATGAGGGCGCCGGCGTCGTTCGCGAGGTCGGCGCGGGCGTGACCGGCGTGAAGCCCGGCGATCACGTTATCCCGCTCTACACGCCGGAATGCGGCAAGTGTAAAACCTGCCTGTCGGGCAAGTCGAACCTGTGCACCGCCATCCGCGCGACGCAGGGCAAGGGCCTGATGCCGGACGGGACGAGCCGCTTCAGCTATCGCGGCGAGACCATCTACCAGTACATGGGCTGCTCGACCTTCTCGAACTTCACCGTGCTTCCGGAGATCGCCGTCGCCAAGATCCGCGAGGACGCACCGTTCAAGACCAGCTGCTACATCGGCTGCGGCGTTACAACCGGCGTCGGCGCGGTGATGAACACCGCCAAGGTCCAGCCGGGCGACAATGTCGTCGTCTTCGGTCTTGGTGGCATCGGCCTCAACGTCATCCAAGGCGCCAAGCTCGCCGGTGCGAACAGGATCCTCGGCATCGACATCAATTCCGACCGAGAGGAATGGGGTCGCCAGTTCGGCATGACCGACTTCCTCAACACCAAGGGCATGAGCCGCGAGGCCACGGTCGCGAAGATCGTCGAGATCACCGATGGCGGCGCGGACTACAGCTTCGATGCGACCGGCAACACTGAAGTGATGCGCACCGCGCTCGAATGCTGCCACCGCGGCTGGGGCACCAGCATCATCATCGGCGTCGCCGAGGCTGGCAAGGAAATCGCGACGCGGCCGTTCCAGCTGGTCACCGGCCGCAATTGGCGTGGCACCGCGTTCGGGGGAGCCAAAGGCCGCACCGACGTCCCCAAGATCGTCGACATGTACATGGACGGGAAGATCGCGATCGACCCGATGATCACCCACGTGCTGAGCCTCGACGAGATCAACAAGGGTTTCGACCTGATGCACGCCGGCGAAAGCATCCGCTCGGTCGTTGTCTATTAAGGAGCAGACGGAATGTTCAGCCATGTGATGGTCGGTTCGAATGACATGGATCGTTCGAAGCGCTTCTACGACGCTCTGTTCGGCAAGGAGGCGCATGTCGACCCCAAGGGACGGCTCGCCTACCGCAAGGATGGCGCCGCGTTCATGGTTTCAACGCCACTCGACGGGAAGGACGCCTGCTTCGCCAACGGCGGGACGATCGGCTTCAATCTCGGCAGCCCGGAAGAAGTGGACGCTTGGCACCAGACTGCGATCGACAATGGCGGCACCTCGGTTGAGGACCCGCCGGGCATTCGCGAAATTTCATACGGCAAGCTCTACCTCGCCTACGTGCGCGATCCGGATGGCAACAAGCTTTGCGGGCTTCACCGGCCGGCCCAATGACCTTGGAGATCCTGTCGGAGAACAAGGCTCACGGCGGGCGTCAGCTTGTCGTGAAGCATGCGTCGGCGGCCACGGGCACCGACATGACCTTCTCGATCTTCCTGCCTCCGCAGTCGGAAGGCGGCGGGAATTTGCCGGTCGTCTGGTACCTCTCGGGACTGACGTGCACCCCCGCCAACGTCACCGAGAAAGGCGAATTTCGTGCTGCCTGCGCCGAGCATGGCTTGATCTTCGTCGCGCCGGACACGAGCCCGCGCGGCGAAGGCGTGCCGGACGATCCTGCCGGTGCTTATGACTTCGGCCTGGGCGCGGGGTTTTACGTCGACGCGACGCAGGAGGCTTTCGCGAAGAATTACCGCATGCGCTCTTATGTCGAGGAGGAGCTACCGGCTCTGGTCGCCTCCCAATTTCCGATCGATTTGGACCGCCAAGCCATCACTGGCCATTCAATGGGCGGGCATGGCGCACTTACGATTGCGTTACGCAATCCTGAGCGCTTTCGCAGCGTGTCGGCCTTCGCTCCGATCGTCGCACCGAGCCAAGTTCCGTGGGGACAGAAGGCGCTTGCCGGCTACCTCGGCGAGGATCGCGCGGCGTGGCGCCGGCACGATGCCGTCGCGTTGATCGAAGATGGTGCAAGGGTTCCGGAGATCCTCGTCGACGTCGGAACCGGCGACAGTTTCCTCGACACGGAACTTAAGCCCGAATTGCTCGAACGCGCCTGCAGCGACGCTGGCATCGCGCTGACGCTAAATCGCCGAGCAGGCTACGACCACAGCTACTACTTCATCTCGACTTTCATGGCCGATCATCTTCGCTGGCACGCGGAGCGGCTTCGCTGAACGGCGGTTTCTTTGCGCAGGCGCTGGCGGTCGGCACCGCGATCGCTTGCGGCCTGCTGATCGGCATCGAGCGCGGCTTCAACCTCCGCCGCGTGCAGGAAGGCACGCGGATTGCCGGCGTCCGCACCTTCACCTTGCTCGGCTTGCTGTCCGGAATCGCGGGCTTGCTCGGAAGCCTCGGGCAGCCGTTCGCCGCAGGCGGCCTGATCGCCGGCGCGGCTGCGATGATGGCGGTCGGCTATGCGCATCGTCCCGATCTCGACAAGAGGCCGGACGCGACCAGTCCAGTCGCCGCCATCGCGACGCTCGGACTGGGGTTCCTTGCCGGGGGTCGGCAACCCGGCCCTGGCGATAGTCGGCGCCACGCTCGTCACCCTGATCCTCGCGCTCAAGACCGAGATGCACGGATTGATCGGCAAGCTGGACGACGAAGACGTCAAGGCGCTAGCCCGTTACGCCGTGATCGCCGGCGCGATCCTGCCCTTCCTGCCCAACGGCCATTATGGGCCCTATGGTGCCTGGAACCCGCAAAAGCTGTGGCTCGTCGTCGTTCTCGTCACCGGCTTTTCCTTCCTTGGATATGTTGCGAATCGGATCTTCGGCGAGCGCCGGGGGACGATCGCGACGGCCGTGATCGGAGGGCTCTACAGCTCCACAGCCGTTACCCAATCGCTCGCCCAACGCCTTGGCACGATCGACAAGCGGAGCGGCGGAGACAGCCGGTATCGCTCTAGCCACGTCGGTTATGTACCTGCGCGTCATCGTTCTCGTTGGCCTGATAGCTACCCGTTGCTCGTGCCCTTCATGATCATTCTGGCGCCCGCAGTCATTGTCTCCATCGGGGCAGGCTGGTGGCTATATCGCAAAGCCGAACAGGGGGATGGGCCTTCGGCGCCAGGCAATCCGATCGCACTGCTCCCCGCCCTTGCCTTCCTTGTTTTCGTGGCCTTGGCCGCCGTGGCCGGCAGCTTGGGCTCAAGGGCGGTTTGGGCAGGAAGGCATTGCCGCCTTGCTGCTGATCATCGGAGCGATGGACGTCGACGTTGCGATCGTCACCGCCGGCAATTTTTCGCCGGAGACGATTGCGTCGTCAATCGCCGCGACGGCTCTCGCCGGAACCATCATCGCGAACATGACGGTGAAGCTCGGAATTACGCTCGCTTATGCCCGGTCGAACGGGAAAGCTGCGGCGATTGCACTGGCCTCAAGCATGGCCGCGCTGGCAATCAGCATCGGGATTGCGCTGACTAGTCTTTGGTGAGCCCGCCCCGGAGGCGGTCCAGATGAGCAGCATGCCGAGGGCGCCGGCCAGGCCGTCGATCGAGTAATGCCAACCAAGCTGGACCGAACCGGTCCAGATGATTGCAAAGTAGCAGAAGGCGACTGGGGCCAAACGACGCGCCATCTTTCTGGCAACGAGGAATATCCACAGGCTGGCGGCGACGTGGATCGATGGGACCGCCGAAATGCCGGCAACCATGCCCGGGCGACCGGAAGATAGGGAAGCCCACATCGCGTTGGATTTGGCGAGAACCATCCAGGCGCCTCGGCTCTCCAGCGTTTCGTGAAGCGCCGCGAACTCCGTTCCACCGAACAGCCGGTCGTGGAAGATGGGACCCGCGGACGACAAGACGGTCGCCGCCACCACCCCGAGCAGCAGCCATGCGAGAACATATGCGATCAGCGCGCGTGACTTGGCAACCGATGCGGGCTGTATCAGGAGCGCGAATAGAACCAACGACTGAGTGGGGAGCCATAGCCCGTACAGCCTGTCCATTGGTATTATCGCCCAGCCAAGCCATGAATTGAGGACGAGCCATGGGTCGGCCCCAAAAAACATCGCTCGGTCGGCCTTGGCCAAAAGCGGATCCAGCCAGAAGGGCACGATCCCGGGAATGGCATATTTAAGGGGCAAGAAAGCACTGGCGCCCACTGCGATTAGAATGGTCCCAATCAGGATACTCAGCCAGTTCATGCCGGAGGACCGCGCCTGAAAGAACTGGCGCATTATCAGGACACAGGCCAGCCCGCAGAACGCCAAGGCAAGGTAGGTCAAGAGAAACGGCGCTGGCGCAAATCCCTGTATCCAGGTCGCCGTCCACCATGCGAACTCGATTGCAGTAGCAAGCGCCATCACCGCCAGCCATGACCAATCCGCACCGAATGAAGCGCGGATCTTGCCTAGTCGGCCTGATTTAATTGCAATGGAGGCGATACGCGCGCTCTTGGTCATGAAGCTGCCAGCGCTACAAGCTTTTCCGTCTGCCTCGCCGGTTCTGCCGGCCTATCGGGCAATTTTATGGTGACCCCAACGGGACTCGAACCCGTGTTTTCGCCGTGAAAGGGCGACGTCCTAGACCGCTAGACGATGGGGCCTCCGGAGAAGCGGACTGCCCGTTACGGGACGCCCGCTAAACGGTCAAGCGAGGGCCGCGTCCTCCAGATGCATCTCCGCGGCATTGCCGCCGTTCCACTCGTCACGCTTGATCGTGCCAGCCAGCCACCAGCGCTTGTCGCCCGCTGACGAGAGGAGAGCCTGGCCCAATTCCGTGCCGGCTATGCGAAAGGCGATCCACTTGAAGCTTTTGCCGTCATCGCCGCTGGCGAACCCACGGACGTGGCCGTCGCCAACGATGCCGGTCTTCAGCAAACGCGCCGGTCCCGCAGCCACGCGAGGTGCCGGCCAACCGGCGCCATAAGGTCCGGCCGCATCGAGCGCGTCACACAGGTTTCCGGCCACCCCTCCCGGCGCGAGCAGCGCGTCGAGCAACAAGGCTCGTCCGTCCATCGCCCGCTCGATATCAGCTGCGAGCCGCTCGCTGATGAAATCGCGAAATGCCTCGAGACCACCCGGCGCGAGCGTCAGTCCCGCCGCCATCGCATGCCCGCCTCCGGCAACCAGCAAACCGCTGTCTTTGGCCGCGAGCACCGCCGCGCCGAGATCGACGCCACTGATCGATCGGCCCGAACCTTTACCGGTGCCATCCTCGGTCTCGGCAATGACGATCGCGGGACGCCCGAAGCGTTCCTTCACGCGGCCGGCGACGATGCCGATGACGCCCGGGTGCCAGCCGGCGCCCATCACCGTCAGAACCGGCGAGCCGTTCAGCTTGTCGGCCTGCTCGAGCGCCTGCTCGCAGACCTGCATCTCGATCGCGCGGCGCTCCTCGTTGAGGCGGTCGAGCTCTGCCGCAATGGTCCGCGCTTCTTCCTCGTCGGTCGAGGTCAGCAGGCGGACGCCGAGGTCGGACTTGCCGACGCGGCCGCCGGCATTGATGCGCGGCCCGAGCGCAAAGCCGAGGTCGCGGCAGCTCGGCGCCTTCACCAGCCTCGCGGCGCCTGCAAGGGCGTTCATCCCGATATTCTGACGCGCGGCCATGACCTTCAGGCCCTGGGTGACGAAGGCCCGGTTGAGCGTCTGCAGCTTCGCCACATCGGCTACCGTGCCAAGCGCGACGAGATCGAGCAGGTCGATCAGCTTGGGCTCTTCGCGATCCACGAAATAGCCGCGTCCGCGAAGCTCGCGAACCAAGGCGACGCCAAGCACGAACGCCATCCCGACCGCGGCGATGTGGCCGTGCGCGGCGCCCACGTCACCTTCGTCGAGGCGGTTCGGGATTGATCAACGCGAACGCCACCGGAAGCAGGCTGGCGCACTGGTGATGGTCGACGACGATAACGTCGAGGCCGGCGTCGTTCGCCTCCTTGAGCGCCTCGAAAGCCTGGGCGCCACAATCGACGGTGACCGCTAGCGTAGCGCCCCGATTCTTCAATTCGACCAGAGCCGCCCCCGACGGACCGTATCCCTCCATCAGCCGGTCGGGGATGTAGACCATGGCCTCGAGACCGAGCTTGCGCAGAAGCAGCACCAGCAATGCCGAACTGGTCGCGCCGTCCACGTCGTAATCGCCAAAAATGGCGATGGTCTCGCCCGCCTGCACCGCATCGGCCAGACGCGCCGCGCCCTTGTCCATGTCCTGGAACGCCGACGGATCCGGCAGGAAGTCGCGGATGGTCGGCTTGCGGTGACGATCAAGGTCGTCGCGCGCGACTCCGCGGGCGAGCAACAGCTCGTCCACCAGCGCATCCATCGTCAAACCGGGCTCGCCCGACCGGCGCCATTTCCATGGCTGTCCGGCGGCCGAGCGCTCCACCCCAAGCGCGAACGTCATGTGCCGAGTTCTAGCAGCACATCGCGCAACTTGCGCGCCTCCCGCCTGGGGATTGCGGGGATGGAATGGCCGGTCATGCCGCCGCCGGCGACGCCGAACTCGAGCCAGGCGATCCCGAGCAGGCGGCTGATGAAATTCTCCCGCAGGTCGAGGCTCTGGATTTTTCGCGCCGGAAGAACGGTGATGCGCCGCCGCCACCAGCCGGTGCGGACGAGCACGCGGTCGCCGTCCACTGCATAGCCGGTGCGTCGCCACGCCAGCCACCGCACGCCGAGAACGCCAATGAGGCCGACCAGGAATGGCGTACCGATGAACGGATTGAAGAACAGATTCCCGATTGCGATCAGGAACAGAGGGACCAACGCCAGGGCCAGGCTGAAGACATATTCGGCCGACACCCGCGTCCAAGAAATGGCGCTCGGCATCGGCTGCCAACCCAGTTCTTCAACGAGGTGATTGACCTCCTCGTCCCGCGCAAGCGGCGCCAGGAGATGCGAACCTTGCTTGCTGCCCTCGTCCTTGGCGAGGCTCTGCACGCGGAACTCGCGCCAGCGGAGCCAATCCTTGACCGGTCCGCTCGCGATAACCGCCGCCTGCGCCCGGCTGACCGGCAGCGTGACGTCCGTACGCGTAAACAGCCCGCGACGGCGGCGCAGACCCACGCCGGTTCGGTCGACACGAAAGCCGAAGTCGGTGAGTGCAGTCCGGACAATTCCGGTCGCAACGCCGAGGAGGACCAGAACGACCAGGCCCGCCGCTCCGGTCGCGAAACGGTGAGCGAGGATGTATTCCCGGAAGGGGTCCCCGGCGCTCAGGATCGAGAGCCAGAAGGTGCGGCTGAACGGGTTGAAGCCGATCAGATCGCCGGCCGTCTGCATCAGGCCGAACAGGCCTGCCAGCAAGGCGAGCGAGAAGTTAAACGTGCCCGCCAGCAACAGCCGCTGCGGAGTCATTGAATAGACGGCCGGCACTTCGGTGGTCTCGCCTTCGGGCACCGCCGCTGCGCCGGCGCCGGTTCGGCGAGCGCGAGCCAGCCTCCGCAGGTCTTCCGCGCGCTTGAGGCTGATCGCCTGAAGGACGCCTTCCTCCTTGCCGCCTGACGCGCCCGTCTCGAACTTGACACTGGCGAGGCCGAGCACCCGCGCCACCGGCCCCTGGGTGATGTCGACATCCTGGATGCGGTCGAACGGGATTGAGCGATGCGTTCGGTTCAGAATGCCACTGTCGATGCGGATTTCGTTCGCCCCGACGCGATATTCGAACCGCCGCCAGTGCAGGAAAATGCCGATCGTCATGATCGCGACGAGCGCCAGCATTCCGAAAAAGGCCGTACCCCAGCGGCCGGAGACGGCGAGGTAGCCGATCGCGACGTAGCCGCCGGCAATCCCGCGCAGCGAGCCGCCGAGCCCCGTCAGCAGGAACAGCGGATGGAGATGTTCCGGCGGGCCGACCGCCGCATCGTCAGGCGAAGTCGGTGCGGACATGTTCGCGGATGACGTCGCGGATTTCGGCGGCGCGGGCGGGCGCCAGACCCGGAAGGGTGACGATGCTGTTGTGGGTGCCGGCGGTGTGCACGACCAAAGTCGCGACGCCGAACATCTTTTCAAGCGGGCCGCGTGTCACGTCGATGTGCTGGACGCGGACGAACGGGACTACCGTGTCGACGTGGAATAGCCAGCCGCGAACGACCTGCAGCAGCCGGTCGGTCAGCTTGTAATGCAGCCGCCGGTAGATCCGCTCAGGCGCGGTGAAGATCGCAGTAAGCGCCAGCACGGGAACCCCAAAGGTGAGAAACCCCGCGACCGGGAAGTCCTGGAGCGCGAGTTGGTCGACGGCAGCGCCTCCTGCCCAGATCACCAGCCACACGACCAGCAGACGAAAACGAAGCACATTCTTGTACCCCGGCTCGACCGGAAGCAGGTCGGGGTCTGCGGCGACGGCGGCTGAGCTGACAAGCCCCTCCGCAATCGTCTCGATGTCCGTTACCATTGCCCCTCCCTGTCCATC
The DNA here is from genome assembly GCA_963750315.1 of uncultured Alphaproteobacteria bacterium. Taxonomy (GTDB): domain Bacteria; phylum Pseudomonadota; class Alphaproteobacteria; order Sphingomonadales; family Sphingomonadaceae; genus Sphingomicrobium. Next base: position 16,207 of record CAVVQF010000014.1, read on the forward strand.
GGTCCTTGTTCACGAACCATGACCGGCCTGCAATATGTGGAGCCGGACGCGGTACTTCTAGGAACCACAGTGCGCCCTCGCGCTTAGAAGCAGGCAAGGAGGCTTGAGGATGCGGCAGAATTGGCCCGAAAAACTGTGGCTGGTCCGGCACGGGCAGAGCCAGGGTAACGTCGCCCGCGATGCCGCCGACGAAGCCGGCCTGCACGAAATCGACATCAACGTCCGCGACGTCGACGTGCCCTTGTCCGGGCTGGGCTTCGAGCAGGCGGAGGCAACCGGTCGCTGGTTCGCCGCACTGCCAGAAGAGGAGCGGCCCGAAGTCATCCTTTCGTCGCCCTATCTTCGCGCCCGACAGACGGCGGAGGCAATTTGTAAGGCGGGCGGGCTCAGCGGGCCGGTCAAGCTAGTGGTCGACGAGCGTTTGCGTGAGCGCGAGTTCGGCATCTTCGACCGCCTGACTCGTCTCGGCATCCAGCAGCGCTTTCCGGAGGAAGCCGCGCATCGCACGAAGCTCGGCAAATTCTATCACCGGCCGCCTGGTGGAGAGAGCTGGGCGGACGTGATCCTGCGGCTGCGGTCGGCGATGAACACGATCAACCTCCATTATTGCGACCGCCGCGTGCTGATCGTCTGCCACCAGGTCGTGGTGCTCTGCATGCGCTACGTGCTCGAGGAGCTGACCGAGCAGGATATCTTGCAAATCGACAAGCAGGCCGAGATTTTGAACTGCGGCATCTGCGTCTACGACTTCGAACCCGATGCCAAAGGGCTCTGCGTACCCAAGCTGGACGTCTGGAATCACGGTGCGCCGCTCGAGGCGGAAGGTGCTCCGAAGACGGCCGAGCCGGACATGATGACCGGGGCGCGATGAGAGCCAAGCCGCTTACCCGGGCCGCACTGAAGTCTTTCCCGCTTCCGCGGGTCGTCGACGGCGATAAGGAAACCAAGGGGCGAATACTGATCGTCGCGGGAAGCCGCGAAGTGCCCGGCGCGGCCTTGCTAACCGCGACGGCCGCGATGCGGGCCGGTGCTGGAAAGCTCAGTATGATCACGGTCGAGCACCTGGCCGTCCAAACAGGCCTGGCGATGCCCGAGGCAAAGGTTTTCGGTCTTGAGGAGGCCAGGGACGGCGGCTTCACACGCAGCGCCGTGCGGGAAATCCGCGAGCAGGCCGAGCAGGTAGATGTGGTCGTGGCCGGGCCTGGATTGGCGAGCGCGAAGACTTGCCGGGCGCTGGCCGAAGAATTGCTCAAAAGCCAGTCCGAGGTCGTCCTCGACGCGGCGCTTCTCCACAGCCTGAAGCCGGCCAAGTCGAGGACGGGGCCGCCGATCCTGTTGCCGCACGCGGGCGAATTGTCGTCGCTGCTCGATTGTCGCGACGAAGAGATCGACGAGGACCCGCTCGGCTGCGGCCTTCGCGCTGCCAGCCTCTACAATGCGATCGTGCTGGTGAAAGGCGTGACGAGCCATGTCGTCGCGCCGGACGGCCGCGCGTGGATCTACAAGGGGGGCGCTCCCGGCCTCGGCGTTTCGGGCAGCGGTGATGCGCTTGCGGAAATCGTCGGCGGCCTGCTCGCGCGCGGCGCGGCACCGCTGACGGCGTTGCTCTGGGGGGTCCTGCTTCACGGCGAAGCAGGCGAGGCGCTTACGAAGAAGGTCGGGCCGATCGGTTTCCTCGCCCGCGAAATCCCGGACGAGCTCCCCGCCCTTCTCGCGCGCTGATCACTCCGGCGTCGTGTGCCGTTCCAGCTCGTCGCCGACGAGGCGAACGACGTGGAGCACGTTGGTCGATCCAGCGGTGCCGAACGGAATTCCAGCCATGATCACGATGCGATCGCCGCCGGTCGCGAGGTGATGGCGGAGCGCCATGCGCTTGGCCTTGCCGACCATTTCTTCGAACGCCGACACATCGCGAGAGTGGACCGAGTGGACGCCCCACATAATCCCCATCCGGCGCGACGTGGTCTGCGACGGGCTCATCGCCAGGATCGGCACGGGCGGACGCTCGCGTGCAATGCGCCGTGCGGTCGAGCCGGATTTGCTGAACACGACCATCGTCTTCGCATTGACGGTCCCGGCAATCTGCCGTGCAGAGCCCGACAAGGCGTCGGCGATCGTCGATTCCAGCTGCGTTTCGGTGAAGTGGATGCGCGATGAGTAGACGGGGTCGCGCTCTACGCTGGTGGCGATGCGATCCATCATCGCAACAGCTTCGATCGGATATTTGCCGGCCGCGCTTTCCGCCGACAGCATGACAGCGTCGGCACCGTCGTAGATTGCGGTGGCGACGTCGCTGACCTCGGCGCGGGTCGGCGTCGGCGAGGTGATCATCGATTCCAGCATCTGCGTCGCGACCACCACCGGTTTGCCGAACTGGCGCGCGCAGGCGACGATCCGGTTCTGGAGCGGCGGCACTTCTTCCGGCGGCATCTCCACGCCGAGGTCGCCGCGGGCGACCATCACGCCGTCGGCAAGCGCGATGATGTCCACCAGCCGGTCGATCGCCGCCGGCTTTTCGATCTTGGCCATCAACAGCGCCTTCTCGCCGATCAGCGAGCGCGCTTCGGCGACGTCTTCAGGGCGCTGGACGAACGACAGTGCAATCCAGTCGGCATTCTGCTCGAGCGCGAATTGGAGATCCGACCGGTCCTTTTCGGTCAGCGCCGGGATCGGCACGACCACATCGGGCACGTTGACGCCCTTGTTGTTCGAGACGGTGCCGCCGACCACCACCTCGGCCGTGATGCTCGCCTCACCGCATTCGACGGCCTTGAGGCGGATCTTCCCGTCGTCGATCAGCAGCCGGTCGCCCGGCCCGATGGCGGCGAACAGCTCGGGATGCGGAAGCTCCATCCGCTTCGCATTCCCCGGCTCATGATTTTGGTCGAGAACGACCTTCGCGCCCTTTTCCAGTATAGCGGAGCCACCCTCAAAGCTGCCGACGCGAAGCTTCGGGCCCTGGAGATCGAACACGATCGTAGTTGGCCGTTTCAGTTCCTTTTCGAGATCGCGGATGGCTTCGACGAGCTTGGTTTTCGATTTCTGGTCGCCGTGGCTCATGTTGATGCGAAACGCGTCCGCGCCCGCAATCATCAGCTTCTTGATCATTTCCGGCTTGCTGGACGCAGGCCCCAGTGTCGCGAGGATTTTCACCTTTCGGGCGCGGGGTCGCAGCTGCTCGGTCACTTGCATCCTCTCATCGTCGCGTGGGGCAATAACGCGTTGTGCCCCGCGTTCAACCGGCTTGAGCGGTGGCCTGGGCTCGCTTACAGCCGGTCCGAATCCCTGAACGGAGTTTGAGACAGATGGCGGAAGGTACCGTCGCGGCTGATCAGCTGCGGCTATTCATCGAGCGAATTGAACGGCTTGAAGAGGAAAAGAAGGGCATCGCGGACGATGTGAAGGACGTCTACGCAGAGGCCAAGTCCAACGGCTACGACCCGAAGATCATGCGCATGATCGTTCGCCTTCGCCGCATGGAGACGCATACGCGCCAGGAACAGGACGCCGTGCTCGATACCTATCGCACCGCGCTCGGTCTCGCGTAAGGAAGCGCCATGGCAGGCCATTCCAAATTCAAGAACATCATGCATCGCAAGGGGGCGCAGGATAAAAAGCGCTCCAACCTGTTTTCGAAGCTCAGCCGCGAAATCACGGTTGCGGCGAAGATGGGCCTGCCCGATCCCGACATGAACGCGCGCCTCCGCGCCGCCGTTCTCGCCGCCAAGGCGCAGTCGATGCCGAAGGACAATATCCAGCGGTCGATCGACAAGGCATCGGGCTCTGACGCCGAGAATTACGAGGAAATCCGCTACGAGGGCTTCGGCCCCGGCGGCGTCGCGATCATCGTCGAGGCGCTGAGCGACAACCGCAATCGCACCGCGACCAACGTCCGCACCGCCTTCTCGAAGAATGGCGGCAACCTCGGCGCTAGCGGGTCGGTCAGTCACGGCTTCGAGCGTATGGGCCTGATCGAATATGGCGCTTCTGCTGGTGATGCCGACAAGGTGCTCGAAGCGGCGATCGATGCCGGCGCCGACGACGTGCAGTCCGACGAGGACGGTCACGAAATCTGGACAACGGTGGACTCGCTTCACGAAGTCGCAAAATCGCTTGAGGGCGCTCTTGGCGAGGCGGAAGCAGTGAAGCTCGGCTGGAAGCCTGGCACCCAAGTCGAAGTGCGCGGCGACGATGCGGCGACGTTGATGAAGCTAATCGACGCGCTTGAAGAGGATGACGACATCCAGACCGTCTGGGGCAATTACGACGTCCCCGACGAGGAGCTGGAGAAGCTTGCCTAAGCTGCTTGGACTGGACCCCGGCCTCGGAACCACCGGCTGGGGCCTGATCCAGGCTGAAGGCAACCGCCTTTCCCACATCGCCAACGGCCAGCTGAAGACGGACACGGCTGCTCCACTGCCGGAGCGACTGGCCGATCTGTCGCGCCAACTCGAAGCCTTGATCGCCGAGATCGGCCCCGAGGCGGCAGCGGTCGAGGAGGTATTCGTCAACAAGAATGCGCAGTCGACGCTGAAGCTTGGCCAGGCTCGGGGCGCGATCCTGGCGACCGCCTCTCGAAGTGGAATCCCCGTTGCGGAATATGCCGCGCGGCTGGTGAAGAAGGCCGTGGTCGGCAACGGCAATGCCGAAAAAGTGCAGGTCCATGCGATGGTTTCGCGCCTCCTGCCGGGCGCGAAAATCGCCGGACCGGATGCCGCCGACGCACTCGCCGTCGCCATCACCCACGCGCATCACTTGGCGAGTGCCCGCCGCATCGCTTAAGCCTAGGTGGATATGTTCGCCCGCCTGACCGGAACCCTCGCAGAAATTGGCGCCGACACGGCGATCATCGACGTCGCGGGCGTCGGCTATCTGGTCCACGTCAGCGGACGCACCCTCGACGCGATCGGACCGTTGGGCGGCGAGGTGCTGATCCTCACCGAGCTTCAAGTACGCGAGGATGCCTGGACCCTGTTCGGCTTCGGCTCCGCGGTCGAACGCGACTCCTTCCGCGCGCTGACCTCGGTCCAAGGCGTTGGCGGAAGGCTCGCGCTGGCGATCTTGTCGGTGCTTTCGCCGGATGAACTCGCCCGCGCGGTCAGCCAAGGCGACAAGGCAATGATCGGCCGCGCCAATGGCGTCGGCCCAAAGCTCGCCGCGCGCATCGCCAACGAGCTTCAGGGCAAGCTTGGCGTCGCCGGTCTCGGCGCTTCGCTGACGCCCGCGCCGAGGCAGGGTGCAGCGGCGGACGCGATCTCGGCCATGGCGAACCTCGGCTTCAAACCCGCCGAAGCAGCCGCCGCCGTCAATTCTGCGCTCGATGACCTCGGGCCGGATGCAGGTCTTGACGCGCTCGTCCGGCTAGCCCTTCGCAAAGCGGCGAAGTGATCCGCGCACTAACGATTTCGCTTCTGCTCGGACTGTCCCTCGCCGCTTGCGCGACGTCCAGCGAATATTCGTCGATCGACACCTGCCTCGATGGCGGCAAGGCATGGAATTACCGCTCCAGCAAGTGCGAGGTGCCCGACCCGGGCCCTGTCGACCTCATCCGCGTCGACAAGTCGGCGCATCGGATGATCGTCTATCGCCGAGGCCGGCAAGTCCGCGAGTTTCGCGTCGCAATCGGGCGCGGCGACCCCGGCCAGAAGCAGCAGCAGGGCGACGGGCGCGTACCGGAAGGAAGCTACCGCATCACCGCCCACAACCCGAGCAGCGCCTATCATCTCTCCCTGCGCATCGGATATCCGACAGCCGAGCAGGTCGCCGAGGCCGCACGGCGCGGCATCGATCCCGGTGGCGACATCATGATCCACGGCTTGCCCAACGATCGCGGCTGGATCGGCAGCCGTCACACCAAAGTCGACTGGACCGCAGGCTGCGTCGCCGTCACCAATCACGAGATGGACTGGCTCTACAAGGCCGTCCCTGATGGCACACCGGTGGAGATTGGCTCGTAAGGCCCGCGTTGTACTCTAAGGTCTAGCCGCCCCAGGCGTCGCGATAGACGCGCAGGAAATTGCCGCCCATCAGCTTTTCGAGCCGCGCTTCGCTCCAACCGCGCTTCTGGAGATCGGCGGCGACGCGGCGATAGCGGTCGATGCTGTTGTAGTCGGCGACCATCGGCCAGACGTTTAGTCCCTCGCCCGGCGCGGCAATGCCCGCCTTCATTCGCATCGCGGCCCATTCGTTGAGCTTCTTCGTCAATTCCGCATCGATCGTTTGCGGCAACGGCCCATTGTCGGTGCCGATGCCTACATGATCTTCGCCCGCAACGTTCGCGACATGCTCGATGTGGCGGAGCAGGTCGTCACCCTTCGGATGGCTGTCGAGCGTGAGGAACGGCATGAAATAGACGCCGACGACCCCGCCCTTGTCGGCCACCGCCTTGATTGTCTCGTCGGCCGTGTTGCGCGGATGATCGGCGAGCGCCTTCGCGCCGGTATGGCTGATGACCAACGGGCGTTTCGCATAGGCTGCGGCTTCCGCCATGGTCTGTGCGCCGCCGTGGCTGAGATCGAGCAGCAATTTCTCCGCCTCGATCCGCTCGATCGTCTTGCGGCCTAATCTTGAAATGCCGCCGTTAGCTGGCTCCAACGACCCGTCTCCCGACAGGTTGCGATTGTTGTACGTCAGCTGGATGGTCATCACGCCATCCTTCTTCATCTGCGCAAGCCGATCGAGTTCCGGCCCGACCATCGACGTATCCTGCGTGCCGATCAGCATGCCGAACTTTCTTTCGCGCTTGGCCTTGAGGATGTCGGCGGCGCTGCGGATCAGCAGCAAGCGGTCGGGATTCGCGTTGACGATGTCCTGCTTGACCGCGACGTCTTTCTGATAGTCGGCCCAGGGATCGGTCACATTGCCGACCGGCATCACCGTGTCGCGGACGACCGTCACGCCGGTTTCGACCATTTCCTTCCAGGCTCGGTCGCCAATGCGGAGCTGCTCCTCGGGCGAATAGGGATCTCCGATCCCGCCGAGCGCATCGATGACGATCGCGCGGTCGTACCAGCCGCTGGCCGCGCGCTTCTGCGCCATGGCCGGTCCCGCAACCAAAGCAGCAGCGCCCGTCGCAATCAGTGTCCGTCGATCGACCTGCATTTCGCCCCCTGCAAACTATGTCGGAAGCAACAGTAAGCGCCTTGTCGGCGGCCCGTCCATCTGCGAATCAATTCGGGACGATGGCCACCGACCCAGCCCGAATCACGACTCCCGAGCGCACCACAGAGGACGCGGATGCCGCGCTTCGACCGAAGAGTCTCGACGAGTTCGTCGGGCAGCAGGCGGCGCGCGAGAACCTCCGCATCTTCGTCAACGCCGCGAAGAGCCGGGGCGAGCCGCTCGACCACGTGCTGTTCCACGGCCCGCCGGGTCTCGGAAAGACGACGCTTGCTGGAATTCTCGCGCGCGAAATGGGCGTCGGGTTTCGCGCCACGTCCGGCCCGGTGATCGCCAAGTCGGGCGACCTCGCAGCGCTGCTGACCAATCTCGAGGACGGCGACGTCCTCTTCATCGATGAGATCCACCGCCTCAATCCGGCGGTCGAAGAGGTCCTTTATCCGGCGATGGAAGATCGCGCGCTCGACCTGATGATCGGCGAAGGGCCATCGGCGCGGTCGGTGCGGATCGATCTCCCGCGTTTCACCCTCGTTGGCGCAACAACTCGTCAGGGGCTGTTGACGACGCCGCTGCGCGACCGGTTCGGCATCCCCGTCCGCCTCAATTTCTACACGGTCGAGGAACTCGAGCAGGTCATCCGCCGCGCTGCCCGTCTGTTGGGCGTCGGCATCAGCGACGACGGATCGCGGGAAGTGGCGCGCCGGTCGCGCGGAACGCCGCGTATCTCCGGCCGTCTCCTCCGTCGTGTTCGCGATTTCGCCCACGCCGTCGGCGCGGAGGAGATCGACGCAGGCGTCGCGGACAAGGCGCTGTCGCGGCTGGAGATCGATGCACTCGGCCTCGACGCGATGGACCGCCGGTACCTGACCATGATCGCCGATCTCTACGGCGGCGGCCCAGTTGGCGTGGAAACCCTCGCCGCCGGCCTCAGCGAGCCGCGCGACACGATCGAGGACGTGATCGAGCCCTATCTCATTCAGCTGGGCCTCATCGCCCGGACGGCACGTGGACGCTGTCTGAACGGCCGCGGCTACACTCACCTCGGCCTCAATCCACCCGCCGGTGCACAGGCCGGCCTGTTCGATCCGGGAGCTGCCCCCAAGTGATCCCACCTTTTTGCTGACTGCCGCCGCGCTTGCGGCGGCCGCCCCTGCTTCCGCCCAACCCGCCGCGCCAACGCCCGTCGATTATTCGAACGGCAGCAACTGGCTCTGCCTGCCCGGCCGCTCGGACATTTGTTCGACGCCGCTACCGACGACGGCCCTCAACCCGAACGGCTATGGCTCGGTCGGCCGCAGCGAGGTCGCCACCAACGCGCCGATCGACTGCTTCTATGTCTACCCGACGGTCTCCAACGACCGCGGAATGAACAGCGACCTTACAGTCGACAATAGCGAACGCTCCGCAGTGCAGGTGCAGTTCGCGCGCTTCGCCGGTCTCTGCCGGACCTTCGCGCCCGTCTATCGCCAGATGACTTTGGGCGCGGTCGCGGCCGCGGCGACTGGCGGCGATGTGAAGCAGCCCGCGATGTTCGCCTACGCGGACGTCGTCAATGCGTGGCGCACTTATCTCGCGAAGTATAATCAGGGCCGCCCCTTCGTACTCGTCGGCCACAGCCAGGGCTCGCTGATGCTTCAGGAGCTGATCAAGCACGAGATTGAGGACAAGCCGGTCGCCAAGCAGATGCGCCTCGCCCTCCTGCCCGGCTTCAACCTCTATGTCCCGCAGGGCAAGCGCGTCGGCGGGACGCTGAAATCGACGCCGATCTGCGGATCGCCCGGCGAGACCGGCTGCGTGATGACCTGGGTCAGCGTTCGCGAGAAGAACGTGCCCCCGGCGGGCGCTACCTTCGGACGTGCGGAGCAGCCCGGCTTCACCGTCGCTTGCACCAATCCAGCGCGGCCGGGCTCAACCGCCTGGGAGCCGCTCGACAGCTATTGGAACACGAAGTTCGGGCTGGCCGTACCGGGCGGGCCGATCGAGTGGTCGACCGAGGGGACTCCGCCGACGCAATTCGTCCGCACCGAGGGCCTCGTCTCGGCTCGTTGCGTCAGCGATGGGCAGCTCGGCTATCTTTCGATCCGGACCAACGCCGACCCCAAGGACAAGCGCACCGACCGCGTCTACGGAGAAGTCTCGGTGTTCGGCATGTTCATTCCCGGCTGGGGCATGCATCTCGCCGACGTCGCCGAAGCGCAGGGCGACATGATCCGCATCGTCGGCGACATCAGCGATCGATCCAGAATAGCTTCTCAACCGGCACGCTAAGCGCTTCGGCAAGCTTGATCGCGAGCAAAGCCGACGGCGTGAAAACGCCGTTCTCCACCGTGTTGATGGTCTTGCGCGTCACGCCCACGCGCTCGGCCAGCTCGGCCTGCGTGAGCCCGAGCCCCGTGCGACGTTCCTTCAATCCGTTGGCAAGCCGTTCAGGCATCGCGATGCGCGTGCCGCTCCAGCCGGGCGAACGTCAGCAGCGCCACGGCGATCGCAACGGTCAGGATGATATGCACCGCGTCGCGGCCGGAGAGCGGCTCGAACATGTCGACGACATAAACGCCGATGGCGGTCAGGCATGCTCCCCAGAAGCCGTTGACGAAGCCGGTGCGGCGATGCTCGCGGGTCGTCTCGTCGTTGAGTAACTCGCGCACCTCGCGCGACCGGAACCACGCCCCGCCGGTCGCGAGCATCAGGAGGAGGACGCAGGACAGCACTAGCCATGCCCCGATCTTGATGTGATCGACCGGCCGCGCCGGGTCGTGACCCGAGAAGTAAGATGCCTGCTGCGACAGGAAGACCGCCGCGAGCACGAACAGGATTCGCGACCTCTTCTGGCTCAGCCGCTCCGCTTGCTCGGCAATCGTTTGTTCCGCCATGATACGCACCCCCTATTTAGTAACCTATGGGTTACATGTAACCTTCACGTTACACGGAAGTCAAGCGGCGGATTTGCGGGGCTCCCGCGTCATCGGTAAGCCCGGCCCATGGACCTCGACACTCCCTATCGCGGCGGCTTCGTCGGGCCCGAGCATCACTTCGCGCTGACCGTCTATTTCGAGGATACCGACACCGCGGGCGTCGTCTATTACGCGAACTATCTCAAGTTCATGGAGCGGGCGCGGTCGGACATGATTCGCGCCGTCGGCGTCGATCAGGCGGCCGCGCTTCGGGGCGACGGAAGCGCCTATTTCGTCACCGAAGTCGCGATCAAATATCGCAAGCCGGCTAGGCTCGGCGATGACCTGATCGTCGTCAGCACCGTCGAGGCCGTTCGCGCCGCATCGGTCGACATTCATCAGCAGGTCATCCGCGGAACGGAACAATTGACCGATGGACGGGTGACAGCCGCCTACCTTGACCGCGATGGCCGGCCCATGCGCCAGCCGAAGGACTGGGTCGAGCGGTTCAATCGAATAATGACCGGGAAGTGATGCGTTTTTTCCAATCCAGTTTCCTGACGATTGCCGCCTCCGCCGCGCTGGCTACCACCGCGCAGGCGCAATCCAACTCGTCGCAGATCGTAATTGCGGTCCCGCAATTCCCGACGCCGAAGAACGTGAAGACCGACGGCGGTGATACAGGCGTCATTGGTATCCAGATCTCGCAGCAGATCGTGTCCGACCTGCGCACGACGCGAGCAATCTATCCGACCGGCCCCGATGGCCTGCGCCACTACACGCCGACCGAAGCCGGCGCGCCGCTCTACCCCAACTGGTCGGGCATCGGCGCCGGTGCGCTCGTTACCGGCTACGTCCAGGCGCGCGACGACGGGCGCATCAACGTCGTCTGCTACCTTTACGATTTGAAGACGCGCCGCGAGTTGACCCGCAAGGGCTTCGCGGTCTCCGCGACCGAGTGGAAGCGGGCGGCCCATCGCTGCGCGGGCGCCTTCTACACCGCCGTCACCAAGCGCCCCGGCCTGTTCGACAGCCGCATCGCCTATGTCGCCGCGACCGGATCGCGCACTCAACCCGTGAAGCGCATCGCGCTGATGAATTGGGACGGCACGGACCACAGCTACCTGACGCAGGGCGAAGTCACTGTGACCAGCCCGCGCCTGTCCCCGGACGGCGAGCATGTCGTCTACATGAGCTTCGCCGGGGGAATGCCGAGCATCCGGGTTATGGATTCGGATGGCAGCAACGACCGGCAGCTACTCCAGTCCAATTCGATGAGCTTTGCGCCACGTTATTCGCCGGACGGACGCCGGATTGCCTTCTCGATGGCCGTCGATGGCAACACCGACATTTATGTCGTCGATGCGAATGGCGGCTATCCGCAGCGGCTTACGACGACCCCCGGCGTCGACACGTCTCCCAGCTTCTCGCCGGACGGGCGGCAGATCGTGTTCGAAAGCGACCGTTCCGGTACCCAGCAAGTCTACGCGATGAATGCCGACGGCACTGGCCAGCGCCGGCTGAGCTTCGGCGGCGGGTCGAATTCCGCGCCGGTGTGGAGCCCTGACGGCGCCAAGATCGCCTTCTCCCGGTGGAACGGTTCGACCATCTCCATTGGAATCATGAGCTCCAACGGCGGTGACGATAAGATTCTCACCAACGGCTGGCAGGACGAGGCGCCGAGCTGGTCGCCGGACAGCGAGTGGGTGATGTTCCAGCGGACCCAGCAAGGCACGGGCATCGGCTCGCTGCAGATGGTGTCGATCGGCGGCGGGGATCCCAAACCAGTCGCGACACCGCAAGCGGGCGCCGACCCGAGCTGGTCGGGAGTAGTTCAATGATCTTGCGTACGTTGATTCTTCGCCCCGGCGTTCATTGCCTCGATGGCCACGGCACAGGGCTACCAGCCCTATCCGCCCGCGCCTATCCTCAGCCCGGCTACCCGCAGCAGGGCTATCCTCAGCCCGGCTACCCCGGCGTGCAGGCACCGGTGCTGGCGATCCCGGTTCTGGAGCAGGACCTCGCCGTGAAGGCGGGATCGAACACCGTCCGCTTCGCCCGCGACTCCTACGTGCTCACCCCGCAATCGCAGGCGACCCTGACCGCGCAAGCGCAATGGCTGATCCAGCATCCGTTCGTGAACGCCAGCATCGAAGGCCATGCCGACGTTCGGCAGACCCGCGATTATGCCTTGGCTCTTGGTGAGCGGCGCGCGGCCGCGGTCCGGAATTATCTGATCGCTTCAGGCGTGTCGCCTGAACAGCTCCAGATTGTCAGTTGGGGCCGGGAACGACCGACCAGCAATGCAGTCCATGACGCGACCTGGTTGCAGAACAGCCGCGTCGTCACTGTCCTGAAGCAGCCGCCGCAGCAGCCGCAGCCCTGGTTGCAGCAGCCCCAAACGCTGCCGCAGCCGCAGGGATATCGTTAAGCGGCGTAACGCTGGTGCGAGCCGAGCCAGGCGCGTGCCTGACGCTGGGCTTCGGCGATTTCGCGAGCCGTCATCTCGATCGAGATTTCGGCGCGGCACTGCTGGCCACGCGTGCAGCCGTTGAGGGCCGCGAGATTGAACCACTTGTGCGCTTCGATGAGATCGACGGCGATGCCCCCACGGCCTGTCGAATAGGTAACGCCCAGCTCGAACAAGGCATCGACATTGCCGCGATCCGCGTCTGCGAGGCGGCTGCGGATCAAGAAGTCCGCACTCTTCTGGCTAATTGCACCCACGTGAAATCTCCCCCTGGTCTGGAGGCAACTTCGGGCCGAGATGGCAAATAAATGGTTAACGGCGTCGTGACGCCAAAATCACACGCCGACGGCGATGTTGTCGATCAGTCGAGTGCGGCCGATTACGGCGGCCGCGATGAGGCGCATTGGACCCTCGGCACGCTCGACCGGCTCGAGGGTCAACGCATTGACCAGCGCAAAATAATCGATGCGCGAGAAGCCGGCATCGCCGAGCCTCGCTCGCGAATCTTCGAGAACGGCTGCGACATCTTCGCCATTGAGAACGCGTCTGGCCGCCCGATTCAGTGCGTCCGGTAGAGCAAGAGCCTGTTGACGCTCCTGCGGTGACAAATAGGCATTGCGCGAAGACAGGGCCAAGCCATCGTCGTCACGGATCGTCGGCGCCCCGAAGATTTCGACACCGAGCTGGAGATCCTGGGACATCCGGCGGATCACCGCGAGCTGCTGGAAATCCTTCTCCCCGAAGACCGCGATGTCCGGCCGGATCGCGCACAGCAATTTGGCCACGACTGTTGCGACACCGTCGAAGTGACCGGGACGCGCCTCGCCTTCCCAGCGGTCGCTGATGCCCTTCACGCTGACGCTGGTCGCGAAGCCGGCGGGGTACATGTCGCCTGGTTGCGGAAGCCAAAGGAGGTCGCAGCCCGCATCCTCAAGCATTTCGGCATCCCGCTCCTCTTGCCGGGGATAGCGGCTCAGGTCCTCGTTCGCCCCGAATTGCAGCGGATTGACGAAAATCGTCGCTGCGACGCGATCGGCCACGCTGCCGGCTTCCTCTATCAAGGCCATGTGTCCAGCGTGAAGCGCGCCCATGGTCGGAACGAGGCCGAGACTTTTGCCACCAGCCCTCAAGGCGATGAGCGCTGACGGAAGCTGATTTGCCTCACGGATTATTTGCAAGGATTCAGACCCTTCGGTAAACCGTTAACCGGGGCGCGGTTCTTGGAGCCGCGTGGGAAAAGTGCAAGGGGGGTGGGGAACATGGCCCAGCCACATTTCATCGTCTTCGCCAATGAAAAAGGCGGCACCGGCAAGTCGACGACTGCCGTCCACACGGCCATCGCGCTCGCCGCGACCGGTCACCGCGTCGGCGTTCTCGACCTCGACAGTCGCCAGCGCACTACCACCCGCTATCTCGAAAACCGCGACGCGACGATGCGCCGGCTGATGAAGAACCTGCCGCAGGCAAAATATCGCGTGTTCGAAGGCGACAGCGTCGAGGCGCTCGAGCTGGCCCTCCGCGAGCTCGCCGAGGACGTCGACGTCATCGTCGTCGACACGCCCGGCCGCGACGATCCGATCGCGCGTGCCGCCATCCTCAAGGCCGATACGTTGGTTACGCCGATGAACGACAGCTTCGTCGACCTCGACCTGATCGGCCAGGTCCACCCGGAAAATTACAAGATCACGCGGCCGAGCTTCTATGCCGAGCTGATCTGGAACAGCCGCACGCAGCGGGCCAAGAACACCGGCCGCAGCGTCGACTGGGTCGTCCTTCGCAACCGCCTCCAGCATATCGAGAGCCACAACCTTCGCCGCGTGGGCGCCGCGCTCGACGAGCTCGCCCGCCGCGTCGGCTTCCGGGTCATTCCCGGTCTTGGCGAGCGCGTCATCTACCGCGAGCTGTTCCCGAAGGGCCTCACGCTGCTCGATTTCGAGCAACTAGGCGAGGTCGGCATCGGCCACATCACCGCACGGCAAGAGCTGCGCGAGATGATCGCCGGTCTTGGCATTCCGGATCCCGATGCCGAGGAACCGCTCGCCGCGGCAGGTTGAACCCGCTCGCCGATTGGGTCATGGCGGCGCCAGGCCGAACCAAGTCCCTGTTATTATAGCGAGTTCAATGACCCATACTTTCGATCGCACCATCCTCCGCGAGTACGACATTCGCGGAATCGTCGGGAAGACGATCAACGAAGCGGACGCTTATGCGCTGGGGCGCACGTTCGCCGCGCTTGCGACAGATGAAGGCGCGACGCGTCTGGCCGTTGGCCGTGACGGCCGCACTCACTCGCCGATCCTTCAGGCGGAGCTGATCCGCGGCCTGATCGAGGGCGGCATCAACGTCGACGACATCGGCGTCGGGCCCAGCCCGATGCTCTATTTCGCGGTCTCGACGCTGAGTGTGCAGGGCGGCATCCAGGTCACCGGCAGCCACAATCCGTCCGACTATAACGGCTTCAAGATGCTTCTGAATGGCCGCTCCGTGTTCGGCGACGAAATCCAGAAGATCGGCCGTCGGGCCGCCGATGGCGACTGGACGGAAGGCCTCGGCCATGTCGACCAAGTCGATGTGCTCGACACCTATGTCGATCGCCTGGTTCAAGGCTTCCAGGGTGGAACGTTCCGGATCGGCTGGGACGCCGGCAACGGCGCCGGTGGTCCCACGCTCGAAAAGCTGATCCAGAAGCTCCCCGGCGAGCATTTCGCGATCCACACCGAGGTCGACGGACGGTTTCCGAACCACCATCCCGACCCGACAGTCGAAGCCAATCTGGCCGATCTGAAGGCGCTCGTTGCCGAGAAAAAGCTCGACTTCGGCATTGCGTTCGACGGCGACGCCGACCGCATCGGCGCGGTCGACGGCAAGGGCCGCGTCGTATGGGGCGACCAGCTCCTCATGATCCTCGCGGAGCCGGTGCTGAAAGAGCAGCCGGGCGCGACGATCATCGCCGACGTCAAGGCCAGCCAGATCCTGTTCGACCATATCGCGAAGATCGGCGGCACGCCGTTGATGTGGAAGACCGGCCACAGCCTCATCAAGTCGAAGATGAAGGAAACGGGCGCTCCGCTCGCGGGCGAGATGAGCGGGCACATCTTCTTCAAGCACCGCTGGTACGGCTTCGACGATGCGCTCTACGCCGCCGTCCGCCTGATCGAGGCCATCGCCCAGTCCGGCAAGTCGCTGACCGAGATCATGGATGAGATGCCGAAGTCCACCGCAACGCCGGAAATGCGCTTCCCGGTCGACGAGAGCCGGAAGTTTGCGGTTGTTCGCGAAGTGCTCGCCCGGCTCTCCGGGAGCGGCGCGCGTGTCGACGCGACCGATGGCGCCCGCGTCATGACGGATGATGGCTGGTGGCTGCTTCGCGCTTCGAACACGCAGGACGTTCTGGTCGCCAGGGCGGAAGCCCGTGACGAGGAAGGCCTGAAGCGGTTGATGTCCCAGATCGACGAGCAACTCGCTCAATCGGGCGTCGAACGGACCGAGGGCGACGGACACTAAGGACCGTGAACCTCCCATCGGAACGCACTATATAGGCGCGGCAACCGATCGGAGGACTTCATGACCGACGCCGCCACCATTCAGTTCGACCTCGACTCCGCCGACGGAAGATCAGCTCCGCGCGCTGGAGGCCGATCTCGACGACCAGGAGCGGCACGTGCTTCTTGAGCATGGCACCGAGGCGCCGTTCTGCGGCGTGTTCCTCGAGGAGAAGCGTCCCGGCGTCTATACCTGCCGGCTGTGCGGCCTGCCCGTGTTCAACGGCGGGCAGAAGTTCGAGAGCGGAACCGGCTGGCCGAGCTTCACGACGCCCTTTTCGGCCGACCATCTCGAGTATATCCGCGACAGCAGCTACGGCATGGTCCGCACCGAGATCGTCTGCGCCCGCTGCGGGGCGCACCAGGGCCACGTCTTCCCCGACGGCCCGCCGCCGACAGGTGAGCGCTACTGCATCAACTCGGTCTCGCTGCAGTTCACGCCTGACGGTGACCCTATCCCCGACAAGCTCCATCGTGGAGCGCCCGAGGGCGAGCCGCTCGGCTAATCGTCCTCATCCTCGTAGCCGACTAGGTTCAGCTCCCTCGCCTTTATCTGATGCAGCATGCACCAATGCTTGAGCGCCTCCTCCCGACCGTGCGTGATCCACACTTCGCGCGGCTGAAGCTCGCGGATGGTGCAGGTGAGTTCGTCCCAGTCGGCGTGATCGGAAATGATCAACGGAAGCTCGATATTCGACTGCCGCGCGCGTTGGCGGATGCGCATCCAGCCTGAGGCCATCGCAGTCACCGGATCGGGCAGCCGCCGCGACCAGCGGTCGTTGAGTGCGGAGGGCGGCGCAATGACGATATGGCCCGCCATATCCTCCTTCTTTGCGCCCGCCGTGTGTCGCATCTCGCCGAGCGGGACGCCGAGCTCCTCGTAAAGATTGCACAGACGCTCGACCGCGCCGTGGTAGTAGATAGGTTGCTCATGTCCGCGCCGGCGAAGCTCGGTGATCACCCGCTGCGCCTTGCCAAGCGCGTAGGCGCCGACGAGCACCGAACGCGACGGATCGGCGTGCAGCCGGTGCAACAGCCGATCGATCTCGCTGCCCGTATCCGGGTGGCGGAAGACGGGAAGGCCGAACGTCGCCTCGGTGATGAAGATGTCGCAAGGCACCGGCTCGAATGGTGCACAGGTCGGATCCTCGCGGCGCTTGTAGTCACCGGACACGACGATCCGCTCGCCTGCATGTTCAAGCACGATCTGCGCCGAGCCCAGCACGTGGCCCGCCGGCACGAACCGCACGTCGACCTCGCCGACGCGGAAGCTTTCGCCGTACGCCACCGGGTTGCCGTTCTGCTCGCCGTAGCGGACACCCATGATCGCCAGCGTCTCCGGCGTCGCCCACACCGCTTTGTGCCCGCCTCGCGCATGATCCGCGTGGCCGTGAGTAACCAGCGCCCGCTCCTTCGGCTGCGAAGGATCGATCCACGCGTCCGCCGGGCGCACGTAAATGCCCTCTGCAAAAGGCTCTATCCAGGAACCGAGGCGCGCCATCGGGAGCTATATAGGATGAAAGACGGGAGAGTTCCCGGTCGCGGAGGACGCTAGATGGACGAAACTTTGCTTGGATTGATGGAGATCGTCGGCCCGATCATCCTGTTGGTGATTCTGGTCTGGGTGGTATTGCGCAACCGCCGCGCCAAGGGCGAAGCGCCGATGAACGTGACCGAACAGGCGACGCGTCAGGAATATGCCGACGAAGAACGCCGCCGCCGCGAGGGGACTGACGACCGCTGAGCAACGAACCGGATCTCCCACTCGTCATCCGGAACTGGTTTGCCGAGCGCGGTTGGGAGCCGCGCCGGCACCAGATGGACATGCTGCGGCTCGCGCGCGCCGGAAAGAACGCGCTGCTGGTGGCCGCGACCGGATCGGGCAAGACGCTTGCGGGGTTCCTGCCGACGATTGCCGAGCTGGTCGAAACGCCGACCGAAGGGCCTGCACACACTCTATATTTCGCCGCTGAAGGCGCTGGCGGTCGACGTCCAGCGCAACTTGCTCGGCCCGATCGAGGAGATGGGGCTGCCGATCCGGGTCGAGACGCGGACCGGCGATACGCCTTCGGACCGTAAAGCTCGGCAGCGGCTCCGGCCGCCGCAAATCCTGCTGACGACGCCTGAATCGCTGAGCCTGCTGCTCAGCTACCCCGACAGCTTCACGATTTTCGAGAGTTTGAAGTCGATCGTCGTCGACGAACTTCACGGCTTCGCGAAGGACAAGCGCGGCGACCTGCTGTCGCTGTCGATGGCGCGGCTGCAGAAGATCGCACCGAACCTGCGCCGCGTCGGACTGTCGGCGACGATCAGCGATCCCGACGCCTACCGCAGCTGGCTCGCGCCGGACGCCGACATGGATTTGGTCGAGGTCGTTCAGGGCGATCCGGGCGCCGAACCGCACCTGTCGATTTTGATTCCCGAAGGCCGCATCCCGTGGGGCGGGCATTCCGGCCGCCATGCCATTCGCGACATCATGGACCTGATCGAGCGGCACAAGACGACCCTCGTCTTCTGCAACACGCGCGGGCTGGCGGAGCTGATCTTCCAGGACCTCTGGACGGCGAACGAGAAGGGCCTGCCGATCGGTATCCACCATGGCAGCCTTGCGCAGGAGGCTCGGCGCAAGATCGAAGCAGCGATGGCGGCGGGCAAATTGCGCGGGCTCGTCGCGACGGCCAGCCTCGACCTCGGCATCGACTGGGGCGACGTCGACCTCGTCATCCAGATGGGCGCGCCCAAGGGCTCGTCGCGGCTTCTGCAGCGCATCGGACGCGCCAACCACCGGCTCGACGAACCCAGCGAAGGTGAAGTCGTGCCCGGCAACCGCTTCGAATATCTCGAAGCCCGGGCAGCGCTGGACGCCATCGCCGACGGCGAGCTGGACCCGGAGAACTTTCGCCCGGGGACGCTGGACGTTCTCGCCCAGCATATTCTCGGCGTTGCCTGCGCAGCGCCATTCGAAGAGCAAGAACTCCTCGCCGAAATCCGCTCATCAGCGCCCTACGCGGGCCTGAAGGACGAGACCTTCGCCGAAGTTCTGAATTTCATCGCCACCGGCGGCTACGCACTGAAGGCCTACGACCGCTTCCGACGCCTCGTTCCGGAAAGCGACGGCCGCTGGCGCATCGCCAAACCTCAAATCGCCGCGCAGCACCGCATGAACGCCGGCGTTATCGTCGAGCAGCCCCTGCTCACCGTTCGCTTCCGCAACGGTCGGCGGCTCGGCACGATCGAGGAGGGCTTCGCCTCTACCCTCGCGCCCGGCGATCACTTCTTCTTCGCCGGCCTCAGCCTGGAGGTGGAACAGTTCAAGGACACTGACATCATCGTCCACGCCTCGGCCAAATCCGCGCGGATCGTGACCTACGGCGGCCAGCGCATGTCGATGTCGACGCACCTCGCCAACCGCGTCCGCCACATGCTCGCCGACCGCAACGACTGGCACCGCTTCCCCGACGATGTCCGCGAATGGCTCGAGGTGCAGGACCGCAAGTCGGTCATCCCCGAGCCCCAGCAATTGCTCGTCGAGACGTTCGAGCATGAAAAGCTGCATTACATGGTCGCCTACAGCTTCGAGGGCTGGAACGCGCATCAGTCGCTCGGAATGCTGATTACCCGGCGGATGGAGAATGCCGGCCTGAAGCCGCTCGGCTTCGTCGCCAACGACTACGCCCTCGCCTGCTACGGGCTGAACCCGATCGCCGACCCGAAGGCGCTCTTCTCGCCCGACATCCTCGAGCAGGAATTCGTCGACTGGGTCGAGCAGAGCATGTTGCTCAAAACTGCCTTCCGCGAAGTCGCCGTGATCGGCGGCCTCGTCGAGCGCGCCCATCCTGGGAAGAAGAAGACCGGGCGGCAGGTCAGCTTCTCGACCGACCTCATCTACGACGTTCTTCGCCGCTACGAGCCCGGCCACCTCCTCCTGCGCGCGGCTTGGGACGATGCCCGGGCGCGAATGACCGAGCTCGGGCGTCTCGTGCGCCTGGTCGACCGTGCCTCGGCGACGATGCTCCATGTCGACACCGGCCGCATCACGCCGATGGCCATCCCGCTGATGGTCATCATCGGCCGCGAATCCCTGCCGCCCGGAGCGGAAGCGGATGCGACCTTGCTCATCGAAGCGGAGGCGTTGGCCGACGAAGCGATGCGCCTTTGAGACGGACGTTCATTGCCGAGCAGGGTGACGGCTGCCACACTAAACCCATGAAGTACTTCGCTTTGTCGCTTGGGTTGCCCCTCGTCTTGTCCGGCTGCGTCGTCGGCACCGTCGCCAAGACGGCCGTCGACGTCGTCACCTTGCCGGTGAAGGTTGCTTCGGCCGGCGTCGATGCGGCGACGACCAGCCAGTCGGAAGCCGACGAGAAGCGCGGCCGCGAGATGCGCAAGCAGGACGAAGAGCGCGGCAAGCAGGCCCGCGCCATGGCCGAGCGATGCCGCAAGGGCCGGCCGTTGCCGACCGACGCTTGCGTCACCCAACCGAACTAGCGGCTGCTCGCCAACTCATAGAGATAATCGACGTAGAACATCGCGGACTCATCCAGTCCCGCGACCTTCTTGTCCTTGCTGTCTATTAGGTACCATTCGTTGGGAGCGTGGGCGCCACCGCCGGTGCCGAGCCCGAAACCGACCGCGGCCAGCTTCAGCGGCGGACCGGTGAAAACGACGCCCGGCCATGATCCGGCCGTGCGTGGATTGAGCGAATATTCGATCCCGGCCTTCTTCAGCAGCGCTATCTGTGAGCGCACCAGCAGGCTGTTCTCGTCGGTCTCGGTCGGGCTGTAGCCGCCGCTGACGTTGACGATGATGTCGCCGAACCCGCGCTTGGCGAGATGCGCCTTCAGCTTTCCTTCCGCCTCTTCGCGGGTCATGTCCGGGACCAGCCGCAGGTCGAGCTTCGCCTCAGCGCGGCCGGGAAGTACGGTCTTGCCGCCCGGACCGGTGTAGCCCGCGACCAGCCCCTCGATATTCACCGTCGGCTGCTGGGCAAGGCGGAGCGACGCAGTCTTATAGTCCTCGTCCTTGTACCAATGCTTCACGCCGAGCTGCTTCATCACTTCGGCCTCGTTGGACTTGGCCGTGCCCTCGTTGATCAGCTGGGTCTGGCGCGCGCTGAGCGGCTTCACATTGTCGAACCAGCCGTCGATCGCCGGCGTCTGCCCGTCCTCCGACACCAGGGTGTTGAGCGCCTTCACCAGCCGCCAGCTCGGGCTGTCGACGATCGCCTTCAGGCTGGAGTGTACATCCTTCGCCGGGCCGCGGCCCCAATTCTCGCCGCTGGAGATGAGCTGGACCTCAATCACGCCCTTGGCGCCGAGGTCGACCGACGTAGCGCCGTTCGTTTCCTGCCCCGCGCCCGGAATGAATACGCCAATTGCCTTCTTCATCGCCGCGTTCACCTCGGGATTGGCGATAACCTGGTGGAAGTGCGGCGAGCCGATTTCTTCCTCGCCCTCAGCGACCAGCACGATGTTCACCGGCAGCTTGCGGCCCGTGTCCTTGAACGCCTTGAGTGCCGCGAGAAACGCGGTTTCAGGGCCCTTCTGGTTGACCGCGCCGCGTCCGACGACCGCCTTGCCCTCGGCGCGATCGACCAGCCGCCCTTCGAGCGGGGGCGACGACCATTCGGACGGCACGTACTGCTTCACGTCGTACATGAAGTAGATGCCGAGCGTCTTCGGAGCGCCGGCGTCGAGCGTCGCGAAAACTCCCGGAACGCCGTCAGTCGGCACCACCTTCGCCTGCTGGAAACCCGCGTCGAGCAGCAATTTACGCATATATTCCGCGCCGCCGTCGACGTTGACCTTTTCGGCGGCGATCGTCGGCTCCGCAATCCAGTCCTGCAGCTGCTTGAGATTCGCGTCGTGGGCCTTGGCGACCGACGAGGCGAGCTGAGCCCGGTTCGGGGTTTCGGCAGCGGCCGGGATTGCGGTGGATGACAGCAAGGCAGCCGCAGCGACGAAAACAAGACGCATCGAATCTCTCCCCAATTTTTCCGATCGGAGAATTGCGGTTGTTTGGTGCTGAGTCCAGCATTGGCCAAATCGCCGCGGCATCGCTAACCGGAACGCGTGCGTTATTTTCTCGATACCGAGTTCAATGGCTTCGGCGGTGCGCTACTCAGCCTCGCGCTCGTTCCGGAGGACGGCGAAGAGTTCTACGTGACGCTGGCGTGCGACGTGTGCCCGTTTCCTTGGGTCGAGCAGCATGTCATGCCTTATCTCGATCATGTCCCCGTTGGCCTGGTGTCGGACCGCCTCAGCCGGCGCGACGCTGCGATTGCGCTGTCGCACTATTTGTCGATCGATCCCGCACCGATCATCCTTGCCGACTGGCCAGAGGACATTGCCCAATTCTGCAACCTGCTGATGACCGGGCCGGGTGAGATGGTTCCTGTACCACGAACCGCTTTCGAGCTGGTCCCGCTCGGCGGATTCAGCACGGCGGCGAACAGCGCCGTGCCGCACAACGCGCTCCACGATGCCCGCGCGTTGAAAGATCATATTCTAGGACTTGAGCCCTAGCGCGGCTCGTCTAAACGGGAGCGATGGTTCCCTTTTCGTTCGCAGGCGAAACGTTCGTCGCATCGCCCGAAGGCGCGGTCCACTGGCCGGCTCAGAAGGCGCTGCTGGTCGCCGACCTGCACCTTGAAAAGGCGAGCTGGTTCGCGCGCTTGGGACAGTTCCTGCCACCTTACAACTCGGTGGCGACACTGAGCGCGCTGCAGACGGTCGTCGAAGCGACCGGCGTCGAAACACTATATTGCCTCGGCGACAGCTTCCACGACCGCTTTGGCTGCGATCGGCTGCCCGACCAGGCGCGATCCCTGCTTCAGGATATGACTGCACGGCTCGACTGGGTCTGGATTCTCGGAAACCACGATCCGGGCTTCGCCGACCACTGCGGCGGCAGGTTGATCGAAGAGACGGAAGTTTCGGGAAATCATCCTCCGTCACGAAGCCGACCGCGACGACCCGCGGCCCGAAATATCGGGCCACTACCACCCGAAATATCGCGTCAGCGTCCGTGGCCGCCGAGTCTCGCGGCGCTGCCTGGTCGCCTCCTCGACCAAGCTGATCATGCCGGCCTTCGGCTCGCTAACCGGCGGCCTGGACGCTTCGCATCCGGAGATCGTGAAGCAAGTGGGGCCCTCGGCATCGGCGCTGGTGCCCCTGCCCGATCGAATGCTGAAATTCCCGCTTGCGGCCTGACTGATCTCGATAAGTGTGAGCGTCACAAAGCTGGTGTATGATGCGTTCATGGAATCGGATCGGGAATATCTGAGTCGCCGCGCCAGCGAGGAGCAGGCCGCCGCCCAACATGCCGCGAGTCAAAAGGCTCACGACCTCCACATGGAACTCGCCACCCGCTACCGCGAGGCAGCCGACGCCGATCCCGAACTGCGCGTTGCCGACGCAATCGCCAAGCCAGGCCTGCCGAGGGAGTTCCGGATACTGTAGCTGGGCGCGCTGCGGCGCGAATGGTGACCCCTACGGGACTCGAACCCGTGTTTTCGCCGTGAGAGGGCGACGTCCTGGACCGCTAGACGAAGGGGCCTTCGCTGAAGGCGTCGGGCATATGTCGGCTGGGCCCCGATAAGTCAATCGCGGCCGGAATCGCGCTCGCTGAGGTAGCGCATCAGCTCGGCCAGCGTCGCTTCCATCTGGTCCTGCATCTGCGTGACGAGCTCATTTTCGCGCATTCCGACATGGTCGAGCGGCTTCGAATAGCTGTCCGAGAAGGACTTGAGGTCGTCGCGGTCGAACACGCCCTTGGCAACCAGCTTGGCGAGGATCACCAGCAGTCCGTTGGTGTTGGCGATGGTCCCGGCCACCAGAGCTTCGTCGACCATCGACAGTCTCTTGTCGCTGCCTTCCTCGTCGAGCTCGATTTCGATTTCGTCTTCTTCAGTCATCGACCTCAATTTCGGCTCGATTGCCGCCCGGCACAAGGGCCGTTGAGCGCCGCCCAAGCCAATACCTTTTCCGCAAATGGCCGGGTGTTGGCGGGACTCGACGACGGCAAGTCGATAAGCGTCAGATGCGTGTCGTCGCCGATCGACTTGCGGCCGATCGATGCCGACGCCGTGCCGTTGAACGCTATCCCTTTCAGCTCCGGAAAGTCGTGCGCGAGCCTCTCGACCCGGTTGTGGTTGGCGAGCCGGATTGCCTGGTCGAGGCTGCCCGGACGCACCGCCGATCCGATCACGTCCCACAACCCGATCCGGTGCTCGGCCAGCCGCTCGAGCCGCTTTTCATACGGCAATGAGTGCAGTTCTTCGCCGATAACCGAACCGACCAATCGCCAGAACTGATTTTGCGGATACGCATAATATTGGCGGGCCGCGAGCGACGCATCGCCGGGCAAACTGCCAAGAATGAAGAGCTGCGCATCGCGCCGCGCGACAAGCGGCAATCCAGTCTTCACTTCGTCGATCATGAGCGGCCGTGCATTGCCTTTGCGGCTTTCACCATTAATTGCTGCTGCCCGTGCAACCGGAAGAGATCCGCGTCGCCCTGTTTTCGGGCAATTACAATTATGTTCGGGACGGCGCCAACCAGGCGCTGAACCGGCTGGTCGGCTATTTGTTGCGCCAGGGCGTAAAGGTACGCGTCTATTCACCGACGACCGACACGCCGGCATTTGAGCCAACCGGCGACCTCGTCAGCGTTCCATCGGTACCGGTGCCGGGCCGTCCCGAATATCGCATCGGGCTGGGCCTCAGTGCAGACATCCGTCGCGACCTTGAGGCGTTCGCGCCGAACCTGGTGCAGATTTCGGCGCCGGACGTGATCGGCCACCGTGCGGTGACCTGGGCGCGGCGGCGCAAGATTCCGATTGTCGCGTCGGTCCACACGCGGTTCGACACCTATCTCGAATATTATCACCTGCAGTCGCTGGAGCCGCTCGCCCGCGGTATCATGCGCCGCATCTACCAGCGCTGCGATGCAATCCTCGCCCCGGCGGAATCGACTGCAGCCGTGCTCCACGCCCAGCGGATGAGCCGCGACATCTCGATCTGGAGCCGCGGCGTCGATCGCGACCAGTTCAATCCCGGTCGCCGCGACATGGCATGGCGCCGCTCCGTCGGCATTAAGGATGATGAGCTGGCGATAGCCTTCCTCGGCCGGATCGTGATGGAAAAAGGCCTCGACGTTTTTGCGGATGCGATCGACGCGCTGGTCGAGCGCAAGGTCAAGCATCATGCATTGGTCATCGGCGACGGCCCGGCGCGGCAGTGGTTTGTCGACCGTCTGCCGCACGGCATTTTCGTTGGGCACCAGGTCGGCCCGGACCTTGCGCGAGCACTCGGCAGCGCAGACGTCTTCTTCAATCCGTCGATCACCGAAGCGTTTGGCAATGTGACGCTCGAAGCCATGGCTTGCGGCCTGCCCGTCGTCGCCGCGTCGGCAACCGGCGCGTCGACGCTGGTGACCGATGGCCAGACCGGCGCATCTGGTGGAGCCCGGCGACGCCGAGGCCTACGCCGATGCGCTCGAAGCCTATGCGCGCAATCCCGCCTTGCGCGAACGGCACGGAGCCGCGGGCCTGGCCTACGCCGAAACCCGCGACTGGGATCATATCAATTCGGTCGTGCTGAAAACCTACCAGCGCGTGATTGAGCGGCGTCGCCGCTACGCCCGTCTCACGCGCCGATAGTCCGCCTCACTTCAGGCGCTCGATGCGCTGGGCAGCCTCGTCGAGGATGGCGGTGATCTCGTGCGTGAGATCCTCATCCCAGCCGACGCGCGACACGCGGTTGCGGACCGCCGCCATCAGATTCTGGATGCCGCGGCCGACGGTCGCTTTGCCGCCATGCGAGTCCTGCGGGGCATGCTCTTTCAAGCGATCGAACAGCCCGTCGACCTCTTCGGATTTCTCCTCGAGATGCGCGCGGCCCTCGTCGGTCACCTGGAACGGCTTGCGCGGGCCTTCGACAGCAGCTTCTTCGATAAGGCCCATGTCCTGGAGCAGGGTGAGTGTCGGATAGACCACGCCCGGGCTCGGGGCATATTCGCCACCGGTCAACTCCTCGATCGCGCGGATCAGGTCGTAACCGTGGCACGGCTCGTCGGCGATCAGCTTGAGCAGGACGAGGCGGAGCTCGCCGGACTCGAACATGCGCCTGCGGCCGCGTCCGCCGCCGTGACGGCCGCGAAAGCCATTGTCGTCGAATTCAAAATGGAAGGGTCCCCATCCGCCCGAACGGCGGCCCATGGCGATCAGCCCCTCGGGCAGATCGATCTGGAAACGGCTGCGGGGGTGGCAGCCATGATGTCGGTGATGTCTCATATCTTTCCTTTCGATGTGTCTAAGATATATCTTAGTAACATCGTCAGCAAGATCGGATGATGCATTTTTTTGAGGGTTGTTCCAAAGGGTGCGGAAGATGGCCGACCTGTTCAGCGACACGGAGCTTGAGGGCGCGCAGCCGAGCACGGCCGCGAACGCACCGCTGGCCGATCGCCTGCGGCCGCAGAACCTCGACGAGATTGTCGGGCAGGAACATCTGACCGGACCCGAAGGAGCGATCGGGCGGATGGTCGCTGCCGGCAAATTGTCATCGATGATCCTGTGGGGGCCACCGGGCACCGGGAAGACCAGCATAGCGCGGTTGCTGGCGGATGCTGTCGGCCTTCGCTTTGTGCCGATCTCGGCGGTGTTTTCGGGCGTCGCCGACCTCAAGAAGATTTTCGCCGAGGCCAAGACCGCTGCTCGCGCCGGGCAGCGCACCTTATTGTTCGTGGACGAGATCCACCGCTTCAATCGCGCGCAACAGGATGGCTTCCTTCCCTTCGTCGAGGACGGCACCGTTACCCTTGTCGGGGCGACGACCGAGAACCCCAGCTTCGAGCTGAATGCCGCGCTCCTGTCGCGCTGCCAGGTGCTGATCTTGCGACGCCTCAACGAAGACGCGCTCGACACCCTCATCAAGCGGGCGGAGGAAGAGGTCGGCCGGCCAATCCCGCTGACCAGGGATGCGCGCGACGCTTTGGTTGCCAGCGCCGACGGCGACGGCCGCTTCCTCCTTAATCAGGTCGAGACGCTGTACGACGTCGAGCTCGACCAGCCACTCGATCCGGCGGGGATGGCGGCCCTGCTGCACCGCCGCGTCCCCGTCTACGACAAGGACCGCGAGGGTCACTATAACCTCATCTCCGCGCTCCATAAGACGATCCGCGGCTCCGACCCGCAGGCTGCGCTCTATTATCTCGCGCGCATGCTCGTCGCAGGAGAGGAGCCGCTTTACGTGCTCCGCCGCCTGACGCGCGCGGCGATGGAGGACATCGGCCTCGCCGACCCGCAGGCGCTGGTGCAGTGCCTCGCCGCCAAGGATGCCTACGACTTCCTCGGCTCCCCCGAAGGCGAGCTCGCGATTGTCCAAGCCTGCCTCTATCTCGCGACCGCGCCCAAATCGAACGCTGCCTACATGGCGCAGAAGTCCGCCTACCGAAGCGCCAAGGACACCGGCTCGCTGATGCCGCCCACACATATTTTGAACGCGCCGACGCGGCTTATGAAGGACATCGGCTACGGCAAGGGCTATGCCTACGACCATGATGCCGACCAAGGATTTTCCGGCCAGGATTACTGGCCCGAGGAAATGGAGCGCACAGACCTTTTACGAGCCGAGCGAACGCGGCTTCGAAGCCCGCATCGCCGAACGCATCGCCTACTGGAACGAGCTTCGAGGGAAGCGCAAGAACGACGAATAACGGAGGGTGACAATGTACCAGACCGAAGCGCCGGCAGCTTATTGGCGCGACCAGTTGATCCAGTGGGGACCCAAGCTCCTGTTCGCGGTGATCATCCTTGTTGCCACGCACTTCGTCGCCAAGGCGGTGCAATGGGGGGTCGAAAAGCTGATCGACCGCGTGCCGGTTTTGAAGCGCCACCCGCAAGCCGGGGTGGACTCCGTCGGCACCGAACTTGGGCGATTGTTCTACTGGCTGGTCTGGCTTGTGGGCCTGGTTGCCGCGCTTCAGCCGCTTGGCCTGTCCGGTGTGCTGACCCCCGTGACAGGGATGACGAACGAGATATTCGCCTTTCTTCCCAAGCTGCTCGGCGCGGGAGTTTTCTTCTTCGCCGGACTGATTTTGGCGCGAGTTGTCCGCCATGTCATCGAGGCCGCGCTTGGCGCGCTCAATCTTGAGCGGCTGCTTAGCCGAGCCGGTATTTCGATTGGCGAAGCGCCTCTGGCCGTTGATCAGGACGGAAAGACTTCAGAAGGCGTCGCTCCGGCGCGAAACTCCATCGCTCGCGCGATTGGTGTGATCGTATCGGCCATCATCATCATATTTGCAGCGATCGGTGCACTTCAGATCCTGCAGATTTCCGCCATCGTCGAACCTGCAACAAGCATGCTGAACAGCATTGCACTGGCGATTCCGAGAGTATTGGGAGCCTTGGTATGGCTGGCCTTCGCGTTCGTTGCGGGGCGCTGGGTAAAGCAGCTTCTGGAGACGGTGCTGCCGAGCCTCGGCTTCGACAATTTCGTTCGGGCTCTCGGCATCATGCCGGCAAGCTCCAATCCATCGAGAATTGTCGGTGCGATTGCAATGACAACCATTCTCCTTGCCGCGGCAATCGAGGCGGCCCGGCAATTGGGCGGGGACTCCATTGCAGCCCTCCTGTTCCAGATCACCGCGCTCGGTGGAAAGGTGATCTTCGGCACGGTCATCATTGTCGCCGGCATTTTCCTGGCGCGCATCCTGTCGGCGCTGGTCGGAAGTTCCACCGGCGAGTCCAGCTATGCCGAGACGATCATCAAATATGCGATCATCGCCTTGTTCACCGCGATCGGCCTGACCTTCATGGGCCTTGCCGACCAGATCGTGATGATGGCGTTCGGGCTGATCCTCGGGTCGGCGGCGGTCGCTTGCGCCATCGCCTTCGGCCTTGGCGGACGGGACGCTGCGGCACGGATCCTCGAGGAGTGGGCAGACGACAGGCTACCCGCAAGCCGCCGCCCTGCCCCGCCGCCGCGCCTGAAGAAGCCGGCGGACACGGCCCCGGGAGACGACCGCCAGCCGCCACTGGTGTGAAGCCGCATTTCGACGCCTTCGTCGCGATCGACTGGTCGGGCGCGAAGGGCCGGCGGCACAAGGGGATTGCGATTGCCGAGGCGAGGCACGACGCGCCGCCGCGCCTGGTCCGGCCGGGACATATCTGGTCGCGCGAGGAAGTGCTTCACTGGCTGCTGAAGCGAGCGGCGAAGGAGCCGACTTTTTTCGGCTTCGACTTCAGCTTCGCGCCGCCGATCGTCGAGCTCGGCGAATATCTTATCGGCGAGCCGAACGTCCCAAAGACGGCGCGCGAGTTCTGGGCATACGTCGATGACAAATGCGATGACGAAGACCTCGGCGCGGCGAGCTTCCTCGAGATTGCACACCGGCGACATTTCTACTTCGGCATCGCCGACGGCGTGAAGGCGGACTTCGTGCGCTTCCGACAATGCGATGCCCGCCTCAATGCGCAAGGCGGCCGCAAGACCGCCAGCGCTTACGACGCGATCGGTGCGGCGCAGGTCGCCAAGGCGAGCTTCTCCGGAATGCGGTTGCTGCACCGTCTCGACGGCAAAATCGCGATCTTCCCGATGGACCCGCTCCCCGCCAGCGGCAGCACCGTCTGCGAAATCTACACCCGCATCTACCTCCGCCGCGCCGGCATGAGCGGCACCAAGCTGCGCACCCGCGCCGAGCTCAACCTCGCCCTCGACGGACTGGGTAGCCGCCGCGTGCGCCTCAGCTTCGAACCGAACGATCATCAGACCGACGCGCTGGTCACGGCCGCCGGGATGCGCGCGCTGGCGACACACGAACCGCACGCCTTCGAGCCCAAGGGATTGACGCCGCAGATTGCGCGGACCGAAGGTTGGACCTTCGGCGTCGTATAACGCTGCGAGGCGAATTCTCGCCTTATCCGGTTATGGAGTTGCTCGACCCCTGCACCAGGTCCATGAAATTCCGCGCAGCTTCGCGGTCGGCTTCGTCCTTGAAGGCGACGTCGAGGCCGGGGGCCGGAGCCGAGCGAGAAGAGCAAAGCCCATAAAGGCGAAACGTTCGCCGCGGTCCCTGGTCAGGCCGAGGTCGACTTTCATGTGCTCGACACCTGCCTCCAGC
>CAVVQF010000015.1:0-86501 GCA_963750315.1 uncultured Alphaproteobacteria bacterium
TAAGATATATCTTAGTAACATCGTCAGCAAGATCGGATGATGCATTTTTTTGAGGGTTGTTCCAAAGGGTGCGGAAGATGGCCGACCTGTTCAGCGACACGGAACTTGAGGGCGCGCAGCCGAGCACGGCCGCGAACGCACCGCTGGCCGATCGCCTGCGGCCGCAGAACCTCGACGAGATTGTCGGGCAGGAACATCTGACCGGACCCGAAGGAGCGATCGGGCGGATGGTCGCTGCCGGCAAATTGTCATCGATGATCCTGTGGGGGCCACCGGGCACCGGGAAGACCAGCATAGCGCGGTTGCTGGCGGATGCTGTCGGCCTTCGCTTTGTGCCGATCTCGGCGGTGTTTTCGGGCGTCGCCGACCTCAAGAGGATTTTCGCCGAGGCCAAGACCGCTGCTCGCGCCGGGCAGCGCACCTTATTGTTCGTGGACGAGATCCACCGCTTCAATCGCGCGCAACAGGATGGCTTCCTTCCCTTTGTCGAGGACGGCACCGTTACCCTTGTCGGGGCGACGACCGAGAACCCCAGCTTCGAGCTGAATGCCGCGCTCCTGTCGCGCTGCCAGGTGCTGATCTTGCGACGCCTCAACGAAGACGCGCTCGACACCCTCATCAAGCGGGCGGAGGAAGAGGTCGGCCGGCCAATCCCGCTGACCAGGGATGCGCGCGACGCTTTGGTTGCCAGCGCCGACGGCGACGGCCGCTTCCTCCTTAATCAGGTCGAGACGTTGTACGACGTCGAGCTCGACCAGCCACTCGATCCGGCGGGGATGGCGGCCCTGCTGCACCGCCGCGTCCCCGTCTACGACAAGGACCGCGAGGGTCACTATAACCTCATCTCCGCGCTCCATAAGACGATCCGCGGGTCCGACCCGCAGGCTGCGCTCTATTATCTCGCGCGCATGCTCGTCGCAGGAGAGGAGCCGCTTTACGTGCTGCGCCGCCTGACGCGCGCGGCGATGGAGGACATCGGCCTCGCCGACCCGCAGGCGCTGGTGCAGTGCCTCGCCGCCAAGGATGCCTACGACTTCCTCGGCTCCCCCGAAGGCGAGCTCGCGATTGTCCAAGCCTGCCTCTATCTCGCGACCGCGCCCAAATCGAACGCTGCCTACATGGCGCAGAAGTCCGCGTACCGAAGCGCCAAGGACACCGGCTCGCTGATGCCGCCGCACACATATTTTGAACGCGCCGACGCGGCTTATGAAGGACATCGGCTACGGCAAGGGCTATGCTTACGACCATGATGCCGACCAAGGATTTTCCGGCCAGGATTACTGGCCCGAGGAAATGGGCGCACAGACCTTTTACGAGCCGAGCGAACGCGGCTTCGAAGCCCGCATCGCCGAACGCATCGCCTACTGGAACGAGCTTCGAGGGAAGCGCAAAGAACGACGAATAACGGAGGGTGACAATGTACCAGACCGAAGCGCCGGCAGCTTATTGGCGCGACCAGTGATCCAGTGGGGACCCAAGCTCCTGTTCGCGGTGATCATCCTTGTTGCCACGCACTTCGTCGCCAAGGCGGTGCAATGGGGGGTCGAAAAGCTGATCGACCGCGTGCCGGTTTTGAAGCGCCACCCGCAAGCCGGGGTGGACTCGTCGGCACCGAACTTGGGCGATTGTTCTACTGGCTGGTCTGGCTTGTGGGCCTTGTTGCCGCACTTCAGCCGCTTGGCCTGTCCGGTGTCTGACCCCGTGGACAGGGATGACGAACGAGATATTCGCCTTTCTTCCCAAGCTGCTCGGCGCGGGAGTTTTCTTCTTCGCCGGACTGATTTTGGCGCGAGTTGTCCGCCATGTCATCGAGGCCGCGCTTGGCGCGCTCAATCTTGAGCGGCTGCTTAGCCGAGCCGGTATTTCGATTGGCGAAGCGCCTCTGGCCGTTGATCAGGACGGAAAGACTTCGGAAGGCGTCGCTCCGGCGCGAAACTCCATCGCTCGCGCGATTGGTGTGATCGTATCGGCCATCATCACATATTCGCAGCGATCGGTGCACTTCAGATCCTGCAGATTTCCGCCATCGTCGAACCTGCAACAAGCATGCTGAACAGCATTGCACTGGCGATTCCGAGAGTATTGGGAGCCTTGGTATGGCTGGCCTTCGCGTTCGTTGCGGGGCGCTGGGTAAAGCAGCTTCTGGAGACGGTGCTGCCGAGCCTCGGCTTCGACAATTTCGTTCGGGCTCTCGGCATCATGCCGGCAAGCTCCAATCCATCGAGAATCGTCGGTGCGATTGCAATGACAACCATTCTCCTTGCCGCGGCAATCGAGGCGGCCCGGCAATTGGGCGGGGACTCCATTGCAGCCCTCCTGTTCCAGATCACCGCGCTCGGTGGAAAGGTGATCTTCGGCACGGTCATCATTGTCGCCGGCATTTTCCTAGCGCGCATCCTGTCGGCGCTGGTCGGAAGTTCCACCGGCAAGTCCAGCTATGCCGAGACGATCATCAAATATGCGATCATCGCCTTGTTCACCGCGATCGGCCTGACCTTCATGGGCCTTGCCGACCAGATCGTGATGATGGCGTTCGGGCTGATCCTCGGGTCGGCGGCGGTCGCTTGCGCCATCGCCTTCGGCCTTGGCGGACGGGACGCTGCGGCACGGATCCTCGAGGAGTGGGCAGACGACAGGCTACCCGCAAGCCGCCGCCCTGCCCCGCCGCCGCGCCTGAAGAAGCCGGCGGACACGGCCCCGGGAGACGACCGCCAGCCGCCACTGGTGTGAAGCCGCATTTCGACGCCTTCGTCGCGATCGACTGGTCGGGCGCGAAGGGCCGGCGGCACAAGGGGATTGCGATTGCCGAGGCGAGGCACGACGCGCCGCCGCGCCTGGTCCGGCCGGGACATATCTGGTCGCGCGAGGAAGTGCTTCACTGGCTGCTGAAGCGAGCGGCGAAGGAGCCGACTTTTTCGGCTTCGACTTCAGCTTCGCGCCGCCGATCGTCGAGCTCGGCGAATATCTTATCGGCGAGCCGAACGTCCCAAAGACGGCGCGCGAGTTCTGGGCATACGTCGATGACAAATGCGATGACGAAGACCTCGGCGCGGCGAGCTTCCTCGAGATTGCACACCGGCGACATTTCTACTTCGGCATCGCCGACGGCGTGAAGGCGGACTTCGTGCGCTTCCGACAATGCGATGCCCGCCTCAATGCGCAAGGCGGCCGCAAGACCGCCAGCGCTTACGACGCGATCGGTGCGGCGCAGGTCGCCAAGGCGAGCTTCTCCGGAATGCGGTTGCTGCACCGTCTCGACGGCAAAATCGCGATCTTCCCGATGGACCCGCTCCCCGCCAGCGGCAGCACCGTCTGCGAAATCTACACCCGCATCTACCTCCGCCGCGCCGGCATGAGCGGCACCAAGCTGCGCACCCGCGCCGAGCTCAACCTCGCCCTCGACGGACTGGGTAGCCGCCGCGTGCGCCTCAGCTTCGAACCGAACGATCATCAGACCGACGCGCTGGTCACGGCCGCCGGGATGCGCGCGCTGGCGACACACGAACCGCACGCCTTCGAGCCCAAGGGATTGACGCCGCAGATTGCGCGGACCGAAGGTTGGACCTTCGGCGTCGTATAACGCTGCGAGGCGAATTCTCGCCTTATCCGGTTATGGAGTTGCTCGACCCCTGCACCAGGTCCATGAAATTCCGCGCAGCTTCGCGGTCGGCTTCGTCCTTGAAGGCGACGTCGAGGCCGGGGGCGGAGCCGAGCGAGAAGAGCAAAGCCCATAAGGCGAACCGTTCGCCGCGGTCCCTGGTCAGGCCGAGGTCGACTTTCATGTGCTCGACGCCTGCCTCGAGCGCGGCCGGCGGGACGGATGCGAGATCGTTCGTGCCGAAATAGCGACGGACTTGATCGTCCAAATTCATATGCGGCCCCTGCGCGCGGAAAAGAGAGCAGGCAAGCTGTCTAAGTCAGCGCCTGCAAAAGGCGCCCAACGCTGCCGCTGTGCGTGATGGCCATGCCGAACAGGAACACAACGATCGAGACGATGGCACCCAAAGCGACCAGTCCGATCAACTCACGACGGCGGCGTACTCGTTCGCGCTTGTACGCTTCGAGCAGGGTCGAATGTGGCTGGTCCCAGATGTTGAAGTGATGTTTCACTGCTGGCCCTGACGACAATATTCGATTTTGATGTAAAGTAAAGTTTACTCTGCCGATCTTGCGCGGGCTTCGAGCCGAACGCTGGCGCGGGAGGATCCGCGGGCTTTTGAACTGGAAGGTTTGACGCCGGAGATTGCGCGGACGGAGGGGTGGACGTTCGTGGCGCTGTAGGACTTCTCCGGAGGGCAAGTTGACCAAATTGACGGTGCTTCGCGGGTTCGGGGTTACCCTTAATTGAGTGAAAACGGGGGGTCTTCCACTTCTTCCACTTCGTCACCTTTAACGGGCTTTCCGCAGGCGGTGCGGCCGGCGAATCTTCACGAATGTTCACAGTGACGGGCGCTGTGCGAAGCCGGCGCGGGACGGGATCGAATGGGATCGGGTCGGGCGTGTAATCCTCCGCCGCCGCACCCGACGCGAGGAGATCGGCGGCGGACAAGGTCACGGGAAAACGCGCGACCAGTTGCCGGTTGAAGCCTGTCCGGAGCCGGGTCGAGGGGTCGTTGCGATCGTACTTGCTGCTCATCCGGCAGGGTAAGCCACAACAAGGGGGTTGTAGGACAGCCAAATCGCCGAGCGCAGCTGAGCGATTGCGGAGCAATCGGGAAGCAGCGCGTAGAGACGATGCAGGCCGGCCGGCGCGCGAGCAAGCGGCCTAAGCCGCGCCGCGAGACGCGTCCGACGTCACGGGATTTACTCCCGTGACGGCTTTGTCCCTAGTGGCAGGAATGGGTGGAAAGCTGCCGTTAGGCAAAGCCCAGCTAACTGGCCCTCGCCTTGGCTCGCAAGGAGACGCAATAGCCGATCGTAAGAACAATTCCGGCCAAGACTGCGCCACAGCCAACCAAAAGCGCCACTGACATTGGAGCAAAAGCCCAGAGTCCCGCGTAAACGAGCCCGCTCAGCGCTATTGACCAACCTCCAACGCGAGTGACTTTGCGGGCCTCAGTGTTCGTCACGAAGGCTTTGGGCATCCGGTTTCCGTACCAAGCGACCATGAGCCCCGTTACGCCCAAAACGATCCTGGTAACGCTATCGCCGTCAATGAAGTTCAGCTGACGTGCTAACGTTGCGACGAGCGCTATGGCGACAATGCCGACGCTCCAGGCAAGGCTTCCCTTCAGGTCGTTAGTCATCTCTCAGCCTCCGGTTTTGTTTCTGGTTCCGCGGTCTCAGCGACGAAACCGAATGAATGGACGAAGCCCAACAGCGCTTCCTCGAGCACCGACAGTTTCAAGTGGTAGATGATGGATTTGCCGGCCTTCTCAGCGTGGACCAAATCAGCCTCCTTCAGCACCGCGAAGTGCGCCGACATGGTGGGCTTGGAGACGTTGAACTGGTCGCTAATCTCTCCAGCGCTCATTGGTCTCTTTCGCAGGACCTGCAACACGCGACGCCGGGTCGGATCTGAGAGGGCTTTGAATACTTTGCTCACAATGCGATAATTAGCTAATTGTCTAATTGAGTCAAGGAGCGTGCCGCGCGTTAGCTGAATTTCGATATCCGCAATGGGTCGGCATGACTAAATCAAGGGCATAACGAAGGTGAAGCGCGTCTCCTCGTCGGTCGAGATCACGTCCATTGCCCCACCATGCGCCTTGGCGATTTCGTTGACGATGAAAAGTCCCAGTCCGAGGCCCTGCTAACTCTTGCGCACTCCCCCGCGGAAGAACGGCTGGAACATTTGCTCGCGGGCATGAGGCGGTATCGATGGCCCGCCATTGGCAACCGATAGAAACAAACCATTCCCATCCGTCGCTGCCTCAATCCTTATCGGATCATTGGGCGCGCCATGCGTCACCGCATTAGAAAGCAAATTGGACGCAAGTTGTGCAATGCGGCCACGGTCGCAATCGACCGGCTCGGCGATCCTGAAGTCGGACAAGATCTCGCGTTCCGAAGCGATCGACCTGATTTCTGTTACCACCTGCTCAAGAACCGGAGTGAGCGGCTCATTGGCATCCCGGTTCAGAGTCAGTCCATCACCCAATCGTCCTCGCGCAAAGTCGAGCAGATTGGCTACCAGGGCGGTGGCTCGATCGAGGCTGGCGTTCATTTCCTCAACGATCTTTCGACCCCGCTCAGTCAGAGGCTCTCTCTTGTCGAGCAGAGCCACGCCGGCCGAAAGCGCGGCCAACGGGTTGCGAAGATCGTGACCAAGGACGGCGATGAATTGCTCTCGCAACGCCGCCGTCTCCAATCCGACGCCGACGGCTGCCTCGGCCTTCGATCGCGCTTCGATTAATCCGCGCTCATAGCTTCGGCGTTCGATTGCCTTGAACAAGGTGATCCGCGTGAAGAGGTGTCGGCCCTGGGTGTCTCTTTTTTCCGCAGCGTTTGCGATGATCGGGACTTTGGAACCGTCTTGCCGAAGAAGGTCGAATGCCAATTCGTTCACAAAGCCCTGAAGACGGAGCAATGGCGCGAGGTGGGTTTCGTAAGCAATCTTCCCGCCGAAAGTCAGTATCTTGTGGAACGGTGTTCCCAGCAGCGTATCCGGGCTGGCGCCGATCCATTCCGCGAGGGTCCTGTTCGCCTTGACGATGTGACCATCGGGGGAGAGCGACAGATAACCGCAGGGCGCATTCTCGTAGAGGTCCTCAAGGTCCTCAGTCGGGGGCTGGTTAGACAAACTCACGGATCGCTGCGGTGACTTCGTCGGGGGCACTCAGATTGGGGCAGTGGCCCGTCGCGTTGAGCAGCTTGAACTGGCTATTCGGAATATGCGCATGCACATATTCGCCGACGCAGACAGGAGCGATTATATCCTCCTGGCACTGCAGGATGAGCGTCCTTGCTGCGACCGCAGGTAGATCGGCGCGGTTATCGGAGAGGAAGGTGACCTTTGCGAACTCTCGCGCAATCTCCGGGTCGGTTGCGCAGAAGCTGTTTTCAAGCGTGCTGCTCAACTCCGGTCGCCCTGGGTTGCCCATGATCGCAGGCGCCATAGCAGCCGACCAGCCCAGGTGATTGTCGGCAAGGAAGTCGAGCAACTCCTCAACCTGCTCACGTGAGAAGCCACCGACATATTCGTCCTTGTCGACATAGCAGGGCGAAGGGCCGACCATAACCAAGTCGCTGAACATGCCCGGTGCCTTGATGCTTGCCAGAGCTCCGATCATTGCGCTGACCGAGTGGCCGACGAAGACGGCGTTGGTCAATTGGAGTTCGCGTCCGACCTCCACAACGTCGTCAGCATACCCTTGCAAAGTGGAATACTTCTGAGAGTCGTACGCTGCCAAGTTCGAGCGGCCTGCTCCGACATGATCGAACAGCACCACGCGAAAATCATCTTCGAAGCGGCGGGCGACATCCGTCCACATGTGCTGATCACAGCCGAAGCCATGCGAAAACACGATCGAAACTTCGCCGTCGCCCGAGATCGTCACATTGTTACGCTTTAACACCATTGCTGTTGGCTATCACACGCCGGAGGGCAGCCAAAGGCCTCAACCTCTAATGTCAGCAATGGGTCGAAACCTGCCATTAGCGAACCAATAGAAAAAGGCCCCGCGATCACTCGCGGGGCCTTCTCATTTCATCAGCACTGACGCGGACGTTTAGTCCTCGTCGTTGCCGCCCGTCAGGAACGCCGGGGCGAACTCGGGTGCGGGGCCTTCGCCGCCGCCCTCGCCGCCTTCACGGCGCGGGCCACGGTCGCCGCGGTCGCCACGGCCTTCGCCGCGCGGGCCACGGTCACGGTCGCCGCCGCGTCCACCATCGCGTCCACCGCCGTCACGGCGCGGGCCGCGATCGCGGTCTCCGCCACGGCCGCCGCCACGATGACGATCGCCACGGTCACCGCGCGGGCCGCGATCGCCGCCTTCACGCGGCTCCCTCGGCGGGCGGGTGTCGGGGATCTCTTCGCCAGTTTCCTGGTCGACGAGGCGCATCGACAGGCGAACCTTGCCGCGCTGGTCGACCTCGAGCAGCTTGACCTTCACTTCCTGGCCTTCGGTCAGGACGTCGCGGACGTTCTCGACACGCTCGTTCTTGATTTCCGAGACGTGCACGAGGCCGTCCTTGCCCGGCATGAAGGTGACGAACGCGCCGAAGTCGACGAGGCTCGCGACCTTGCCGGTGTAGATCGTGCCCGGCTCCGGCTCCGCGACGATGCCGCGGATCCAGTTGCGAGCCGCTTCGATCTTCTCCGGGTCCGAAGACGCGATCTTGATCGTGCCGTCGTCGTCGATGTCGACCTTGGCGCCGGTCTCCGCGACGATTTCGCGGATGACCTTGCCGCCGGTGCCGATGACTTCGCGGATCTTGTCCTTCGGGATCGACATGGTCTCGATGCGCGGCGCGTGAGCCGACAGCTCCTCGCGCGTGTGATCGAGGGCCTTGGCCATCTCGCCGAGGATGTGAGCACGGCCGTCCTTCGCCTGGGCGAGAGCGGTCTTCATGATCTCCTCGGTGATGCCGGCGACCTTGATGTCCATCTGCAGCGAGGTGACGCCTTCCGACGTGCCCGCGACCTTGAAGTCCATGTCGCCGAGGTGGTCTTCGTCACCAAGGATGTCGCTGATCACCGCGAAGTCCTTGCCTTCGAGGATCAGGCCCATGGCGATGCCGGCCACCGGACGCTTGAGCGGAACGCCGGCGTCCATGAGGGCGAGCGAGCCGCCGCAGACCGTCGCCATCGACGAGGAGCCGTTGCTCTCCGTGATGTCGCGACAGGACGCGGATCGTGTACGGGAATTCCTCGACCGACGGCAGCATCGGGTGCAGCGCGCGCCAGGCGAGCTTGCCGTGGCCGACTTCGCGGCGGCCCGGAGCGCCGAAGCGTCCGACTTCACCGACCGAATAGGGCGGGAAGTTATAGTGCAGCATGAAGCGCGAGTAGGAGAGACCCTCCAGCCCGTCGATCATCTGCTCCGATTCCTTGGTGCCGAGCGTCGTGGTCACGATCGCCTGCGTCTCGCCGCGCGTGAACAGGGCCGAGCCGTGCGTGCGCGGAAGGAAGTGGACCATCGCCTCGATCGGGCGGACCGTCTTGGTGTCGCGGCCGTCGATGCGGCGGCCTTCCTTGAGGATCGCGGTGCGGACGATGTCGGCTTCGAGGCCCTTGACGGCCTTCGATGCGACCAGCTGCTCCTGCGGCTCGGCATCGGCGAAGGCGAGCTTCGCCTTTTCGCGGGCGGCGTTGAGGGCGGCCGAACGCTCCGACTTGTCGGTCAGGCGGTAGGCGGCGTCGATGTCCTTGCCGACGATGCCCTTGAGCTTCGCCTTGACCGCTGCCTTGTCGTCGCTCTGCGCGAGCTCCCACGGATCCTTCGCTGCCTTTTCGGCCAGATCGATGATCAGGTTGCAGATCTTCTGGCTGGCGGCGTGGCCGAACATGACGGCGCCGAGCATCTGCTCTTCGCTCAGTTCCTTGGCCTCGGACTCCACCATCATCACGGCGTTCGGCGTGCCGGCCATGACGAGGTCGAGAGCGCTTTCCTTCTGCTGCTCCTGGCTCGGGTTGAGGACGTACTCACCGTCGATGAAGCCGACGCGGGCGCCGCCGATCGGGCCCATGAAGGGCACGCCGGAAATGGTCAGCGCTGCGGACGCGGCGAGCATCGCGAGGATGTCGGGCTCGTTCTCTCCGTCGTAGGAGAGGACCTGCGCGATCACGAGGACTTCGTTGTAGAAGCCTTCCGGGAAGAGCGGGCGGATCGGACGGTCGATCAGGCGGCTGGTCAGCGTTTCCTTTTCGGTCGCTCCACGCTCGCGCTTGAAGAAGCCGCCCGGGATACGGCCGGCGGCGGAGAACTTTTCCTGGTAGTGGACGGTCAGCGGGAAGAAGTCCTGTCCCGGCTTGACCGACTTTGCGGCGGTAACCGCGCAAAGCACGACGGTTTCGCCCATGGTCGCGAGAACCGCGCCATTGGCCTGGCGGGCGACGTGGCCCGTTTCGAGCTTCAGCGTCTTGCCGCCGATCTCGGTTTCAACAGTATGAATTTTGAACATTTCGTTTCCTTTTCCCGCGGGCCGGATGCCAGCGGGGCAGCTTTCGCGAACTAGCCGGTTCGCGGTCGGTTCGGGGCGCTTATCGGCCCCATTGCGCCCCGCCGAATTGCGGGACTTTGCCTTGTTTGTGCTCCTGCGAAGGCAGGAGCCTAGTTCACTGGACCCCTGCCTTCGCAGGGGTGCAGAAAAAGCGAAGGGCGCCCGTAGGCGCCCTGAACTATTTCCGAAGGCCGAGCTTCGCGATGAGGTCGGTGTAGCGCGACGCATCCTTGCCACGGAGGTAGTCGAGGAGCGACCGGCGCTGGTTGACCATCATCAAGAGGCCGCGGCGCGAGTGGTTGTCTTTCGCATGGCTCTTGAAGTGCTGGGTCAAATTGTTGATGCGCTCCGTGAGGATCGCGACCTGGACTTCGGGAGAACCGGTGTCGCCCGAACCACGGGCATGTTCCTTGATCAGCGCTTCCTTGCGCTCTGCGGTAATCGACATCGTCTTTACTCCTATATCTAGACGTTGAAGCCCCGGACGACCTTCAGGCCGTCGGCCAAAGCTTCGACCAGTGCGACCGGGCGTCCGCCCTCTGTCGCCAGTTGAAGCCCCGGCTTTTCGGGGAAACCGACAAGGCGCTGTCCGAAGCGGAGCAGTTGTGCCTGGTCGGGAGTGATGGGGAGGGCCGGGATGTCGTCCAGCGCCGCTTCCAGCGGAAGTACCGCCCCAATCAGCCGCCGCGCCTTAGCGGCTTCGCGCGAGAAAGTCCAGTGAAATGGCCTTGTCGAGCCCGAACGGTCCGGCTCGCGTCCTCCTCAACATGGTGACGTGGCCGACGGTGTTCAACGCTTTGGCGATGTCGCGGGCCAGCGAGCGGATGTAGGTGCCCTTGGAAACGCGGGCGTGGAAGGTCGCGCTGTCCGGTGTCGTGTCGTGAAGCTTAAGCTCGAAAATGGTTATTTTCCGCGATTTGAGCTCGACTTCCTCGCCGGCGCGGGCGCGGGCGTAGGCCGCCTTCCCGTCGATTTTGAGCGCCGAATAGACGGGCGGCACCTGCTCGATTTCGCCGGTGAAGGCGTCGATGACGGTCTCGACCTGGTCGCGGGACGGACGGACGTCGCTGGTGGCGACCACCTGCCCTTCGAGGTCGAGCGTGTCGGTCTCCTCACCGAACCTGACGGTGAATTCGTAGGCCTTGGACGCGTCGAGCATTCGGCCGCACAGCTTGGTCGCCTCGCCGATCGCGATGGGCAGGACGCCGCTGGCGAGCGGATCGAGCGTGCCGCCATGGCCGACCTTGGTCTTCGGCTCGCCCGCTTCGCGAAGCGCGCGCTTCACCTTCGACACGGCCTGCGTCGAGCCAAGCCCGACCGGCTTGTCCAGAATCAGCCAGCCATTGATCACGGATTGCGGGGGAGGCCGAGGCTCAGCTGTCGCTCCCGGCTCTCATTCAGCCGTTCGAAGAAATGCTTGCGGCAAAGAGCGATGTAGCGATCGTTCCCGCCAATCTCGGTCTGCTGACCGCGGACGATGGCGTGACCTTCCTCGTCGACCCGAAGGTTCATCGTCGCCTTCCGCCCGCATTCGCAGACGGCCTTCAATTCGACGAGCGTGTCCGCCAGCGCGAGCAGCGCCGCCGACCCGGGAAACAGCTTGGCCTGGAAATCGGTTCGCAGGCCGTAGCAAAGCACCGGAATATTCAGCTGGTCGGCGACCTCGCAGAGCTGCAGCACATGCGGTTGCGACAGAAACTGCGCCTCGTCGACAAGGATGCAGTCCAGCGTCCGCTTCCGCAGTTCGTTGCTGATCGATTCAAAGAGGTCGACGCTCTCGTCGAACGTGTGCGCCGCGGCCGACAAGGCGATGCGTGAGCCGATCGCGCCGACGCCCAGGCGATCGTCGAGCGCCGCGGTCCACAGCATCGTCTCCATGCCGCGCTCGCGATAGTTGTAGTCGGCCTGCAGCAGGGTCGTGGATTTCCCCGCATTCATCGCCGCATAGTAGAAATAGAGCTTGGCCATCAGCAGCGCCCGTTCGCGTCGGCGATGGTGAATTTGCTGATGCGCACGGCGTCCGCCTTTTGCTCCCATTGCTCGAACGCCGGGCGTGCGTTGGCCGGCAAAGTGCAGGCGCGCGCGACAGTCGCCTTGCCGCTGGCGAGCAGCTCGGCCTTGAATGAGTAAGCGACCGGGCTGTTGTTGGTGATGGTCATTGCGGTGCCGAGCAAAGAGCGGGCCGAGACCTTGATCTGGCCCTTCGGGATCTTGGCGGACGCCGGGACCTTGCGGGCCTGCGCGGGCTCGCCATTCTTGACGGTGAAGAGCCAGGTCTCGCCAAGCCTCAAGGTCAGCCCGGCGGCCTGCGCCGGCGCGGCGGCGAGGAGGAACAGAGCGGCGAGCAGAGGACGGACTTTGGCCATCGATCGCTTGTACCCCTGCGAGGGCAGGGGTCCAGTACGGGGCTCCTGCCTTCGCAGGAGCACTAGACCGGCCACTCTTCCTTGAGGATCGAGAACAAAGCGGTGTCGCGGACGTGACCGTTCCAGGTGATGCGGTCGGCGCGGAGCACGCCTTCGCGCACCGCACCGAGCTTCTTCATCGCCGCCTGGCTGCGCTCGTTGCGGACGTCGACGCGGAACTCGACGCGGCGGATTCCGCTATCGAACGCGCGCTTGAGCATCATCTCCTTCACGCGGCGATTGAAGCCGCTGCCGCGCAAATGCGGGCGGTAATAGGTCGCCCCGATCTCCAGGCTCTGGCGGTTCTTGTCGATCGTGATGAAGCTCGACATGCCGGCGAACTCGTCGCCCTCGTACAGGACGAAGGTGCGGTTGTTTGGCATGCCCGAGAACATGTCGATCATCCGGTCGAAATCCGGCGGACCGAAGTTCAGCGAGTAGATCTGCCAGATGTCGAGGTCTTCCTCGCACGCCGCGCGCAAGGCGTCGCGGTGCTGCTCGCCGAACGGCTCGGCGCGGCAGCCGTCGCCGGTCATCGGCACCGACAGCGCCTCGATCATTCCTCGCCGAGATCCTGCGCCACATGATCGGACCGTAGGAGGCGGTCGATGTGGGTGCCTTCGTCGAAGCTCTCGTCGGCGAGGAATTTCAGCTTCGCCGCATATTTGGTGCGGACGCGGTGGGCGACTTCGCGCTGGAAGAAAGCGGTGTTCTGCCGAAGCGCCTTCAGCACCTTCTCCTCATCCTCGCCAAGCAACGGCTTCACGAACACGGTCGCGTGGCGAAGGTCGGGCGACATGCGCACTTCGGTGACGCTGACGAGGTGCGACTGCAACGTGTCGTCATGCACCTCGCCGCGCTGGAGCAATTCGCTCAGCACGTGGCGCACCTGCTCGCCCACGCGGAGCAGGCGAACAGAGCGGCCTTCGGCGGTTTCCGTTCGGCGCATATGGCTACAGCGTCCGCGCGCGCTCCTCGACTTCGAAGACTTCGAGCGAGTCACCCGGCTTGATGTCGTTGGTGTCGGCCAGCAGCACGCCGCACTCGAGACCCGAGGTGACTTCCGCCACGTCGTCCTTGAAGCGCCGGAGCGAGCTGATCGTCGTCTTCGACACGATGACGTCTTCGCGCGTGAGGCGGGCGTTGAGGCCCTTGCGGATGACGCCTTCGAGGACGAGCAGGCCAGCCGCCTTGTCGCGCTTGCCGGCCGGGAACACTTCCTGGACCTTGGCGCGGCCGACCACCGTTTCGATGATTTCCGGCCCGAGCTCGCCTTCCATCGCGCCCTTCACCCAATCGGTCAGGTGATAGATGACGTCGTAGTAGCGGAACTCGACCTTGGTCCGGTTCGCGACTTCGCGGGCCTTGGCGTTCGGACGAACGTTGAAGCCGATGATCGGCGCGCCGCTGGCGGATGCGAGGGTCACGTCGCTTTCGGTGATCGCGCCGACGCCCGAATTGAGGATGCGGACGCGCACCTCA
This sequence comes from uncultured Alphaproteobacteria bacterium, assembly GCA_963750315.1. Lineage (GTDB taxonomy): Bacteria > Pseudomonadota > Alphaproteobacteria > Sphingomonadales > Sphingomonadaceae > Sphingomicrobium. The sequence continues at coordinate 13,992 of CAVVQF010000015.1, forward strand.
TCGGTCGACAGACGATTCAGCGCATGGACGATCGCTTCGACCGAGCCCTGCACGTCCGCCTTGATGACGACCGGCACTTCGGCGATCGTCGAGGCGTGGGCCGAGAACATGTTCTCGACGCTGAGCGGCGCAACGGTCGTCCGCTTCTTGTCGAGGACGCCCTTGCGGTAGTCGGCGACTTCGCGGGCGCGAGCCTCGTTCTCGACGACCGTGAACGGATCGCCGGCTGACGGGACCGCCGACAGGCCGAGCACCTCGACCGGGAATGACGGACCGGCTTCCTTCACCTGGCGGCCAAGATCGTCGACCAGCGCGCGGACCTTGCCGCTCGATGCACCGGCGACGAACACATCGCCGACGCGCAGCGTACCGCGCTGAACGAGGACGGTCGCGAGCGGGCCGCGGCCCTTGTCGAGCTTGGCCTCGATGACCGTGCCTTCCGCGGCGCGATCCGGATTGGCCTTCAGTTCAAGGATTTCGGCCTGCAGCTGGATCGCCTCGAGAAGCTTGTCGAGGTTGGTCTTCTTGGTTGCGGAGACTTCCACGTCCTGGACGTCGCCGCCCATGTCCTCGACGATGATTTCGTGCTGCAGCAGTTCCTCGCGGACCTTCTGCGGCTTCGAATCCGGCTTATCGATCTTGTTGATCGCGACGATCATCGGAACGCCGGCCGCCTTGGTATGATTGATCGCCTCGATCGTCTGCGGGCGAAGGCCGTCGTCGGCCGCTACCACCAGGATGACGATGTCTGTGACGTTCGCACCACGGGCGCGCATTTCCGAAAAGGCTTCGTGGCCCGGCGTGTCGAGAAAGGTGACCTTCGACTTGTCGGGCAGCTGGACCTGGTAGGCGCCAATGTGCTGCGTGATGCCGCCAGCTTCGCCCGACTGGACGGATGCGCCGCGGATGGCGTCGAGCAGCGAGGTCTTGCCGTGATCGACGTGGCCCATGATCGTGACGACCGGCGGACGCGGCCGGAGCGTGTCCTCGGCGTCGACGTCGGTCGACGTGTCGATATCGATATCGGCTTCGCTGACGCGCTTGATGCGGTGGCCGAATTCTTCGATCAGCAGCTCGGCGGTATCCTGGTCGATCGTTTCGGTGATCGTGACGGGCGTGCCCATCTTGAACAGCGACTTGACGAGGTCAGCGCCGCGCTCACCCATGCGCTTGGCGAGTTCCTGCACCGTAATCGCCTCGGGAACGTCGACGTCGCGATACTGCTTGGCGGCGGGACCGGACTGCTGGTGGCGCGCGCTTTTCCTTCTCGCGGGCGCGGCGGAGCGCGGCCAGTGAGCGGGCGCGGCTGTCGTCCTCGCCCGAAAGAGCGCGGGTGACGGTCAGCTTGCCATGGTGACGGCGGTCGTCGCCACGGCCACGGCTCGGGCGAGCAGGCTCGGGGCGGCGCGGTGCCGGAGCATGGCCACCAGCCGGACGGCGGGCGCCGCGATCCTCTTCCTCGACCGGAGTAGCAGGTGCGGGAGCCGGGGCCGCTTCGGCTGCAGCGCGAGCCTCATCCTCGGCCTGGACGCGGGCCTGCTCGATGGCGGCTTCTTCGGCCTTGCGATTGTCTTCGGCGCGGCGCTTCTCGTCCTCGCTCTGCTCGGTACGCTTGCGGTCGTCGCGGCGGCGAGCCTCTTCGAGCGACGTCAGGCGCGCTTCCTCGGCTTCGCGGAGCAGGCGAGCCTGCATTTCCTTGCGCGCGGTAATGTCGTCGACCGGCGCGCTGCGCTTAGGCTGCGGAGCCGGGGCAACGGGCTTCGGCGCCGGCTTGGGCGCTTCGGCAACAGGCTCGGGCTTGGGCGCCTCGACCGGCGGAGCTTCGCCCGGGCGTCCCAGGATGCGGCGCTTCTTGACCTCGACCACGACGGTGTTCGAACGGCCGTGGCTAAAGCTCTGCTTGACCTTGCCGGTCTCGACCGTGCGCTTGAGGCCCAGCGGCGGCCGGGTACCAAGCTTCGGTTTATCGGTCTGGTCTGACATTCTATTCCTTCGTCAAAATTACTTCAGCCGAGCCGGGGCCAGAGGCGGGGTCGCCGCCCTGTAGACCCGCACCGGGATCAATGAAAGCGCGCCACCGGGAGAGCGCGTGGAGAACACGCGCTGCGGCAGCACGATCGGTCAGCGCGATATGTACCACATTTTCGCGCCCCAAGGCTAATGACAAGATGGTGCGTTCTTCGGGAAATAGAAGACCTTGGCCCCCGCTGTTTGCAGCGACTTTGGGGTCACTTCCAACGCGCCATGCCTGATCGAGCTTTTTCCTGCCGTCCTCGCCCGCATCCGCGGCGTGGATCAGCAGGTGGACGTTGCCGTTGCGGGCGGCTGCCTCGACCCGCTCAGCGCCGTTGATGAGGTTGCCGGAGCGGGCTTCCATGCCGAGCCGGTCGAGCGTCGCCTGGCGAAGCGCCAAAGCGACGCGCTCGCCGAGGTCGTCCGGCACCTTCACGTCGTTGGTCTTGAACGCGCGCTGGAGGGCGCCCTTGAGCTTGCCCTTGGCCTGAGCCTCGTCGAGCTCGGCGCGCGAGACCCCGATCCAGGCGCCGCGGCCCGAGGCCCGGGCCCGGACATCCGGGGCGACGCTGCCGTCAGGACCGAGCGCGAGCCTGATCAGCTCCTCCTTCGGCGCGGTCCGCCGCGAGAGGATGCAGGTGCGTTCGGGTGTATGCTGACTGCGCTCCTGCGCAGGCAGGGGCCCAGTTGTTCTTTTGCCGGAAGGGGACTGGGCTCCTGCCTTGCGCAGGAGCACTTGCGCCTAGCGGATCATTGGGAGGATTCCGCATCGGCGGCCTCCTCGGTCTTGCCCGCGTCCTCGTCCTCGAACCAGTGCGCGCGGGCGGCCATGATGATCTCGTTGCCCTGCTCTTCGCTCAGCGAAAAATCGGTCAGAATCCCGCCTTTGTCCTCGGTCCGCTTGGTCGCGGTCTCGGCGCGGCGACGCGGCTCCTGACGCTTCTTTTGGATAAGCTCGTCGGTGGCGAGGTCGGCGAGGTCGTCGAGCGTCTTGATGCCAGCCTTGCCGAGCGTGACCAGCATCGCTTCGTTAAGGTGCGGAAGCTCGGCGAGCGCATCCTCGACGCCGAGGCCGCGGCGCTCTTCGCGAGCTGCGGCTTCGCGGCGCTCGAGCGCTTCGCCCGCGCGGCTCTGAAGCTCGCCGGCGATTTCGTCGTCGAGGCCTTCGATCGACGCAATCTCGTCGAGCGTGACGTAGGCGACTTCCTCGAGGCTGGTGAAGCCTTCGGCGACCAGCAGCTGGGACAGCGTCTCGTCGACGTCGAGCTCGCTCTGGAACATCTCGGTCCGTTCCGTGAACTCGCGCTGACGCTTCTCGCTCGCGTCGGCCTCGGTGAGGATGTCGATTTGCGAGACGGTCAGCTGGCTGGCGAGGCGAACGTTCTGCCCGCGGCGGCCAATCGCCAGGCTGAGCTGGTCATCGGGAACGACGACCTCGATGCGATTTTCCTCCTCGTCGATGACGACGCGGCTGACCGTCGCCGGCTGCAGCGCGTTGACGACGAAGGTCGCGGTGTCATCCGACCAGGGGATGATGTCGATCTTTTCGCCCTGGAGCTCCTGCACGACGGCCTGCACGCGGCTGCCCTTCATGCCGACGCAGGCGCCGACCGGATCGATCGAGCTGTCGTGGCTGATGACACCGATCTTGGCGCGGCTGCCCGGGTCGCGGGCGGCGGCCTTGATCTCGATGATGCCGTCGTAAATCTCGGGAACTTCCTGCGCGAACAGCTTCTTCATGAAGTCCGGATGAGCGCGCGACAGGAAGATCTGCGGGCCGCGGGCTTCGCGGCTGACGCGCAGGATCAGCGAGCGGATGCGGTCGCCGACGCGGACCATTTCGCGCGGGATCTGGGCGTCGCGGCGGATGACGCCTTCCGCCCGGCCGAGATCGACAACGACGTGGCCGAACTCGACGCGCTTGACGACGCCGGTGATGACCTCACTGACGCGGTCCTTGAATTCCTCGTACTGGCGCTCGCGCTCGGCGTCGCGAACCTTCTGGAAGATGACCTGCTTTGCGGCCTGGGCGGCGATGCGGCCGAATTCGATCGGGGGCAGCGGGTCGACGATAAAGTCGCCGATGGCCGCGTCCTTCTGCAGCTTCTGCGCGCCCTTGGTGTCGATCTGCTTGAAGTGATCCTCGGGTTCCTCGACCACTTCCAGAACGCGCCACAAGCGAAGGTCGCCGGTCTCGCCGTCGAGCTTCGCGCGGATGTCATTCTCAGCGCCGTAGCGGGCACGAGCCGCGCGCTGGATCGCGTCTTCCATCGCCTCGATGACGATGCCGCGGTCGATCAGCTTCTCGCGAGCGACGGCGTCTGCGATTGCGAGCAGCTCGGCCTTGTTCGCGGAAGCGACGGGCGGGGCGGCAGTGGCCATGATCTAGTCCTCTACAGTCTGAATGGTATCGGCGCCCTCAGTACTGAGCGGCGCGGTTGCGTTGATGAGCTTGTCGGTCAGCAGGAGCTTGGCCGAATGAATGGATGCGAACGGGATGGCATATTCCTGCCCATCGCGAGCGGCGAGATGGACGTTCCCCTCACCCGTGCCGACCAGCTCGCCGGCGAATTGCTTGCGGCCGTTGAGCGGCTCGGCGAGGTTGACGCGGGCTTCGTGGCCCTTCCAATCGTCGTAATCGGCGAGCCGGGTCAGCGGACGGTCGATGCCGGGTGAGCTGACTTCGAGCCGGTAGCCGCCCTCGATGGGATCACGGCCGGCGGCCTCCAGCGCATCGAGCTTTTCGGACAGCATCCGCGAAATCACTTCGCAATCGCTAAGGTCGAGCTGCCGCGTCGAAGGTTTCTCAGCCATCACCTGCAGCGTCGGGTCGGACGTGCCACCGATCATTGCCACGCGCACGAGCCGATAGCCGAGGCTTTCCACCTCGGGCTCGAGCAATGCGTTCAGCGCGGCGACGTCGGTCATGCGATCTTTCAGAAGTTCAGTCGCCACCTCGTCAGGTCAAACAGTCTTGGGACCGGGACCGGTGGGTCCCAGCCTCAGGCATCTGACGATGTCGAGGAGACGAACGGGATATAGGCTTGAACGGCTAGCCGCGCAAGCTGGCCAGCGCGTCGTTTTCCGCCCTGATCCGGATGCTGAGAACCGCAGCGTTAAGCAGGGTGAACAAGAGGGCGATTTGCCACAAGCCGAACACCAAAGGCAGGACGGCAATCTCCATTGCCACAACCAGGTAATTGGGATGGCTGAGCCAGCGATAGGGGCCAGCTCGAACGAGCGGGGCGCCTGGGCTCACGATGATTCGGGTCGTCCAGCGGGGACCAAGGCTGGCGATGACCCAGGCTCTCGCGAGTTGCAGGAAGGCGAAGAGGATCAGCCACGGGAAGTTGACCGGCTGTCCCGGCGCGCAAAACCATAAAGCGACGAGCCAGGCCGCGTGGAGCGCGACGATCAACGGGTAATGCCCTGCCCCGAACTCGCGGGCGCCGTTGGCGAGCAGGTCGCGGCTATTCCGGTTGGCCAGCCAAAGCTCGGCGAGCCGCTGCAACGTCACGAATACGAGGATGGCGATCCCGGCAATCACGACGCCTCCAGCAACAGCCCTCCACAGGTGAAGCCCGGGCCAAATGCGGTCATCAGCACCGACTTCGGCAACCCCCTGTCGATCAAGGCTTCAAGAACGAACATTACGGTCGGCGCGCTCATGTTGCCATAGTCGCGAAGGACGTCGCGCTCGACATCCAGCGCGCCCGGACAGAGGTCGAGCGCGGTCTCGATTGCCTCGATCACCTTCACGCCGCCGGGATGACAGCAGAGGCGGGCAATGGAATCGCGCGGCTGGCCGATGGAACGCAGGATTTCGTCGATCGCACCTTCCAGCCTCGCCTCGATAAACGGCGGGATCGCACGGTCGAAGATGACCGCCAGGCCAGGATCCTCGACGTCCCAGCCCATGATCCGCTGCGTGTCCGGCCAGAGCTTTTCCGCCGCGCCGACGATGGTCGCGATGCCCTCCCCGCCGCATTGGACGACGGCCGACGCGGCGCCGTCGCCGAAGATCGCGGTAGCGACGACCGCCGCGGGATCATCGCTGTCGAGGCGGATGGAAATCGAGCAGGTTTCGATCGTCACAAACAGCCAGCGGCTTCCGTGATCCGAGGCGGCAAGCCGCGCAGCCGTGGCAAGTCCGTTCACGCCGCCAGCGCAACCGAGGCCGAACAGGGGAACCCGGCGGGCGTTCTCGCGAAAGCCGAAGCGCGGGCCCACGCGTGCTTCGAGGCTCGGGGTCGCGATGCCGGTGGTCGACACGGTGACGATGCCGTCGATCTGGTCGGGGGTCAGGCCCGCTTCCTCGATCGCGGTGGAAGCCGCCTCGATGAACAGGTCCTCCGAAGCCTTCAGATAGATGGCATTGCGGTCGCGCCAGCCGTGCGGATGCTCATACCATTCGGGCGGCGCGACGATGTGGCGCTGCTCAATCCCCGCATTGTCGAATACCCCCGACAGCCGGTCGAACAAGGCTTTCCTGCCCCCGAACGCGCGGCGAGCACGCTCCTTGGCTTCCGACTGCGAGATGCTCTGCGCCGGAACTGCGGTTGCCACGGAAAGGAGACTACAGGGTTGCATGCCGCCCCTATAACGCGCCAATCGCGTTCGGACCCGAGAACGTTATGAGATTCACGCAATGAGCCGTCGCTTAACGCATATTGCCTTGGCCCTCGCTCTCGCCGGTTGCGGAGCGTCGCCGATCCACTCGTCCGGCCCCAAGCCGTTCAAGGAGACGGCGGTCGCTACGTTCGAATCGCCGTGGGCGATGGATTTCCTGCCCGGAAGCGGTGTGCCCGTAACGGTGATGGCGCTGGTCACGGAGAAGGAAGGAAAATTGTGGCTGATCGACACGGCCACCGGCCACAAACAGGAGGTCGCGGGTGTCCCGGCAATTCATCTGGAGGGCCAGGGCGGCCTCGCCGATGTCGTCGCGCATCCGGGCTTCGCAGGGAACCAACGCATCTACCTCAGCTTCCCCGAAGCCGGGCCTGACGACACCAGCGGCGCGGTCGTCGGCTACGGCCGCCTGATCCTCGGTTCCGGCGAGCCGCATCTCGAGGGCTTCGAGATCATCTGGCGGCAAACGCCCAAGGTCTCGGGCGGCAATCATTATTCGGAGCGGATCGCCTTCGCTCCCGACGGGACAATGTTCGTCAGCAGCGGCGAGCGCTTCAAGTTCGACCCGGCGCAGGACCCGAACAGCGATCTCGGCAAGATCATCCACATGACCGACGAAGGTCAGCGCATCGGGGGGTCCTATTACTCGATGGGCCATCGCAACGTGCTTGGGCTGTCCTTCGCGCCCGACGGCCGGCTGTGGGAAAGCGAGATGGGACCGAGGGGCGGCGACGAGGTCAACCTCATCCGGCAGGGCAAGAATTACGGTTGGCCCCGCGCCTCCTACGGCTCGCACTACGACGGCCGCGACATTCCCGACGACCACAAGGGACAGGGCTTCGAAGAGCCGAAGGTGTGGTGGAACCCGTCCATCTCGCCGGGCTCGCTGATGATCTACACCGGCGAACTGTTCCCGCAGTGGAAGGGCGACGCCTTGCTCGGCGCTTTATCCGGCCAGGCGCTGGTGCATGTGGACATCGACGGCGACCAAGCGAAGAAGGCCGACCAGTGGGAGATGGGGACGCGCATTCGCGCGGTGGACCAGGGACCGCGCGGCGAGGTCTATCTGCTCGAGGATGGACCGGGCGGACGCCTGCTGAAGCTGACGCCCGCCCGGTAAAGCTTAGGCGGTGACCGGCTCCGCTGGCTGGTCCTGCGGCTGCGGGATCGTGCGGAGGTAGGGCTTCACTGCATTGAAGCTGCCGAACTTCTCCCTTGCCGCATCGTCCGCGAGCGACGGAGCGACGATGACGTCCTCGCCCTTGTTCCAATTCACGGGCGTTGCGACCGGATGCTTCGCGGTCAGCTGGATCGAGTCCAGCAGCCGGAGGATTTCCTGGAAGTTCCTGCCCGAGCTCATCGGGTAGATAAGCATGGCTTTGATCTTTTTGTCCGGCCCGATCAGGTAAACCGTGCGAACCGTCGCGTTGGTCACCGCGGTGCGGCCATCGGTGGTCGTCTCTTCGGCCGGAAGCATGTTGTAAAGCTTCGAGACGTTGAGATCGTAGTCGCCGATCATCGGGAAGGTGACGTCGTGGCCGCTGACGTCCTTGATGTCCTGCGACCAGCCGTGGTGATCGCCGACCTTGTCGACGCTGAGGCCGATGACCTTGGTGTTGCGCTTGTCGAACTCGGGCTTCAGCCGGGCGACTTCGCCGAGCTCGGTCGTGCAGACCGGGGTGTAGTCCTTGGGGTGCGAGAAAAGGATCGCCCAGCTGTCGCCGATCCAGTCATGGAAATTGATGTTTCCCTGAGTCGTCTCGGCCGTGAAATCCGGGGCGGTGCTACCGATTGAAAGCGTCATTTCTTTCTCCGCGAGTCGTGTTGGCGCCCATATAGGCTCACACCAGGTCAGGTTCGAGACTTTGCGGCTGTTCGAGCCATTCGGGCGGAATGAGCGACTTGGAACGCAGGAACTCGCTGTTGAACAGGCGCGATTGATAGCGCGTCGCCGGATCGCACAGCACGGTCACAATGGTCTTTCCGGGGCCCAGTTTGCGGGCCAGGCGGATCGCCCCCGCGACGTTGACGCCCGTCGAAAGCCCGACGTTCAGCCCCTCGTCGCGGACCAGCGCCAGCGTCTGGCCAAGGCTTTCCTGGTCCTCGATGAAGAAAGCTTCGTCGATGCTCAGGCCCTCAAGGTTAGCGGTAATCCGCCCCTGCCCGATGCCCTCGGTGATCGAGCTTCCCTCGGCCTTCAACTCGCCGGTGGTGTAGTAGGAATAGAGAGCGGCTCCGGGCACGTCGGCGATGGCTATGGCGATGTCCGGCTTACGCGAGCGGAGCGCCATCGCAACGCCCGCAAGAGTGCCCCCGGTCCCGACCGCGCTGACGAACCCGTCGATGGTGCCGTCCGTCTGAGCCCAGATTTCCGGCCCGGTCGTGCGAATGTGGATGTTGCGGTTGGCGACATTGTCGAACTGATTGGCGAAAATCGCGCCTTGCGGGTGATCGCGGGCGATGCGCTCGGCCATGCGAGCGGCGACCTTCACGTAATTGTTATCGCTTCGGAACGGCGCGGCTGGCACCTCGACCAAGGTCGCGCCGAGCGAGCGCAGCGTGTCCTTCTTCTCCTGGCTCTGCGTCTCCGGGATGATGATGACCGTCTTCATGCCGAGTGCATTGCCGACCACCGTCAGGCCGATGCCGGTGTTGCCCGCGGTGCCCTCGACGACGATCCCGCCGGGCCGAAGCTGGCCCTTGTCGATGGCATCGGTGATGATTCCGAGCGCGGCGCGGTCCTTCACCGAATGACCCGGGTTCATGAATTCGGCTTTGCCGAGGATGGTGCAGCCCGTCTCTTCGGAAGCGCGGCGAAGCTTGATCAGCGGCGTATTACCGATCGCGGCAAGAACGGTGTCGCGGATATCCATGCCGCGGCCTCTACTCGCTCAGGCCTTGCGGCGGTAGCGGAGATAATACGGCCTGCGGCCCTCACGCCTCGACTTGGCGCCATAGCGCGTCTCGATCCAGCCACCCGACGGTTCGAGGAAGTCCTTCGGCTCTTTCGCCAACCATTCGAATTGAGCGGTGTGTCGCTGCATCACCATCAGCGACCAGTTGAGATAGGTCGGATCGTCGGTCGCCAGCCGGAACTCGCCGCCCGGCTTCACCTTGGAGGCAAACAAGTCGACCGGCCCGTCATTCATCATGCGCCGCTTGGCGTGGCGCGCCTTGGGCCAAGGATCGGGGTGGAGAAGATAGAGGAAGCTCAGCGACGCCATCCGGCACGCGATGCAGCACGTCCAGCGCATCGCCCATCCACAGCCGCACATTCGGCAGATGCTTCTCGCGAACGTGATTGAGCGCGGTCGCCACGCCGTTCACAAACGGCTCCGCGCCGATGAAGGCATGGTTGGGAAGCAGGTCAGCGCGGTAGGCAAGATGCTCGCCCGAGCCGAAACCGATTTCGAAGTGAAGCGGGCGGTCTTCGCCGAACAGGCTCTTCGCCGTGACCTCGCCCTCGGCGGGCACCGCGATCTGCGGCAACAGCTTGTCGATGAGATCCTGCTGGCCTTGTCGCAGCTTATGCCCGCTCGACCGGCCATACAGCCGGTTGAGCGTGGTCGGATCGCCTGCCTTGTTGGCAGTCACCGCGATTAGGCGGCGACGGCCGCTTTCAGGTCGTCGACGAGGTCCGTCTTCTCCCAGGGGAAAAACTCGCCTTCTGCCTTGCGGCCGAAATGGCCGTAAGCGGCAGTCGCCTGATAGATCGGCTTGTTGAGGGTCAGGTGCGTGCGGATGCCGCGCGGGGTCAGGCCGCCAAGCTTCTCGATCTTGCCGATCGCCTGCTCGAGCTGCGCGTCATCGACGGTGCCCGTGCCGTGCGTATCGACGTAGAGCGACAGCGGCTTCGACACGCCGATCGCATAGGCGAGCTGGATCGTGCAGCGCTTGGCGAAACCGGCCGCGACGATGTTCTTGGCGAGGTAGCGGGCAGCGTATGCGGCCGAGCGGTCGACCTTGGTCGGGTCCTTGCCAGAGAAAGCGCCGCCGCCGTGCGGGGCCGCACCGCCGTAAGTATCGACGATGATCTTGCGGCCGGTGATTCCGGCATCGCCGTCCGGTCCGCCGATCTCGAAGCTGCCGGTCGGGTTGATGTGGTAGACGGTCTCGTTGCCGAGGAGCTCCGCCGGCAGAACCTTGGCGACCACGTTCTTCACGTAAGCGTGGAGTTCGGCCTGCTTCTCGCCCTTGTCGTAGCCCGGTGCGTGCTGGGTCGAAACGACGATGGCAGTGGCCTTGGCGGGCTTGCCCTCTTCGTAGCGAAGCGTGACCTGGCTCTTGGCGTCCGGCTCGAGGAACGGAGCGCGGCCGGCGTGGCGGTCGGCGGCCATCTCGGCGAGGATCTTGTGGCTGTAATGAAGGGTCGCCGGCATCAGGTCCGGGGTTTCGTCGCAAGCGAAGCCGAACATGATGCCCTGGTCGCCGGCGCCCTCATCCTTGTTCTCGGCGGCATCGACGCCCTGCGCGATGTGCGCCGACTGCGGGTGGAGGTGGTTGGCGAAGTCGAGGCGGTCCCAGTGGAAGCCTTCCTGCTCATAGCCGATGGTCTTCACGACGCCGCGGACCGCGGATTCGATCTCCTCGCGGATGCCCGGAGCCCAATTGCCGTCTTCATCCATGATACCACGGCCGCGGATTTCGCCGGCCAGGACGACGCGGTTGGTGGTCGTCATCGTTTCACAAGCAACGCGCGCTTCCGGATCCTTCGAAAGAAACAGGTCGACGATGGCGTCGCTGATCTGATCAGCAACCTTGTCGGGGTGGCCTTCGGAAACGGATTCGGACGTGAAGAGATACGAATTGCGCATGGTTTGACTGAAGTCCTTGCGAGTCGGGTCCCGGCCTAGGCAGGAACGTCATATAAAGAATGCTTTATGTGTGCCGCCGATAGCGTCCACGTCGCCCTAGGGCAATGGCCGCGATGAGCAATGCGAAGCCTAACAGCATGGGTATCACATTGCCGTAGCGAGCGAAGATGGTCGGTTTGGCGGCGGGCATCGGCAAGGCGTCGTCGAAGAAACCGGGCTGTCGCCACGGAAGCGATTTCACGACCTGGCCGTGGGCGTCGATCAGCGCGCTTACGCCGGTCGGCGTCGAGCGGATGATCGGAATGCCCTCCTCCGCAGCGCGAAGGCGAGCCTGGGCGAGGTGCTGCGGCGGCCCCCACGAGCCGAACCAGGCGTCGTTGGACGGGTTGAAGATGAAGTCCGGCCGATTGCGGCGATCTACGACTTCACCCGAGAAGATTATCTCGTAGCAAAGCTGGAAGCCGACCTTGCCCCAGCCCGGTATTTCTACGGTTCGCGGGCCGGGTCCGGGAACGAAATCCACGTCACCCGGAGCAAGCCGTGACAGGCCGATGGACGAGAGCAACGGCCGCATCGGCAGATATTCGCCGTATGGCACGAGATGCGCTTTGTCGTAGCGACCGACGAGGCGGCCACCCTGACCGAAGACAAACACGCTGTTCGCGGCGCCGCTGACGCTCATCCGGTCCTTTGAGAACAAAGCGATGCCGCCGGTCATCAGATATTCGTTTGGCCCGACGATCGACGCGGCGCGGGCACGCTCGAAATCTGCATAGGCGCCGTAGGGCTCGCTCCGCTGATCCTGCATCGGATTGGTCACGGCAGCTTCGGGCCAGAACAGGAGGCGCGGCCGGGCTCCGCCGGGCTGCATCGACAGCTGGGCCAGGCGCTGAGCGGCGATTTCGGAAAAGCCGGGGCGCCACTTGTCCTGTTGGCCGATGTTGGGCTGAACTACGCGGATGGGGCGGATTGTCGCGGCTTGCGGGACGTCGGGCCGGGGCAGGAAGTGGAGCAGGATCAGCGGTATCGCGACCGACGCAGCGCAGCGCCATTGGCGATGGATCAGGAGGAAAATCAGGCCGCCCGAGAGGACGACCAGCGCGGACAAACCATAGGTGCCGATTGTCGCCGTGGCGTTAAGCAAATGCGTATTGTCGAACGTCACTCCGACCGGGTTCCAGGCAAATCCGGTGAACATGCCGGCGCGGAGCCACTCGGTAATCGACCACGACCCGGCGAGCCCGAGGACCAGCGCGAGCTTCATTCGGCGGCCGAACGTCCACGCCAAGGCGGTCGCCAGCATCGGATATACGGCGAGATAGAGCGACAGCAGAACGACCGCGATCCAGCCGAGCCACGCCGGCATCGCCGCCTGATAGGTAAAGGCCGTCGCGATCCAGTTGAGGCCGATGACGAACTGGCCGAGACCGAAAAGCCAGCCAATCAACAGCGCGCGCCGCAAACTTTGCGTCCGCATCAACAGCTCGCACAGCGCGGCGAACGCGGCCGGCATCAGCGGCCAGAGGCCCACAGGCTGAAAAGCAAAAGCGGAGATGGCTCCTGCCGCGAGCGCGATCAGGGGGGAAAAGCGGACGGCGCTCATTGAGCCCGCCGAAAGTTCGCCATGCTCACTCTTCAACGCGCCTGAGTCCATACGCGAGCATGCGCACGAGAAGAGAGACGAGAGTGAGCAACCATGTGCGCGCCTATGCCCAAACTAGCCCGCCGTAGAACAGCTTTTTCTGTTCGTGCCCGATCGCGAGGATGGAAAGCAGACAGTTGCGAAGTCGCCGCGTCTTGGCGGTCCACATGCCGTCGGTCGACCGGGACAGTGCCGGAGAATTCCCGTGAGGCGCGGGGAATCTTCGACCATCGTCCTGACTGACCGCAACTGTAGTTCACAAAAACCGCTTTCCGGGCGACGACCGGACGTCCCGCATATGCCGGGATTGGATTGAGGAAGAGCAGATACTCTCCTCCATCTTCATGACCTGTGGGTAGATCCACCGAAGGGCGATCCATATAAAATCCACCGCTGTCTCGGGTGATGTAAAACTTTAGCTCGTTTGGTGGTCGACCTTTAAACGCGTGAATGACTGCCAGCCGATAAGTGGTCCAGCGCGCGTACGCATCCTGCTTGCCCTTGCTGATCATACCGTCAGTCTCGGCAATGACTTGGCACGGACTACCCATTGGAGTCTGCAAACTCACGGTGAGCGTCGTTTTCGCGTAAAGGACCCCGTCGTACGAGCAGAGCGCGGCAGCGGGGCTCGCCACGGACGTACCAACCTAAACGCGGAGAAGATTCGGACTGCCTGACGAATGGCGACATCCTAGGAGCCGCACGTGCGTAATATCAGATTTGGGGTCGAAAGCAGACGCTGGCGTCACGCCGCGCTGCCTTGAAAAATCTGGACAGCCGCCGCCGAGACCAGCAGTGCGAACGCATGCCCCTACCCCCCTTCCACATCGCGTTTGCAGTCGACGACCTTGCAGCCGCGCGCCGATTCTATGGCGGCCTGCTGGGCTGTCCCGAGGGGCGGAGTTCCGACCGCTGGATCGACTTCGATCTCGTCGGCCATCAGATCGTCGCCCACCTTGCGCCGGATGCCGCGCCGAAGCGCGGAAGCAATCCGGTCGATGGCGAGGACGTGCCCGTTCCGCATTTTGGGCTCGTGCTTCGGATGGAGGAATGGCGAGCGCTGGCGGGCCGGTTGAAAGCCGCGAATACACAATTCGTAATCGAGCCGACGATCCGGTTCGAAGGTCAAGCCGGCGAGCAGGCGACGATGTTCCTGCTTGATCCCGCCGGCAATGCGCTCGAATTCAAGGCGATGGCCGACCCGTCCAAGCTGTTCGCGAAGGACTAGGCTCCCGGCGCCTCGGGCGCGTGGAGGCGGACTCGGAGGATCTTTCGGGGGTCGGAGTTGACCGCTTCCAGCCGCCAGCCGGACGGGTGCTCGACGCACTCACCCTTGGCAGGAATGTGGCCCGCCAGCAGGAAGACGAGCCCGCCGAGCGTGTCGACTTCATCCTCTTCCCAGACGAGGCGGGCATCGACCGCCTTCGCAAGTTCCTCAAGCTCGATCCGGGCGTCGGCTTCCCACACGCCATCGTCGAGCAAGGTCAGCATGCCCGCTTCCTCGATGTCGTGCTCGTCCTCGATGTCGCCGACGATTTCCTCGACCACGTCCTCGATGGTGACGATGCCTTCGGTTCCGCCAAATTCATCGACGACGATGGCAAGGTGGACCCGCTCGGTCCGCATGCGCGCGAGCAGGTCCAGCACGCCCATGGATTCCGGGATGAAGAGCGGGGTGCGGAGAAGGTCCTGGATCGAGCGGCCGCGGGTCGGATCGACCAATGCCTTGAACACGTCCTTGATGTGAATCATGCCGATGACCTCGTCGAGGCCGTCGCCATAGACCGGCAGCCGGCTGTGTTCGGCATCGGCGAAAGCGCTGATGAGATCTTCGAAGGAGAGGGTCGCCGGCACCGCGATCATCTCGCCGCGCGTGACGCATACGTCCCCGGCCGTGCGCTCCCCGAAGTGAAGCAGGTTGCGGAGCATCTGGCGCTCGATCGGGCTGAGGTCGCCGGCGACCGGACGGGCGTCCTCCGCCTCGTCGATCGCTTCCTCGATCTCGTCGCGGAGCGTCTGCTCGCTATCCTCTCCGAAGATCAGGGAGCGCATGCCGCGCCATAATCGCGAGCCGCCTTCGTCGTGCCCCGTCGCCATCAGACCGCTCCCTCGTACGGGTCGGCGATGCCGAGGCGGGCCAGCGCCCGAACCTCGCGGCCTTCCATGTCGGCGGCGTCAGCATCGTCGTGATGGTCGTGGCCGAGCAGGTGCAGTGTGCCGTGGACGAGGAGGTGGGTCGCGTGGGTTTCGACGGGGATCGCCTTCTCGGCCGCTTCGCGTTCACAGACGCCGCGCGCCAGCACGATGTCGCCGAGCATCAGTTCGGGTCCATCAGCGCTCGCGCTTTCCAGCTCGTCAGGCTCGGTCAGCGGGAAAGACAAAACGTTGGTCGGCTTGTCCTTGCCCCGCCATTCGGAATTAAGCGCGCGGACCTGCTCATCTCCGGTCAGGCGGACCGAAAGCTCGACCTGCCGCGTGCCGGCCGCGAGCTGTGGGAAGGCGCTTTCGGCGACGGCCGACTCGGCCGCGCGGCGGACGAGCAGCGACCAGTCGGTGCTACTGTCCCATTCTTCGTCGGATTCGATATCGATCTCGAGCATCATTGTTGCGCCCCGGGACCTTCATAGGCGTCGACGATCCGGCCCACCAGCGGATGGCGGACGACATCGGCGGCCGAGAAGCGGACGACCTCGATACCCTTGATGTTTTCGAGCTTGCCGACCGCGTCGTTGAGGCCGGACTTCACGCCATTGGGAAGATCGGTCTGATTGGGGTCGCCGCAGATCACCATCCGGCTGCGCATGCCGAAGCGGGTGAGGAACATCTTCATCTGCTGCGGCGTGGTGTTCTGCGCCTCGTCGAGGATGATGAAGGCGTCATTCAAGGTGCGGCCGCGCATGAAGGCGATCGGCGCAATCTCGATCTCGCCGCTGACGATCCGGCGCTCAACCTGCTCGGCCGGGAGCATGTCGTACAGGGCGTCGTAGAGGGGCCGGAGATAGGGATCGACCTTCTCCTTCATGTCGCCGGGCAGGAAACCCAGGCGTTCACCGGCTTCGACTGCCGGACGCGACAGGATCAGCCGATCGACCGTCCCAGCGATCAGCTGCGAAACGGCCTGGGCAACCGCGACGTAGGTCTTGCCGGTGCCCGCCGGGCCGAGCGCGAAGATCATCTCGTCGCGGGACAGGGCTTCCATATAGGTCGTTTGGGTCGTCGAACGCGGGACGATCGTCTTTTTGCGCGTGCGGATCATCACGCGCGGCGGCGACGACACTTGTTCATTGATGATGCCGTCGAGGTTGGGCTGGACGGCCATGCCGAGCACGGCCTCGACCGCTTCCGCATCAACGTCATGCCCTTGGTCGAGCCGATTGTAGAGGCCGATCAGCACTTCGCGGGCGCGGGCGGCGGAGTCCGGATCGCCCTCGATCTGCACCTTGTTGCCGCGCGCGGCGATATGAACGCCGAGTTGCTGCTCAATGGTGATCAGGTGGCGGTCGTAATCGCCGAACAATGGCCCCAGCAGGTAGGGCTGCTCGAACTCAAGTTCGAGCCGGGCGCGTCCTGCGTCATTGGCGACTGTGGAGGTGTCTCGGCGGGCCATCAGGCAGCGCCAATCGAAGCATTGAAGATGGTGCAAGCCATGCGGCCGCTTGGACTCCTTTTCCCAATTGAGGCTCAAGATAGAGGCACGCACCAAGGGTGCAAGCGCGCCGGTCTCGACTCTGTGACTTGCCGACGCCACTGTTGCCGGAATGCGGCTTCATCCGACTGAGAAATTCGACAATCGGGCGTTGCCAACGCGATTCATTCACGTCGAGCCGCTCGCCGCCGCCATGGGCGCGGAGATCAAGGGTGTCGCTATCCCTGACCTGACGGACGAGGCCTTCGCGGAAGTCCAGGCGGCGCTGTTCCGGCACAAGATGGTCTTCTTTCGCGGGCAGAAGCTGAGCCATGGCGAGCATGACGAGTTCAGCTTGCGGTTCGGACCGGCTGCCGAGGATGCCTATACAGCAGGGCGTTCCCGGACACGACAACGTCCAGCCGGTGATCAAGGAAGCCGGCGACCGGTCGCGGATGGTGTTCGGGTCGGGCTGGCACACGGACTCCCCGTTCCTGCCGCAGCCGCCGGCGATCACGAGCCTGCGGTCGGTGGAGGTGCCACCGTTCGGTGGCGACACGATCTGGGCGAATTCGGCTCTCGCTTACTCGGTGTTGAGCGAGCCTTATCGGCAGATGATCTCGGGGCTGCGCGTGCATTTCTCAATGCGCGACGTGCTTCGAACTTCGCACACGGCAGTTGAAGTGAGCGATACGCCAATGGGCCGGCTCGCCGCGACGCGCGGAGCTGACGAACTGCCCGACCATCTTCGGCGAAAGGTCGATGGCAGCGTCCATCCGATCGTCCGCACGCACCCGATTACGGGCGAGAAGGCGCTCTACCTTGATGGCACCTATGCTGTCGGCATCGAGGGCATGGCGGACGAAGAGGCTCGTTCAATTCTCGATTTCCTGCTGAACTTCACGATCAGCCATGAATTCACCTGCCGTCTGCGCTGGGAGCCGGACACGGTCGTGGTTTGGGACAATCGCCTGTGCATCCACCAGGCGTTCAACGATTATCCGGGTCACCGGCGCGAATTGTACCGGACGACGGTCGCCGGAGAGACGCCGAGCTAGGCGGCGGCGAGTTCCCTGACCGCGCCTGCGAGGCTGTTCTGACCCGCCGAAGTCGTGGTCACGGCGATGATGTCGCCGGGCAGCGCGTCGGTTTCGACATGGACCGACTGAAGCCAGGGCGAGCGCCCGATCATCTGGCCGGCGTGTCGCCCCTTCCGCTCGATCAGGATGTCGATGTCCTTGCCGACGCTCGCGCGGTTGAAGGCCATTTGCTTCTCGATAACGAGGGCCTGCAGGCGCTGCAGGCGCTCGTCCATGACCTCCGACGCGATCTGATCGTCCATCGATGCCGCAGGCGTTCCGGGCCGCGCGCTGTACTTGAACGAATAGGCCGAGGCGTAGCCAACTGCTTCGATCAGGCTCAGCGTCGCTTCGAAATCGTCTTCGGTCTCCCCCGGAAAACCGACGATGAAGTCGCCCGACAAAGCGACGTCCGGCCGAGCCGCGCGCATCCTCTCCAGCGTCGCGAGATAGGACTCGACCGTGTGGCTGCGGTTCATCGCCTTAAGGATCCGGTTGCTTCCCGACTGCACTGGCAAGTGCAGATAGGGCATCAATTTCTCGACCTCACCGTGGGCGGCGATCAAAGCGTCGTTCATGTCGGCCGGATGGCTGGTGGTGTAGCGGATACGCGCAAGGTCATCGATCTTCGCCAGCTCGCGGATCAGCCCGGCAAAATCGCGGCCGCCTTCCGCCCAGGCGTTCACGTTCTGACCGAGCAGCACGACCTCACGGGCGCCGGCTTCAACCAGCTCTTGTGCTTCGGCGACGATGTCGCGTCCAGGCCGCGAGATCTCCGCGCCGCGCGTGTAGGGCACGACGCAATAAGTGCAGAACTTGTCGCAGCCTTCCTGGATGGTGAGGAAGGAACTTGGGTTTGCGCGCTTGCGCTTCGGAAAGGCGTCGAACTTGGAGATTGCCGGCATGTCGGTGTCGACCGGACGCCCGCCGCGAACGGCCTGCGTCACCATTTCCGGAAGCCGATGATAGGCCTGCGGTCCGACCACTACGTCGATCATCGGCGAACGTTTCTGAGCCTCGGCGCCTTCCGCCTGCGCAACGCAGCCCGCAAGCGCGATCATCGGCTTGGAACCATCCTCCCGCCGCAGCCGACCGACGTCGGAATAAGCCTTCTCCGCAGCCTTCTCGCGGATGTGGCAGGTGTTGAGCACGACCAGGTCGGCGTCTTCGCCCTCGCCCGCCGCCGTCATGCCATTCGCGCCCAGCAGCTCGGCCATGCGCTCGCCGTCGTAGACGTTCATCTGGCAGCCGAAGCTTTTGACTCGAAAGGTTTTTGGAGCGGAATTCATCTGCGGTCCGGCGATGCAAGGGTCTGGGCGATGGCGTCCCGCGCCATCTGCGCCAACGCCTTGCGGTCGCTAGTCCGATCGAGCGGTGGAAGCAAATGGATGGTCACCGGCAGCGTGCCCTTCCGGCCCATGATGCGCAGCACATTGTCCTTGCCGCTTTCGCCGTGCCAGCCGACCTCGGTCGCTGCCGCGCCGTAATCGAGCGCGAGGGGGCGGACTTCGACTTTGTCCGACGCATAGGCCGCCGCTTCCAGCAGGGATGAACGGAACGGGAGCAGCTGGTCGCCCGGGCCCGTCGTCCCCTCCGGGAACTAGTGCGATGGGCTGGTCGCGCTCAGCAGCGCGGGCGATCGCTTCTGCCTGCTGCATCGACCCTTTGCGATCCTCACGACGGACGTAGAGCGTGTGGTTCTGGTCAGCGAGCCAATGGATCACGCCGTGACCGAGATTGTCCTTCGACACGAACGCCGTACCGGTCGATCCGCCGAGGATCAGGATGTCGAGCCAGCTGACATGATTGCTGATCAGCAACGTATGCGAGTTCAGCGGGCGCCCCACGACCTTCGGGCGAGCGCCGACGATCCATGCCGCCGAGCCCAGAAACCATCGCGGCCAGCGGGACTTTCCAAAGATCAGCTTGGTGGCGACGTGGATCGGGCCGATCACCGCGAACAACAGGAGAAGCAGGAGGCTGCGGATGGCAGCCCTGAACTGGGAGCTGTCGGACCGCTTAGCGGTTGCGGTCGAGCGCGACGCCGTAAAGCTCCATGCGATGGTCGACGAGGCGGAAGCCGAGCTTCTCGGCGATGCGCTTCTGAAGAAGCTCCAATTCCTCATCGACGAACTCGATGACCGTTCCCGTCTCGACGTCGATCAGATGGTCGTGATGCGCGTCTGATGCCGCCTCGTACCGCGAGCGGCCGTCGCCGAATTCGTGGCGCTCCAGGATGCCCGCTTCCTCGAACAGGCGGACGGTCCGATAAACGGTAGCGATCGAAATCTTCGGATCGACCGCAGCAGCACGCTCGTGGAGCGTCTCCACGTCCGGATGGTCTTCGGCTTCCGACAGAATCTGCGCGATGACGCGGCGCTGCTCGGTAATCCGCAGGCCCTTGTCGGCGCACAGGGCCTCGATGTCGATCTTCCGCATGGGCTCCAGTTAAGGTGCGCTTGGCGAAGCGTCAAAGGAAAGGGAGCGATGAACGAACCGCTCCCTTTGCAATCTCAGCCGGCCTTCTTGCTGCGCGTTTTGCGGCGCTTGGTGCCAAGACCGATCGACTTGGCGAGCGTCCGGCGCTGTTCCGCATAGTTGGGCGCGACCATCGGATAGTCGGCGGCAAGTCCCCACTTCTGACGATACTCGTCCGGAGTCATTCCGTGGTTGGTCATCAGATGCCGTTTAAGCATCTTCTGCTTTTTCCCGTCTTCCAGACAGACAATGTAGTCCGGCTTGATCGACGCCCGGATCGAGACCTTCGGTTCGGGCCTGACTTCAGGCGCCGAGCGGTTTCCCGAAATGCCGGTCAAGGCGCCGTGCACATTCTGGATAAGAGTGGGCAGGTCGTTCACTGCGACGCTGTTATTGCTGACATGGGCAGCAACGATGTCCGCAGTAAGTGTTAGCAGAGTATCTTCTGCGTCTTCGTTTCCGTTCATTTGAGGCGTCTCCCCGAGCAAGAGGGCCGCACCAGCTTTATGCCTGTACGTACTTGAGCGCGTACGAGATGTTCGGGAGTGCAGCAATAGCACTCGGTGAATGATTTAGATCAAGCCGTTCTATATTTGGGACGACAAGGTCAGGGCGTCGTATTCGCCCCCAAAACGCCCGCGGTAATATTTGCGCCGACGCCCGGCTATAGCGAAACCGGCCGACCGGTACATGATAACGGCAGGGTTACCTTCCCGAACCTCAAGATGCACGCGCGTCGCGCCGCGGCCCCGGGCATAGTCCATGAACTGATCTAGAAGCATCTTGCCGATGCCACGCCGCCGGAATTCGGGCGAGACGGCAAGCAGGAGCAACTCGGCTTCGTCACTGATCGTGCGATGCAAGGAGAAACCCGCGGCCTCACCGTCCGCGAAACGGGCGATCACGAGCTTCACGCCCGGCATCGGCAGGATCCCGGCGCATTGCGAACGTGTCCAGGATTCGCCGAAGCGCTCGTCGAAAGCGGCGTTCATCACCACCACGACGGAGTCGAGGTCGGCCGAGCCGCCGTCGACGATCAGCAGCTCGGCGCTCGATGCGGCGGTGGCGTTCACGCGGCTTTCGCCTTGGCGTCGGGCGCGCGGGCGTAGATTGGCTTGGGCGGCAGAGAGCGGAGCTCATCGGGGAGCCGCATAGCATTTCTGGCGGAAGGCATTGCATCAATGACGCGGCCGTTGCCCCGCGCATCGACCAGCGACTGTGCGCCGGGGCCGGCGACTACCTCCGCGTTGATGGATCGAGCAGCTTCCACGGGCGGAAGATTGATCAATTCGGTCGCCGGTTGAAGCGTCTGCCCGTCGAACTGCTGGACGAACAACTCGCCATGGCCTCCGTCCACCGCGGCGGCGATGGAGCTTGACCCAGACGCGCCTGCGGCAAGCAGAGCGAGCGACGACATGCCGTTCACTTCGCAGTTCCAGGCGATCGCCAGACCCTGCGCGGCAGCAATGCCTACGCGAATGCCGGTGAAGCTGCCCGGACCAACCCCGACCAGGATGTAATCCGCGCGCCTGCCCTCGAGTAGCTCATCGAGCATTGGGACAAGCCGCTCGCTATGGCCGCGGCCGATCAGCTCATCGCGGTGCGCAACGCACGCGCCAGCGCTGTCGAAGAGCGCGGCGCTGCAAGCAGCAGTCGATGTATCGATGGCCAGGATCACGGTCCGTCCTCAACTCACCTTTGAACGAATGTGTTCACAGGAGTCGCTTTGCGGCAAGCGAAGAATCAGACCGCTTCGACCGATTCCACTTCGGGGACATAGTGGCGGATGAGATTTTCGATGCCGCGCTTGAGGGTGATCGTCGACGACGGGCAGCCCGAGCAGGCGCCCTGCATGCCGAGATACAGCCGGCCGTCCTTGTACCCGCGATAGACGATATCGCCGCCGTCCTGAGCGACCGCCGGGCGGACGCGCGTTTCGATCAGATCCTTGATCTGGTCGATGATGTCAGCGTCTTCGGGATCTTCCTCGACTGTCGGCGCGTCGTCGATCTGGATGCCCGCCGCAGTGCCCTGTGCGAACAAGGGTGCGCCGCCGACGAAATGATCGAGCAGAGTTTCAAGCACAATCGGTTCGAGATCGCCCCATGAGACGCCTGGCGCCGAGGTCACCGAAATGAAGTCGCGGCCGAAGAAAACACCCTCAACCTGCCCGCTTGCAAACAAAGCTGCGGCGAGGGGCGAGGCCTCGGCGCTTGTCGCATCCGGAAAGTCGCGCGTCCCGCCTTCCATGACCGTCTGGCCGGGAAGGAACTTGCGGGTCGCGGGATTAGGCGTTTGCTCGGTGCGGATCAGCATGCCCGCGATGTGGTCGCACCAGGTCGCACGATCAAGGGCCGAACGGTGGTGCACCCGCAATCACCCAGCGGGTGATTACGAGTGCGAGCAGCAGGCAGACGATCGCGACCCAGCCCTTCGAGGGCCGCATGGGTTCCACGCCGGGCTCGGGGTGGCCCTTTCCGGTGATCATGGGCATCAGCAGGCGTTTCCCGCGCAGCCGGTAGAAGAGGATCGCCGCCACGTGGAGGGCAATGAGCGCGAGCAGGACGTTGAATAGGGTCTCGTGCAGCTCGCGAGCCCAGTCCGACGTGTCGATGCTGACAAGCCTGGCGAGCGGACCCTGCATCAGGCCGTCCTCGTCACTGGCGATGAGACCGAGCCCAACCTGCACGGCAACTACTGCAAGCAGCGCGACGACGCTCAGCGCGCCAAGCGGATTGTGGCCGATGCCGCGCCAACTACCGCGCAAATATCCGAATACCGCCTTCGGTCCCCGCACGAAGTTGGCGAAGCGCGCGGTCGAACTTCCGAAAAAACCCCACAGGATTCGGAACAACACCAGCGTCATCACCGCCATGCCGGACCAGATGTGGAGGTCGTCGTAATGATATTCGGCCGACCACCAGCTGAAGGCGATCAGGCCCGCCAGCGTCCAGTGGAACAGGCGCGTCGGCAGGTCCCAGATCGGCACTTTCATCGCCGGGTCTCGGCTCAGTGGTGCATGTCCGAGCGATACTTGTCGTGGCACGCCTTGCAGGACTTGCCGAGGTCGGCGAAGCCCGACTTGATCGCGTCGAGATTGCCGCTGGCGGCGGTAGCGTTGAAGGCCTGGGCGGTCTTGCGGAAGTCGGCGTCCTTGGCCGCGAAGTCCCCGAAGTTCTGCCAGATCTCGGCCTTGGCGCCGGTCTTTCCGACGTCGGGGCCAGTGCCTTGCGGGAACCAGTTCGGCGACTTGGCAGCCAGATCGGCGATCGTCGCCGCCGCCTTCTGGATTTCGGCAACATCGGGCGCGGAAGAATCGAGCTGGCGCTTGATCGTCTTGGTCGACTTGCCGATCTGCTCCATGCCCTCATGCCGCTCGTGCATGACCTTCAGCGCCTCTTCCTTCGTGGCAGGAGCCGCAGCAGGCGTTGCGGGAGCGCTCGGCGCCTCGGCCGAATTGACCGGCACATTCGTCGCGGCTGCTTCGTTGTTGGACGATGCATTCTGCCCGCATGCGGCGAGCGAAACGGTTGCGAGGGCAGTCAGAACGACAAGGCGCATGAACACTCCTATTTTTCGCCGGGGGCTTTCCAGCTGTCGTCGAGCATCTTGATGATGCCGGAGAAATCCTTCGACCCGCCGCCGCGATTGACGAACCGCTGGTACAGTTGTTCCGCCTCGGACCCCAGCGGCGTGTAGGCGCCGGCGTGCTGGGCGGCATCCATCGCCAGCTTGAGGTCCTTCAGCATCAGCGCGGCAGCGAAGCCGCCCTCGTAATCATGGTCCGCTGGAGTATCGGGGCCGACGCCGGGCACGGGCGTGTAGACCGACATCGACCAGCTCTGGCCCGACGCCTTGGAGGCGATGTCGTGGAATACCGCCGGGTCGAGACCCAGCTTCTGCGCCATCACGAACGCCTCGCAAGTGACGACCATCGTCGCGCCGAGGATCATGTTGTTGCAGATCTTCGCCGCCTGCCCTGCGCCCGCGCCGCCGGCGTGGATGACGGCTTTGGCCATCGGTTCGATGAAAGGTTTCGCGCGGGCGAATGCTTCGTCGGAACCGCCGACCATGAAAGCGAGATTGCCGGAGGCAGCAGCCGCGATACCGCCTGACACCGGGGCGTCGACCATGGTGTAGCCCTGCGCCGCCGCTTCTTCCTCAACCGTGCGGGCCGAGGCAACGTCGATGGTCGAGCAGTCTATCAGAAGCGCCGATTGCGGTGCTTTGCCGAACACCTGGTCGCGATAGACGCCGAGCACGTGCTGCGCGGCCGGGAGCATGGTGACGACGACG
Source organism: uncultured Alphaproteobacteria bacterium (assembly GCA_963750315.1). Taxonomy (GTDB): domain Bacteria; phylum Pseudomonadota; class Alphaproteobacteria; order Sphingomonadales; family Sphingomonadaceae; genus Sphingomicrobium. Next base: position 38,568 of record CAVVQF010000015.1, read on the forward strand.
TCCGCGTCGCTGACCGCTTCGGCCGTCGAACCAGCGCGCTTGCAGCCCTGCTCAACAGCGCGGGCGAGCGCTTCCTCGCTCAGATCGAAGGCGGAAACGTCATGGCCTGCCTTGGCAAGGTTCGGCGCCATTCCGCCGCCCATGTGGCCGAGCCCGATGAATGCGATCTTCGCCATGCTCAGCGTCCCTTCCAGTTCCCCGGCCGCTTTTCGACGAAGGCGCTCATGCCTTCCTTCTGGTCCTCGGTGCCGAACAGGCCGTGGAACAGGCGGCGCTCGAAGCGGATGCCCTGGTTCAGCGGCATTTCGAACGCGGCGTTGATCATTTCCTTGTTGGCGATTGCCGCCAGCGGGGCCATGCCGGCGATCGCTTCGGCGGTCTTCATGACTTCGTCGAGGAAACCGTCGGCAGGAACGACCTTGGCGACGAGGCCTGAACGCTCGGCTTCGGCGGCATCCATCATCCGGCCGGTCAGGCACATTTCCATCGCCTTGGCCTTGCCAACCGCGAGCGCTAGCCGCTGCGAGCCGCCCATGCCGGGCGTGACCCCGAGCTTGATCTCCGGCTGGCCGAACTTCGCCGTGTCGGCGGCGATGATGAAGTCGGCCATCATCGCGACTTCGCAGCCGCCGCCGAGCGCATAGCCCGCGACCGCGGCGATCCACGGCTTGCGGGTCGAGGTGACCTGCTCCCAGCCGCCGAAGAAGTTCGCCGAGTACATGTCGGCAAACCCTTGCGACTGCATTTCCTTGATGTCGGCGCCGGCGGCGAACGCCTTTTCGGAGCCGGTCAGGACGAGGCAGTGCTGGCCGTCGTCCGCGTCATAGGCGGCGAAGACCTCGATCAGTTCGCGCAGAACGTCGCTGTTGAGCGCATTGAGCGCCTGCGGGCGGTTCAGCGTGACGAGCGTCACCGCGCCCCGCTTTTCGACGAGGACGGTTGTGTAGTCGGTCATTCTCCGGTCTCCGGAAACGGGGTCCAGCTTTCGCGCTCACCCAGCGGTTCGAACAGGATGTCGAGCATCTCGTCGTCAACTGCTTCCGGCGTCGGCGGGTCCCACTGCGGGTTGTTGTCCTTGTCGATCAGCAACGCGCGGACGCCTTCGCGAAAGTCGTGGGTCCGTACGACCCGTCCGGCGAGCGCATATTCGGCGCGCATCTCGTCGGCGAAGGTGGCGCGGTTGGCGCCTTCCGCGAGCAGCCGAAGCGATACCTTGCAAGACAAGGGGCTCTTCGTCTGGATAGTCGCCAGTTCCGAATGCGCCCATTCGCTCTCGTCCGCGTCGAGGGCTGCGAGAACTTCCTCGAGCCGGTCGGAGGCGAACAGGCGGGTGATCGAAGCCATGTTCGCTTCGATCTTCGCATCTGGCGGCGTGGTCGCCATCGACCCGAGCGTACCCTTCAGCCGGCTCGGCGCCTTCAGGATTCGGTCGTGCAGCTCCTCGAGCGAAGACTGCTCGATGTAGTTGGTCGCCAGCCCGAGGTAGACGCACTCGCTCGCATCAAGCCGTGCGCCGGTCAGCGCCATGAACTGGCCGACGCGGCCCGGCAGGCGCGAGAGGTACCAGCCACCGCCGACGTCTGGAAACAGGCCGATGCCCGTCTCCGGCATGGCGAGGCGCGTCGCTTCGGTCGCGATGCGATATTCGCAGGGCAGCGAAATGCCGACGCCGCCGCCCATCGTAATGCCGTCCATGATCGCGACGGTTGGCTTCGGATAAGTGAACAGCAGATGGTTGAGGCGATATTCGCTGAAGAAGAACTTCTTCGCGTCTTCGGCATCCGAGGCACCGCTGCGCGCGAGCATGACCACGTCGCCGCCTGCACAGAAGCCGCGGCCCTCGGCATGGTCGATGACGACGACCTGCACGGACGGATCGTCGCGCCACGCCAGCAGCGTTTCGCTCATCGCGTCGCACATCTCGCGGGTCAGCGCATGAATTGCTTTCGGGCGGTTGAGGCGGATTCGGCCGACATTGCGGTCGACCGATACAAGGACGTCCTCGGTCACTGGCGGAGCATGTCCCGGCCGACGATCACACGCATGATCTGGTTCGTGCCCTCGAGGATCGAGTGCACGCGAAGATCACGCCAGAAACGCTCGATCGGATAATCCATCAAATAACCGTAGCCGCCATGTAGCTGCAAAGCGCGGTCGACCACGGACGATCCCGTGTCAGTTGCAAGACGCTTGGCCATGGCAGCGAAGCGCGTCTTGTCGGGCGCATTTGCGGTGACCTTGGCCGCCGCGACGTAGAGCAGATAGCGTGCCGCCTGAAGCTCCGTCTCCATGTCTGCCAGCGTGAACTGGGTAGCCTGGAAATCGGCGATCGCCTGGCCGAACTGCTTGCGATCCTTGGTGTAGGCGACTGCCTCGTCGAGGCAGCGCTGCGCGCCGCCGAGCGAGCAGGCGCCGATGTTCAGACGGCCGCCGTCGAGGCCCATCATCGCGACGCGGAAGCCTTCGCCTTCGCCGCCGACGCGGTTGGCGACCGGAACACGGACCTCATCGAAATTGACCTGCGCGGTGGGCTGTGAATGCCAGCCGAGCTTCTTTTCCTGCGCGCCGAAGGTGACGCCCGGCATTTCTTTTTCCACGACCATCGCGGTGATGCCCTTGGCACCGTCGTCGCTCGTTCTGGTCAGTACGACGTAGACTTCGTTCTCGCCGCCTCCGGAGATGAACGCCTTGGAGCCCGACACGACGTAATGGTCGCCGTCGAGCACCGCGCTTGGTCTTGAGGGACGCCGCATCGGAGCCCGAACCGGTTCAGTCAGGCAGTAGCTGCCCATCCGCTGCATCGAAATCAGCGACGGCAGATATTTCTGCTTCACCTCGGCAGAGCCGAAGCGGTCGATCATCCAGGCGGCCATATTGTGAATTGAGATGAAGGCGCTGGTCGACGGGCAGCCATAGGCCATCGCCTCCATGATCAGCGCGGCTTCGAGCCGGCCGAGGCCGATGCCACCGCTTTCCTCGCTGACGTAGATGGCGCCAAAGCCGAGCTCGGCGGCCTCGCGGATCGTGTCGCGCGGGAAGATATGCTTCTCGTCCCACTCGGCCGCGTTCGGGGTGATCGCGTCCGCAGTGAACTTGCGCGCCATCTCCTGGATCTGGAGCTGGTCCTCGGTAAGCTCGAATTGATGCATGGCCGCGGCTCGTAAGCTGCGGTCACGAAACCCGCAAGACGGGCCGGAATGAACCGGTTTCCGGCGGCGGTGGAACCGGCGGCAATTCTCGCAGTTGAGCGGCGGAGCCGCGACGCAGGTTGGCGCGTGACTCTCGGGGGGATTCGCCTAGCATGGTCGCAGCATGAACGACGGGGCTAACCCACTGACGCAAAACGCCGCCGAGCCGTTCGAGGAGCCGCCGAACCTGGCTCCCGGAACGCCCGGGTTCGATTTCTCAAGCATTCTCGCTGTCGCCGACATGTTACCTGTGATGGTCGCGTTCCTTGGCGAAGACCTCCGCTACCGTTTCATGAACAAGCCGATGGCCGACTGGTTCGAGCGGCCGCGCAGCGAGCTTCTCGGGTCCACCATGGCGGAATTGCTGGGGGACAAGGTCTGGGCAGATCGCAAGCCGTTGATCGAAGCCGCATTTAAGGGCGAGCGTAAGTTTTTCGCCGCCGACTTCCCGCACCCGACCCGCGGCAATCTTGCGGTTCAGGCCAATTACATGCCGTGGACCGACCCGGCGGGAAAAGTTCGCGGGATCGTCGTTCTCGTGCAGGACGTTACCGAGCAGCGCGCGGCTGAGCGGGCCCTTCGCGAGAGCGAGGACCGCTTCCGCCGGATCGCCAACCAGGCGCCCGTACTAATGTGGGTGACCCGGCTCGACCGGACGCGCGACTTCGTGAACGATGCCTATGTCGACTTTGTCGGCGGCGACCGCGAGGGAGCCCGGACGATAGACTGGCGACTGCGGATTCACCCAGATGACCATGATCGCATCGTCGCGGAATCGATTGCCGGAGAGGCCGCGCATGGAACCTTCACCCTCGAAGGCCGGTACAAGAATGGCGCCGGCGACTATCGCTGGCTGAAGAGCACCAGCTCGCCGCGGTTCGGGCCGGACGGCGAGCTTGCCGGCTTCATCGGCGCAGCGACCGACATTACGGTCGCCAAGGAGGCCGAGCTCGACCTTAAGCGGCAGGTCGAGGAGCGCACCGCAGAGCTTGCCCGGCGCGAAGCTCAATTCCGCGCGGTGTTCGAGGCCGCGCTCGAGGTGATGGTGCTACTGGAGCCCGACGGAACGGTGCTGGCGGTAAACAACCGGCGCGAACAGTGGCGGCATGCGAACCCCGGGGACGCCATCGGCAAGAAGCTATGGGACGCGCCGACCCTCCAGAGCTATCCGCAGCACATCGCCATCATGAAGAAGGGCATTAGCCGCGCGGCCAAGGGACACGTCTTTACAACCGAAGTGCGAATGGAGCGGGAGGGCCTGGCGACCGCGACGCTCGACGTGTCGGTCCAGCCGGTTCGCGATCCCGAGGGGGCGATCATTTACCTGCTGTTCGAAGCGCGCGACATCACCGAGCTGAAAGCCGCGCAGGAGCAGCTTCGCCAGAGCCAGAAGATGGAGGCGCTGGGGCAGCTCACCGGCGGCATCGCGCACGACTTCAACAATTTGCTGACCGTCGTGGTCGGCGGTCTTGATTTGCTGTCCAAGCGGATCGAGGACGACAAGCTTCGCCGCTACGCAACCAACGCCCTCACCGCCGCCGAGCGCGGCGCACGCCTGACCGGGCAATTGCTGGCTTTCAGCCGGGTCCAGCGGCTGGAAGTACGCGCGACCCACATCGCGCCGCTGATCGAGAATATGCGTCCCCTCCTCCGCAACGTGCTCGGGCCGGGCATCGAGAAGAAATTCGAACTCGATCAGGAATTGGTTCCGGTGCTGGCCGATCCGACCCAGGTCGAGGTCGCGGTGCTGAACCTCGCGATCAATGCGCGCGATGCGATGCCGAATGGGGGTGTCCTGTCATTCGTGACTCGCAAGGTTCACTTGAAGCAGGATTCGGACCTCGATGCCGGCGACTATGTCGAACTGTCCATCAGCGACACTGGCGACGGTATGCCCGAAGACGTGCGCGAGCGCGCGTTCGAGCCGTTCTTCACAACCAAGGAAGTCGGCAAGGGCACGGGCCTGGGCCTGTCGATGGTCTACGGCATGGCGCTCCAGTCGGGCGGCGTTGCGCGCATCGAGAGCGAACCGGGCAAGGGGACAGTCGTAAAGCTATACTTCCGCTTCGCCGGTAAGCCCGCCGACCATGTTCCTGCTGGAGAGGCTGACGATGGCGCGGGTCAGGAAGATGTCGCGATCGAGCGTATCTTGGTGATCGACGACGACCCCGACGTTCGCGCCTTCATCAGCGAGTCCCTCGCGGAGCAAGGCTATAAGGTTCGCGAGGCCGCCGACGGGAAGAGCGGGTTGAGCGCGTTCGCGGCCGAGCAGCCGGACCTGGTGGTCCTCGACTTCATCATGCCCGGCCTGTCCGGCGCCGACGTCGCCAGCCGGATCCTTGCGAAACAGCCCGAGCAGCCAATCCTGTTCGTGTCCGGCTACAGCGAGACGGATTCCATCAGGCGCATCGCCCCGAACGCACCTTTGCTGACCAAGCCGTTCCGCGCGGAAGCGCTGGCGAAGGCGGTGAGGACGGCTCTCCTCCGAACCTGAGGTCACCGGCGGAGCTTGCGAACGCCAGGTGCGTTACCCGCTTCATGATCCCACTGCTGATCTTGGCTGCCGCTCAAGTCGCCGATGCGCCACCCGCCTCAACCGCGACGTTCAATCCCGATGCAATCGAGCTGTTCGACCGCGACTGGGTGCTCAATCAGTGGGCCAAGACGAGCTTTGACGCCAACCACGACGGCGTGATCTCGGTCCAGGAAGCGCAGCCGGCCGCGCTCGCTTTCAAGGAAATCGCCGATGGTGACGGCGACGGCCGGGTGACCCCTTACGAATATGAGCGCGCGCGAGAATTCATCCTCGCGCGCTACTGATCAGCCGGCCAGCCTCTTGGCGCCAAGGCCGACCACCATCTGGTTGGCGCGCTCGTAGGAAAGCGGCTTGCCGAACAAATAACCCTGGATCGTGTCGCACCCGAGTTCGCGCATGCGCTCGAAATCCTCGGCGGTTTCGACGCCCTCCGCGGTGACCGACATGCGGAAGCTCTTCGCGAGCTGGACGATCGACTTGATGATCGCGACGTTTTCGGGGCGCGTACCGGCCTCGCGGACAAAGCTGCCGTCGATCTTCAATTTGTGGAAAATCGCCTTGTTCAGATAGCCGATCGACGAATAGCCGGTGCCGAAGTCGTCGAGAGCGATGCCTACGCCAAGCGCGCGCAGGCGCTTCATTACGTCGAGAGTTGGGCCACTGTCGCCGAGGAATATGCCCTCGGTAACTTCCAGTTCGATCCGATTGCCCGGGACCTTCCAGCGCGACAGCGCTTCGCTGACCACGTTGGGTAGTGCGGGAAGGACGATCTGCTTCGGACTGATGTTCAGCGCGACGGTAATCGGGTCCGGCCAGCTGGCGACAGCGCGGCAAGCCTCGTCAATCACCCATTCGCCGATCTGGACCATCAGGCCCGTTTCCTCGGCAACCGGGATGAACACGTTCGGTGGGACGAAGCCGCGCTGCGGGATGATTCCAGCGGATAAGTGCCTCGAACCCGATCAGCTTCTGCGTCTTGGCGTTCACCAGCGGCTGGAAGTTCAAATGGAATTGCTTTGCCGCGACGGCCTGGCGCAAGTCGTTCTCCAGCCGGACACGGTCTTCCTGTTCGGATTGCAGCTCGGACGAGAAGTAACGAGCAACACCGCGGCCGGCGTCCTTCGCTTGGTAAAGCGCAAGGTCGGCCTTGAGGATGAGATCGTCGACGGTGGCGCCGTCGATCGGGCCAAAAGCGCAACCGACCGAAACGCCGATGCGGATTTCGGTCTGGTCGATCATGTACGGTTCTCGAATGGCGACGATGATCCGGTCGGCCAGTTGCTCCACCTTCTTGCGAGACTGAGCGTCGACGATGACGATGGCGAACTCATCGCCGCCCATGCGACCGACGTGACCGTCGATTCCGACCTCGTCGACCAGGCGCTTGGCGACCGCGCGGAGCACGGCGTCGCCCTTGGGGTGACCGAAGGTATCGTTGACCGGCTTGAAGCCATCGAGGTCGAGAAAGAGGATCGCGCAAGGCGTGCTCGACGCCGTAGCGGAACGAAGACAATCGCCAAGCAACTGGCGGACTCGACCGCGGTTGGGCAGGCCGGAGAGCACGTCCATGTTGGCAAGATGCGTGAGCCGCTCCTGCGTCTGGCGCATTTCGGTGATGTCGCTGCCGACGCCGCGAAAGCCCTCGAAGCGGCCGGCGGTATCGATGATCGGATCGCCCGCAATCGAAATCCAGCGCGAGCCGCGCGCCGTCTGCAGCTCCATGTCGAGCTGGTTGAACGGCTGCTTCTCAAGCAGCTTGCGGCCCAATTCGGCATTGCCGCCCAACAGCGACGGCATCGAGTGACCGAGCAGTTGGCTCGCCGGACGGCCGAGCAAAGCCGTCATTCGCGAACTGATATAGGTGACGCGATTCTCGCTATCGACCTGCCACAACCAGCCCACGCCGCGCTGTTCATATTCCTGGAGCAGGAGGCTGGCGCTTTCGCTCTGGGCGCTAAAGTTGGCATTGGTCTTGAGCTGTTCGAACGCCCAGCGGGCAACGTTGAGAACGCCGAAAATCGAGACTCCCAGCGTGAACAGGATCGAGATCATGTGCTGGAAAGGAACCGTGTCCCGGCCGACGAACATGCAGAAACAGACGCCGGCGGTGAAGGCCGACATCCAGCCGATGGCGGAACGAGGGTGGACGACAAGGCCAAGTCCGGCGATTCCAAGACCGGCGGCGATCGACGCGGCGATCACCTGCGCTCCTGGCGGGATCGACGTGAACAAATAGAGCGGTAGCGAAAGCCAGACAGCAGCGCGGCCGACGACCTCGGTGATCATCAGCCAGTCCGGAATGTGGCGGCCCGAACGTCCGATATGAGTGATCGACTGGGTCCGGGCGATCTGCATCGCCACCATGTTCGCCAGGGCCACCGCGCCGCCCCACGGCACGAGCAGCATCGGGTTCACTTCTTCCCAGAGGGCGGTGATCATCATCAGTGACGCGACGATGTTGGCGGCAGCAAAAAACGGCGCGAGCTGGGCGCGCGAAATCAACTGGACATCTTTAAGCGGCGTGCTTGCATTGTCCGCCGGATCACTGGCGAGTCCGAGGGACTCCCCATCCGGCAGACGTGCCGAGATCATCCGCTTGTAACGATCTGGTGCTTCGTACATCAGCGCCCACTAAATCTGGTCTCAGCAAGCGGTAGCTGAAGAGGGTTGAGACGCGGTTAAGAACCGGCCTCAACTCGTCAGATTTAGCTTGTCCAAATCACGCTGCGTAATCGGGTGATAGGACCCCCTCGCGACCCTGTAGACGCGCACCGCGATCGGCCGGCCCCATTGAGCGTCCTTCGAGAGGGTTTCTATCAATGGTTTCACGAACTTACGCCTGCCCTGGGTGGTCAGGAAACGCTCGAGTGCCGGAACCGCCGGATCGAAACGGTTTCGAATGGCCAAATCGAGCCAGCAGAACAGCACTTCATTATTTCCGGCTTCATTGAGTTTCAGGCGCTGATTCAACTCTGCAAGCCGTGCTGTCGGTAGCGTTCGCGGCAGCTTGTTAAGGAAGCGCATCTTCTCGGCTGTGGTCCAGCTCGCGAAGCCGACCGGCGGAGGACCGCCGCTGGTGAAGGCGGCGACCGCCTTGTCGACCGTCGCGAAAGCCGCCGGATCGGGCCGCACCGCGTTCGACGGCAGACCCGGCTTGTAGATCCAATTGTCGAGCTGGAGCTTGGCTTCGAGCGCCTTGTCTCCCTTGATCAGATTTGCCCGCATATCCGCCAAAAACCGGTCAGAGGTCATTGGCTGGAAGGCATGGCGATCAAAGTAGGAGCGCAGATAGGCATCCCACTTCTCGCGACCGACGATTTTTTCGACCGTACGGAGGAAGGTGGCGCCCTTGTCGTAGATAATTCCGCCTGCCCCGCCGTCGGGCACGCCGTCTTTCGCATTAAGGTGAAGCTGCGTGTTCGGGCCGTTCTTTTCTTCGGCGAGCGCCTTGGTCATCTCGTCGAAGCTGAGCGCGGCTTCCTGCTGGGCGCGTTTCGGACCGTAGATTTCCTCCATGATCCGGTTTTCGAAGTAGGAGGTAACGCCCTCGTTGAGCCAGCTGTCGGACCAATTGGCGTTGGTAACGAGGTTGCCCGACCAGCTGTGCGCCAGTTCATGTGCGACGAGACCGTTGAGGCTCTTGTCGCCGGCGATGAAGGTCGGCGTCAGGAAAGTCAGCGTCGGATTTTCCATGCCGCCGTATGGAAAGGCGGGCGGCAGGACGAGCAGGTCGTAGCGCCCCCAGCGGTACGGCCCGTAAAGCTTCTCCGCCGCCTCGACCATTTTCTCGGTGTCGGCCAGCTCAGCGGCGGCGCGGTCGAGCATCACCGGCTCGGTCCAGACGCCGGTGCGCTTGCCGAGCGACTTGAACGCCAGGTCGCCGACCCCGATCGCGATCATGTAGGGCGCGACGCTGTGGGGCATCTTGTAGCTGAAGACGCTCTCGCCGCCCTGCGTGATCGGCTCGGCGGACTTCGGAGCGCTCATCACGGCAGTGAGGCCGGCCGGGACGCGGATCGTCGCTTCCCAGCTTTGGCGGATGCCAGGTGAATCTTGTGTCGGGATCCAGCTACGGTTCTCGATCGCCTGGCCCTGGCTGAATAGATAGGGCTTCTTCTTCCCGGCGGTCTGCTCGGGGGTCAGCCATTGCAGCGCACCGGCATCTTTGGCGCTTTTGTACTTGATAATCAGGCGCTTGGTGTCCGGGCGCAGGGCGACGGCCAGAGGTGAGCCGAGCTTCTCGTCGGCGGCGCCAACCTTGTAGTCGAGCGGCTGGTTCGAGCCGTCGGTGATGCTCTGGATTTCAAGGCCCTTGTCGTCGAGGATAATTTCCTTGGCATCGGGCTTGCGGTCGATGTCGAGGGTCGCGGTGCCGCCGATCCTCTTTGCCTCGAAGTCGACCCCAAGATCGAGCGCGACATGGTAGACACGGGCCTCGAGCGGGCGGGCATAAGTCGCCGAATCCTTTGCTTCGGCCGTGTCGAGGATCGGCGCAATCTGCGTTTCCTGCCCGCTCTCGCTCGAGTTTGCGGCGGTATTTGATTCGGCTGACTGGCAACCGGCAAGCAGGATAGCGGCCGCGGCAACGGCCGTACGGAGCAACGTCATGTGGGGTCCTTATTCGGCGGAACTAACGTAGATCGAGCGCTTCGGTGCCGAGAAAATGCGGCGCACCATCGGTTCGAAGAAATCGAGCGGCGCCGTGTCGTAAGCCTCATCGAACGCCGTCTGGTCGTAAAGCTCACAAAAGCGGGCGGTATCCTCGAAATGCGGATGGCCGCGGTACTGCTCCCGCATGTCGCGATCCAGCCCGAGGTAGTGGAAGAAGTAATAGCCTTGGAAGATGCCGTGGTGCTCGCACATCCAGTGGAGCTTCTCATCCACGAACGGCTTCACGATCGCGGCGGCGATGTCCGGATGATTAAGCGTCCCGAGCGTGTCGCCGATGTCGTGAAACAGCGCCATCACGACATATTCCTCGGATTCTCCACCGCGATGAGCGCGAGTCGCCGTCTGCAGCGAGTGCTCAAGGCGATCGACGGGGAACCCGCCATAGTCGCCGTCGAGCAGCCTGAGATGGGTCAATACACGGTCGCTGAGGCCCTGCGCGAAGGGGAAGAAGTGGCTGCCGATGGTCGCCCAATCCTCCGCCGTACCTTGGTCCATGCTGCGGAACTTCGCGCGCGGCGCATGCTCGTTCATCCGTGTCTCCTGTAGCGGAACGGATTGCCGCTTCCGGCCGCTGCTCGCAATGGCAGAATTGCCTGCTTATATCGGGGCCGGCGATGGCGACCGATAGCGCAACAATCGAACGACAGGGTCAGATGGCCAGCGATCGGCCGGTGATCCGGTCCCCCGCGGCCCCCATCGCCAAGGGGGTCGGGCTCGACCGTCCATTCTTCGAGAGCAAGGACCGCGCCTTCTGGCTCCTGCAGACGGGTGGCTGGACCGGCTATTTCATTCTTCGGGCGCTGTCCGGCTTCGTCAACAGCATGGGGCCGATCCTTATCGTCCACATCGCCATCCTGACCGCGACCGGCTATTCGCTCACCCTGCTGATGGCGACGCTGTTCCGTCGCCTGATCGCGATGCGGCCGATGTTTACGTTGGTCCTGTCTCTCGCCGTCGTCATCCTGGCATCCGGCGTCTTCTCGGTCATCGAGACGTGGAGCGTCGCGACGTTCGTCAAACCCGATCTCAAGCCGACCGGCGTCGTTTACCTCGGCGCGATCATCGTCGACTTCGCTTTGCTCGCGGCTTGGGCCGCGCTCTATTACGGGATCAATTACTTCCTGTTGCTGGAAGACGAGATCAAGCAGCGCGAGCGGCTGGAGAGCGCCGCGTCGTCCGCCCAGCTGGCGATGCTTCGTTACCAGCTGAACCCGCATTTCCTGTTCAACACGTTGAACTCCATCTCGACCCTCGTGCTGCTCAAGCAGACCGAAAGGGCGAATGCGATGCTCGCGCGGTTGTCGTCCTTCCTTCGCTACACGCTTGCCAACGAGCCGACCGCGAACGTGACGCTCGCGCAGGAGGTGGAGACACTGAAACTCTACCTGGAGATTGAGAAGATGCGGTTCGAGGACCGGCTGCGTCCGCACTTCAGGGTCGAGGCCGACACGATTGGGGCACGGCTCCCATCGCTGCTTCTTCAGCCGCTGGTTGAAAACGCCATCAAATATGCTGTCACGCCGAGCGAAAGCGGCGCCGATATTTGGATCAATGCCAGCCGCGAGGGGCAGGCGGTACGGATCGAGGTTTCCGATAATGGAACCGGAGAAGGCTCCGATCTTTCGGCAAGTCCATCGACCGGAGTCGGACTGGCGAACATTCGGGACCGTTTGACGCAAGCCTACGGACCGGCCCATGGCTTTACGACCAAAGAGAACGACAAGGGGGGCTTTAGCGTTATCCTCGAAATTCCCTACGAAACCGGAGACAGAAACTCATGACCATCCGCACCGTGCTCGTCGATGACGAGCCGCTTGCGACCCAGGGGCTCCAGCTGCGCCTCGAGGCGCACGATGACGTCGAAGTCATCGCCACAGCCGCTAACGGACGTGAGGCCATCCGCGCGATCAAGACCCACAAGCCGGACCTTGTCTTCCTCGACATCCAGATGCCGGGCTTCGACGGTTTCTCCGTCATCCAGGGTCTGATGGACGTCGAACCCCCGTTGTTCGTGTTCGTCACAGCCTATGGCGACCATGCGCTGAGGGCGTTCGAGGCCCAGGCGGTCGATTATCTGATGAAGCCCGTGGAGGAAGACCGACTGGCGGCGACGCTCGACCGCGTTCGCCAGCGGCTGTCGGAGAAAAGGAGCGCGGGAGAGAACGAGCGGCTGAAGGAAGCCTTGGCCGAGCATGCTCCCGAAGCTGCCGAAGAGCTGGCCGACGCGTCGCCCGAGGGCCCAGCGCCCGACCGCTTCGAAAAGATGATCAACATCAAGGACCAGGGACAGATTTTCAGGGTCGATGTCGACACGATCGAACGGATCGATGCAGCCGGCGATTACATGTGCATCCAGACGGGCGACAATACGCTCATACTGCGCGAGACGATGAAGGATCTCGAGAAGCGCCTCGATCCGCGCCGCTTCCAGCGGGTCCACCGCTCGACGATCGTCAATCTCGACTTAGTGCGGCAAGTGAAGCCGCACACCAATGGCGAATGCTTCCTGGTGCTGGATTCAGGCGCGCAGATCAAAGTCAGCCGGTCCTATCGCGATGTCGTCGCCCGGTTCGTCCACTAGGCAGAATAAAAAAGGGGCGCCCCCAAAGAAGGAGCGCCCCTTTCAAGCCGCATGCGTGCGCGCGGCCTGAGCGAAATTAATTCGCGCTGTTGCCGTCTGCGTCGGCGCCATCGCGAACCGCGTCGGCTTTATTTTCGCCTTCCGCACGGACTGCGTCAGCAGCGTTCTGGCCGTTGTCCTCGACCATGTCGGCGGCGTTGCCAGTGTTCGACTCGATCATGTCGGCCGTGTTCTCGGCATTCGCTTCGATGTTGTCAGCGGCCTGCTCTTGCGGGCTCTGGTTGCATGCTGCGAGAGCAGCGACGCCAAAGGCCACTGCGAAAGCGGTCGAAATCTTCTTCATCAGCTAATTCCCTGTTGTGACTAGAGAACCATGGGTTAGCGCCATGATCTCGGAATGGGCAATACGCATAGCAATGCTTTTCTGTTCCAGCGCCGGAATATTCGTTCCTGCAGACGCCCAATCGGCCTAAGAGCCGCTCGCGTTCCTGTTTCCACAGCCAATGGGCGGGTCCAATGACTGAAAAGTTCGAGAAATTCGCCGCGCTTCACGTGCCGGGCGACCCGATCATCCTCTATAACATCTGGGACGTGGGCAGCGCCCATGCCGTCGAGAAGGCCGGTGCCAAGGCGCTTGCGACGGGCAGCCATCCGGTCGCCGATGCACAGGGATGGCCGGATGGGCAGCAGGTTCCGATCGACTTCGCGCTCGCCAATGCCGCCCGCATCGTCGACGCGACCAGCCTGCCGGTAACGGTCGATTTCGAGGGCGGCTATTCGACCGATCCGCACGCCGTCGCCCATAACGTCTGGCGGCTGGCGCACATGGGTGCGGTCGGATGCAACTTCGAGGACCAGGTGATCGGCGGAGAGGGCCTCCACCCCATCCCGCAGCAGGTCGAGAAGATCGAGTCCATCCGGAAGCAGGTCGGCGATAATTTCTTCATCAACGCTCGTACCGACCTTCTGCTGAAGACGCAGCAGCATGACGATGCGCTCATCGATCAGGTCATCGAGCGCGGGAAAGCCTTCGCCAATGCGGGCGCAAGCGGCTTCTTCGTCCCCCGGTTGTCGGATTCGAAGCAGATCGAGCGGGTCGTCCGCGAAGTCCCCCTCCCACTGAACGTTATCGCCTTTCCTGGCGCGCCACCGAAAACGGAATGGGCGAGCGCCGGAGTAGCGCGGATCAGCCACGGTCCGTTCCCACACCGGACGTTGATGGCAAAGCTCGAGGAAATGGCCCGCGTGGCGATAAGCTGAGCTTATTTGTCGATCGCAAGATTCGGGTAGCGATGCCTCAAGCGCTGATCCAAAGCCTCCTGACCGCAGGAGGTTCTTCATGAGCAAGTTCGACGATTTCGCGACGCTTCACGTGCCCGGCGACCCGTTGGTTCTGTTCAACGCGTGGGACGCAGGCAGCGCAATTGCGGTCGCGAAATCGGGGGCGAGGGCGATCGCCTCAGGAAGCGCCTCGGTGTCTATGGCCAACGGCTTCGGCGACGGGCAAGAAGTGCCGTTCGAGCTTGCCGTCGCCAACGCGGCACGGATGGTGAAGGCGGTCGACCTGCCGGTGACGATCGATTTCGAAGGCGGCTACGCAACCGACGCGGACGGCTTGACCAAGAATGGCCGCCGGCTTGCCGAGACCGGCGCGATCGGATGCAATTTCGAAGACCAGCTCGTCGGAACCGACCGCCTGTACGACATTGCCGACCACGCCAGCCGCCTCGGGGCGTTGCGGCAGGGCGTCGGCACGGACTTCTTCATCAACGCCCGCACCGACCTGTTCCTGAAAGCCGAGCCGGAAACGCACGACGCGGGGCTCGCCGATCAGGCGATCGAGCGGGGCCTCGCGTATGCCGAGGCCGGCGCGAATGGCTACTTCATTCCGGGGCTGGCCAACATGTCACTCGTCGAGCGCGTCTGCGCCGCCGTGCCGCTGCCGGTGAACGCCATGCACCTGCCGGGCGGACCGACCCGGTCAGGCTGGGCAGGAGCCGGTATCGCCCGCGTCAGCCACGGTCCGTTCCCATACATGGACATGCAAAAGTGGCTGACGGAGCAGGCCGAAGCGGCGCTGGCCTAATTCCGGATCACAGTCGTCAGCACGTCGGCGTTCTCATAGACTGGCGCGCGGATAGGTTCGCCCGCGGCGTTCTTCGCGGGCTTAAACCTGCCATTCTTCTTCAGTTCCTCGCAGGCATTCTTGTCAAAGTTCGCTTTGCCGGTCGGTGCGAGGAGGTGGCACTCGTCAACGCGTCCGGACGGCGTCACCCAGAATAGCATCTGATACTTGAATTCGTTCTGGAATTCGGGGAGCGTGATGACGCTGCCCCCAAACGCTACGGGGCGTGCGGCAATACCCTTTAATACGGCCGGATCGATCCCAAGCGAGCGATGAAGATCGTCGACGCAGGTTTCGACGGATTTCATTGCTTCGGCAAAACCCACGAAATCCAGACGGATGTCACCGTACCGGCCCGTGTCCAGCCGAAGCGAGCGCCGCGTTCTGGCGACGTTCGAATTGAATTCCTTCAACCAATATTCGCGAATGCTTCCGGCTGGCGTGTCCTTGAAAACATTGAAATGAACCGGGGTCTTCATGACCACGCCATCGATCTCAACTCTGGCATCGCCGTCGTCACGGTGTCCGAACCGATCCGGCGAATGGAGAGTCATCCAGACGTTCGGAGTCACCGGCTCGAAGGTTAGAGCAACCTTGTGCGGTTGTCCGCCGGACGTGAAATCCCGGCTTAGAACACAGCCATCGTCGGCATAATCAATGCGCCATTTGCCTGCCGGCGTAAGGTCGAGCTGCGTCGTAGGCGCCGCTGCCTGCACTGGCGCAATCATTGCCGCGGCGGTCAGGAAGGCTAGAAGTCGCTTCATCTAAATCTCCTAGCCTCGTGCAACCTTGCGGCGACTTGCACGGGACGGGCCGGACTTGAGCACGTTCTTGCGGAAGATGCTTGAGGCGATGCGCAGGAACAGTGCCACCCAGAGCAGCTGCCACACCACGGCCAGCCCGTGGATCCAGAGGTCGGGCAGTTCGCCGGCGCGCGCGATCATCACGTAGGGCGAGGACAACGGGAAGAACATCGCGCCCAGCGCGCCCTTGCCGTTCGGATTGCCGATCGCGATCGATGCGATGGCGAAGATGACGACTTGCGCCATCGTCACCGGCATCGACAAAGTCTGGACTTCGCGGGCGCTCGACGCGTGGGCACCGATGCCGAGGAAGATTGAGCCGAGCAGCAAATAGCTCATGGCGAAATAGATGACGCCGAACAGGACGAAGAGCGGCCACCCGACGGCCGGCGGCGGAAGTGCGCCAAGGCCGTTGGGCGCGAAGATTTCGAGCGCCGCCGCTCCTACCGCTGCCCAAACCGCAATGCCTGCGAGCGAGGCGGCGAGCATGGCAAGCAGCTTGCCGAGGAAGATGGCATCGACCGGAACCGCCGCCGCGAGAACTTCGATGACCTTGTTCGACTTCTCCTCGATCAGCTGGGACAGCAGCATCCCGGCAAGGAGGATAGTCAGCAGGAACAGCAAGGACTGCCCCGCTCGCGCCGTGAAATCCTGCCCTCCCGCATTCGGGGCGGTCGGCGAGGGGTTTGTCTGCATCACCGGCAAATGCACAGGCTGGGCCGACCCGGCCGTCTGCCGGCCCTGGCCGATCATCAGGCGCAATTGCTTCGCGATGCCGCTTTGAGCGCTGACCGATCCGTAGAGCTGCGGATTGGCGAGGCCGCCTTCCAGGACTGCAACGTATCCGGGCCGGCCCGTTTGCCGCGTGCCTTGAGCGCGGGATGAGCCGGCTGGATCAATCCGCTTAAGCTTGACGACGCCCAGCGGGCCGAAGGTATCCTGCAGCTGGCCGCGCGCCTGCTCCATCTTCTGGAATTCCGCCGGTGTCGCAACGACGCCCACGGGCAAGCTTTCGGTTGCACTCATCGGGGCGGTGGCAGCGCCGAATACGCCAACCATGAGGAACGGAAAGAGCGGACCGAGCAGGAATAGAAGAAACGTGCGTGACAGTACGGTCGCCGTGAAATCGCGGCGGGCGATGACGAAGGCGGCGCGGAGGAGCTCCTTCACGGCGTCATCTCCTCGGGCGTGTCCATGGCCTTGGCAGCGGCATCTCCGGCGATTGCGACGAAGGCTTCGTGAAGTCCCGGCCGTTCGATCGCCAGCGTCTCGATCCCCGCGCCGCCGTCGATGAGCGCCTTCAGCAGCGGCTCAGGGCCGGACTGCGGCAGCTCGAAGATCCACTCGCCGCCTTCTTTTCTCGCTTCGGCGGGGATGGACGATCGCCACGTGCCATCGGCCTCACGAGTGCGGAGGCGAACGATCGGGCGGAGCTTGGCGCGCGCCTCATCGACCTGGCCGTTGAAGGCGACCTTTCCCGCTGCGATGATCGCGATCTGCTCGCAAAGGCGCTCGGCGTGGGCGATGACGTGGGTGGAGAAAATGACCGTCACGCCATCGGCGGCGCGGCCACGGATGAACTCGCTCCAGCTTGCCCTGATTGAACGGGTCGAGCCCCGAGAACGGCTCGTCGAGGATGATCAGGCGCGGATCGTGGACCAGGGTGCCGAGCAGCTGGACGGTCTGCGCCATGCCTTTCGACAGGTTGCGGATCGGTTTTTTGGCCCAGTCGCCAAGGCCGTTTTCCTCAAGAAGCTGATCGGCCTTCTTGCGCGCTGCGGACAAGTGCATGCCGCGGAGCGCGCCCATGAATGCGATACCTTCGCGGGCGTTCATGGAGGGATAGAGACCGCGTTCCTCGGGCAAATAGCCGATCTGGTGAGCTGCCTCGATCGGGCGGGTGTGGCCCAGGACGCAGCGCTCTCCCGACGACGGCTCGATGATGCCGAGCAGCATCCGCAGCGTCGTCGTCTTGCCGGCCCCGTTAGGTCCCAGGAGGCCGAAGATGGAGCCGGTCGGCACTTCCAGGCTGACGCCATCGACAGCGCGCTTCTCCGCGAAGTCCTTGACGAGATTGCGGGCTTCGACCGCGTAACCGCTCGTCCAGCTTTGCGGCGTGGCCTGTCGAAGCACTGGAATTCCTTAGAGAAACGACGCGGCCCGGTGATAAGGGCCGCGACGTGGATAAGAGCCAAACCCTTAAGGACGCAATACGCGCCGAGGCCGAGCGTCTGGGGTTCGTCGCCTGTGGTTTCACGGGGGCCAACGCCGCTGACGCGGCCGGGCTCGATATTCGCCGCTGGATCGAGGCCGGCCACCACGGGACGATGGGGTGGATGGAGACGCGGGCCGATCATCGGGTGTCACCAACCGCACTCTGGTCCGGCGCCAAATCGGCCATTGCCTTGGGCATGAGCTACGCGCCAGCGGCTGACCCGATGGCGTTGGCGGACGAAGGCGAACGCGGACGCATCTCGGTTTATGCGCAGGGCGGCGACTATCACAAGACGGTCAAGAAGGCGCTGAAGGCGCTGGCGCGGTTCATTGTCGAGACAGTCACCTTCGGAGCTGAAGGTGTTCGTCGATACCGCTCCGGTGATGGAGAAGCCGCTCGCCCAGGCAGCGGGCATCGGCTGGCAGGGCAAGCATACCAACCTCGTCTCGCGCGAGCATGGAAGCTGGCTGTTCCTTGGCGTGATCCTGACCGAGCTGAATCTGGAACCCGACGAGCCCGCGACGGAAGGCGTTCACTGCGGCACCTGCACTCGCTGCCTCGACGCCTGCCCGACCGCGGCCATCGGTCCCGAGCACCGCATCGACGCGCGCAAATGCATCTCCTACCTGACTATCGAGCATGATGGTCCGATCCCCGTCGAGTTCAGGGAGGCGATCGGCAATCACATCTATGGTTGCGACGATTGCCTGGCGGTTTGCCCATGGAACAGTTTCGCCGAGGCGGCCGCGGCCAATAAGGCATTTCTCCCGCGCGCCGAACTGGCGGCGCCGCAACTCGCCGATTTGCTCAAGCTCGACGACGACGCGTTTCGCGAGATGTTCGCCGGGTCTCCGATCAAGCGGATCGGGCGCAATCGGATGATTCGCAATTGCCTCATCGCAGCCGGCAACAGCCGCTCGAAAAATCTGTCAGCGAGTGTGAAGGCTCATCTCGATGATGCCGACCCGGTTATCGCGGAGGCAGCCGCCTGGGCCGCTGCCCGGCTTCAGGACCGCGTCAGCGAGGCGATGCAAGACGCCTGAGACGTATCGTTCCCGTTAACCAACCGGGTGTCGATATGCGTGACCCGCTCTGCTCCCGTGCCCTGCGGCGGCGAATAGAGATAGGCGTCGAGAATGCATGAGCGGCCACGGAACTGGAGCTTGAGCCCCGCGCCTTCGCGGACCTGAAGCGCCGGCTGGCCCATCCGCTGGATGAGTTCCCCCGCCGTCATGCCGGTGAGATCGCTGCGCACTTCCGGCGCCTGTACTATGGGCGGCGCCTTCACGGGCTCGGGCTGCGGCGCCCGAGCCATACATCCGGCGAGCGACATGGCGGCGGCGACAAAGATGATACGGCGCATCGCACAGTCATGGCGAGCGCCGCGGGACGAGGCAAGCTTGCCGCCTGTCTCCGCCGAAGCTAGGCGCGCGCTTTCTCCCGCAAAAGCAACAGGTGCCCTCACATGACCGATTCCCGCCTCGACGTACTGTGCATCGGAAATGCCATCGTCGACGTGATCGCCAACGCCACCGACGAGTTTCTCGATGCGGAGGGCCTGGTCAAAGGGTCGATGCGGCTGATCGATCCCGAGGAAGCCGAGCGGCTCTATTCGCACATGGGTCCGGCGCACCAGGTTAGCGGTGGATCGGCCGGCAATACCGCCGCTGGCGTCGCGGCGTTCGGCGGACGCGCGGGCTTCATCGGCCTGGTCGCCCCGGATCAGCTCGGCGAATTCTATCGTCATGACCTCACTGCGGCAGGCGTCGAATTCATCACGCCCGCGTCGGACGTCGGCGTTCCGACGGCGCGCTCAATGATCCTCGTCACGCCCGATGGCCACCGCACGATGAACACCTTCCTCGGCGCCGCGCAGCACCTTCCGGCAAGTGCGCTCGACGAGGAGCAGATCCGGTCCGCGAAGATCCTCTATCTGGAAGGCTATTTGTGGGACCCGGAGACGCCGCGCTACGCGATGGTCCGGGCGATCGAGGTCGCACGTGAGGCGGGCCGCAAGGTCGCCTTCACGCTTTCGGACACCTTCTGCGTCGACCGCCATCGCGACGGTTTCAACGAGCTGCTCGACAATGGCCGGATCGACATATTGTTCGCCAACCAGGCCGAGATCGAGGCGCTGGCCGGCGTCGCGCATCTCGAAAGCGCCGTCGCTGCCGTGACAGGCAAAGTCGAGATTTTGGTCGTCACTCGAAGCGAGGACGGAGCGCTCGCTACCCGTGGCGAAGAGCGTGCCGACGTTCCCGCCGAGCCGATCGAGAAGCTGGTCGATACGACCGGCGCGGGCGACTTGTTCGCTGCCGGCTTCCTGCTCGGCATCGCCCGCGGCAGCAGCCTGGAGCAGTCGCTTCGCCTGGGCGCCATCGCGGCGGCGGAAGTCATCCAGCATTACGGCGCTCGCCCTGAAGCGGACCTCAAGACACTGGCGGGCGAACTGGCCGCATAAGAAAAGGGCGGCCCCGAAGGACCGCCCTCAGCTATTCAGGTCAGAACCAACTCAGTCGATGCCCGGAACGTGAGGCTTGAGGTCATGCGCCTCTTCCTCATGCACTTCGATTAGGCCGCGGCCGAGATGGCTCACGTGGCGGCCGTACACGTAATAGGTGACTAGCCCGATCAAGCCCCAGACCACGAACACCAGGATCGCCTGCCAGGGCAGATTGAGGAACAGGAAGATGCAGCCGACGATCGTCGCCGGACCGACGAGCCACAGCGCCGGCGTCTTGAACGACCGTTTCACGTCCGGAGCCGTCTTGCGCAGGATCATGACGCAGATGGCGACCATCATGAACGCGTAGAGCGTTCCGGCGTTTGCCCAGTCGGCCAACTGTCCGACCGGGAAGAAGGCCGCGGCCAGGGCCACGCCGACACCAGTCATCATGGTCACTACGTACGGCGTCTTCCACTTCGGGTGAACCTTGGACAGCTTCTCCGGAAGGAGGCCGTCGCGGCTCATCACGAAGAAGATGCGGGTCTGGCCGAAGCACAGGATGAGAATGACCGACGGCAGCGCGATAAACGCCGCATAGCCGAGAAAATTGCCGACGCCCGACCATCCGATCGTGCGCAGGACGTGCGCCAATGCTTCGTTGGAGCAAACCAGCGCCTCCTTGAATTGTGGCAAGGCGCATTGGCGAGCCAGCTCTTCCGAACCGGTCGGGAACGGAACGCCGCCCGGACCCATGATCGGCTGGCCGCCGATGGTCCCGATCGCGCCGGCCGCGACGAGGATGTAGAAAACCGTGCAGAACAGGAGCGAACCGATCAGGCCGATCGGCACGTTGCGCTGCGGGTTCTTGGTTTCCTCGGCCGCGGTCGAAACCGCGTCGAACCCGACGTAGGCGAAGAAGATCGTCGCCGCTGCGCCAACCGCGCCCACGCCCGTGCCGAGCCCGCCGAAGACCCCGGCCGGAAGGAACGGATTGAACTTGTCGGCCGAGAACTGATCGCTCGGCAGAGTCAGGAAGATGAACACGGTCAGCGCGGTCACCTTGATCGCCACCAGCACGGCATTTACGCGCGCCAACTCCGTCGTGCCGATCGTCAGTAGCCAGGTTACCAGCAGGGCGATGGCGACCGCCGGAAGGTTGATGAAACCGCCCGGAGCACCACCAAGTGCCAAGGGCGCGGATGTCAGCGCGGCAGGCAAGTGTACCCCAAACGTGTGTTCGAGAATTGTCCCGGTGAAGTAGCCGGACCAACCTACGGAAACCGCGCTCGCGGCCACCGCATATTCGAGGACCAGCGCCCAACCGACGGTCCAGGCGAGCATTTCGCCCATGCTGGCGTAGGTGTAGGTATAGGCCGATCCCGCGACCGGGATCATGGCGGCGATCTCGGCGTAGCAGAGCGCCGCGACGATGCAGATCGCACCGGCGATCGCGAAGGCGAGCATCAGACCCGGACCGGCCTTCTGCGCGCCGGCGGCGGTCAGAACGAAAATGCCGGTCCCGATGACGCAGCCGATACCGAAAAGGGTCAGCTGGAACGCCCCGAGCGTCCGGTGCAGCGACTTCTTCTCCGCAGTGGCGAGGATTGCGTCGAGCGGCTTTACGCGGCCCAGCAGGCCTCCCCGCGGTGCTTTAGTCGCCATGTGTTCTCCCCTGGATGGCGGAAATTTGCGCGAAGCCTAGCGGCTCAGGACGTCAGGGCAATCCCTTTAGCGTACGATCATCGGCCCCAGTGGTTGTCCGCCGAAAATATGGACGTGCAGGTGGGGAACTTCCTGCCCCGCCCGCTGACCGACGTTAGCGAGAACTCGATAGCCCTTGGTGACGAGCCCGGTGTCCCGTGCGACCTTGCCGACCGCGCGCGTCAGGCCGGCAATCTCGGCGTCGGAGGCATGCTCCGAAAAGTCGTCCCAGGACACGTACGAGCCCTTCGGGATGACCAGAATATGGACCGCAGCCAGCGGGTTGATATCGTGAAAAGCCAACGCGAACTCGTCTTCGTGGACCTTGTTCGACGGCAGTTCGCCGCGGAGGATGCGGGCGAAGATATTGGTGTCGTCGTACGGCTGAGTCGGGTCGATCGGCATCTGGTTTCACCTCGTTGAGCTGCTGCTCGTCTTAACGATCGAAGCCGCCTGCGACAAAGATGGTTGAGTTGCTCGCGACGCTCAGGCTTATTCGAACGAATGTTGGGTCTGCTGATCATGTTGGCGGCGGTCAGCCCGCCAATCTCGGTAACCGGGGTACGCAATTCGTATCCGGATATCTCGCCGGACGGCCAGACGCTGATGTTCCAGAGCAACCGGTCCGGCCGGCAGGCGATCTGGCTGGCGGACGCCAAGGCTTCGAACGTGCATCTGCTGTTCGACGGTGGCATGATCGGCACGGACCCCGCGACACCGCGCTGGTCCCCCGATGGCAAGCAGATTGCTTTCGCCATGCGTCCCGCAGGGTCGCCCGATCAGGACGAGTCAGAAATCTATATCATGAAGGCCGATGGATCGGACCTCCGGCGGTTAACCAATTCCTGGGGCGATGACTCGCATCCGCACTGGAGCGCCGACGGGAAGCGGATCTTTTTCAATTCACCGCGAGCCACGCCGGACCGAAAGGCCGAATGGTCGCGCCAGTGGATCGATATCTACAGCATGGCTGTTGACGGAAGCGACGTGCGACGGATCACGGACTGCAAGGCCGTCTGCACCTATCCCGTACCCTCGCCGGACGGATTGTCGGTCGCGCACAGGCGAGTGACGGCGACGGCGGCGGTCAATTGGGATCAGAGTCCGGCAGCGCGGAACAGCGAGGTGTTCGTCACGCGTATCGATGACGGATCAAGTCGCAATCTTTCCAACAGTCCCGCTTTCGACGGATGGCCGATGTGGGCTCCGGATGGACTTTCCATCGTCTTCGCCTCGAACAGAGGCGGCGGCGTGAACGTGGGACAGATTTACCGGGTCAGGCCCGATGGAACCGGACTCGAGCGCCTGACCCAAACGCCGTTCAGCAAGGCTCAACCGAGCTTCAGCGCCGATGGAAAGAGCCTGTATTTGTACGAGAATATCGAAGAGTCCGGATTCGAGATCGGCCATATCTCGAAGATCGAGATAGTCCCGCCGAAGATGCGATGACGCCTTGACCGGGAACGCCGCCACGCTACCAGTTTTGGTTATGAGCGACGAGCCTCCGGAAAGCCTCATCCCGTACGACGAAATTGTACAGGAAGCTCTGCGCGACGTGGTCGGGCGGGTTTTAGGGCAGGTCGAGCGTACGGGCGCCCTGCCAGGCGAGCATCACTTCTACATCACGTTCAAGACCAAGCTACCGGGCGTCAGCATCCCGAAGCACCTCACCGAGCGCTTCCCGGACGAAATGACGATCGTGCTCCAGCACCGGTTTTGGGACCTCAAGGTCGGCAAAGACGAATTTAGCGTCGGCCTGTCGTTCGGAGGCGTGCCCTCGACGCTCAAGGTGCCATTCGCCGCGGTGACCGACTTCGTCGACCCGGCGGTCGATTTCAGCCTGAAGTTCCAGGCTAACGGCGCGGAGGACCTGCACGAGGAGCATGAGGAAGCGGAAAACGACGCGCCCCAAGCCGAGCCGGCCGAGGACGGATCGAACGTCGTCAACGTGGACTTTACCCGCAAGAAATAGCAGGAGCCGGCCATCGCGAGCGGAGCGACGCGATCCAACCGGATTGCTTCGTCGCTAGCGCTCCTCGCAATGACGAAGGCTCAGTTCAATTCATGACCACCACGCGCACCGAAACCGACAGCTTCGGCCCAATCCAGGTTCCTGCAGACTCCTATTGGGGCGCCCAGACCGAGCGGTCGATCGAGAATTTCCCGTTCGGCCCGCGCGAGCAATTGCCGTTGGAGATCGTCCACGCCCTCGGCTTCATCAAGCAGGCGGCGGCGCGGGTGAATGCCCGCATCGGCGGCCTCGATCCTCAGATTGCCGAAGCGATCCAGCAGGCCGCAGCTGAAGTCGCGCGCGGCGATCTCGACAGCCAGTTCCCCCTCGTCATCTGGCAGACCGGGTCGGGCACGCAGTCGAACATGAACGTCAATGAGGTGATCGCCGGCCGCGCCAACGAAATGCTGACCGGCAATCGCGGCGGCAAGGAACCGGTTCACCCCAACGACCACGTCAACAAGGCGCAGTCGTCGAACGACAGCTTTCCGACTGCCCTTCATGTTTCCGCGGCTCGGGCAGTCAATGCGCGGCTGCTTCCGGCACTGAAGACGATGCATGAGCCGGCTGGCCGAACTGTCGAACCGTTGGAAGGGCATCGTGAAGATTGGCCGCACCCACCTTCAGGATGCGACGCCGCTCACCCTCGGTCAGGAATTCTCCGGCTACGCGCAGCAGCTCGCCGACAATATCGAGCGTGTCGAAGGCGTGTTGCCGCGGGTTTACCGGCTCGCGCAAGGCGGCACCGCAGTGGGCACCGAACTCAATGCGCCGGAGGGGTTCGCCGACGCCTTCGCGAAAGAAATCGCCAACCTCACCCGCCTGCCGTTCGCGAGCGCGACCAACAAGTTTGCCGAACTGGCCGCTCACGACACGATGGTCGAGCTGTCTGGCGTGTTGAACACCATCGCGGTGTCGCTGACCAAGATCGCCAATGACATCCGCCTGCTCGGTTCAGGCCCGCGTTCGGGTCTCGGCGAGCTGAAGCTTCCCGAGAATGAGCCCGGCAGCTCGATCATGCCGGGCAAGGTTAATCCGACCCAGGCCGAGATGCTGACGATGGTTGGCGCGCAGGTGATGGGCAATCACGTCGCAGTGACCGTCGGCGGGCTTCAGGGCCACCTCGAGCTGAACGTATTCAAGCCGCTGATCGGCGCCAACGTAATCCGCTCGATCAACCTGCTTAGCACCGGCATGGAGAGCTTCACCAAGCGCCTGCTCGACGGGCTTGAGCCGGACGAGAAGCGCATCGAGGAGCATATGAACCGCTCGCTGATGCTGGTCACCGCGCTCGCGCCGGAGATCGGCTACGACAATGCGGCGGCGATCGCCAAGCACGCGCACAAGACCGGACAGACGCTGAAGGAGGCGGGGCTTGAACTCGGGCTGGTCGATGAGGCAACCTTCGACCGCGTCGTGAAGCCGGAGAACATGATCGGCGGCTAAAGGGGGGTCTGATGAAGAAGCTTGCCGTAGGTCCGTTGTTTCTTCTCGCCGGCTGCGCCGCGATCGGCCAGGGTCCCACGACATTGAGCGGTTCATGGGGCGGGCCCGGCATCGGCCTCGTCCTCGAAGGCGGGCTCGGGACGGTCGAGTATGACTGCGCTTCGGGCACGATCGACCAACCGATCCCGACAGCGGAGGTGCCCTTTTCGGTTACCGGTACCCATCGGATCGGCGCACCAGGACCCATTCGCGTCGGGCAAATCTTCACCTCACAGCGCGCGACCTACACCGGCCTCGCGGTAAAGCAGGACCTGACGCTAAACGTGAAGCTGGAGGATGGGACCGAACTCGGCCCGTACAAATTGACCCAGGGCACGCCGCCCCAGATCACCCACTGCCAATAGCTAGAGTTTGATCGACAGCCGAACTCCAAGATTGTCGATCCCGGGGTTTTGCTTGCTGAACAGGGTCGCGTGACTCATGTGAACCCAGCTCGCCTCGATCGTCATGCGGTCGTTGATCCGCGTTCCGATACCGAGTTCGGGCTCGAACAGCACTCGGCTGCCAAATTCCAGTTTGTCGTTGCTGTCGTCCTGAAACGTTTTTGCCGAGCCTGTGTGCACCGCAATTCCGAGACCGGGCCGAATGAATATCTTGTCCCCGAACTTCGCCGAAAGGCCGATGGCGCCGTAGTTGGTCGCTCCCGAGGTATTGATAGCGACGAAGCCGTAAGGCTGCAGCGGCGTTCGACCGATCCGATCACCGCGCCAGCCGATCTGGACATCGGCACCCTTTTCAACGCCTGCCAGGGTAAGAACCGTGTCGACGTCGTGAACATACAGGCCGCCTACAATCTCGTCCGCCTGCGCAGGAGTCGCGACGGTTAGCGCGAGCAGACATACCGGCAAGGTAAGCAGGGAGAGTTTCACGAATTGTCCTCGGCTGTTTGAACGTCAATGCATCACGGGCTGAATCGTGCCGGTTGTCAGCCGCCAGCCTGCCATGCCTTCAGCGCGTCATTGGGGGCAAGCAACATCCAGACGTTCAGCGTCAAATTGTCGCGGATGATGAAAAGCGGCACCAGTTCCAGGATGATGACGATCAGGATCGCGGCCCAGACCGGCAGCCTGCGCGCCAGAAGGAATCCGATCCCCATCATTGCGATGTCGGAGATGGAGTTGAGGACGCTATCGCCGGTGTAGCCGAGTGCGGCCGTAGCTTCGCGATAGCGATTGATGATCATCGGCGTGTTCTCGAGAAGCTCCCATCCCGCCTCGATCATTAGCGCGATGAGAAAGCGGCGCTCGACGGGCCATTTGCGGAGGACCAGCCAAAGCGCCGAGTAGAACAGGAAGCCGTGAACGATGTGACTGGCGCTATACCAGTCGCTGAGCATCTGGCTGGTCTTCGAGCTATTCGCCTGCGCGACCCAGAGGTCGATCGTTCCGCAAGTACAAATCGGCGGGCGGCCCATCGCCAGCAGGATCGCCGCGGTTGCAATCAACAGGATGATTGCGGCTACGGCCGCGCGCTTCTGACGGGTCATTCGCCCTTAGGCTTAGCAGAGCGAAGCGGCTTGCAAAGCCGTTCCGTTCAGCCGACACGAACGACCATGTTGCGCGCCTACGGACCGAATTGCGACGGCAGCATCGTGGATCCGGGCAGAGGCGAGCGGATTTCCGACGACGCGACCTGGATCGATCTCGAAGAGCCGACGCGCGAAGAAGACAAGCTCGTCGAGCAATGCGTCGGCGTTCAGGTTCCGACGCGCGAGGACATGAGCGAGATCGAGCCGTCGAGCCGCCTCTACGAACAGAACGGCGCACTCTACATGACTTTGAGTGCGCTCTACGGTGTGGAGGAAGGGCGCCCTCGAAGCGATCCCATGAGCTTTGTGCTGACGGGCAATCGCGTGGTGACGGTGCGCTACGTGACGCCAAAGCCGGTCCGCGCCTTCCAGCAGCACGCGCACCGCGATCATATGATCGTCAAGGATTCGATGACCGCGATCTACGGCTTGCTGGACGCGATCGTGGATCGGCAGGCCGACGAATTGGAAACGGCCGGTTCCGAGATCGAGAAGATCTCAACGCATATCTTCTCCAAGCAGACGAGCGCACGGCGCATTCCAGCCGATCGCCTGACGGCGCTGCTGACGCGTATTGGCCGCGCGCAGACCCTCGTCACCAAGATCCGCGAAACGTCGGTCAGCACCGCCCGCCTGTTGAGCTTCCTGTCCAGCTCGAGTCATTTGAAAGGCGAGAAGGCCGATGCAATCCGCGACCACATCTACAGCCTGTCGACCGACGTTCACTCGCTGATCGATCACAGCAGCTTCCTTGGCGACAATCTCACCTTCCTGCTCGATGCGTGTCTCGGCCTCATCAGCATCGAGCAGAACGCGGCAATGAAACTGTTTTCCTGGGCCGCGCTCGTGTTCCTGCCGCCGACGTTGATCGCCGGCATATACGGCATGAACTTCAAGCACATGCCCGAGCTGAACTGGGTGTTCGGATACCCGATGGCCCTGACGATGATCATCGTCACCGGCGTCGTTCCGGTGCTCTACCTCAAGCGCCGCGGCTGGATCTGAGTTGGTCGGAGCGATGGCCAGGTCGACGAAAGACGCGGCGGGCCGCTACGTCCACCCCAACGGGGAGGGCAAGCGCAAGCTGAAGGTCGGGGAGGTGCTCGGCCCCGGACTGATCACCGGCGCGTCCGACGACGATCCGAGCGGTATCGCGACCTACAGCCAGGCCGGAGCGCAGTTCGGCTACGCACTCGGCTGGACCATGCTGTTCAGCTATCCGTTGATGTCGGTCGTCCAGATGATCAGCGCGCGGATCGGGCGGACGACCGGGCATGGCCTTGCCGGCAATCTCAGCCGCTATTTCCCGAAGCCGTTGACCTACTCGGTGGTCGCGCTGCTGCTGATCGCAAATATCATCAACATCGGTGCCGATCTCGGCGCGATGGCGGACGCGATGACCCTGCTGGTCAACGTACCGCCCACCGTATTCCTCATCGCCTTCGCGTTGTTCTGCGCTCTGTCCGAGGTGTTCATCAGTTACCGCCGCTATGTGCGGATCCTCAAATGGCTGACGCTGGCTCTATTCGCCTATGTGATCACCCTCTTCATGGTCCACGTCCCCTGGGGTGAGGCCCTGCGCGGCATCTTCGTCCCTCGCTTCGAACTTAACGCCGACACGATGACAACCATCGTCGCCATCCTGGGCACGACCATCAGCCCATACCTCTTCTTCTGGCAGGCCTCGCAGGAAGCCGAAGAGGTCCAGAACCATCGACACGAGCATCCGCTGAAGGAAGATCCGCTCGAAGGCCGGGTAGAGCTGAAGCGTATCGAGCTCGACACGCTTGCCGGGATGGGTGCCTCGAACCTCGTCGCGCTAGCGATCATGCTGACAGCGGCAGCCACTCTGGCCACGCACGGGATTACCGACATCCAGACCTCGGCAGATGCGGCGGCAGCGCTCAAGCCGATCGCCGGTCAGTATGCGACACTGGTATTCGCGCTAGGGATTGTCGGCACCGGGCTGCTCGCGATCCCTGTCCTCGCCGGCTCGGCGGCTTACGCCTTATCCGAGGCGATCGGGAGGCCAGTCGGGCTTGGACGGAGGCCACTTCGGGCCAAAGCCTTTTATGCAACCATCATCGTTGCGACGGCCGTCGGTGCGTTGATCAACTTCACCCCGATCAATCCGATCAAGGCACTCTTCTGGGCGGCGGTGGTGAACGGCGTCGTCGCGGTGCCGGTGATGGCCGTGATGATGGTCATCTCGACCCGCAAGGCGATCATGGGCGTCTTCACGATTACGCCACTGATGAACGTCCTTGGCTGGCTGGCGACGGCCGTAATGGCGCTTGCGGCAATCGGCATGTGCTGGAGCATTGCCGCCTAAGGCTCCGGTTTGCGGCCTGCCTAGCTGATTGCTAAGGGCCAGCGCACTGCCCATCTAGCGGGCGCTCCCACAAACCAAGCACCACAGGACCCTTCTCGATGATCCCGACCGGCCAGGACAGCCTCAACACTCGCTCAAACCTGACCGTCGGAAGTCGAACCTACGCTTACTACTCTCTGCCCAAGGCTGCGGAGAAGCTCGGCGACATCAGCCGCCTGCCCTTCTCGATGAAGGTGTTGCTGGAGAACCTCCTCCGCTTCGAGGATGGCTCGACGGTCACTCGCGATGACCTCCAGGCGATGGTCGACTGGCAGAAGGAGCGGAGCATTGCCCGGGAGATCCAGTACCGCCCGGCGCGGGTGCTGATGCAGGATTTCACGGGCGTCCCGGCCGTCGTCGACCTTGCCGCCATGCGCGACGCGATGAAGCAGCTCGGCGGCGACCCGCAGAAGATCAATCCGCTGGTGCCCGTCCACCTGGTCATCGACCACAGCGTGATGGTCGACGAGTTCGGCACGCCCAAGGCGTTCGAACGCAATGTCGAGCTGGAGTATGCACGCAACGGCGAGCGCTACGAGTTCCTCAAGTGGGGCAGCGGCGCGTTCGACAATTTCAAGGTGGTGCCGCCGGGAACGGGCATCTGTCACCAGGTGAACCTCGAGCATATCGCGCAGGGCATCTGGACCGGCGACGACGCGAACGGCGAGACCGTGGCGTTCCCCGACACGCTCGTCGGAACCGACAGCCACACGACCATGGTCAACGGCCTTGGGGTGCTTGGCTGGGGCGTTGGCGGCATCGAAGCTGAGGCGGCCATGCTCGGACAGCCGGTCTCCATGCTCATTCCGGAAGTCGTCGGCTTCCGTCTCTCCGGCCAGCTTCCCGAAGGCATCACCGCCACGGACCTTGTGTTGACCGTCACCCAGATGCTGCGCGCCAAGGGCGTCGTCGGCCGCTTCGTCGAATTCTACGGCCCGGGCCTCGCGACGATGAGCGTCGCCGACCGCGCGACGATCGCCAACATGGCGCCTGAATATGGCGCGACCTGCGGATTCTTCCCGATCGACGAGCGGACGATCGACTATCTGAAGCTCACCGGCCGCAGCGACGAGACGATCGAGCTGGTCCGCGCCTACTGCCAGGCCAACGGCTTCTGGCACGATAGCTCCCAGCCCGAGCCGGTGTTCACCGACACGCTCGAGCTCGACATGAGCACGATCGAGCCGTCGCTTGCCGGCCCCAAGCGCCCGCAGGACCGCGTCGTCCTCAGCGACGTCGACGATCAGTTCAACGGCGAGCTGGAGAATACCTACAAGAAGCACAACGACCCGCGCGTCCCGGTCGAGGGCGAGCAGTTCGATGTCGGCAACGGCGACGTCGTCATCGCCGCCATCACCAGCTGCACCAATACGTCGAACCCGTCGGTGCTAATCGCCGCTGGTCTCGTTGCCCGCAAGGCGCGCGAGTTCGGGCTGGAGCCGAAGCCGTGGGTGAAGACCAGCCTCGCGCCGGGAAGCCAGGTGGTCACCGACTACCTCGACGCCAGCGGACTTTCCGAAGATTTGAACGCGATCGGCTTCGACCTCGTCGGCTATGGCTGCACGACCTGCATCGGCAATTCGGGCCCGCTGCCGGAGCCGATCAGCAAGGCGATCAACGAAAACGACCTTGTCGCCGTCAGCGTCCTCTCCGGCAACCGCAACTTCGAAGGCCGCGTGTCGCCGGACTGCCGCGCCAACTATCTCGCTTCGCCGCCGCTGGTCGTCGCTTATGCGCTGAAGGGCACGGTCCGCGCCGACCTCGCGCATGAACCGATCGGCAAGGCGCGCAATGGCGAGGACGTGTTCCTCAAGGACATCTGGCCGTCGAACGATGAGATCCGCGCACTGATCGATGCTCACGTCCATTCGGACATGTTCCGCAAGCGCTACGCCGACGTTTATCGGGGCGACGAGCGCTGGCGCGCGATCCCGGTTTCGGGCGGCGACACCTACGGTTGGCCGCCGACCTCGACCTACATCCAGAACCCGCCCTACTTCACCGGCATGACGATGGAGCCGGTCCCGCCGGGCGATATCGAACGCGCCCGTCCGCTGGCGATTTTCGGAGACTCAATCACCACCGATCACATTTCGCCGGCAGGCGCCATCAAGCCGGACAGCCCGGCCGGTCGCTATCTGCTGGAGCGGCAGGTCAGCCGCGGCGAGTTCAACAGCTACGGCTCACGCCGCGGCAATCACGAAGTGATGATGCGCGGTACGTTCGCCAACATCCGTATCCGCAATCGCATGCTCGACAATGTCGAGGGCGGATTCACCCGCTACGCGCCGAGCGGCGAGATGATGGCGATTTACGACGCCGCCATGCTCTATCAGGCGGACGAGCGCCCGCTCGTTATCATCGCCGGCAAGGAATATGGCACGGGCAGCTCGCGCGACTGGGCGGCCAAGGGCACGGTCCTGCTCGGCGTCCGGGCGGTGATCGCTGAGAGCTTCGAGCGCATCCACCGCTCCAACCTGGTCGGCATGGGCGTGCTTCCGCTGCAGTTCGCCGCGGGCGAAAGCGCCGAGACGTACGGACTCGACGGCACCGAGAAGTACACGATCACCGGTGTCGGCGAGCTCAAGCCGCGCCAGGATGTCACGGTTCAGGTGGTCAAGGACGACGGCAAGGAGTTCAGCTTCACCGCTCGCTGCCGTATCGATACCTACAACGAGCTGGAATATTTCAAGTCGGGCGGCATCCTCCACTACGTGCTGCGGAGGCTCGCGGCGGCGTGAGCTCACTGGTCGGGACGTGCCATTGCGGCCGCGTGCGCATCAAGGTGCCGCGCAAGCCCGACCAGGTAACGCATTGCAATTGCAGCCTGTGCACCAAGACCGGCTTCCAGGGCATCTATTACCCGTCGGCGGAGCTTGAGATCGAGGGTGAGACGGACAGCTACGTCCGCTCGCGATTCCAACCCTGCATATATCTCCCAGCAGCGGTGCGGCCATTGCGGCATCATCACGCACTGGGTCCCGCTGGCTGACCCGCCGCATGAACGGATGGGAGTCAACGCCCGCCTGTTCGAGCCGGACACCTTCGACGGCGTGCCGGTGAAGCAGGTCGACGGGCGGAGCTGGCCCGCATGACACCGGTCGAAATAGCGGTTGAGGTGATCGGCTGGGCGGGCGCGGTCCTGATCTTGCTCGCCTATCTTCTGCTGTCCGCCGGCAAGGTGACCGGTCAATCGATCGTCTACCAAGCGATGAACGTGGTTGGTGCGGTGGGCTTTACCGTCAACGGTTGGTGGCACGGGGCCATTCCCTCAGCCGCGCTCAACGTGATCTGGATGCTGATCGGAGCGATCGCCTTGTGGCGCATCCTCGATCGGCGCAAGAAGGGACATAGTCTCACCGGCTGAGGACGACGATGCGACGAGCGGCCAAGCTAGCGGTGCTGTTCCTCGTGCTACTCATATTTGCGGCATAGGACGGTCGCGGCTACGGCTGCTGAGGCGCGAGTGCTTCTTCGAGCCAGTTGGGAATGATTGCACCGTCGAGATCGTCCGCACGGCGATGCTCCACCGCCAGCCCAATCTCGTCATAAACGACCCTAGTCCGCGGGCCCTCCGCCGTCGTTCGGACGACGACCAGCCGGCGATTGACCTTCTGCCGCCAGTTCATGCGGGCGGTGTTTTCCTGGCCGACGAAACAGCCCTTGGTGAAGCTGACGCCGTTCAGCTCTGCCGCATTGCATTCGAGCCAGAGAAGGTCGCCAAGCTCGGCCCTCCCCTCGCACACGCCAAGCTTCAGGCGATGCTCGAGCCAGTCGGTCGCAGGCTCTGACGCCGGAGCTAGCCAGCGGCGCCCGAGGGCATGGAGGCGAGGATCGGGCTGCCCGTTTTCCAGCTCCTGCGACCAATGAACAGCGAGCGAAGCGTCGCGCTCAACCCGGATCGGCCGGCGCAAGCGGTAGATGGTCAGGCGCTTGATCAGGTCGTCCACAGCTCCGGCTTCGCAGTCGAGAAGCAAATCGTCCCCTTCCGCCCACACCATAAAATCGAACAGGCACTTGCCCTGTGGCGTGAGCAGTCCGGTCCATACCGGCAGGTCTCCAGCGACATCGCTGGTGACCAATCCTTGCAGGAATGCGCGCACGTCCTCGCCGGACAGTCGGACGAGCGCACGATCGGTCAGGGTGGTAGCGGCCATGGCCTTCAGTTAGGGAGCCGCCGTGACGATGCAAAGCCTGACCATCCGCCGCCCCGACGATTGGCACGTCCATTTGCGCGACGGCGACATGCTTCGGCTGGTCGCACCGTTCACCGCGCATCAGTTCGCGCGGGCTATCGTCATGCCCAACCTCGTGCCGCCGATCACGACTATTCCGGCCGCTGCGGACTATCGTGAGCGCATCTGGCAAGCGGCGGGCCGCGATTTCCAGCCGCTGATGACCTATTATCTGACCGACGAGGCCAGCCCTGAGGTCGTCGAAAGCGGCTTCAACGACAATGTCTGGCTCGCCGCCAAGCTCTATCCCGCCAATGCGACCACGAACTCGCGCGTTCGGCGTGACCGACATCCGCAACCTCCACCCGACGCTGGAGCGGATGCAGCGCATCGGCATGGTGCTGTGCATCCATGGCGAGGTGACCGATCCCGACGTGGACGTGTTCGATCGCGAAGCGGTGTTCATCGATCGCATCCTTCGCGGTGTCGTCCGCGACTTCCCCGACCTCAAGATCGTGCTCGAGCATATCACGACGGCGGAAGCCGCGGAGTTCGTTCGCGACGCCGGCCCGAACGTCGGCGCGACGATTACGCCGCAGCATTTGCACCTGAACCGCAACGCCTTGTTCGCTGGCGGATTACGGCCGCACGCCTACTGCCTGCCGGTCGTGAAGCGGGAGAAGCACCGGCTCGCGGTTCGCGCAGCCGCCGTTTCAGGCTCGCCGAAGTTCTTCCTTGGCACGGATAGCGCGCCGCATGCCCGCCACGCCAAGGAATCCGGATGCGGCTGCGCAGGCATCTTCAACGCCCCCTACGCGCTCGAAAGCTATGCCGCCGTGTTCGAAGAGGAAGGCGCGCTCGACAAGCTCGAAGGCTTCGCCTCCGAGCACGGTGCCGACTTCTACGGCCTGCCGCTTAATGAGGGCACGGTGACGCTGGAGCGGAATGAAAATGACGTTCCTGACCGGCTGGGTCTGAGTGACATCGACCTCGTCCCCTTTCATGCGGGGCAGACCTTGAACTGGACGTTCGCGGGCTAGCAGTCGGGGTTTCCGCCCGATCCGCTGGGACCGATGATCGATCCGAAATGGTCGGCGATGGTTGAATAACATTCGCACGCATGCCGCTTCAGTCCGGCACGATCGACCACGATCACTCGTCCGCGCCGCGCCGAGATTAGTCCCAAATCCTGAAGCGCGCCGACCACCGCGTTCACCGTCGTCCGCTGGACGCCGAGAAAACTCGCCAATGCCTCCTGGGTCAGTTCGATACGGTCACCCGCCCGGTCCTGCGCAGTCAGCAGCCAGCGCGCTGCGCGCTGCTGAATCGAATGGAAGGCATTGCAGGCGGCGGACTGCATAACCTCCGCGAGCAAGTAATCCGAGAAGCGGCAGAAGATGTTCGCGACAAACCCCGAACGCGACTTCGCGTCCTCGAGCGCCTTCATCGGCACTCGAAGAGCCGAGCCGCCGACCATAACCTGCGCCTGAGCGAAAGCTGGTGCATGGCCGCAGCTGACGATGCCGCCGACCGCGCCTTCGCGGCCGATCGAGGCAACCTGGACCGATCTTCCGTCTTCGATCTCGACGACGAGTGAAATCATCGTCGTACCGAACGGGAAATAACTCCATTCGACATCCTGCCCGCGCGTCTGGACGCGCTCGCCAACGGCGAGTTCGATCACCTCGCCATACGGTTCAAGCAGCCCGCGGGCTTCCGCGGAAAATGTCGCGAGCAATAGATTACCCGCAAATGCTCCATCGAGCCTGTCCAGCTCGGTCACATTGGTGTCCGACATACGCAACAAAACCCCTCAGCAGACGCCCACTACGTTGCTAGTATTTCATTACGCGAGCGACACGGGACATAACAAGGGTTAACCAAGGCAATTATATGTGCACGGGTCCAACCGTCTGACGGGTCGCCGCAAGAAGGCAGTCTGCGACTAAACGCAGGGGCCGCACATCCACCGAACTGCGGCGTTGGTCGATCAGATCGACGAACTCGCGATAAATGTCGGCATACTCACCGCTTCGGCCGCAGTTTTGTTCCGCTCCATCGATCAGCAATCGAGAACCGCCGTCGAGCAGCCGCACCGATGAGCCCTCGGAGGTCTCCACCGAAATGGTCCATTCTTCGCCTTCCGTACGGCGCCAATCTAGGCTGCCGTGCAGCGGCCCATCGGAGACGTCGCTAGCGAACTCTATTTCCGCGGCGATCGGAGTTTGAGCGTTTTCCGGAAAGGCGAGTTCGGCCGAGCGGACGAACAAAGTGCCGGGGAAAATCGCCGTGGCGATCGAGAAGGCGTTGATGCCGGGATCGAATACGCCGAACCCGCCCGGCTCCCAGATCCATTGCTGGCCCGGATGCCACTTGTGGACATCCTCATGCCAGACGATCTGCATTTCCTTGATGCGTTTTCCGGCAAGCGCCTTGCCCGCCGCGACGACTGCCGGGTTGTGCCGCGCATGCCATGTCGCGAACAGGGTTACGCCTGCCGCTTCCGCGAGCGAGCCGAGATCGTCGATTTCGCTGAGGGTTACCGAAGGCGGCTTTTCCAACAGCACGTCGAGTCTTCGATCAATGCAGGCCCGAGCGATTTCATAGCGGGCGGAAGGTGGCGTGGTGATTGCGACGGCATCGAGCCCGTCGACCTGATCAAGCAACTTGCGCCAGTCAGCGAACGGGCGAGCGACGCCCTGCCCCGAGCGGCTGGACGTCGCGACCAGCTCGAAACGCGGATTGCCGCTGATTGATGGCACGTGCTGATCGGCGGCAATCTTGCCGAAGCCGATGATGGCGATGCGGATCGGCCTCATCAGCGCTTCACGGCGCTAACAAAAGCTCGCGCCTTCTCCAGCGTCTTCGCTGCGTCCTGGCCCGCTTTGTACAGGCTGCCGCCA
The DNA here is from genome assembly GCA_963750315.1 of uncultured Alphaproteobacteria bacterium. Taxonomy (GTDB): domain Bacteria; phylum Pseudomonadota; class Alphaproteobacteria; order Sphingomonadales; family Sphingomonadaceae; genus Sphingomicrobium. Next base: position 75,328 of record CAVVQF010000015.1, read on the forward strand.
AGGCCGAAACCGTTCGCGCCGGCGGCAAGCCAGTCAGGAACGGACTCCGGCGTCACCCCTCCGACGACGATGAGAGGCATGTCCTTTGGAAGCACCGCCCGCTGCGATCTCACGATGGTGGGAGACGCGGCCTCCGCGGGGAACAACTTGATCGCGTGGGCACCTGCTTGGATCGCCGCAAACGCCTCGGACGGAGTGAAATAGCCCGGCGACGAGACCATGCCCGCAGCAACCGTCGCTTCGATCACTTCCGGGTTGGTGTTCGGCGACACGATCAACTTCCCGCCAGCTGCTCCAACCTTCGCCACGTCAGCGGGATCGAGTACCGTGCCGGCACCCACCAACGCCCGGCTGGCCAATCTTTCGGCTATGATCCTGATGCTCTCCAGCGGATCAGGTGAGTTCAGCGGGACTTCGATGATGCGAATGCCGCCATCGTAGATCGCCTGAGCGATGTCCGCCACCTCCGCCGGCGTCACGCCGCGAATGATGGCGACCAGCGGGCATTCGGCGAAATGTCTGCGAAACTCTTCAACGGCACTCATCCACTATTCCTTTCGCGCCCGCGAGGAAAGCTTGCTCCCCATCCACTTCGCGGCACTGCCTGCCCGCGATCCGCAATGCCTCCGAGTAGAGCCGTGTGAGCTCCGGCCGACCCATCACCACCACCTCGCGGTCACCGCCCTCGCGAAGGCCCGCGCGGACATCCGCGCCGATCAACAGGCCGCTTCCATAGGACGGCGCATCCTTTGCATCGGCTTGTCCAAGCAGGACCCGGGCCCGGATCTTGAACAGTTCGGCGGTCAGGCATTCGTCTTTCAGGCCTCGCCTCACTCCAGAAGTAAACGCATCGCCCGGCTCTGCGGTCCCTGACAGCAGGTCAGCCAGAATGCTCCGGTCGCGCAGCAGGTTGAACAACTCGCCGGTCATGACCGTGGTGAAACGCTCGATCCTCCCGCCGACCAGCCGCGCCCATTTGTTGTGCGTGCCCGGATGACAGACCAAGGCATCCGCCGGAACCATGCCCGCCGCATGGGCGCCGAGCAGCTGAACCTCTTCGCCGCGCATGACGTCCGCTTCATCCGCATCAGCGAAGGAGACACCAGGCACGATCGCCGTCCGTCCCTCGTCCGGCCAGACGAGCGCGAGGGCTAGGTCGGCCAATCCCGCCGGGCAGCGAACGTAGGGCACTTCGATCCAACCGCGGTTCGAACCAACCATGCCCGCAAGCAGTAGGGGATGGTCGCCCAGCCGGTCGCGAATTTCGCGAACCGCATCCGGGAAACCGCCGCGCTCGACCGATAGAATGCCCTCGTCGTCCTCAAACTCGTCGATGCATTTTCCGAAAGCGTCGATAAGATAGGCGCGCCGGTTCGTCGTTCCCCAATCGGCCGCGATGAAACCTTGTTTCCAGAGCATTCGTCTCTTCCCTAGCGAAAACCGCGGGAACGCGACATTGCTCCCTTGGTTTTTTGAACGACCCATCGCTAGGACTGCGGTGAGCGCGCGTTTTCCATGAGCGGCCACCGAGGGAGACTGGAACATCGCCAATTTCATGTTCGCGACCGGGATCGAAAACAGCATCCCGACAATCAACAACGGCAAAACCCGCGTCGATGAGATGGAGTCCTGCGGCCACTATCAACGGTGGCGGGAAGATTTCGACTGCGTTCAGGAAATCGGCATCAATTACCTCCGTTACGGCCCGCCGATTCACAAGACATACCTCGGCCCAGGAAAATACGACTGGGAATTTGCCGACCTCACCTTTGCGGACCTGAAACGCCGCGACATCACGCCCATCGTCGACCTTTGCCATTTCGGCGTTCCCGACTGGATCGGGAATTTCCAGAACCCGGATTTCCCGCAGCTGTTCGCGCAATATGCGTCGGCGTTCGCCGAGCGCTACCCGTGGGTGCAGCTCTACACGCCGGTCAACGAGATGTTCATCTGTGCGATCTTCTCCGCCAAGTACGGCTGGTGGAACGAGCAGATGAAAACGGACCGGGGATTCGTCACCGCGCTTAAGCATATCGTCCGCGCCAACGTTCTCGCGATGCTCGAAATCCTGAAGCATCGCGCCGACGCCATCTTCATCCAGTCGGAGTCGTCTGAATATTTCCACGCCGATTCCCCGGCTGCGATCCATCAGGCGGAGCTCCTCAATTCCCGCCGTTTCCTCAGCCTCGACCTCAATTACGGCCGCCGGGTCGACAGCGAGATGTACGAATATCTGATGGAAAACGGGATGACGAAGGACGAGTACCACTTCTTCCTTCACAACCGGCTGAAACAGCACTGCATCCTGGGCAACGACTATTACCGGACCAACGAGCATCGCGTGTTCGAGAACGGACACACGACCGCATCGGGCGAGGTGTTCGGCTACACCGAGATCACGCGTCAATATTATAACCGCTACCGCTTGCCGATCATGCACACCGAGACCAACCTCATCGAAGGGCCCGTCGGCGACGAGGCTGTTCATTGGCTGTGGAAGGAATGGGCGAACGTCCTTCGCCTGCGCAACGTCGGCATCCCCACTGTCGGCTTCACCTGGTATTCGCTGATCGACCAGATCGACTGGGACACCGCGCTTCGAGAGCGGAATGGCAATGTGAATGCGCTTGGACTGTTCGATCTCGACCGCAACATCCGCAACGTCGGCCGCGCCTATCAACGGCTGATCCGAGACTGGCGCGAGGTGCTGCCGGCGTCGAGCCTGTGCCTGGTTGTGCCGATCGTCCCGCCGTCACACTACGATTTGGCCCATTCGCGCGAGCAGGAAGAAAAAGCGCGTCAGCGGCTGGCGACGGAAGAGGTCGACATCGGCAACTCGAACACCTCGCAGGAAACGACATGAAGATCGGCAAGATCGAAACGTTCTACGTCCCGCCACGCTGGCTGTTCGTACGAGTTGAGTCGGATGACGGAGCGGTCGGATGGGGCGAAGCCAGCCTAGAGGGTTGGGCCGAGGCGGTGGACGGCGCATTCGCGGCGCTGCGCGATCGTTTCATCGGCCATGACCCGTTCCGCATCGAGGACATCTGGCAGATTGGTTATCGCGGCGGCTTCTACCGCGGCGGACCCGTGCTCATGTCGGCACTCGCCGGCCTTGAGCAGGCGCTGTGGGATCTCAAGGGACGCGCGCTGAACCTGCCGGCGTGGGAGATGCTTGGCGGACGAGTTCGCGACAAGGTTCGAGCATACGCCTGGATCGGCGGAGACCGGCCGCATGAGATTGGCGCTGCAGCCAATGCGCGCGCCGACCAAGGCTTCTCCGCGGTCAAAATGAACGCGACTGCCGAGCTCGGCTGGATCGGAACGCCGAGGATTTTCGATGAGGTGATCGCTCGCGTCGAGGCGGCGCAGGCGGCAGGCATGGACGTCGGTCTCGACTTCCACGGCCGCGTCCATCGGCCCTTGGCTAAGCAACTTGCGAAGACCCTCGAACCGCTCGGCCTGCTGTTCATTGAAGAGCCATTGCTGTCGGAGAACCCCGAAGGCCTCGCGCAGATTGCGAATATGACCGCCACGCCAATTGCGCTCGGCGAACGGCTCTACTCACGCTGGGACTTCAAGCCATTCTTCGAAGCAGGCGCTGTCGACATCATCCAGCCGGACCTCAGCCACGCTGGCGGCATTCTCGAATGCCGGAAGATTGCGGCGATGGCCGAGGCGTATGACGTGGCCGTCGCTCCGCACTGCCCGCTCGGTCCGCTCGCGCTGGCCGCATGCCTGCAGGTCGCGGCATGCGCTCCGAACGTCGCGATCCAGGAAATGAGCCTGGGCATTCACTACAACGTCGGCGCCGACCTCTTCACCTACTGCAAGCAGAAGGAGCAGCTCGACTCCGCACGACGGTTTCCTGCCAATCCCCACCGGTCCGGGCCTCGGCGTCGATATCGACGAGGACGTCGTGCGCGAGGCGCACAAGGATCCGCATGCATGGCGCAACCCGATCTGGCGCCAGGCGGACGGCAGCTTTGCGGAGTGGTAGCCTAGGCTACGCGGCGGACGCGGCGCTTGGCGGCATAGTCTTCCCGCTGGAAGCCGACGTCGTCGAGCTGATGCCGGAGGTCTTCGATTTCGGCATTCTCTGCGGGCAGGCTGGAGCTGCTGTAGCGACCTTCGCAAGCGGCCTCTTCCGCCGTCAGTTCGCGATAGTAGCTGATCGACAATCGACGTCCGAAAACGTCGTCGCCTTTCATGCGAAGCTCGGGATCCGCCTCCTGCGGAAGATTGTCCCTGATCGCCGTCAGCGTGTTAATCAGCTGGTCGAGCGAGGTGTACTCGCTGACCTCGATAAAATCTTTGACGCGTCGTCCCATAACCCTCTCCCCGTCCCGGGGATTTTTACCAATCGCCTGAATCGCGGCGCAACCTCTGATCTGGATTTATCCCCAGCGAAGTTGCGCAACCGTGAAGTTCCGGTTGCCTGAGGTTTAGATTACCAATGCCATCCGACGTCCTGAGCCTTTCATCATCCGATCTTGAGCTGCAGCTAAGCCCTTCAATAGGCGGGGCAATTCAGCGTCTGGCCTACCTCGGCGAAAGCCGCTCGGTCCCGATATTGCGCGAAAGCCGCACCCCGCTCGAAAACGTCCTTGAGGCCGCAAGTTTTCCTCTCGTCCCGTTCGTGAACCGCATTCGGGGCGGGTCGTTCGCCTTTCGAGGCCGAACGGTTTGCCTGAAGCAGAACATGGCCGGCGACCCAAGTCCCCTACACGGGCAAGGCTGGCTGAATCCATGGACGGTCGAGAAGTCAGGAGATGATTTCGCGACGCTGTCCTACCATCACGACGCAGGCGAATGGCCTTGGCATTACTCGGCCATCGCAGGAATTCCGAATCGACGGGCCGGTGGTGGCTATCGCCCTGACCTGTCGGAACGAGTCATCGGAATCGATGCCGTGCGGTCTTGGCCAGCATCCTTACTTTCCCTGCTCGCCGAAGACCCGGCTCGATACCGGCGTCGAGTTCGCTTGGACGATCGACGAGGACGTGCTTCCGGTCGACAAGATCCCCGCGACCGGCCGCTACGATCTCACCGACCGGCAGATCTGCGGACAAGGTCTCGACAATGGCTTCGAAGGTTGGACCGGCCGAGCGCTGATGACCGATCCGGATTGGCCATTCGAGATCGAGCTTTCGTCGCCGGATGCGCGCTTCTTCCAGGTCTATTCGCCCGCGGACGGAGGCATTTTCGTCGCCGAACCCGTCACGCACGCGAACGCCGCCATGAATGCGCCGGAGACCGACTGGCCGATGCTGGGCTTGCGGATTCTCGAACCCGGCGAGGAGATGCGGTTGGACATGCGGATCGAAGTCCGCGCGAAATAAAGCTGTTGCGGTTGAAGCTTGCCGAAGCCGCCTACCGAGTTAGGAAAAGCCCAAGGCCCTAAGAGTGAATTTCGCCAACCTTGGTTCCGTCGCGCAGAACGTCACAGATCGGGCAGTCATCGCTCTCGCGAGCGTCTTGGACGGCCTGCTTGTCGCTCATCGCGAGGATATGCTTTTTCTTGACGACAGCACCGCCGGGCCTGGTCAGTTTGTTGACCCTGTAAAGCTTCATGTTTGGGACCCCCGAATCCGGTCAGTAACATGGACAAGCGCTACGCGCTCCGCAAGGAGAACAACGTCGGCAGATGTCGCTCCCTCGGCTCAGCGTTCGCCGAGTACAATGGTCACTATAATGGTGGTCTGGACGGGGTTTCGAGGGCTCGAAAATCCTGCCTTGGCTCAGGTTGATCCTCTTCGATCTGAACTATATAGCCCGCCCCGGCGCTACTTCCGGAGACGTGGGTGAGTGGCTGAAACCAGCGGTTTGCTAAACCGCCGTACGGGGTATTCCCGTACCGAGGGTTCGAATCCCTCCGTCTCCGCCAATGATGCGACCGACCTGTGAACCTAAGTTAAATCACGCTTCGGCTTCGGAATCCTCTTCGACCAGCGTCTCGGTGGATCCGGTCAGGAAGAACACACCCGCGCCGGCCAGCGCCACGAGCGGTAGGAATGGGTGGACCCAGTAGAGCAGGCCTCCAACCGCGATCGCGAGAAGCCAGTCTTTCGTTTCGATCATCGGTCAGCATCTTTCTTCAATCGGCGGCAGCCGTATCAACAGGTCGATGGGCTCGAGCCCGAAATCGAGAAATCCGTGCGCTGACGCACGATGAAGGCGGTCTCGTGAACAATTCGCCGATTGTTCAGGAAAGAAGAGAGGATCAGCGGTTTGTACTGAAACTCTGCCTCAGCATACATGATCGCGCTGCCAGGTTGCGCCACCAGTCCATTGATCGTCGGAAGCGTTGCATCGCTCTGACCCTTGCCCTGCACGCCATATTTCGAAGCCCGCGAGAGGTTGCCGTAACAGCGCTGCCAGCGGATCCATTGCCCGTTACCGGCGGCGTTGTTCTGGACAGAGCTCAGGATCACGCGACCGCGATTCTGGAAATCCATGCCGGCGCCGGACTTCTGAACGCCGACGAACAGCTGGTTGACGTACGCCTCGCTCATCTGTGTGCGAAGGCGGCTCGCATTGTCAGCAGTCATCGCGGCGATCTGGCGTACGCGGTGGTTGGCCAACACGAAATTGGTGAGTTCCAGACCGACCAGGATCAACGTCATCAGCAGGGGCAAGGTCAGCGCGAATTCGACCATCGCCATGCCGCTTCGGTCTTTGCAGAGCGAGGTGCGTTTCGGGTTACCTGTTCTTGCAAGCATTCCGATCACCCCACGCAAATGGTCGCTGGGGTCGTCTTCACGACCGCCGCGAACGGCTCATTGCTGACGATTGTGTTTTCGACGATCTTGGTGCTCGCGTTGAACTTGAGCACCTTTTCGCTGAACTTGAAGAGGGTCGGGTAGGTCGCCGTCACTTCGTAATTGATGACGTCCTCGGCCCCGCCAAGACCGTCCTTGCCGCGGTCCTCGTCGTAGCCTCCGTTATTGTTGATGTCCTGGAAGCAATAGCTGCCGCTCGCGACGGTCCCCGACGTCACGGGCTCGGGCAGGCCAACGCCGGTAAAGTCCGAGTAGCTTTTCTTGACGATGCTGACCGTCGCGTCTTTTCGGAACGCGCGAATCTGCTTCGTGACTTCGGCATCGATCTGGGTGCCGGTATATTCGCCGGTCGACGCCATGCGCGCCGCCTCACGGATGGCGCCGTTGGAGACTGACACCGCAAAGATCCGATAGCCGACCTCCATCGTGCCCATGACCAGTGTACACAGCACGGGCAGGACCATCGCAAACTCGACGATGGTCGCGCCACGTTCGCAGCCATTGAGCGGCCGCAGCCTGGCGAGCCAGCTCATTTCGACAGCCTCAGCGCGCCGATGTTCTTGCCGATCTCCTTGAACTTCGCGATCAGGTCGGTGCTGTTGGCGCTGGTCGACCATTGATCGCTGCTGCTCGCGCAATCCTTGAGTGACTGGGGAGCCGACACGCCGAAGGCAATCGTCCAGATAGATGCGCCGCCCTGTTTCGCTGCGTTACACGCCATCTGGAAGCGAACAGTGTGCCGTTTCTCAAGTTCGCTGCCACTGCTGTCGTCAACACTGGTGCCGTACGTCCCCCCGATAACTCTGCGGTCGTAAGTTTCGACACCGTAAGCGACATAGGACGGCGGATCCGGGTCCATTAGACCGTCGGTCATGTATATGACGTAGCGGTTGACCGGTCGGTCATTGTAAATCGACGGATTGTCGCCTGCGAAGATGCCGCCCCGGGAAATGAAATGGGCGCCCCAGATCATGCCGATGTCGTGATAGGTGCCGCCCACTGGGGTCAGTGCATCGACATAATTCTGCATATCGGTGCGCGATGTTACCGCCAGCCTTCTGGCTTCCTTCGGGCAATACTCGGGCCGCGGGCTGCTGTCATTGGGAGCGTAGACGACATCGGGAAAGTGCGGACCCCATTTCGTCGCGGCATTCGAGTCGGGGACCTTGTCGATGTTGAGATCGAACGCTCCTGAAGGAATGTTCGAGAACGCCGAGCTGCTGCTCGAAGTAATGGTATTGACGGTCTTTCGCTCCTCTATGCAGCCGTTCCAGCTTACCGAATTGTCAGAGCCGCCGACCCAATTCTTGATGTTTACCGCCGAGCCTGCCGCGAACGCACTGACGTCAAGAGTCTTGGGGCCGTACGTGTAGGAATAGCAGGTCGACTTACCGTTCTTCCCGCACGAGTATGCAGTTTCGCCGTAACGGGTTTGATAGGTCCAGCTGTTCGCGATGTAGTTCGAGTCCACCGCTCGAACGAGTTTCCCGACGTTGACCGTCATCGAATAAGGAACGATCGCATACCGAAGGCGAAGTCCCTGCGCTGAAAGTTGGGTCTGTGCGCTCGCCAGCTCATCATAGAGCGCCATCACGGCCTTGCGCAGCGACACGATCTTTTGCTCGCCGGAGAGATTGTTGGCCATCGAGCCGGTGACGTCGAGGACCAGGACGATATCGAGATTGTCGAAGTTCTGCGTCGCGTCGCAATCGACTTTGATCGGAATGCTCGCGTGCCCGAAGATCTTCATGATCGTCGTCGGCACAGTCGTGGCGGCAGCAACTTTCACCGTACCGGTATCTGGCTTGGTGATTACCGGCGTGAACGCCGCCGTTCCCATATAGTTCTGCGGGAAGTTGAAGTTGAAAAACTTTGTTCGCTTCGGGCTTCGCGGTTTCGATGTCCTCGTTCGACATCGCGCGCCGGCCGGCAAGCGCCGCCGCGTCGCAAGCCTGGCTGAGGCGTGACTGAGCGAGGTTTGCGCGAGCGACGTCGAGGCCGCCGCCAATCACAGCGGTCAGTGGAATGATTGCGCCGGCGACGATGGCCATCGTGTTGCCGCGATTGTCGCGTGCAAGACGGAATATCGCCGAGGCAACTCTGTTGAGGACGGTTTTGCGCATCAGTCACCTGACCCAGAAATGGGTGCGCAAACCCGCGTTCTATATCGATCACATGTCCTAATATTGCATGAAATTCGTAGGTTAACTTTGGGTAACTCCCCCTCCTACCGTGCTTCGGTAAGCTGACTGCAAGCGATCTGGAGCCGAGTGGGTGCTCTGCCAGACCGTCGATGCAACTGGATCAGGCAATGCGCGCCTGAGCTGAATAAGGCGTTGGCACAATGGCATTGGCGGGCTTCTCCAACCGACTTCGCGAAACGGATCGGATGAACAGAGCGATCGGATTTGGGGCCGACCGTTCCTTATTGAGGCTGCCCAGGCCGAGTATGAAGAATCGCCTCAGAGCGTTGCGTGTTGAACGCGGATGGACGCAGACCGATCTCGGCGAGAAGATCGGCGTTTCCCGGCAGAGCGTGCATGCGATCGAAACCGGGAAGTTCGATCCGTCCCTTCCGATTGCGTTCGCAATCGCAACTCTGCTCGAGCTCAAGATTGAGGAAATCTTCGAGAACCCTCACGGGCGCTAGCGCTCTGCGGTGCGGAATCCCTTGCGCTAACCCGCTGGTCTCCGGCCTGAATCCCAACCCGGGACGGCTCTTCGAAAGTTGTCGCTGGTAAAGCTCGCTTCACATCAGTTAACTTTCGTTAACCGTGGAGTTGTAACTCGATTCTCAGCCCCAACGGGAAGTCTTACTGGCGGCCCGGTTTGCGCCGGCCTGCACACAAGCGGCCTTGGGGGGCTTTATGTTACGCAAATCATTGATCACAGCGGCGGCAGTCGCAGTCGTTGCAATCGCCGCGCCAGCGGCAGCTTCAACCACCATCTCGTTCACCGGCGGCAGCTCGGGTACCGATGGGACCGATGGCAATATCCGTCCCTTCTCGAACGGGGGCGTTTCGGTTCAAGTTTCGGGCTGGTCCTACGACGGTAACACGCTCGAGAATGCCTGGCTGGGTCGCTATTCGCAGGGCCTGGGCGTCACTAACAACGATGAGGGCAACGGCACCTCGAACAACAATCACACGGTCGACAATCTCGGCCAGCGGGATTTCATTCTCCTGATTTTCAACCAGGCGGTGAACATCCAGTCCGCCGTGCTGACGCCGTTCGACATCAGCCCGACTGCAAACGACAATGACGCGTGGGTCAGCTACGCCAATCTCGCCGGCCTGTTCAACGGAACGCCGACAGCCGTCCCGCTGAACAGCCCGCTGTGGGCGATGTTGAACGCCAACGACTGGAACGTTCAGGGAAATATGGGATCCGGCTATTCGACGTCGCTGGGGTCGGCGGGTCTGTATGGCAACGCGTGGCTGATCGGCGCGGGAAATCCGAACCCGGATCGCAACGACGACGGGTTCAAGCTGTCCTCGATCGTCGTCAACACGCCGACTGTCCCCGAGCCTGCGACCTGGGCCATGATGCTGTTCGGCTTCGGCGCGGTCGGTGCTTCGCTCCGTCGTGCGCGACGGGCGGTTCGCTTGCCTCAGCAAGCCTGATTGTCAGCTCTACATCCGGCTTCCGCGACGGAGCCGGACGACGGGTTCGCGCCGGAGTAATGGTGCGGACCCGTTTGCTTTTGCCCCCAAGTGCCTTTCTGATGGGAAGTCTACTTGACATGCGTCCTGCAAGCCAATCATAGCGGCAACGAGGTTCCGCCTTCGGATGCGCAAACTCAGGAGCGGAGCCTCGTCCTTGGACTCACAGACCCCCAAAGTCTGCCGAGGACGGGGGGCGGTCCGGCATTGAGAACCCACTCGGCTCTGGGTCGCTCCCCTACTCACCTTCGACAGGCCCGGCGTGAAAGCCGCCGGTCAGGCAGTGATTGTTCGACATGTGGGACTATCCGGACGATGCCGAAGGAACGTTGACACCGGTCGAGCGGTCATGCGTCAAGCTGATCATTCTGGCCGCAGCAGGATGCATTGCTCTGACGTTAATAGTCGCCTTGGCCTTTGCTCGAACCTTTTGAATCCAGGAAGTGACCCCGAGACGTTTCGCTCGAGATCACTTCCCTTTGGCTTTTCGGAAATGGAATGCCGGCCCGGTTTGAAGTGGCCGATATCCGTTGCCTTCTTACGTAAAGCTGGATTTACATTTTACTAACGCCGCGCCCGGAGCCGCGTGAACATTTCGTTGGACTCAATGTGAAGCCAGCTTTACATAGCGAGTCGCCCGGCGCGACGTTGAGCGACGCATGCGACGGGTTCCCCTTGTTCCGAGAGGGGTGGCGGTCCGGTTAGCGCCCTCGCCGATCGGACCGCCCCA
>CAVVQF010000016.1:0-163092 GCA_963750315.1 uncultured Alphaproteobacteria bacterium
GATCACGCAGGAAGTCCGCGAATTTGCGGCGAAGCAGAATGCCCCGCTGGAAACCTCCATCGCGGTTGAGGAAGCCGAAGCGGGGAATGGCGGAGATGACCAAACGCTACCGCGAAGGCGGCAACGAGCTCTACGTCGGAGCGGGCGGCCGCGAGCACGATTGATGGCCGATCTCTACCTCAAGCGGCTCGAGACCGAGCGCAAGGCCCTGTGGGCCACCTGCCGGCTCAAAGGCCTCGCCAAGCACACGCCCGAGCGCCTGCGCATCGCCGAGCTCGACCGCCTGATCGCGGAGCATAAGGCGAAGAAACCGGCCAAGGAGCAGGCCCCCAAGTGAACCTGACCGACCTGCTCGTCCCGACCTACCGCAACATGCTCCAGACGCTGAAAGGCCTGCTGGACAAGGCGGAAGCGCAGCTAGGCCCGGAGAAAGCCGAAGCCCTGCTCTCGGCGCGCCTGGCCCCGGACATGTTTCCGCTCGCCACCCAGATCCGCTTCGCCGTCGTGCAGGCGTACGACGGGCCCCGGCGCCTGCGCGGCGAGGAGCATCCTCCGCAGGTCGAGGACATCCTCAACGAAGGCCGCAACGCCGGCGAGCACCCCGGCACGCTCGCCGAAGCCAGAGTGCGCCTCGACCAGGCGCTGGCCCACCTCGACACGCTTGGTGCCGATGCGCTCGACCTGGTGCCGGAAGACCAGCCGATGGTCCTCGACCTTCCCATGGGAATGACGTTCGACCTGACGCGATCGCAATTCGCCCGCGACTGGGCGCTCGGCCAATTCTACTTCCACGTCATGGCCGCCTACGCGATCCTGAGGAAGGAAGGCGTGGAGATCGGCAAGCCCGACTACGTCCCGCACATGTTCGGGTATTTGCGGGCGGCGCCGACATCGTGAGGCCGAAGGCGCCAAGACCGCCCATTTCTGCTCGATGTGCGGGCCAAAGTTCTGCTCGATGAAGATCACGCAGGAGGTACGGGACTTCGCCCGGCTAAATCCTCCCCGGACCGGGAGGGGGCCCAAGCGGAGCTTGGTGGAGGGGGCCCAGAGAACCCGCGCCGATGCCGACGAAGGCATGGCCGAAATGAGCAAGCGCTTCCACGAGGAGGGCGGGGAGCTTTACGCTCCCCGCTGCGGAGTAGCGCCTAGGCGCTCTCCACCGCATAATCGTCGCCGTAGAATTTGCTCGTGCTGCGGGTGTGGAAGGCGATCGCCTTCACCGGCTCGTATTTCGGCTCGCCGAGCCCCGGCAGCACCTCGAGCAGTTCATCCTCCCAGACATAGACCGCGATCGGGAAGGAGACCCGCGCCTGCCGCCAGATGCGAGCCGTCGCGGGGCTTGCCGACGCGGTGGGTGGTCGAGGGCAGCACGTCGTTGGTGATCCGCTGCATATAGTCGCCGGTGTTGATGATGAGCGATCCGGGGGGCGCGTGCATCCGCACCCATTGGCCGTGCGGTGGTTCCACACCTGCAGGCCCTCGACCGGCGTCGCCGGCAGGATGGTGAAGAGATCGACATCCTCATGGCCGAGCAGCCGGCCGGCGCCGGAGCCGTCCTGCGCGCTGGTCATCGGCGGATAGTAATTCAGCCGCAGCCCGAAATTGGTCGCGGTGAGCTTGCTCGTCGAAGATGCGGGTCGCACGCCGAGGCCCTGGAACATCGCCTGGCAGATCGGCTTGAACAAAGCCTCGTGGGCGAGCGACGAGCCGGCGGAAGCGCGGCTCGATGCGCGGCGCGGCCAATAATCCTCCGGCCTGGGATCGGCGTGTCGCGCTGCTGCGCCATGTCGAAGGCGCGGCGGCACCAGACCCAGCCTTCGACCAGGTCGGGATGGATGTCGCTGGTCTCCTCGATCGGGAAATAGCCCTGGCTGACCGAGCCGTGCCGCGCCGCGCGGAAGCGCATCTTCTCCTCGAGCGTGGTCGAGGTGAACAGGTCGAGCACCGCGTCGTGCATGTCGTCGTAGAGGGCGCGGATCGACGCCGTGGCCGGTGAGCACCGCGAAGCCGATCTCCTTCAGCGCGCCGGCGAACTCGGCGGCGAAGCGCGCCTTGTCCTCCGCATCGCCATGCAGGAAGCGCCCGAGATCGAGCGTCGCGATCTCATAGTCCTCGTCGAACGCGTCGTCGTCCTGCTCGGCGAGGCGATAGGTATGCGCCTTGCGCACCTGGTCGTAGCGCTTGAAGTCGCTGGTTGAGCGCGGGCTCGGCGACGGTCGCTCATGCCACGCTCCGACGCGAGCAAGGCGGTCGCGCTTTCCGCCTTATGCTCGCGCCGGCCCTTGATCGCGGCATGGGCCATCACCGCGGCGGCATAGAGCACGACGACGACCACCAGCCAGCGCAGATAGTCGATCGGCATTTCCTTGACGAGATAGACCGCGACGAAGACCGCCGGGAATCCCGCCGATCGCGAGGCCGAGCACGACCTTCAGGTCCACCTTCCCGATCCGGACATGCTGGAAGCTGGAGCCTGCCCCCATCAAGGCGGCCCGCCCCGGCCATGATCGGGAAGGCAGAGGCGGGGATCCATGCCCATCAGGCTGAACATCACCAGAGTCGGGCGCGTAATTGCCGACGCCGAAATTGGCGAGGATGCCGAAGCCGAAATTGGCGAGCACGGCGATCGATGCGTGAGGCCCGAGCGGCAGGCTGTTGGCCGTCCCGCCGTGCGGGAAAGGCCGCGTGCCCTGCATCACATAAGCGGCCGCGGCGAGGAGCAAGCCCGATCGCGACCGTCGTCTGCACGACCCAGACCCGCGCCCGGGTCACCAGCGGCACGCCGACGAGCCCGCCGAAGAAAGACCGCGATCACGCAGCTGAACAGGAGGATCGGATCGAGCTGCCCGCTGAGCAGGCAGCAGGAAGATGATGCTCTGGGCCATCGCCGGCGGCGTCAGGCCGCAGAGCATCGTCTGCGGGATCAGCCGGTCGGGCACCATGCGCCGGAACTTGAACCAGGCGGTGGTCGTGGCGAAGGAGCCGATGCCGAGCGCGTCGAAGAAGTTGACGACCGCGCCGAGCCCGAGCGCCTCGAGGCTCGGCCTGGCGCGCTGGCGCTTGAGCGCCGCGCGAGTCAAGGCGGCGGACCGTAGGCAAGGACGCCGAGGCCGAGAGTAATCAGGAGCGCGATCAGCATGGCATCGGCACAGTCTCATGAAAGCGAAGCGGAAACAAAAAAGCCCGCCGTTTGCGGGCGGGCTGTCAACGATCGGACCTCAGTCGATCAGTCGCGCCATCGCTCCGCAGCAAAGCGGCCGCGCCACCAGAGGCGGACGGTCGGGGCTGCTTCGATACTGTTCAGCGGCTTCATTGCCTGTTGGGCGTAGAACGCGGAGCCTGAAGCGGTCAAGGCAGGCTCGCCACCTAGAAGCGAGCAGCGCCCACGCCAGTTTCGCTGTCGCGACGATGGGGGTGGGCCGAAGCCCACCCCGCGCGTTTCAGCCGCCCTGCTGCTCCATACCCTCGACCGCCTTGCTGACGAGGATATTCACCGCGACGCGGCGGTTCTGCGCCTTGCCTTGCGCGGTTGTGTTGTCCGCCGCCGGGTCCGCCTCGGCCATGCCGGTGGGGGTCAGCATGCGATAGGGCGCCCAGCCGCAATGCTGCTGCAGATAGTTGACGACCTTGGCGGCGCGCCGTTCGCTCAGGACCTGGTTATAGTCCTCGCCGCCGACCGCATCGGTATAGCCGACCACCAGCAGCAGCGCGTTGTCCATCGCCTTGGCTTGTTCCGCAGCCGCGCAAAGCTGGGATTCCTCGTCACGCGACAGCGCCCACTTGCCAGTGTCGAAGTAGATGTTGGTCGTGCCCTTGAGATTATACTTGTCGATATCGCCCACGCGCCCGCGCAACGCCTCGGTCGCCGCCGCATTGTGGGCAATGGCCGTATCGTGCTCGCCGAAGCGCTGCGCGGTGCCGTTGCGGATCATCGAAGCGGTCGCGAGATTCTTGTTGCTGAGCCTCACCTGGGTCGCGACCAGGCCGCCGCTCCATTGCACCGTCCGGACGGTGACCGGCAGCCCATTGAGCAGCGAGTCCGCGCCAAGCTTGTTCTTGTCGAGGCCGAGAAAGCCCCCGCTGGACCGGATGTCGGTGACCTGGGAGACGAGGATAGGCGTCCTGTTGCCGTCGTCGCCAGTGACCTGCATCATGCCCGCCCTTGCGCGCGGAAATGATGCCCTTGACCTCAGGTCCTTTGGGCAATCCGGTCAGGTCGGCCGGCAATCTGGCCAGTCACGGTAATCGCATCCGGTCCTCGACCTGTCCCTGCACCTGCGCGGAAAGGCCGCTCCAGGCTGGCACTGCGGCCGCGGCCAACAGCAACGGAACCGTCGATCGTCCGAGAATATTCACTAATGTTGCTCCTTCAAATTGACCGGATGGACGCGTTCGCGCCAATTCGTCCGGCCGCCTTGGTCATGGCGTGTCGGGCGGTCAGAACTTCATCCATTTCGCTGGACAGATTGCGTGATGCAGCCTTCGCTCGAACGCGCCCGGGCGGCCGACTGTTCAGGCGAACCTTGCTGCCAGATGAACGATTTCGCTGCGCTGTTTAGGCACCGTTAAGTTAAGGGGTGACCGGGCCCCATCGGGCGGCGGGCCGTTGCAGGCGCTGCGGTGACGGAGGACAGATTCGCCAGAACCGGACGATCCATTCGCGTCGAAAATGCTGTCCTACAGCCGGTGCCTTGTGCTCCAAGCTGGTCGATGCAGCCCGGCAAACCCCGTTTCGCCTGTCCTGAGCCTTGCCGAAGGGACGGTTGGACCCCAGCGCGCCAGCTCGCCTTCCTCGAAATCCTCGCCCGCACCCGCAGCGTCACCGCCGCTGCAAGGTCCGTCGGCATGAGCCGCGAGGGGGCGTACCGCCTTCGCAGGCGCGCCGACGCCGGCCTGTTCGCTGCCACGTGGGATCGTGCGATGGGGGCTGGCCGCGTTGCCCTCACCCGTGCCGAAGTTGATGAAAGTCACAGAAGGCTCATCGCGCGGGCTTTCGGCACGGAGCGGACGCCTTCGTTCGCGGCGGAACTCGGACAATCAACTTTGTGACCCGCAAATGCCCGTCGCGACAGCGTCGTCAGTGTGAACATTGTGAACATTCGCGATGGAACCGCGAGGAGTTCTCGGCGATTCACAAGGCATGACCCGGATCATCTTTCGCGACCTGCCTGAAGTCTCGGCGGTCGAGCGTCAGCTTGGCCTTCACGCCCGCGACCGCCTGTTCGACGACGACATCGAGGAGCTGCCGTACCTCATCGACGACGCCTCGCGGCAATTGTTCGGCATCACCCAAGGCGACACCTTCTATTGGGCACTGCCCGATCCGGTCCGCGCGAAATATGGCCGCGCCGAATGGGAGGCGAAGTTCGACATCCTCGGGCCGCTACACCCGCGACCCGAATGCCCATTGGGGTGCGTTCGATCTCGATCTTCGCTGTCCGGAAGGCGGCCGACTGCACTGCCTCGAAGTGTTTGGCCGGCAACTCGTTTGCGCGTTGGACGGTCTTCATCCAAAGGCGGTGCTCGCTTTCGCGGAACGAACGGCGGCCGAGGCCGCTTAGGTACGCGAACCCAAAGGAAACACATGACCCGCCACAACCAGAATGCCGAATGGTCCCGCCTGATGTTCGACGCTTCGCGCCTGTGGGCCGAGGCGGGGACGGTGATGGCGCTTCGCTCCTGGCGGCTGATGGCCGGCGGCCCTGCGGCCGGGCACGAGTTCGAACGAATGATGAGCGAAAAGGTCGAGGCCGGGTTTGAACTGGCCGGCGCTCTCGCCGGCGGGCAGGTGCGCAGCCCGGAGGCTGCCACGCGCAAGGCGCTCGGGATCTACGGCAAGCACGTCCGCGGCAACCGCCGCCGCTTGGGCTAGGTTCGCGCCAGCCGCACCAGCGCTTCGTCGAGGGCCTGCAGGAAGCGCGACCGGTCCGCCTTGGCGAACGGCGCCGGACCGCCGACCACGTCGCCGCCGGCGCGCAAATCGGCCATGATCGCCCGCGTCGCAATGGCGCCGCCGATGCTCGCGGTTGTGAAGGGCTTGCCATTGTGGCCGATGACCGTCGCGCCCGCTTTCAAGGCGCGGTCGGCAAGCAAGATGTCGCCGGTGATCACCACCGTCCGCGCATCCGCCTCATCGGCGATCCAGTCGTCGGCGGCGTCGAACTTGTCGGACACCACGATGCGCTCGATCAACGGATGGTCGGGCACGCGCAGCCAGCTGTTGCTGACCACGCGCACCGGAACTTCGCGCCGCCACGCGACCTTGTAGACCTCGTCCTTCACCGGGCAGGCGTCGGCGTCGACCAGGATGCGGACGGGACCCGTCAACGCTGGATCAGGACTTGCTGAGGCCGCCCGATCCCTTTGTCGAAGGATTGGCGGCGATGGTCTTCACCTTTTCCTTCTTCGGTTTGCGGGCTTCCTTGTTCGATTTCATTTGGCCTTTGGCCATTGCGGCTCTCCTTCGAAACGTCCCGCAGTTGATAGCCGCTGATGGTGGCCGCTCCTACTCCCGCGTCAGTCGGTGAGGTTCGCCGGCACCTTCCCGCCATGCGCCGCCAACTGCCGCATGACCTCCTTGTGCAGCCAGATGTTCATCTCCGCGCTGCCGTCCTTGTCGCCCTGGTAGCCGAGCTCGGTCGCCAGCTCCTTCCGGTTGTCGAGGCTGGAATCCATGCCGAGCAGCTTCATCAAGTCGACGATCGAAGTCTTGTAGTTGAGGTCGGGGTTGCCCTTCTCGCGAGCGATCTGACCGAGTACCGCCTCGACATCGACCGGCTCGGCAGGCGCCTGAGTTTGGGGCGCGGCCTGGGCCTGCGTCGGGGCAGGAGCGGCCTGCGGAGTCGGTGCGGGCTGGGCGGCCTCGGGCGCACTCTTGTGGCCGAAGATGGCGTCTTTGATTTTCGTGAAGATGCTCATGTCTTCTCTCCTGCTTCCAAGCTCAAACTGCCGTAGCGCGGATTATGTCCTCGAAGGCCACAAAACCTCTGCCGTGCGTCGCGTCGTCCTTCAGCCGCGCAAGGCTGCAGAGATTCCGGCGAGCCCACCTTCGAGTTCCTTGGCCGTTGGCCATGCGTAGCCGAGGCGAAAGAACGTGTCGGGCATCTCGAACCAGTGGCCGGGACCGACGTAGGTACCATGATCCTGCAGCAGGCGCCGGTAGAAGGCATCGGTTCCGCCGGGCGGCTCCGTGACCATGCGCGGAAAACAGACCACACCGCCGGTTGGACGAACCCATTCGAGCAAGTCCTCGCCCTCAATCCACTCGGCGATGCGATCGAGGCGGCGCCGCCATTCGGCCACGGTGCGGGCCAGGAACGTCGCCTTCTGCCGCAAGATGCCTTCCGCGACCCATTCGTTGATGATGCTGCCGCAAATGCTGATCTGCTCCTTCGCCGCCAGAAACAGCTCCTGCAGCGCCGGGTCAGTGTTGATGATCCAGCCGACGCGGATTCCGGGCACGCCGAACGCCTTGGACAGCGAGGATACGCTGATGACGTGCTTGCCGAGCGTCGCCGCGATCGGCAGCGGCGGCGTTAGCGCGAGGTCGCGATAGGTCTCGTCGACCAGCAGCAGCACCCCATGCCGCGCGGTGATCTCGACGATCCGCCTCAGGTTGGTCTCGCTGATGCTCGTGCCGGTCGGATTGTGCGGACAGGTGATGCTGACGAGCTTCGTCGTCGGCTTGATCGCTCGCTCGATCCGTTCCGGGTCAAGCGCGAAGCGGTCCTCGAACGAGAGGTCGATGAACGAGATGTCGCAACCTATCGCCCGCGGCGTCTCCAGGTTGGTGGCATAGTTCGGCCGGACGACGACGAGGTTCTCATCCTTGCCCAGCAGCGCCGTGGCGATGATGAACAGGGCTCCCGCTGCGCCGCCGCAGATGAGGACGTCATCAAGGCCGAGACTAGCATCGTCTACTGCGATGAGTTCGCGGAGTGCCGGGCTGCCGCGATGCTCGCCATAGAGGAGGGTCAGGTCGGGGACTTCCAGTCCGAAGCTCGCCAGAGACTGATCCGCGATCGAGCTTTCCGACAGATTGAAGCGGATGTTCCCGTAGCCATACTCTTCGGGAAATTCGACCTCGATCGGCATCCGGACGTAGCGCATCACCGAAGTCATAAATGACCACGTGGGATGCGGAAACAGCTGTTTTGTGACGTTCAGTCGATGGTTTCAGCCATCCGTCGACTGGGGACTGGAATAGGGCGTCGCGCGGAATAAGCGTATGACCGCGCTCACCTCTCGGGGAGGATATTTTGGCATTGCATCGCCTTGGTTCGATTGTCGCGTTCGGGCTGGCTCTGTCGGCCTCGACCGCCGCCAGCACCGCCGCGGAGCCGCCCAAAATCGGCAAGCCGAGGCCTGCCCCCAATACGGCGCCCAACGTTGCGCCGATCCCGCCAGCCTACTTCGACCCGAATCTCGCCATCGGCGGCGACGAGATGAAGGCGAAGAAGATCGAAACGCGGCTTAGTGTCCCGGTGATGGTCAATGGCACCGGGCCCTATAATTTCATCGTCGACAGTGGCGCCGACACGTCGGTCGTGGGCCTGCGCATCGCCAAGTCGTTGCAACTGCCGCTTGGCACGACCGCGATCCTCAACGGCATGACTTCTCGCAATATCGTCGACCGGGTGAAGGTCGACCAGCTCAGCATCGGCACCAGCACGTTCCGAAACCTGCAGCTGCCGGCCCTTCGCGAGAGCGACCTTGGTGGCGACGGGATGATCGGCATCGACGCGCTGGTCGAGCAAAGGCTGATGATGGATTTCGAGCGGCGCTTCATCAAGGTCGAGGATGCGCGGATTCCGGAGAAGCCGCGGCCGGGCGACATCGTGGTGATCGCCCGCCGCTACCGCGGTCAATTGATCCTGACCCACGTTCGCGCCGCCGGACTGTCGCTCGATGCGGTGATCGACACGGGCTCGGAGATCACTATCGGCAACCTCCAGCTCCGCGACAAATTGATCCGAAAGGGTCGCGGCAAGTTCGTCACTGTCGAGGTCACCGGCGTGACAGGTGCGAAGCAGAAGCTGGAGCTTGCCAAGATTGCCCAGCTGCAACTGGGTCCAGTGACGATTTACGACGTTCCGATCGCCTTTGCAGACGTCCCGCCGTTCAAGGTCTTCGGGCTCGCGAACGAACCCGCGCTGCTGCTCGGCACCGACATCCTCGAATCCTTTCGCCGCATTTCGCTCGATTTCCGGGCGCGCAAGGTTCGCTTCCAGCTCAGGCGCTGCGGGACTCAGGGCGTCGTAATTGCTACGCAGCCGGAGGCCTTCACGCGGCTGTCGGCAACCGGCGGAGCGGAAGTGTGTAATCGGTAGGCGCGTTGCTGGTTGGGGGATTGGCAATGAAGAAGTCGACACGGGCATTGGTCGGACTGGCGGTCATCGACGCCTCGCTCGCTTTGGGAGCGGCGTGGATGGTTTGGCAGACGAAGAGCGGTGCATGGCACGCGCCTGATCAGGCGGAGGCGATCACCACCATCACCAGAACCGCGGGCGGTGCGATCGGCATCGTGACCGTGATCCTGCTCCTGGCATTCTCGGCTCACCGGCGGCAGGGCAATTGAGTGAGGACCGCGCCTCAGGCGCGGTCCTCGGCCGGATTAGCAGGCGCAATTCTTGCAGGTGCAAGGCTTGCAGGTGCAGCCGCGCGCGGCCTCCAGCTTGGCGGACTGGACCTGCTGTTCGGTAAGATGCGTCATGTGATTCTCCTCTCATTGCCGAAGCTTGATCGCTCCGGATGAGCGGCATATGGCATCCGTACCATGGTACGGAATCAAGAGAGAAATTTGCATGTATGCTCGTGACGTTCCGCCGGGCCAGATTTTCTACCACGGCACCAAGGCCCACTTGGCTCCGGGCGACTTGATCAGGCCGGGCTTCGGCAGCAATTTCGTCGATCGCGAACTGAAGCACATTTACTTCAGCGCGACGCTGGATGCCGCGACCTGGGGCGCCGAACTGGCGAAAGGCGAGGGCCGCGGCAGGATCTACATCGTCGAACCGACCGGGCCGTTCGAAGACGATCCCAACCTCACCGACAAGAAATTTCCCGGCAACATGACCGCTTCCTACCGCTCGGTCGATCCGTTGCGAATCGTCGGCGAAGTCGAGCATTGGGTGGGCCATGCGCCGGAGCAATTGCAGGCAATGCGGGACGGGTTACGCCGGATGCAGTTGGAAGGCGGCGGGGAGATTGAGGAATGATGGCGCGCGATACGATCGGCGGACTGGCGAAAGCGGCGGGCGTCGGGGTCGAAACCGTGCGCTATTACCAGCGGCGGGGCTTGCTGACGGAGCCCGCGCGACCTGCCGGGGAAATCCGCCGGTACGGGGACGAGGACGTGCGGCGATTGAAGTTCATCCGCTCGGCACAGGCGGCGGGATTCACGCTCACGGAGATCGGCGAGCTGCTCGAGCTGAGTTCGTCCGATGATCGGGCCCGGGCCCGCGAGCTTGCGCAGGCTCGTGTCGCGGCGCTGGACGACAAGATTGCCGAGCTCAAGGAAGCACGAGACGCTCTGTCGGGCCTGGCGACCGCCTGCTCGAAGCAACGCGGCGGGACGTGCCCGATCCTCGGAGCGTTCGAGCGCTAGGGCGCGCAGATGGAACCAGTCCTTTGGAATGTTGATGGCGTCGCGGGCCTCAGCTCCGCCTCTGGGCCAATTCGAGGGTCCTGGCGAAAAGGATTTCGTTCAAGGTCCGGCGCGGTCACATGCACCATGCTTACCGGCGTTCCTGCGTTGCGAAATCGATCTGGCGAAGGGGCCTGGAATTCGACGATCGGGCGCATCGGGCGGACCGTAAACGGAAGGCGCCCCCACCGTAATGGTGGAGGCGCCTCCGTTGTGACCGTCCGTTCGAATTAGAACTGGTATTCGTTCACCTTTGGCTGAGCGGCGCTGCCACCGAACGACATCGCCATCTTCTCACCCTTCGGCATCGGGACCGTCACCGGCTTCGAATGCGATGCCGGCTTGATGTCGATGCCCGCTTCGCGTTCGCGACGATCGAGCTCCCCGGCAATCTTCAGCCGCTTGCGCAGCGAAAGCGAGGGGTTCTCCGGCGTCGGACCTTCGTAAGCGGCCCTGACGTGGCGGCCGAAGCCCGAGGTATCGAAGTCGTCAGGAACTTCGGTTGCCTGCATCGCTGCGGGCACAGCCAGCTCGGGCGTGCGCACCGGCGGGTCCCAATTGGCCTGCGGTTCGACGGCCGGCTCCGGCTGGACCTCGTCGGCAAGCATCAGCTCGTCGTCGTCGATCCAATTGTGCTCATACTCCTCATCCTCGTGACGGCGCTTGCGGCGGACCGCCATGCCGACGCCCGCAAGGGCAAGGAGCACCGCACCCGCGCCACCGGCGATCGGGAGAGCTTCCTTGATCTGCGCATCCTTCGACGGCTGCGCCTCGGCTACCGGTGCGACTTCCGGTGCAGGCTCAGTAGCAGCGATCGGTGTCGCCGGCGCTGGCGCTGCCTCGGCGACCGGCGTGGGGGCCGGGGCCGAAGGTGAAGCAGGCGCGGGCTTTGTCGCAGTCTGCTTGGCTTTGCTCACCGTCTTGGTGGCCGCCTTCTTCACGACCGGCTTGGCGGCCGGAGCAGCTTCAGTCGTTGTTGCGGTCTCGGCGGCCGGAGCCGTTGTTCCGGTTCGGCAACCGGCGCCAGCGGGTCGACGGCTGGAGCCGTGGTCGCATCAGGCGTGGTTGTCGTCGGTGCTTCAACAGGCGCCGTCGTGTCCGGCACCTCCTGCGCAGCGAGCGAGGTTGAAGAGAGGGCGAGGACCGCGGCAATCGCAGTCATTCCCAGGCGATTTTGCATGCGTGTGTACGTCATCATGCAAATCCAACACGCTGGCTGGCTGTTCAGTCGCAGGGTTTCCGACAGGCCGAAACGTAACGGCGACGAACTGAAAAAAGATAAATGTTTTCAGTGAACTAGCAAGACAGAGCAGTCAAGCCTTGACCTAAGTTATTGGTCGACCGACGAATTTTCGTCGCTGTTGGCGGTCTCCGATCCGCTATCGTTGAGCTGGTTCAGCTGGTTGCCGAGAGTGTCGCTCTCGCCCGTCGCATTATCGGCCGGCGGGGCGGGTTCATTGACCGTCATCGCCGCGTTGGAGTCGACGTTGGCCGTATTGTCCTGGGTCGTGCTCTGGCTGCAGCCGGCGAGCGCGACAATGCCCATCGCGGCGCCAACTCTCATCGTGAGTTGCATCGCACTTTCCTCTTTTGCGGGGATGAATGAGCGGAACAGCGCGCGAACGGCGATGCGGTTCCCTTATCTAAATCCCTGGAAAACTCTGCTTTATGCCGTCGATCACGAACTGCGCGGCGAGCGCGGCGAGGATGACGCCGAGGACGCGCGTAATCATCGCTTCCAGCTTCTCGCCGATCAGCCGCATGATCGGGCCCGCAGCAAGCAACGCCAGCATGGTCAGAAGCATGACGATGGTGATCGCCGCCAGCACCGCCAGCACCTCGGGAGAACCATCGGCGCGGGAGACCCACAGCATGGCGCTGGCGATCGATCCGGGGCCGGCAATCATCGGGATGGCCATCGGGAACACCGAGATGTCCTCCGCCTCTGGCGTGCCTTCGATCGACTGCGCCCGGGATTCGCGGCGCTGGGTACGGCGCTCGAACACCATGTCGAGGGCGATCATGAACAACATGATGCCGCCCGCTATGCGGAAGCTGGCGAGGCTGATGCCGAGCGCCGTCAGCATCGGCTTCCCGAGAAGCGCGAAGAACATCAGGATCGCCCAGGCGATCAGCGACGAGCGGATCGCCATCGACCGGCGATGCTTGCCCGGTGTGCCGCGGGTCAGGCTTGCGAAGATCGGCGCGCAGCCGGGCGGATCGATGATGACGAGGAACGTCACCAGCGCCGATCCGAACACTTCCATCATAGGGCTTCGTTCATTCTGACGGTGCGCTCACATGCTGGTCGAGGACGGTGCGATAGTCGCGCCCGTTCCATAGCTTCGCTTCGAGATGGCGTTCGCCGGAAGCTGCGACGCGCCACTCATAGATCAACGTCCCGTCGGCCGAGCGTCCCTGGCCCGCGTCCGCAGGGGGCTTCCCGGCGATTCGTGCCGTCGGTTTCGCTTCTTCGCGGTATGCGGCAGGGACCTTCGCCAGGCCGTCGCAGCTAGCGCGCTGGACCCGCGGCTGGGCCGGGCGGGCCATCGGTTTCGCAAGGCCGTCGCCGCCATCGTACGACCACTTCCAGCCCTTGTTCGACCTGACCCACACGGTGGTGAAGTAGCCGTGGGCCTTGCCCGACGCGTTGGTCCAGGGACCGCGATTGATCGCCGTCCGGCGGTCGCAGGAAACCCAGCTGTCGGCGGGCCACCAGCGAATCGTCTGCGGCGGATCCTTGCGCCCGGCTAGAAATTCGTGGGCCCAGACCGCCTGCGGGTTGAACATCACCGCCGTTTCGTCGGCATATTTGCGGAACGCCGTCCACTGGCCAACGCGCTGCGCATCGCGGGCGAACGCGCGCTCGGCGTCGACGGCGGTCGCGACGCTTGCTGCGATCAGGATCGTTATCATGCTCAAACTCCTTCCGGGTCGGGCATTGCTGCACGCCGGTGCGCCGCGACCAATGTGTTCCTCAACAACATTGCGATGGTCATGGGTCCAACGCCGCCCGGGACGGGGGTAATGGCAGCCGCGTTTTCGCTGGCGCCAGCAAAGTCGACATCGCCGACGAGCCGCGACTTTCCGTCCTCGGCCGGGATGCGGTTGATGCCGACGTCGATGACTATTGCGCCCGGTTTGATCCAGTCGCCTTTCACCATTTCGGGCCGCCCAACCGCGGCGACGACAATGTCAGCGCGGCGGACGACTTCGGGCAAATCCCTGGTGCGCGAATGAGCGACGGTAACGGTCGCGCTTTCGCCGATCAGCAGGAGCGCCATCGGCTTGCCGACGATGTTGGAGCGGCCGATGACCACCGCTTCCTTGCCCGACAGCGACCCGAGCTGCTGCTTCAGGAGATAGAGGCAGCCATAGGGCGTGCACGGCACAAGTGCATCGAGGCCGGTCGCCAGTCGCCCGGCATTCACCGGGTGGAAGCCGTCGACGTCCTTGGCCGGATCGATCTCGTTGATGACCCGTGACGCGTCGATCTGTGGTGGAAGCGGAAGCTGGACCAGGATGCCGTCGACCGCGTCGTCGCGATTGAGCCGATCGACCAGCGCGAGAAGCTCTTCCTCAGAGGTCGTGTCGGGCAGTTTGTGCGAGAAGCTGGCCATCCCGGCCTCGTTGGTCGCCTTGCCCTTCGAGCGGACGTAGACGGCGCTGGCGGGATCCTCGCCGACGAGAACGGTCGCGAGGCCCGGCTGGCGGCCGGTGCGCCGCGCGAACTCCGCCGCAATCTCGGCCACGCGCGCCCGGACTCCGGCGGCAGCGGCCTTACCGTCGATGATCGTCGCCGTCATACGGTCGAGTAGGATAGGCTGGCTTGCGCTCCTCCAAGAAGCATCTGCACGATCTTGACGAGCAGGATCAGGACCAAGGGCGAGAAATCGATCCCGCCGAAGTCCGGAAGCACCCGCCGGATCGGCCGGTAGAGCGGGTCGGTGACCTTATCGAGCGCCCTCACGAACGCCCGCACACCGCCCGAATTGGTGTTGAGGACGTTAAAGGCGAACAGCCAGCTGAGGATCACCTGGATGATAATGATCCAGACGAGGACGTTGAGCAGGAGGTTGGCAATGCCGAATAGGGCGTCGATCATGGTCGCCGCTTAGCGGGCGGGCTTCAGTGCTGCAATTGCTGCTCGCTCAAGGGGCGGAACGGTTCGGCGAAGCTTCCGCGAGGATAACCGAGAAATCGCCGGCCCGATCGCTCCATTCGGCCAACGGGGTCCAGCCCCCGGCAAGCAACAGGACGCGGGCGCCGCGCGGTCCGTATTTGTGGCTGTTTTCCGTGTGGATCGACGCGCCTTTGGCGAACGAAAAGCTCTGGCCCGAGATGGTGAAGTCGACATCGCGGGTCGGCACCAGGTGCATCTCGATGCGCGAGAGGATGTCGTTCCAGCGCGCCTCGTGCCGGAAGGCGTCGATCGGAATGTTTCCGTCCAGCTCGCGGTTAATCGCGTTCGAGCAGGTTGAGGTTGAAGGCGGCGGTGACGCCAGTCGGGTCGTCATAGGCGGAGATCAGTCGGTCGACAGGCTTCACCCGGTCCATGCCGATCAGCAATTGCGAACCGACGCCGAGCAGGTCGCGGAAGCTGCGGAGGAGGTCAGTCGCCGTGCGCGGGACGAAATTGCCGATGGTCGAGCCAGGGAAGAAGCCGAGCTTGGGCATGTCGGCGATGCTGGTCGGAAGCTCGAACGGTCTCGCGAAATCCGCGACAACCGGCTCGACCTCGATCGACGGGAATTGAGCAGCAATGTCCGCCGCGCTCTCACGAAGGTAATCGCCGGAGATGTCGACCGGGACATAGGCGGCCGGTCGGATCGCTTCGAGCAGCAGCGGCGTCTTGGTGGCCGATCCGGCTCCGAATTCGACAACCGCCGTGCCGGATGGAATGCGCGATGCAATGTCGGGCAGGACTTGCGTGAGCAGCGCCGTCTCGGTCCGGGTCGGATAATAAGCCGGCAGCCGGGTGATCTCGTCGAACAGCTCGGAACCGCGCCGGTCGTAGAGCCAGCGCGCCGGCACCGCCGGGATCGGTGCCGTCAAACCGGCGAGGACGTCTTCACGAAAGGCGGGATCGACCCGTTCAGCTATCTCGAGCAAGCCTGACACCTGTGAATTGCCAGCGTGCGCTGGGCGGGAAGAAGTTGCGGTACGAGGCGCGGCTGTGCCCGCGCGGGGTCGCGCAGCTCGCGCCTTTCAGCACGAACTGGCCGCTCATGAACTTGCCATTGTATTCGCCGACCGCGCCCTCGGCTGGTGCGAAGCCGGGGTAGGGAAGGTAGGCGCTGCCGGTCCATTCCCACGCGTCGCCGAAGATCCCGCCACCGGGCTTTGGAAGAACGGCTTCGGCCCGGTCGAGCTGATTGCCGAGGAAGGGATCGGCGCTTCCGGCGAAGTCTTCCCACTCAGATTCGGTCGGAAGACGCGCACCGGACCAGCGGGCGAATGCGTCGGCTTCGAAGTAGCTGACGTGCGCGACCGGGGCGGCGCGATCGATTTCGCGGCGGCCGGCGAGCGTGAACTGCGTGCCATCGCCATGCCAGTAGAGCGGCGCTCCGATCTTTTCGCGCTGGACCCAGTCCCAGCCTTCGCTGAGCCAGAGAGCCGCCGTCGAATAGCCGCCATCGGCAATGAAATCGGCCCATTCGCCGTTGGTGACCTTGCGGCTGGCGAGGGCATGCGGGTGGAGCAGCGCCTGGTGGCGCGGCCTTTCGCAGTCGAACGCGAAGCCGACACCACGTGCGCCGATTTCGACGATGCCCGTGCGGCCCGGATGCCAGCTCAACGGCTCGGTTGCGAAGCAGGCGGGTGCATCCAGTGGGGCATAGGCCGGCTCGGTCGGATTCTCCGCGAAGGTCGCGAGGATGTCGGTCAGGAACAGCTCCTGGTGCTGCTGCTCGTGATTGATGCCGAGTTCGATCAGTTCCAGCGCATCGGGTGAGAGCGACGGCAATGCGCGGTCGAGGGCCTCGTCGACGCTGGCCCGCCAATTGCGGACTTGGTCGAGCGAAGGCCTGCTGAGCATCCCGCGCTTGGGCCGGGCGTGCCGCTCACCCTCAGCCTCGTAATAGCTGTTGAAAAGATAGGCGAATTGCTCGTCGAACGGCCGGTAACCCGGCACGTGATCGCGCAGGATGAAGGTCTCGAAAAACCAGGTCGTATGAGCGAGATGCCACTTCGCCGGCGACGCATCGGGGAACGGCTGGATCGTCGCGTCGGCATCGGAAAGCGGTGCTGCGAGGTCGAGTGTAAGCTTGCGCGTGGCGGACAATCTCTCGCCCAGCGCTTTGGGGGTTCGTGCCGAATCCTCCCTTGCCATTCTCGCGCCCCTGCCACGAAACCGCCGCTCCGCACAAGCGAAAGTTCTCGTAATGTTCTCGTATCGGAGATCAGCCGCGCGTTGCGCCCGGTTGCCAGAGCACGTCGCCGCCTTCGTCCTTGGCGACATAACGCGCCGCAACGAAAAGATGATCCGACAGGCGATTGAGGTAGGCAAAGCACTAGTATTGATCGGCTCTGCCTCGTTCAGCGCGACGGCTGCCCGCTCTGCCCGGCGGACGATGCCCCGGGCCAGATGCAAGCGGAAACGGACGTCGGCCCGCTCGGCAGGATGAAGCTGGTCAGCGGCGCCAGGTCGGCGTTCATCGCATCGATTTCCTGCTCCAGGCGCTCGACCTGAGGCGCGACAATGCGGAGGGCCCCGTCGATTTCGCCCGGCGTCGCAACATCCGCACCCAAGGTCGAACAGGTCGTTCTGGATGCGCAGCAGGTTATTCCGAGTTTCGCCTTCGACAATGGCGGAGATTGCGAGCCCGATGGCGGCGTTGGCCTCGTCGACCTCGCCGATCGCGCCCATCCGCAGGCTCGACTTGCTGACTCGCGAGCCGTCGACCAGCCCGGCCGTGCCCGCATCACCGGTGCGCGTGTAGATCTTGTTGAGCTTGACCATCAGGCCGTGGCCGTCAGCCCTTGGAAGCGCCGGCGACGACCAGGATCAGCATGACGATGATGATCGCGACCGCCTGGAACAGTACGCGCTTGCGCATGTAGTCCTGCTGCCGCTCGCCGCTGATGTCCTTGCCCGAGGCCATGGCCATGACGCCGCGAACGAGGACGTAGGCGGTCGCGCCCATGGCGACGATGAGCAGAATGATGAGGATCGCGTTCATAATTGCGATCTAGGCTTCCGAGAATGCGAAACCAAGGGGAAGCTGGCCTTTAGTCAGTAGGTCGGCGAGTTCTCTACCGTCCACGCCCACGGCACGCATTGCCGCCAGGGTCGGCGCGAGATCGCGCTTGGCGAGCCGGCGGCCGTCTTCGTGGGTGACGAGCGGATGGTGCAGGTAGGTCGGCTCGGGAAGGTCGAGCAGCTCCTGCAGCAGCCGCTGGATCGGCGTCGAGGGTCGCAAATCCGAGCCGCGAACGACCATCGTCACGCCGCTCGCTGCATCGTCGACGACGCAGGATAGGTGATAGCTCGCGGGTGCGTCTTTCCGGGCGAGGATTGCGTCGCCAATCTGCGAAGAGTCAGCTTCGAAGGTCTGGCTGTCCGCCTCGGTCCAAGATGGAAGGCCGGCAATCTCAAGCGCCTTGGCCGAATTCAGCCGCCAGCAGTGCGGCGTTTTCGAGCGACGCTCCGGATCGTCGAGAAGCGCACGGCAGGTGCCGGGATAGGAGGTCGCCGCATCGCCGTGCGGCGCGGTGAGAGACTGCGCGATGTCCGCCCGGGTGCAGAAGCAGGCATAAACGAGGCCGCGATCGCGTAACTGGCCAAGCGACTCCTCGTAGATTTCGGTTCGCTGCGACTGGATCAGGACCGGCTCGTCCCAGGTGAGGCCGAGCCAGCGCAGGTCCTCGAAAATACCATCGACGAACTCCGGACGGCTCCGCCCCTGGTCGAGGTCTTCAATGCGCAGGCGAAAATTACCGCCGCTTTCCCGAGCCTTCGAATGGCCCAGCGCGGCGCTGAATGCATGGCCAAGATGCAGCCGGCCCGTTGGCGAGGGCGCAAATCGCGTCACAATCATTGCGACTGTGACTCAAAGGGCTCTTGACGGCGATTCAGCAATCTTCGATTCTTCATCCTGTCACATCGGGTTGGCATCCGGTGGACAACAAGGGAAGACGGGCTCGTTACGATCCATCTCCACCTTGAGTGCGACGGGGCCGGAGACTTGTTCGTTGCGGGCGGACAGGAAAGGCCATTGCCCGCGTCATGTATCACCCCGACCTCATTCGCCATCCTGAAAGCTGCCCGGCGTTGGTCCTCAACGCCGATTACACGCCGCTGTCCTATTATCCGCTGAGCCTGTGGCCGTGGCAGACCGCGATCAAGGCGATGTTCCTCGAGCGAGTAGACGTCGTCTCGCATTACGATCGCGAGGTGCACAGTCCGAGCACCGCGTTGAAGCTTCCGTCGGTGATTGCGCTCAGGCAATTCGTGAAGCCCAGCGAATATCCGGCCTTCACACGGTTCAACCTGTTCCTCCGCGACCGGTTCAGCTGCGTCTATTGCGGGTCTCGCAAGGAGCTGACGTTCGACCACGTCGTGCCGCGTGCACAAGGCGGCCGCACGACCTGGGAGAATGTCGCGACCGCCTGCGCCCCTTGCAACCTGCGCAAGGGCGGCCGCACGCCACGCGAAGCCAAGATGCATATCGAGCGAGAGCCGATCCGGCCGACGAGCTGGCAGCTGCAGGATCACGGACGCAGCTTCCCGCCCAACTACCTCCACCAGAGCTGGCGCGACTATCTCTATTGGGACATCGAACTGGAGCCGTAGGCGGCGTTTATTAACCATTCTGGCCCATATCGGGACGGCATGAATTCGGAGCACTTCCAGACTGAGGGGCGACCCGCGGGAGCGGAGCCACCGCGCGTGCTCATCGTCCAGCCCAATCGCAACTATCTGGGCGTTCTGGCCCGGCGGGTTTCGGAGGGCGGCTACCGCGTCGCAACGGCCGACTGCGCAGCTTCCGCCATGGCCGAACTGCACCGCGTTTCGGTCGACCTCGTCCTGTCCGAACTGAGGATGCCCGGCACCAGCGGGATCGAGCTATCGGGAATGATCCGCGAGGATCCGGTTCATCGTCACCTCCCGATCTTCCTGATCACCGGAAAGTCGGACGCCGACGGCGCCGTCCAGGCCTATCGCTGCGGCGCCGACACGGTCATCGGCAAGCCGTTCCACTTCGAAGTGCTGATTGCCCGCATCGGCCGCGAAATCGAACGGTCGCAGGCGCTGGCCAAGCTGCTCAACGACAATGCCGCGCTGGACGCGCGCGTGATCGGGCGGGCGATCGACCTGGCCGAGATGCGCGATCGCTGGCTAGCGAGCGAGGCGGAACTGCGGCGGCTGCAAGGCAAGGTGCGCGAGACCGACGGCTAGGCCCGGTCGAGGTATTCCCTGACTTTGGGGGCGATGTCCTCACGTTCCAAGGCAAGCGCGAGATTGGCAATCACATAGCCCGCCTTGTCGCCGCAATCGTGGCGAACAGCATCGACCTTGATCGCGTGGAAGGGCTGGTTGCCGATCAGCTGCGCCATGGCGTCTGTCAGCTGGATTTCGCCGCCTGCGCCAGTCTCACCCTTGTCGAGGATTTGCATGACCTCGGGCTGCAGGATGTAGCGGCCGATGACCGCGAGATTCGAGGGCGCCTCTTCCGGCTTCGGTTTTTCGACCAGGCCAAGGACTTCGGTCACCGCGCCGTCCTGCTTGCCCGGCGCGATGACGCCGTAGCTGCTGGTTCGCTCATGTGGGACTTCCTCGGTCGCCAGCATATTGCCGCCGACTTTCTCCCATGCGTCGACCATCTGCTTCAGCGCGCCCGGCTTGCCGGACATCAGATCGTCCGGAAGGAGGACCGCGAAGGGTTCGTCGCCGACGATCTCGCGGGCGCACCAGACCGCGTGGCCGAGCCCAAGGGGTTGCTGCTGGCGGACTGAGACAAGTTCGCCGAAATGAACCCGTGACGACGCGAGCGGGTCGAGGCTCTTGCCCTTCTCGCGCATCGTCGTTTCGAGTTCGAAGGCCGCATCGAAATAATCGACCAGTGCGGATTTTCCGCGGCCGGTGACGAAAATCAGCTGCTCGATCCCCGCTTCGCGCGCCTCGTCGACGGCATATTGGATCAGCGGGCGATCGACGACCGTCAGCAATTCCTTGGGGATCGCCTTGGTCGCGGGTAGCAGGCGGGTGCCGAGGCCGGCCACGGGAAACACGGCCTTGCGAAGCTTTTTCATCATTGCGGGGTGGCTGGTCCTACTTCGTTGGTCGAACTGTCCTGACCGGTTCCGGCAGGCGGAGGAGGCGCGGCGCCGCCACCGGCTGGCGGCAGGTCGAAGCGATCGACCGAGCGCGGCTGCGAGCGCTTGATTATTTCGTCGACGCGCTCGGGGTCGGCGTAGGTCGGCGGGGTCAGCAATTCCTCGGCGGTCGGGGTCGTATTCGCCATCAGCGGCTTGACCGGCAGCGGCTCGCCTTGGGCGGGGGACAGTTCCGACATGCGGCCGCAGCTGCAAAGCGCGGTGATCGCGATCAGGACTGCCAAGCGTCGTGCCATCGAGAATCGCCTAGCCGCTTGGCGAACCTTTCGCCAGTCGCTCCAGCGACTTGCGGGCACCGGCCGCCTTTCCTATCGGCAATGCATGTCCACCTTCAGAACCGCGGCTCTCGTCGTCGCCCTCGGTTGCTCGATTGCCGCCTGCAAGAAGCAGGAGGCCGCGTCGACGAATGAAGTCACGGCCGAAGACCCGCGCGGCGTCCATCGCGAAAGCGCCGGCAAGTCCGCGCCTGACACCGCGTTCAAGGATCCCGACGGCGGCGACATTACGCTTGCCGATTTCAAGGGCACGCCGGTTCTCGTGAACCTCTGGGCGACCTGGTGCGCGCCCTGCAAGAAGGAACTGCCGACACTCAACGCGCTGGCGAAGACTCACGACAAGGACGGCGCGCTGGGCGTGATTGCGATTAGTCAGGACATGGCGCCGCAGGGGTCGGTCGAAGCCGCCCTTACCGACCTGAAGGTCGACGATCTCGGCGCCTATCACGATCCGAAAATGGCGCTGTCAGGAGCGCTGGATGCCCAGATCCTGCCGACGACGATCCTCTTTGACGCCCAGGGCAAAGAGGTGTGGCGCTACGTCGGCGATCTAGATTGGACGAGCGAGGAAGCTAGGAAGTTGCTCGCTGAACTTCCCGCCGCCGCTGGAAAGCGCTGAGCAACCGCCCGTCGATCGCTGCAAGGCCGAGGGCAATGAACCCGAGGCCGGCGAAGTCGCGCGGCTCGATGGCCTCGCCAAGTATCAATGCTCCCATCACGATCGCGACCGGCGGCACCAGCAGGGTAACCAGCAGGGCGTTGGTCGCGCCCGCCGAATCGATCAGCTTGAAGTAGAGAATGTAGGCGTAGGCGCTGCAGATCACCGCCAGCACGAGCACCGCTCCCAGAGCGCTGAGCGGCGGGAAGGTCTGCTCCCACGGACGATCGAACAGGAACGCGACCGGGAGCATCACAATCGCGCTTGCGGTGAGCTGGCCGGTGGTGACCGATAGCGGAGACACGCCCTGCCGCTTGAAGCGGCGCGCCCACACGCCCGCCAAGGCGTAGAGCAAGGCGGCGGTGACGCAGGCGAGCTGCGCGACGACATTGTTGCCGATCGAGCCGAGCAGGTCGGGGCCGATCATCAAGGCGACGCCGCCGAATCCAAGCAGGACACCGGCGATCTTGCGCGGATTCATTCGCTCGTCGCTGGTAAACACATGCGCGACGATGACACCCCAGATCGGCGTGGTTGCATTGAGGATCGAGGCCAGACCGCTCGCAATGTGGGTTTGCCCCCAGCCGAACAGGATGAAGGGGATTACGTTGTTGAGGAGGGCGAGGAGGAACATCGAACCCCAGACCGTGCGCGGCAGGCCGGCCGGTTGCCTCCGCCACGCGAGGTACGCCCACAGCGCCGCCGCCGCGATCGTTACGCGCAACCACACGTAGGTGAGCGGCGGGATCGCATGCACGGCGACGTGAATGCAGAAGAAGGCGCTGCCCCAGATCACGGCGAGCCCGATCAGGGTCAACCAATCGGAGCGGTTCATGACGGTGCGGATCATCGGCTGCGTATGCGGAGCCGCCGACGCGGGGGCTTCCCGCACCTTGCTGTCAAAACCTTCGTGAGTGAGCTTCGTCATTCGCAGATTCTGACGGACGAGCGTCAGCACCGCCAACAAAAGGCGGGTTTCAGCTCATAAGCTGGGCTTATCAGTCGCGGAGCAGCTCGTTGATGCTGGTTTTGGATCGCGTGCGCTCGTCGACGCGCTTCACGATGACCGCGCAGGCGAGCGATGGACCGCCGTCCCTGCCGGGCAATGTGCCGGGTACGACGACCGAATAAGCCGGCACGCGGCCATAGAAGACTTCGCCCGATGCGCGGTCGACGATCTTGGTCGAGGCGCCGATGAACACGCCCATCGACAGCACGGCGCCCTGCTCTACGATCACGCCTTCGGCAACTTCCGAGCGAGCGCCGATAAAACAATCGTCCTCAATGATGACGGGGCCAGCCTGCAGCGGCTCAAGCACGCCGCCGATCCCGGTGCCTCCCGAAATGTGGACGTTCTTGCCGATCTGCGCGCAGCTTCCGACCGTCGCCCAGGTATCGATCATCGTGCCTTCGCCGACGCGGGCGCCGATGTTGACGAAGCTCGGCATCAGCACTGCGCCGGGTGCGATATAGGCGCCGCGGCGGACGATCGCCCCGGGCACTGCGCGATAACCGGCAGCCTCGAAGTCCTTTTCGCCGAGCGCGGCGAACTTGGACGGCACTTTGTCCCACCAATTCGCACCGCCGGGAGCGCCGGAAATCAGCTCCATCGGGTTTAGCCGGAACGACAGCAGCACCGCCTTCTTGAGCCATTGGTGGACCGTCCATTGGCCGTCGATCTTCTCGGCGATCCGCGCCTCACCGCTGTCCAGCGCGGCCAGTGCACGGTCGACTGCCTGCCGAACATCGCCCTTGGTGTCCGGGCCGATCGAACTCCGGTCTTCCCACGCGGCGTCGATCACTGGCTCAAGCTGTCGGTCATTGGTCGTCCTTCAAGATCGCTTCGAGCCAGTCGCGCACATCTTCGATGCGATAGTCGATGAAGCTGTCGTCGGCATCGTGGCTACCGCGCTCGGAGCCATTGTCCACCCATACAGTCGTCATCCCGAGCGCTTTCGCGGGCCGCAGATTCTGCGCCATGTCGTCGACCAGCAGCCCATGCTTCGGGTCAATGCCGAACCGCTCCAGCAGCAATTCGTAGCCGTGCGGGTCGGGCTTTGGGCGATAGCTGTTGGCGTGAATGTCGTGCAGGTCGGGGAAGTGTTCGTGCACTCCGATCGCTTCCAGCACGCGGCGTGCGTAGGGTGCATCACCGTTGGTGAAGATGAAGCGCCGACCAGGGAGCCGGGCCAGCGCCGCCCCCAGCCGGTCGTTACGCTCGATCCGGTCGAGCGGGATGGCGTGGACGTCCTCAAGGAAGTGATGCGGGTCGATGTCGCGGCTTTTCATCAGCCCGGCGAGCGTAGTGCCATGCGTGTGGAAATGATGCTTCTGGACGCGATGCGCTTCCTCCGCATCGCAATCGAGCAGGCGGCGGATGTAGGCGTTCATCCGCTCGTCGATCAGCGCGAACAGGCCGCTGGAATGGGGATAGAGGCAATTGTCGAGGTCGAAGACCCAGTCGCGGATGTGCGAAAATTCGGCGGCGACGCTTGCGTTCATGAGCGCCGCCTAGCCCGTTTCGCCCGGGCCGCAAAACGCCTAGGTGCTTCGGCGTCCGAACTTCGGCGCCAGCATGCCGACGGTTGCGCGATAGTCATCGTAATCGCGGCCGAAGAGTCCGCGAAGGTCGCGCTCCTCGTAGCGGATGGCGATCAGGATGTAGACCGACATGCCCAACGCGAAGAGTAGATGCCCCACGGTCATTTTCGGAGTCGCCCAGAAGGCGATGAAGAAGCCCGAATAGAGCGGGTGTGCGACCCAGCGGTAGAAGAATGGATGCCGCAATTCCGGCGCCTTGGCTCGCCTGCTTCGCATGTGAAACCAGGCCTGCTGAAGTCCGAACAGCTCAAAATGGTTGATCAGGAATGTGCTCACGAGGACCACCAGCCAACCGATGCCGAACAGGAGCCAGAGCGGCATGTTGAACGCGGTCAGCGATAAATCCCAGACGGCCGTCGGGATCGGCCGCCAGAACAGGAACATGACGATTAACACGGCGCTGGAGCCGAGCACGTAAAGGCTGCGCTCCAGGTACTCCGGCACCATCCGCGTCCACGCTCGCTTGAATCCCTGACGAGCCATCACGCTGTGCTGGACGCCGAACAAAGCGATCAGCAGCACATCGACGATCACTGCGACGGCCACCGGCGCCTCCGGCCCGCGATCGATGGTCAAAGCCGCGATCGAGAAATTCCCGACGAAGGCGATCAGATAGAGAAAGGTCGCGAAGAAAATCGCGTAGGCGACGATCGAGAACAGAAAGGATGCTGCGCGCGGCATACCGGTTCTCCTGGTTGAAAAGGACCTCAGCGCCCGCTGCTCACTCCGTAGCGGACGATGACCGGAACCTCGCACCCGGCGATGCGCCGAAGGACGGCCGAATAGACGTTGGCATCGGGCAGCTCGGTCAGCTTTCTGGGCTTGACGCTCTTGTCAGCCTGGAAGGCATAGGCGCTGGTCGTCTGCGGACAATTCCTGGCGGTCCGGGTGAAAGGGGCGCGCCCGTCGGGCGTCTGAACAGCGGCCGTTGCAGCCGGTCCGGCGACGGAAACTAGTAACGCAGCAATAAGGAGGCGCATGGACGATCTCCCTTCGTCATCGCCCTTACCACTTTGCCGCTAGACGGTGAAGCTCTCGCCGCAGCCGCAACTGCCCTTGGCGTTCGGATTCTCGAACACGAAGCCAGCGGCGAAGTCGTCCTCGCGCCAGTCCATCACTGATCCGATGAGGTACAGCACGGAAGCGCCGTCGACGTAGAAGGTGCCTCCCGGGGTCTCGATCTTCTCGTCCATCGGGTTGGCCTCGGTCACGTAGTCGACGGAGTAGGCCAGGCCTGAACAGCCCC
Organism: uncultured Alphaproteobacteria bacterium; assembly: GCA_963750315.1. Lineage (GTDB taxonomy): Bacteria > Pseudomonadota > Alphaproteobacteria > Sphingomonadales > Sphingomonadaceae > Sphingomicrobium. The sequence goes on from CAVVQF010000016.1 coordinate 25,764, forward strand.
GGCGAGGGGTCGACAGCTTGACGCCGATCGCCCCTTCCGGAGCGCGGCTCATCAGCTCTGCCACCCGCGCTTCGGCGCCGCTGGTCAGGATGATCGCCGCCGGGCGTGGGGCGCGGACCTTGGTTTCCTTGTTCATAGCATTCCCAATTCGAGCCGAGCCTCGTCGCTCATCTTCGACGGGTCCCACGGCGGATCCCAGACCAATTTCACCTCGGCGTCGCGGATGCCCGGCACGGACAGGACGCGAAGCTCGACCTCGTTCGGAAGCGATTCGGCGACCGGGCAGTGCGGTGTCGTCAGTGTCATCGTCACGACCGCATCGGCATCTTCGCTGATGACCACGTCGTAGATCAGGCCGAGTTCATAGATATCGACCGGGATTTCCGGATCGTAGATCGACTTCAGCGCGTCGATGACGTTGTTCTTCAAGTCTTCGTTCGCGGCGGGCACGTCGACCGGCTTGGTCTCGCCAGACAGGAAGCCGGTGAGATAGTCGCGCTTACGCTCGAAGTCGGGCGTGACTGCGAGCGCGCGGCGGTGCGTCCACCGACTTCGACCTCTTCCGTTTCGATCTTGCGTTCCTCGTTCACCCGAAAATCCGTTTCACTTGTTCGATGCCGCGCACCAAAGCCTCAATGTCCGAGCTGTCGCTGTGCACTGCGAAGCTCGCCCGAGCGGTCGCTGGAACGCCGAGCACGTCCATCAGCGGCTGCGCGCAATGATGGCCGGCTCGGACGGCGACGCCCACGTCATCCAATATGGTGGCGGTGTCGTGCGGATGCACCCCGTCGACGTTGAAGCTGACGATGCCGGCGCTGTCTTCCGGGCCGTAGAGCGACACGCCGCCGATGCTCGAAAGCGCGGCGCGGGTTTCGGCGACGAGTGCGGACTCGTGCGCATGGATCGCATCGAGCGACAGTCCTTCGACCCAGTCGATCGCGGCGTGAAGTCCGACTGTGCCGACGATGTGCGGCGTGCCCGCCTCGAACCGCATGGGGGCATCGAGATAGGTCGTCTGCTCGAACGTCACGCGGTCGATCATCGACCCGCCGCCCTGCCATGGAGGCAGCGAGTTCAGCAGGTCGTGTCGACCCCACAGGCAGCCGATGCCGGTCGGGCCATAAAGCTTGTGTCCAGAGAATGCGTAAAAATCGGCGCCGATCGCCGCGACATCGACGGGCAGGCGAGGAACAGCCTGACAGCCGTCGAGCAGCAGCAGCGCACCTTTCGAATGCGCGATGTCGGCGGCGCGCTTGGCATCCAGGATCGAGCCGAGCACGTTCGAGACGTGCGCGAACGCAACCACGCGATGCTCGTCGCTGATCATCGCTTCGGCGGCGTCCAGATCGATACGGCCGTCGCGGGTCAGCGGGACGGCATCGACTTCATATCCGGCGAGCTGCCACGGCACGATATTGCTGTGATGCTCGAGCTGCGAAAGCAGGGCGCGATTGCGGCCTTCTTTCGGTAACGAGCGCGCAACCAGGTTAATCGCCTCCGTCGCACCGCGCGTGAAGACCAGCTCGTTCGGCTGACCGCCAATCAGGTTCGATGCCGCAGCGCGCGCGGCCTCATAGCGGCCGGTCATCTCGCTCGAACGCTGGTACACGCCGCGATGCACGGTCGCGTAGTCCTGCGCGTAGGCCTGGGTGATTGCGTCGATCACCGCCTGCGGCTTCTGCGCCGTCGCCGCGCTGTCGAGATAATGCCAATCGCCGACCGCCGGGAACTGCGAGCGCACGTCGAGTGCGCTGTTGATGCGGGTCTCGACGTTCATGCGACCCTCCGCAGCGCGTCGCGCGCAGCGGTGCAGATCGCATCGCGCTGCGCGTCGTCGGACACGTCATCCCACAGCCCCATGACGAAGCCTTCGAGCAGCAATGCGCGCGCACTTGCGGGATCAAGCCCGCGCGATTGCGCGTAGAACATCTGCATTGGATCGAGTTCGCCAACGCTGGCGCCGTGCGCGCATTTCACGTCATCGGCGTAGATCTCGAGCTCGGGCTTGCAGTTCGCGGTTGCGCCGCGATCGAGCAGCATCGCTTTCACCGATTGTTCGCCATCGGTTTGCTGCGCGCCACGCGCGACTTCGACCTTGCCGAGATAGGAGCCCACGGCCTTGCCGCCGAGCACCGAACGCACGACCTGGCGCGACCGTCCACGTTGGCCGAGATGGCGGACGTTCGTGACGATCTCGTTGGTCGATTGTCCGCCACCGATGTTCGCTGCGAACAGCTCAAAATTCGCATCGGCTTCAAGGCTGACGTCGAGTTCGACCCGTCCATAAACCGGCGCAATATTGAGCACGAAAATGCGTGCGGAAGCGCTCGCGCCGAGCGCGATCGACATCCGTCTCACCTGCACGCCGTCGGCGGTCGGAAGCCACACTTCTTCCGCACTTTCGCCTGCGGCAATCGTCAGCGTGCGCGGCACGGCGAACTGCCCCCAAACGGGCTTCAGCGCATCGAGGTCGGCGTAGCGCCATTCCTCCTGGCTGCGGGTCGGGAAGGGCGCCGTCATGCGCGCCTCTTCATCAGCCGGCGAAGCTTCTTGTCGCGTGCGCGCTGCCGTTCGGGCGCGAGCAAGCCGTAAAACGCATCGAGCGCCAACCCTGCCGCAATGGTGACAGCGATGATTTTCGCTGCGTCACGCGTGTCCGCGAAGCGGCTGACGATGAAATCGACGACAGTGATCACGCCGAGCAGGATCACGAACAGCGCGGTATCGGCGATCGCGCGGCCGGGATTGCCGCGCACCGACGCGACCACGATCATGAAGGCGATGCACGCGATGACGATCGCAAACGCCATTACGCCACTGTCTCCACATAACCTTCGCGCTCAAGTTCCAGCGCGAGTTCCGGGCCGCCCGATCGGACTATGCGGCCGGCGCTCAGGACGTGCACCTTGTCGGGCGTCACATAGTCGAGCAGCCGCTGGTAGTGCGTAATCAGGAGCACGCCCTTGTCGGGTGCACGCATGATGCGGTTGATGCCCGCGCCGACGGCACGAAGCGCATCGATGTCGAGCCCGCTGTCGGTCTCGTCGAGTATCGCGAACTTCGGATTCATGATGCCCATCTGGACCATCTCGGCACGCTTCTTCTCGCCGCCGGAAAAGCCGACGTTGACCGGGCGCTTGAGCATCTCGACGTCCATGCCGAGAAGACCTGCCTGCTCGCGCGCAAGCTTGATGAAATCGCCGCCGGAAAGCTCGGGCTCGCCGCGCGAACGGCGCTGCGAATTGAGGCTCTCGCGCAGGAACTGCAGCGACGACACGCCGGGAATTTCGACCGGATATTGGAAGCCGAGGAACAGGCCCGCAGCGGCGCGCTCGTACGGTTCGAGCGCGAGCAAATCCTGTCCCGTCGAACGTCACGCTGCCGTCGGTGACTTCGTAGCCCGGACGGCCCGAAAGCACGTAGCCGAGCGTCGATTTGCCCGACCCGTTCGGGCCCATGATCGCGTGCACTTCGCCCGCCGGAACGGACTGAGCGAAATGCCGTTCAGGATCGGCTTGTCGGCGACGGTCGCGTGGAGGTTCTGAATGTCGAGCATGTTACTTGTCGAGTCTTCCCGGCAGGGCAGTTCAGGAGGAAATAGCGCCGCATCGAATCCATCGCGTCCTGGCGAATTCCTTCGAGCATGCGGCGGTCGTTAAGCGCCCGCTGGCGATCCTCGATCGCGGCTTCTTCGAGCGAGAATTTCTTCTCGTCTGCGGCCTTGACCGGGCCCGCTTCACGAAGCGTTGCGCGGCGCTGCGAAACGTCGAGACGAGCGGCGACGATCGCTTCCTGCTCGCGGTATGTGTCGAGCAGGAATGCGCTGCGCTGTCCGACATGAAGGCCGATTCGCCGTCCAGATCGCACTCGCCACAGCTTTCAGCGCGTCGAGTTCGGCCGAGCCGCGAGAAACAGTCGCATGCGTGGTCGTTTCAGCAGGACCTGCTTGTCGAACTTCCACGCAACGAGATGCGCCAGACACTCCGGACTGGCAGACGCCGTGACTCGAATCAAGAGTCAAATTCAACAACGCGCATCTCATCCGACTGAACCTTCCAAACTAATCCCGAGCAGCTTCTGCGCCTCGACCGCAAACTCCATCGGCAACTGCTTCAGCACCTCACGAGCAAAGCCGTTGACGATCAGCGCGACCGCCGCTTCCTGGTCGAGGCCGCGGCTCATCGCGTAGAACAATTGGTCCTCGCTGATCTTCGACGTCGTCGCTTCATGCTCGATCGTCGCGGTCGGGTTCTTCACCTCGATGTACGGCACAGTGTGCGCGCCGCACTTGTCGCCGAGCAGCAGTGAATCGCACTGGGTGAAATTGCGCACGTTCTCCGCGTTCGGCAGCACCTTCACCAGCCCGCGATAGGTGTTGTTCGAACGCCCGGCGCTGATGCCCTTCGACACGATGGTCGAGCGCGTGTTGGCGCCGATGTGCACCATCTTCGTGCCGGTGTCGGCCTGCTGGCGGTTGTTGGTCAGCGCGACCGAATAGAATTCGCCGACGCTGCCCTCGCCCTTGAGGATGCAGCTCGGATATTTCCAGGTGATCGCGCTGCCGGTCTCGACCTGGGTCCAGCTGACCTTCGACCGCGCACCGCTGCACAGCGCCCGCTTGGTGACGAAGTTGAAGATGCCGCCCTTGCCTTCGGCGTCGCCCGGATACCAGTTCTGGACCGTCGAGTATTTCACTTCCGCGTCCTCGTGCGCGAAGATCTCGACCACCGCCGCGTGCAGCTGGTTCTCGTCGCGCATCGGCGCGGTGCAGCCTTCGAGGTAGGAGACGTAGCTGCCCTTGTCGGCGACGATCAGCGTACGCTCGAACTGGCCGGTATTCTCCGCATTGATCCGGAAATAGGTCGACAGTTCCATCGGGCAGCGGACGCCCTCCGGGATGTAGACGAAGGTGCCGTCGGAAAAGACCGCGCTGTTGAGGCAGGCGAAGTAATTGTCGCGCTGCGGAACGACCGATCCGAGATATTTCTGCACCAGCTCCGGATATTCGCGGATCGCCTCGCTGATGCTGAGGAAGATGACGCCCGCCTTCTTCAATTCCTCGCGGAAGGTGGTCGCGACGGATACGCTGTCGAACACCGCGTCGACGGCCACGCGCGGGGCGCCTTCGACGCCGGCGAGCACCTTCTGCTCTTCCAGCGGGATGCCGAGCTTTTCGTAGATGCGCAGGATTTCCGGGTCGACCTCGTCGAGGCTGCCGAGCTTCGGCTTCTGCTTGGGCGCCGCGTAATAATAGGCGTCCTGATAATCGATCGCGGGGATGTCGAGCTTGGCCCAGCTCACTTCCTCCATCTCCAGCCAGGCGCGATAGGCTTTCAGCCGCCAATCGAGCATCCATTCGGGCTCGTTCTTCTTGCCCGAGATGAAGCGGACGGTGTCTTCGCTCAGGCCCTTGGGCGCGAACTCCTGCTCAATGTCACTGGTAAAGCCCCACTCGTAGGTCGCGAGCTTCTCGGCGGCCGTCATGCGCTTCCTGGTTCCGGACGGTGGTTTGCTCGGTCATTGCTCTCGTGCTCCTGCGAAGGCAGGAGTCCAGTGCTCCTTGGGCGACGAAAACTGGGCTCCCGCCTGCGCAGGAGCGCAAAGTTGCTCCAGGCTCACCGCGCCGAGCGCGCCGCGGATCGCATTGCCGACGACGCCCATGTGCGGCTTGACCTTGCAATGTGCATCGAGCGCGCAGTCCGACGCGCCCTTCGTGGCCGGAGCAGACCGTCATCGCGATCGGCCCCTCGACCGCTTCGACGACGTCCGCGAGCGAGATCGAACCGGCGGGACGAGCCAGCGTGAACCCGCCAGTTGCCCCGCGAACGCTGGTCAGCAGGCCCTCGACAGCAAGGCGGCCCATCAGCTTCTGGGTGGTCGGCAACGGAACTCCGGTCTCCTGGGCCAGCTCGCTCGCGCTCAGGCGCGCGCCAACCTCCCGGCGGGCGGCAGCGGTCATGATCACGACCGCGTAATCGGCGAGATGGGTCAGGCGCATATCAATTCGGACTATTTGAATCCGATTTAGTGCGTTGCGAGGTAAAACTCAACCGATGTTGGTGACGCTGCGCCGGAGTGGGACTAATGCTGATCCGTGCCGATCTATTCTCTCGTTCGCCCCCTGGCGTTCGCGCTTGATGCCGAGCGGGCGCATCGACTGACGATCAATTTGCTCAAGCTTCGGTCCGGCACGGCCTTTACGCCTGAACCGCCGTGGACGCCGACGCTGGAAAGCAGGGTTGCGGGTCTCGACTTCGCCAATCCGATCGGGCTGGCGGCGGGTTTCGACAAGGACGCCGAAGTTCCGCAGCAGATGATCGGCCTCGGCTTCGGCTTCGTCGAAGTCGGCACGCTCACGCCCCGGCCGCAGGCGGCAAACCCGAAGCCGCGGCTGTTCCGGCTGGTCGAGGACAAGGCCGTCATCAACCGGATGGGCTTCAACAATGGCGGGCAGGCGGCCGCGTTCGAGCGGCTGGAAGGCTCGATTACCTCGCGCGGCATCATCGGGGTCAACATCGGCGCCAACAAGGACAGCGCGGACCGGATCGCCGATTATGCCTGGGGCATCCGGACGATGGCGCCGGTCGCCCGCTACCTGACTGTGAACATCAGCTCGCCCAACACCCCCGGCCTTCGCGGCTTGCAGGAAGAAGGCGAACTGCGAGCATTACTGGCGGCGGTCGACGAGGTCCGAACCGAGAAGCCGATCTTCCTCAAGGTCGCGCCGGACCTCAATCCCGGTGACCACGAACGCATCGTCCGAGCCGCGCTCGACCATCATGTCGATGCGCTGATCGTCTCCAATACGACGGTATCGAGGCCGCCTCTCAAATCCTCGCTTGCGGGTGAGGCGGGCGGTCTTTCGGGCGAGCCGTTGAAGCCGCTCGCATCGGAGGCGCTGCGCCTGTTTCGCAAGGCCAGCGGCGGCGAGATCCCACTGATCGCCGTCGGCGGAATCGCCAATGCCGACGATGCGTGGGAGCGGATCCGTGAGGGCGCGAGCCTCGTGCAGCTCTATTCCGCCATGGTCTTCGAAGGGCCCGGAATTGCAAAGACGATCGCAGCGGGCCTTGCGGCGCGGCTCAAGCGCGAAGGCTATTCCAATATTTCGGAAGTGGTCGGGACCGCCGCCTAGGGCTGCTTCGGCAAAGTCAGCACAACGCCTTCGCGGCGGGGGTCCGCTCCACCGTCGATCTGGCCGTTGCGGATCAACACGCCTGTGAGGCCCGAATCTTCGCCTTGGCCGGGCTTCAGATCGATTCCGCGCTGGCGAAGGCCGTCGAGGATTTCCGGCGAGAACTTCGTCACCTCACCCTGGAAAGCGGGCCCGCGCGCGACGAGGTTGGGGGCGGCGAGCGCCTCGGTCATCGGCATGTTCCAATCGACGGCGGCGACCAGCGATTTGGCAACGTAGGCGAGGATCGAATTGCCGCCAGCCGAGCCGATCGCTCCAGCGAATTTGCCGTCGGGCGTCGAGTAGAATCGTCGGCACCATCGAGGAGCGCGGCCTCTTCCCCGGGGCGACGGCATTCACGGCCGGGCGTCCCTGGTCATCGACCGGACTGAACGCGAAATCGGTCATCTGGTTGTTGAGGAAGAAGCCGTCGACCATCCGGCCTGACCCGAAGATGCTCTCTACCGTCGTGGTCATCGACACGACGTTCCCCTCGGCGTCGCGGATTATGAAGTGCGAGGTGCCGGTCGGCTCATAGGTAGTGTCGCGGGCAGCGACCTTCGCACCAGCGGGAACGCCGGCGGTTGGGGGCGGCCCCGCGGACGGTCCGATCAGCCGCGCACGGGAGGCGACGTAGGCGGGATCGAGCAGGCCATCGATCGGAACGTTCGCCACGTCTCCGACATAGAGGTCGCGGTCGGCGTACATCAGGCGGCTGGCCTCGGCGAACAAGTACCAGGATTGCGGGTCGTTCGGCCCGCGCTGTGCGATGTCCGTCCGCTCGAGCATGTTCATCAGTTCGATCAGCCCGACGCCGCTCGACGGCGGCGGCGGCACGCACATCACATAGACGCGATAGGGACGGCAGAGGGCGTCGCGCTTGACCGGCTTGTAGGCGGCGAGATCGGCCAGGGTCATCGACCCCGGAAGCGCACCGGCACGCACCCGCTCGACGATTTTTGCCGCGGTCGATCCAGAGTAAAGCGCCGACGGACCTTGGTCGGCCAGACGCACGAGGAAGTCGGCATAGGGCTTCGTTGGTCAGGCGATCGCCGGCCTCAACGAGCCGTCCTCCCGGACCCTGCGAGAAATATGCAATGACATCCGGCGCGTGATTCTCCGCGTAGTCCGCGTGCACCATGCGATCGAGCCGCGGACTGACGGTGAAGCCCCCTCGCGCGGCTCTCTCGGCGTCACCGAACAGGCTCTTCCACGGCAGCTTGCCGCGCTCCTCATGCGCGACCGAGAGCATTTTCACCGCCCCCGGCACGCCGGTAGCGCGGCCTGAAACCACGGCTTCGTCGAACGGCAATGGCGATCCATCTGGCCGCAGGAACATCGTCGGTGAAGCCTGGGCCGGCGCGACTTCGCGGCCATTGTAGACGACGACCTTGCCGGAGCCCGCGTCGTAATAAGTCATGAACGCGCCGCCGCCGATACCGGAGCTTTGCGGCTCGACCAGCGAGAGCATTGCCTGCACCGCAATCGCCGCGTCGACCGCGCTTCCGCCGCGCTTGAGGACGTTCAATCCAGCTTGGGCGGCCAGCGGGTTGGCCGCGATGACGAACGGTTCCGCTGCCGCCTGCTGGGCGGAAACCGCCTCGGCGACCGGAGCCTGAGTGGTGGACGGAGAAGCGCAAGCGGGAAGCCAGGCGCAGGCGAGCAAAGGGAGCAACAAGCGAAGCGGGCGCATGCGTCCGGCGCTAGCGGATGCCGCCTGCACAGTCCACGCGCTGGCACTTGCGGTTGTTTGCGCTAAGAAGTCGCTCCGCACAGCGTGAAGGGGAGTCATGGCGCGGCAGCTCGAGCATTTCCCGAACCTCGTCACGATGTTCCTCACGCGCGCTCGCGAAAAGGGCGACGCTCCATTCCTCTGGGCGAAGCACGGCGGCACGTGGCATCCGACGTCCTGGCGCGACGCGGCTCGCCAGGTCGCCACCTTCGCCGAAAGCCTGACGCGAATCGGTGTCGAGCCCGGCGACCGCGTGATGCTGGTCAGCGAGAATCGCCCCGAATGGCTGATCGCCGATCTCGGCATCATGGCCGCCGGCGCGGTGACGGTCCCGGCCTACACGACCAACACCACCCGCGATCACACGCACATCCTCGGTAACAGTGCCGCCAAGGCGGTGATCGTCTCCAACCAGAAGCTGGCCAAGAATCTGATCCCGGCGGTACTGTTCAGCTCCGAATGCCATCACGTGATCGGCATTGAGGACATCCGCACCGGACAGGCGCCGGGCACGGTCGACTTCCACCATTGGGACGAAATGGTCGCGGGCGAGGCCGACCTGGCAGCGCTGGAGCAGCGCATGGACGCGGTCGCCCGCAAGGACCTCGCCTGCCTCATTTACACGAGCGGCACCGGCGGTGCGCCGCGCGGCGTCATGCAGCATCACGGCTCGATCCTCGCCAATGTGGAAGGCGCGGCGGACGTCATCTCGACCGATTTCGGCTGGGACGACGAGATATTCCTGTCGTTCCTGCCCGCGAGCCACGCCTACGAGCATACCGGCGGTCAGCACTTCCCGGTCGGCCTCGGTGCGCAGATTTACTACGCGGAGAGCCTCGAGAAACTCGCCGCTAACATCGAGGAAGTCCGGCCGACGATCATGGTCGTCGTTCCGCGCCTGTTCGAAATGCTTCGCGCACGCATCTTGAAGACGATCGAAAGCTCGGGCGGCATTTCGAAATATATGCTCCGCCGTGCGCTCTCGATCGGAGCGAAGAAATACGAGCATCGCCGCAACCCGCTCGACCTTCCGATGGACGGCATCTTGTCGCTGACGTTGCGCAAGAAGGTTCGCGCCAAGTTCGGCGGCCGGATGAAAGCGATGGTTTCAGGAGGCGCGCCGCTCAATCCGGAAGTCGGGCTGTTCTTCCAGTCGCTCGGGCTGACCTTCCTCCAGGGCTACGGCCAGACCGAAGCCGGACCCGTCATCAGCTGTAACCGTCCGGCAGCAGGGCTGCGCATGGATAGTGTCGGACCGCCGGTGAAGGACTGCGAAGTTCGCATCGCCGAGGACGGCGAGATCATGGTCCGTGGCGAGCTCGTGATGCACGGCTACTGGCGGAACCCGGAAGAAACGAAGCGCGTGCTGAGCGAAGACGGCTGGCTGGCAACGGGCGACGTCGGCCATTTCGACGAAGTCGGCCGCATCGTCATCACCGACCGCAAGAAGGACCTGATCGTCAACGACAAGGGCGACAATGTCTCGCCGCAGCGCGTCGAAGGCATGCTGACGCTGCAGACGGAGATCGCCCAGGCGATGGTCTATGGCGACCGCAGGCCCTACCTCGTCGCTCTGCTCGTCCCGGAAGCCGAATTTGCGAACAAGGCGGACCTGCAGCAGCTGCTATCGAAGGCGGTCGACAAGGTGAATGCGGACCTGTCGGTGATCGAGCGGGTCCGCCGCTTCATCATCGCCGATGAGCCGTTCACGACCGACAACGAAATGCTGACGCCATCGCTCAAGATCCGGCGTCACGTGATCAAGAAGAATTACGGCGAAAGGCTCGACGCCCTCTACGGCAAGTGAGTCAAGTTCTTCTTCTTCTTCTGCTTGTTGTAGACCGTGAACTCACCAAGCACACAGCCGCCGGTCTGATTCCCGTCCGTCAGGTCGATGACGTAAAGCCGGTCGCCCTTGCATATCTGCACCGGCCGATCGAACGAGGTGAGCGATTTCTTCCCGGCCAGGTTTGAGCAGCCGCTCCCGCCCTGCAGGTCGTTGCGCCAAATCCGCGGCCCGTCGCGGAACAGCAAGGTGTTGTCATCGATCCCGATCGGACTTCGGATCTGGTCAAGTTTGAGGCAGCGCTTCGGTTCGCCGGGAACGCGATCCATGAGCAGCTGGTCAAGATACGCCCGGGCCTGCGACGATCTCGCAGGCTCGGCGGGAGCCTGCACGCTGATCAACATTGAGCCCGCGATGATCAGGACGGTCCGAAGCATTTCTTCCCCCACGTTTGTCGCAGGGAGGATGTCCGTCCTCAGGGTTTAGCGCAAGTGATCAGGACGGGCGCTTGTACTGCACCCAGTCGCCGATTGCGCATGACCCCAGGATCGAGCCGGTCGAGACGTCCGCGACATTGGCGATATCGCCGCGGCACATGCCGGTACCGCTGCTTCTGGTCACCAGGGTGTAGAAGCCGCTCTTCAGCAACGAGCATTCCCCGATCAGGTGATTCACGTAGACGCGGCTGCCGTCCTTGAAGACGATGGTGCTGTCGTCGATCGGGACCATGTTGCCGGCGCGGTAGCTCGGCAGGCAGGTCATCGGCTGGCCGGGTACCTTGCCGGCGGTGAGCTTCTCGAATTCGGCCTGCTTTTCGGCGCTGCGGGTCGCGGGCGGTTGCTGCGTGGCGCAACCGGTGAGCACGGCGGCGGCGAGAAGGAGTGGAATAGCGCGCATGGCATGACTCCTTGTGAAAGTTCTACGCACCAAGAGCGCTTCGGCAGCTTAACCGAAGCTGTCTTTCTCCGTACGCAGGCGCGCAAACTCTTGCGCGTCCGAAGCACGAACGAAGGGGTTGGTGGCCCGTTCCTCGGCGACGGTGGTGGGAAGGGTTATCTCGCCGCGTTCTCGCATCGCCGCCACCTTGTCGAGGCGATCCGTGACGTTCTGGTTGCCCGGCTCTGCGTGCTGGGCGAAGCGGGCGTTGGAGAGCGTGTATTCGTGCCCGCAATAGATGCGCACGTCCTCCGGCAGCGCCGCGATCCGCTGCATGTTCGCGTACATCTGCTCGGCAGTGCCTTCGAACAGCCTACCGCAGCCCATGGCGAACAGGGTGTCGCCGACGAAGATCATTCCCTCGCCTTCAAAATAGTAAGCGATGTGGCCCGCGGTGTGCGCGGGGATGTCCCAGACGATGGCTTCCGCTCCGGCCACCATCACGCGGTCCCCTTCGGAGACGGCGCGGTCGATCGCACTCACCTTGCGGGCTTCATCGGGGGCCGTGATCGTGCAGCCCGTAGCGGCCTTGATGCCCTGATTCCCGCCCGTGTGATCGGGATGCCAATGGGTGTTGAGGACCTGCGTGAGGTTCAGGCCTTTCGCTGCAACGGCTTCGAGCACGGCCTCTGTCACCGACGGGTCGACCGCTGCCGTCTCCCCTGTTTCTGGATCGGTAATCAGCCAAACGTAATTGTCGTTGAGAACCGGAACCGCGCTGACCTGCAGCCGGCCCATTACCATTCTCCCGTATTGGCCATCGATGCCCACGGCTCGGCCGGGTCGAGCCTTCCGTCCTTCTGCAGCAGCTCGATCGAGATGTTGTCGGGCGAACGGACGAAGGCCATGTGCCCGTCGCGGGGCGGGCGGTTGATCGTGACGCCGGCGTCCATCAGGCGCTGGCAGGTCTCGTAAATATCGTCGACCTGATAGGCGAGATGGCCGAAATTACGCCCGCCGCCGTAGCCGCTCTCGTCCCAATTATGCGTGAGTTCGACTTCGCCCTCATCCCCCGGCACGCCGAGGAAGATCAGCGAGAAGCGGCCGCCTTCATTGTCCATTCGCCGGCGCTCTTCGAGGCCGAGCAGGTTGAAGAAGCGGATGGTGGCGTCGGGGTCGGAGACCCGGATCATCGTGTGGAGATAGCGCATGAGCGCTATTTAGTCGGTGCGGGCGCGCTTTGCACGGTGGCAGGGGCGGCAAGCATCTTCAGCGCATCGCGCGCCGCCTGGCCCGACTTGCCGTTGGGGTCCGCCGCCGACGCCCGGTTCCAGTAATCGCGCGCCGCGTTGAGATCGCCAGCGAAGTGATAGACGTGGCCCGCCTCGAACAGGATGGTCGGGTTGTTCGGCTCGATGGTCAGCGCGCGACCGATCGCCGACTTTGCAGTGACGGCGTCATTCTCGCGGATTGCGAGGGCTGCCGAGAAATACCACAGGAATGGGTCGTCGGAGACTGTCCGCGCCGCTTCGGTCACTTTGGATCGCGCGGTCTTGAGGTCGTTCTGGGACTCTGCGGCACGGGCGCGATCGAGCAAGGCCTCACCGCGCTGTTCCGCCTGCAGGCCCGTGCCGGTCAATGCCTTGTCGAGTGCGACGGCTGCCTTTCCCGGCTCATTGGCGGCGATCCACATATTGCCGGCGGCGGCCCAAAGGCGCGCCTTCTCCGCGTCGTCATTCTGGGCACCGGCGGCTTCTTCGAAAGCCTGGGCCGACGCTGCAGGATCGCCTGAATTGCTCGCCTGCAGAGCGCGGCAGACGAACGCTTGCGGCGTTACGACATCCGGGCAGGCGGCCGCAGGCGCCGGAGCGGCAGCAATTGCGGCGGCGAGGGCAAGAATCATTCGGAAGGCTCCAACAGCGCGGCGACGGTGCGCAGGATCGTGTCGATCTCATGCGCCTCCGAAAGCCGATGGCCGCCGCCCTTGATGACCGTCACCTGCACATTGGCTGAACGCAGAGCGTCCTTGATGCGAAATGCGATGTCGAGCGGGACAGCATCATCCAGGTCGCCGTGGATCAGCCGCACCGGGCAATCGATCGCAATCTCCGAATCGAGGAGGCGCATCGACTGGCCCGACTGCCAGAAGCCGGCAGTCGTTATGCTGCGTTCCGCCGTCGGGGAACTCGCGCCGGAGCGTTTCGCCTGCGCCGAGCCGGCCCTTGAGATGGTCGGGAAATCCCCAATCGGTAAAGTCGGGCGCGGCAGCGATACCGACGATTGCCGCAACGCGCTGAGGTATCCGAAGCGCGAGATGCAGCGAGATCCATCCGCCCATCGACGAGCCGACCAGGACGACGGGACCGTCGGTCAGGCGATCGACGATGAAGGCCGCGTCTTCCAACCAGGAAGCGAGCGTCCCTTCTTCAAATCTGCCATCCGACGAGCCCGTGCCAGCATAATCGAAGCGCAGAAATGAAAGGCCGTCCTGCTCTGCGAATGCATCGAGGGCAACGGCCTTGGCTCCGTCCATGTCGGACGCGTAGCCGGGAAAGAAGATGATGGTCGGGCCACGGCCGCTACGCTGGCGATAAGCGAGGCGTGAACCCGCCTCGCGTTCATGGAAAGCAATCGTCACGCCAGTGTCAGGGCGATGATAAATTCCTACTTTTCTTCTTTCGCCGGTGCGGGGGCGCCAGCGCCGCCATCGGCGGGAACCTGCGGAGCCGTTTCACGCGCGGCTTCTTCCGGCTTCGGCTGGACCTTCTGGCACACGCGGCGCGGACGGTTGCTGCCGATTTCCGAAACATATTCGCAGCGCATGCGCGGCTTCTTGACCGGTGCGGGCTCGGCCGTCGCGGCGGTCGGGGACGAAGCGAGCATCAACGCGAACAGTAGTGACATCAGGAAACTCCGGTCTGATTTAATGAGTCGGCGGAGGCCTAGCCTCCCGCTATGCGCCTCTACTGCCTTGCGAATCTCCCACACGCAAGCCTGCGGCCTTTCCGATCCGACCAGCCGAACCTAGATAGGCGGCGCGACGACGGAAGGAGCCAACCCATGAAAAGACGCAAGCTCGGCGACAGCGCCCTCGAAGTCTCCGAAATCTCGCTTGGATCCTGGTTGACCTACGGCGTTGGCGTCGAAGCGGACAAGGCAAGGGCCTGCCTCGACACGGCGTTCGATGTCGGCATCAACTTCATCGACACGGCCAATGTCTACGGGCGCGGCGCGGCGGAAACGTTTCTCGGCGAGGCGCTGAAGGCGCGGCCGCGGGACAGCTACATCCTCGCCACCAAGGTCTATTTCCCGATGAGCGACACCGACTACGGACTGTCGCGCGCCCAGATCGAAAAGCAGGTCGACGCGTCGCTGAAGCGGCTGCAGACCGACTATGTCGATCTCTATCAGTGCCATCGCTACGATAGCGCGACGCCGTTGGAAGAGACGCTCGAGGCGCTGACCCGCGTCGTCGACAGCGGCAAGGCCCGCTACATCGGCTTTTCTGAATGGCCGGCGGACAAAATCCGCGAGGCGCTAGAGCTGGCGCGCACGCGCGGCTTCGCCAAGTTCGTGTCGAGCCAGCCGCAATATTCACTCGTCTGGCGGGAGCCGGAGGACGAGGTGATTCCCGTTTCGGCCGACAATGGCATTTCGCAAATCGTCTGGTCGCCGCTCGGGCAGGGCGTGCTCACCGGCAAATATGATCCGGACCAGCCGCCGCCCGCAGGAACGCGCGCGACCAGCGCGGAGATGGGCGGCTTCATCCAGCGGCTGATGCAGCCCGATCTGCTTCGAGCCGTGCAGCAGCTGAAGCCGATCGCGGATGAGGCGGAGCTTAGCCTGCCTCAGTTCGCTCTGGCATGGATTCTTCGCGAGCCGAACGTCGCTTCCGCGATCATTGGCGCCTCCCGGCCAGAGCAGGTCATCGACAATGCCGGTGCCTCAGGCGCGACCGTCGATCCGGACCTGTTCCGCCGCGCCGAAGAAATTATCGGCGCGGCGATGTCTGAGGTCGAACCGGCCTAGATCGCGCCTGAACTCCGGCGGCTCGGACTTTCGAACACCTGCTCGATCGCCAGCCCGAACAGTTCGGCGATGCGAAATGCGAGCGGCAGCGAGGGATCGTACTTGCCGGTCTCGATCGCGTTGATGCTCTGGCGCGAAACATCGAGCCGGTCGGCGAGATCGTTCTGGCTCCAGTTCCGCTCGGCCCGGAGGACCTTCAGGCGGTTGTTCACTCTCCGCGCTTCCGCATGCAGGCAGCCGCGCCCTGGACGGCCATCCACACGACCGCGATCCAATAGGTCGCAATCGGGGGCGCGCCGCCAAGATCGGACAGGAAGCCCCAGACGACGGCGCAGACCATTGAGACCGTTGTCGCCGCCAGGATCTGGTTCACCACCAGCGACCGGACGTACTCATCGGTCTCCTCCGACAAGTATTTCGAATAGCTCCCGAACATGCAGACCAACGGTGCGGCCGGGAGCAGGGCAAGCGGGAACTTCCAGAAGCCGGTCACAAGCTCGTGCCGCACGAGGTAAACCGCTGGCAGCAGCAACGCGACATAAGCTACGGCGGAGAGAAGCACGCGCCGATTGTGCCGCCGCTGGGCGGGAGTCCAAGCTGATGAGCGCTGCGAAAGTTCAACCATGACAAGGGTCCTTATCCTTTAGACAAGGAACCTTTACTATCATGATATCGCATAGTCAATGACCCTTGACAGAGCTGTCAAGGAAGCACGACTTTTTCTACTGAACAGTGAGTTCAGCCTGGCGTTCGACGCCGGAGAGGAAGCCCCACAAAGCGCTGGCCAGTTCCTCTCCCGCCCCGATGGCTTCCTGACGCTCGTCCGCCGGCAAGCGATTGAGAAGTTCACGGCAAACGCGGCTGTGCTCGACGTCCGCGCCTTCGTGAACCTTGAAGAAGCGAAGCGTTTCTTCGTCCGTCACGTCGTAGCGCTCAATCAGGCCCTCGATCTTCGCGCTGGCGACGGCCGGGAACTGGCTCTCATATGCGTAGAGCGCGCCAAGGCCCGAAGCGTAGGAACGCCGGGACAGCTTGCGGAAGGTCTCGATTAGGGCAATCGTTTCGGCATTCAGCTGCTGCGCGCGAACCGCCGTTTCGCTTTCGCCGAGACCGCAGGCGAACATCAGCCACAGGCTGGCGTGATCTTGTTTGCCAGCCTCAATGCCCTCTTCCTCGGCGAGGTTTTCGGCAAGCATCCGGCGACCGTCGCGATCCGGGCAGGCGCTGTGCACAGCGCTCACCGCGCACGGGAACGCTTCGACATGGTGGAAGTATTGGCGTGAATAGGCGCGCAGCGTGTCGATCGGCAGGCGGCCTTCGGTCCACGCCTGGTAGAAGGGATGGCTGAGCATCGCCCGTTCGGCGACCTTCAAATCGATCTGCGAAGAAACGGTGGTCGTGCTCATGCTGGCCTCCTGAAGGTTGAGCCCCAGCGGATAGCTTTCTGCCTTATGGTCGGCAAGCCGACGATGCGGGTCAAACCAGGGCGAGCGAGGCGAGACGACCGTAGAGTTGGGGCGGAAGCTCACCGATGCCGGAATCGTCGGTCGGCGTTGGTGCGTCGGACTCGAAATAGCGCCAGCCCTGATGGGCCCGCTTCGGGAACGGACTGACCGCTTCGAACTCCGCTGAACAGACGATGTTGATCCGCCCGTCGTCCCGATCCTCGAACGCAAGGATCTCGTTACCGCCGACGATCCGATGCTTGACGATCCAGTATAGATTGCCGCCGATGAGCTCCGCCGCCCGTTTCGGCTTCATCCTCGTCACGACCCGCAATTGCCCGTTCTCAGCGCGCGCAGCGACGCGGGATCGCAATGCATCCTGGTCGCGGCAACCGAAGGCCACCTTCGTCAAATGCAGCTGGGGCATGAGTCGCTGTAACGCTCGAAACAGCGCCGGATCAACGACATCCACTCGCACTAAAACGCCGCCGTAACGGTTCGGCCCGCCGCACGAACATCAACGGAACCTTGCCAAGTGGCGGCGCATTTGCGAACGAACCGCCGTTTCCCGCACGGAGCTTGATTTGCCAATCTCGACAGCACGGACCCTGAAGGGGCCCCGCCGCCTTACGCGCCGTTCCGCGAGGCGCAGTCCAAGCCCACGCTGGCAATTCCTCCGGGGATTCCTGAAGCATCCGGTAATGGTCGGCTCGATCATCCCGTCGAGCCGCATCCTCATCGAAAAGATGCTGAGCCGCGTCGACTGGGAAAACACCAAGGTATTCGTCGAATACGGCCCCGGCGTCGGTACCTTCACGCGTCCTCTTCTCGAGAAACTTTCGCCCGACGCCACGCTGGTGACGATCGACACCAATCCTGAATTCACCAGCTACCTCAAGGAATCGATCGACGATCCGCGGTTGGTCGCGGTGAACGGTTCGGCCGCAGACGTCGCGAAGATCCTCGCCGACCGCGGCTTCGCCAAGGCCGACTTCGTGTTGTCGGGCCTGCCGTTTTCCACCCTTCCGCCGGGTGTCGGGGATGCCATCGGCAAAGCGACTTCGGAAGTGATCCGTCCGGGCGGCGCGTTCCTGGTCTATCAGTTCAGCCCCAAGGTCCGCGACTTCATCGCGCCGCATTTCGACAGGATCGACCGCGGTTTCGAGTGGATCAACGTTCCGCCCGCGACTCTGTTCTGGGCATGGAAGACGAACGGCGAGGCGCTCGACTAGCGCTCGATGAAGTTCAGTCGCCGTGCGACCGTGTAGTCCAGCGACGTTACCAGCCAGTACGAAACCGTCCACTTGATCCGGCGCCACAACGTCGCGCGCTTTCTGTGCAGCGCGGGCGTGATGTGCTCGCAGCGCCGGAGCTCATGCTCGAAATAGCCGCGCATCGCCTCGGCAAAGCCGGCGTCGTCGATGCGAAGCACGATCTCCATGTTGATAAACAGGCTTCGGAAATCGAGATTGGCCGAGCCGACGAACGTCACGTCATCGAGGATGGCCAGTTTCGTATGCAGCTTGGCCGCGCGATATTCGTACATGCCGACCTTGCGGCGCAGCAGGCGCGAATAGGTGTGGCGAGCGGCGGCGATCGTCGCATTATTGTCGGATAGAGCGGCGGTGATGACCCGCGCCTTGCCCCGCCGAGCGATCCGCCCAAGCCTTCGCAGGAACGACCAGGGCGGCGAGAAGTAGGCGGCAATCAGGTCGAAGCGGTTGGCCGTCGCCATCTCGCGGGCAAGGGCTGCCGGGAGCCGGTTCTTTCGGCTGAGCGGCCCGCTGAACTTCCACTGCAGCACGCCTTCCGACTGGCTGTGATGAACTACGATGCGCCGCAGCGTGCGGAGTTTAGCACCCTTGGTGGTGGTCCACAGGAACAGCGAATCGAAGTAGCGGCTGGCCGGCTTGGCTTCCGGGCCTTCGATGATCAGCCACAAGTCGCGCCAATGCCTTTCGCCGGTGTCGGTGAGGTAGGTATTCTCGACGTTCGCCCCGCCGATAACGGCGATCTTCTCGTCAGCGACGACCAGTTTCTGGTGGTTGCGGATCAGATAGCGGCGGCCGTAGCTCGGCTCGAAAGTGCAATAGTCGCCGCCCTCGTCGGCGATCGGCTGGAAGAAGTCCGGGCTCGTGCCCGACGATCCGAAGCCGTCGACCAGCAGCCTGACCTGAACACCCCGTCGCGCAGCGGCGACCAGCGCATCGCGCACCTGCTCGCCGGCCTCGTCGCTGGCGAAAATATAGAAGATGACGCGCAGGCTCTCGCGGGCGCCCGCGATCAGGTCGAGGAGGACCTTCAGCCGTTCTTCGCCGCTTTGCAGGGTCTCGAGCCGATTGCCGCCGATCGTGGCGACGATCCGCTCCGCTGGTGTCTCCGCCGATTTCGGCTTTCCCGCCATGGCCTTGCTCTGCCGCCCGAAATAGAGCCGCGCAAGCTGCACGGAGTCCGGAATCCTTGACTTTTGAACCCCGAGACCCCTAATCGCTCCTCTCTTCCAACCTGCTAAAAGCACATTTCGGAGCGCACATGGCTCGCGTCACGGTCGAAGATTGCGTCGACAAGGTATCGAATCGGTTCGACCTTATCCTTTTTGCAGCGCAGCGCGCTCGCCAGATTTCATCGGGCGCAGACCTGACCATCGATCGCGACCGCGATAAAAACCCGGTCGTCGCTTTGCGCGAGATCGCGGAAACGACGGTGCGTCCGAAGGAAATGGAAGAGGCGATCGTCACCGGTCTCCAGCGCGTCCGCATCGACGAAGAGGACGAGACGGAAGAGCTGAGCTCGCTGAGCGAAGCCGCCGAGGCCCTGCGCCTGACGGCAGCCGCTCCGCCGCGCCCGACGCCGAGCGGGGGCGACTACGAGTAAGCAATTGCTTTAGTGTGATTTCAGGAAGGGCCGGTTCGCCGGCCCTTTTCTTTTAAGCGGCTTGGCCTTTGCGAGCCGCTCCTGCCGCGGATCGCGCGGCCCAGATCAGGTCGCCGTTCTTCATCACCTGGCCGTCTTCCGACTGAACGCAGATCTTACGGACCGGCAGTCCGGTGTTCTTGTCAACCAGCACAATATCCGCCGGCCCGCTACCCCATTCCTCGCCCCATTGGCGAAGCGCCAGCACAACCGGCATCAGCGCCTCACCCTTGGCGGTCAGCGAGTAAATGACCTTGCGCCGGTCCGACGGGTCGGGCGTGCGCTGAAGGATCCCGCCCGCCACCATCTTCGCGAGCCGATCGGACAGGATATTGCGCGCAATTCCCAGGCCCGCCTGGAATTCCTCGAAATGCTGCAGGTCGTTGAAGGCGCCGCGAAGGATCAGGAAAGCCCACTTTTCGCCGATCAGTTCGACCGCCGCAGGCAAGGGGCATTGCAGCGCCTGCGCGCGGAATTCATCGACCGTGGACTTGACCTTGCCTTGGGCCAATCCTGCTCTCCCCTCGAAGAATCCGAAGTAAGCACAAAGATTTGCCGATTGAAAGTTCCCGTCCCGACATAAAACGGATTCCTTTCGCGCTTGCACAATATGGGTGGGCTCGCCCATCTTAGGGCTGTGCTGAGACAGTACGAGCTGATCGAGCGAGTACGTTCCTACGATCCGGATGCGGACGAAGGGATGATCAACCGCGCCTACGTCTTTTCGATGAAGGCGCACGGCACACAGACGCGCGCCAGCGGCGATCCTTACTTCAGCCATCCGATCGAGGTCGCCGGAATCCTCACCGACCTCAAGCTCGACGACGAAACGATCGTCACCGCAATTCTTCACGACACGATCGAAGACACGGTCGCGACGCCCGACGAGATCGAGAAATTGTTCGGGCCGAACGTCGCCCGCCTCGTCGACGGCGTGACCAAGCTGAGCAAGATCGAGGCGCAGTCGGAGAACGAACGGGCTGCTGAGAACCTCCGCAAGTTCCTGCTCGCGCTCAGCGACGACATCCGCGTCCTCCTGGTGAAGCTGGCCGACCGGCTCCACAACATGCGCACACTTCATCACATCAAGAATGACGAGAAGCGCCGGCGCATCGCCCGCGAGACGATGGATATCTACGCCCCGCTCGCCGAGCGGATCGGCATGTACGAGATGATGAACGAGATGCAGACTTTGGCTTTCCAGGTGCTGGAGCCGGACGCCTACGCCTCGATCATGCGCCGGCTGACCCAGCTCACGGAAGTCGGCGGCGACCTCGTCAACCGCATCGGCCTTGGCCTGCAACTCTACCTCGAGGATAATGGCCTGCCTTCCGAGGTCATGGGGCGCCAAAAGCATCCCTTCTCGATCTGGAAGAAGATGGCCGAGCGGCACATCAGCTTCGAGCAATTGTCGGATGTCATGGCCTTCCGCGTCATCGTCGACACGCAGGAGGACGCGTACCGGGCGCTCGGCCTGATTCACCAACGCTGGCCGATGGTTCCGGGCCGCTTCAAGGACTACATCTCGACGCCCAAGCGCAACGGCTATCGCTCGCTGCACACGTCGGTGATCCACGATTCGAAAATGCGGATCGAAATCCAGATTCGCACTCGCGAGATGCACGAGCAGGCCGAGCGCGGCCTCGCGGCACACTGGGCCTACAAGGAGAACAAGCCGAGCGCGGACCTCAAGGTGCCGTGGATCGACGATCTCGTCGAAATCCTCGACCATGCGGCGTCCCCCGAGGAGCTCCTCGAGCACACCCGGATGGCGATGTACCAGGACCGCATCTTCGCCTTCACGCCGAAGGGTGAGCTGATCCAGCTTCCCAAAGGCGCGACGCCGGTGGACTTTGCCTATGCGGTGCACACCGATCTCGGCGACCGCACCGTCGGCGCCAAGGTGAATGGACGGGTCGTTCCGCTGCGGACGATCCTTGAGAACGGCGACCAGGTCGAAATCCTCGTATCCGAAGCGCAGCACCCGCAACCGTCATGGCTGCGCTTCGTCGTTACCGGAAAGGCGCGCTCCGGCGTCCGCCGCTTCGTTCGCCACAAGGAACGCGACGAAACGGTCGAGCTCGGCCGCAAGATCTACGAAGAAATCGTCGATCGGCTGCCGGCGGTGCTCGACAAGGATGCCCTGAAGCAGGCGCTGAAACGGCTCAACATGGAGAGCCAGGACGAGCTGATGATCGCCATCGCCCGCAAGCGCGTCAGCGACGAACAGGTGATGGAAGCGGTGATGCCGGGCTCAGCCGGCGCCGATGTCGCCCCGCGCCCCGCTGGCCAGCGCACGGCCATTTCGATCAAGGGCCTGACGCCCGGCGTTGCCTACCATCTCGCCCAATGCTGCCACCCGATTCCGGGCGACCGCAATCGTCGGCCTCCGCCGCGAGGACGAGGAGATCGAGGTCCACGTCATTGGCTGCGACACGCTCGCAAGCGGAGTTGACGCGGATTGGCTCGACCTTGCCTGGGGCGAGGGTTCGGACGGCGGCGCGGCGCGGCTCGCCGTGATCCTTCGCGACGTCCCCGGCGCGCTCGGCACGATGGCCAGCATCCTCGGCAGCAAGCACGCCAACATCGTGAACCTGGCGCTCGTCCATCGCGACGGAAGCTTTCAGACGTTCCATCTCGACCTTGAAGTGCACGACCTCGCGCACTTGCACGCGATCATCGCCGCACTGCGCGGCGCCGATCCCGTCAGCTCGGTCGAGCGGATCTAGCCTCTCGGACGCTCGCGGGTTCCGACGGCGGCAAGCACGGCCAAAGTCACCAGGTCCGAAGCCGACGCCGTCATCGGCGCGATCTGCACCGGCAAATCGAGGCCGAGGATGTACGGGCCGAGGATGCTCTCGCCGCCCAACTCGCGCAGCAGCTTCGACGACAGGCTGGCCGACTGCAGGCCCGGCATCACCAGCACGTTGGCCGCTCCGGACAGGCGGCTGAACGGGTAGAAGCGCCGCTGCATCTCGTAATTGAGCGCAACGTCCGGCCCCATCTCGCCTTCATATTCGAAGTCGCAATTGATGCCGTCGAGCAGCTGAACCGCGCCGCGAAGCTCCTCGATGTGGATGCCCGGCGGGTTGCCGAACGTGGTGTAGGAAATGAATGCAATGCGCGGGTCGATGCCCATGCGGCGCGCAAATCCCGCCGACCGCAGCGCGATCGCCGCAAGTTGCTCGGCGGTCGGCCGCTCGGTCACGGCCGTGTCGGCAATCAGGACGGTCTGGTGCCGTGAGACGACGACGCTGACGCCGAACGGAGTCGCGCCCGGCTCGTCGTCGATCACCATCCGCACCTGCCGCAGCGATTGGCTGAACGGTCGCGTCGTGCCGGTGATCATCGCGTCCGCCTCGCCGAGCGAAAGCATGGCGGCGGCAAAGTAGTTGCGGTCCTGATTGACCAGCCGCTCGATCTCGCGCCGCAGCATGCCGTGGCGTTGGTGCTTCGCGTAGATGTGATCGACCGCGCGGCTGATCAAAGGCGAATTGCGGCTGTTGAGGACCTCATATTCCTTCGGGTCCTCGACGCCATGCTCGCGCAGCAGGTCGTATGTCTCCTCGCGGCCGACCAGCACCGGCGTTCCGTATCCGGCTTCTTTGAAGGCGATCGCGGCGCGCAGCACGTTCGGCTCTTCGCCCTCCGCGAACAGCACGCGCTTCGGGTTAGCCCGTGCTGCTTCGTAAGCGAGGCTGAGCACGGAAACCGTCGGGTTCTGCCGGGCCCGAAGCGCGGCGCGATATTCGTCAATATTGCCGACAGGCTTCTGCGCGACGCCGGTCTTGCCGGCAGCTTCCGCAACGGCTGAGGCCACGACTTCCATCAGGCGGGGATCGAACGGCGCCGGGATGATGTAGTCGCGCCCGAAGCTCTGCATCCGTCCGCCGTACGCCGCGGCAACTTCCTCCGGCACCGGCTCGCGCGCCAGCTCGGCGAGCGCTTCGGCAGCCGCAATCTTCATTTCTTCATTGATGCGCGTCGCCCGTACGTCGAGCGCGCCGCGGAAGATGAAGGGAAAGCCGAGAACGTTGTTCACCTGGTTCGGGAAGTCCGAGCGTCCTGTCGCGATGATCGCATCGGGACGCACCGCTTTCGCATCGGGCGGCCAGATTTCCGGATCCGGATTGGCCATGGCGAAGATGATCGGCTCCTTGGCCATTTTTTCGACCATCTCGGGCTTCAACGCGCCGGCAGCCGACAGGCCCAGGAAAACGTCCGCGCCAACCAAGGCCTCTTCCAGTGTACGGGTGTCGGTCTCGACCGCGTGCGCCGACTTCCACTGGTCGAGATCGGTGCGTCCTTTGTGAATGACGCCCTTGCGGTCGCACATGATCACATGGTCGCCGCGCACGCCCATCGCCTTCACCAATTCGGTGCAAGCGATCGCCGCAGCGCCGGCGCCGTTCACGACGACACGGATGTCGCCCATGCTGCGGTTGGTGAGGTGGCAGGCATTGATGAGGCCGGCAGCGGTGATGATCGCGGTGCCGTGCTGGTCGTCGTGGAAGACCGGAATGTTCATCCGCTCGCGCAGCGTCTGCTCGATCACGAAGCAGTCGGGAGCGGCAATGTCCTCCAGGTTGATTCCGCCGAAGCTCGGCTCGAGCAACTCGACCGCTTCGATGAAGCGCTGCGCGTCTTCGGTCGCGACTTCGATGTCGATCGAATCGACGTCGGCGAAGCGCTTGAACAGCACCGCCTTGCCTTCCATCACCGGCTTCGACGCCAGCGCGCCGAGATTGCCGAGGCCAAGAATCGCCGTGCCATTGGAAATGACCGCAACCAGATTGCCCTTGGCGGTGAGGTCGTACGCCTTGCCGGGATCGTCGGCGATCGCGCGGACCGGAACCGCAACGCCGGGCGAATAAGCGAGGCTCAAATCGCGCTGCGTCGCCATCGGCTTGGATGCGATGATTTCGATCTTGCCCGGGCGGCCGCGCGAGTGAAACTCGAGCGCTTCGGCCTCCGAAAAGGTGATGTTGCTTTCCGACATGCGCTTGCCCTTACGGAGCGTGGCAAAAAAGTCACGTACGCCCGGCTCCCGCGCGGTACCGGATGCTGCTACGCCCGCATCATGGAGCCGGAGCAAACACCGCCAACGCCGCAGGAAAAGCAGCTTCCGCAAAAGTTGCTGAAGTACCTCCCCATCTTCGTGGTGAGCCACGCGCTGGTGACGGTTCCCACGTTCATTATCTCGATCGCGCTCGCCTACGCGACATTCGTCCAGGCGGATGCGACGCGGAAGATCCAGGTGTCGGAAACCTACCCGTTCGTCTCTTACGGGACGAGCAACACCAACGACGGCAAAGATCAGGTCATCACCTTCAATCTTGCGAATGACGGCGTCGGTCCCGCGCGGCTGAAAGGGCTGGAACTCGTCTATCGAGGTCAGAAGCTGAACAGTCCGCGCCAATTCCTTCAGCTCTGCTGCGGCGACGATCCCAACAACCGGGTCAGGTTCATCAGCGGATCCGTTAACGGCATGCTTCGCCCGGGCGAACGGCACGATTTCATCCGGCTCGAAAAGAAACCGGAAAATGAGGTGCTGTGGGAGAAGCTTAACGTCGAGCGCTGGAAGGTCGACGTGAAGGCTTGCTACTGCTCGATCTTCGACGATTGCTGGGTGATGGAGAGCGCCAACAAGAAGGATCCGACGCCGGTCGATGAGTGCCCCGCGGACTGGACTTTGTTCGAGGAGCGCGCTGCCCCTCAGTCAACTCCGGCTGCCGCGAAATAAGCCAAGTCTTCGCTCGCCCGTTCGGCAATTCCTGACTACCAAAGCCTGATGGCGCGGTCGGACGCACCCACACCGATGATGCAGCAGTACCGACGGCTGAAGGCCGAGGCGGCTGACGCCTTATTGTTCTATCGCATGGGCGACTTCTTCGAACTGTTCTTCGATGACGCGAAGGCCGCAGCGGCCTGTCTCGACATCGCGCTGACCAAGAGAGGAGAGGCGGATGGCGAGCCGATCCCTATGTGCGGCGTTCCCGTACATGCCGCCAAATCCTATCTCGCCCGCCTGATCCGTGCGGGCCACCGTGTGGCGATTGCCGAGCAGACCGAAAGCCCCGCCGAGGCCCGGAAGGCGCGCGGGTCGAAGGCGTTGGTCGACCGGGCCATCATCCGCCTCGTCACGCCCGGGACGCTCACCGAAGAGACGTTGCTCGAAATCTTCGGCGGCGAATTGCCTGGCGGCGATCGGGCGGGCCGGCGACGACTGGGCGATTGCCGCGGCCGACATTTCGACCGGCCGTTTCGAGCTCGTCGCCTGCGGTACTGGCGACCTGTCCGCCGAATTGGCGCGCCTGTCGCCAGCAGAAACGATCGCCGATTCCCCTGTGCCCGGAATGAGTACGAGCGCGGGCAAGGGCGGCTTCGACAGCGCAGCGGGCGAGCGCGCGCTGAAGGCTCGCTTTGGGCTCGCAACACTCGACGGCATCGGCAGCCCGACACGCTCCGAGTTGGCCGCGGCCGGCGGCCTGCTTACCTACCTCGATGCGACGCAGAAGAATGCCGGCATCCTGCTCGACGCGCCGCGCCGTGTCTCGCGCTCGGCGCACATGGCCATCGACGCAGCGACCCGCGACAGCCTGGAGCTCTGCCGGTCAGTTGGCGGCAGCGTCGCCGGGAGCCTGCTCGGCGACATCGATCGCTGTCAGACGGCCGCCGGCCGGCGCCTGCTCGCTTCCGATATCTCCGCACCGCTGACCGACAAAGGCTCGATCGAGCAGCGGCTGGCGCTCGTCGCCTGGCTGCATGAAAATGCGCTTCGGCGGGACCGCACTCGGGTCGCGCTAAAGGCGATGCCGGACTTCGCCCGCGCGCTGGCGAGACTGACGGCTGGCCGCGGCAGCCCGCGCGACCTCGCCGTCCTCCGCGACGGTCTCTCGGCGGCAAATCTGCTGAACGCCGAGCTCAATGCCGAGCCCGACCGGCCCGCTTTGCTTGAAAGCCTGCTTCCATTGCTCTGCGGTCACGGAGCGCTGATCGACAGGCTCAGGTCGGCCTTGGTCGAATCGCCGCCGATCGACGCGAGCAAGGGCGGCTACATTGCCGAAAGCTATGACGCGTCGCTCGATGCGCTTCGATCGGCGGCATCGGACGGCCGCCGCGCCATCGCCGCGCTCGAAAGCCGCTACCGCGACGCCGCCGGCATCCCGTCGCTCAAGATTCGGCACAATGCCGTGCTCGGCTATCACGTCGAAGTCTCCGCGCGTCACGCCGACAAATTGATGGCGCCCGACAGCGGCTTCACCCACCGCCAGACGCTTGCCGGCGTCGTCCGCTTCAACTCTCCGGAGCTTCACGAGGAAGCGAGCCGCGTCGTCGAAGCTGGAGCTCACGCACTGGCCGCCGAGGCGGCGCATGCCGAAGAGCTTACGCAACTCGCAATCGCCTCCTCGTCGCGGATTGTCGCCACCGCCGAGGCCATCGCCCGCATCGACGTCGCCGCATCGCACGCCCACCGCGCCGTCGAAGGAGGCTGGTGCGCTCCGCAGGTCACTGACGAGCCCTGCCTGGAGATCGAAGCTGGTCGCCACCCCGTCGTCGAGGCGGCGCTTTCGGATACCGGCGAGCAATTCGTCGCCAACGATCTCCGCCTCGGTTCCGACGACCGCCTGTGGCTGATTACCGGCCCGAACATGGGCGGCAAGTCGACCTTCCTGCGTCAGGCGGCACTCGTCGCCGTGCTGGCGCAAAGCGGAAGTTTCGTCCCCGCCAGCAGCGCCAAGGTCGGCGTCGTCGACAAATTGTTCAGCCGTGTCGGCGCTTCGGACAATCTCGCGCGCGGCCGTTCGACCTTCATGGTCGAGATGGTCGAAACCGCCGCTATCCTGTCGCAGGCGACGCCGCAAAGCCTTGTCATCCTCGACGAGATCGGTCGCGGCACGTCGACCTACGACGGTCTCGCCATCGCCTGGGCGGTGGTCGAGGCGATGCACGATCAGGTGCAGTGCCGAACGCTCTTCGCTACCCACTATCACGAGCTTACGCGGCTGGCCGGACGGCTCGACTGCCTCTCGCTCCACCACGTCCGTGCGCGCGAATGGAAGGGCGATCTCGTCCTTCTCCATGAAGTCGCCGACGGCGCGGCTGATCGCAGCTACGGCATCGCCGTCGCGAAGCTTGCGGGACTTCCGTCCAAGACGGTGGCCCGCGCCAAATCCGTGCTTGCGAAGCTTGAAGCGGGCCGCGACGCGACCGGCGGCATCGCGGCCGGCCTCGACGATCTGCCATTGTTCGCCATCGCTCACGATGACGAACCGAAGAAGGACGCGCTGCGTGAAGCGCTGGGAGAAATCGACGCGGACTCACTCAGCCCGCGCGATGCACTCGAAGCCCTCTATCGCCTGAAAGACTTGCTCAATCGCGAGTGATGAGGGACGGCGGCTCCGCTGCCTCGATCATCGATTGTCCAGGCCCCTCGATCTCGGCGATCTTCAAATGTGAGATCGTCAGCTCGTCAACTTCGAGGTTCTTGATCTTGGTCTTGCCGATCGACAGGCGGCCAATCGCCAGCGCGCCAATTGCCACGGCGCCGACCGCAAGCGCTCCAACCGCGGCCGATCCGAGCGCTAGCGCGCCGATCGCAGCCTTGGAAATCGTCAGCCGTTCCGTCCCGGGCTTCTCCATCTCCGCTCCCGCCTCTGACCGGCTGGCATCCAGCCGCGCCGAGCCTTAGATTATGCCCATGTGGAGCGCCAGAGACCGGTGAGCCGAGTGCTCTTCGAAGCCGTCGAGAAGCCGCGCGCAATCATCGATCGCCGGGGCATCGCCGATGCGCTCGCGGCCGTTCCCAAGGGCAAGGACCGCGACGGTTACGCGGCGAAAATCTTGCACGGTGCATTGGAGCAGGGCCGCGCTGAAGTCGCTCGCCGCTTGTCGGTCGCCCCCGACCGTGGACGCGCCGCGGCGCGCGCCACCGCCTACCTGCACGACCAGCTCGTCCGCCTTACGTTCGATTTCGTCGTCGACGGAAGACATGTCGAGCCGATGGCGATCGTCGCGCTCGGCGGTACCGGCCGGGGCGAGATGGCGCCGTTCAGCGACCTCGACCTGATGTTCCTGACTAAAGGGAAGCCGTCGGTGGCGCAGGAAGCGACGGTCGCGCAAATGCTCCATTTGCTGTGGGACTTGAAGATCAAGGTGGGTCATTCCGTCCGCTCGATCGCCGAGCTCGTGTCGCTTGCGAAGTCCGACATGACGATCCGCACAGCGTTCCTCGAAGCGCGGCTGATCTGGGGTGACGAAGAGACTTTCACGCAGGCGATCCAGCGCTTCCGCGCCAAGGTCGTCGCCGGAACCGCCGCCGAGTTCGTCTCGTCGAAGCTTGCCGAGCGCGACGAGCGCCACCGCAAGATGGGCGACACGCGCTACGTCGTCGAACCCAATGTGAAGGACGGCAAGGGCGGCCTTCGCGACCTCCACACGCTCTACTGGATCGGCAAGTACGTCCACGGCGTCGAGGAACCATCCGACCTCGTCCGCGTCGGCCTGTTCACCGCCGCCGAGTTCAAGAAGTTCGAGCGTGCCGAGCGCTTCTTCTGGGCCGTGCGCTGCCACCTGCACCTCGTCGCCGGGCGCGCCGAGGAACGGCTCGGGTTCGAGCATCAAAAGCAGATTGCCGAGGTCATGCGCTACGCCGACCGGCCCGGGAAATCCGCGGTCGAGCGGTTCATGCAATTCTACTTCATTAACGCAAAGGCTGTCGGCGACCTGACCGGCATCTTCCTTGCCCAGCTCGACGAGCAATTGGGCAAGAAGGGCTTCCGCTTCGCCTTGCCGACCATCCGTCGCCGTCCCAAGCGGCTGTCGGGCTTCGTGCTCGACCGCGGCCGTCTTTCGATCCCGCGCGACGATTATTTCGCCGAGGATCCCGTCCGGCTGCTCGAAATCTACGCGCTGGCTGCTCGCGAAGGGCTGGAGATCCACCCGTCCGCGATGCGCGCTGCCGCGCGCGACGCGAAGCTGATCGATGACAAGGTCCGCAAAGACCCACGGGCGAACGAGCTGTTCCTCGATGTGCTCACCTGCGTGAAATCGCCGGAGCTGGTGCTGCGCTGGATGAACGAGGCGGGCGTGTTCGGTCGCTTCGTTCCCGACTTCGGTCGCGTGGTCGCCCAGATGCAGTTCGACATGTACCACCACTACACCGTCGACGAGCATTCGATCCGGGCCCTCGGCCTGCTGGCGGCGATCGAGCGCGGCGACTTGAAGCAGGACCATCCGCTCTCGACGGCTCTGTTCAAGCAGCTCGGGTCGCGGCGGACGCTCTATGTCGCGGTGCTGCTTCACGACATCGCCAAGGGCCGCGGCGGCGATCACAGCGAGCTGGGCGCGGCAATCGCGCTAAAGCTCGGTCCGCGTTTCGGGCTCGATGCGGCCGAGACCGAGACGGTGTCGTGGCTCGTTCGCCATCACTTGTTGATGTCGGCCACCGCCTTCAAACGCGACCTCGCCGATCCCAAGACCGTCGAAGATTTCATCCGCCAGGTGCAAAGTCCCGAGCGTCTTCGGTTCCTGCTGATCCTGACCGTAGTCGATATCCGGGCCGTGGGTCCGGGCATCTGGAACGAGTGGAAGCGGGCGCTGCTCCGCACCTTGTTCGAAGCGGCGGAGGAACGCCTTCGCCTTGGTCATAAGCAGCACCGGCGGGCTGAGCTCGTGGAAGATCGCCAGCACGAACTGACGAAGGCGCTTGGTTGGAGGGCGAGCGCCGCCCGTGCACATGCGCGGCGCCTGCCGGATAGCTACTGGCTCGCCGAACCGACGGAATGGCAAATTGCCAACGCGCGGCAGGTTGCCGCTGCCGAGGCGCATATCGGTGATGCGGTGCCTAACGTTGTCGCGGAGGATGATGCTGACAGCCGGTCAACGCGGATCAGCGTGTTCACGCCGGATCGCGAAGGCTTGTTTTATCGCATCTGCGCGGGGCTCGCCGCAGCGGGCGCGAACATCATCGACGCGCGAATTCACACCACGCGCGACGGCATGGCGCTTGACAACCTGCTGGTGAAGGACGGGCAGGGGCGGGCCTATTCGGACCGCCGCCTGAAGAACCGGCTGATCAAATCGGTTGAGGCCGCGCTCGGTTCAGACGCCGATCCGCCGCTGCCTCGCGCGGCCAGCTTAGGCAAAGCGCTCGCGTTCCGGGTTGCCCCCTCCGTCGCCATTGCGGAACGCGCATCGAGCCGGACGACAGTTGTAGAAGTCAACGCACGCGACCGGCCCGCGCTTCTTGCCGGTCTCGCAGGCGCGATCCACGACTGCGGCCACGTCATCCATTCCGCCCATATCGCGACTTATGGCGAGCGTGCGGTCGACGTTTTCTACCTGACGCGCTCGGACGGCCGGAAACTCGAGCAGGGCGATGTCGAGCATCTCCGCGCGGCGTTGCTCGCCGCCGCCCGGGAGACCGGCGAAGCGGCCGCCGCATAAGAGGGCCCGCCGTTTCCGGCGAGCCCCCTCTTGTTCAGGACCGAAACCCTTAGCCGCGCTCTGGCTGCGGCGGCGGGGGCGGCGGAGGCGGCGGCGGAACCGGGCAAGCCTCGGTCGCCAAGATCACCGACCCGTCGGCGCAGGTCTGAGTCGCCGGCGGCGGAGGCGGCGGCGGGGGAGGCGGAGCCTCGACCACCGGCTGCGGCCTTCGGCGCCGAGAACCGTGCACGAAGCGTCAGGCCGTAGGTCCGCGGCTCCGCGAGGTAGGACGAGAAGATCTGCCGGCCGCCAGGGAATTGCGGATCGGTGAACGGAGCACCGGTCGCGCCTTCCTGGAACGGCGAGTTGAACGCCACCTGCTGATAATCCTCGTTGAGCAGGTTCTGCGCCCACAGCTCGAGCGGCCCAGCGCTCATCCGGACCGCGGATGCCGACGCGGCCGTTGACGATGCCGAAGCTGCCCTGCGTCTTCTGCGGGAACAGGTCGGAACCGGTGTTGTAGCCGCTGCTCCAGCGGCCATCGATGTAGAACAGACCGCTGAGCCCGCTGCCGCCGATCGGCGGGGTCCAGGACAACGAACCCGTGACCACCGTCGACGGAGCGTTCGACACACGACGGCCCGGCAGGCGGCGAAGCGCCTGGTTGAGCGGGCTGCCGTCGTCGGTACCGACGAGATCGCCGCGATAGCGCGTGTCGGCGTAGGTGAAGCCGGCATTGATGCGCAGGTCGCGGCTGAGCTTCGCTGAAGCTTCGAGCTCGACACCCTGCGACCGGACGCCGTAGCCGACATCGCCGCTATCGCAGGCGCCCGAGGCCGCCGCGGCCGGGTTGTAATTGCCGGTCGCGGTCGGGAACTTGGACTGGTCCTCGTCGGTGATGCCGAGGTCGCCGTCGCACCCGTTGATGTTCTGAACGATGAAGACCGTTCCATCGAACGTGTTCAGCTGGAAGTTTTTGAACTCCTGGCGGAACAAGGCGAAGTTGAAGAGGATTCCGCCGGCCGAATATTTGCCGCCGATTTCATAGGCATCCACGGTTTCCGGGTCGAACTGCAATGCTCCAACCAGCGCTTGCGTGCCGGCTTGCCCGCCGAACGGGAAGATCGGAACCTTGAGCGCCGACCGGTCGAGGTTGAAGCCGCCGGCCTTATAACCGCGCGAGAAGCTGGCGTAGAGCAAGGCGTCGTCGTTCGGCTTGTAGGAAAGCACGCCCGTACCGGTGAGCTTGTTCTCCTTGCGGCGGTCGTTGATCGAAACGCCGTTCAGCTCGGCCGTGCTGTTGCCCTGGCAGCTGAGGCCGAGGATTGCGTTCGCCGTCGGGATGAGCCCGGCCAGTGCAGGCGTCGTGTAGACGGAAGCGAGGGCGGCCTGATTGAGCGTGCAGGCCGTGTTGTCGTTGCCGAACGAAGCGTTCAGTTTCTTGCGCTCGTTCGTGTAGCGCAGGCCGATCGTCACATCGAAGTGCGGCGTCACGTGGAAGATATTGTGGGTGAACAGCGCCCAGTTGCGGCTGTTCTGCTTGTACGTGTCACCGGTCGATCCGACGTCGCTCATCGCGTCAAGCCGGTCGATCGTCGATAGGATCAGCGGTCCGGCCGCTCCAAGCGATGAACCGCCCGAATTGATCAAGGTGCGAACCGCTCCGGCCAGACAGCCGGTATTCGCCGGATTGTAACCGACGGCGAGGGTACTGCCCGTGACGAGGCGGCAGGCCGCGAACCGGCCGTATTGGTCGCCGAAGCGAAGCTGGTCCTTCAGTGTCAGGTCTTCATCGGCGTAATAGGCGCCGACGAGCCAATCGAGCTTGTTGTTAAACGCCTGGCCGTTGAGCCGGAGCTCCTGGCTCATCGTCTCGAACTTGCGCGACGACGATCCGTCGTCCGGACGGTAGAGGATGTCGACCGTGCCGTAGTCGAAGTCGCCGCCCTGGTCGGCCTTGTAGTAGCGATAGCCGCTGATCGAGGTCAGCTCCGCCGCGCCGAGGTCGAACTTGCCCTCGAGCGAGACGCCGCCGTCCTTGGTCTTGCCGCTATAGCCGCGTCCCGGAGAGACGGAGACGTTGCGGTTGAACCCGTCGGTGAACGCACTGAGGTCCTGCCCGAGGTCGCGCAGCACGCGGATGATGTTGTTCTGCGCCGGGTCGTTGAGGCCGTCGATCTGCGAATTCATGTCGTCGTTGACGTAAACCGCCGCGCAGCAGCGCTCCTTGCGCCACGTATAGTCGCCGATCAGGCGGAAGCTGATGTCGCTGGTGGGCTCGAACAACAGCTGGCCGCGGGTGAAGATGCGGTTGCGGTTGTTGAGCGTCGTATCGTTGGCGGCATCGTCGTAGAAACCGTCGCGCTTGACGTAAACGACGTCCAGCCGCCCGGCGAGCGTGTCGGAGAAGCCGCCGGTAACGCCAGCTGCGATGCGGCGGAGATCGTAGTTGCCGATGGTCGCTTCGCCGTAGCCCTGGAACTCGTGCGAGGGCCGCTTGCTGATGATATTGATGAGGCCGGCAGAGGCGTTGCGGCCGAACAAGGTGCCCTGCGGACCGCGCAGCACTTCGACCCGGTCGAGTTCGCCCATTTCGTTAAGGCCGATGCCCGAACGCGAGCGATAGACGCCGTCGACGAACACGGCGACCGAGCTTTCAAGGCCGGGGTTATCGCCGACCGTGCCGATGCCGCGGATACGGGCCGAACCGTTGGCTTCCGAGCCGGTGGAGGAAACCAGCAGTGACGGTGCAAGCTGGTTGAGCTGGCGGATGTCGGTGACGCCGGAATTCTGCATCTCGCCGCCGCCGATGGCGGTCACGGCGATCGGAACGTCCTGGAGGACCTGGCGGCGACCTTGGGCGGTGATGATGATCTCGCCATTGTCCGCATCCGAGTTCGGCAGCTGCCTGCGCTTCCGGCGTGACGGCGGCCTGCTCGGTCGGCGACGCATCGGTTGGTGTCGGTGTTGCCTGATTGTCCTGCGCAAATGCCGGACAAGAAATTGCGACGATGCCTGCCGATAGCAGCCACACGGACTTGCGCATAATTCCTCCCCTGTGCGCCGCTCTCCCTGCGGCGTGAACAGCGGAAGCTAATCCAGGTGTGAAGTCAAGGAAAGCAAGCCCGTCACTGGATGCAACACAATCGCGCGATGTTGCTGCACATTTGCAACAGCAGGAATCGATTGAACTGGATGCCGTAGCGTCAGTTTTAACGCGCGACCCTGTTTCAGGCGTAACTTTCCAGATATCCGCAGCGCTTGCAGCGGTAAGTCTTCACGTCGACCTTGTCTTTTCCCCGCAATTTTAGGCCGCCGCCCATCCACATGCTGACCTCGGGTTCGCCGAGCACCCACCGCGGAACGGTGCGTTTGCCATAGCCCTCGTCGATGATGAAGCCGCGCTCCATCGCCCCTTGGCAGCGAATGCAGGTGAGCGAGCTAGGGTTGGCCACGGCTATTTCGGAGCCAGCACCATCAGCATCTGGCGGCCTTCCATGCGCGGGTGCGCTTCGACCTTGGCCAGCTCGGCGGTCTGCTCCTGGACTCGGCGGAGGACGTTCATGCCCAGTTCGCCATGCGCCATCTCACGACCGCGGAAGCGCATGGTGACCTTCACCTTGTCGCCATCTTCCAGGAACTCGAAGACCTTCTTCATCTTCGTGTCATAGTCGTGGTCGTCGATGTTCGGACGCATCTTGATCTCTTTGATCTCCTGCGTCTTCTGGCGCTTGCGCTGCTCGTTCGCCTTCTTCTGGGCCTCATATTTGAAGCGGCCGATATCGAGGAACTTGGCGACCGGCGGATCGGAATTCGGGGAAATCTCGACGAGGTCGAGACCGACCCCCTGTGCCTGCTCGAACGCCTCCCGTGTGAACATCACCCCCAGGTTTTCGCCGTTTTCGTCGATCACCCTGACCTTCTGGGACTGGATGAATTCGTTGTAGCGAGGTCCGGTGAATGGCGGCGGCGTCTGCGCTCTGCGCGGATAGGGCGGGGGTATAGTCGAGTCTCCGAGGATTGCTGTTGAACGGGTGCGAAGTAGGCGCTGCACGCCCTGTTGAAAAGTCCGGGCGCCAAAAGCGCGCTATTTTTGCCGCCACCTGTGGCGAAGAGTCGTCAATCGGACTGAACGGAAGATTGCCAGAGGGGAGCCTGCGCCTCGGCGAGAATCAGCGTTCCGACGATCGGTAGGGTGACGAACGCGAAGTAGGAGATGAACTGCCAGCGTGAATTTCGCGCATGCTGCCCAATGAGGTTTATCAGCGTCAGTAGCCAGAGGGCTGCGAACAGACTGACTTCTCGATGCTGTGCGGCGACACAGGCCTCGATTTGCCCTTTTCTGATGCCGCTCGCACCACAATCGCCCATCAGAACCGGAATGAAGCTCGCAATCGATACGATGAAAGCGACCAGTAGGAGGAAGGCGAAGAGGAGGTGACGTTTCAACGCTTAAGATCGGGCGGAATCGCTTCGCCGGCAATCATCGCTAGCGCCTCATCGACGCTCATCACGACCTGCCGGTCCTCGGACCCGAGGCGGCGCAGTGCGACCGTGCCTTCCTCCGCCTCGCGCTTGCCGACGACCAGCAAGGAGAGGGACCTTCTTCAGGCTATGCTCGCGCACCTTGTAGTTGATCTTCTCGTTGCGAAGGTCGGTTTCGACCCGAAGCCCCTGCGCCGTGAACTTAGCCGCGACTTCCCGGGCGTAATCGTCGGCGTCAGACACGATGGTGGTCACGACCACCTGCACCGGCGCGAGCCAGAGCGGGAACTTCCCCGCGAAATGCTCGATCAGGATGCCGAGGAAGCGCTCGAACGTGCCGATGATCGCGCGGTGGAGCATCACCGGACGATGCTTGGCGCCGTCTTCACCGATGTAGCTCGCGTCGAGCCGTTCGGGCAGCACCGTATCGGTCTGGATCGTGCCGACCTGCCAGGTGCGGCCGATCGCATCGGTCAGGTGGAATTCCAGCTTCGGCGCATAGAAGGCGCCTTCGCCGGGTAGCTCTTCCCAGCCGAACTCCTCGGTGTTGCGGCCGGTCGCGGCGACCGCGTCCCGAAGCGATTGCTCGGACCAGTCCCACATTTCGTCCGAGCCGAAGCGCTTGTCGGGGCGTAGCGCGAGCTTGATCGCGTAGCTGTCGAACCCGAGGTCGCGATAGACGCTGTCGAGCAGGTCGCAGAAGGCGACGACTTCGTCGATCAACTGGTCTTCACGAACGAAGATGTGCGCGTCGTCCTGCGTAAACTGGCGGACGCGGAGGATGCCGTGAAGCGCACCGTGCGGCTCGTTGCGGTGGCAGCAGCCGAACTCGGCAAGCCGCAGCGGCAGGTCGCGATACGACTTGATGCCCTGGTTGAAGATCAGGATGTGCGCCGGGCAGTTCATCGGCTTCAACGCCATCAGATCGGCGTTGCCCGACAGGATCGGCTTCTCTTCTTCGCCCTCGTCGTCTGACCCGTGCGGGATCTCGTCGGGGACGATGAACATGTTCTCGCGATACTTGCCCCAGTGCCCGGACCGCTCCCACTGGCGCGCGTCCATCAGCTGCGGGCTTTTGACTTCCTGGTAGCCTGCGGCATCCAACCGGCGGCGCATATAGGCCTCAAGCTGGCGCCAGATGATGTAGCCGTTGGGGTGCCAGAACACGCTGCCGTGCGCTTCCGACTGAAGATGGAACAGGTCCATCTCCTGGCCGATCTTGCGATGGTCGCGCTTGGCCGCTTCTTCGAGCCGGACGAGATATTCGTCGAGCTGCTTCTTGTTGAGCCACGCTGTCCCGTAGATGCGCGACAGCATCGGATTCTTCGGATCGCCGCGCCAGTAAGCACCCGATACGCGAGTCAGCTTGAACGCATTGGGGTCGAGCTTGCCGGTCGAGGCGAGGTGCGGCCCGCGGCAAAGGTCGATCCAGTCGGCGGGCCCGTGCCCCGTTTTGTACATGGTGATCGGCTCGCCCTCGGGCAGCTCCATCACCCATTCGGCCTTGAAGGTCTCGCCATGGTCGATGAAGAACTGGCGCACCTTGGCGCGGTCCCAGACTTCGCGGACGAGCGGCTTGTCGGCGGCGATCACGCGCCGCATCTCGGCCTCGATCGCCGGGAGGTCCTCGTCGGTGAACGGACCATGCTCCGCCGTCGGCGCGAAGTCGTAGTAGAAGCCGTCGTCGGTCGCCGGACCGAAGGTGATCTGCGTTCCCGGGAACAGGTTCTGCACCGCTTCCGCCAGGATGTGCGCGAAGTCGTGGCGGACCAGCTCCAGCGCATCCTTCTCGTCGCGCGAAGTAATCAGCGCTAGCTTCGCGTCGCCCTCGAACGGACGCATGATGTCGCGCACTTCGCCGTCCACTTTGGCGGCGAGCGCGGCCTTGGCGAGCCCGGGCCCGATCGCTGCAGCAACGTCCGCGGGCGTCGAACCCTCGGGCATCTCCCGCACCGAACCGTCGGGAAGCGCGATCTTGAACATCTTCGTCATGGCTCGCGCATGTAGCGATGCTGCGCTGCACCCTCAACTGCGGAGGACTTACAAAGAAAGCGGCCACCCGATGGGCAGCCGCCTCCTGGATTCTGGTCTGTACTCTGCTGTTCTTAGAACAGGACGATCAAAAGGATGATCAACAGAATGAGACCGCCGATACCGATGTACATCGCTTGGCTCCCATGCTTCTTGGCTTGGGAATAGTAACGTTTCCGCGGCGAGCGAAGTTCCGTGCCGGACAGCGTCAGCGGCAGCCGGTGACCATCGCCGAGCCTTCCGACTTGACCGTGCAAGCCGCGCCGCCCGCGATGTCGACGCTGGCGACGCCGCGGGCATCGACCTTGGCCGTTCCGCTGGCGTTGATGCGCACCTGGGCCGGCCCTTCAGCGCCGACCGTGGCATCGCGGACCATTAGTGCCGAAGCATCGAGCGAAGATGTCCCGCGAACGATCGCCGTAAGCTTGGGCGCCTTGCCGGCGATCGAGATGTTCCCCGAACCGGCAATGCCGATCGTGAGTTGATCGACGTTCGTATCGGCCACCGCGGCCGATCCCGAGCCTTGGACCGACAGGCCGAACGACAAGCCCTTGATCCGGTCGATGGCCATCGAGCCTGATCCGTTGATGAAGGCCTGCGACAAAGCGCCCGTCCCGACGCTGATCTCGACCGGTCCGCGGGCTTCATTCGACGAACTGCCCCATGAATTCGGATTGGGGCGGATGATGAGCGTCTGCCCCTGCTGGTCGACCTTGACGCCGTCGATCGCCGCCGCGCTCCCGCTGACTTTGGCGAACGGCGAAGCGCCGGTCGTGACCTTCACCTTGTACGGGCCGTCCACGCGGACCTTGTCGAAACTGGTGACGCTCAGCGTCCGTTCTTCGGCGAGGGCCGGGGAGGCGAGCGAGGCGAGGCACAATGCGAGAATGGCGGCTTTGGTCATGCCGCCACTCTCGCCTGACATGGTTAAGATGTCACTATGAGCAGCGCGCGTTGCCAGAGCCAGCCTTGGACACGGTGCATTTCGCTCCGCCGGTCATCTCGACATTGCCTGATCCCATGATGCTGACCGCGGCCGTGCTGTGGGCCTGGGCATCGACGTCGCCCGAGCCGGCGATCGAGACATTGGCTGTTTCGACCGCGACACCCTTGGCATCGATTCCGCCCGAACCTGCGATGCCATAATCGGCTGACTTGGCGCGCCCGCCGCCAGCAACCGCATTGCCCGATCCGGCAATGTCGAGCTTCAGGGTGCCGACTTCGACCTGCGCGACCTTCAGATTGCCCGAACCGGCGATCGATCCCGCGAAGCTGTCGCCCGCGACCTTGTCGATATTGATGTCGCCCGATCCGGCGAGATCAGCGCCGCGAAGATTGGGAACGGTGACGGTGAATGCGACCTTCCCGTGATCCGAGCTCCAACCCCAGTGCATCTTTTTCTTGCTCTCGATTTTCAGGACGCCGTTCTCGACCTTAACCTCGAGATTATCGATCGCCTTCTGGTCGCCGCGAACGTGGACGCTGGGTGCCGCGCCGGTGCGAACGGTGGTATCGTAGGAGCCGGCGACGGAGATCCGGTCGAAGCTTCCGACCTGGTAGTCGCGGTCGACGGTCGGCCCGCCGCTCTCGCTCCGAGCCTCGCTGCAGCCCGCGATAGCCGCCGCTGCAACCATGATTCCGAATGCGATCGCTCTTTTCATCAGCACCTCCTCAAGCGTGTTAGTTCTCTAATACACCAGTGCGGCGATGGGAGGCAAGCGCAAAAGAAAAGGGCGCGCCCCGGAGGACACGCCCTTGATCTTTCGCCGGAAGCGGAACGCTTAGGCGTTCGCGACTTCCTTTGGCTTGTGGTGGATGACCGCCGCCTTGTTGAGGATCTCGAGGATCTTCGCCAGGGCCGCTTTCTCATCCGTCTGTTCCATGGCGCCGAGCTCGCGGGCCAGGCGCGACGAAGCCGCCTCGAAGATCTGGCGCTCGGAATAGCTCTGCTCCGGCGCATCGTCCGGGCGGAACAGGTCGCGGGTCACTTCCGCGATCGAGGTCAGGTCGCCGGAGTTGATCTTCGCTTCATATTCCTGGGCGCGGCGCGACCACATGGTG
This sequence comes from uncultured Alphaproteobacteria bacterium, assembly GCA_963750315.1. Lineage (GTDB taxonomy): Bacteria > Pseudomonadota > Alphaproteobacteria > Sphingomonadales > Sphingomonadaceae > Sphingomicrobium. The sequence continues at coordinate 65,723 of CAVVQF010000016.1, forward strand.
CGCTTCACCTTGGGCTTGCCCTTGAGCGTTTCGAGCGCGTCCTTCATCGTCTTGTCGGACGAGAGCTTGCGCATGCCAACCAAGTCCGCCTTCAGGACCGGGACGCGCAAGGTCATCTTTTCCTTCTCGAACCGCAGCACGTAGAGGTCGAGGCTCGCACCAGCGATTTCGGTGCTCTGAAGTTCGACCACCCGGCCGACGCCATGCTTGGGGTAAACCACATAATCGCCAACATCGAAGCTGAGCGCCTTCGCAGCCATTTTTATCCTTTCCGTTGCGGCAGAACGAGCCGACACGTCTCTTGCGCCGTCCCCCAAAACGACCCAAAGCGGTCGCGGCTCCTTGCCTGATTCCGGTCCTGCAAAAACGGCCTCCGCCGGTCGCGGGGGCCTCTGTGACAATTTTATATCACAACTTATCTCGAAAAACCACCCCGAGGGGTCGGTTAACCGATTCTATCCCCAGCTAAATCGCCAATCCTAGCTGCCTCGGCGGCTCCATCTCGCCCTCCGAGAGATTGTGAAGCCCAAGGCCGAGCAGGCGGATACCTTTCGGGACAGGGCAGAGGGCCGACAGCAGGGCCTGTCCCGCCTCAAGGAAGCTGGCCTGGTCGGCGATCGGGCCGGGAAAGCTCCTCGACCGCGTGATGTTGGTGAAATCGCCGAACTTTACCTTGAGCGTCACCGTCCGCCCGGTGACCTCGGCGCGCTCGATCCGCGCCCAGGCATAGCCCGAGATCCGCTCCAGTTCGACCGCGAGGCGTTCCGGATCGGTCAGATCCTCGTCGAACGTCCGCTCGGCGCTGACCGACTTGTACGGGCGGTCGGAGCAGACTTCCCGCTCGTCGATCCCGCGGCTGATCCGCCAGTACCAATGGCCGGAGCTTCCGAACCGCAATTCCAGCTCAGCGAGGCTGCGTTCCTGCAGGTCGGCGCCGGTCATGATCCCCAGGCCCTCCAGCTTGCGGGCGGTGACCGGCCCGATGCCGTGGAAGCGCGAGACGGGAAGGGCGGCGATGTAGGCCCGCGCGCGCTCCGGCGTGATCACGCACAGCCCGTCCGGCTTGTTCTGGTCGGACGCCAGCTTGGCGACGAACTTGCAGTAGGACACGCCGGCCGACGCGGTCAGCCCGGTCTCTTCCTTGATACGCCGCCGGATTTCCTCCGCCGTCGCCCGCGCCGTGCCTATGCCTCGTTGGTCCGCCGTAACGTCGAGGTACGCCTCATCCAGGCTGAGCGGTTCGACCCGGTCGGTATAGTCGGCGAAGATCGCCCGGATCTGGTGCGACACTTCGCGATAGACGTCGAAGCGCGGCTTCACGAAAATCAGGTCCGCGCAGCGGCGCTTCGCCGTCACCGACGGCATGGCGGATCGGATGCCGAACTTGCGCGCCTCGTAGCTCGCTGCCGCCACAACCCCCCGATGCCCGCCGCCCACGGCTACCGGCTTGCCCTTCAAGTCCGGATTATCGCGCTGTTCGACCGACGCGTAGAAAGCGTCCATGTCGATGTGGATGATCTTCCGGATGGGCTTGTCGGACTCGGACACGGCGAGATTCTTCTGTCCTACAGCCCCGACCGGAGTCTAGCGCGGTGCGAACTGATCATCGCTGAATCGCAGCCGACCGATACCTTCGCCACGACTGTGAACATTCGTGAACATTCGAGGGCCTTCGCTCGTCTTTGCATCGGAAGGCCCAATCTGCTTAAGGGCGGCGCGAAATGAACATCCACGAATATCAAGCCAAAGAGTTGCTCGCGAAGTTCGGCGTGCCTGTGCCTGCCGGTTATGCCGCAATGTCGGTCGACGAAGCGGTCGACGCGGCCAACAAGCTGCCCGGACCCTTGTGGGTGGTGAAGGCGCAGATCCACGCCGGCGGCCGCGGCAAGGGCAAGTTCACCGAACTCGGACCCGGACGCAAAGGGCGGCGTCCGCCTCGCCAAGTCGGTCGAGGAAGTCCGCGCCAATGCCGAGGAAATGCTCGGCAAGACGTTGGTTACGATTCAGACCGGGCCGCAGGGCAAACAGGTCCAGCGCCTCTACATCACCGACGGCGTCGACATCGCGAAGGAATTCTATCTCGCTCTCCTCGTCGACCGAGAGACCGGCCGCATCGCCATCGTCGCCTCGACCGAGGGCGGCATGGACATCGAAAAGGTGGCTCACGACACGCCGGAAAAGATCGAGACGCTGACCATCGATCCCGCGACAGGCATCCAGCCGCACCACGGCCGTGCGGTTGCCGCCGCCCTCGGCCTCACCGGGGATCTCGCCAAGCAGGCCGGCAAGCTGGTGCCGCAGCTCTACAATGCGTTCGTCGGCACCGATGCCTCGCAGATCGAGATCAACCCGCTCGCGGTCACCGAAGACGGCAAGCTGCTGGTGCTCGATGCCAAGGTCGGTTTCGACAACAACGCCGAGTTCCGCCACCCGGATATCCAGCAATTGCGCGATCTCACCGAGGAAGACCCGATGGAGATCGAGGCGTCGAAGTACGACCTCGCCTACATCAAGCTCGACGGAAACATCGGCTGCATGGTCAACGGCGCCGGGCTCGCCATGGCGACGATGGACATCATCAAGCTCAACGGCGCGTTCCCGGCCAACTTCCTCGACGTCGGCGGCGGCGCCTCGAAGGAAAAGGTCACCGCGGCCTTCAAGATCATCCTCAGCGATCCGGCCGTGAAGGGCATTCTCGTCAACATCTTCGGCGGGATCATGCGCTGCGACATCATCGCCGAGGGCATCGTCGAGGCCGCCCGCGAAGTGTCGCTGAACGTGCCGCTGGTGGTGCGCCTGGAAGGCACGAACGTGCAGCAGGGCAAAGACATATTGGCGATGAGCGGACTGCCGATCGTCGCTGCCAACGACCTTGGCGACGCGGCGAAGAAGATCGTCGCCGAGGTCAAGCAGGCGGTTCCGGCTTGAACTTTCTGTTCTCCTGCGAAAGCAGGAGTCCAGTGACTTTCTAGGAACTGGGTCCCTGCCTCCGCAGGGACGCGAGGAGAGGGTGAGAAATGAAGGTGCTGGTCGCGGTCAAGCGCGTGATCGACTATAACGTGAAACCGCGCGTCAAGATGGACGGCACGGGCGTCGATCTCACCAATGTGAAGATGAGCATGAATCCCTTCGACGAGATTGCCGTCGAGGAGGCCATCCGCCTGAAGGAAAAGGGCGTCGCGACGGAGATCGTCGCCGTCTCGATCGGGCCGGCCAAGGCGCAGGAAACTTTGCGCACCGCGCTTGCAATGGGTGCCGATCGCGCGATCCACGTCACGACCGACGAGGAAGTCGAGCCGCTGGGCGTCGCCAAGCTGCTCGCCAAGATCGCCGGCGAGGAACAGCCGCAGCTGGTCATTCTCGGCAAGCAGGCGATCGACGACGACAATAACGCGACCGGCCAGATGCTCGCGGCATTGCTCGGCTGGCCGCAGGGCACGTTCGCGTCGAAGCTCGACCCGTCGGGTGGCGAGGTCAGCGTCACCCGCGAAGTCGACGGCGGTCTCGAAACGGACAAGCTGAAGCTTCCGGCGGTGATCACCACCGACCTTCGCCTGAACGAGCCGCGCTACGCCTCGCTGCCGAACATCATGAAGGCCAAGTCGAAGCCGCTCGCGGCCAAGACCCCGGAAGAGCTTGGCGTCGACATCGCGCGCCGCCTCGAAACGTTGAAGGTCGTCGAACCGGCCAAGCGCCAGGCCGGCGACAAGGTCGGATCGGTCGATGAGCTGGTCGGCAAACTCAAGGCACTGGGAGTGGTGGCATGAAGACGCTCGTCTACGTCGAGCACGAGGGTGGCCAGATCAAGGACGCCACGCTCTCCGCGGTCACCGCCGCGTCGAAGCTGGGCGAAGTCCATGCGCTTGTCGCCGGCAGCAATGTCGGTGCGGTCGCTGAAGCCGCGACCAGGATCGCCGGCATCGGCAAGGTCCACGTCGCCGATGGCGCGCACCTCGATCATGGTCTCGCCGAGAACGTCGCGCCGGTCGCCGCCAAGCTGATGGAGAACCACGATGCGTTCGTCGCTCCGGCCACCACCACCGGCAAGAACATCGCACCGCGCGTCGCTGCTTTGCTCGACGTGATGCAGATTTCCGAGATCCTGTCGGTCGAGGACGAGAATACGTTCACCCGCCCGATTTATGCCGGCAACGCGATCGCCACCGTGCGTACAAGCGACGCGAAGAAGGTGCTGACGGTCCGCGGGACGGCTTTCGCCAAGGCCGAGCGCGAAGGCGGCAGCGGCTCGATCGAGAATGTCGATGCGGGCGGCGATTCCGGAAGCAGCAGCTTCGTCGGCCTCGAAGCGTCGAAGAGCGACCGTCCGGAGCTCACCAGCGCCAAGGTCATCGTCTCCGGTGGCCGCGCGTTCGGCTCCTCGGAGCAGTTCCACGCTTTGCTCGATCCGCTCGCCGACAAGCTCGGCGCCGCAGTCGGCGCCAGCCGCGCGGCGGTCGACGCTGGCTATGCGCCGAACGACTATCAGGTCGGCCAGACTGGCAAGATCGTCGCTCCCGAAGTCTACATCGCGATCGGCATCTCCGGCGCGATCCAGCACCTCGCGGGCATGAAGGATTCGAAGACGATCGTCGCCATCAACAAGGACGAAGAGGCCCCGATCTTCCAGGTCGCCGATGTCGGCCTCGTCGGCGACCTCTTCAAGATCGTCCCGGAGCTGACCGAAAAGCTCTAAGCCGCTGACGGCTTGCACCTTTCCCCCGCCGCGCTAGCCTCGAGGCGAGGGGAATGTATGCGTATTTTACTGTCGGGCTCACTTATTGCGGAGCTTCTGTGCTCGGTCCCTGTTCAAGCGGCAGAGCCGTTGCGCCTGAAGCCGAGCACGAAATGGCTTCTGAATTATGCTGACGACAGTTGCCGGCTGGCGCGGAAATTTGGTGAAGGCGAGCAGCAGGTTACGCTGTTCTTCGACCAACTGGAGCCTGGCGACGAGTTCCAGGTCATCCTGTCCGGCAAGCCGCTCGAGCCTGGGCAAAGTAACTATTCGCGCATGGAAACGTCGCTACGCTTTGGTCCAAGCGAAACGACCAGCGACGGCGAAGCGACCGTAGGAAAATTGAATGAGCTGCCTGCTCTCCTAGTTTCCGGCGAGCAGCGCCTCATTCCGCTTTCCGAAGCAGAGAAGGAGGCCAGAAGGGTCGCTTATGAGCGAGGCTTTGAGCCAGCGAAAATTCCCCCGATCGAAGCGAGCCGCGAAAAGGCGGTGACTTTCATCGAGGTCTCGAAGGCGCTGAAACGAGACCTGATTCTGGAGACCGGGCCGATGGACGTTCCGATGGCAGCGCTCCGCGAATGTTCCTGGGACATGATTCGCAGTTGGGGTCTCGACGTCGAGCAGCAGAAATCGTTGTCCAGGGAAGTCAGTCGGGCGAACCCAAGGAGGGTCTGGATCGACGGCAGCGATTACCCGACCAAAATGCTCCGCGGCGGCTATGAGGGCGTGGTCAACTTTCGCCTATTGATCGACGCGAAGGGCACCGCGACATCCTGCCACATACAGACTTCCACGAGGCCGAAGGAATTCGATGATGCGGTTTGCCGTATCGTGATGAGGCGGGTCCGCTTCAATCCAGCGCTTGACGCAAACGGTAATGCGGTTCCCTCTTACTATCGCCAGACCATCAATTTCCGGCTGGAAGGCTAAAACCCGCTCAGGAACTCGCCGACGTTGGCGCCAAGGGCGTCCACCGCATAGCCGCCTTCCATCACGATGGCCGTCGGCAGTCTCACGGCCGCAATGCGTCGCGCCATCGGCGCATAGTCGCGGGTTTTCAGTTTGAAATGGCTGATCGGGTCGCCCTCATAGGTATCGGCCCCGAAGGAGACGACCAGCATTTCGGGCGAATGCATCTCTATCCGATCGAGCGCCTGTATCAGCGCCGGTTCGTAGCCGCTCCAATCGGCGCCGCGAGGCAGAGGCAGGTTCAGGTTCGCGCCCTCGCCGGCGCCGGTCTCGTCGGCGTGGCCCCAGAAGTAGGGATAGTCCATTACCGGGTCGGCGTGGATCGAGACGTAGAGGACGTCCGCGCGATCGTAGAAGATGTCCTGCGTGCCGTTGCCGTGGTGATAGTCGACGTCGAGGATCGCGAGGCGCTTCATGCCAGAGGCGATGGCATGCTCGGCGGCGATGGCGGCGTTGCTGAGGTAGGAATAGCCGCCGAGGTAATCGCGCCCGCAATGATGGCCGGGCGGACGGCAGACGGCGAAGGCCGATCGCTCCCCGCCAAGCACAGCGTCGGTTGCAGCAAGGGCCGTTTGCGCTGCCCAATAGGCCGCATCCCACGTCTTCTCGGCAATCGGTGACGACGTGTCGAAACTATATTGCCCGAGCAGCGCATCGATCCGGTTGAAGCTCAGCGGCCGCCGTCCGACGACCGGGAAAGTGTAGGGAAACGCATCGCCCTCGCGGCCGGCGGCGCGCCACTGGTCATGCGCGGTCTGGAGGAAGTCGAGATAGTCCGCCGAATGAACGCGCAGCAAAGGCTCGATACCGAGATCGCCGGGCGCTTCCGTCTTGCCGATAGCGGCGAGAATGGCATCGACCCTGCCGCCGTGCTCTGCCGCCGGATGCATCGCGCCGTTGAAGAACTCGCCCGCCGGATCGTGGCCGCGCTGCCGGTCATCCCAGAAGCATCTCAACGGTTTTGCTCTTCGACCTGATCGGCCCCGAACAATTCGCCGGCCTCGGATTCTTCCTCCTTGTCGGCAATGGGCGCTGCAACGAAGCGAAGCACGGCGAAGCCGAGGAGAGCCGACAGCAAGGATCCCGCAAGCGTACCCAATTTGGCGGCCTCAATGGCTTCGGGCGACTGCGGGAACGCCAGGGATCCAATGAACAGGCTCATCGTGAAGCCGATGCCGCATAGGATCGATACTCCGTAAAGCTCGCTCCAGCGCGCGTGGGCAGGCTTCGGCGCAACACCCGCACGGATGGTTAGCCAGATCGCTCCGAATACGCCGATTTGCTTACCAACAAACAGGCCGGCAAGGATGGCGAGGGGCAAAGGCTGGAAAAGATCGCCGATGCCGCCGACATGCACGCCGGCACTGACCAGGCCGAACAGCGGCATCACTCCGAACATCACCCATGGGTGGATATTGTGCTCCAGCCGCTTCAGGGGCGAGCGGGCCTCGCCGCGGCCGAGCGGGATGGTCAACGCTGCGAGCACTCCGGCGATCGTCGGATGAATTCCGCTCGCAAGCATCGCGTACCAGAGAAGCGCGAAACCGATCAGGTATGGCCACAGACGCCGCACCCCGAACAGGTTCAGCGCGGCCAGGCAGGCGAGGAGGATCGCGGCCGCACCGATCGCCATGGCGTTGAGGTTGGCCGTATAGACCAAGGCGATGATGAGCACTGCGCCGACGTCGTCGACGATGGCGATCGTAACAAGCAGGAGTTTGATCGCCGGATTGGCACGCGTACCAAGCAAGGCGAGAACCCCGATTGCGAAGGCGATGTCGGTCGCCGAGGGGATCGCCCAGCCGCGGACCAATTTCATGTCGAAGCCGATGACGGTCAGGTAGACGAGCGCCGGTACGGCCATTCCGGCGGCCGCGGCAACGATTGGCAGCCGGCGCTCGGCCGGCGTCGACAGGCGGCCGTCATACCATTCGCGTTTCACTTCCAGCCCGACGAGCAGGAAGAAGATCGCCATCAGCCCGTCGGCAACCCACTGGTGGACCGACATGACGCCGAAGCGCGGCATCGGCGGCCCCAACTTCGTTTCAAGAATCGAATGGAAGGCGTGCGCAATGCCGCTGTTCGCGAGCAATAAGGCCGCGCCAGCGGCTGCAATCAGGGTCAGGCCGGCAAGCTTTTCCTGTCTTTGCTGCTCGTGCGCGTCCCCGGCCATGGCGCCGTCTTAGCGCCATGGCCAAAGAGGGAAAGCCTAGCTGGCGTGCTCAGGCTTACCCTTGCGCTTGGTGTGCGCCATTTTCTCGAGTTCTTTCTCGCTCATCGACATCATCGATTTCGACGCGCCCTTGAGTTCGCTCTTCGGTGTATCGCCGCGCTTGGCGGACAATGCGGCACCCGCCGCTTTCTGCTGAGCTGCCGATTTCGCAGGCATGACTGGCTCCTTTGAGGTTGCTGGGCGGGTAAACGCTCCAGCTATTCAAAGGCTTCGAGAAATCAGGTGAGCGCCGCCGATTTTCGGAGCGTCTGATAGGCCTCGATGACCTCGTTGAGCTTGCCTTCGTGACTTCGATCTCCGCCGTTCCGGTCCGGGTGAAAGCGGCGGACGAGCTTCGAATAGCTGCTGCGGACGGCCTTGAGGTCCGCGGCCTCACCAAGCCCGAGGACGCTCAGCGCGCGCTGCTCAGCGCGGTTGAATTGCGATGTCGCTTCCGACTGCTTGCGCCGGAAACGGCCCGAAATGGCATCGAGCGGGTCGGCGAAGTCGCCCCACGACGGCGCTGGATCGTTGCCGGCATGAGCAAAGGCGCGGGTCGCGCGATCCCACCCCGCCAGTGGCGACTGGGCTTCGGTGATCTCCTCGGTGCTCATGCCTTCGAAGAAATTGTACTTCGCATTATGCTGGCGGACGTGCTCCAGGCACAGGAACTGCCATCGCCCCGGCCCATCGAAATTGGCCGGCGACAACGGCGCCTTGAACTCACCGGGCTCGGGACAACCACGGACGGCGCAGCGGTCCCGTGCTCCCTCTACCCGACCGTGCATTTTGGGATGACTTGAAGGCACTCACTTCCTCGTTCGAACAGCCGGCATATATAGGAGCGATGGACATCACCGCCACCGGACCCGTTGCGACTGAAATGCTCGAGCGGCTCACTTCGGCGCTTTCGCCGACCCACATCCAACTGACCGACGACAGCGAAAAGCATCGCGGGCACGGCGGATACAATCCGGCCGGCGAGAGCCACTTTTCGCTCGATATCGAAAGCGAGGCGTTCGCGGGGAAGTCTCGCGTCGAGCGTCAACGGCTGGTGTATCGTGCGCTAGGGGAATTAATGCATGACCGAGTCCATGCTCTGTCGATTCGAGCGACCGCATCGGGAGATTGAACGGATGGCGACGGCCGAAAGCACGATTCTCCAGACCATCGCCCCGGTCACTCACGACCTCGGCGGGTTCAAGGTCCACCGGACGCTTCCGAGCAAGCAGCGGACGATGGTCGGCCCCTTCATCTTCTTCGACCAGATGGGGCCCGCGCGGCTTCGGGAGGGTGACGGTATCGACGTCCGGCCGCACCCCCACATCAACCTTGCGACCGTGACCTATCTGTTCGCCGGGGCCATCGATCATCGCGACGGCCTGGGCACGTTCCAGCGGATCGAGCCGGGCGCGGTGAACCTGATGACCGCCGGTCGCGGGATTGCGCATTCGGAGCGTTCGCCCGCGAGTGAGCGGGCCGCTGGCCCGGCCCTCGACGGCATCCAGACTTGGATCGCTTTGCCCCAGGCGAAAGAGGAGGTCGATCCGGGGTTCGAGCACACGCCTTCGACGGCCTTGCCGGTAACCGATGGCGATGGCGTGAAGCTGCAGCTGATCATGGGTGAAGGGTTTGGCCTCGCGTCCCCGGTCACCCAGCATTCGCCGACCATTTATGCCGCGATCACTTTGGCGCCGGGGGCCGGGTTGATGATCGACCATCCGGCGGATGAGCGCGCGCTCTACCTGATTGAAGGCGATGCGGCGGTCGATGGGTCGCCGCTGTCGCAGCAGTATCTGACGCTTTTGCGGCCTGGAATCCTGCCGCTGCTGACGTCGGAAAGCGGCGCGCGGCTGATGCTTTGCGGCGGAGCGCCGATGGACGGGGAGCGGCACGTCTGGTGGAACTTCGTGTCCTCGCGCCGTGACCGGATCAACGAGGCCAAGCGAGCATGGCGGGCGGGCGAATTCGTGCTTCCGCCTGACGATCACGACGAATTCATTCCGCTGCCCGAAGTGCCGCTGACGGTCAGCTATCCGTGACGGAGTTCCGGCGCGTCGAGCTGTCGACCGGCGTCACGCTCAACGTCGCGCTGGCGGGACCGCAGGATGCGCCCGCTGTCATCCTGCTTCACGGCTTTCCGGAATCGCACCGGACCTGGCGCGGCGTTGCACCGCTGCTCGAGGACAAGTTCCGGCTGATCATGCCCGACCAGCGCGGGTTCGCGGGATCGGATCGCCCGATCGACGTCGCGGAATATGCGACCGACAAGTTGGTCGATGACATTTTCGCCTTGGCCAAGGCGGTGGGCGTCGAGAGCTTCGCGCTAGTCGGCCACGATTGGGGCGGGGCGATCTCCTGGCCCGCGGCAATGCGGGGCGACCCGCGCCTGACAAAGCTGGCAATCGTCAACGCACCGCATCCCTTGGTCTTCCAGAAGAGCCTGATCGAAGACGCCGACCAGCGCGCCGCTTCACAGTACATCAACTGGTTCCGGACGCCCGGCGCCGAAAAGGCGATCGAAGCGATGGGCTTCGATGCTTTCTTTGAGCGCACTTTCGCCGGTCACGCGGATCTGTCGAAAATTCCCGAAGCGGAGAAGCAGCAATATCTTGCGGACTGGTCGCAGGAGCCGGGCGGGATGCTGCCGATGCTCAACTGGTACCGGGCGAGCAAGCTGATGGTCCCGCCGCCCGGGGTCACCCTCCCGCTGCCGGATTTCCTGCTTCGGGCATTTCCGAAGATCCACGTTCCGACTCTCGTGGTTTGGGGGATGAAGGACCCGGCCTTGCTTCCTATACAGCTCGAGGGACTGGAGGAATTGGTCGACCATCTGAAGATCGTGCGGGTCCCCGGCGCCGGCCATTTCGCACCTTGGGAAGCGCCCGAACCGGTCGCCTCGGCGCTTCGGGACTTCCTCGCTTAGTGCAGCGGGGCTAAGCGGGGCCGGATGAACACCGCTGCCCGTTCCCGTTCCCGCTCCGCCGCGCGCCTTGCTGCAGTGCAAGCTCTCTACCAGCATGAGATGGAGGGGACGCCGATCGCTCGCCTGCTTCGGGAGTTTCACGAGCATCGCCTCGGCGCGACGATCGAGGACGAGCAATACGTCGAGGCGGAACAGAGCTTCTTCGACGACGTGGTTTCGGGTGCCGATTCCCGCCGCGCCGAAATCGACGAGGCGATCGCCGGCAAGCTGGCCGAAGGTTGGAGCCTCGAACGGCTCGACCGCCCGATGCGCGCGATCCTTCGCGCGGGCACCTATGAGCTGCTGGCACGCAAGGACGTGCCTGTTGGCTCGGTCATTTCCGAATATGTCGACGTCGCCCACGCCTTTTACGACAAGCGCGAGAGCGGGTTCGTGAACGGCCTGCTGGACGCAGTCGCGAAAGAGGCCCGGGCGCGCGCGGAGTAAACGGCGTGCGTGAATCCCAGGCCATCCAGCGGTTGCGACGGATTGCCACCAGTCCTGCTGCGCTAGGTTTGACGGACGACACGGCGCTGCTCGACGGGCTGGTCCTCACGCACGACAGCATTGCCGAGGGCGTTCATTTCCTTCCGTCGGATCCTGCCGCCAGTGTCGGCTGGAAGCTCGTCACGGTGAACCTTTCCGACCTCGCGGCAAAGGGCGCGACGCCGGCGGCCGCTTTGTTGTCGCTCGCGTTGTCGAGTGACGATGCGTGGGACAAGGCATTTCTCGACGGGGTCGAGGCGGCTTGCGAAAGCTACGGCCTCGCGCTTGTCGGCGGCGACACGATCTCGCTTCCCGCAGGCGCACCTCGCGTCTTCGGGCTTACTGCAATTGGCCGGGCCGGAGACAAGGTCCCGCTTCGGAGTGGCGGCAAGCACGGCGATATTCTTTGGCTCGTCGGGACCCTCGGCGATTCCGCGCTCGGACTCGCCCTCCTTCAGGCGGATCAGGCTGCTACTGGCCCGTTGGTCGACATCTATCGTCGGCCGGTCCCGTTGCTCGCTGTCGGCCAGATACTGGCGCAGCATGCGAACGCCATGATGGATGTGTCCGACGGACTGCTCCTCGATGCCATGCGGTTGGCGGAAGCGAGCGAGCTGAATGCCGAGATCGACCTTGACGCGATCCCGTTGTCGAAGGCGTTTGTTGCGGAGAGGAGCGCCGACCTCAATGCCCGGCTTTTCGCGGCGACCGGCGGGGACGACTATGCCTTGCTCGCCGCTCTGCCTGCGGACTTCGATCCCTTAAGACTTTCTTTACCTTCCGGAACGACGATCAGCCGCATCGGGACTCTCGTCGCTGAAGGATCTCTTCTTTCTCTTTCAAGCGGCGGAAGTCCGGTCCCGTTACCGGAGCATTTGGGCCATGAACATCGCAGCAATTCCCCTGCGCCAGTGGCTGATCGCAGCTAGCGGCCTGATTTCAGGCGGCCTTACGGCGCTGCTCCTTCATTAAAGACCTACCCAAACGCGGTTGCCAGCCGCGATTTCGCCTCATAAACATCCGCCCCGTTCGCCGTCTGTGTCCTGCAGGCGGTTCGGCATCGCCGCGAAAACGGGGAAAAATTTTCGATGAACCTCACTCTTATCGCCATCGCATGCGGCGTCATCGCGCTGCTCTATGGCCTTCTCACCAGCGGCCAGGTGCTTCGCGCATCCGCCGGTAACCAGCGCATGATGGAAGTCGCGGGAGCGATCCAGGAAGGCGCTTCCGCCTACCTCCGCCGTCAGTACCTCACGATCACCATCGTCGGCGTCATCGTCGCTGCGATCGTGTTCGCCTTCCTTGGCGGGCTCTCGGCCGCCGGCTTCGTGCTCGGTGCTGTGCTGTCCGGTGCCACCGGCTTCGTCGGCATGAACATTTCGGTTCGCGCCAACGTCCGCACGGCCGAGGCCGCGAGCAAGGGGCTGCAGCAGGGCCTGACCATGGCGTTCCGCGCCGGTGCAATCACCGGCATGCTGGTCGCCGGTCTCGCTTTGCTCGCAATCTCCGTTTTCTTCTATTACCTGATCGCCATCGCCGGCCATGCGCCGAACGATCGTATCGTCGTCCAGGCGCTGGTCGCTCTGGCCTTCGGTGCTTCGCTGATCTCGATCTTCGCCCGTCTCGGCGGCGGCATCTTTACCAAGGCCGCCGACGTTGGCGCCGATCTCGTCGGCAAGGTTGAGGCCGGAATTCCGGAAGACGATCCCCGCAACCCCGCCGTGATCGCCGACAACGTCGGTGACAATGTCGGCGACTGCGCCGGTATGGCCGCCGACTTGTTCGAGACCTATGTCGTCACCGTTGGCGCCACCATGGTGCTGACCGCACTGCTCGTTAAGAGCGCTGGGCCCGACACGTTGCTCGCCCTGATGAGCCTGCCGCTGCTGATTGGCGGCGTCTGCGTCATCGCCTCGATCATCGGCACCTACTTCGTCCGCTTGGGCAAGGGGCAGAGCATTATGGGCGCGATGTACAAGGGCTTCATCGTGACCGCGGTTCTGTCGGCGATCTCGATCTACTTCGCGATCCAGTACGCGCTCGGCGATCTCTACCACGTCGATCGATGCCAACGGCACCAGCTTCGACGGCATGTCGCTTTATTGGTGCGCACTGCTCGGCCTGGTCGTCACCGGCCTGATCATCTGGATCACCGAATACTACACCGGCACCAATTATCGCCCGGTCAAATCGATCGCCAAGGCATCGGAAACGGGCCACGGCACCAACGTCATCCAGGGCCTCGCGATCAGCCTTGAATTGACGGCACTGCCGACGATCGTCATCTGCGCCGGCATCATCATCGCGTTCAAGCTGGCGGGCCTGATGGGCATCGCTTTCGCAGCGACGTCGATGCTTGCGCTGGCGGGCATGGTCGTTGCGCTCGACGCCTACGGCCCGGTCACCGACAATGCCGGCGGCATCGCCGAAATGTCGGGCCTGGACGAGAGCGTCCGCGCCAAGACCGACGCGCTCGACGCGGTAGGCAACACGACCAAGGCCGTGACGAAGGGCTATGCGATCGGATCGGCCGGCCTTGCCGCGCTGGTGCTGTTCGCAGCCTTCACCACCGATCTCGAGGAGTTCTTCCCGAACCTCGACGTCGATTTCAGCCTGAAGAGCCCGTACGTCATTGTCGGCCTGCTGCTCGGTGCGCTCCTGCCGTATTTGTTCGGTGCGATGGGCATGACCGCGGTCGGCCGTGCGGCTGGCGACGTCGTCAAGGACGTTCGCGAGCAGTTCCGGTCGAACAGCGGCATCATGGATGGCTCGTCGCGGCCTGACTATGCGCGGACCGTCGACCTCGTCACCAAGGCGGCGATCAAGGAAATGATCATTCCGTCGCTGCTCCCGGTGCTCGCTCCGATCGTGGTGTACTTCGTGATCAGCGCGGTTGCCGGTCAGGCCGAGGGCTTTGCGGCGCTCGGCGCTCTCCTCCTCGGCGTCATCGTCGGCGGCCTGTTCGTCGCTATCTCGATGACCTCGGGCGGCGGTGCCTGGGACAATGCCAAGAAGTACATCGAGGACGGCAATTTCGGCGGCAAGGGCTCGGAAGCCCACAAGGCTGCCGTGACGGGCGACACTGTCGGCGATCCGTACAAGGACACCGCCGGTCCGGCCGTGAACCCGATGATCAAGATCACCAACATCGTCGCCTTGCTTCTGCTCGCGGCGCTTGCGGGTCGCGCGGCCGGCTAAACGCCGACCCGATCTTGAAGAACGGCCCCGCCCGGCACTGCCGCGGCGGGGCTTTTCTTTGCCCGCTTGCGGGAGCAGAGGCACGCCATGGTACATGCAATCCGCGTGCGCGAGGCCGGCGGGCCTGAGGTTCTGAGCTGGGAAGAGGTTGAGGTCGGCGAGCCGGGGGCAGCGCAGGTGCGGGTTGAGCAGCACGCCGTCGGGCTCAATTACATCGACGTCTATCATCGCACCGGTCTTTATCCGCAGCCGCTTCCGTTTACGCCGGGCACGGAAGGCGCGGGGATCGTCGAGGCGGTTGGCGAGGGCGTGGCCGGTATCGCCACGGGCGACCGCGTCGCTTACGCCGGGCCGATCGGCGGCTATGCGGAAGAGCGGCTAATCGACGCCGACCGGCTGGTGAAGCTCCCCGACGAGATCTCGTTCGAGCAGGCGGCCGCGATGATGCTTCAGGGCATGACGGTCCGGATGCTGCTGCGGGCAGTTCACGACGTGAAGGCCGGCGATACGATTCTGGTCCATGCCGCGGCCGGCGGCGTCGGCCTGATCATGTGCCAGTGGGCGAAGGCGCTCGGCGCGACGGTCATCGGTACGGTCTCGACCGAGGCGAAAGCGGAGATGGCGCGCGCTCACGGCTGCGACCATCCAATCCTCTACACGCAGCAGGATTTCGTGGCGGAAGTCGATCGGATCACCAACGGCGCCAAGCTGCCGGTGGCCTACGATTTCGTTGGCAAGGACACGTTCCTTAAGTCGTTCGAGTGCCTCCGGCCGCGCGGCTTGATGGTCAGCTTTGGCAATGCCTCGGGGCCGCCCGACCCGTTTCCACCTGGACTGCTAGCGCAAAAGGGCTCGCTGTTCCTGACCCGCCCGACCTTGTTCCACTACATCGCCGCGCGCGACGAATTGGAGCAGTCGGCTTCCGAACTGTTCGACCTCGTCTTGTCGGGTAAAGTGAAGATTGAGATCGGGCAGACCTTCTCGTTGCGTGACGCCGCCGAGGCCCATCGCGCGCTGGAAGGCCGGAAAACGACCGGCTCCACCGTTCTGACCGTCTGACACCCCGCCTTCCATTTTAAACTTTGCCCTTGTAAGGCTCCGCGACTTTTTGAGACGAAGGGATTAGCTTGGCCAAGGAAGAACTTCTCGAGATGCGTGGGCAGGTCGTTGAACTGCTGCCCAATGCGATGTTCCGCGTTCGGCTCGAGAACGGCCACGAGATCCTCGGACATACCGCCGGCAAGATGCGCAAGAACCGCATCCGCGTTCTAACCGGCGACGAA
Source organism: uncultured Alphaproteobacteria bacterium (assembly GCA_963750315.1). Lineage (GTDB taxonomy): Bacteria > Pseudomonadota > Alphaproteobacteria > Sphingomonadales > Sphingomonadaceae > Sphingomicrobium. Next base: position 81,568 of record CAVVQF010000016.1, read on the forward strand.
GTCCTTGTCGAAATGACCCCGTACGACCTGACCAAGGGACGGATCACCTACCGGTTTATGCCCGGTCGTGCCGGGCCGCCGAACCGCCCATAGGGCGGCATGCGCCTGATCCTCGCATCCGCCAGCCCGCGCAGGCTCGACCTTCTCGCGCGCATCGGCGTCGTTCCGGACGAGGTCGTCCCAGCCGATATCGACGAGAGCGTTCCGCCGGGCGAACTGCCGCGCGTTCATGCGATCCGCCTTGCGAGGGAAAAGGCCGAGGCAGTCGCGGCGAAGCGTCCCGGTGATCTGGTGCTCGCCGCCGACACGGTGGTCGCGGTTGGCCGTCGCATCCTTCCGAAGGTCGAGGACGAAGCGACGCTCCGGAAATGCATGGAGCTGCTCTCGGGGCGGCGTCATCGGGTGCTGACCGGCATTGCACTGGCGGTCCCTGGCCACGCCCTGCGGACGCGGCTCGGCGAGACGATGATCGCCATGAAGCGACTCTCCGACGACGAAATCGACTATTACGCCGGCCATGGCGAGTGGCGCGGAAAGGCGGGCGGCTATGCTCTTCAGGGCTATGGCGAAGTCTACGTTCGGCAGATCGCCGGCAGCTATTCGAACGTCGTCGGCTTGCCGCTGGCAGAGACCCGGTTGCTGCTGAAGTCGTCGGGCTATCCGATTGCCTGAGTGGCTGATCGAGCGGGGAATTGGTGAAACCCGCTTCGCACTCGTCGAGGACGGCAGGATCATCGAGGCCCGCATCCAGCTCGACGGCACCACCCCAGTCGGGACTGTGCTCGACGCGAAGCTGGCCGACATCGGGAAGAACGGCCGCAATGCCATTGCGAGGGGTCCGGAGGGAACCGACTATCTGCTCCCACGCGGCGCAGCGGGTGTCACTCAGGGTGCCGCGCTCCGGATCGAAGTGACTCGCGAGCGAATCCCCGGTGCAGAGCCATGGAAACGGCCCCTCGCGCGACAGACGGATATGACAGCGTCCGTTCCGGCGCCGCTCGCAGGACGAAACCTCGTGTTCCCGGCCGCTGGCCGCGACGAACTCGGCGACGCCGGCTGGGCCGATCTGCTCGACGAAGCGGCATGCGGGGAGGTGGCGTTCGACGGCGGTCGGTTATCCATCTCACTCACGCCGGCGATGACGTTGATCGACATCGACGGCTGGCTGGCGCCGGAGCCATTGGCAGTCGCCGGCGCGGCCGCGGCGGCGCAAGCCATCCGCCGTCTCGGCATCGGCGGCTCGATCGGGATCGACCTTCCGACCGTCAGAGGGAAAGTGGAACGCCAGCGTGCGGCAGAGGCTATCGACCGCTTTCTGCCGCAACCGTTCGAACGCACCGCGATGAACGGCTTTGGCTTCGTCCAAATCGTCCGTCCGCGCCTCCGGCCGTCGCTGGTCGAGGTCATGGCCGACCGGTCCATGGCGCAGGCTCGCGCCCTCCTACGCAGAGCGGCCATCGAGCGAACCGGCGCTACCCGCCTGGTCGCCCATACGTCCGTGATTGCCGCCCTTGAGGCAAATTCCGAATGGACCGAAGCGCTTTCCCGGCAGGTCGGCGGGGCGGTCACCTTGCGCAGCGACCCCTCGCTTCCCATCCATGGTGCCTATGCGGAAAACTGAAGCAAAGAACTGCCCGATGTGCGGGCAGAAGCCGGCGGCGGAGCACGCGCCGTTCTGCTCACGAGGATGCAAGGATCGAGACCTGCTCCGCTGGCTCGGCGAAGGCTACCGGATTCCAGGTCCGAAGACCCCTCCCGGGGTGGACAGCGAAGAAGGCGAAGGTTAGGGAGCCGGTCGCTTCGACGGGCCACCCGCTCGATCGCAAGAGCCCAGGTAGCTCAGTTGGTAGAGCACGTGACTGAAAATCACGGTGTCGGCGGTTCGATTCCGTCCCTGGGCACCACTTCCCAACCGCGTTCCGAAATGGGTCAGTTGGGACACCAGCCTTCCCTTGACGGCAATTTGGCATAATCTGCAGCTCGCGTAGAACCGGGGTCTGCATGAAAGTCGTAATTCTGGCGGGCGGGTACGGGACCCGCATCTCGGAAGAGACCGCCCAGAAACCGAAACCAATGGTCGAGATTGGCGATCGGCCAATTCTCTACCATGTCATGTGCCATTATGCGGCCTTCGGCTTCAACGATTTCTATGTCGCCTGCGGTTATCGCGGCGAGGTCATCAAGAAGTATTTCGCCGACTTCCGCTTCCATGCTCAGGACGTCATCGTTTCGCTGAAGTCCGGCGAAACCAAGACGGTTGGCGGCGCCCCTCCCGATTGGCAGGTCCATGCCATCGACACTGGGCACGATGCGATGACCGGCGGCCGTTTGTTGGCTCTGCGTAATTATGTCGGGGACGGCCCGTTCATGTGCACCTACGGCGATGGCCTCAGCAGCGTTGCGCTTGACCAGCTCGTCGCTTTCCACAAGAGCCACGGCAAGCTGGCGACCGTTACAGCCGTTCACCCGCCCGCGCGCTTTGGTCTGCTCAAGCTTGAAGGCGACAATGTCGCCACTTTCTCTGAAAAGCCGCAGACCGACACCGACTGGATCAACGGCGGCTTCTTCGTCTTCGAACCGGAAATCCTCGATTACATCGAAGGCGCCGACAGCTCGCTCGAGAAAGACGTGCTCGAACGGATCGCCGCCGACGGTCAGCTTCAGGCGTTCCGCCATTCGGGCTTCTTCCAACCGATGGATACGTTGCGCGAAAAGCAGCTGCTCGAAGAGCTTTGGCAATCGGGCGATCCGCCGTGGATCTGCAAACCATGATCACGGAAGCGCTCAAGGCCTATTCCGGAAAGCGGGTGCTGGTCACCGGTCATTCCGGCTTCAAGGGCGCCTGGCTGTGCGCGTGGCTGGAACGGCTGGGGGCGAAGACAACCGGTTATGCCCTGCCGCCGGAAAGCCGGAGCTTGTTCCTGCAGGCTCGTATCGCGGACCGGATGGACTCGCGGGCAGGCGATGTCCGCGACCTCGATCATCTCCGTCGCGCCGTGCGGGAGGCCGAACCGGAAATCGTCTTCCACATGGCCGCCCAGTCGCTCGTTCGGCCCTCCTACGAGTTTCCAGTGGAGACCATTGCAACCAATGCAATGGGCACGGCGCATCTGCTCGACGCGGTTCGCGGCACGCCATCGGTGAAGGCGGTCGTCAGCGTCACCAGCGATAAATGCTATGAAAATGACGGGCGAGCGGAGCCCTTTCGCGAAACGGACGCGATGGGCGGGCACGATCCGTACAGCGCGTCCAAGGGTTGCGCAGAACTGGTGACGTCCGCCTTCGCCCGGTCCTTCTTCGCCGACTCCAGCTGCACCGTGGCCAGCGCCCGTGCCGGCAATGTCATCGGCGGCGGCGACTGGGCCGTGGACCGCATCGTTCCCGATCTTGCGCGGGCGGCGGAAGCCGGCGGCACGGCCATCATTCGCCGACCGAGTGCGGTTCGGCCTTGGCAGCACGTGCTCGAACCGCTCAGCGGGTACCTTTTGCTGGGACAGCGCGCAGCGTCCGAGGGGCAGCGCTTTGCGGGGGCCTGGAACTTCGGTCCGACCGAGGAGGAAAACGTCCCGGTGCGAGACCTGGTCGAAGGGCTCCGGAACCGCTGGCCCGAGCTCAAGGCCGACTATCAATCGGAAGTGTCAGGTCCGCACGAAGCTGCAGTCTTGCGGCTGGATTGCACCAAGGCGCGCAGCGAGCTCGGCTCGGCGGCCCGCACTGGGTCTGTCACGAGCGCTCGATATGACGGCAGAATGGTATCGCGCAGGCGGCCGTCGGTTCGGCCGCCGACATCACCGACAGGCAGATTGCAGCCTATGAAGCGCTGCCTCATCGAACAGGAGGAACATTGCCAATGAACTCGACGCAAGGTGCTGCGGCGATGGCGAGCGCGGGCGGTCCACCCGCAATCCGTGTTCCCTACGGCCGCACCGTCCACGGCGAGGAAGAGATTGCGGCGGTCGTCAACGTCCTGCGCACCTCGACCCAGATGGGCAATCACGTCCGCCGAATGGAAGAGTCGCGTCGCCGGCCTGTTCGACAAGACGCATGGCATCATGGTCAATTCGGGATCGAGCGCCAATTATCTCGCGATCGAGCTGCTCGGGCTGCCCGCCGGATCGGAGGTCATAACGCCTGCGCTGACCTTCGCCACAACCGTTGCGCCGATCGTCAAGAATGGGCTGATCCCGGCTTTCGTCGACGTTGAGCCGGATACCTTCAACATCGACGTCGAGCAGGTCGAAGCGATGATCGGCCCGAACACGAAGGCGATGATGATTCCCTCGCTGATCGGCAATCTGCCCGACTGGGACGGGCTGGCCGAGATCGGCGGCTGCGCACGATCTGCTGGTGGTGGAGGACTCCGCCGACACGCTCGGTGCGACGCTTCGCGGCAAGAGCACGGGAACCCGCTCACACATCAGCACGACGAGCTTTTACGGCTCGCACGTCATCAACTGCGCCGGCAATGGCGGCATGCTCTGCGTCAACCGCGACGACTGGGCGAATGAAGCGAAATTGCTCCGCAGCTGGGGCCGAAGCTCATCTCTCTTCGTCGATTCCGAAAACCCCGAGCATCGCTTCGGCGTAGAGCTGGAAGGCATCCAGTATGACGCGAAATTCGTGTTCGAGCGGATCGGCTACAATCTCGAGCCGTCGGAAATCGGCGCGGCGTTCGGCCTCGTCCAGCTCGACCGGCTGCAGTCGAACATCGACGCGCGCATCGCCAACTTCGACGCGCACCTGCGCTTCTTCTCGGACTATGCGCAATGGTTCGTCCTGCCGCGCCAGTGTGCGGAAAGCCGGACCGGCTGGCTCGCCCTGCCGCTAATCCTTCGAGAGGATGCGCCGTTCACTCGGCGCGAGCTTCAGACGTATCTGGAAGGCCATGGCATCCAGACGCGGACGGTGTTCACCGGCAACATCCTTCGTCAGCCAGGCTACAAGGATATCCAGCGTCGCGAAGCGCCGGGAGGCTATCCAAACGCCGACCGGGTGATGCGCAGCGGCATGCTGATGGCCTGCCACCATGGCCTGACCCAAGCCGACCTTCACTACATTCACGACCGCTTCCGCGACTTCGCCGGGCAGTGGTAGCTCATGCGCATCGCGTTCAACGGGCAGCGGCTCGCCGGCCAGCCGTTCGGCGTCGGGCGCTACCTCGAATATCTGCTGCGCTATTGGAACGAGCAGCTGGCTGACGGCGAGGAAATGAGCTTGTTCCTTCGTCAGCCGCTGAGCGAAAAGCTGCAGGATGCATGGCCGCGCATTCGCGCCGTCGTGCTTGAAAGTGAAATGTCCGGCCTGCCGTGGGAAACATTGCGTCTCGGTCCGGCGGCCGCCGATCAGGACGTGCTGTTCTGTCCGGCCTATTCGGCGCCGCTCGGCTATCGCGGACCGCTCGTGGTCGCGACGCACAGCGTCAACGAGACCGAACCGCAGGCGCACAGCTGGATGTACCGCCAGACCTATGCTCGCCTATACAAGCATTGCGCCCGCCGCGCGGACGCGGTGATCGTGCCAGGCGAGCGCACTCGCAAGGCGGTCGAAGAACATTACGGCGTGCCGAACGAGCGCCTTCACATCGTCCATCAGGGTGCCGACGAAGCTTTTCATCCCATGGATGATCAGCCGGAGTTGCTCGCCGCCACGCGCAAGCGGTTCTTCGGCTCTGACCGGCCTTACTTGCTGTTCGTCGGCAAGGGGTCGCCGCGCCGGAACATCCCGATGCTGATCGAAGCGTTCGCCCACGTCCGGAAAGAAGGAAGGAGGCCGCACGGCCTGCTCCTATTCGGACCGTACAAAGGCGATATTCCGTTCGAAAAACTCGTCCGTGACCTCGGTGTCGAGGGCGATGTCGTTCAGACCGAGGGCGTGGTCGATAGCCACGCCGACCTTGCGCCGATCTACGCCGCCGCAGACATTTTCATTCACCCGTCGGAGAATGAAGGCTGGTCGATGACCACGACCGAAGCGATGGCCGCGGGGACAGCGGTCATCGCCACCAATCGCGGGGGCCTCGGCGAAGTGGCTTGCGGCCATGCCTACATGATTGAGCCGCGCGTCGATGCGCTGGTGAAGGCGATCGAAGAAGTGCTGTCGGATGCCAACCTCCGCGCCGACCTTCGCCGCATGGCTCGTGAGCGGGGCGAAGCGCTCCGCTGGGAGAAACTTGCTCTCCAAACTTTGGACGTCGTCCGCGACGTTGGGAACGCCAGGAAAAGGTAATGTCGATGTTGGGTAAAACCGTTTGCCGCGCCTGTGACAGCGCGAACATGTATTGCTTCCTGCCGATGGGCGACCATCCGGCCGCGAACGCCTTCGTCAGGCCTGAGAACCTCGACAAGCCGGACATGCTGTTTCCGCTAGCGAGCGTCGCGTGCCTGGATTGCGGTTTGATCCAGAATTCCGGATCCGCTGCCGGCCGACTTCTACGTCGATTATGTCTACATGCCGTCAGCGACCGCGACGATGCCGGCGCACTTCGCCGCGCTCGCCCGACAGTTCCGCGAAAAGCTGGTCACGGCTCCAGGTCAGCTGGTGGTGGACATCGGCAGCAATGACGGCCTCCTGCTCGCCGCCTGCCTCGGAGAGGGAATGCGCGTCCTTGGCGTCGATCCATCGGAGAACATTTCCGAGTTAGCGCGCGAGAAAGGTGTCGAGGTCTTCAACGAATATTTCACGGCGGAATCGTCTGTCCGTATCAAGGATCAATACGGGCCGGCACGAGTGATCGTCTGCACCAACACCTTCAACCACATCGACAATCTCGACGATTTTATGGAGGGCGTCGCTACTCTCCTCGACCCTGAGGGCAGCTTCGTGCTCGAACTTCCGCAGGCGCTGACCTGCATCGAGCTCAACGAGTTCGACACCGTCTATCACGAGCATCTGTCGACCTTCACCGCTGCTTCGCTAGTCGCCCTGGGCAGGAAGTTCGGGTTCAAACTCATCGATCTGGAGGAACTGCCGATCCACGGAGGGTCGATGCGCTGCACGCTCAGCCGAGTTGGCGAACCGTCGGCAACAGTGCTCGCTTATCTCGAACGCGAGAAGGCGGCCGGCCTCTTTACCAAGGAAGCCTATGACCGGCACGTCGAGCGCGTCCACGCGATCCGCGAGGAGCTGATGAGCCTGCTCGCCCGCCTCAAAGACGAGGGGAAGCGGCTTGCGGGTTACTCATCACCCGCCAAGGGCAACACCCTGCTCAACTATTTCCGGATCGGTCCGGACACCCTCGACTGGATCGCCGATCGTAACGAACTGAAGCAGGGGCGCTACACGCCCGGCATGCGCATTCCCGTCGTGTCGCCGGACCGGATCGCTGGGGACAATCCGGACTACATGCTGATCCTCGCCTGGAATTTCCGGGAAGAGATCGTCCAGCAGCAGGCCGACTTTCTCGCCCGCGGCGGCAAGTTCATCGTCCCGATCCCGCGCGTCGAGATCATCGGCGGCTGATCGAGCCGGGCATGTTCCGCGCGATCGCTCTCATCGGAATACTTCAGATCCTGACAATTCTCGTTCAGATCGTCAGGGCGAAGGTAATTTCGGTAACGCTCGGCCCCGCCGGCCTCGGCGTCGTCGGGCTGATCGACCAGATGATTGCGATGATCGCGACGGTCTGCTCGCTCAGCTTGCCCACGGTCGTACTTCGGATCATGCCACGCGTTTACGGCAAGCCCGACTTTCAGCGGCAATATGCGTCGTTCCTCAAGGGAGTGGTGGCCACTTCATTGATAGGTGCGCTGGCGCTCGCGATCGCTCTATACGTAGAGCCCACCTTGTTCGGGGACGTCGCGAGCACCTACTCGACGGAGATCGGAGTCGCACTTGCGAGCGTTCCGTTGCTGGCTCTCGGCCTGCTGCTGCCGAACGTTCTCGCTGCGAGCATGCGGCCGATCGGGGCCGCGTCCCTTTCACTGGGTGTCGCGGCGATGGCCGCAATCGGCGCCGGGGCGGGGCTTTTGTTAGGCGGAATTCGCGAGATCTACATCGCGCAGGCGATTGCCACGGCGGCGTTGGTCGCTGGAGCGCTGATTTATTTCAAGCTCAAGCTGCACCTGCCGTTCCATGACAAGGATGCCAGCCTGATCGCGGAAATCCGTACGAGGCCGGACATCATCCCGACCGCCATCGCTGTCTATGCCTCGCTCGTCGGAACGGCGGTTGCTCTGCTTACTGTCCGCTACGCGACCGCACATTCCCTGGGCATCGAGACGGTCGGCTTCCTGCAGGCTATTCTGAGCATGGTCTTAGCCGTCGGCGCGGTGCTGGTAGCGATGGCCGCGCGCTATCTCAGCCCGCTGCTCAACCGGCCGTCGACCAAGGAAGAGAAATTCGCCCTCGCCAACCTGTTCCGGCGGCGTCAGCTGATGATCCTGATCGCGCTTACCGTGCCGCTGGTGCTGTTCGCGAACATCGCGCTGACGATCATGTTCTCGTCCAAGTTTACCGGAGCCGCGGTGTGGCTGCCGGCATTCCTGGTCTGGCAGCTGCTGGTCATCCAGAACAACGTCCAGCTGATGCTGCTATTCTCGCTCGATGAGATCTGGACGGTGACGATCATGTCGGTGACGGGCAGCGTCGCCTCCGCCTTGCTCTGCGTCGTTCTGATTCCGGCGTCCGGACTGACCGGCGGCGCCATTGCGATGGTTGTGGGAGCGGCTCTGACCATGGCGATTGCGTCCGTTCGGCTGCATCGGCACGGCTATTCCACCGGCCGCTCTTCGATACTGCTTGGGACTTACGCCGTCGTGGTGCTGCTCGTGGCACCTTACCTGCTGCAGGGTGAAGGGCTGACCAACTTCGCATTGAAAGCCGCCGTTTGCGCGGTCGTGATCGGCGGCCTGTGGTTCTTCCTCGATGCAGAGGAAAAAGGCGCGATGCTGAGCGTCACTCGCCGAAGGGTAGCGCGGAGCTAATTCGCTTCGGTTGCTCGACCTTGTCCTGACCGATCGTCTTCAGTTTCCGCGCCGGCACGCCGCCCCAGATTTCGCCCGCCGGGACGATACCGCGCACCACGCTGCCCGCCGCAATCACGGATTCGTCGCCGATTACGGTGCCGGGGAGAAGCACGCAGCCGGCGCCGATCCAGACGTTCGAGCCAATATCGATCCCGCTCTTCGTCTCGTCCCATTTCACTTTGAACTTGGGCTCGCCGGGTTTGATCATGTGGTTGGCGGCAATCAGGACGGAGTTGGCGGCGACCGCGCTGCCGGCGCCGATCCGGATGGTTCCTCCAGCCGCGCGAATGTTAACGCCAAAGCTCACGGCGCTTCGATCCTCAAGTATCAGGCGGCCCTCGATGCTGCTGTGCGGCGATTTGTGAAAGACGATGATGAAAGAATAGGCCGCGACGACGACGTCCTTTCCGATCTCGATGGCGTGGAGATCGTGATAGCCGTAATCCCAGATTGACGTGGGATGGGCAGTCAGGGTCGGGTTTTTAGCTCGTACGCGATAGGCGAGGATGGCCATCGTTGCGCGCTTCTTTAGCGGCTTCGCGAAGGCGGAAATATAGTCGTTAAGGGGCATTGCGAAGATCTCCGACGGATCTCGATCCCCGCGACCTAGGACCCGATCGTCTTTATCTTTCGGGCGGGTACGCCGCCCCGCAATTCTCCTGGCGGAATGGTGCCCCTGACCACGCTGCCTGCTGCGATCACCGAATTATCGCCGATAATAGTCCCTGGCAGGATCACGCAACCCGCACCTGTCCAGACATTCCGGCCGATTTCAACCCCGCACCGATCTTCGTCCCATCCGGTATGGAAGCGGGACTCGCCCGCGCGCATCTGATGATTGGCCGCTACCACGACATTGTACTGGCCCACACCGCTGCCGTCGCCGATGCGAACCGTACCCCCGGCAGCACGAAATTTCCGCGCCGAGCGCGATGATCGATCCGTTGCCCACAATAAGCTTGCCTGGGACGCTGCTTTGGGGCGACCGATGATAAACCAGGATCTCGACGTTTGGCCCGATCCAGACGTTCTTCCCGAACTCGAGCGCGTGCAAATCGCCGAAGCCATAATCCCAGATCACCGTCGGATGGGCATCCATGGTCGGGTTCTGCGCTCGGACGCGATGGGAAAGCACGGCCATGATGAAGCGCTTGCGCAGGGGGCTGAACAGGGCCTTCAAGTGGCCACCCAAACTCATGCTGCACGTCCTTCCCGGTTGGCCGAGCGGTGCCACTCGATCGTTTGCGCAAGCCCGTCCGAAAGACTGATGGTGGGGCACCAGCCAAGCAGGCACTCGGCCTTCGACGCGTCGCCGCGCAGGTCGAAAGTGTCGTTTGGCCGGTCCGGCAGCTCGCCGAAGCGGAGCAGTTCGGGCCTGCCCATCATCTCCCCGATTTCCGAGGCGACCGACCGGATCGTCGGGGCAATCCCCGTGGCGATATTGATGACCTCGCCGGTCACCCCTGGCGCTTCCGAAGCGGCGATCAGCGCCGTGACCAGATCGTGCACGTGGAGGAGATCGCGCGTCTGCCGGCCTTCACTGAGCGGGAACGGCCGTCCGGCGAGCAGTGCTTCGATCAGCGACGGGATCAGGAATTCCGTTGATTGGGCCGGGCCGTAGATCAACGTCGGGCGAATGGTGACAGCTGCGAAATTCAAGGTGGGTTGCAGCGCCTGCAGGAGGTGCGTTCCGGCGACCTGGCTCGCGGAATAGGCCGATCGCGGCGCCTCCCGCTGCGTCTCGACGAACGGAGCCGGGCCGCCCCCATATTCCTCGAGACCGCCGAGCCGAATGAGGCTGCGCAAGGGTGCGTCGCTAGTCGCCACGGCGTCGAGCAGATTGACGAGCCCATCGACATTGACACTCTGGGCCTCGCGGATGACTTCCGCGCTCGAAGAGTTGCGGGCCTTGGATGTGCCGGCACAGTGGAAAATCCGGGTGGGCTGCGCGGCCCTTAGGCAGGCTTCCAGGGACGCAGCATCCTGTACGCTGCCCAGCCAGCGTTGAAGCCCGCCAAGCCCCTCCAGCCGGGCCGAGCTTGAGCCTTCACGCAGCAGCACGTGGACTTCCTCACCTTCGGCGGCGAGGCGGCGCGCGAGGTGCGAACCGATGAAGCCGGACGCCCCGGTCACGAGTACGCTCATGAGGGGCCGGCTTCCGTAATGCGCGCTTCTTGTGCGTCCTGCACGAATACTCCCAAGGCTCGACGAGCAAATTACGCACGTCCGGCGAACGACATGCAAGTATAGATGTCAGCCCTGGCGAGCCCATAAGCACAGTCGTTTCAGATTGGGACGGCCAACACGAATTGTCTTGCCTCGCGCGGCAAGCGCCCCAACTGTTGTTTCTCATGCGTGCCGTAGGGCCTGTGGTCTCATCGGCTGACTCAGGTAATTTGATGGATCGCATCCGGTCGGACCACGGAATGTCGGCAAGTCTTGGTCGAACTGAGGTGATCGTCCGCCTCGATGGGCAGCTCGCGCTGCGAACCCTGGTGTTGGGCCTGCTATTGCTTTGGCCGCTGATCCTGTTCGGCCGGCCCGGCTACATCGCTGACAGCGCCGCCTACATCAAAGGCGGCAAGGTCGCCGTCGAGTTCGTTGCCGATCGGTGGGAACCGGTGAGCCCACAGGTAATCGCCCCTGCAGGTCCAACAGCCGGTTCGAATGACCTCGGAAGCCCTCGCGCCGAGGCCGCTGGCGCCAAGGGAGTCCGCTCGATCCCCTATAGCGTTCTTGCATATCTATTCCGCGGGCCGGGCTTCTCCCTGACATGGCTGGCGGGCGTCCAGATCTTGCTCGCTGCCTTTACATGTGCGGTTGTCGCGACCGCAGCGGGCGTCAGGTCATGGAAGCGTTATGCCGTCTTGAGCCTGATTTTGGCAGCAGGGTCTTCGCTTCCGGCCTTCTCGTCATTCGCCCTGCCCGACGTCTTCGCCGGGATTGTCGCGGCTTGCGAGATTCTCCTCTTCCTGTCGTTCGAGAAGCTTTCTCGAACCGTTCGCCTCGCTCTTGTTGCGCTCGCGAGCCTGGCGGTCGCCGTGCACGCCAGCATTGCGCCGCTGGCTCTCTGGCTTTGCCTCGCCGGCTCGGTGTTCGCGCTCTGGCAGCGTCGTCACCTGATGCGACCTATCAATCGTCTCGCGTGGCTTTGGGCCCCGATGGTCATCGGAGGTGTGGCGACGGTCGCCGCCGGCTTCGTCGCCTTCGGTGAGACAAGCGTGGTTGCGAAGCACTATCCGCATGCTCTCGCCCGGTCCGTGTCGGACGGTCCCGCGCGCTGGTATCTCGAGAAGGAGTGTGTGCGGCCACGTTACGCCGTCTGTGAAGTTTTCGGTACGCACATTCCTTCGACGGTCAGCGGATTCCTCTTCAACGACACTGGTCTTGACGGCAAAGCCACGCCTGAGCAGATGGACCGGATCCGCGCCGAGGAACGGCAGATCGTCATCCGCGCTGCGCTCGCCTATCCCGGGACGGAGTTCGGCAACCTCGCCAATCACGTCGCGAGACAGTCAATTCTGTTCGGTCTGCTGCCGTCCCGCTTCGGCGATCACATCCGCGCCGATGCATCCGGCGATCCGGAGTTCGTGGAAGCTCCGGACAAAAGGTCACTGGCCTTCTCTGCGCTCAACGCCATGACCTATTTGGTGATTGCGCTGTGCCTTGCATGGGTCGGCTTCAATTTCAGGCGCCTGGATCGCGGACAGCGGATCGCGGTCGCGATGATCCTGTCGGTCCTGGTCGTGAACGCTGGCTTCTGCGTACTGGCTTCAGGTGTGTCGGACCGTTACCAGGCCCGGCTGGTGTGGATCGTTCCCCTGTTCGTCATCAGTTACGCGCTGTCGCGAGAGCGAATTTCGCTGAATTCTCCCGCGAAAAGAGCCGCTCCCGCCTACTGACGCCGTTAATCCAGCTTGGGTGCGCAATTTCGGCTTGCCGCTTGATTCACCAGATCTCTTAAGCACGATGGCGGATCGCCAACTCCAAGTTCCTCAATTCCCCGACCGGCCGCCCGGAAATGGCGAAAGCAGGCCGTTAACGGCGTATGTTGTTTCGGCGCTACACCATTTCCAAAAAGCGTCGCCCGACCGACACTCAGCCTTGTTCTGTTACCGTTATCGGACAATGAGAGCGCCACGTACGCCCTCCGTGGGGCCGAATAAGGGGAGTAATATGAAGACGACTTTGCGGCAAAATCTGCTCGCATCGACCTTGTTGGTCGGTGCTTCGGCATTTGCTTCGCCTGCTTTCGCGCAGGACACGGCGCCAGTGGCGTCGGAGCCGACTGGCCCGGTTGAAGCGGCCCCCACCCCGACGGTTTCTGCCGAGGGTGAGGACGTTCAGTCCGGCCAGGACATCATCGTTACCGGCTCGCGCATTCCGCAGCCGAACCTTGAGTCCGCAGCCCCCGTCACGGTCGTTTCCGACCAGGACGTGAAGCTCTCCGGTTCGACCCGCATCGAAGACGTTCTGAACCAGCTGCCGTCGGTCGGCGCTGCTCAGGCCTCGGGCGTTTCGAACGGTGCAACGGGTACCGCCGAAGTCGATCTTCGCTACATGGGCTCGAAGCGTTCGCTGGTCCTGATCAACGGCCGCCGCATGATGCCGGGCGATCCGAACAGCACGGCCCTCTCCGCCGATCTTAACGTCATTCCGTCGGCGCTTATCCGCCGCGCGGAAGTGCTGACCGGCGGCGCATCGTCGGTTTACGGCGCGGACGCCGTCGCCGGCGTCGTCAACTTCATCATGGACACCAGCTTCGAGGGTGTCCGCTTCGACGGCAACTGGTCGACCTGGCAGCACAACCAGCATGATCCGAGCGTCAGCGGCGGGCTGAACATGAGCGACATCATCGGCGCTCGCCAAGCCGTTGCGGGTGCGGATGCCTTTCCGCTTCCGACGGGCAGCGTCACCGACGGTCGCTCGATCGACGGTACGGTCACGATCGGCGCCGGCTTCGACGATGGCCGCGGCCATGCGGTTGCCTACTTCGGCTATCGCAACATCGAAGCCCGTGCTTCAGCGCGATCGCGACTATTCGGCCTGCGTCCTGCAGAACACCGGTGGCGGCGTGCCCCGTTGCGGCGGTTCGGCCACGGCGAACCCGGGTACTGCGGTCATCTTCACGCGAAGGCACCTCCACTCTCGCGGCGCTTGGCCCGGGAACGATCGCGGTCAACGCCCAGAACCTCTACAACTTCGCGCCGCTGAACTATTTCCAGCGTCCGGACGAGCGCTACATCGCTGGCGCGTTCGCTGATTACGAGATCAGCCCGGCGTTCAAGCCGTACATGGAATTCATGTTCATGGACGACCGCACGCTGGCGCAGATCGCGCCGTCGGGCGACTTCGGCAACACGCTGACCATCAACTGCGACAATCCGTTGATGTCGGCTCAGCAGCTTGCCAACATCTGTACGACCGGACAACATGATCGTCGGCTTCCTCGGCAACTTCCCGGTTGCGGATGGCGCACCGTTCAACGACGGCGGCGTCAACGGAACTCCGGGGCCTGGTGCAACGCCGATCACGTTCTTCGATGCTCGCGGTAACACCTACAACCAGGCGTTCTTCCAGCTTCTCCGTCGTAACACGGAAGGCGGACCGCGTATCTCCGACCTCCGCCACCAGGCTGGCGCGGCGTGCTCGGCATGCGTGGCGACCTGTCGAACGTGTTCTCGTACGACAGCGTACTTCCAGTACGGCCGCACGAACTACACGCAGGTCTACAAGAACGAGTTCTCGATCGCGCGCATGAACCGTGCGCTCAACGTCGTGAACGTCGACGCATCGGGTGCGGTTGTTCCGGTCGGAACGGCTGGCTCGAGCATCGTCTGCCGCTCGGTCCTCGACAACAGCGATCCGAACTGCGTTCCGTGGGACGTCTTCGGCGCCGCTCCGTCGGCCGCCGCGGTCAATTACCTGAACATCTTCGGTGTCATCCAGGGCATCACGTCAGAGCAGATCGCGAACTTCAACGTGACCGGCCTGCTTGGCGAGATGGGTTGGAAGACTCCGTGGGCGGAAGATGGTGTCGCGATCAACGCCGGTGTCGAATACCGTCGTGAATCGCTCGAACTGAATCCCGATCAATCGTTCCAACAGGGCGATCTCGCCGGTCAGGGCGCACCCACGCTTCCGGTCAGCGGCAACTTCAAGGTCTGGGAAGCTTTCGGCGAAGTCCAGGTGCCGATCGTCCAGAACAGCTTCATCGACGAGCTGACCTTCAGCGCCGGCTACCGCAAGTCGTGGTACACCGTCAGCAACGGTCGCAAGTACGACACGGATACCTACAAGCTGGCCCTGGAGTTCGCTCCGATCAGCGACATCCGTTTCCGTGGTTCCTACAACCGCGCCGTTCGCGCTCCGAATATCCAGGAGCTGTTCGCTACCCAGTTCGTTGGCCTCGACGGCAGCAACGATCCGTGCGCCAAGGTTATCACGGCAACGGATTACGGCTGTCTTGCTCAGGGCCTGGCCGTGGGTCAGTCGCCGTCGGCCAACCCGGCCGGCCAGTATAACGGCCTGCTCGGCGGAAACCCGAACCTGACTCCGGAAACCGGCACGACCACCACGCTGGGTGTCGTGCTCCAGCCGCGCTTCATCCCGAGGCTCGCGCTGACGGTCGACTGGTGGGACATCAAGCTGAAGAACGCGATCCAGGGCTTTGGCGCTGACGCAATTCTCGCGGCCTGTAATGCGCAGTCCACGGCAACCTTCACGTCGCCAGCTTGCGCGCTGATCCAACGCGATCCGGCGGGCTCGATCTGGCTGACCTCAGGTGGCTTCGTTCGTGACCTTCCGGCAAACACGTCGAAGATGAACAACCGCGGAATCGACTTGAATGCGTCTTACTCGATGCCGTTGTTCAACCTCGGCAAGGCATCCTTCAGCTTCGTCGGAACGCGGATGCTCAAGGCGCGGGTCGATAACGGCCTGTCGCAGGCATATGACTGCGTCGGCTACTACGGTCCGACCTGCTCGGGCGGTACGGTTGCCGCGTCGGCTCCGATCCCGAAATGGCGTCACAAGCTGCGTGCTTCGTGGCAGTCGAACTTCGGTCTCGGCCTGTCGCTGCAGTGGCGCTACGTTGGCAAGGTCGCTGCGGAAACCCTGCAGGACAATGAAACCCTCGCAGGGGACTTCAACTTCGATCCGGGCCTGCGTGTGAAGGCGCAGAACTACTTCGACCTGTCGGGTACGTTCAACCTGATGGATCGGGTCAGCCTACGCGCAGGTGTCAACAACCTGTTCGACAGGGATCCGCCGCGTATCACGGGTGGTAACGCGGGCCGTAACGGTTCGAACCTCTGCCCGGCCGGTCCGTGCAACGGCAACACCTATCCGGGTACCTGGGACGCCCTGGGTCGCCTGCTGTGGGTTGGTGCGACGATCGACTTCCTGCCTCCGAAGCCGGCTCCGGCTCCGGTTGTGCCGGCAGCCCCGCCGCCTCCGCCGCCGCCGCCGCCGCCTGCAACGCAGACGTGCCCGGATGGATCGGTGATCCTGGCGACCGAGACCTGCCCGGTCCCGCCGCCGCCGCCGCCTCCGCCGCCGCCGGCGCCAGAGCGTGGCTAAGCGCAGCGCGAGCTGAAAAGATTGGGGCGGTGGATCCTAAGGTCCACCGCCCTTTTCTTTGTCTGGAATAGGCGGCCTCACGAGGCTGTCACATTCGCGCAATTGCGCTAGACAATGCGCATGACTGCCGTTTCCGTTCTCGACGACCAGACCGCCACCGCCATCCGCGACGCCATGGCCGCCGCGCGCTCGGGACGAATGCCAGAAGCTGTCGGCATTGGTGAAAGAGCATTGGCCAATGGGGGCAACACGGGCGCGCTGAACGCGATGCTCGGAACCCTTCAATGTCAGCTTGGCAATCTTGACGCCGGCATTCGCCATCTCCGCATTGCTCAGACGGAGGCGCCCGGAGATCCCGTCATCGCTTCTAATCTGGCGACCGCATTGGCGCAGCAGGGAAACTACGGCGCCGCGCTCGACCTTCTGACGGAGGGAGTTGCCGCCCAGGACCCAAGCTTCAGACTGCAGCGCATGAGGGCGTTCTTCGCCCAGGAAGCCGGCAATCACGACATCGCCATCCCGGCCTACGAGAAGATTGTCTCCGCGGAACCCAAGGACTGGGAGGCATGGAATAATCTCGGCAATTCGCGGCGAATGGCGGGCGATGCAGAAGGCAGCGTTGCAGCTCTCGAAATGGCGGCGGAACTCAATTCCTCATCGCCGCCGGTCCGCCTGAATTACGCGATGGCGCTCGCCGGTGCGGGACGTGTGGACGAAGCCGAGCAACGGCTCCGGGCCATGGCGGCGGACTATCCTCAGGACACCAAGCCCCTTCAAGAACTGTACGCGATCTTCAAGGAGCTTGGGCGAGAGGAAGAAGCTCTCGGCGCGATTGCGGAGGCACGATGCACGCAAGCCCTCCGACCTCGATTTGGCCATCCTCGTCAGCTGGGCAGGAACTCAACGTCCTCAAGCCGGAAGATGCGGAGCTAACCTACCGCAATATTCTTGCCGTCGAGCCGGCGCACGAACTGGCCACCATCGGTCTTGCCGTCGTGTTCGAACTGGCGAACCGGACCGACGAGCTATTTGACCTGATCGAGAAAGCGCAGGCCACCGGCGTCGGCGCGGACGTCACCAATTTCATCGGCGCGATGGGCCACCGCCGGTCCAAAAAATTCACCGACGGCCTGGAGTTGCTGAAGAAGGTTCCGGAGGGGCTCGAAAGCACCCGGCGCTTCCACCTGCTAGGGCCAGCTCGAGGAAGGCGCTGGACACTACGAAGAGGCATTTGCTGCCTTCGCGCATATGAACGACCTCCAGGCCCGTGACCTGACCAAGCCTCTCGAACGTGCCGCAGCCTATCGTGAGCGTTTGGTTCAGCAGCGGGACACGCTCTCGCCGGCCTGGGTCAAGGAGTGGCGTGCCAGCGACGTGTCCGACGGACGTGCATCGCCAGCATTCATCGTTGGATTCCCCCGTTCCGGAACCACGCTGCTCGATACCATGCTGATGGGCCACCCGCAGATCGAGGTACTCGAAGAGGAGCCAGCCCTGCTCGAAGCGGCGAAGGGTCTTGAACGGTTCGACGACATCCAGAAGCTTGGCGACGAAAAGATCCTCGAAGCCCGCAACATCTATTTCAAGGTAGCGGCCGAACGGACGCCACTCGAGCCTGGCAAGCTCCTGATCGACAAGAATCCGCTGACCATGAACAGCTTGCCGCTCGTTCATCGGCTGTTTCCCGATGCGAAGATCATCCTCGCGCTTCGGCATCCGTGCGACGCGGTATTCAGCTGCTTTGCGTCCAACTTCAAGCTCAACGACGGCATGTCGAGCTTCCTCCACCTCGATACGGCGGCCGATCTCTACGACATCAGCTTTTCCTATTTCGAGAAAGCCCGGGAGCTGTTCGATCTGCCGGTCCACGAGATCAAATATGAGAACATCGTCGAAGACCGCGAACGCGAGCTCAAAGCGCTGATAACTTTCCTTGGTCTCGACTGGAGCGAGCAAGTCCTCGACCACGAATCGACTGCGCTAAGCCGCGGCCGCATCAAGACGCCGAGCTATCATCAAGTCGTCCAGCCGATCTACAGCCAGTCGGCGGGCCGCTGGACCAATTACCGCAAGCACCTCGAACCCATCTTTCCGATGCTCGAACCATGGATAGCCAAGTTCGGCTACACCGACTGACCTGATGCAGGGCGGGGGCCTGGTCAGCGATGCGGAGCGCGCCCTTGCGGCGGGCGACCTGGCGCGCGCTGTCACCCTGCTCAACAAAGCGGCCGAGGCGCAGCCTGGTAACGCCGAATTATGGATGAAGGTCGCGGCCCTTCACCGCGCAACCAGCAATCCGGAGGCCGCGCTAGCGGCGGTTCATCGCGCGCTAGCGGTAACGCCGCTCGACTTCACGATGCTGCTCATGCGGGCGAGCCTGCTGCAGCGGCTCGGCCATCCGGAATCCGGTCAGGCTTGGGGACATGCGCTAGCGCAAAGGCCGATCGGCGATTTGCCGCCACAGATTGCCGCAGCCGTCGCAGAAGGCGAGCGCCAGCATGCGGCCTATGTCGATGCACGGGAGGCGAGGCTCACGGCGGCGATGAGCGGCACCGCGGCCGCCGCATCGGACGATGAGCGCCGGCGGATCGAGCGATTCCGGACAAACGTCGTCGGCAAAACGCGGCCCTACTACAGCAGCCCGACCCACTTCTTCTTTCCCGAGCTCGCCCAGCGCGAATTTCATCCGCGAGAGCTGTTTCCGTGGATCGCGCGGCTGGAGGCGGCGACGGACACGATCGCGTCCGAGTTGCAGGCGGTCATGGCAGCGGAGCGGTCGGAGCTCGTGCCCTACATCCAGTACGACGAGCATCTTCCGCTGGCGCAATGGAAGCCGCTCAATCGCAATCCCGACTGGACCGCGATTCACCTTTGGCGGAACGGCGAAAAGGTTGAGGCCAATGCCCGCCATTGTCCGCAAACGCTGAAGCTTCTCGAAGCCATTCCGCAGCCTGAAGTCCGGGGCTCAGGGCCGAATGCAATGTTCTCGTTGCTCGCACCCGGCACGGCGATCCCGGCGCACGTCGGCGTCAACAATGCGCGGCTCGTCTGCCACCTCCCGCTGATCGTGCCCGAAGGCTGCTGGTTCCGTGTCGGAGCGGAGACGCGCTTCTGGCAGCGGGGAGAGGCGTTCGTCTTCGACGACACCATGGAACATGAGGCGCTGAATCCGAGCGAAGACCTCCGCGTCGTCTTCATCTTCGACATCTGGCACCCCGACCTCACCGAAGCCGAGCGCAACGCGGTCGCCGCGCTGATCGGCAGCGAAGGCGGCGTTGGCGCGCTGTGAGCGACGCACGCAATTCCGTAGACGTCGAAGGTCTCGCCGAGCTTGCCGGCAAAGCACTCGAAGCCGGTGACGAAGAGCGCGTTCTTCCGCTGATTGCGCAAGGCGCCGAGCAATCGAATGCTGCGCTGCTCTGGCAGTGGAAGGCGTTGCTCGAACGCTCTCTCGATGAGCATGAGCAGGCTCTGGGTTCGTTCGACGTTGCTGCGCGTCTCGCTCCGGCCGATGTGGGAATCGCGCACGGCCATGCCCGGACCGCGATGGAGGCTGGCCTCGACGCCCGCGAACTTTATGAGCGCGCGTCGGCGCTGGCGCCCAAGGGCGCGCATATCCTCGTTGGGCTGGCCGCGGCGCGGGCGGCGATGGGCGAGGGCGATCGGGCCATCGCCGACATGCAGGCTGCACTCGATCAGGCGCCGGCGTGGCTCTACGGGCATGAGCAACTCGCGCAGCTGATGGCAACGGAGGGAAAGGCCAGCGAAGCAACCGCTTCAATTGAGCGGGCGCTGACACGGTTTCCGAATGCCCAGCCGTTGTGGGAAACCTTGCTCAACGTGCAGCTGCGGCGGGGCGCATACAACTCGCTTCGCGACATCGTCGGCAGGGCACGGGCCGCGGGGGTCAGCACGCCGGAGTTCCAGATCTACGAGGGCATCCACGCCGCCGAATTCGATGAAGAGGCCAAGCCGGCGGCGCTATTCGGGACGTTCCCGGAACACGTCGGCAAGGCTCTCGAAAGCTGGCGGATCCGGCATCTGCTTCGGGTAGGCGAACCGGAAGCCGCGCTGCCGCTGATCGACCGGCAACTGGCCGGTACGCCAAGCGCGGAGATCTGGGCCTATACGGCGACGGCTTGGCGAATGGCCGGCGACCCGCGCTCGGAATGGCTTGAGCAGGACCCGGCGTTCGTCAACGTCATCGACTTGTCGGATGCTCTCCCCCCGATCGGGACGCTCGCCGAGACCCTGCGTTCACTTCACGTGGCGAAGGGCGAATATCTCGATCAATCGGTGCGGGGCGGAACGCAGACCGACGGCCCGCTGCTCAGCCGCATCGACCCCATCATCCAACACCTGCGTCGTGCCATCGTCGGCGCCGTCGAGGGATACAAGGCTCAGCTCCCGCCGATCGACGAAAAGCATCCCTTGCTCCGTCATCCGCGCGATCGGCGGGTGCGCTTCACCGGTAGCTGGTCGGTGCGCCTCCGGTCGCAAGGCCATCATTCGAACCACGTCCACCCGCTCGGCTGGATCAGCTCGGCGCTTTACGTATCGCTGCCGGAGCGTGCCCGCGAAGAACGCGAAGATGCCGGCTGGTTCACGCTTGGCGCGCCTGATGAACTGCTCGGCATCAATCTGCCGCCATGGCGCAAGATCGAGCCCAAGGTGGCGCAACTTGTGCTGTTCCCGTCCTGGATGTGGCACGGTACGGTGCCCTTCGAACGCGGAGAACGGCTCACTGTCGCCTTCGACGTTGGTGTTCCCTACTGAGCCCGTTCATCGTAAAATCATTGCGGACTGAGTAGGTTCGGCCGATTATCCGTGCATCCAGTGGGGAGTGTTTTTGGATGGTGAAGTTTTTCAGCGCGTCCCTCGCCGTGACGCTCCTGGCCGGAACGGCGGCGCCCGCCATTGCTCAGACGACCAATGCCGCGCCGCAGCCGGCCGCGCCGACCCGTACCGGTCCCAACCCGAACGAGATCATCTGCGAAAAGCAGGAGGTTCTCGGAAGCCGGCTCGCGTCGCGCAAAGTTTGCCACACGCGCGCCGAATGGGCGGACCTCAAGCTGCAGGATCGCCAGGAGCTCGAAAAGGCGCAAATCCGTCGCGGGATGAAAGGCGAGTAAGGCCGCCTAGGCCTTCCAATATTGCGGATAGGCCTTCTTCAATTTCGACAGCTTCGGCCGGTCGTTGATGACGATATACGGGTAGGCCGGGTTCCGCCGCATGAAGTCCTGATGATAGGCTTCCGCTGGGAAGAACGGCCCGCTTTCGATGCGGGTCGCGATTGGCTTCTTCTGTGCACGTAGCTGGGAAATGAAGCTGGCGGCGAGTTGCCGTTGCGCCGCATTCTGCGGGAAGATCGCCGAGCGGTAGCTCGGTCCGGTGTCGGGTCCTTGGCGATTAACTTGCGTCGGATCGTGCGCGACCGAGAAATAGATTTTCAGCAGTTGGGCATAGCTGACCTGCCCCGGATCGTAGGTGATCTTCACCGCTTCGGCGTGCCCCGTGCGCTCGGTGCTGACCTCGTCATAATTGGCGTCCGACGCCGACCCGCCAGCATAGCCGGACACGACGTTGGTCACGCCCTTCACATGCTCGAACACGCCCTCCATGCCCCAGAAACAGCCGCCGGCGAGGACGGCGGTTTCGGTGCGTGCGCCGGCAGTGGCGGACCCCGCCAGTGACAGGCTCACGGCGGTCAGGCCGGCAAGAACAGGGAATCGGCTACGCATCGACTTGGCTCCACAAGGATCTCTCACCTGCCATACGCGCCAGGCTGTCGATTGGTTACGCCGCTAATCGCGCTCGGGCGCACCGAGCGGGAAATATCCACGGAAGGGACGGCCTTCCTCGACGGCTCTCGCTACTGCCGGATGTGCGAGTAGCCGTGCGCGATAGGCGGAGAGCTTCGGACGGCTCGCACCGATTTCCTCGACCCAATCCGCATAGAACAGGCTCGGAGCGGCGGCGCAGTCCGCCATCGTGAATTGCTCGCCGACCGCCCACGGACCATCGCCTAGGTTCGCTTCCAGCCAGTCATAGGCTTTGTGAAGATCGCCCCGCGCCTTGGCCACGCCGAACGGATCGCGGTTGCTGCCTTCCGGACGGATGATGTCCGACACCGGCCGCTGCATATTGCCCATGACATAGAGATCGAAGAAGCGGTCGAGGAAGCGCACCTGGCGGCCAGTCTCGCCCTCCGGGATCCAGTCGTTGGGACCACGATGATGCGCGTGGAGATGCTCGATGATCGTCGAGCTCTCCAGCACCGGCCGGCCATCGTCGATGAGGAGCGGGAAGAGCCCGTACGGCGAGTGCCGCTTGAGCTCTTCCATGTTCGCCGGATCCTCGATCATCCGATAGTTGAACTCGGTGCCGTCCGCCCAAAGCGCGATCAGCACCTTTTGCGTGTAGCTGCTGAACGGGTGGCCGAAGAGTTCCAGGCTCATGCGTCCTCCCGTGCCCATTTCTCGCGGCGTTCCAGCTCCGCTTCGCTTGGCTCCTTTGTCTCGAACGATCCGGTCGGAACCTCGCCGTTCGGCTCGTAGGTCGTGATCGTCACGCCCTTGGGAGAAACGAAGCTGTCGACGAGTTTCAGCGCACCGGGCTGCTGCGACCCGTTGAAGATGCGCTTGCCCTTGCCGAGCACGATCGGGAACGTGATCAGCACCAACCTGTCGATCAGCCCCGCCGCGAGCAGCGGCGCGTAGATCGTGCTGCTGCCCTGGATGAGCAGGTCGCGACCGTCGGTCTTCTTCAGCTCCGCAACGCCGTCGGTGAGGCCGCCCGACACCTTCTCGCTATTCTCCCAGCCCAGCGGCTCGTCCGAATGCGTCACCACATATTTGTTGATGCGCTGGAACTTGGCCCCGATCGGATCCTCCTGGTTGTACGGCCAGTAGGCGGAGAAGATGTCGTAGGTCTTCTTGCCGAGCAGCAGGTCGTAATCGGCCATGATCAACTTCTCGAATGGGCCCATGTCCGCGTCCCAAAAGGGCGCGACCCAGCCGCCGAACTTGAAGTCGCTGGTCGGATCTTCTTCCGGTCCGCCCGGCGCCTGCATCACGCCGTCGAGCGAGACGAAGACTGCGCCTGTCAGCTTACGCATCGACTGCCTCCCCGCGGACGGCGGCCTCGATCTTCGCGATGTCGATCTTGCGCATCGTCATCATCGACTGGAAAGCTCGCTGGGCGACTTCCTTGTCGGGATTGGTCGTCGCGTCGAGCAGGGCGCGCGGGGTAATCTGCCATGAGAAGCCCCATTTGTCCTTGCACCAGCCGCACATGCTCTCTTCGCCGCCAGTCTTGGTTATAGCGTCCCAGTAACGGTCGGTTTCTTCCTGGTCCTCGGTAATGACCATGAAGCTGACGGCTTCGTTGGCCTTGAAATTGGGACCGCCGTTGAGGCCGACGAAGCTCTGGCCGAGCACGGTGAATTCCACGGTCAGTTCGTCGCCTTCCTTGCCGCCCGGAAAATCGGACGCGGCGGAATGCGGCGCTCCGACCGTCGTGTCCGGGAAGACGGAGGCATAGAATTCCGCGGCCTTGCGGGCTTCGCCTTTGTCGAACCACAGGCAGGTGGTCAGTTTGTTACTAGCCATTTCTGTCTCCTCAGGCTTTGCCGACGAGCGCGAATTCCGCGCCCTGCGGGTCGTTTCCAATGACGATGTGGTCGCCACCCGGTACTTCGTGCGGGCCCATCGATACGGTTCCGCCGGCGGCTTTCACCGCGTCGACGGCTTCGTTGATCGACGGCACGCGGACGTAATAGCGCCAGCGATTGCTTCCGCCCGGCATCGGCTTGCAGACGGCGCCGATCGTCGTGCCGGCATGGGCAAGGAAGCGATATTCGCCTAGCTCGCCCATCGGCATGAAGTCGTCGCTCGTCCAGCCAAACACGTCGCCGTAGAACTCGCGAGCGGCGTCCGGATCGGGCGTCGTCAGCTCGTTCCAGCTGACGCGCTGGTCCGCACTGGCCGAGAAGACGTCGCTTTGGGCGTCCGGCTGACCTTCCGGCGGCACCGGCTTCATCACGTAGAACGGATTGCCCTGCGGGTCGGTGACCATCGCGATCCGGCCCTGCGGGATGTCGAACGGCGCCATCTGGATCGTGCCGCCCTTGGCCTCGATCTTCGCAACGGTTGCATCGACATCGTCGACGCCGAAGTAGCCGATCCACAGCGGGAAGGCGCCGCCTTCACACATCTCTTCGGTCAGGCCGAGCACGCCGCCGGCAAAGCCGCCGTCGTTGCGCTCGATCATGCGATAGTCCTGGCCGCCGCCGGGGATCGGGTCGCCGATCGTCCAGCCGACCACCGAACCGTAGAACGCCTTGGCGGCGTCGGGATCGGTCGTCATCAGTTCGTACCAGACGTTGCTGCCCTGCAGCGGGCGCGGCGCCGTTGAGGTTCGTACGGGCGCGTCAGTCACTTCGGACATGGTCCGTTCCTTTCGGTTCTAGCTGCCTTGCCGTTCAGGCGTCTTCGGGCGTCTTACTCGGCGTGCTGTCGAGGATCGGCTCGAAGCCGCCCCAGAACATGCGCTGGCCGCTGAACGGCATGGAGTCCGTCGGCTTCATGCTCTCGTCAGCCATGATCTTGGCCCAGGCGTCGTCGCGAGCCTGCTTGTCCGGCCATTCGATGAAGCTGAACACGACCGTCTCGCCGTCCTCGGCCTTCACCGCGCGGTAGAAGTCGGTGATCTTGCCGTGCTGCACGTCGTCGGCGATCGCCTCAACGACGCGGTTGGCGCCATGCTCACGGAAGACCTTGGCCATCTTCGAGGCCAGCTCGCGATAGGCTTCGCGATTGCCTTCAGGGACCGGCACGACGAAGCCGTCGGTGTAGCCGCCGCTTTCGGTGCCCTCTTCGACGATCGAGTCGAAGCCGCCCATGATCATGCGCTTGCCGTCGAACGGCATGCTGGCGCCCATCTGCTCCATGCGCGGATCGCTCATCATCCTGGCATTGGCGGCATCGCGCGCTTCGCGGTTCGGATATTCGAACCAGGAGAAGACGACCTTCTCTTCAGGCTTGGCTTCAACCGCCTTGCGGAAGTCGGTGACCTTGCCTTCCGGAACATCGCTGTCCCAAGCTTCGAAGTGACGCTTCACGCCGAATTCGTGGAACATCGGCGCCGCTTCGGCCGCGTGCTGGCGATATTCCTCTCGCTTATTCTCGGGCACCGGCACCAGGAATCCTTCGAAATAGGTCATCGTCTCTCTCCTTGGGGGCTCAGGAAATTGGGTACGCCTGACGTCAGGCCGGCTGCGGCACCGGCGGGTTGTTCGCAAAGACTTCGAGCTGGTCGGCGAGCGCGCGCTGGAAGGCGGGGCGAGCTTCGCCACGGGCGACATGCGCCGCGAGATTGGGAAAAGCGTCGAGCGTCCGGCCGCCACGCAGCTGCCGAAGCACCGCAACCAGCATCAGATCGGCGATGGTAAAGCGGTCCTCGAGCCACTCCTTGTCGCCGAGCGCGTCGGACATGCACTTCAGCCGCCCGTTGAGGCGATCCATGAACTTCGGCTTCGCTTCCTCGGTCCAGGCTTCGCCGCGATTGAAGACGTTGATCATCTGCATCGGGAAAATCGCCGGCTCGACGCTGTTCAGCGCGGCGATCAGCCAGGCGATCGCCCGCATCCGCTGCGCATGATCCGTTGGAAGCAAGCGCTCGTCCTGCATGCCGAGGTGGATCAGGATCGCACCGCTCTCGAACAGGTGGACCTGCTCATCGCGATAGGCGGGAACCTGGCCGAACGGCTGCTCGAGGAAATATTCCGGCGGCCGCGCGCTGGTCGCGTCGAGCAAGCGGACCCGGTAGGGCCGCTCGATTTCCTCAAGCGCCCAGCGAATGCGGAGGTCTCGCACCAGTCCCTGAGCGAAGTCCGGGACCCAGCGGAAAGCTGTGACCTCTGCGGTTGCAGTCGAATCGACCGGCATTGCGGTGCTCCCTTACCCTAAACAGCTATTCAGCAGTGGCGGATTCGACGGGGTGTGCACCCTGTTCGGCCATCTGCTGGTTCATCCACATCGGCTCCCAGTGGTGACCATCTGGGTCCTCGAAGCTGCGCCCGTACATCATGCCGTCCATCTCCTGCTTCGGGCCCGGATCGGCCTTCCCGCCATTGGCGGCCGCGGCTTCGACGAGTTGATCCACTTCGGCCGCGCTGTCGCACGACAAAGCGAGCAGGACTGAACTGCTGTTGCGGGTGTCCGCAATCGGCTTGCTGGTGAACGTCGAATAGAAGGGCTTGGTCAGCAGCATCACGCTGATCGTGTCCGACAGGACCATCATAGCCGCCGCTTCGTTCGAGAACTTCGGTTCGTTGCGGGCGCCGATCGCCTCATAGAAGCGCTTCGACCGTTCCAGGTCTTCTATCGGCAGGTTTACGAAGATCATGCGTGACACTGGCCTCTCCCTCGAACTCGATTCGCTTGCTTTTTGGCAGATGAGGTTATAAATAGCAACCGAGTCGTTAGAAAAAGTAACTAAAGTGGCGAATCAAGAGGTAAAAAGACGGTACGACGACGCCTGCGGGCTGGCGCACGCGCTGGAATTGATCGGCGAGCGCTGGGCAATGCTGATAATCCGCGAGCTGACCTACGGATCGAAACGATTCTCCGAACTGCGTGCGGACCTGCCGGGGATCAGTGCCAACGTGTTGACCCAGCGTCTGACCGAGCTGGAGGAGCGCGGGCTCGTACGGAAGTTGCGCCTGCCACCACCCGCCTCCGTCCAGGTCTATGAGGCCACGCCCTGGGCGCTCGAAGCCGCGCCAGTCATCGGCAAGCTCGGCCGTTGGGCGGCGAGAAGCCCGCTCCACGATCCGACCCTGCCGCTCAGCCACGCGGCGATCATGATGTCGCTTCAGACGATGATCGATGCGGAGCGCGCGCGGGGGATTGAAGGGAGCTTCGGCTTTCGCTTCGGCCCGACCGGCTATTCCGCACAGCTTCGCAACAGCGAATTGCATGTCGAGCGACGCATGCCCGAAGGCTGTGACGTGCTCATGACCACCACGCCCGAGGGGCTGGCCGCGGTGATCTACGGCGGCGCACCGATCGAGACGATTCATATCGAAGGCGACATCGAACTGGCCCGGCGCTTCGTGAAGCTCTTCCCGTTGCCGGAAAAAGTCGCCTGACAATCCATCTTGTTGAGGCGCTCGCGCCTTTTCCGTAAGGCGTCAGGCGATGACCGAAATATCCAACGTGATGCCCGAAAGCCGGGCCGACACCGTCATGGCCGCGCCCGACAAGATGGCGAGGATCCGCGACCTGTTCGGGATCGACAGCGACATGGAGGTGCCCGCCTTCAGCGAGGCTGACGAACGAGTCCCCGATCTCGACCCCGCTTACGTATTCGATCCGGACACGACGTTGGCGATCTGCGCTGGGTTCTCGAAGAACCGCCGAGTGATGGTCCAGGGCTATCACGGCACCGGCAAGTCGACCCACATCGAGCAAGTGGCGGCGCGGCTGAACTGGCCGCTGATCCGCATCAATCTCGACGCGCATATCAGCCGCATCGACCTCGTCGGCCGTGACGCGATCGTCCTCAAGGACGGCCAGCAGGTGACCGAATTCCGCGAGGGCCTGCTGCCGTGGGCGCTCCAGCACCCGGTCGCTTTGGTGTTCGACGAATATGACGCCGGCCGTCCGGACGTGATGTTCGTCATCCAACGCGTGCTGGAAACCGAGGGCAAGCTGACCCTGCTCGACCAGAACCGGGTGATCCGTCCGAACCCCTTCTTCCGACTGTTCGCGACCACGAACACGATCGGTCTCGGCGACACGACCGGTCTCTATCATGGCACCCAGGCGATCAATCAGGGCCAGATGGATCGCTGGAACATCGTCACGACGCTCAACTACCTGCCGGCTGCGGTCGAGGCGCAGATCGTGCTCGCAAAGTCGGGCGAATATGACGACCCCGACGGCAAGACGACGGTCGAGAAGATGATCAAGGTCGCGGACCTGTCGCGGCAGGGCTTCATGAACGGCGACATTTCGACGGTGATGAGCCCGCGCACGGTGATCAGCTGGGCGCAGAATGCGTTGATCTTCGGCGACGTCGGCTTCGCCTTCCGGGTGACCTTCCTCAACAAGTGCGATGAGGCAGAACGCCCGCTGATTGCCGAATATTACCAGCGCGTCTTCGGCACCGACCTCCCCGAGAGCGTAGCCTCGAAGGCCAGCTGAGGCCGTATGGCGGCAGATTTCTCTGTCCTACAGCACCGGAAACGTGACAGGCGGACCGCGACAATCGGGGACGCTGCGCTGCTCAAATCCTGTCTCGTCAGTGTGAACATTGTGAACATTCGCCGCTGATGGCCGAGCCAATCGACCTGTTCCGACGAGCGCTTGCTGGCGCAGCACGGGCAATCGCCCGCGATCCCGAGATCGAGGTCGCGTTCGCTTCCGAGCCCATGCCCGCGTCGGGCAAAACCGCGCGTGTCCCCTCACCGGGACCGTCCATGCAGCGCAAGCTTGTCGCCGAGGCGCGAGGTGCCGCGGATTCGCTGGCGCTTCGCCTCCGCTATCATGACGATCGCCTGCATATGGCGGGGGCGCCCCTCGACCTCGACGCACGCGCCGTGTTCGATGCACTGGAGACGGCTCGGATCGAAGCGCTCGGCGCTCGCTCCATGGCTGGCGTCCGGGAGAATCTGGGTGAGCTGACCGAGGCCCGCGTCCGCGTCGATGCGATCCTGCGTGCGCGCTCCGCCGACGAGGTGCCCTTGGCGACCGCGATCGGCCTGCTTGCCCGCGAACGGCTGACCGGCGATGCGCCGCCGGCGAATGCCAAGCCCGGCCTCGACCTCGTCGCTTCGTGGATCGAGGAGAAAGCCGGCGTTGAGCTCGATGCACTGGCGATGACCATCGACGACCAGGCTTCCTACGCGAAGGTCGCCCGGCGACTGCTCGAAGACCTCGAGCTGTCCGCGGCTCCCGAAGAGAGCGACGAACCTCCCGAAGAGGGCGGCGACGACCAGGAAGGCGACGACAGCGGACCCGAAGACGGCGAGGACGAAGATAAAAGCGGCAACGACCCGGGCCAAGCCGAGATGCGGTCCGAGCAAGTCGAGGACGAAGGCGAAGGCGAAACGACGCCGCAGGAGATGGAGCTTGGCGAAGACGAGCTGATGGACGGCGACGATAATGCCGACAGCTCGTTGCAAGCGCCTGCCCGGCGGAACTGGGACCTGTCGCCCGAAACCGACTACAAGCCGTTCACGACCCGCTTCGACGAGATGGTCGAGGCCAATGAGCTTTGCGACGAAGAGGAGCTGACGCGGCTTCGCGCCTATCTCGACCAGCAGATGGGCGGCCTTCACAATGTGGTGACCAAGCTTGCCAACCGTCTGCAACGGCGATTGATGGCGCAGCAGGCGCGAAGCTGGGATTTCGATCAGGAAGAGGGACTGCTCGACGCTGCTCGATTGGCGCGCGTGGTGGTCAATCCGATGCACTCTCTCAGCTACAAGATCGAGCGCGACACGGAATTCCGCGACACAATCGTCGGCTTGCTGATCGACAATAGTGGATCGATGCGCGGGCGGCCGATCGCCATCGCCGCAATCTGTGCCGACATTCTCACCCGCACCCTCGAGCGCGTCGGCGTTGCCAGCGAAGTGCTTGGCTTCACCACGCGCGCCTGGAAGGGCGGTCAGAGCCGGGAACAGTGGCTGAGCGACGGCCGGCCGTCGAACCCGGGCCGCCTCAACGACCTTCGCCACATCGTCTACAAGCGCGCGGACGAGCCGTACCGCCACGCCAAGCGCCATCTCGGCCTGATGATGCGCGAGGGCCTGCTAAAGGAGAACATCGACGGCGAGGCGCTGCTGTGGGCGCACAATCGCCTGATCGCCCGGCCCGAAGAGCGGCGAATCCTGATGGTGATTTCGGACGGCGCACCGGTCGACGATTCGACGGCGTCGGCCAATGGCGGCGCTTATCTCGAGCGGCATCTTCGCCAGGTCATCGAGTGGATCGAGCGCCGTTCGACCGTGGAGCTGGTCGCGATCGGCATCGGGCATGACGTGACGCGCTATTACAGCCGCGCGGTGACGATCATGGATGCGGAGCAACTGGGCGGAGCGATGATCGAGCAGCTGGCGAAGCTGTTCGAGACATCCTGAGCCACACACGAATTGGGCCCGGCGCACTACGCGCGCCGGGCCCCCCTCGATAAGCGACGCGAGGGATACTGACGGCCGAAGCCGACCACTGTGCGTGACGAGGAAAAGGGGAAAACCTCATCACTTGAGGAGGTTATGCCCGATTCGAATTGCACCGAAACTGAACGACGCTCGCAACGTTCGTTCATGAAACATCATCTCTATTGCGAATAGTTCGCAATAAGCTATTGGCATCCGATGAGCCCGAAAATGATCCGCCTGCGCAGTCTGTGGTTCCAGCTTCACAAATGGCTGGGCATCACGCTGGCCGTCCTGATCATCCCCCTGTCTTTGTCGGGGTCGGCACTCGTCTGGCACGATTGGCTCGACGAGCAGGTTCATCCGCAGCGCTTTGCGGCGACCGGCGCTGCAACGCTTTCCGCCGTCCACCTACGCCGGCAAGCGCATCTGAAGCTCGCCGAGCCCGGCGAGCGAATTTCGGCACTGGAGTTCCCGGGCGAAAGCGGAAGCGTTCAGGCCACGCTGACCAAGGCGGCACAAGGGCGGCGGACGACCGTCGCGGGCGATGGTCTGGCTCGACCCCAGAGACTGCCCAGCCGATCGAACGCGGAGGCTCGCGCGACGGCATCCTCGGCACGCTCCACGTCCTGCACGGAAGTCTGATGGTGCCCGGCGTCGGCCGGCAGATCGTCGGCTGGATCGGCGTTGCGATGCTGCTGTCGTCGCTGACCGGCATCTGGCTGTGGTGGCCGCTCAAGGGCAGCTTCACCCGCGGGCTCCGCTGGAGCAGGCGGCCGGACTTCAATTCGAACCTGCATCACATGGGCGGCTTCTGGATTGCGGTCCCGCTCGCGGTTTTGTCGGCCACCGGCGTCTGGATCTCGTTCCCGACCGTGTTCAATCCGTGTCAGCCGAGCGCCGTCGGGCGCCGACGCAGCCGATTTCGAAGCCCGCTCAAAGCGTGGATGAGGCGCTGGCGGCTGCGCAGCTGCGCGTGCCCGGCGAGGTCGCCGCGATTACTTGGCCGACTGAGAAGAAGGCCGACTGGACGATCTCGGTCAGGGGCGACGGCAAGCCCGTCGAGGTGATAGTGAAGGATTTCAGACGCAACGGCGTCGATCGCCCCGGCGAAGCCCGAGACGCTCGCGCGGACGATGCGCCGCATCCACGACGGCACGGACATGCCGCTCGTCTGGCAGATCATCATTTTTGTCGGGGGAATCCTGCCGGCCGCTCTGGCGGTAACCGGGATTCTGATGTGGCTGCGCATGCGCAAGCGGCGCGGAAAGCATCGCCGCAGTGCAGCGGCGATGGCGGAAGCGGAAGCTTTGGCGAACTAGCAGCCCGTTAGGGCCACAGGAGGATTAGGCCGCAGCCTCGCCCTTCTTGGCGATCTCGCGCTTCAGCTTGCGGACCTTCGGCGACAATTTGTCGTCGCTGGTCTTCAGCAGCCAATTGTCGAGGCCGCCGACATGCTCGACCGAGCGCAGGCCGTGCGTCGAAACGCGCAGCTTCACGCTCTGACCGAGAGCATCGGAGATCAAGGTCACGTTCTGCAGATTCGGCAGGAACGTACGCTTGGTCTTGTTATTGGCGTGGGAAACGTTGTGTCCCACCTGCCGGCCCTTGCCGGTCAGCTCGCAAACGCGCGACATGATGTTCAATCCTGATTCTTTGGGACGGGCCATCAAAGAGGGCCCGGAAAGACGTGGCCCGATACCCAGAAGGGGGGTGCACGTCAACACTTGCGGGGAAACCGGAACGACCGCAATTGCGTTATGTCGGGCAAAGTAACAAAAGATTGGAGCAGGGGATGCGCGCGGTAATATTGGTTTTGATCCTGGCCGTAGTGGCCGCGATCGTGCTGGTTGCGACCGGCCTCATCAACATCAACCAGACCCGTCCGGCAGAGGTGCCCAGCGTCTCGGTGAACTCGAACGGCGTCACGGCGACCGGCGGACAAACGCCTGCGTTCGACGTGGAAACAGGCACGGTCAGCGTCGGGACCAACCAGGCGAACGTCACGGTTCCCGTTCCCTCCGTCCGGGTAAACCCGGCGGACGAGAATAAGGCGCAGCCGTCGAGCAACACCGCCCAATAGTCCCGAATTCGACACAAGGCGCGGCCTGCACTAGCCGCGCCCTGTGAGCTTTCCGCTTCCTTTACCTATGCGTCGCGCGCTCGACCTGGCCCGCGAGGCCGCCGAAGGTGGCGAAGTGCCGGTCGGCGCGGTTGTCACCAAGGACGGCGAGATCATCGCCGAGGCGCGCAATGCTATGCGCGGGTCCCTCGATCCGACCGCTCATGCTGAGATAGTCGCCATTCGCCGGGCTGCCGAGGCGCTCGGCCAGCCGAGGCTCGACGGATGCACCGTGTGGGTCACGCTCGAGCCTTGCGCCATGTGCGCGGGCGCAATGGCTCTTGCTCGCGTCGAAGCCCTTCGGTTCGGTGCCGAGGATCCGAAAGGCGGCGGCGTCGTCCACGGCGCGCGAGTGTTCAGCCAGGCAACCTGCCATCACCGGCCGGACGTGCTCGGCGGGATCGGCGAGGGCGAATTGGCAGAACTGCTCCGAGCCTTCTTCGGAGAGCGCCGCTAATGGCCGGCCGTGGCATGACTGAATCGATGTTCGCTTGTGAACAAAAGCACTGCTAGGCATTTTAGCAGCAACGCCCATGAGCGATCCTTCCCCACTCCCCTGGTTCGATATCCTCCTCATCCTCGCACTGGTGTTGCTGAATGCCGTGCTGTCGATGAGCGAGTTGGCGATCGTTTCGTCGCGGGAGGCGCGGCTGAAGGCCATGGCCAAGGGCGGCAGTAGCGGGGCTCAATGCGCGCTCGACCTCGCGTCCGACCCGGGGCGTTTCCTCTCGACGGTTCAAACCGGCATTACACTGATCGCCATTTTTGCCGGCGCGTTTTCGGGCGCGAGCCTCGGCAAGCCGGCGGCCGAGCGGATCCAGCTGCTGGGCTTCTCTCCGGATACGGCCGAGACGCTCGGCTTCGGGCTGGTCATCGTCCTGACGACCTATGTGTCGCTGGTGATTGGCGAGATCGTGCCGAAGCAGATCGCCCTTCGCTCGCCCGAACCGATCGCCGTCGTCATGTCGCGGCCGATGCTGTGGCTGTCGAAGATCACCGCGCCGTTCGTCTGGCTCCTCAACAAGAGCAGCGCTCTGGTTTTCAGCCTGCTGAGGCTCAGCCGCGAATCCGACAATGCGGTGACCGCCGAGGAACTCCATCTCGTCGTCGCCGAGGCGCAGACCGCCGGAGTCCTCGAGGAAAGCGAGCGGGCGATCATCTCCGGCATCGTCCGCCTTGCCGACCGCCCGGTCCGCGAGGTGATGACGCCCAGAATGGACGTCGACTGGATCGATGTCAGTGTTTCGGCCGACGAGCTTCGAGAGGCCCTGAAGGACACACCGCACAGCCGGATTCCCGTGGCGGATGGCTCGGTCGACAATATCGTCGGTGTGATCCAGACCCGCGATCTGCTTGAGGCCGCGCTTGACGGCCGCGATCTCAACTTGCGCGAACTGACCCGGTCGGCGCCGGTGATACCCGACCTGATGGACGCCATGGACGCCCTCGCCGTCCTCCGCTCCGCCGAAGTGCCGCTGGCGCTCGTCCATGATGAATATGGCCATTTCGATGGGATCGTTACCCCGGGCAGCTTGCTTGCGGCGCTTGCCGGCACGTTCGCGCACGACGTCGAGGAAGGCGATGAGCCTGACCTCGTCGAGCGCGATGACGGCAGCTGGCTGGTTTCGGGCGCGGCGACCGCTGATCTTCTATCCGACCGTCTTGGCGTGAACATGCCGCACGACCGTGATTACTCGACGGTTGCCGGGCTTTGCGTTGTCGGTGCTCAAGCGGCTTCCGCAAACGGGCGAGAGCTTCGCGCATGACGGCTGGAAGTTCGAGGTCATCGACATGGACGGGCGCAAGATCGACAAGTTGCTCGTCTCACGCCCGAAGCGGAAATCGCGCGAGCAGGAGCCCGCGAAGGTCGAGCAGGATTAGAGTTTGCCGAAGCGAGTTCTCGAACCCGTCCGTATCCCCGCGGCCAAGATAATCCGCCTGCTCGATCACCCGATCGCGCTCCAGGCGACCGCGGAACGGGCCAAGCTGGCTGTCGAGGCGGCCGAGTTCTTCTGGCGTAAGGCGAGAAATCTGGTCGAAGCGATCGTAGCCGAGAGCGTGAAGCGCCTCTGCGAACTTGGGTCCGACGCCCTTCATCCGCGTGAACTCGTCGCGAGCGCCATTGCCTGCCAGCTCGCGATGAACGGGAGCCTTGAGGATTTCTCCGGCGATGTCGCTGGTCGCAGCGGCGGCCTCCCCGGCGAGGCCGCGCCCCTCAGCCTCCGGCGCCGGATTGGCGTTCTGCATGTGGGGACGGATCGGCGTGGAATCGCTTAGCGTGACGCGCTGTCGCGGGCGAAGCAGCAGCCATGCCAGGACGAGCAGGACGGCGACCGCAAGGACGATCAGCCAAAGATTATCACCAAGATTCATTACCATCTCCACTGCGCGTTCGACCTGCGCCGAAGCTCAAGCAAGTAAGCCAACAACAATCCAACGCCAAAGCTGATTAGCCCCGCAAGTTCCACTTCCAACAGAAGCGGAAGCGCGAAGCCCGGCTGTTGATTGGCCCAATGCACTTCGCCGACACCAGGTACGTCATTGAGAATCCGGACGAGTTCGCTGCGCTGGAAGTCGTCCGCCTGGCCCGAGAGGACCAAGGAGCGCTTCAGCGGATTCTGGGCCACCGCCGCTTTGATGGGCGCCATTTCGAAGTCGACCAGCACCCGTCGTGTGAAGCGCTCGGTCTCGGCCGTGAACCCTTGCCCGGCGCCGACAGGACCGTGCCAGACCCAGCCTGCCAGAAGGATGGCGGCCACCCCAATGACCAGGGTCAGGTTGCGCTTGCGGCGATAGGCGACGTTCTCACTGCTCTGGCCCGGCAGCTTATACGCCAGCCGGCCCGTGATGACGCCGATTACGGCTGAGGCCGTCAGGAGGGGCCAATACAGGTCCCAGAGAAAGCTCATTCGCTCGCCACCTTTTCTGCCCGCTGCAATTCGCGCCAGCCAATGTCCTTGCGATGGAAGCCGTCCGCGAAGTCGATCTGGTCCACTGCGCGATAGACGCGAGCGCGGGCGTTGGCGAAGGTGTCGGCAACAGCCGTGACGGCGAGGACGCGGCCGCCCTTGGCGACGAGCGCTTCTCCTGACCGGGCTGTGCCGGCGTGGAAAACCGTGACGCCTTGAACCTGTTCGGCTGCCTCGATCTCCCTGATCAGGCCGCCGCTGGCTGGCGTGCCGGGGTAGCCCGCCGCCGCGACGATCACCGTCATGGCGTGGCTATCGGAAAGCCGAGGCTTTTGCTCGGACAGGCGTCCGGTGGCGACCGCTCGGAGGAGCTCGGCGAAGTCGCCCTCGATGCGCGGCATGATCGCTTCGCATTCCGGATCGCCGAAGCGAACATTATATTCGATGAGCTTGGGTCCATCGGACGTCAGCATCAGGCCGGCGTAGAGAACCCCGGAGAATGGCGTGCCTGCTTCGGCCATGGCCCGAACGGTCGGGTAGACGATTTCGTCCATCGCCCGCTGTTCAAGCTCGGGCGTGAGAACCGGAGCGGGGCTGTAGGCGCCCATGCCGCCGGTGTTCGGGCCGGTGTCGCCTTCGCCGACCCGCTTGTGGTCTTGGGCCGAGGCGAGCGAGACCGCCGTCTCGCCATCGACCAAAGCGAACAGGCTGGCTTCCTCGCCCGACAGGAATTCCTCGATCACCATCGGGCCGTCGCCAGCCGCGTCGATCGCGGCTTCGGCCTCCTCACGTGACATGGCGACCGTCACGCCTTTGCCGGCAGCAAGGCCATCGGCCTTGATTACTACGGGAATACTGAATTGCTTGAGTGCGTCGTGCGCGGCGGCGGTCGTCTCGACACGGACGTAGCCTGCGGTCGGGATCGCGTTGGCGGAGCAAAGATCCTTCGTGAAGCCCTTAGAGCCCTCAAGCTGGGCAGCGGCGGCGTTCGGGCCGAAGACGGCAAACCCTTCGGCGCGAAGTGCGTCGCCGACACCCGCAACGAGGGGTGCTTCCGGGCCGATCACCACCAGATCGACGCAGCGGCTCCTTGCCAGCTTGGTGACTGCCGCCGGATCGCATGGATCGAGCGCAACGCACTCGGCCCACCGAGCAATACCGGGATTTCCCGGCGCAGAGATCAGCGTTTCGCAGCTCGGCGATTGCCTCAGCCGCCACGCGAGCGCATCTTCGCGGCCACCCGAACCTAATAGCAGGATGTTCATGGATCTCCCCGAAGACAGCGGAGGCGGCCTGTTAGCCGAGGCCAAGGCCGGCGACAACGCACCCGCGTTGACGGTCACCGAACTGTCGATGTCATTGAAGCGGACGATCGAGACGTCCTTCGGCCGCGTGCGCCTGCGCGGCGAGATTTCCGGGTTCAAGCGGCACGCCTCCGGCCACTGCTACTTCAGCCTGAAAGACGAGGGCGCCTGCATGGATGCGGTGGTCTGGCGAACGAGCGCGCAGACTCTCGCGTTCCGGCCGGAGGATGGCGCCGAGGTCATCGCGACCGGCAAGCTGACCACTTATCCCGGGCGGTCGAAGTATCAGATCGTCGTCGACCGCATGGAATTGGCGGGCGAGGGCGCGCTCATGGCCCTGCTCGACAAGCGCCGCCGGGCGCTCGCGGCGGAGGGGCTGTTCGACGCCGGGCGCAAGCGGAAGCTGCCCTTCATGCCGCGCGTCATCGGCGTCGTGACGTCACCGACCGGCGCCGTCATCCGAGATATCCTGCATCGGCTCGAAGATCGCTGCCCGACTCATGTCATCGTCTGGCCGGTGCCGGTCCAGGGCGAGGGGGCGTCGGCCAAGGTCGCCGCCGCGATCCGCGGGTTCGGAGCGATCGAAGCCGGGCGGATCGGTGCTCCGTCCCGACCTGTTGATCGTCGCACGCGGCGGCGGTTCGATCGAAGATTTGTGGGCGTTCAATGAGGAAGAGGTCGTTCGCGCAGCAGCGGAATTGCCGATCCCGCTTATCTCCGCCGTGGGTCACGAGACGGACACGACGTTGATCGACTTTGCGTCCGACATGCGGGCGCCGACGCCGACCGCTGCCGCCGAGATCGCTGTGCCGGTCCGGGCAGAATTGATGGCGCTGGTCGACGACCTTGGGCGTCGTTCCGCTTCCTGCCTGACTGCGCATGCCCGTCGGGCACGGGAACGGCTTGACCTCACCGCGCATCGCTGGCCCCCGCCGGAAACATTGTTCGCACCGGCAATGCAAAGGGTCGACGACCTTGCCGGCCGCCTGCCGAGGGCGCTTGCGGCGAGGGCGGCACACGCCCGTGCCGATCTCAGCGCCGTTGCGCCGCGACTTCGCAGCGAGTTGCTCTCCGATCGCGTGTCGCGTGCGAAGGACCAACTGGCGTCGCTGTGGCGTCTCGCGGAGTTGGCGCATCCCGATCGCCCGCTGAAGCGCGGCTTCGCCCGGATCACGGACCGCGCCGGGAGAACGCTGACCCACGCGGCCGAGGCGACTGCAGCTCGGAAGCTGAGGCTCCACTTCGGCGACGGCACTGTGGACGCTACGACTGGTGATGTGCCCCAGGCCCTCCGCCGCGGGTTGAGCGACCGCGCAAGTCTTCCTATGTCGCTCCGCAACGGGGGCTGTTCGACGAGCCTGAGGATTAAACGATGCTGATGAGCGGAGCCGGACGCGCAGCGCGCCTTCATTACCTCCCTGGGACTTTCCGGGTGCTGTCGAACGGTGACCACGTTATTTGCGCCGTCACCGGCGCGCTAATTCCGCTGCATGAGCTTCGTTACTGGAGCGTCGACCGACAGGAAGCCTATGTGGACGCCGACGCCAGCGTGCGCGCGGAGACCAAAGCCAGTCACGGCTAAGTCATTGCCATTGGTCGAATAAGCCTTGCTCGCGCCAAGAAGCTGGGTTCACAAATCCGGCTTGGGTGTCCGGAACTTGCTTCCGGGCTCGATTCGCTTCGTCATGGAGGCGTGAAATGGTTGTGAGCCTGCTTGCTCTAACTGTCGCCGCGGCCGTTCAAGCCGCCCCCGAAGCGTCCGCAACAGGCGCGGATCCTAACGAGAAGATTTGCGAGAGTGTGGCGATGATCGGCAGCCGGCTCGCCAAGAAGCGCATCTGCGCGACCCGGGCCGAATGGGCGGATCGAAAGGCACAGGACCGCAAGGACGCGGAGTTGATCCTGCGCTCCCCAACCGGATCGATTTGTGTCGCGGTGAAGAACAACCAGGCTCCGGTCTGCTAAGAGAGCGATCTGCCAGCTATTTCAGAAGGAAATTGGTAATGGTACCTCGTCTGCTGATCCTCATTGCTGTCTCGATGGCTCCCGCAACCTGGTCGATGCCGGTGCTCGCGCAATCGCCAGCGCAACCTCTCGACCAGAATGAAAGGGTTTGCGAAAGTCTGACAATGGTCGGAAGCCGGCTTGCCAAGAAGCGCGTCTGCGCCACCCGCGCCGAGTGGGAGGACCGTAAGCGTCAGGACAGGCAGGCCGTCGATCAGATGCAGAAGCAAATCGTCGGGCCGTGCCAAGTCACGCCGGGTTCAAAGAATGGAGGCCCCGTCGCATGTTGAAGCAAAGTATCGCGTTCACAGTTGCGCTCGGTGCGGGCATGCTTCCCACTGCGGTGCTTGGGCAGGTCGCGCCAGCGCCGAATACCTCGACGGGAAATCCGAATGAGCGCGTTTGCGAGAACATCACGATTACCGGCAGCCGTCTTGCGACCAAGAGGTTTTGTGGGACTCGCTCCGAATGGGCAGAGCGCAAGCGCGCCGACCGCGAAGCGCTCGATAGCGCACAGCGCAGTCCTTGCGTGTTGACCCACAATAGCGGAAGTGGAAGGCCCTCGTGCTGATTGGAGGTGACGATGCTCATCAGGTCCTTGTTGCTTACCGCCGCCCTGACGATCGGGACGGCACCGGCGTTTGCCCAAGCGAAGCCCCAGCCCAACACGTCGACCGGCGATCCGAACGAAAGAATTTGCGAGAAAGTCGAGATTATCGGCAGCCGGCTGGCGTCAAAACGAATTTGTGCGACGCGGGCTGAGTGGGCTGATCGCAAGCGCCAAGACCGTGAGGCGCTGGAAGCTGCGCAGAGGGGGCCTTGCGTTCACGACGGGTCGGACGCCTGTAAGTAGTCCGCAACGCGCCTTGACCGGCGCAACGCCCTAGTTTCCAACATCCGCATGTCCGCGGGCTTCATCCAGCAACATTTGGCCGACGCCCAGCGCGCCCAGCAGGCCGGTGATTTCGAGCGCGCACAGGAGTTTCTCGAAGCCGTCTTAGGCGTTGACGAAAAGCATCCGGCTGCTCGCAACGGATTGGGACTGTTCGCCCTTGAACGCGGCGATACGCAGAGCGCCATCACGCATTTCGAGATCGCGTGCGAGCGCGATCCGAAGGCGCCGCCCCTATGGATGAACCTGGCCAGAGCGCACCGCCAAGCCGGCGATCCGGTCGCGGAGCGGAGGGCGCTGGACCGGGTCCTGGATATTGATCAGCGCGACATACTCGCGTTGATCCGGCTCGCCGAACTTCACGAGCGGCTGAATGAAGAGACGTTGGCAGCGAAGCGCTGGGGCGCCGTGATTGCCTTGTCGTCCGGAGTTCAGGAGCGCACGCCGGAGTTCGACCAACTGCTCGACCATGCGTCGCAATTCGTTCGGACGCAGGTTGAGAAGCTGGCCGGCGCCGTCGAGCAGAAGCTGGGCGCTTCATTAGCCGAGGCCTCAACGCGCGACCGGCGACGCATGGCGGCGGCGGCCGACCATTGGCTGGGCAGGCGCGAGATCTACGCCAATCAGTGCGAGGGCTTCCATTATCCATTCCTGCCTGCGGACGAATTCTTCGATCGCGAGCATTTCCCGTGGTTCGCCGAGCTCGAAGCGGCCACGCCCGATATCCTTGCCGAGCTTCATGCCATCCTCGCGGACCGCGATCCGGGACTGACGCCGTATATCGCCATGGCGCCGGGGACTCCGGCGAGCAAATGGTCGGCGCTCGACAAGTCGCTCGACTGGGGTGCGTTTCATTTGTGGAAGGAGGGCGAGCGGGTCGATGCGAATTGCGCCCGTGCGCCCAAGACCGCTGCGTTGATGGAGTCGCTACCTCTCTGCCGGATCGAGGGTCGCGCGCCGGCGGTGTTCTTCTCGATCTTGAAGGCCGGACGTCACATTCCGGCCCATACTGGGGTGACCAACGTCCGGAGCATCGTCCACCTGCCGCTGATCGTCCCGGGCGATTGCGGCTTTCGGGTTGGGGGAGAGACGCGCGAATGGACGATCGGGGAGGCGTTCGCGTTCGACGACACCATCGAGCATGAAGCGTGGAATCACAGCGATCGCGATCGCGCGGTTCTAATCATCGACACGTGGAACCCGCACCTGACTGAGCACGAGCGGGAAATGGTCGGCCGCTTCTATGATGCCGCCGACCGCCAGCGCGGCTTGCTTTAGGCTACTCCGCGGCCTTCTCGAGGGCCGCAGGGACGATCACCAGCCCGCCATCGCCCTCGTCGACACGGACTGCCTGCCCGTCCTTGATCTCGCCGGCGATGATCTTGTCCGCCAGCGGGTCCTGCAGATATTTCTGGATCGCCCGCTTCAGCGGCCGTGCGCCATAGACCGGGTCGTAGCCGACGCGGCCGAGCCATGCCCGAGCAGCGTCGGTCAGCTCGATGTGGATCTTGCGGTCCTCGAGCAGCTTCTGCAGCCGGGCGACCTGGATATTGACGATCGGTCCCATATGTCCTGCCGACAGGCGGTGGAACAGGATGATCTCGTCGAGGCGGTTGAGGAATTCCGGACGGAAGTGCCCACGGACGACCTCCATGACCTGCGTCTCGACCTTCTCGACGGGCTCGTCCTCGCCGAGTCCGGCGAGATATTGCGAGCCGAGGTTCGAGGTCAGGATGATGATCGTGTTCGAGAAGTCGACCGTGCGGCCCTGTCCATCGGTCAGCCGCCCGTCGTCGAGGACCTGCAGCAGCACGTTGAACACATCGCCATGCGCCTTCTCCACCTCGTCGAACAGGACGACCTGGTACGGGCGGCGGCGAACGGCTTCGGTCAGGACGCCGCCTTCTTCGTATCCGACATAGCCCGGAGGAGCGCCGATCAGCCGGGCGACCGCGTGCTTCTCCATGAATTCCGACATGTCGATGCGGACCATTGCCGAGGAATCGTCGAACAGGAATTCGGCGAGGGCCTTGGTCAGCTCGGTCTTGCCGACACCGGTGGGGCCGAGAAAAAGGAACGAGCCTAGCGGGCGGTTCGGGTCCTGCAGGCCGGCGCGTGAGCGGCGCACGGCGGCGGACACGGCCTTCACCGCATCTTCTTGGCCGATGACCCGAGCACCGATCAGCTTTTCCATCTGGAGCAGCTTCTCGCGCTCGCCTTCCAGCATTCGCTCGACCGGAACGCCGGTCCAGCGGCTGACGACCGAGGCGATGTCTTCCGCGGTGACTTCCTCGCGGAGCATGGCGCCCTTCACGGCAGCCTGTGCTTCTGAAAGCTGCTTCTCGAGCTCGGGGATGCGCCCGTATTGCAGCTCACCGGCCTTAGCGAGATCGCCGTTGCGCTGCGCCTGCTCCAACTCGATGCGGACGGCGTCGAGCTGTTCCTTGATCTTC
The DNA here is from genome assembly GCA_963750315.1 of uncultured Alphaproteobacteria bacterium. GTDB lineage: Bacteria > Pseudomonadota > Alphaproteobacteria > Sphingomonadales > Sphingomonadaceae > Sphingomicrobium. Next base: position 123,963 of record CAVVQF010000016.1, read on the forward strand.
GCTTCCGCGCTGATCTTGTCCTTCTCGGCCTGCCAGCGCTGCGTCAGCTCCGACGATTGCTGTTCGAGGTTCGCGAGTTCTTCTTCGAGCTTGCCAAGGCGGTCCTTCGACGCCGCGTCCTGCTCCTTCTTCAGCGCTTCACGCTCGATCTTGAGCTGGATGATGCGGCGGTCGAGGTTCTCGATCTCCTCGGGCTTGGATTCGACCTCCATCCGGATTCGGCTCGCGGCCTCGTCCATCAGGTCGATCGCCTTGTCCGGCAGGAAGCGGTCGGTGATGTAGCGGTTGCTGAGCGTCGCCGCCGCAACCAGCGCGCCATCGGTGATGCGCACGCCGTGGTGAAGCTCGTACTTCTCCTTAAGGCCCCGCAAGATCGAGATGGTATCGGGAACGCTCGGCTCGCCGACGAACACGGGCTGGAAGCGCCGCTCCAGCGCCGCGTCCTTCTCGATATATTTGCGATATTCGTCGAGCGTTGTGGCGCCGATGCAGTGAAGCTCGCCGCGCGCCAGGGACGGTTTCAGCAAATTGCCCGCGTCCATCGCGCCTTCGGCTTTGCCGGCGCCGACGAGCGTGTGCATCTCGTCGATGAACAGGATGATTTCGCCGGCGGCCTGCTTCACCTCGTCGAGCACGCCCTTCAGGCGCTCCTCGAACTCGCCGCGATATTTCGCTCCGGCGATCAACGAGCCCATGTCGAGCGACAGCAGGCGCTTGTCCTTGATGCCGTCGGGTACGTCGCCGTTGGTGATGCGCAGCGCGAGACCTTCGGCGATCGCGGTCTTGCCGACACCCGGCTCGCCGATCAGCACCGGATTGTTCTTGGTCCGCCGGGCAAGGACCTGGATCGTGCGACGGATTTCCTCGTCGCGGCCGATGACCGGGTCGAGCTTGCCTTCACGCGCTGCGGCCGTGAGATCGCGCGCATATTTCTTCAGCGCATCGTAGCGATCCTCGGCGCCCTGCGTATCGGCAGTCCGGCCGCCGCGCAGCTTGTCGATTGCGGCGTTCAGATTTTGCGGAGTGAGACCCGCCCTTTGAAGCGCGGTACCGACGTCGGTGCCCTTGGCGAGCGCCATTGCCAGCAGGATGCGCTCGACCGTGACGTAGCTGTCGCCCGACTTCTGGGCGACCTGCTCAGCCTGGTCGAGAATGCGGATGGTGTCGCCGTCCAGCGCGGGTGCTTGCGTCGCGCCGCTGCCGGTGACGGCGGGGATTTTCGACACCACAGTATCGACTTCGCGCTGCGCAGCTTTCGCATCGCCGCCCGCCGCGTTGATCAGCCCGGCGGCCATGCCCTGCTCATCGTCGAGCAGCGCCTTCAGGAGATGAGCGGGCGCAATGCGCTGGTGATGTTCGCGGACGGCGATCGTCTGGGCTGCCTGAAGGAAGCCGCGCGCGCGATCGGTAAGTTTCTCAAGATCCATTCGAACCCCTTTGCCTTGGGGGCGATATTGGTTTGGCCCCTAGACCACGCAAGGGTGCTTGTCAGCGCTGCTGCGGCGGATTGGTTGGCGCAGGCTCGGTGGTCGGGGGAGCGAAGATGACCTTTGGACCAACCTCCGGCGGCGTCGCGACTTGCACGGTCGGGGTGCGCAGGCGCGATCGGCGGTGTGGTCGGCAGGCCGGAGCTCGCAATATCCGACGGCCGGACGATCGGCGGGCAGGAGGCCACGTTCGGATCAGCTCCCCAGCGGCGATATTTGGTCGTGTCCACGTGGAAGCGCAGGAAGGCGTAGAAGCCGAGGCCGACCGAATAGTCGGTGCCGCGGCGGGCGTGGACCGCGCAGAGCTTCCGCATCAGCTCTTCGCGGGTGATCTGGTGGAGCGGGACCATGTCGATCGCCGAATAATGCTTGTGCGCGCTTTCCGTCGCACCGCCTGCGCAGGCGTTCAGCACCGGGTTGCGATAGGCCGAGACCGCTTCGACCGGACCAACCGTCGGGATGACGTAATCGTGCACGTAGCGGAGCGTCTGAACGATGTGCGGCCACTCAGTGATCGGCGGCACCTCGAACGGAAATCCGCCGCAGCGCTGCCAGGACGTCGCCGTCCGCAAAATCTGCCACGTCGGCAGGATGCCGGATACGCCGTACTGGCTGAGATAGTCGTTGAAGCCCTTCACTGCCGCCGCATGCCGGGCGCTGGCGCTATACCAGCCGCGATATCCAATCTCGTCCTGGCCGATGCTGATGTAGTCGGCGGCCGGATTGAATACCGTGATGGTCGGCTGAGCTGCCGGCGGCGGGATCGGGATGATCGGATTGACCTGAGCGGCAGCCGGCGCCGCGACGAAAAACAACAAGGCCAGGATCCACCGCATCGGGGCATGATAGTCGCCGAGCGCAGCTTGCAAAGCGCTGAATGCCAGCCCACTGTCGCAGCGATGGAACGGCCGGTCGACGTCGAACTGCCACACAAGCTCGGCCGGGAAGAAGCCCGGCGGCGCATCGCCGATAATATCCACAAGCTGAAGGACCATATGCCCGGCGGCGCGGCCGAGGTTCAATCGGCGTGGACTGGCGACCAGCTCAATCTCGGCATCACCGCCATGGGCCAGAAGGTCACCGCGCAGATCGACGTCGAGGAGACCAAGGTCCGCTGCCGGGTGATGCTGCCCGGCATGCTCGCCTTCTTCGCCAAGCCGATCGAAGCGGCGCTGAGCGCGAAGGGCAGCGACCTTCTCCTCGAAGACAAGAACAAGAAGAGCTGATGCGTCATTTCGCGGTGGTTGGGTCGGGCCCGGCGGGCTTCTATACGGCGGAGGCGCTGAGCAAGGCGTATGGTGAGCGGGCGCGGATCGACATCCTCGATCGTTATCCGGTGCCTTACGGGCTGATCCGCTTCGGCGTTGCGCCGGACCACCAGTCGCTGAAAGCAGTGTCCAAGCGATACGACAAGGTGGCTGACGAACCGGGTGTCGACTTTATCGGCAATGTGACGATTGGCCGCGACGTTTCCGTCGACGAACTGCTCGGACTCTACGACGCCGTAATCCTCGCCATCGGGGCGCCGCATGACCGCAAGCTTGGCATTCCGGGCGAGGATTTGCCCGGCGTTGTTGGCTCGGCGCAATTCGTCGGCTGGTACAACGGACATCCCGAGTTCGCCGACCTCGATCCGCCGCTCGACGGGACGGCGGCCGCCGTGATCGGGAACGGCAATGTTGCGCTCGATTGCGCGCGGATTTTGTCGAAGACGCAGGACGAGTTCGGTGGATCGGACATCGTCGGCCATGCCCTGCAGGCGCTCGACGGATCGTCGATCAAGACGGTGACGATCCTCGGCCGGCGCGGGCCGCATCAGATCGCGATGACGCCCAAGGAGCTGGGCGAGCTTGGCCATCTGGAGGAGTCATCGCCGGTAATCGACGCCGCCGACTTTCCGCCGGTCGCGGCGGACGAGGCGCTGGAGCCCGGCGAGCGGAAGTCGGTCAATCTCCTCCGTCAATTCGCAGCGACCCCGCCTGACGTAGCCAAGCCGAAACGCATGGTCTTCGACTTCTTCGCCAAACCCCTTCGCATCGAGGGGGAGGGCAAGGCTGAACGGATCGTCGTGGAACGCACAGAGCTCGATGAAAATGGGGCGGCGCGAGGCACTGGCGAGACCTACGAAGTGCCGGCATCGCTGATCGTCACGGCGATCGGCTATTCGACGCCACCGATCGACGGCGTTCCCTATGACGACCGCGGCGGCAAGTTCCGCAACGAAAGCGGCCTGGTCGGCGATCGGCTCTACGCTGTGGGCTGGGCAAGGCGCGGTCCGACGGGGACGATCGGCACCAACCGGCCCGATGGATATGAAGTCGCCGAGCAGGTGGCGACGGCGATGCCGGCCGGAAGCGCCGGAGATCGCGAAGGCGCCGAGGGCCTGAAGCGACTGCTCTCCGAGCGCGGAATCATGCCGACCGACTATGACGATTGGCGGAAAATAGAGGAAACCGAGGTCGGCCGCGCCCGTCCCGGAAGCCCCCGCGAGAAGTTCGTTCGCGTTGAGGAATGGCTGTCCGCGCTCGGCCGCTGATTGGCTCCTTCGACCCGCTCAGGACATGGGTTGCGCTTACCGGATACCCCATCTATCTAGCCGCGGCCTTGGCTCCCGCAGCGACCATTGGTTGCGGCAAATGCGGGTTCCGGTCGGGGAGTAGCTCAGCCTGGTAGAGCACTGTCTTCGGGAGGCAGGGGCCGGAGGTTCGAATCCTCTCTCCCCGACCAACTTCTTTTGCGCCGTTAGCGCCGGTCGATGATCTCGGAATCGATGTCGGCGATGCGGGTGCAGCCGGTCAGCGCCATTGCTACCCGGATTTCGGCTTCGATCAGCTTCAGCACATGCGCGACGCCTTCGCCGCCGCGCGCTCCCAAAGCATAGCCCCACGCCCGGCCAAGCAGGACGAAATCCGCTCCAAGAGCGAGCATTCTAACGACGTCGAGGCCGGAGCGGACTCCTCCGTCAACGAGGATCGGCAGCTTGCCGCCGACCGCTTCGGCGACCGAGGGCAGGGCGCGAGCCGATGACAGGACTCCGTCGAGTTGCCTTCCGCCATGGTTGGACACGACGATGCCGTCCGCGCCGCTGGCGATGGCGGCGCGCGCGTCGTCGGGCTCAAGGATGCCCTTGATGATCAGCGGCCCTTCCCAATGCTCGCGGACCCAGGCCACGTCGTCCCAGGTGATCGAAGCATCGAAGTTGGCGCCGATCCAACCGAAATAATCTTCGAGACCGGTGTTCTTGCCGAGGACGGGCTCGAGATTGCCGAGACTGTGCGGCCGCCCCAGCAATCCGACGTCCCATGCCCAGCCGGGGCGTATCATTCCCTGAACGGCGCGCTGAAGCCTCGTGCCGCCAGACAGGCCGGAGCGATTGTCGCGATAACGGCTTCCGGAGACGGGCAGGTCGACCGTGAGAAGCAGTGCACTGCATTTGGCTTCCCGCGCTTTTGCCAGCAAGTCGGTGACGAAAGAACGATCCTTGATGATGTAGAGCTGGAGCCAGAAGGGCGACTGTAGCTCGCCGGCGATCTCTCCGACTGGGCAAACGCTCAGCGACGACAACGTGTAGGGCACGTTCGCTTCGCGCGCCGCGCGGGCCGCCTGAACCTCGCCGCGCCGGGCATACATTCCCATCATGCCGACGGGTCCAAGCCCAACCGGCAGAGACCATTTCTGGCCGAACAGTTCGGCCGACAAATCCAGCTCGGAGACGTCGCGCAGGACGCGTTGGCGGAGCTTCACGTCGCGCAGGTCGCTGACGTTAGCGGCCAGCGTCGCTTCGTCGTAGGAACCGCCGTCCAGATATTCGAACAGGAAGTGCGGCAGGCGCGTGCGGGCGAGCGCCCGATAATCGCCGACGTTCGCCGCTCGCTTCATTCAGACTTAAGTCGCGAAGCTCGGATCGAGGCGATAGGCTTTCCGCTTGAGCGCCGGCCAAGCGAGGAAGTTTGCCGCCATAGGCAGTCCGACCGCACCCTGCTCCGCTGTAATTTCCGGTGCGCCCTGCGGCGGTTTGTTGACGTCATCACCGGCCGACAGTGCCATGATCTGCGCCTGGCAGGCCCGCTCCAGATAATAGATGCGGATGAAGCATTCGCCGACGTTCTTGCCGACCGCGAGCGTGCCGTGGTTGCGCAGGATCATCGCGTTCTTCGTCCCGAGATCGGCGACCAGGCGGTCGCGTTCGTCCAGGTCGACAGCAACGCCCTCATAGTCGTGGAACGCCACCTCGCCGCGAATGAGCATCGCGGTCTGGGTAAGCGGCAACAGCCCCTCCTGGTGCGCGGCGACCGCCTGACCGTGGGGCGTGTGCAAATGCATTACGGCATGCGCATCGTCGCGCGCCATGTGGATTGCTGAGTGGATCGTGAAACCGGCGGGATTGGTGACGAACGGCGTCGGGTCGACGGGATTTCCGGTAACGTCCACCTTGACCAGCGACGACGCGGTCACTTCCTCGAACATCAACTGGTACGGGTTAAGCAGGAAGTGGTGGTCGGGCCCCGGGATGCGCGCCGACAAATGGGTGAAGATGAGATCGTCCCACCCGTAATGAGCGATCATTCGGTATGCGGCGGCGAGGTCCTCGCGGATCGCCCATTCCTCGTCGGACACCTTGCCCTTGAGCGACGGGATTTCGAGCGAATCGAGCCGGATATTCTCGGCCATTCCGCGATTGATTGCAGTCCACGCGGTTCATTGTGGCGCCTCCTGACGGTCCGGATGGGCGGCTGCGAAAGCCTCCATACGGTTCGCATTATCCTCGGCTCGCATCAGCGTCGGGTAGTCGTCAAGCGGGACGTTGAAGCGGCGGGCGTTGAACAGCTGCGGGATGAGGCAGATGTCGGCTGCCGTCGCGACGTCGCCGAAGATGAATTTGCCCGCCCGTGGCGCCGCCATTTCCTCGAGTGGACGGAGGCCTTCAATGATCCAGTGCGCGTACCAAGCGTCGACCTCGTCCTGCGAACGCCCAAATTCGCTTTTGAGATATTTGAGCACACGAAGGTTGTTGAGAGGGTGGATGTCGCAGGCGATCGACATGGCCAGCGCGACGACATGCGCACGCTCCATCGCTGTCGATGGGATCAGCGGCGGGACCGGGAAGCGCAGGTCGAGATAGTTGATGATCGCGAGGCTCTGGGTCAGCCGGTGCCCGTCGATCTCTAGCATCGGCACCAGCCCTTGCGGGTTCAACGAGCGGTATTCGCCGGATTTCTGCTGGCTTTCGAGCAGGTTCACTTGACTCTGCTCGTAGTCGATTTTCTTCAAGTTGAGGGCGATGCGGACACGATAGGCGGCGGAGGAGCGGTAGTAATCGTAAAGAATTGGCTTCGGCATGGCGGGGCGTTAGCCGCTCTCGCGAACGCCGTCATGCAGCAACTTTGCTTGCCAAGGCGTTTGAGCTTTCATGCCGTCCACGGTGATCCGCCGTTTCATGTACGTGCCCGAGGCGCGCGAACTCACGATCGAGTTCGTGACAGGGCGGCGCTACGTCTACTCGGACGTGCCCGAACAAGAAGTGGGCGCCCTCCGAGCTTCATTCTCGAAAGGCGCCCATTTCAATCGATACATTCGCGACGCTTTTCCGTACCGCGAACTTTCATCCACGAGCGAGGATTAGGCCTCGCCTTCCTCCGACTGGAAAATGCTTTCCACCGCGTCCATTCGCGCCGACAGGCGGACCGTGTCGCCCTCGACACCGGCGATCAGGCCGGCGGGGATAAAGTGGTGATGGCCTTCGTGTGATCCTTCACCGCTGCTGTCGCGCGTGAGCTTGATCTTGTCGCCTTCGATCCGGTCAACCTTGCCGAGCGGCGTGCCCTCGGCATCGATGACCTGCATATGTTCGCGGACCTGGTCGATGCTGCTCATATTGATCTCCTTCCAATAGCGGGACTCGAACGCACGAACGGCAATATAGGCCCGCGCGAGCGTCAGGTCTCCGGCGCAATCGTGACAGGGCGAAGTCTCCCAAAGGCGGAACCGCCGTCCGCCAGCTTCGTTCGTTTCGCCGCTACAACAGAGTACAGGGAGTAAAGCGATGGCAGACGATCATGACTCGGTGGAGCGCACGACCATCGTAGAGACCGACGGTGGCGGCGGGGGCGGCGGCGTGCTTGCCGTGGTCCTGCTGATCATCGTGGTTCTGGTGCTGCTTTTCCTCTTCCGCGACCAGCTCGGTTTCGGGAGCAAGACAACCGAGGTGAAGGTCCCCGACCAAATCAACGTCAACGTCAACTGAATCGACGAGAACGCGCGGTAGGCAAGTCCCGCGCGGTCGGGCGCAGTTCCAACAGGGGCTGCGCCCGTTTGTATATCCGCTGCGCAGGCACTAACGCGGCGCCATGCACGGCAATGAACTGCAGTACATGAGCGGCTTTGGCGGCCACTTCGAAAGCGAAGCCGTCGACGGCGCCCTTCCCAAGGGTCGCAACAGCCCCCAGCAACCCGCCTTCGGTCTCTATTCCGAGCAGCTTTCGGGAAGCTCGTTCACCGCACCGCGGCACGAAAACCGGCGGAGCTGGCTGTACCGGATGCGGCCGACCGCGGATCACCGCCCATTCGTCCGCTACGAGGGCGCAAAGCTGTTCGCTCCGGGGACGGTGAAGGAGCCGCTCGCTCCGAACCGCCTGCGCTGGAGCCCGCAGGATGACCTGCCCGCCGACGCCGACTTCGTCGACGGCATGGTCACCATGCTGGCGAACCGCGCGCCGGAGGACCTCGAAGGCGTGGCGGTGCATCTCTACCGCGCAAGCAAATCCATGGTTCGCCGTGTCTTCGTCGATGCGGATGGCGAGCTGTTGATCATCCCGCAATCCGGCGACCTTCGCGTCGTGACCGAGCTTGGCACCATGCTCGTTTCACCGGGATCGGTGGGCCTAGTGCCGCGCGGCGTGAAATTCCGGGTCGACGTGGACGGTGAGGCGCGCGGCTACGTCGCCGAGAACCATGGGCTGCCATTGAGGCTACCTGACCTGGGGCCGATCGGGGCCAACGGCCTCGCCAATGCGCGCGATTTCGAGACGCCGGTCGCATCGTACGAGGATCGCGACGAGACGACCGAGGTCATCCAGAAAAGTCTTGGCTCGCTGTGGACGATGACGCTGGATCATTCGCCGCTCGACGTCGTCGCCTGGCACGGCAATTATGCACCGTGGCGCTACGATCTCAGCCGCTTCAACACGATCGGGACGATCAGCTACGATCACCCCGATCCGTCGATCTTCACCGTTCTGACGAGCCCCAGCAACGTGCCCGGCCGGGCGAACGCCGACTTCGTGATCTTTCCCGCCGCGATGGATGGTGGCCGAGGACACGTTCCGCCCGCCTTACTTCCATCGCAACGTGATGAGCGAGGCGATGGGCCTGATCTACGGCGCTTACGACGCAAAGGCGGATGGCTTCGCGCCGGGCGGGCTCAGCCTGCACAATGTGATGAGCGGCCATGGGCCGGACGTCGAAAGCTGGAAGAAGGCGAGCGAGGCCGAGCTCAAGCCGGCCAAGATCGACGGCACGATGGCCTTCATGGTCGAGAGTTGCTGGCCGTACCGGCCGACGCAATACGCGCTCGACCGTGCCCAGCCGGATTATGATGAGGCGTGGGTTGGCTTTCCAAAGGCAAAACTTCCCGAATGACCCTCGACGAGACCCATGATCCCGGCCTTGTAAGCTGGGTAGAGAGCGCCAGACCCGGAAGCGATTTTCCGGTCCAGAATTTGCCGCTCGGAATTTTCTCCGAAGCCAAGGGACTGCGGCGGCCGGGTGTCGCCATCGGCGACTACATCCTCGACCTGACCGCTGCTTCTGACCTTCTCGACGAAGAGTGGCGCGACGATCTTGCGCAGCCAATCCTCAACGCCTGGCTGTCGCGCGGTCCCGACGTGCATTGCGCGCTTCGTCATCGGCTTTCCGAAATTCTCACCGACGAACGCTATCGCGATGACATCGAGGTCCATCTGATCGGGCAGAGCGAAGTGCGGATGCACGTGCCTTGCCTGATCGGCGACTACACTGATTTCTACGTCGGCATTCACCACGCGACGAACGTCGGGAAGCAGTTCCGGCCCGATAATCCGCTTCTTCCGAACTATAAGTATGTCCCGATCGGCTATCACGGCCGAGCAAGCTCGGTGCGGCCATCGGGCGAGACGGTCATTCGGCCCTCAGGTCAGCGCAAACCGCCGGATGCGGAAGTCCCGGAATACGGCCCGAGCCGCCGCCTGGACTACGAGCTGGAGCTCGGCATCTGGATCGGCCGCGGGAATGAGCTTGGACAGCCGGTTCCGATCGGCGAGGCGGGCGATCATATTGCGGGATATTGCCTGCTGAACGACTGGTCCGCACGAGATTTGCAGGCATGGGAATATCAGCCGCTCGGCCCGTTCCTGGCGAAGAACTTCCTGACCAGCATTTCACCGTGGATCGTAAGCACCGATGCGCTGGCGCCATTCCGTTCGGCGATGCCACCACGGCCCGAAGGCGATCCGCAGCCGCTTCCTTATCTGAACGACGATGCCGACCGGCAATCGGGGGCGCTGAACATCCAGCTCGAGGTCACGCTTTCGACCGAGAAAATGCGGCAGCAGGGCCAGGCCGCGCACGTACTGTCGAACGGCTCCGCCGATGCGGCAATGTACTGGAGCGCGGCGCAGATCGTGGCGCATCACGCGTCCAACGGCTGCAACCTCCAGCCCGGCGACCTGATTGGAACCGGCACGCTCTCGACCGACAGCGATGAGGGGCTCGGCTCCCTCCTGGAGATCAGCCGGGGTGGCAAGCAGCCGATCGAGCTTCAGAGCGGCGAGAAGCGCAATTTCCTCGAAGACGGTGATGAGTTGACCTTGCGTGCGTGGTGCGAGCGCGATGGTGCCGTACGCATCGGTCTAGGTGAATGCACCGGACGAATTTGCCCGTCGGCTTAATCCGAAATCGTGGTGTAACCGTTCTGGCTGGCGAAGCGTACTAGCTCGCATGACGAGGAACATGACCAACCGCCGCGATCTTCTTGGCCTGGCCGGCACCGGCCTAGTCGCCGCGATCCTGTTTACCCGCTCGGGGATGGCGAGCCCTAAGACGGCTTTCGAGGTGACGCATTCTTCCGAGGAATGGCGCCGCATGCTTGGGGCTCAGCGCTACGCCGTGCTGCGTGAGGCAGGAACGGAGCGGCCGTTCACGAGCCCACTCAACGAGGAGCACCGGCGCGGCGTGTTTGCCTGCGCGGGTTGCGGCCTGCCCTTGTTCACCTCGGCAACCAAGTTCGACAGCGGCACCGGCTGGCCGAGTTTCTTCCGTCCGCTGCCGACTGCGGTCGTGACGAGGTCTGATCGCAGCATGCTGATGGAGCGGACGGAAGTGCTTTGCCGGCGATGCGGCGGGCATCTGGGCCACGTATTTAACGACGGTCCGAAGCCCACGGGGCAACGCTATTGCATGAACGGCCTTTCCCTGACGTTCAGGCAGGCTTGAGCGCGCCATGCTGATCGCGCTGCTCGCTTTTCTCGGCGGAATGCTGACGATCGTCAGCCCGTGCATCCTGCCGGTGCTCCCGTTCGTGTTCGCCAATGCGGGCCGGAGCTTCCGGCGGGGCGCGTTGCCGATGCTCGTCGGAATGGCCCTGACGTTCGCGATCGTTGCGACGCTTGCGGCCGTCGGTGGAAGCTGGGCCGTTCGCGCCAACGAGGTGGGCCGCTGGGTCGCGCTGCTACTGCTGGCTCTGTTCGGGCTGGCGCTGATTTTCCCGTCACTGTCGGATCGAGCCACGCGCCCGCTGGTCGCACTGGGTGCACGGCTGTCGGAACGGGAAAGCGGTGAGTCTGTCTGGTCCTCCGCCCTACTGGGCGTAGCGACGGGCCTCCTTTGGGCGCCGTGCGCGGGTCCCATCCTCGGCATCATTTTCACCGCTGCGGCGATCCAGGGCGCGACGGTGGGCACGAGCCTGCTCCTGCTGGCCTATGCGCTCGGCGCGGCGACCTCTCTGGCACTGGCGCTGCTCGTCGGCGGCAAGGTCTTCCAGCGGATGAAAGGCTCGCTCCACGCGACCGAATGGATCCGCCGGGCGCTCGGTGTGCTTGTGATTGCGGGCGTGCTGGCGATTGCGCTTGGGCTCGACACGCGAGTCCTCTCGAAGCTGTCGAGCGCACAGACCGCCTCGCTCGAAAGCGGAATTGCTAAGAAGCTCGGCCTCGGCGGGGACGAACAGGCAACCAGGATCGGGGCCGGCGGGCAGCTGCCGGTCGAAGGGCAGATGCCGCCGCTCGACGGTCTCGGGCCGTGGATCAATGGTCCGCCGCTGACCCGCGAGCAGCTTCGCGGTAAGGTCGTCGTGATCGATTTCTGGACCTACAGCTGCATCAATTGCATCCGCTCGATCCCCTACGTTCGTGCCTGGTACGACACGTACAAGGACGACGGCCTGGTCGTGATCGGCATTCACGCGCCGGAGTTCGCGTTCGAGCGAAGCCCGGACAATGTCCGCAAGGCGGTTGCCGATCTCGGCATCAAATATCCGGTGGCGCTCGACAACAACCTCGTCGTCTGGACCGCCCTGAAAAATCGCTATTGGCCGGCGCACTACTTCTTCGATGCGCAGGGACGGCAGCGCTATCACCACTTCGGGGAGGGCAGCTACGAGGAGTCCGAGATGGTCATCCGGCAACTCCTCGCGGAAGCCGGAAGAGCGCCGAAGGCTGGCGGCATGGCGCGGGCCACCGCGCAAGGTGCTGAAGCCGCCGCGGCGATTGGCAGCATCGGCTCTCGCGAAACCTATGTCGGCTATTACCGGGCTGACCGTTTCGTCTCACCCGGCGGGCAGGCACGCGACGTTGCGAAAAACTATGCGGCTGCTCCGCTCCAGCTCAACGACTGGTCGCTGGAGGGCAATTGGACGGTGGCACGGCAAAGCGCGAAGCTAAACGCCGCGCCGGGGGCGATCGCCTATGCTTTTCACGCTCGCGACCTTCACTTGGTGCTGGGATCAGCCAAGCCGGTTCGGTTCCGGGTCACGATCGACGGCAAGCCCCCCGGCGCCGACGCGGGCGTCGACGTGAAGCCCGACGGAACGGGCGTCGTGCAGGGGCAGCGCCTGTATCAGCTGGTTCGTCAGAAGGGCGACGTACGCGATCGCAATTTCCGCATCGAATTCCTCGACCCGGGCGTTGAGGCGTTCGCCTTCACCTTCGGCTAGCGCTCGTTGTCCCAGATCATCGAGATGATCTTCCAGCCCTCGTCGGGATGTCGGAAGAGCTGGATCGAATTGATGCCGCGCCGCTCGGGCTCCGCATCGTCGAGCGACGTGCGCGCTTCGTAATTGCTCCAGACATGCGCCATGTTGCCGAACACATCGATCCGCCGCGCGGTCTCGATCTCGTAGAAATTATTCGCTGCGAAGAAGGGCGCCGTGTTCTCGGCATAATCGTCGATGCCCATCATCTTCATGTCCGGTCGACCGGCGTCGTCGACCCAGGTGCGGACCTGCCGAGCCTCGGGCAGGAAGCTGTTGCGCTGCCGCGACCAGTCGCGCGGGCCGGCGGGGCCGGAGATCATCGCGTACATCTCGTCGATCACCGGCGCCGATCTCTTGCTCGTCGCTCATGCGTGCTCCTCGCTCACCCGAGTCATCGCTACCGCAGCCAGAACCAGCACGCCGGCGGCGAATGCCATCGTGTAGATCGGCTCGCTTGGAAAGAAGGCCTTCATGATCGAGCCCATTACCGTCGCCACCAGCAATTGCGGCACGACCACGAAGACGTTGAAAAGGCCCATGTAGATGCCGAGCTTCTTCTGCGGCAGGTTCGACGCGAGGATCGCGTAGGGCATGGCGAGGATCGACGCCCAGGCGATGCCGACGCCGATCTCGGCAATCAGCAGGTGCTGCGGATCCTTGAATAGGAAGAAGCTCGCGTAACCCAACGCTCCGCAGAGGAGTCCGATGATGTGCGTCTTCACCTTCCCAATCCGCCGCGCGAGGAATGGCAGGAGGGTCAGCGCTGCGATGGCGGCAACGCCGTTGTAGGTCGCAAACAGCACGCCGACCCAGTTGCCGCCTTCCTGATAGGCAGCGCTGTTCGCGTCGGCCGATCCGAAGAAATATTGGGCGACGACCGGCGTGGTGTTGATCCACATGATGAACAAAGCCGACCAGCTGAAGAATTGCGCCAGCGCGAGCTTCTTCATCAGCGGCGGCATTCCAGCGAAATCGCCGACGATGCTCGACAGCATGTTCGAGGATCGGCCGCCCTTGGCCATTTGAATGCCGACTAGCGAGGCCAGTCCATAAGCGATCAGTAGCCCGCCGAGCAGGTAGACCTCTTTTTCGAGGGCGAACGCGCCGGTAGCGACGACAACGGCAACGCCGGCCGCAATCCACAGGAAGCTCGAGGTCAGCGTTCGCGCTGCGAGTGCGCGAATCGTGATCGTTGCGTCATGCTCCGCTTCGTCCCCGTCGAACGAGCGCACTTCCTCAGGCGAATATTCGCGGGTGGTGAGGATGGTCCACGTGACGGCGGCGAACAGCGCCACACCGCCGGCCCAGAAACTGTATTTTACGGTGTCCGGAATGCTGCCCGCAAGCGCCTCGTTCGCGACACCCCAATGTTCGAGCAGATAGGGGAAGATCGAGCCGACGACGGCGCCCGCGCCGATAAAGGCGGTCTGCACCGCGTACCCCGCGGTGTGTTGATCGCGCGGAAGCATGTCGCCAACGAAGGCGCGAAACGGCTCCATCGAAATGTTGAGGCTGGCGTCGAGCATCCACAACAGCAACGCCGCCATCAGCAGCACGTGCGAAAGCGGCATTAGCAGGAGCGACAGCGCCGCGAGGACAGCGCCCGCGAGGAAGTACGGCCGCCGACGACCCATCCGGCCGAGCCACGTCTTGTCCGACAAATGGCCGATGATCGGCTGCACAAGGAGGCCAGTAAGCGGCGCGGCGACCCACAATGCGGGAAGGTCGTCGAGGCTCGATCCAAGCGACTGGAAGATCCGCGACATGTTCGCGTTTTGAAGCGCGAAACCGATCTGGATGCCGAAGAATCCGAAGGAAATGTTCCATAGTCCGGCAAGGCTTTGCCGGGGCTTTGCACTGGACTGCATGCTCTCTCCCTCATGCGCTCGCGCGCAAGCTGGCAGAACAAATGCTGTTGGACAATTCGCCGCGTCAGGCGGAGCGGCTGGATTCCCGGACGATCAATTTCACCGGCAGAAGTTGCGTCCGAGCGTTACCGAACTCGACCGCTTCCACCGCGGCTTCGACCAATGTCTCGCCTGCCTTTCTGCAGTCCTGACGGACGGTGCTGAGCGGCGGGCTGGAAAGACTTGCGGCGGGAATGTCATCGAAACCGACGATTGCAATCTCTTCGGGAATCAGGCGACCAAGCTTCTGCAGCGCGTGCATGGCGCCGATCGCGGCAACGTCGCTGGCCGCGAACACCGCGTCGAACGTGACGCCGCGTTTGCCGAGTTCCCCGATCGCGTCGCGGCCGGCCTGCTCGCTCGGTTCGCCATCGACGCAAAGCCTGTCGTCCGGCTCGATCCCGGCAGCGCGGAGCGCGCGGCAATAGCCCCGCCAGCGGTCGTGGAATTCCTGGAAGCCCGGATGCGATGTGCCGAGGAAAGCGATCTTGCGCCGACCGTTTTGAAGCAGGTGCTCGGTGGCGTCGAACCCGCCCTGCTCATTGTCGGATCCAACTGTGGCGCCAAGCGTGATCCCGCCGGTCGAGCCCCAGCGCACGAAGTGCGTGCCGCGATCGACCAGCCGCTGGAGCGCCGGCTCCGATTTGAAGAAATCGCCGTAGCCAAGAAGGATGATGCCGTCGGCCTTGTGCGTATCCGCATAATCGACGTGCCAGTCGGTCGACAGTTGCTGGAACGAGATCAGCAAGTCGTAGCCCGTGTCGGCGCATTTGCGGACCATCGCGCCGAGCATCGACAGGTAGAATGGGTTGATGAGGTTGCCGTCGGCGGTAGCCTCTTCGAACAGTAGCGCGAGCGTGCGCGACCGGCTGCGCCGGAGGCCGGACGCGTTCTTGTCGACCTTGTAGTTGAGCTGTTCTGCGGCGGCGAGGACCCGGGCCCGGGTTTCGGCGCTGACGGAAGGGCTATTGTTGAGGGCGCGCGAGACCGTCGGCTGTGACACGCCGGCCAGCGCTGCAATGTCGAATGAGGTCGGCCGCCTCTGCATTGTTTCCCCCGCCGGAAGACTAGGCCCGCTGAATACGTATGTATAGCCGCCGACCCCGTTCCGCGCGGCGAAACCTCTGATATCCCTCATCTTCGGAGAGAGGGCTTTGCGCCCAACACGGATTCGCCGTGGCCGAGAGGCTGCGCATCAGGGGGATAATTGATGACGAATGACTTCTTCGCGTTCGCGTTTGGCTGCAGCGGCCAGCCCGCTCGCGCTCGCGCTGAGCTTCGTTACGGCGACGCCGGCCATTGCTCAGACCGAGCCGACCGCCGATCCGACGGCGACGGCCAGCCGACACGGCGACGCAGCGCCGGCGGACGCCCGAAGCACGACGCTGCGGATCAGACCGGCAGCCACGACAGTGGCGCCATTGTCGTCACCGGTTTCCGCGCCGCCCTTCAGAATGCGGTCAACACGAAGAAGAGATCGGAACAGATCATCGAATCGGTCACGGCCGAAGACATCGGCAAGCTGCCGGACGCGTCGATCGCGCGAATCGATTGCCCGCCTTCCGGGCCTGACGTCGCAACGCGCTTCCGGGCCGCAGCCAACGTCATCTCCATCCGCGGCTTCTGGTCCGGACTTCTCGACCACCTCGCTGAACGGCCGCGAGCAGACGTCGACCAGCGACAACCGCGCCGTCGAATATCGACCAATATCCGTCGGAAATCATCAACCAGGTCAACGTCTACAAGACGCCGATGCCGCGAACCTCATCGGCCAGGGCCTTGTCGGCACCGTCGACCTGCGCACGTCCGTCCGCTCGATGCTGGCAAGCGCATCATCGCGGTCGGTGCTCGCGGAAGTCTACAACGACCTCGAGAAGCTCAACCCGGATGTCGACAGCTAAGGGCTATCGCGTGAACGGAATCTACGTCGACCAGTTCGCCGACGGTGACGGTCGGTGTCGCGCTGTCAGCGACGTACTCGACGAGCCATACCAGACGAAGAGTTCAACACGCTGGGGCTATGTCCGACCTGACCGGGCGGACTGCGACCAATCGTATCGGCGGATCGAAGATCGTGGGACAATACTCCACCAACCTCAAGCGCCTCGGCCTCAATGGGCACGATGCAGGCGCGGCCGAGCGACGAACATCACGTCGACGGTCGATGCCTTCTATTCGAACTTCAAAGACCACGTGAACCAGCGCGGCTTCGAGTTTCCGGCTTTTGGCAACTTCCCGCTGTCGAACGTCACGACCGAGGACGGCCTCGTCACTGGCGGCACGTTCTCGGACGTGTTCGGCATCGTCGAGAATTACGCCAACGATCGCGACGCCGACCTCTACTCGCTCGGCTGGAACGTCGCGTTCGATGGCCACAATGGCTGGAAGGGTTTTGCCGATCTCAGCTGGTCGCGCACGAACCGCACGGACGAGTTCCTCCAAACGACCGTCGGCTCCGGTCGCGGCCGGAGCGGCCCTTCGGACGACATTTCGTTCGATTGGACCGACCGTGGACCGACGTTCACCACCGGTTTGGATTATTCCGATCCGAGCCTGATGATGCTGACGGACGTTCAGGGATGGGGTTGGTTCAATGGCCCGATCAACCAGGCCGGCTACGACAACATTCGCAAGACCCGCGACGACCTGAAGCAGGCTCATTTCGAGATCGAGCATGAGCTCGAACTCGTTCCTTAGCTCGGTGAAGCTGGGCGTGAGCTACACCGACCGCAGCAAGAAGCTGCGTGCGGTCGAAGCCTATCTCATTCCGGCCGGTGGCCTCGACGAGATTGCCGTTCCGTCAGACTTGCTGCTCGATCCGGTCAATTTGGACCGCGGCATCGGTCCGATCCTGACCTACGATCCGCGTCGCCTGGTCGAGGCTGGCGTCCTCGAGGTCGTGGATGCTCCATGGGGCGACCAGAAAGCATATACGGTCGAGGAAAAGCTCTGGACGCCGTACATCATGGGCGTGATCGACGCGAACCTCGGCACAGTTGATCTGACCGGCAACGTCGGTGTGCAGCTCGTGCACACCGATCAAAGCTCGACTGGCATGGTCGGCGCCAGCGGCGTCACCGGGCTTATCGAGAGCACCAAAAGCCGCAAATATTGGGAAGTTTTGCCGAGCCTCAACCTGTCGTTCCGGTTCCCGAGCGACTTCGTGATCCGTTTCGCCGCGTCGAAGCAGCACATCCGTCCGCGCATGCCGGACATGGCCAACAACTTTAACTACGCCACCGATCTTTCGCTCGGCGGCATCATTCGCGGCGGACGGTGGCAACCCCGATCTGAAGCCGTATGCAGCGACCGGCATCGACCTGAACTTTGAAAAGTATTTCGGGTCGAAGGGCTACATCGCGCTGCAGACCTTTTACAAGCACATGGATCGCTACATCGCGAGCGGCTTCACCGAGTTCGACTACAGCGGTTACCCGCCGCCGACGAACCTGCCGCCAGTCAGCACCGACGGCATCCTGTTTGGCCAGGTCAACACCAAGGGCGGCTATATCTACGGCGCCGAGTTGGCGGGAACCTTGCCGTTCGACGTATTCTCGGCCGCGCTCGCCGGCTTCGGCCTGACGGGCGGCATTGGTTACACCAAGACCAAGGTGAAGGACTTCAACGGCGAATACACTGCCATTCCAGGCTATTCGAAGTGGGTCGGCGGACTGACCGCATTCTACGAGAACAGCGGCTTCAGCCTTCGCGGCAGCATGCGGTACCGGTCCGAATATCTCGGCGATTTCGCGCTCTACAGTGGCGGTCTCGACCGCCAGGTAGTGCAGTCGGAGACCATCTTCGATGCTCAGGTCGGGTACGACTTCCCGGATGGATCGATGCTGCACGGGCTTTCGCTCTATTTGCAGGGTCAGAACCTGACGGACGAAGAAGTTCGAAGACGCTTCCTCAGGGCGCAAGCAACGATCTTCAGTACCTGAAGTACCAGACCTACGGTCGCCGCTTCCTGGCGGGCTTCACGTACAAGTTCGGCGCCGAGGCTGCTCCGCCTCCCCCGCCACCTCCTGCCCCGCCTCCGCCGCCTCCGCCACCAGCTACGCAAACCTGCGCGGACGGATCGGTGATCCTGGCGACGGATGCGTGCCCGGTTCCGCCGCCTCCGCCTCCGCCGCCGCCACCGGCTCCGGAACGCGGCTGACCTTCGAGCGCACCCGGCGGTGCCTGTAGCGCCGCCGGGCTCGCGCAATGAGAGACGGACATGAGTGAAGTTGGTCAGCGCCGGATTGTCGTCGTTGGCGGCGGCACAGCCGGATGGATGGCTGCGGCCACGCTCTCGCGTTTCCTTGCGCGGAGCTTCGATCACACTCGTGGAATCCGACGCGATTGGCATCGTCGGCGTCGGTGAAGCGACGATCCCGCAGATTCACCTGTTCATCGGCGGACTTGGCCTGCACGAAGCCGACATCGTTCGTGAAACCAAGGCGACCTACAAGCTCGGTATTGAGTTCGACGGCTGGCTGGAGCCGGGCCATCGATACATGCATGCCTTCGGAATTGTCGGACGTGCGGTCGGTCTAATCCCGTTCCGGCAGCTCTGGCACAGCGCCCGCGCGGACGGCATTGCCGAGGATTTCGGCCATTATTATTTCAACGAGGTCGCCGCCCACATGGGACGCATGGCGATCCCCGAAGGGCCGGCAAATACGGCGCTTGGGCTCGTACACGCCTACCATTTCGATGCCTCACTCTTCTCCGTTTTCCTCCGGAGCTATGCGGAAGCACGCGGCGTCGCCCGGGTCGAAGGCAAGATCGATAACGTGGAGCGCGATCAGCTGACGGGCGATGTAACGGCGGTGACGCTCGAGGGCGGGAGCTGTGTCGAAGGCGATTTCTTCATCGATTGCACCGGCTTCCGGTCGCTGCTCCTCGGCCAAACTCTGGGCGTCGGTTTCCGCGATTGGTCGAACTATCTCCCGTGCGATCGCGCATTTGCGGTGCCCTGCGCGCGGAGCGACGACTTGCGTCCCTACACCCAGTCGATGGCGCGTAAGGCCGGCTGGCAGTGGCGGATCCCGCTGCAGCATCGCACCGGCAACGGTCACGTCTATTGCAGCAGCCAGATCTCGCGACGATGAGGCCGCCGCGCTGCTCCTTGCCAACCTCGACGGCGAGGCACTCGACGACCCGCGGCCGCTCCGGTTCACGGCCGGAATGCGCGAGCAGGTCTGGTCGCACAATGTCGTCGCGCTCGGGTTGGCCGCGGGATTCATGGAGCCGCTGGAATCAACGAGCATCCACCTCGTCCAGTCGTCGATCGCGCGGTTGCTAACCTTCCTCCCGCAAGCATCGTCAGGTTCGAAAGCCCGCGACAAGTTCAACCGGATGACGGCCACCGAATGGGAGCAGATCCGCGACTTCATCGTGCTTCACTACAAAGCCAATCGACGCATGGGCGAGCCGTTCTGGGATCAGGTCCGCAACATGCAAATCCCCGACACGCTCGCTGAGAAAATCGCCTTGTTCGAAGAAGTCCGCGATCATCGTTCGTGAAGACAATGAGCTATTCACCGAGGAAGGTTGGGGACAGGTCATGATCGGGCAGGGAATTGAGCCGCGATCTTTCTCGCCTTTGGCCGCTGCTTTGCCCCGCGAGGAGCTGGCGAATTACCTTGCGAAACTCGCATCGACGTACCGCAGCGCTGCTGCAGCTTTGCCGACCCACGCGGCATTCGTGGACTCAATGCTTCAACGATCCGCACAGCGTCAGGAGGCGCTCGCCTGATGCCCATGCTTCTTGCTCTTGGCTGGCACTCGCCGCGTCTCCGGCTGCGGACTATCGCGCCCGGCTGCCCGAAGACGAGGTCATCTACTTTCTACTCCCCGACCGCTTCGAGAATGGCGATGCGTCGAACGACAAGGGCGGACTGAAGGGCGACCGCCTGACGACCGGCTTCGACCCGACGGCGAAGGGTTTCTTCCACGGCGGCGATCTGAAGGGCCTGACCAAGCGGCTCGACTATATCCAGGGCATGGGCGCGACCGCGGTTTGGCTGTCGCCGATATTCAAAAACAAGGCGGTGCAAGGCCCGAAGGGCCAGGAGAGCGCGGGCTATCACGGTTATTGGGTGACCGATTTCACCCGCGTCGATCCGCACCTTGGCACTGACGCCGATTTCAAGGCTTTCGTCGACGCGGCGCATGCGCGCGGGATGAAGGTCTACATGGACATCATCGCCAACCACACGGCGGACGTCCTCTATCCCCGGGAATGCGAAGGGAAGGGCGAGTGCCCGTACCGAAGCATTGCCGATTATCCTTATCAACGCCGCGGCGGCCTAGGCGGAGCGGCGATCAACACAGGCTTCGACGGCCGCGACTTTTCGAAGCTGAACGATCCGAATTACGCTTACACTGTCACGGTCAAGCCATCGGAAAAGAGCATCAAGGTTCCGGCCTGGCTCAATGACCCGATCTACTATCACAACCGGGGCGACACGACGTTCAAGGGCGAAGTCCAGCCAGATGGGCGACTTCGTCGGCCTGGACGATCTCTACACCGAGCATCCGCGCGTCGTGCAGGGCATGATCGAGATCTACGGATCGTGGATCGACCGCTTCGGCGATCGACGGCTTCCGCATCGACACGGCGCAACACGTGAATCCGGAGTTCTGGGCGGCTTTCTCACCCGCCATGCTCGAGCGGGCGCGAGCGAAAGGCATCCCGAACTTCCACATCTTCGGTGAAGTCGCGACATCCGAAATGGACCCCGCGCACACCGCCGTGAACACGCGTGTCGACAAGCTTCCGAACGTCCTCGACTTCGCCTTCGCGCGCGCCGTAATCGATACGGTCAGCGGGATGGCGGGGACTGACGAACTCGCCAAGCTGTTCCGCGCCGATCCCTTGTACGAAGGCGGTGCGTGGGGCGCAGGCCGCAACCCGACGTTTCTTGGCAATCACGATGCGGGACGCTTCCCATCACTGCTGAAGATGTTCGGCTACAAGGGCGACGACAGCGAACTGCTGAAGCGGGACATGCTCGGCCACGCCATGCTGCTGCTGCTGCGCGGCGTCCCGACGATCTATTCGGGCGATGAGCAGGGCTTCGTCGGCAAGGGCGGGGATCAGGACGCGCGGCAGGACATGTTCGCCAGCAAGGTCGCGACTTACAATGAGGACAAGTTGCTCGGCACGACGGCGACGACGGCCCAGACGAACTTCGATCCTAAGCATCCGATGTATCGCGAGATCGCCAAGCTCGCTCGCCTCCGGACCGGAAATGTTGCGCTGACGCGCGGTCGCCAGCAGCTTCGATTTGCGTCCGAGAAGCCGGGCCTTTTCGCCGTCTCGCGGTTCGATCCGGTGGATGGGCATGAGATGCTTCTGCTGTTCAATACGTCCACGCAGCCGATCGAACAGAATGTCGTGGTCGAGACGAATTCAGTGAAGTTCATCACCCTAGCCGGCAAATGCGCCGCGACCGCCTCGGCGCCAGGCAGCGTCCGGATTTCGCTTCCCCCACTCGGTTATGCGGTGTGTGATGCTCGCTGACGAAGCGCGTACGACAAGCTTCGGTTGCAACGTCCGAGCCATGGTGGCGGGGCGCGGCAATCTATCAAATCTATCCGCGCAGCTTTCTCGACTCGAACGGCGACGGAATTGGCGACCTGCCGGGCATCGCGCAGAAGCTCGATTACGTTCGCAGCATCGGCGTCGACGGGGTCTGGCTGTCGCCGTTCTTCACCTCGCCGATGCGGGATTTTGGCTACGACGTGGCTGACTATTGCGGCGTCGACCCGGTGTTTGGAACGCTCGCCGATTTCGACGCCGTAGTGCAGCGCGCGCATGGGCTCGGGCTGAAAGTCATCATCGACCAGGTCTATTCGCATACCTCCGACCAGCATCCATGGTTCAAGGAAAGTCGAGCGAACCGCGAGGAATCGAAGGCGGATTGGTACGTCTGGGCCGACGCCAAGCCGGACGGCTCGCCGCCGAACAATTGGCAGTCGGTGTTCGGCGGTCCGGCGTGGACCTGGGACGCGCGGCGCGGGCAATATTATCTGCACAATTTCCTACCCGAGCAGCCGGATCTCAACGTGCACAATGTGCGCCGTGCAGGATGCGCTGCTGGACGTGGCGCGGTTCTGGCTCGACCGCGGCGTCGACGGCTTCCGGATCGATGCGATCAACTTTCGCGATGCATGACCTTGCAACTCCGCGATAATCCGCCTGCGGCGAACGGGAAGAAGCGTACCCGTCCGTTCGATTTCCAGCAGCACCTCTACAACCAGTCGCATCCCGACATCCTGAAATTCCTAGAGCGACTTCGGGCGAAGTCACGGACGAGCTACGGAGATCGCTTCACGCTTGCCGAAGTCGGTGGCGATCACGCGCTAGACGAAATGCGCGCCTTCACCACGGCGAGCGGCCGGCTCAACAGCGCTTACGGCTTCGACTTTCTGTACGCCGAACAGCTGACTCCAGAGCTTGTCGCACGGGTCGCGAACGACTGGCCGGATACTGCCGGCTGGCCGACCTGGGCGTTCGAGAATCACGATGCCCCGCGCGCCATTTCGCGCTGGGTCGATGACGCAACATCGGGACCGTTTCGCGCGGACGAAAATGCTGCTGCTCGCCACATTGCGCGGCATCGATCATCCTTTATCAGGGCGAGGAACTGGGCCTGCCGCAAGTCGACGTTCCGTTCGACCGGCTGCAGGATCCCGAAGCGATCGCCAACTGGCCGCAGACGCTCAGCCGCGACGGCGCGCGCACGCCGATGCCGTGGCGACTCGAACGCAAGGCAGCTTGGCTTTTCCGACGCGGAGCCGTGGCTCCCAGTGGGCGAGAGCACAGCGCAGCTAGCGATCGACCGTCAGGATGCGAGATCGGATTCGCTGCTCCAGTTCACGCGAGAATGCCTCGAAGCTGCGCCACGCGCACGCAGCGCTTCGTAGCGGGTCGATCAAGACCATCACGCGCGGACGATCAGATGCTGATGTTCGAGCGCGTCGGCCGGCGGCCAGCGGCTGCGATGCGCGTTCAATCTGTCCGGATCAGCCCGGTCGAACATTCGATGCGCAGGGCAAGATCGGTCGTTCAGCACAGGAGACCTCGACGAGCGGCGTGCTTGGCCCTTACTCGGCGGTGATCGAGGAGATCGCATGAGCCTGTATCCGCCTTGCCGCCGCCTTCGTCCTTTGCTTCATCGCCTTTCCCGCCGCCGCCCAGACCATCGCCCAGGCGGCGCCGACCGCGCAGGCGTCGCAAGCGTTAGCTCGCCCTCGGGTATTCTGAAGGTCGACGTCACGCTCAATCCGGAAGGCCGCGTCGGCTATGCGGTGAGCAGCAGGGCAAGCCAGTGATCGCGCGAAAGCCGGCTCGGTTTCCTGTTCACCGATGCACCGCAGATGCTGCGCAATTTGGCGCTCGCGGGACAATCGACGCGCAGCTTCGACGAGACCTGGGAGCAGCCGTGGGGCGAGTATCGCGACGATCCGCAACCACTACAATGAGCTGACCGTCAGCTTCGACGAGAAGAACTGGGACAGGAGGCGGATGACCGTCGTGTTCCGAGTCTACGACGACGGAATCGGCTTCCGCTACCAGCTCCCGAAGCAGGAGAAACTGGCGCACGCGAACATCGCGGACGAGCTGACCGAGTTCGTCGATCGCGGAACCGGGCGAAGCCTGGTGGGACCCGGCGTTCGAGTGGAACCGCGAGGAATATGTCTACAGCCGCACTCCGATCGAGCAGGTCGGAACGGCGCAGACGCCACTGACCGTCCGCACCGCTAAGCGGGCTTCACTCTGTCATTCCACGAAGCGGCGCTGGTCGACTATTCGGCGATGAACCTGCGCCGCGTCGCGCGGCCGCACTGCTGAAGGCCGTTCTGACACCGTCGTCCGCCGGCCCGAAGGTCAGCCCGCGACACGCCGTTCGCGACGCCTTGGCGCGTGATCATGATCGCGCCCGATGCGCCGTCGCTCTACCGGTCCGCGCAGATCATCCTCAACCTCAACGAGCCCAACAAGCTCGGCGACGTGAGCTGGGTGAAGCCGATGAAATATGTCGGCATCTGGTGGGACATGCATCTCGACCGGAAGACCTGGAACTCGGGTCCGAAGCATGGCGCGACCACCGCGTACACCAAGCGCATGATCGACTTTCGCGGCGAAGAACGGCTTCAGGCGGCGTGCTCGTCGAAGGCTGGAACAAGGGCTGGGACGGCGACTGGTTCGGCCGCGGCTTCGAGTTCAGCTTCACCGAAGCCTTATCCCGATTTCGATATCGCCGAGGTGACACGCTACGCGCAGTCGAAAGGCGTCGTCCTGATCGGCCACCACGAGACCGGCGGCAACATCGCCAACTACGAAAAGCAGCTCGGCCCCGCGCTCGACCTCTATCAGCGGCTCGGCGTTCCGGCGGTGAAGACCGGCTACGTCGCCGACGCTGGCGGCATTCAGGCGCAGGGAGCGGACGGCAGGATCCACTTCGAATGGCACGAAGGCCAGGTGATGGTGAACCACCATCTGAAGGTCGTCACCGAGGCCGCGAAGCGGCACATCGCCGTCAATCCGCACGAGCCGGTGAAGGATACGGGCCTTCGCCGCACTTATCCGAACTGGGTCGCTCGCGAGGGCCAGCGGGGCATGGAATATAACGCATGGGGCGAGCCCAAGAATCCGCCCGAGCATGAGGCCAATCTTGTGTTCACGCGCATGATGGCGGGGCCGATGGATTTCACGCCGGGCGTGCTCAGCCTCACCGGCAAGAACAACACGCCGATCCTGTCGACGCTGGCCAAGCAGCTGGCGCTCTACGTGGTGATCTATTCGCCGATCCAGATGGCGCCGGACCTCATCGAAAATTACGAGGCCAACCCGCAGACGTTCAAGTTCATCAAGGACGTCGCGGTCGACTGGGACGATACGCGCATGCTTGCCGGCGAGGTCGGCGACCTGGCGGTTTTCGCGCGCAAGGCGCGCGGATCGAACCAGTGGTTCGTCGGCGCGGTCGGCGACGAGCAGGAACGGCGCTTCGACGTCGCCGCTCGACTTCCTGCCAGCGCGGCCGCCGCTATCGCGCGGAAATCTATCGCGACGGCGACGACGCCGATTATCGCACCAACCCGCGCTCGATCGTCATCGAGCAGCGCGATGCTGACATCGCGGACCGGCTTGGCGATCCGGCTTGCTCCGGGCGGCGGCGCCGCGGTCCGGTTCGTCCCGATCCGCTGATGCTTCGCTCGCAATTCCCGCTGTCGCCGGAGAAGGGCGCTAACGGAGCATTGCTTGACGGGCCAACGCTTGCCGATGAGCCAGGGTGAGCGCGCGAAGGTCCACGATCGACGACGTTGCGGAGGCGGCAGGCGTTGCTTGGGTCACCGTCTCACGAGTTCTCAACAACGAGCAGAACGTCCGGCCCGAGACCCGCGAGAAGGTGCGACGCGCAGTCGAGGAGCTCGAGAAGGCAGTCGGGCGATCCGAAGGTGCTCGCGATATTGCGACGCGCCGGATGGCATCTTCATCGGCAGTGACGTGCCGGTCAGTCACTAGGCCACCTTCCCGCATCGCCTCCGCGGGGCGAAGCACAGCTCGGTCCGGAACCTGCTTTAGAGGGGAATGGTGCGCGACGCAGTCCACTGCGGACCGGTCTCTGCACGGCAATTCCCTGTTCTACAGGGACTCTACAGGGAAAATCACTCTCGAGGAGCCACAACGAGGGGCAGAACTGACGGAAACGCGCGCATTTGCTGCAGATTTCCCTAAGAAGATAACAGCGACTCTCTCGGGCGGAATCAGCAGAGGACATGGCCAAATACCGCATTCACAGCCGCGGCGGCGGTCTCGCTGGGGCGATCGCAAATGGGTTCTATTCCGAACGCTATTTCAGCCAATTATTTGATTACTGTCCTCCGCAGCTGCTGACAGACGAGCAGCGACGCCGGCTCGATCATTTCCTCTTCCAAGTACCCAGGCTCCACGCCCGCCGGTCCAAGATGCAGAAACAAGAGGCTGAAGAGCTTCTGGAGCTAGTCGCGCCTCTGACGCAGGATTCACTCGTTCCTGAAGCGCGTAGACTGCTCCTCAAGAGAATCGCCGGCAGCGCAATCCGACCATCTCATCGGCCACAAAGGCGAACCGCGAGCCTCAAGACGGATGAGATCATTCTCGCAAAGTGGATTAAGCAGTCTGTTGAAGGCTGCATCGAAGAGGGCCGGACGCTGGAAGTTCCGCGCTGGGGCGCCGTGGCAGAAGATCCATCTTGGTCGACGCTACCGAAGGCGGAAAGATCGATACGCATAGCCTGGAAAGCACTCCACGACCGAGAGTATGATCTGCCATCGTACGCAACGTTGCGGAACAGCATGTCGACGATCCCTGATCTTCGCCACTTAATCGTGAAGGCGCGCGAGGAAGAACAGGGATAACTGGAGGGCTCCTTTTGACTCAGGAGCACTCGCAATGGCGCACAAAACTCCACCGCTGCTGGCATTGGCCATCGAGCAGGTGCCCATCACACTGGTTCACCCGAACCCCAATAACGCTCGCATTCACCCGATATCGCAGCTGCGGAAGCTGGCTGCGGCCATCAGCGAGTTTGGTTTCGTGATTCCCATCCTCGTCGACGATGGAGGCATGATCCTTGCTGGGCACGCGAGGTATGAGGCGGCACTTATGCTCGGCCTCACCTCCGTCCCGGTTGTGAGGGTTTCGCACCTGACGCCGAAGCAGCGTCGCGCATTTCTGTTGAGCGACAACAAGCTGGCAAGCCTCAGCTCGTTCGACATGGAAAAACTCGCGCTTGAGTTCGAGTACCTGCTCGACGGCAACGACAGCTACACGATCTCGACAACCGGCTTCGATGTCATCGAAGTGGACAAGCTTCTCGGCCACGACCGCTCGGCGCCGGATGAGGAATTGGTCGAGCTCCCTAGCGATGACGTTGTGCCAGTGAGTTGCCCCGGCGATCTATGGCTGATCGGCGACCACCGCCTGCTTTGCGGCAGCTGCCTCGACCGAGCCAACGTCGAGCGCCTGTTTGCGGGCCAGAAGGCGGGGGCCGTCCTGACGGATCCGCCCTACGGGGTCGCAATCGAAGGGAATGTTTCCGGACTTGGCGCCAAGAAGCACGGCGACTTCATGATGGGCTGCACCGAAATGTCCGACGTGGAGCTCACCTTCAGCTTTTTCCGTCCGGCTTTTCAGCTCATGGCAGAGTTCTCCCACCCGGGCGCCATCGCGTTCGTTTTCATGGACTGGCGCCACGCCCGGCACGTCCAGAACGCCGCAGACGGGGTCTTTCTCGAGCATAAGAACACCATCGTTTGGGTAAAGAGCTCGCCTGCGCTTGGAGCCTTCTATCGCAGCCAGCACGAGTTCGTGCTCGCCTTCAAGATGACCGCGGGACCGACGACGAATAATTTCGGTTTGGGCGGCAAGGGGCGCGTGCGGTCAAATATCTGGCAGTACCCCGGAGCGAATGTTTTCCGCGCCGGCCGCAAGCAGGATCTGGAGGATCATCCCACAGTAAAGAACTTGAAAATGTGCGCGGATGCCATCCTCGACGTCTCGGCACCCGGCGACATTATCTTCGATCCGTTCCTGGGGTCGGGGACCACGATTTCGGCGGCCGCATCCGCGGCGCGCCGCGGCTTCGGTCTCGAGATCGACCCGAAGTACGTCGACGTCATCCTTCGGCGCGTTACCGAGAAAATCGGCATTGAAGCGCGGCTGGAGGACGGTCGCACCTTCGCCCAAGTCGCTGTTGAGCGCGCCGTCCCGACGCAGGGAGGCCACTGATGTCCAACATTGATGAGCCGGGCGATGAAGGATCGGAGTTCGAGCTTCAGGCCGAAGCAGGCGGAAACGGGAACAGTCAGGGCCCTGGCAATCGGGATGTCGCCTCGTGGCCCGACGACGAACCGATCGGTTACAAGCGCCCGCCCAGGAAGCACCAGTTTCAGCCCGGACGTTCGGGCAACCCCAAGGGCCGGCCGAAAGGTGCCAAGGGACTCCGGCAGATACTTCAGGGCGAGTTCTCGCAGCGCATGCAGATTATGGAGGGAGACAAACCCCTCAAGGTCTCGAAGCTGCAGCTGATCGTGAAGCGCGAGCTGGAAAAGGCAATGGCCGGAAACCAGCGCGCCATCGAGCACGTGATCAGCCTCAACATCCAGATGTTCGGTCTGGGAACTGATGAGCCCAGGGAAGACGAAGAGCTGACGCTGGGTGAGCAGCTCTACATCGAAGCGATCATGAAGCGCTTGGGCCCTTCCAGCGATGAGGAGGCAGGTCACGCGGTCGATCCCGACATCTCCCGATCCGACGAAGCAGAGGAGGAAGATGGTGTCCGTTGAAATGACGCCGAGGCTGATGCGGGAGCTCCGGCGCAAACACCTTGTATCGTTCGTCGCTAAGGTCTTCGAGACCGTTTCGGCCGCGGACGAGTTCATCCCCAACTGGCACCTCGAAGCAATGGCGTGGGAGCTGGAGCAGATCGAGCACGGCCATTCGCGACGGCTCCTCGTCACCATGCCGCCGCGGCACCTGAAGTCGATAATGATCTCGGTTGCCTGGGTAGCCTGGATGCTCGGCCGATACCCGGCCAGAAGGTTCGTCTGCGCCAGCTACTCGATCGAAGTTGCTGGCGACCTCGCAAAGATGTGCAAGCAGGTGATGGAGGCCGATTGGTACCGGCAGCTCTTTCCCAAAACGAAGCTGCGAGGCAGGGCTCCGGACCTCAACTTTCGCACGACGGCAGGCGGCGGCCGGCTGACGACGTCGACCGGCGGTAGCCTCACCGGGCGCGGCGGCGAATACATCATCGTCGATGACCCGGTGAAGCCGTTCGATGCAGCAACGTCGCAGATCGCCAGAGAGAACAGCATCAAGTGGTACACCAATACGCTGATTACGCGGCTCAACCGGCAGAAAACCGGATCGATCATCGTCGTGATGCAGCGTATCCACGAGGAAGATCTCGGTGGTTACCTGCTTGGTGAAGGTGGATGGCGGTACCTGAACTTGCCGGCAATCGCTATAGAGCCCGAGCTGATCCAGATCGGTGCCGATCAGTTTTACCAGCGCCGCGTGGGCTGTGCGCTGAATCCAGCGCACCTCGACCTTGAGGAACTTCACCGACTGCGTCGTTCGATGAGGTCCGAGTTCGACTTACAGTTTCAGCAGCAGCCCATTCCAGCAGGCGGACTGTTCTTCAAGCGATCGTGGTTACGCTATTATGGAAACCCGCCCACGAAGCAGCAGGGCGACCTGATTGTGCAGAGCTGGGACACCGCCGCCTCGGAGCGGATTACGTCGGACTTCTCTGCATGCGCCACAGCGCTGGTTCGCGGATCCGAGGTCTACCTGCTGCACATGTACCGCGGGCGACTGAACTTCCCGAAACTGTATGACAAGGCGGTCGAGATGGCCCGGCAGTGGCAGGTTGACATGCTCTTGATCGAGGACGCAGTCAGCGGCCGCCAACTTCTTCAAGAGCTGGAGCATCGCATGCCGGAGCAGGTACCCCGTCCGCTTCGCCGAGAAGCGACGGTTCACAAGGAAGCACGCGCCTGGGGACAGACCGCGCTGGTCGAGCGGGGTGATCTCCTGTTGCCGCAGGAAGCGCCCTGGCTTGGCCAGTTCCTCCACGAGCTACTGGGTTTTCCGCGCGCGAAGTACGACGACCAAGTCGACGCGCTGGTGCACTTGCTCGGCTGGGTATCCTCCCGGTGGGAGCCCCGGCTCGTCCCGAATGCAGGTCCCGAACTCATGCTCGAAGGCGAGTGTACAGAAGAGTTCGACTTTGATGACTATGTGGACGCCTGGTCTGCCTGATCAATTTCCAGTGGAGGACCCACAGAGTTTGCATCCCCACGCAGCGTAAGCTTGGGATAGCAAGCCTGCGGAGAATCCTGTCACAGCGAATCCGATCTCCGCAGCCAATTGCTGACGGAAAAACCGAACAGATAGCAATTGGCAATCTGCCCTGGCATTTGTTGCTGACGTTCGCGCTCCCGATTTAAACGCCTTTGGCGATGGCTTCTGGGTCGCTACTCTTGCGCGTGCTGGCGATCTTCGTTGCTGTTCCGTCGAGCGGTTGGTTGGTCGGCTCGACGGTTCAGCGCCAGAAACTCGCGGTGCTTCAACAGCGGCGGTCTCGACACGTCTTACGATCATCGCTCGTCCGTCTGTAATGTGCCCTTTCAACTTACCACGACTTATCCTTCTCCAAGAGCATGAAGGATTCCCATTCAACGATTGCCGGCTCGACCGTGTTCAGCGCAGCGAACATCCATGTGATCGCGCGAGCCCGTCCGTCCGGATCGACCGGAAGGAGAACTTCGTGCTTCTCAGCGATGTGACG
This sequence comes from uncultured Alphaproteobacteria bacterium, assembly GCA_963750315.1. GTDB lineage: Bacteria > Pseudomonadota > Alphaproteobacteria > Sphingomonadales > Sphingomonadaceae > Sphingomicrobium. Next base: position 154,915 of record CAVVQF010000016.1, read on the forward strand.
CACGATCGACCGGCCGCTGAAGAGGCTCGGCGGTCAATCGGCCAGGAGACGGGGAGTTGTCCGCTTTCCACTCAAACCTGCCGCGACAGCTTTCGACCTACGACAGGGCCGCAGATGCATCTCATCGGGGGGTGTTTTCCGCATGATGGTGTCGAGCGCAGTTTATGCCCTGTTCCGATACATCGACGAAAGGACCGAGGCTGTTAGCACATTCGTGACCGCGCTAGACTGATGACGATGGTGCTTTGGAAGGGCTCAAGAGCGGAACTCATGACCGCCACGGCGGCAGCGATTGGATTGCCGTTCTATCTTGGTTTCATCCACACGCCAGTGCCGCAGCTTGTGTTCTATTCCGGTGTCGCAGGCGCCGCGATGGCGAGTGGTGAGTTCGCTGAGCAAGCTAGTCTTGAGCGGGGCGGATTCCGCCTGTTCATGGCCGATACGGCACTGTGGGTTGCCATCATCGTTTTATTGGGTGGGTCCGCATATCTTCTGGCCCTGCTGTTCTAGAGGTGAGCAATTATGTTGCCGTCAGTCACTCTCGGCATAAGGGTGCGGATCAAAGCCACCGAGCAAACGGAGCGCCTCGGCTTCGCCTCTCGTGTTGGCAGAGTTGAGGGTTGGTCCAGGCCTCGAGCAACTGGGGTGTCCGCGATCGGTGGCCCGAGCGACCTTGCAGTCTATGTAATATTCAGCGGATTGGACGCGGGGTGGTTTGCGGAAGATTTGATCCATACTGTCCACTGACGTCTCGGCCGCATCCTAATGTTCGCTTTCGCCCAAAGCGGTTAGGTCTAGTGCGTCCACTTTTCTTGAGAAGCAGGAAGTGCTGGTTTCAGGCTTTTGAACAGGTCGCCAGCGCAGCGCATGTACGTCTCCTAGGCGCGTAGTCTGCTGAGACTCATTGCCTCGTCTAGGGGTCGCGAGACGATACGCCTCAATCTGGATTGTACTTTGCCGAGTTAATCGCGCGACGCATTTTGCGCCACGCTGACACATTGCTTTGACGTATGTCGTTTGCCGCCAACGCGTGCTTTGAGGACTGCCGCTAGTTTGACCATGATACCTGCAATGAACTTGCTTGTTCGCATGGTACTGCTTTACGTCGTTTCGATAGGTTGATGCGAGCCAAACCGGAATACTATCGCCGACCGGCAAAGCGAAGCCGCGATCTATCGATGCGGACCCGCAACGAAGACATCAGAACTCACCTGCTTCAGGTCGCCAAGCCGCGAACGTCCATCGCAACACGCTGCAGGCGCTTTTAGAGATGATCGCCGCGGCCGATCTCGAACATTGATTTCGCACTTGCACGTGTTGCTCGGACCGGGCGAGCTTATCGAGGGAAGGTGCGGACCTTCTACAGTCATGCTTGGGAACTGGCGCGCGCCGTTTTTTTCGAATTTCGATCGCGCCAGCTTTAATTGCGGCAGGTCGGGCCAACCCATCCACACTGCGTATCCGGAAATCACAACTGGGCCGGGCTACTCGCCTGTCAATAAAGGCGGTAGCGGTACACCAGAATTCCAGACAAGACGACGATCATGATTGCGACGAGTGGCAGACCGGTTCGAGTATAGTCGCCGAACTTGTAGTCGCCTGCGGACATGATCAGCATATTGGTTTGGTAGGCGACCGGCGTCGCATAGCAAAGGTTGCATCCAAACAGCACTGCCAGCACGAGCGGCTCGACTGGAATTCCGAGTTTTTGCGCCAGGCTGAAGGCGATTGGCGTGCCGACTGCTGCGGCTGTGGTGTTGGACGCGAAGTTCGTAAGCACGGTCACGAATAGCATGACGGCCGCGAGCACGGCTGCATCGGGGAGATAGTGCAACCCGAGCGCCATAAGGCTGCTCAGCCAGTCGGCCGCGCCGCTAAAGAGGACGATCCGGCCGATCGCGATGCTCGCCGCGACTAGGACGATCACCTTGGCGGACAGTGCTCGACCGATCCTGTCGAAGCGGACACAGCCGGTGACGAACATCGGCGATTGCCCCGGCAAGGGCCGATATGGCGATCGGAACAAGGCCGATGCTTGCCGGAAGTACGGCGCCAACCATGATTGCCAGCGCGAGCGGCGCTTTTGCCGTTCGCGGCAGCTCCTTTGCGCCTTCCAGCACTAATAGATTTTCGGCGCGTGCGAACGCCTGAATATCCGGCATCGCGCCGGTGACGAGAATGATGTCGCCTTCATCGAACAGCGCATCTCTCTGATCCTGCGCATTGGCCGGCCGACCTTCATGCCACGGATGCCTCGCATCGTGAACGCCGAGCAGCGCGACATTGTAAAGCTCCGCCAGGTTCGCGCCAGCGACATCCTTGCCGATCATGCCCGAATCCTTCGGGATCGACAGTTCAACGACGTTGAGGTCCTCGCCGGTCTTGCCATAACCGCTGTTTAGCCGGTCCATCAGCCATCCAGGTGCCGCCGTCGCGTCGAGAACGCGCATTGCCTCTTCGAGCCCCTGATGGGTGGCGCCGACCGTCAGGCGGCCGGGCGACACTGAAGGGCGAAGGTCGATCCCGGCGGGCAGGAGGTCTTTCAGCTGCGCCAGTTCAAGACTTCGCGCGGGCGAGTTGCCGCCAGGCGAAGAGTCGCTGTGAACCGCCGCGGCTCGTGCCCGGCAGCGGTCGAGTTGTCCGGCAACAGCCGGGGCATCACCAGCCAAATGAAAGGCAGTGCGACGGCTGCCGCCATCAGAACAATCGGAGTGAAGTGGAACAGGCCCATCTGCGGCAGCCCGAGGTCGCTGGCAATCGAGACGACAAGCAAGTTGGTAGAGGTGCCAATGGTCGTCGCCATCCCGCCGATCAGCACCGCGCTGTTGATCGGGATCAGCGTCTTTGAGGCAGCCATGCCACCGTTGACGGCGATCGCCGACATAATTGGAAGCATTAGCACCAAAACCGGGGTGTCGTTGACCAGCATGCTCATCAGCATCGCCAGCACGAGCGTGACCAGGAGGCCAAGCTGCCGATTGACGCGCCATACTCGCGTCAGCATGCGCGACGCCGGCTCGAGCGCGCCAGTTGTGACGAGCCCACGTCCCAGCACCATCAGCGCACAGATGGTGATCAGCGCGTAGTGCCCGAAGCCTCCGAAAGCGAGCTTGAGCCCATCCGTCGGTGCTTCTCCGGGAATGGGGAAGAAGTAGAGACCAAGGGCAATGGCGCTGATCGTCAGGAGCGAGATGATTTCGACGCGGGCGCGTCCCGACACGAATCCGTAAAACATCGCAATCGTGAGCAGGATGGCGGCCAGGGCATGGGCCGAAGGTGCCGTCATGGTTGTGCGTTTCCTCCGCTGCCGGTGATGCTTCCCGTCCGGCGAGTATTTCGGATTGGGTTAGTGCCCGGAATCATCGTCATCGTCGGCAAGGTTGGCGGCGTAAGGGCCGGTGTCGGCCAGATGGCGGCTGAGCAGGAACAGAAGAACGATGCCAGCGGCGACCATCGCGGCGAGCCATAGGAATCCCATCCCGCAGATCAGCCCGATGGCACCGGCCGACCAGATCGAAGCCGCCGAACCGGCACCCTTAACGATGTCTCCTTCGCGGAACAGCGCACCTGCGCCAAGGAAGCCAATGCCGGTCATGACCCCGCTGATCACCTTGGCCGGATCGATCGACAAATTCGGATCGATCGAGGTGAAGGGCAGCTCGACGGTAAGGAGGCCGAGCCCGCAGGCGCTGAGGGAGATGATGACAAAGGGCCGGAAGTCGACGGGCTTCTTGTGGACGAAGCGCTCGACGCCGATCGAAAGCGCAAGCACGATTGAGAGCGCCAGCCTGGCGAACGCATCGATCCAGCCTATGTGAACAGGAGCGAAGGCGCCGGGGTCCATCGCTCATAGTTGGACGCGGGCGCCAACGGATGCAACGGCTGTTGGACCTTGTCGGGCGGCCGGGCTAGACCAACGCGGTGGATTTCCTCGATATTCTCGTCGATCGCGTGACCGAGCTTGTTGCTGGGCTGGTCCGGATGCTTCCGCAGCTCGCCATCGCTTCGCTAGTGGTCGTCTTCACCTGGATCGTCGCCAAGGCAGCACGACGGCTGCTTGGCCGAGTCCTGCGTCCAGCAGACCTGCGAAGTACGCTGATCAACCTCTTCGAGACTGTCCTCGGGGTTGCGGTCTGGACGACCGGCCTGCTGATCGCCGCGACCATTGTCCTCCCGGGAGTCACCCCGGCCAATTTGCTGGCGCTCCTCGGCCTAGGTTCGGTCGCGATCGGATTTGCGTTCAAGGACATCTTTGAGAATTTTCTCGCCGGCATCCTCATCATGCTGCGCAGGAAGGTCAATATTGGCGATGTGATCGAATGCGAAGCGGTCGAGGGCCGCGTCGAGGAGATCACGCTTCGCGACACCTACCTGCGCCATCTTAGCAACGAACTGGTGCTCGTGCCCAACGCCTATCTGTTCAAGAATCCGCTCAAGATTCTCACCGACCAAGCAGTTCGCCGTTATGAGATTGAGGTAGGCGTCGCCTATGATGCCGATCTAGTCCGGACCACGCAGGCCATCATGAATGCCGTTGGCAGCGCTGATCTGATCGACACGAAGCGTCCGGTCGAGGTCTTCGCTCGGGAGTTCGGAGCCAGCGCGATCAATTTTTTGGTCCGCTGGTGGGCTGGATCGACGCCCGTCCAGGCCCATGCGAGCCGCGACCAGGTAGTGCGGGCGATCAAGCAAGCTCTCGATGACGAGGGCATCGAAATTCCCTTCCCTCAGCGGACATTGTGGTTTCGCGGTTCGCAGTTGCTGGATCGTGAAAACAGTGTCTCAGGAGAATCTCAACAAGGACAAAGCGGCAAGCTTCGGCCGGAACGCAGAACCGGCCTGGTCGAATGAAATATGACTGCGAAATTCGTGCTTAATACATTCGCACCGTCTAACCTCGCATCGACAGAGTGAGGTTCCGCGCGGTAGTTCCCGTCTCACCGCGGCGAACTGCCTAACCGCCGTCGCCGGTTCATGGGAGTGGGGATATGACGCGGGTAGGGAAGGGCGGAGTTGCCCGTTTGAATGAGCAGGTCGATCGCGCCTTCGACCGAGCCGCACGCTTCACCGGTCACGATCCCACACTTCTTTCACAAATAAGAATCTGCAACACCATCTGCCAGTTTGCTTTTCCTATTCGTCGGGACGACGGGAGCGTTCGCGTTGTAAATGCTTGGCGCGCCGAACATAGTCACCATCGCCGTCCGACAAAGGGAGGTATCCGATTCAGCCCGAACGTCGATGCTAACGAGATTATCGGACTGGCGTCTCTAATGACGTACAAATGCGCGCTGATGGACGTTCCGTTCGGTGGTGCAAAAGGCGCTGTCCAGATCGACCGCAGCGAATTTTCCGCGGCCGAGCTCGAGCGGATTACCCGCCGCTACACCTACGAACTCATCGAGCGGAACATGATCGGCCCTGGCCTCGATGTCCCCGCTCCAGATTATGGAACGGGCGCGCAGGAAATGGCCTGGATCGCGGATACCTATCAGCAAATGCGCCATGGCGATTTCAATGCCCTCGCCTGCGTCACTGGAAAGCCGCTCTCTTTGAGCGGCCTGCGGGGCCGAGCGGAGGCCACCGGACTTGGAGTTTTTTATGGTCTTCGCGAGGCCTGCTCCCAACAGTCGGACATGGAACGGCTAGGCATGAGCTCGGCCTAGAGGGCAAGCGCATTGTCGTCCAAGGACTCGGCAATGTCGGCGGGAATGCGGCGGCGTTCCTTCAGGAAGCAGGGGCAAAAATCGTCTGCGTGATTGAGATTGATGGCGCCATAATCAGAGAAGGGGGTCTCGATGTTGCGGAGATTATCGAACATCGGCACCGCACCGGTTCTATTCTCGGGCTAGCAGGCTCGGAAAACTTGCCTTCTGCATCGCAGGGTCTTGAGGTCGACTGCGAGATACTCATTCCGGCCGCGCTCGAGAACACAATCCACGAGGCTAATCAGAAACGAATACGGGCAAAGATCATTGGCGAGGCCGCGAACGGGCCCGTGACCGCAGATGCCGATCGCGCGTTGCGCGAACGCGGCGTGATGATCATTCCAGACATATATCTGAATGCTGGCGGCGTTACCGCCTCGTATCTTGAATGGTTGAAGAACCTTGCCCATGTCCGGTTAGGTCGGATCGACCAGCGATTTGATCAAGGCGCCTACCATCGCATCGTCGAGGCGGCGACCGGCGAGAAGTTCGAGGCAGCGATCCTGGATACCTTACAGGGTGCCGGCGAAATCGATTTGGTGCGGTCCGCTCTTGAGGAGACAATGGTAAGCACTTTTGCTGAGCTTCTTGAGGTCAGCTCGAAGCACGATACGGACCTGCGCACGGCGGCGCTTATCATCGCAATCGACAAGATTGCGACAAGCTATTGCGAGATGGGCATTTTCCCTAGAAACGTATCGCCTGTACGGACTTCAAAATAGGCAATGCGGTTGGCGATCTGTTATCGCAATTTTATCTCCCGCGAGAGTCTCTGCTGTGCCAGCCTATTGTCCTTGGGCATCACGGCCTTGACGTGAGCGGCGTTCGCGTTTCGTTGTTTGAATAGGACCGCTCTCTTCCTGAGCGCAGCGAAGCGCCACGCTATGTGGAGTCAACCTACCACTCGTTTACCGGCCCTTCGGGAATGCGTACTAAAGGCTGTATCGCGCGGGTCACTTCCTCAAGTTAGAGACAACAAATCGAAGCCGATTTTGAAAAGCTGCCGAAACAGGGAGTTGGCGGGAGGCTTACATGTCATCGGATGATGTTGCGTATTTCCGTGAACGGGCGCGGTCCGAGCGGGAGCAGGCGAAACTCTCAACCAGCGCCGATGTAGCCGAAATCCACGAAGAACTGGCCGCGCTCTATGAAGCGCTGATCAGGCACGAAACGTTGCGCCCCACTTTGAGTATCCGGGTTCCGACAACAATCCAACGATCGGCGCCCGTGGCCTGATTCGGGTCATCAACGTAGGAACCGTGTTGCTCGTCGAATATCTTGTGAACGCGGCGGAGGTCCCGAAGACCTGCGGTCTTGTGCTCCGGAGCTGACATTAGGTCCGGAGGGTTCGTCCACTATTTTGGACGATGACCGTTGCGGCGAGAACCCTTCCGGGGACTAGACGAGTGAAGTCGCTTCAAACGTAAGACGGAGTTTCAACAGCGGCCACTTGCCGTCTCGAACCTCGACCGTGAGGATACGCTTGATGCTGCCCGGCAGCACGTCACAGGCCAGTTCAGTCAGAGACCGGGTGGCCTCGATCCGAACGCTTTCGAGGTCGGGCAGTTCTTGCCCTTCATCGTCGGCGAAGAAAGCTTCTCCGTCTCTCGTGTCGAAGAAATAGCGCTGCACGAAACCGCAACGCGGTTTTCGGATTTTCGTCGCCGATTGTGACTTAGGTTGGTCAGAAAGTTACCCCTCAAGGTCCTTAGCATCGAGGGACGCGACCAGTCGGCTCAGATGCCATATCTCGCATTTTGTGGGGTGCAATTTCAGGTAGCGCGCAGTGTATACCGCTTCCTGAGCGTCGATCGCTTCCAGCGTCTCCGCGAGCCGAATACGGCCAACGCCGTCCATGCAATAAAGCCCATACGCGACCATTGCCTTTCCGCCGAAGCCGTGGCCCTCACCAAACGCCTCAGACGCCGCAAAGCTAACACCTTTCTTGGCTTGCCATATCAAAGAGGTGCTGACGTGAATGGACGCGGGGAGCGCAAAGATGAGTTTCCACTCATTGCGAAATTTGAAAGCCCCTTGAGCAAACACGCAGCTTTCCAGCGATTGCGGAAATTTGATTTCGTTAGCCATGCTGGCGCATGGACGGGGAAGCTGAAGAGCTACGACCTGAAATTTCGATAACCAGTTAGTTGATGCTCGCAGTTCGCGGTAACTTTCCGCCCAATCCCGAGGCAGACCGTGGGAAAGGGACGCCTAGTTGTCGTCCCTGCTCCCGTGACACCACGGCGGCGATCACCTCCCTGAGCGCTTATCGAACGGGGCCCGGATTGGTCGACGCAGATGCTTGCGCTAGTGAGCTTTAGACCAGCTTCAGGAGGCATCTTGGCCAATACGCGTGGAGGTGCAAAGAAATCAATGTCGTTTCTCGCTTGGTGGGAGCACGTCATTGCGGGCGTGGACCGGCAGGATGTCGTTGCCAGGGTTCGCCAGGACGCGGCTGGTCGTCTCACTT
>CAVVQF010000017.1:0-199467 GCA_963750315.1 uncultured Alphaproteobacteria bacterium
ATTGAACCGGCGTGCAAGGATTTGCAGTCCTCTGCGTAACCACTCCGCCATCGGGCCGAGAGCGCTGCCTTTCTCCGGCTTTTGACATGTGGTCAACCCTTCGCACCGCACAATGGCGATCCACGAGTTCGTCGCGACATTCGACAAACGGGGGCTAGCTGCCCTTGGCGCGCGGGGCTTGGGCGGATAAGACGCCCTTGCATCCAAGGTGTATTAGCAGCATATCACACTTATGACCGTCCACGCTCCCGTTCCCGATTATGCGGCCGCTCGCCAGGCGATGGTCGATTCACAGCTTCGCCCGCAGGGCGTGAACGACCCTGCCGTGATCGCGGCGATGAGTGTCGTTCCGCGCGAGAAGTTCGTGCCCGACGATCAGAAGCCGTTGGCCTATGTCGATCGTTCGATTCCGCTGGGCGAGGGCAGGGCGCTTCCGGCTCCGGCCGTACTCGGCCTGCTGCTGACGGCGCTGGCGACCCTTCGCGGCGAGCGAGCGCTCGTGGTCGGTGCGGGCTCCGGCTATTCCGCGGCCGTTCTTGCCGAGATGGGTCTCGACGTGACCTCGGTGGAATCGTCGCCTGCGCTCGTCGAAATCGCCCGCAAGAATGGCGTGAAGGCTGTCGAGGGCCCGCTTGCCGAAGGCTCGGTGAAGGGTGCACCCTACGACATCATCCTGATCGACGGGGCCATCGACCATATTCCGGATGAGCTGGTCGATCGCCTCGAGGATGGGGGACGCCTTGGCGGCAGCGATCGTCGAGCAGGGCATTACTCGCCTGTTCGTCGGCCGGCGCTCGGGCGGAGGCTTCGGCTATGAGACGATCGCCGACGCGGCGACGCCGGTTTTGCCCGGCTTCGAGCGCCCACGGGCCTTCACTTTCTAGACTTCGGAGCTCCCCAACTCGTGATCCGTAACATCGCCATCGCCACGATTGCCGCAGCCCTGCTTGCCGGTACCGCGTCCGCCGACACGCTGCGCGAGGCGCTGGTGTCGACCTACAACAGCAACCCGACGATCACCTCCCAGCGCGAGGCGCTGAAAGGCACGGACGCGACTGTCGCGATCGCCCGCAGCGCGGCGCCGGCCGCAGGTCAGCGCGACCGCCGGCCTCAACCAGGATCTGACGCGCACCGGCGGTGGCAACGGCCGCAATTTCTCGGCCGGGGTCGACGTCAGCTACCCTTTGTTCAGCGGCGGTAGCGTCCGTAACCAGATCAAGGCCGCGAAGACCCGCGTCGAGGCGGGCAGGGCGACGCTTCGTGCGGTCGAAGGCGACATCTTCACCGAGGCCGTCGCGGCCTACATGGACGTCATCCGCGACCGCGCGATCGTCGAGTTGAACCAGAACCAGGTCGCAGGTCCTGTCGACTAACCTGCAGGCCACGCGCGACCGCTTCGAGATCGGCGACCTCACGCGGACCGACGTCGCCCAGTCCGAAGCGCGCCTCGAACTCGCCCGATCAAGTTTCACGTTGGCTCGCGCCCGTCTGTCGGCGAGCGAGGAGAATTATCGGCGGGTGATCGGCCAGAAGCCCGGAACACTGGCGCCGCCGCCGCCGCTTCCGCCGCTTCCGGGCTCGCCCGAGGAGGCCGTGCGCATCGCACTTGCCAGCAACCCGGACCTGATCGCGATCAGTCAGCAGGCGCGTGCCGCCGGGCTGGACGTCAATGTCGCTCGCGCGACCCGCCTCCCGACCGTATCGATGCGATCGGCAGCGGCCGCTACACCGATTATCTGGGAACCGAGGAGGACCAGTTCGGCCCCTTCGCCGCTGGTAGCACGACTTCGACCGGCGCTGGCGTGCAGGCGCGCGATCCGCAATCTACCAAGGCGGCCTTCCCGCTGCCCGTATCCGGCAGGCGCAGGCGATTCGAATCGCCAGATCCTGGAGCAGGTCGTCGGCACCGAGCGCTCGGTCGTCGCCAACACGCGCGCTCGCGTTTGCGAGCTACAGGCGGCCACGCGAGGCGATCCAGTCGAACCAGACTGCGGTCGAGGCGAACGCGCTCGCGCTGGAAGGCGCCCGCGCCGAGCAGAGCGGTCGGCACCCGTACCGTCCTCGACGTCCTCAACGCCGAGCAGGAATTGCTCAACTCGCAGGTCCTGCTGGTGACCGCCCGCCGCGACGCCTATGTCGCCGGCTTCCAGCTGCTGAATGCGATGGGTCAGGCGGAAGCTCAGGACCTCGGGCTCGAAGGCGGCCCGCTCTACGATCCGCTCGGGAATTACCGCCGCGTCGCTGGCGACTGGAACGACTGGTCTGGCGACCGCGTCTCGCTCACCGTCGCGACCCGCACCGTGACGCCCCGAAGAGGCCGGTAGCCGGCACGCCCGCCGGCGCCGACGCCGGCACCCGCAAGGGGTGACTCCGCCGCGCCAATAGGCGATACGGACGCTAAATGATTGCGTCCGGCCGTGAACCTTCGATGGAAGAGATCCTCGCGTCGATCAAAAAGGTGATCGCCGAGGACAAGGAAGCGCGTGCCGCGAGCGTCGCTGCGACCAGGTCGAACGCCCAGGCATCGACGAGCATGAGGATGAGGACGAAATCCTCGAGCTCAACGAGGAGCTTGCGCCCAGGGCCGATCTCGGTCCGCCTTTGCTGGACGAGAGCGCTGCCGGTGCGAGCCGCAACGCGCTCGACCAGCTCAGCACGATCGCCGCGACGGTTCCGGCGATGCCTCCGCAGGCCAATCCGCTGGAAGACATGATCCGCGAAATGCTCCGGCCGATGCTGAAGCAATGGCTCGACGATCAATCTTCCCCGCCTGGTCGACGAGCATGTGAAGCGCGAAATTTCGCGGATCACGGGACGGCCCGTCTAGCGCTTGCGCCAATGCGCGAGGCTTTGCTACGCCTCCGACCATGATCAAAGCATCGTTGTTCGCGGCTGCATCGCATCGCCGCTTTTGCCGTCGCCTCACCAGCAACCGCCCGCCCGATGACCGCCACCGACATGCACATGATGCATCGCGTCGGCGCACCGGAAGTCTCGCCGGACGGCAAGTGGGCGGTGTTCACAATCTCCGACACCGACCTTGCGGCGAACAAGCGCAACAATCCGCCTGTACCTGCTCGACCTGACGCAAATCGGGCGCGACGCCGCAGCTGCGTGACCGGGCGCGGAGAAGGGCCATGACGCGGTCTTCGGCAAGGACGGCGCGCTCTATTTCCTGATGGCCGTCGGCGAACGCGACCAACTGTTCCGCATGGCCGTCGGCAGCGCTCCGCAGCAGATGAGCGACTTCGGCGCCGACATCGGCGGCTTCAAGCTCGCGCCGACCGGCGACCGCGTCGTCGTCTGGGCCGACCAGAAGGATTGCCCCGACCTCGCCTGCGCCGCCACGACTTTCCCGGCCAAGCCCGAGGGCGGCGGCCGCACCTACGACAAGATTGTTCGTGCGTCACTGGGATACCTGGGCTGAGCCGGGCGTCCGCAATCGCGCTCTACGCCTTCCCGATCGAGAACGGGAAGCTGGCGGGCGGCGGCGTCCGCCTGACCGGCGCGCTGGAAGGCGACACGCCGTCCAAGCCGTTCGGCGGCGGCGAAGAAACTGGCGATCTCGCCCGATGGCAAGCACCGTTTTCTTCGCCCTGCGCGAAGCGGGCCGGATCGAGCCGCTGTCGACGAACCTCGACATCTTCGCATCTCCGATCGATGGCAGCACACCGCCACTCAACCTGACGGATGCCAACGATGGCACCGACAATCTGCCGACGGTCTCGCCCGGATGGCCGCACGCTGGCCTACTTCGCGATGGCGCGCGCCGGGTTACGAAGCCGATCGCCAGGTGCTTCAGCTCCGCGATCTCGCCAGCGGCCAGACCCGCGCGCTGACGCAGAACTTGGGACCGCAGCGTCGGTTCGATCGAATGGGCCCGCGACGGCCGGTCGATCCTGGTCACCGCCGAGGACACGCTGGAGCAGCCGGTATGCCGCGTCGACGTCGCCAGCGGCAAGGTCACGCGCCTCACCAAGGACGGCCATTACGGCAACGTTCGCGCGCTTCCGAACGGCGGCGCGATCGCGACGATGAACGACATCAAGGCGCCGGACGAACTGTTCCGGCTCGACCGCAACGGCAAGCTCGCTCGCCTGACCGACACCAACCGCGATCTGATTGCCCAGCTCGATCCCGTTACGCTCCGGAAGTTCAGCTTCACCGGAGCGAACAACGATCGCGTCTGGGGCTGGACGCTGAAGCCGGACGCTACGTGAAAGGCAAACTGCCGATCGCTTTCCTGGTCCATGGCGGGCCGCAAGGCAGCTTCAGCAACAGCTGGTCTTACCGCTGGAACCCGCGCCTGTTCACGGCGCCGGGCTATGCGGCGGTGTCCGTCGATTTCCACGGTTCGACCGGATACGGCCAGGCCTTCACCGATGCGATCAACAGGAATTGGGGCGGCTGGCCGCTCGAAGACCTGCAGAAGGGTCTCGCCTATCGCCACGGCCAACGATCCGCAACTCGACGCGGACAACGCCTGCGCGCTCGGCGGCTCCTATGGCGGCTACATGATGAACTGGATCGAAGGCCGCTGGCCCGACCGGTTCAAGTGCCTCGTTCAGCATGACGGCGTCTTCGATTCCCGCGCCATGGCCTATGAGACCGAAGAGCTCTGGTTCGACGAGTGGGAGCACGGCGGGCACCCCTATTACGAGGCGCCGGCCGAGTATGAGAAGTGGAACCCGGTGAACTATGTCCAGAACTGGAAGACGCCGATGCTCGTGATCACGGGCGAGAAGGACTTCCGCATTCCCTACACGCAGGGGCTCGCGGCGTTCACGGCTCTCCAGCGCCAGCAACATCCCGTCGCGCCTGCTGGTCAATCCGGACGAGAACCATTGGGTGCTGAAGCCCAAGAACTCGATCCAGTGGTATGACGAGGTGTTCGGCTGGATGAACCGCTGGCTGAGCCAAGCCCGCGCGAGCGAGGTTGATGCTGCAGCGCCGCATCGCTAACCGCCGCGCATGAGCGAACTGCCGAAGACCTTCGATCCCTCCGCGATCGAGCAGCGCTGGTATGAGCATTGGGAGTCCAATGGGCTCTTCCGGCCCGATCGGCCGGACGAGGAGCCGTGGACGATCGTCATGCCGCCGCCCAACGTCACGGGCTCGCTGCACATCGGCCATGCGCTCGACAATACGCTTCAGGACGTCCTGACCCGCCGCGAGCGCATGCGCGGCAAGGACGCGTTTGTGGGTGGTCGGCACCGACCATGCCGGCATCGCCACGCAGATGGTCGTCGAGCGCAACCTCGAGAGCCAGGGGGTCAAGCGCGCCGAGATCGGCCGCGAGGCCTTCCTCGAGCATGTCTGGGAGTGGAAGGCGCAGTCGGGCGGCGCGATCACCCGCCAGCTCCGCCGCCTCGGCGCGTCCTGCGACTGGTCGAACGAGCGCTTCACCATGGACCCGGGCTTCTCGAAGGCCGTCATCAAGGTCTTCGTCGAGCTCTACAATCGCAAGCTGCTCTATCGCGCCAAGCGTCTCGTGAACTGGGACCCCAAGTTCCAGACCGCGATCAGCGATCTCGAGGTCGAGAACCGCGAAGTGCAGGGCCACATGTGGCACTTCAAATATCCGCTCGCGGGCGGTGAGACCTACACCTACGTCGAGAAGGACGAGGACGGGAACGTCACGCTTCAGGAGGAGCGCGACTACATCTCGATCGCCACGACGCGGCCCGAGACGATGCTCGGCGACGGCGCGGTCGCGGTTCACCCGGGCGACGAGCGCTACCGGCCGATCGTCGGCAAGCTTTGCGAGATCCCGGTCGGGCCGAAGGAGCATCGCCGCCTGATCCCGATCATCACCGACGATTATCCGGATCCGAACTTCGGCTCCGGCGCGGTGAAGATCACCGGCGCGCACGACCTCAACGACTATGGCGTCGCGCAGCGCAACGGCATCCCGATGTACCGCCTGATGGACGGGACCGCGCACATGCGCAGCGACGGGCCGTCCTACGAGGAGTCCGCCAAGCGCGCGGTCGAGATCGCGCGCGGCGCGACGGCGAGCGCCGAAGAGGTCGACGCGCTCAACCTCGTGCCCGAGGAATATCGCGGGCTCGACCGCTACGACGCCCGCAAGGCGGTGGTCGCCGACATCGACGCCGAAGGCCTGATGGTCACGGTCGAGGACAAGATGATCATGCAGCCGTTCGGCGACCGCTCGGGGCTGGTGATCGAGCCGATGCTGACCGACCAATGGTACGTCGACGCCGAGACGCTCGCCAAGCCGGCGATCGAGGCGGTTCGCTCGGGCGACATCGCGGTCGTGCCGGAGACCTGGAAGAAGACCTGGTTCAACTGGCTCGAGAACATCCAGCCCTGGTGCGTCTCGCGCCAGCTCTGGTGGGGCCACCGCATTCCCGCCTGGTACGCCGACGACGGCAGCGTTTTCGTCGCCGAGACCGAGGAAGAGGCGAAGGCTGCAGGCCGGCGGCAAGGCGCTGCGCCAGGACGAGGACGTGCTCGACACCTGGTTCTCGTCCGCGCTGTGGCCGTTCGCGACGCTCGGCTGGCCGGAGGAGACCCACGACCTCAAGCGCCACTACCCGAACGACGTCCTCATCTCGGGCTTCGACATCATCTTCTTCTGGGACGCCCGCATGGCGATGCAGGGCTTCGAGTTCATGGGCGAGCGCCCGTGGAAGACGCTCTACCTCCACGGCCTGGTCCGCGACGCCAAGGGCCAGAAGATGTCCAAGTCGAAGGGCAATACGGTCGATCCGCTGGGCCTGATCGACAAATACGGCGCGGACGCTTTGCGCTTCACGATGGCGGCGATGGAAAGCCAGGGCCGCGACATCAAGCTCGATGAGAAGCGCGTCGAGGGCTACCGCAACTTCGCGACCAAGCTGTGGAACGCCGCGCGCTTCCTGCAGATGAACGGCGTCGGCGCGTCGCAGAGCATCGCCGCGCCCGCCGCCGAGCTTCCGGTCAACCGCTGGATCATCGGCGAGGTCGTCGAACACGCTCGCCGAGCTCGACAAGGCGTTCGACGAGCTGCGCTTCGACGACATGGCGAACGCCATCTACCACTTCACCTGGGGCACCTTCTGCGACTGGTACGTGGAGCTGGTGAAGGGCGCGTTCGACGAGGAAACCAAGCGCGTCGCCGCCTGGGCGTTCGACCAGATCCTGGTCATGCTCCACCCGTTCATGCCCTTCGTCACCGAAGAGCTGTGGAACGCGAACGAGCGGCCGTACGAGCTGATCGTCGCCAAGTGGCCGGAGCCGGAAGCGCAGGCCGATCCGCGCGCCAAGGCCGAGATCGAATGGCTGATCGAGCTGGTCAGCGAAATCCGCTCCGCGCGGACCGAACTGAACGTTCCGCCGTCGGCCAAGCTGCACCTGTTCGCGACCAATGCGTCCGGACGAGACCGCCGATCGCCTCGACCGCCTGCACGCGATGCTGACGCGGCTGGCGCGGCTGGAATCGATCCAGCTTTCGCCGTTCGACGGCGCGGGCGCGGCGCAAGTCGTCGTTGGCGGGACGACCTTGCCCTTCCGCTGGAAGGCGTGATCGACCTCGACGCCGAGCGTGGCCGCCTGTCGAAGGCCGTTGCCGCCGCCGAGAAGGAACGCGACAGCCTCGCCGCAACGGCTCGCCAATCCGAACTTCACCGAGCGCGCCAAGCCGGAGGCGGTGGAAAAGGCCCGCTCCGACCACGCGGAGAAGTCCGCTGAGGCCGAACGCTACCGTGCTGCGTTGGAGCGGCTGGGCTGACGCTGTTCCCCGGCGAAGGCCGGGGCCCAGGCGGCGCTAGCGCCGATTTTGAATCAACTGGGCCCCGGCCTGCGCCGGGGAGCATGGAGGGTGGATGGCGGACGCAGCGACACGCGAAGCGGGGCGACCTGACGCAGGGCAATATCGGCCCCACCCTGTTGCGGTTCGCGCTTCCGACGCTCGCCTCGTCGATCCTCCAGTCGCTGAACGGCACGATCAACGCCATCTGGGTCGGCCGCTTCCTCGGCGAGCATGCGCTGGCCGCGACGTCCAACGCCAACATGGTCATGTTTCTGCTGACGGCGTTCGTGTTCGGCTTCGGAATGGCCTCGACCATCCTCATCGGCCAGTACTGGGGCCGCAAGGACGTCGACGAAGCGCGCAAGATCTTCGGCACCGCCGCCGGCGCGTTCGGGCTGATCACGATCTTCATCGCCATTGCCGGCTGGTATCTGTCGCCCGCAATCCTCCACGCCCTCGGGACGCCGGGCGACGCCGAGCAGCTCGCGCTCGAATATCTGCGGGTGATCTTCCTCGCCATGCCTGCGCTGCTGCTGCTGACGCTGCTGATGATGGCGCTGCGCGGAGCGGGGGACAGCCTGACGCCGCTCTGGTTCATGATTGTCGCCGTGATCCTCGACAGCGGCCTGAACCCCGTTTTCATCCTCGGCCTTGGACCCGCGCCGCAGATGGGCATTTCCGGCGCCGCGACGGCGACCCTGATCGCCAATTACGCCGCGCTGATCGGCCTGCTCATCTACATGTACGCCAAGGACCTGCCGCTGCGCCTTCGCGGGCGCGAGCTCTGCTACCTCTGGCCCAACTTCACGATCCTGAAGACGATCGTCGCCAAGGGTCTGCCGATGGGCATCCAGATGGTCGTCATCTCGATGTCGGCGCTGGCGCTGGTAAGCCTCGTCAACCGCGAGGGCGTCGACACCACCGCCGCGTTCGGCGTCGCCATGCAGCTGTGGACCTATGTCCAGATGCCGGCGATGGCGCTCGGGGCGGCGGTGAGCGCCATGACCGCGCAGAACATCGGCGCCGGCCGCTGGGATCGCGTCAATCCGATCACCCGATCCGGCGTGACCTACACGGTGCTGATCACTGCGGCGCTGGTCGTCATCCTGACGCTGGCCGACCGCACGGTGCTGGCGCTGTTCATGGGCAGTGACAGTCCGGCGCTGCCGATCGCGCGGCACATCCACGTCCTCGCGACCTGGAACTTCGTCCTGTTCGGCGTGACGATGGTGCTGTTCGGAACCGTGCGCGCGAACGGCGCGGTGTGGGCGCCGCTGATCATTCTTGCCGTGGGCCTTGTCGGCGTGCGGTTCGGCTGGATCTTCGCCACCTACGACTGGTTGAGGGCCGACGCCTTGTGGACCAGCTTCCCGGTCGCCTCCGCGATCAATATGCTCCTCGCGGTCGCCTATTACTTCAAGGGCGGCTGGCGAAAGGCTCGACTTCGGGTGGGCGGTCCTCCGTCGGACGACGAATGCATTGAGGAAGCGCAGGCGACCCGTGAGCCGGGCGGAGCGCTCAACCCCGCCGGCTAGCCGCGTGGCGCGGCGATCGTCACGCCATCGGGCAAGGCGCTGATCTCAAGCGGCGTTTCGGCCCCGACTTCGCCGTCGATCGAGACCCTCATCCGGGGCTTAGTGGTCAATTCGAACTTGCCGGAAACGAACTCGCGGACCGTTTCATGGCGGGAGCGAAGCTTCATTGCGGAGGCGAGATAGCTCCAGCCGAGCCTGGCGACGCTTCGGCCGGTGACGACCTGCACGACGATTTCTCCGCTCTGCAGATCGGCGTTCTCGATCAATTCCAGCCCGCCGTGGAAGCGCCCGTTGGCGATGCGCACTTCCGTCGCCCACATGCGATGGGTGCGCTTGCCGTCCTCCAGCTTGACCCGGAAAGCGCGAAAGTTCGCCGCCGACCACCCCGCCCAGACGAGATAACCGAGCCGCCCGAGCTTGCGCTTCAGCCCGTGCGGCACCGTTTCCGCGACTTTCGGTGCCAGCCCCATCGCGGCGGCGTTGAGGAAATAGTCCCCGTTGATGCAGCCGACGTCGATCTCTCGCGCTTCGCCCTTGGCGATCACATCGATCGCCCCGTCGAGGTCGAGGGGCACGCCGATCGTCCGCGCAAAGCTGTTCGCCGTCCCGAGTGGCAGGAAAGCGAACACTACTTTCGTGCCGATGAAATGGTCGACGAAGGAGGACAGCGACCCGTCGCCGCCGCCGACGATGACCATCGGCGCTTTCTTCAGCGCCGCCTTCACCGCCTTTTCCATCGTCGCTGCGGTCTTGCATTTCTTGGCGTCGATCAGCTCGATCCCCGCCGCCGTCAGCTTGTCGCGCGCCTCGGTCGAACAGGTCCGCGCCACGACGGCTGCCCGCATTGACGATCAGGATGGCTTGTTTCGGAAGCGTTTTGGTCATTGCGGGGCTCAATGTTCGGCGCGCCCTTTCTTTCCCCCGCCCTCCCGTTCTATCTGCGCGCCATGTCCGCTTCCTACCCAGCCCTTCGCATGCGCCGCGGCCGGTCGAGCGCGTGGATGCGCTCCATGCTGGCCGAGAACCGGCTGCACCCCAGCGATTTCATCCTGCCGCTCTTCATCTGCGAGGGCAGTGGCTGCGAGGAACCGATCGGCTTCGCTCCCGGGCGTCAGCCGCTGGAGCGTCGACCGCATCACCGCCAAGGCGAAGGAAGCGGCGAGCCTCGGCATCCCGTGCGTCGCGCTGTTTCCGAATACGCCGAATGACCTGCGCACGCGACGATGCGCGGGAAGCGCTGAACCCGGACAATCTGATCTGCCGCGCGACCAAGGCGATCAAGGATGCGGTGCCGGAAATCGGCGTGCTGACTGACGTCGCGCTCGATCCGTACACCTCGCACGGTCACGACGGCATGATCGACGCGGCCGGCTGGGTCATCAACGATGACACCGTCTCGATCCTGGTCGACCAGGCCGTGGTGCAGGCCGAGGCAGGCGCGGACATCATCGCGCCGTCGGACATGATGGACGGCCGCGTCGCCGCGATCCGGGCCGCGCTGGAGGATGGCGGGCACCAGAACGTCGCGATCATGGCTTATGCCGCGAAATATGCGTCGGCCTTCTACGGTCCGTTCCGGGAAGCGGTCGGCTCGCTCGGGCGGCTGAAGGGCGACAAGCGCGGCTACCAGATGAACCCGGCGAACATCGAGGAAGCGCTGCGCGAGGTCGAGCTCGACCTCGCCGAGGGCGCCGACTTCGTGATGGTGAAGCCGGGGCTGCCCTATCTCGACGTCATCGCGCGGGTGAAGGACGCATTCGGCGTGCCGACCTTCGCGTACCAGGTGAGCGGCGAGTATGCGATGATCGAGAATACCGCCGCAGCTGGTGCTGGCGACCGCGACGCGTTGATCCTCGAGACGTTGATGGCCTTCAAGCGGGCAGGGGCGAGCGGGGTGCTGACTTACCATGCGATCGATGCCGCCCGGCTGATCAACGGCTGATGCTCGACGAACTGCGGGCAAAGCTGGAGCGGTTGGAGGCCGACGCAGCGCCGTTGGAGCCCGATTCCGACGCCCGCCGCGAGCTTGGCGGGCAGGCGCTGGAACATGCGCTCGCCTATTGGGACCAGGTCGAGACCGCCTCGACCAATCGGCCTTGGTCGGAAGTGTTCAGCCGTCGCCTCGACCCCGAATTCAGCGAGGAGGGCCGCGAGCTGCCGGACGTCCTCGACTACGTCCGGTCAGTGCGTCGACGCGCCCGGCTTCGCCACCACCAGCCCGCGGTTCATGGCTTACATCCCGGGCGGCGCCGTGCCTTACGCAGCGCTGGGCGACCTGCTGGCCGCGACGTCGAACAAATATTCAGGCTTCGCATCCGCCAGCCCCGGCGCGGTGCGGATCGAGAACGCCTGCACGAAGTGGCTGGCCAGCGTTATCGGCTATCCGGAGACGGCGGCCGGCACACTGACGTCGGGCGGCAGCGTCGCCAATCTTACCGCCGTCGTGGCCGCCCGAGAGGCGCGCGATCCCGAGGGCGGCGGGGCGGTCTACACTACGCGCTTCGCACATTATTGCGTCGACAAGGCGCTCCACATCGCCGGGCGGGGGCGCTCGCCGCGCCGGCAGATCGAGACCGACGCAAAGCACCGGATGTCCGTCGCAGCGCTTGAGGAAGCTCTGGAAGCGGACGTGAAGACGGCATCCGTCCATGGCTCGTCGTCGCCTCCGGCGGCACGGTCGACACCGGAGCGATCGATCCGCTGCCGGAGATCGCCGAGGTCTGCCGCAAGTACGGCGCGTGGTTCCACGTCGACGGCGCTTATGGCGGGCTGTTCGCATTGTGCGACGAAGGCCGAGAACTGCTGCGCGGGATCGATCTCGCCGACAGCGTCGCGCTCGATCCTCACAAGACGCTGTTCCTGCCCTACGGCACGGGCGCAGCGCTGGTCCGCGACGGACGCCACTCTGACGGAAGCGTTCAGCGCCACCGCCCACTACATCAGTCCGCTCGGCGAGTCCGAAGTCGGCCCGTCGCCCGCCGATCTGTCGCCCGAACTGACCCGCCACTTCCGCGCGCTCCGCCTGTGGCTGCCGCTGCAAGTCGCCGGGGTCGCCGCCTTCCGCGCCGCGCAATCGGAGAAGCTCGCCCTCGCGCTTTATTTCCACGCTCGTCTGTGCGGAGATCGACGGCTTCGACCCCGGCCCGGAGCCCGATCTGTCACGTCGTCGCCTTCCGCTACGTGCCAAGCAAGGCGACCCGAACGAGTTCACCGAGAGTCTGCTCAAGCATCTGCAGCAGGAAGGCCGCGTCATGTTCAGCGGTACGCGGATCGACGATGTCTTCTATATCCGCTGCGCCATCCTCGTTTTCCGCACGCACCTGAGACACGTCGACCAGGCGATCGAGGCGATCCTCGACGGAGTGGCGTCTCTCAATGGCTGAAATAGTTGCGGAGACCGAACGGTTGCGTCTGCGCACATTGGGATCGCGAAGACCTCGACGAGTTCATTCGAGCACACCAATACCGAGGCCGTGATGCGCTGGCTCGGCGGCGTCTGGCCGCGCGAGCAAGCACGAGGCCGCGTTCGGCCGGATCGAGACCTACCAGCGCGAGCACGGCCACACCTTCTGGCTGTCGAGCGCAAGTCCGACGGTGCGCTGCTCGGCTTTTGCGGCCTCAAGCGGGTCAACAGCGCACGGCGCGCCCATCCCCGGCGAGTTCGAAGTGGGCTGGCGCCTTCGCGAGGACGCCTGGGGGCAGGGCTATGCCAAGGAAGCGGCGATCGCGAGCCTCGATCTCGCCTTCGACCGGTTCGGCGCCTCGCATGTCGTCGCGCTGACAGTTGCGGCCAACGAATGCCGAGCCAGGGCCTGATGAAGCGGCTGGGCATGACCCGCCGCGAGGAATGGACTTTCGAGAGCGCCGACGTACCTGCGGGCTGAAGCCGGTCGTCGTCTATCGGATCGACCGCGGAAGAATGGCGGTCGGCGAGGGCCGCTGCGCTTCGCTAGAGGCCGAGGCCGCTTCAATGGACCGCATCGATACGGTCGGACTGGCGGCTGATCGATTGCCGAAACAGTCGGCATGCGGCCGACTGGATCGCGGCGAGATCGCCGGCCTGGATGCCGCCGCTTCGTC
This sequence comes from uncultured Alphaproteobacteria bacterium, assembly GCA_963750315.1. Lineage (GTDB taxonomy): Bacteria > Pseudomonadota > Alphaproteobacteria > Sphingomonadales > Sphingomonadaceae > Sphingomicrobium. The sequence continues at coordinate 13,369 of CAVVQF010000017.1, forward strand.
TCCAGCGCCGTCGCATGCGATCTCGTCGATGTCGCCAAGCGCCCGCGTCGTCGGAGCTCGCGCGCCCTGCGCGGCCGAAAGCGCCTGCTGGGCGGCTATCCAGCTCTCGCTCGACTGCGCACCGGCCGCCGCGGCGAGCCGTTCGGCATTGTCGATGCACGCCGCGGAAGGCGGCATCGCCGGACGTCGCCTGGTCCACCAGGGCGGCGAGCGTTCGACTGCAGTGTCGCATCGGCCGGCCCGACAACCAGCGCATCCGGGATTGGCACGCGCGGATCGATCGCTTCCGCGGCTCGGGGCGCGAGCGATGGCGATGCCGCGGGCATCGGCGTTGCGCAGGCGCCGAGAATGCCAAGGCCCAGGATGACAGGCGAAATGCGGGTCCGCATGGGCGAAGCCTTAGAAGCGAGCCTTCGTGACCTGCAATCCGGGGTTGCCTCACCGCCATCAGCCTCCTATGTCGCGCCCCTGCCGTCACCACGGCCGCGCGCCCGTAGCTCAGCTGGATAGAGCATCAGACTACGAATTTGAGGGTCGGACGTTCGAATCGTTCCGGGCGCGCCACTTTCTAAAAATTGTTGTTGGAACCGTCGGGCACGGCCGCACGTAGTGCGCCCATCAGTTGCGAAGGCGAACCTATGGCTGATCCGACCCCGGGGGATGAACCAGTACGCACGGGCCGTGGGGGCGCGCTGGATGCGCTTCATGCCCTGTTCGGCGCGTTTCCCGTGGCCTATTTCAGCTTGGCCTTCATCACCGACATTGCCTACTCGCGCAGCACCAACCTCCAGTGGCAGTATTTCTCGATCTGGCTGATCGTCGCCGGGCTGGTGATGGGCGGCTTCGCGATATTGTTCGGCGGCGTCGAGTGGCTGATCCGCCGCCGCCGCTCCGCTCACGGTTACGGCTGGCATATCCTGCTGACGATCGTGGCCTGGCTGCTCGCCCTGCTCAACGCTTTCGTGCACAGTCGCGACGGGTGGACGGCGGTCGTGCCGCAGGGACTTATCCTGTCCGGCATCGTCGCTTTGCTGATGCTGCTGGCGGCAGGCATGTCCGCCTTTCGCTGGGGGAGGAGCGCACGATGAAACGCCTCCTCACCATTGCGGCGGTGGCCGCGCTTGCCGCCTGCAGCCGCGAGCCCAACTTCGACGATACCACCCAGATCGGCCCGAATCCCGTTCTGCCCAAACCGCAGCAATTCCTCGTCCCGCCGATCGGAGTTTCGAAACCGCAGGGTTGGTCGAATGGCCGCACGCCGCACGTCCCGGCCGGCTTTCAGATCAAGGCGCTGGCGACCGGGCTGGCTAACCCGCGTTTTCTCTACGCGCTGCCGAACGGCGACATTCTCGCCGTGCAGGCCGCGCCGCCGTCGGGAGAGCCGATCAAGCGTCCGAAGGACATCATCTTCGGCATGGTGCTCGGCTCCGTCCACAATTACCCCGGAGGACGCCCTCCCAAGAGCCGCATCACGCTGATCCGTGATGCCAACGGCGACGGCGTACCGGAAATCCAGCAGACCTTGCTCGACAACCTCAATGCCCCGTTCGGCGTCAGCTGGGTCGATGGCACGTTGTACGTCGCCAATACGGACGGCGTCGTCGCTTATCCCTTCACGCCGGGCCAGACGACGCTGACCGCCCGGCCGCGCGTCCTGACGCCGCTGCCCGGGGGTCCGATCAACCATCACTGGACGAAGAGCCTGGTGGCGAGCCCGGACGGGTCGAAGCTTTACGCAACCGTCGGGTCGAACAGCAATATCGTCGAGAATGGCTGGGACGCCGAGCGCGGCCGCGCATCGGTGTGGGAAATCGACCGCAGGACAGGTCTGTCGCGCGAGTTCGCGACCGGCCTTCGCAACGCCAACAGCCCGGTCTTCTATCCCGGCACCAACGACCTCTACGTCGTGGTCAACGAGCGCGACGAGCTCGGCGAGCATCTGGTGCCCGATTACATGACCTCGGTCAGGGACGGCGGCTTCTACGGCTGGCCTTATTCCTATTACGGCCAGCACCTCGATCCGCGCGTCCGGCCGCAGAACCCCGCGCTCGTCGCAAAGGCAATTCCGCCGGATTATGCGCTCGGATCGCATGTCGCCCCGCTGGGCCTCGCCTTTTACACGGGTTCGCTCTTCCCGCAGTTCCGCGGCGGCGCGTTCGTCGGCGAGCATGGCAGCTGGGACCGCTATTCGCCCTACGGCTACAAGGTGGCGTTCGTGCCGTTCGCCAACGGCAAGCCGTCCGGAAAGGCGCTGGATTTCGTCACCGGCTTCATCGATCCGGGCAATGACACGGTGTTCGGCCGGCCCGGTCGGGGTCGCGCTCGACCGCTTCGGTGCGTTGCTGATTGCGGACGACGTCGGGAATACGGTGTGGCGAGTGACGCCGGCGAACTGGAGGCCGGGGCGCTGCTCCGCGAGCCGCCGAAGGCCTGAAATGCGAAAGCCCCGCCGCAAATGGCGAGGCCCTCGAGAACTCGTATTCTGGTCCTGCTGGAAGCTTAGGCGCTCGCCGCAATAATGCAGCCCTGGGCGCGTTCGGCGAAATCCGCAGCTAGCTTTCGCATGCCAGGTCCGGGCTGCTTCGGTCATCGCGCGTTGGGCGGCCATCCGCTCTTCAACGGCCCTCCGGCGATAGTAACGCTCGTTCAATTCCATCGTCCACGCCTCCCCGCAGGCCTCCAATCCCACGGGCGCACGATGCTCAAGGAGAGCTAATAGACAGTTAATATCCACAGCCTTGCCGCCAAACGGCGCAAATCGTCTCGTACTGACACAGGTTGTGGCGCGGGGGCGACAATCTGGCCGGAATTGCGGATTATCTCGGAAACATAACGACTCATCGTCGTTGAAACGTGGAAGGCTGGAAGGAAAGAAGATGTTTAGTCCGATTGAATCCCGCCGCGGCCCGTTCAATCCCGCAGTCCGCGGCTATCACGCCGTGTACCGGGAAAATGAAGTGAATCACTGCCCGGGTTGCGGGCGTACGCATTGGTATCTTGGCCGCATGCTGGCTGAATGTGCCTTTTGCGAAACCGCGCTTCCGCTTCAGGAAGCCTATAACAACGGCTCCCGCGCCACGGTTACCGGCTGGAGCTCGCGCAACAGCTACCAGGAGCTTCGGGCGGCCTGATCCGCTGAAGTAATTTCCCGTTAAGCGCGGGTGGGTTTATACTGTCCGCGTGCAACGGCTTCTCACCATCATCGTCGCGCTTGCGGCCGCGTCGGCACCCATGCCGGTCGCGGCCCAAGGCGCTTCGGGCTTTTCGGTCGTGAACCAGACCGGCCTCAACATGACCGGGCTGACCATCCGGCGTTTTGGCACCCAGAGTTGGAGGGCGCTGGGCTCCGCACCGTCACCCGGCGGGCCGCGGGGCTGTCGACGTTCAAGGATCCCGACTGCGCATTCGATATCCAGGCGACGCTTCAGGGCGTCGGCACCGTCGTGTGGACCGGCGTCAATCTCTGCGAAGTGAAAGCGGTGATCCTGAACCGGAACGCATCGGGCGCGATCTGGGTCGACTACGAATGAGCCGGTCGCGGCGGCGCTGAACCGCCGCAGCGCGTCGCGGCTGGTCCGGGCAGTTGCCGGAGCCGGACGAACCGAATCCAGCAGTTTGGCACCCGCAATGAACACGACGCCTGTGCAGGCGAGGGCGAGCAGAATTCCGCGAATTGCCGGGATAAAGATCGAGATAGTGGCGGGCCCGTTCGACGGCGCCAGCGGCGATCGCATAGGTCACCAGCCAGGCTTCCGTACGCGTCTTGATCGTGAACAGACGACCGATTTTGTTCAGCATCGCAATCATTAACACCTGAACGAGCTAGCGGCAGTTTTGAGCCGTTCCCGAGCTAAAGAACAGGGTTAGGATTGTCTTAACGGAGCAATTTGTCCCGTTTCGGGATTCAGGCGAGCTGAGCCCAAGTCTAGCGCGCTGAGAAGCGCCCGCCGGGCGCCCTCAATGTCGGCGATCAGCGCCGGCTTTTGAATGTCCGCGGTATCGACTTCTACGGGCCAATCAGTGCGGACGACTTCGGACAGCCGGTCGAGCTTGGCATCGTCGACCATAAAGCGCGGATCGACGGTTTCCGGGTCGGCGACGACGCGCAGGCGAAGGCAGGCGGGACCGCCGCCATTGGCCATCGACTGGCGGACGTCGACCACTTCGACGCGGCGGATCGGGCCGTTGCCCGCAGCATGCTTTTCGAGCCACGACCAGACGGTCGGTGTCTCGCGCGCCTCGGTCGGGACGACCAGCGTCATCTCGCCATCCGGCGGCGACACAAGCTGCGCGTTGAACAGGTAGGACGTGATCGCGTCCTCGATCGGTACTTCGGCGGCGGGAACCTCGACCAGCTCGAAGCCGGGAAGGCGGTGCTCGCAAAAGCCGACGACCTGGGCGCGGTCGGCGAAGGCCAATTCGTGCGCGAACAGGACGTTCTCGTTGGCGACGGCAACCACGTCGTTGTGGAAGGCGCCGGCGGCGATCGCTTCTTCCGACTGCTCGACGAACAGGGTGCGGTCCGGATCGAGACCGTGCAGCCGCGCAATGGCTTTCGAGGCCTGCAGATGCTGGCGGGCAGGAAAGGCGCCGCCGGTCACGCCGTAAACGAACAATTCCAGTCCCGCCTCGCCATGCTTGGAGGTCAGCCGCATGTGATTGGCCGCGCCCTCGTCGCCGAAGGCCGGAGGCACCGGGTCGTGAACCGCGAAATGCTGCCGCGTTGCGCGAACGCGATGCGGAGCTGCGCAAGCGTGCCCGGCCATTCGTGGCTGCGGTGCGGCATGGTGCGGAGGTTGGCGACGGTCAGGTGGGTCAGGCCGTCCTTCGTGTCGGGCGCGGGCGAGACCGTCGCCGCATTCGCCGCCCACATGGCGGAAGCGGACATTGCGGCCGCGGCCAGCGTCGGCTCGCATTCCTCAAAGGTCGTTCCGAGCGCGCCGAGCCATTCTCGGTTCGGCCGGCTCAGCGGAACGAAAATTCCCTGCGCCAGCCCAAGCGCGAGGTTCGCCCGCATCTTGTCGAGCCCTTGCAGCGCGGCAGCGCGCGGCTGCGAAACCTGGCCCGCATTCCGCGTCGACGCGAGGTTGCCGAAGCTCAGCCCCGCATAATTGTGCGAGGGCCCGATGATCCCGTCGAAATTGATTTCGCGAAGAGCCATCAGCGCTTCACGGCGAGGACCGTGTCGCCGACCTTCACGCCGAGCAGTTCGGCGGCCAAAGGGTCGATGCAGAGGCCCGTGCGGCCGACGCGCTTCGTCTGCGCGAAGCAGGCCGCGAATTCCTTGAGGCGGCCGTGCGCCAGGAGCATTTTCGTCTTCCCGCCCTCCGCGATCTCGACGATCTCTTCTTCGTCGGATTCGTCGACCGTGCGGAGGTCGTCGATATGCGCGGTGACCGTCGGACCGCCGTCGAAAATGTCGAGATAGCGGTCGAAGGTGAAACCCTCTTCCTCCAGCATCCTGAAGCGCCGCGCGGCCGCTCGGATGGGGCAGGCCCATCACCGCGCGCGCCTGCTCGCTGAGCAGCGAGACGTAGATCGGCGTCTTGGGCATCAGGTCGGCGATGAATTGCGTGCCGTGGACGGCGTTGAATTCGTCGGCTTCCGGGAAGGTCATGTCGAAGAAGCGGCCCGCCAGCCCATCCCAGAAGGGCGAGTTGCCCGCTTCGTCCATCACGCCTCGAAGTTCGGCGAGGATGCGGTCGCCGAACCGTGCGCGATGCTGCTTGATGAACAAATAGCGGCTGCGCGCGATCAAGGCTCCCCAACCGCCGGCGCGCGCGCCCGGATGAAGGAACAGGCCGCCGACTTCCGACGATCCTTCGAGGTCGGTGGTCAGCGTCAGCGTCTGGTTGCGGAAGGTCTTGCCGAGCTCCGGGCTGGTCTGGGTGAGCGTGCTCAGATGGTAGGAATAGAAGGGCTGGCGGACGCCGACCTGGCCGAACACCTGGCAGGTGCCGCGGATGATGCCCGCTTTCGGGTCCTCGAGCACGAAGACGTAGAGGTCGTCGGTCTGGCTTTCTTCGGTACGCGAGAAGCTGGCGTCGGAGCGCGCGAGTTTCTGGACAAGCGTCGTGCGGTCGGCCGGCAGGTTGGTGAAACCGCCGCCGGTCAGCTTGGCCATTTCGTAGATGGCGGCGAAATCGTCGCCGAGTGGCGGGGCGAAGCCGGAAGGTCATGCCGCGCCTCCGGCAAGGCGAAGGATGGTGAGCGCCGACAAGGCCGCGCGCTCCTTCAAGCTCTCGACGATCAGAAATTCCTCCATGCTGTGGATCTTGCCGCCGCGCACGCCCATGGTGTCGACCACGGGCACGCCGCAGGCGGCGATGTTGTTGCCGTCGCAGACGCCGCCGCTCGCCTGCCAGCCGATGGCCTGGCCGAGGTCGGCGCCTGCCTGCTTGACGAGGCCGAAGAGCGCCTCGGCTTCGGGCGTCATCGGCTTGGGTGGCCGGGCGAAACCACCGTGGGCATGGATCTGCACGTCGCGTTCGGTCGCAACGAGCGCGATTGCCTCGTCGATCATCGCCTGCGCGATCTTCTGAAGCTCCGGCGTCGCTGGCCGCAGATTGACGCGCAGGATAGCGATGTCGGGAACCACGTTGGACGGCGATCCGCCGTCGATCTTCGCCGGGTTCACCGTCAGCCCCGGCTGGCGCATTGCCTCGAACAAAAGCGCGAGGTGGGCTGCCGCCGTGAGGGCGTTGCGGCCGTCCTCCGGATTGCGGCCGGCGTGAGCCGAGCGGCCATGGATGGTGATCGCGAAATTGCCGCTGCCCGGTCGCGCTCCGGCGAGTGTTCCATCGGGAAGCGCCGATGGCTCGTAGGTCAGCGCCGCTTTCTTGCCGCGCGCCGCTTCGGCAATCAGCGCGGCGGAGCCGAGCGAGCCGACTTCCTCGTCGCTGTTGATGACGACTTCATAGCCGAGGTTCGTCGCGCCGCTCGCTTCGATCGCTTTCAGCGCGGCGAGCATGACGGCGATGCCGCCTTTCATGTCGGCGGTGCCGGGCCCGTTGATCACCTCATCGTCGAGCCAGCGCGTTTCCTGGAAGGCGTGATCGACGCCGAACACCGTGTCCATGTGGCCGGTGAATAGCAGCTGGACCGGCGCATCCGGGCGAACTTTCAGATGCAGATTCTGCCCGTGCTGAAGATCGATCGTCTTGCCCGCCGGATCGACTGCATCGACCTTCGCGGGATCGAGCAAAGCGGTCTCGCCCGGTAGCGACGCGAACGCATCGCCGAGCACGCCCGCGATCGTCGCGAGCCCGGCGAGATTGCGCGACCCGCTGTTGATCGCCGACCATTCCAGGACCTGCTCAAGCATCGGCTCCGCGGCCGCCCGCTCGACAATCGCCTGCTCGGTGGAAGATAGCGCCCCCATGCGGACGGCTCCTAGCCGCGCGGCTGCCGGAACGCCACACCGGCTCAATCGAGCGTCGGCGTGATCTCCATGATGATGTCGTCCGCCCGCAGCTTTTCGACCTGCGGCCGCCAGAAACCGTAAGCGGTACCGTCGCGGATGATCCGAAGGCCGAGGCCCTCGCTGATGTCCTTCAGCGCCTTGCCGACTTCCTCCGGCTTTACGCAGCGTTCGATCAGGCGGACCTTGCCCTTCATCGACGCAAGATCGGCGAGATAGTCGGCAATGTGCTGGCCGCCGTGGGTCGTCGCCAGCAGCCGCCCGGCGAAGTCGAGCGGATTGACCACAACGTCCGCGCCCGCGCGCCGCGCCGGGGTCTCATTATCCTCTTCGTTGACCGCGATGCTGATGCGCACATTCGGCGCGAGATCGCGCGCGGTCAGGCAGATGAGGATGGACGTGTCGTCGCGGCCTGCCGAAATGATGATAAGCTGCGCGCGCTCGGCGTGCACCGACCGCAAGGTCTCGTCCCGCGCCGCGTCAGCCTGAAGAACGGTGCAGCCGAGCTCCTTGGCCCGGAGCAGGCTCTCTTCACGAAGGTCGATGACGACGATGTTCTCGGGGTTCTGACCAAGAGCGATGAGCTCTTCGACCGCTCGCCGGTTCTTGGTGCCGTAGCCGGCGACCACGACATGGTCGTGGAGGGTGCGTTGAATGCGTTTCATCAGAAACCTTTCCCAGGACCGCCTCGCAACGAACAAATAAGCGGAGCCGATAAAGATCAGCAGGAAGAAGATGCGGATCGGCGTGACGACGAAGGCGTCGAACAAGCGTGTCTCCGCGGTGACCGGGACGATGTCGCCATAGCCCGTCGTGGTCGCGCTGATCATTGTGAAGTAGAGGACGTCGACGAAGCTCATCTGCCCGTCGTGCGTGTCCTTCAGGCCCGAGCGCTCCAGCCAATGGAAGATGACAAGGAAGCCGAGCAGGCCGACGACGGCGGCAATGCGCCAGGCGAGCCCGAACCAGCCCGTGATCCGCGGTTTGCGTCGAAGGACGAGTGTGTCGCCGCTGTCTTTGGCCGACGGCATCAGACGAACGTGACCACTTCCGCCTTGCGGCCAAGGGCTTCCGCCAGCCGCTGAAGCCGCCGGCGGACGGCATCTCCGGCGATCGCTTCATCGCGGTCGGGGACGCACAGGATGACGCGACTCCTTGCTGAGCTTGAGGCTGGTTTCCTCAAGCACGGAGGTGACGCCGCCGCTCAGCCGCTGGCCGAGCCGCATGGCAAGCCCCCAGACGTGCGCGCGCTCTAGATGTTCGGGCTTGCACAGGGCCGTCAGGCGCGCGTCGGGCAGTCGGTCGCGGCCGAAGTTGGACGACAGGGCCTGTGCCATGATCACCCGGCCCGCTGCATCGACGGCGGTCCAGTCGCCGTGCAGCGCCATTTCGACGCCGCGGTCGGCACGGAACATTGGCGCCGCCTGCCAGGCGACGTCGGCGAGCAGGCAAGACGCTAGGTTCAGCCGTCGCAGCTTGGGCGGATCGTCGAACAGAGGAGAAATCCATTCGTGCAGCAGATCGCCATGTTCGCCGAAGCGATGTTCGCCGCCACCCGCGTCGCGCGCAGCTTCGATCAAGGGATCGAGCTGCCGCGTTTTCTCGTCGAGCTGCGAATAGAGCAGCCCTTCGCGGAGACCGAAGGCGGATACGACCAATTCGCTCGGCTCCAGCGCCGCGACGACGTGCTCCAGCAGCATCGCCGCGACGGGTGCGCTGGCCAGGCGAGCGCTGGAGATGCCGCCCTGGAACATGCTTGCCAGCTCAGCGAGCTTTCGAAGCTGACCCGCTCGCTCTGGCTTCATCCCGTAGTGATGGGTCGCCGGCAGCGGGAAGTCGGTCGCGATCATGTCCATCTTGGCCAGCGCGCGCCACGAGCCGCCGACCATGAAGAAAGGCTTGTCGCGGCCGCCCTTGAGCAGGCCCGCATCCTTGATGCCACGGCGGATGATGTCGCGGGCCGCCTGCTCCCCGCCTTTGCCCCTGTCGACCCGAAGGACGCCGAGCGGAAGGGATATCGCTCGGCCAGTCGTGCCGTTGGAAATCTCGGTCAACTCCAGGCTGCCGCCGCCGAGGTCGCCGACAATGCCGCTTGCGCCGGGGAATGCGGACAATACGCCAAGGCCCGAATAACGCGCCTCGTCGAGCGCGCTGACGATGGTGCAGGGGAGGCCGATCTTCTCGACCGCGCGGACGAACTCCGGCCCGTCGGATGCGTCCCGCACGGCGGCGGTCGCAACCACCTGCTTTTGCCTCACGCCCATGTGGCGCAGCAGCAATTTGTAGCGCTTCAGTGCCGCGAGCGCCTTGCGTTCGCTGCTCTCCGACAATTCGCCATTCTCGCGCAAGCCCTGCGCCAAGACCGGCCATGACCTTTTCGTTGAAGATCGGCGTGGGTGCGCGAAGCTGGCCCGAATAGACGACCAGGCGGACCGAGTTCGAACCGATGTCGACGACGGCAATCGGTCTGCGCGCCAATTGTCCGCCTAGCGCCCGCGCTGGAAGCGAAGCTTCGGCACCCTGCGCCCCTTCTTGAGCGCCTGCCCGCGGCCCGGACAGCGACGGGATTGCTCATGAAATATTCGTGCAGGTTGAAGGCGTCGTTCGGTTTCGGCTTGAGCCGTTCGTAAGTGCCGTCGGGAAGCAGTCGCCAGCTCTGCTCATTGTCGATCAGGTTCGCGACCATCACCTGGTCGAGCAGCTGCGCGTGAACGGTCGGGTTTTCGATGGGCAGCATATACTCGATCCGCCTGTCCAGATTGCGAGGCATCCAGTCCGCCGAGCTGATGTACACCTTGCGCTTGCGGATGCGGCAGCTCATGCCCGTTGGCAAAGCTCCACAGCCGCGCATGTTCCAGAAAGCGTCCGACAATCGATTTGACGAAGATGTTTTCGGACATGCCGGGAACGCCGGGACGGAGGCAACAAATGCCGCGCACGACGAGATCGACCTTCACTCCCGCATTGCTCGCCTCGTAGAGCTTGTCGATGAGCTCCGGATCGACCAGCGAATTGAGCTTGGCCCAGATCCCGGACGGCTTTCTTGGCTTTCGCGGCAGCGATCTCGGCATCGATCAGCCGCAGCAGCTCGGGCCGCATGTCCGGCGGGCGAAATGACCAGCTGGCGCAGGTTCTTCGGCTCGAGATAGCCGGTGATGTAGTTGAACAGCTTGGCTGCATCGCGGCCCGATCGCGCGGGTCGGCGGTGAAGTAGCTGACGTCGGTGTAGATGCGCGCGGTCACCGGGTGATAATTGCCCGTTCCGAAGTGGCAGTAGGTGCGGATAGCCCTTGGCCTCGCGCCGGACGACCATCGACACCTTGGCATGCGTCTTCCAGTCGACGAAGCCGTAGACGACCTGCACGCCCGCGCGCTCCAGCGCGTTTGCCCAGAGGAGGTTCTGCTCCTCGTCGAAGCGGGCCTTGAGTTCGATGACGGCGGTGACCGACTTCCCGGCTTCCGCGGCGTCGATCAGCGCGCGCATGACCGCGGACTGCTTGCCGGCGCGGTAGAGCGTCTGCTTGATCGCGACGACGTCCGGATCGAGCGGCCGCCTGCCGCACGAACTCCACCACCACTTCGAAGCTTTCGTAGGGGTGGTGGACGAGGATGTCCTTCTCGCGGATCGCCGCGAAGCAATCCCCGCCATGCTCGCGGATGCGCTCGGGAAAGCGTGGGTCGAACGGCGGGAATTTGAGCTCCGGCCGGTCTTCGTCGACGATGGCCGACAAGGTCGGCCATGCCGAGACGCGTCGCTCTCCGAGATCATCGCGTTCTCGGCGCCGAGGCCTTCCTTGACGAAACGGACGAGCCCGTCCGGCATATCGGGCTCGATCTCGAGCCGGACGACGCGGCCGCGGCGGCGGCGCTTGATTGCCGTGCGGAAGTAGCGGACGAGGTCTTCGGCCTCTTCCTCGACCTCGATGTCGCTGTCGCGCATGAACGCGGAATGCGCCGCCGTGAAGAAGATCATATTTCGGGAACAGATAGTCGGTCTTGCGCCGGATCAGCGTCTCCAGCGCGATGTAGCGGGACTCGCTCCCGGGTATGCGGATGAACGCGGGAACGCCGGCCGGAAGCATGAGCAGCTCGCGAATATGGGTCTTGCCCCGCTTCAGCTCGAACAGCAGCGAGAAGCCGCTGTTGGGAATGAACGGGAAGGGGTGGGCCGGGTCGATCGCCTGCGGGGTCAGGAGCGGGAAGATCTGCTCGCGGAAGTAGGAGGTCGAGCCAGGCCTCCGACTTTCTGTCGAGCGGTTCATCGCCGACGACGAATACGTCCTGCGCTCGGCGAGCGCGTGGCGAAGCTCGCTTGTCACGTCTCCTGGCTCTCGACCAGCCGATCGGTTTCCGTCTCGATCGCCGTCAATTGCTGCGCCGTCGTCATGCCGTCCGCCGAGCGCTCCTCGACGCCCGAGCGCCTGATGCGCCTTCAGCCCGGCGACGCGGACCATGAAGAATTCGTCGAGGTTGCTGGCCGAGATCGACAGGAAGCGCAGCCGCTCGAGCAAGCGGATGATGCGGGTTGCAGGCTTCCTCAAGCACGCGCCGGTTGAACGCGAGCCAGCTCAGCTCGCGGTTGAAATATCGCTGTTCGGGGACCGCTGGCGCTGCCGGCGGCGCGGGTTCGGCGGCCTTGGGTTCGACGGACGCCGCGGGCGGTAACGTAGAGGCCATTTTCCTCTTGGGCGCTGAACGCCGTCGCCATGCCGACTGCAACTAACAGGCTGCGCGATTGGATGTCGCCGAACTGAAACAGAGCGACATTACAGCCGTATGACGATAGGGGCTGATCGATTCAAAACAATCAGGGGAGAGCGGTCGGTGGCGAAGGCAAAGACCAAGAAAGCAAACCCGCGGCGAAACCGGCCAATGGCCGCCAAGCCGGCTGCGCAAAGAAGCCGGCTGCAAAGAAGCCTGCGGCGAAGAAGCCCGCAGAAATCCAGCGCCAAGGTGCAGAAGGTCGTCACCGGCGCGAAGAAAATCGCGCAGAACCCGATGGCCTCCGAAATCGTTGCCGCAACCCTTGTCGCCGCAGCCGCCGCGCTTCGCGATCCGAAGAAGGCGAAGGCGCTCGCGCTCTCCGCCGCCGACGACATCAAGAAAGCCGCGAAGTCGGGTGTCGACAGCGGCGAGACGATGTGGAAGCTGGCGCTCGACGTCGCCCGCCGCAGCATCGACGCGCTCGGCAAGGACGACTGCGGAGCCAAGAAGGCCAAGACAAAAAAGAAGAAGTAACTCCGGACATGTTGACTATGTGATTGGGGCGACGCGCCCGGCTCAGAGCGGCGAACCAGAAGATCGAGGAAGCAAGATGCCAAGGCAGCGAAGCGATGAAACCGAAGAAGAGCATCTGGAACGTCTGGAAAAGGTCGCGCAGGATCGTCGGAAAGCCGGGGCCGATGAGGATAAGACGCTGGATGCCATGGTCCGAAAGAGCATCGAGCAGCATGGGCCCTGATCGACTGAACTGAGCCGCGCCCGGAAGAGATTAGCGCAGGCGCCAGGACCAGCGCGTGGCGCTAGCGTGAACCTGCACCAAAGGGCCGTTCCGCAAAGCTCTTTTCCAGGCGTTCGAGCAACTCTGCTCTGGCCCGCCAGTGCCTCGCGCTGACTTCAAGCACCATTCGAGCGTTGATCGGAATGTCGCCCTTCGATTTCAGCAGATCGGCGTCCGCCCGTTCACGACAGCCCTGCGCCGTGTCAGACGGATCGGCCATTAGCTTCCTGCGACGGCCGGAAATCCCGACAATGCGCGGCCTGTCGACAAGCTTTTCCTGCTCTTCAATCTCAGCCGGACACGTCGTGCCCGTCTCATCCACGGGCAACACCTCTGTCCGGAGACGAAGGTTCGAAACCGTTCGATCTCGCCCGCGGATTGCGTTGGCAGATTGCCATCATGCTCCCGCTTCCGGCGATATCGGGCGCCGCTGGAGCCACCGCGCGGTTTGAATCTCGAGCGCCTCTCGAACCCGCACCAATGACGCAGCTTGGGGAGTGAGGCGATCGGACACGATCGTCGGCACGGGGTCGATCCGCGCCGCATCCGAGTCAAACTGTCGCGCGACGGCTCTCAGCGCTTCGGAGCCGCTGACCGTTCGAGCGCTCAGTGCAAGCCGTCGGCAGGAGCTTGCCTGCCCGCGCAGTTCTTCGGCCGCATCGCCCCTCGATCGGATGTCGTTCATGCCGGAACCTGCGACGTGCCGTTCTTCGATTGGTTGATGAGGCTGTTGTAGGCGTCCGCCATCACCTGGTGCGCCTGCCGTGAAGGGTTACAGGCGGCATTATCGGCGTGGTACTGCGCCACCTGCTGTCGGTGATAAAGGTAGTTGAGGTCCATGACGGGGCTCCCTTTCGTAAGCGGGAGCGCAAGCGGTCTCTCAGTCGTGCGAGCTTAGGAAAAGTGGCGCGCGATGAAGGGGTTGTAGCACGCCAGAGGTTAATGACCTAATTCGCCGCGGTCCGGTTGGCCGCTGTCGCGCAGGCCTGTTAATGGCTGGCGAAATCTCCCGTCTGCGCCCCGAAATGCTCTCTCGCGTGAGCGCGCGCGGCATGGGCAGTCGCTGTTCCGCTGAACCACTGGACCTTTTGGTGTATTATAACTATAGTACACCTGCAAAGGAGCATATGATGCTTGAAAATCCAGTAGCAAAACGAGCAGCGATTGGTGCTGCCATCGGTGCCGTGGTGGCTATTCCCCTACCGTTTATCGGACCGATCCTCGGCGCGATCGTCGGCGGCGGCGTGGGCTACTTCACGGCCCAGCCGCGCAAGCTCGGCTAGAAGTACTGGCGGAATTCGTCGATCAGCCGCCGGTAAAGATCGCGTTTGAACGGCACGATCAGGTCCGGAAGCTGTTCCGGCTCAATCCATTTCCAGGCGTTGAACTCGGGGTGCTTGGTGGCGATGTTCACGTCGCTGTCCTCGCCCAGGAAGCGCGCCAGGTACCAGTCCTGAAGCTGGCCCTTCCACTTGCCGCCCCATAGGCGATGGCGGATTTCCTCGGGTAGGTCGTACTTCAGCCGCTCCGGGCATTCGGCGATCCGCTCGACCAGTTTGGGCGGGATGCCGGTCTCTTCCTCGAGCTCGCGCTTGGCGGTCGCCCAGGGCTTCTCGCCCTTGTCGATGCCGCCCTGGGGCATCTGCCAGGCCTCGTCGGTGTTATCGATACGCCGCCCGACGAACACCTTGCCGTCCTTGTTGAGCAGCATCACGCCGACGCCGCGGCGGTATTGATCGTCGTCCTTGGCCATTTCCCGTCATTGCGAGGAGAGAAGCGACGAAGCAATCCAGATTGCGCCGTTGGATTACTTCGCTGCGCTCGCAATGACGAGTTTCATGACAGAAAGGTGGCGATTCTAGCCTCACAGGCTTAAAGACGCCAGCAACATTAAACTCATGCGTTTGTAAGGACCTCGCCCGTGGCGACAGCCACCCACACCATCACCGAGGACGAAGCCGCCTCGCATCCCAAGCCCCGAAGCCGTCGTCGTCCGTTTCGCGGGCGACAGCGGCGACGGCATGCAGCTCACCGGTGGACAGTTCACCCTTTCGACCGCGTTCGCGGGGAACGACCTCTCGACCTTTCCCGACTTCCCGGCGGAGATCCGCGCGCCGCAGGGCACGACGTTCGGCGTCAGCGCCTTCCAGATCAATTTCGGCTCGACCGCGATCGAGACCGCTGGCGACCAGCCCGACGTGCTGATCGCGATGAACCCGGCGGCGCTGAAGGTGAACGTCGACCAGCTTCGCGAAGGCGGGCTGATCATCGCCGACGAGGGCGAGTTCTCCGCGCGCAACCTCGCCAAGGCGGGCTACGAGCAGAACCCGCTGGAGGACGGCAGCCTCGCCAGGTGGCAGCTCGTCCACTTCAACATCTCGCAGTTGACCCTCGATGCCGTGAAGCCGTTCGGCCTCGGCAACAAGGAGGCGCTGCGCTGCAAGAACATGTGGACGCTGGGGCTCGCGCTCTGGATGTTCGACCGCGACCGCCAGCCGATCGTCGACTGGCTCAACGCCAAGTTCGCCAAGGCGCCGGAGCTGGCCGAGGCGAACATCGCCGCGCTGAACGCCGGCCACGCTTATGGCGAGACGGTCGAGATCGGCGGCGTCCATCGCGCACCACGTTGCGCCGCTCCGGCCGAGCCGGGCCTCTACCGCACGGTCACCGGCGCGGAATCGCTGGCGCTGGGCCTCGTCGCGGGTGCGCAGCTGGCGGGACTGAAGATGTTCTTCGGCGGCTATCCGATCACGCCTGCGTCCGCGCTTCTGCATCACCTGTCGCGCCTGAAGGAATTCGGGATCACGACCTTCCAGGCGGAGGACGAGATCGCGGCCATCTGCTCGGCGATCGGCGCGAGCTATGCCGGCCAGCTCGGCATCACCTCGTCGTCGGGCCCGGGCATTGCGCTGAAGACCGAGGCGCTCGGCCTCGCGATCATGACCGAGCTGCCGCTGATCGTCGTCAACTCGCAGCGCGGCGGGCCGTCGACCGGCCTTCCGACCAAGACCGAGCAATCGGACCTCTATCAGGCGGTATACGGCCGCAACGCCGACGCGCCGCTGCCGGTGATCGCCGCGCGCTCGCCAGCCGACGCGTTCGAATGCGCGATCGAGGCGGTGCGGATCGCCACCCGCTACATGACGCCGGTCATGTTGCTGACCGACGGCTACATCGCCAATGCGGCGGAGCCGTGGAAGGTGCCGGACATGAGCGGCTACGAGCCGTTCCCGGTCAGCTTCTTCGACGCAGGCTCCGGCGGAAGGCGAGGGCGTCATGCCGTTCGCCCGCAACGGCGATCTCGCGCGTCCGTGGATCAAGCCGGGGACCGAAGGGCCTCGAGCATCGCATCGGCGGCATCGAGAAGCAGCCGGGCACCGGCAACATCGACTATTCGCCGGGTGCCCACCAGCAGATGACCGACACCCGCGCGGCCAAGGTCAACAAGGTCGCGGAGAGCATTCCCGACCAGGACGTCTGCCTCGGCAAGGCGGGCGCGAAGCTGGCGGTCGTCGGCTGGGGCTCGACCTTCGGCCCGATCCATCAGGCGGTGCGGCGCGCGCTGAGCAAGGGCCAGGACGTTGCCCACGTCCACATCCGCCACATCTGGCCGATGCCGTCGAACATGGGCGAGCTTCTGAAGAGCTTCGACAAGATCATCGTTCCGGAGATGAACACCGGCCAGCTCAAGACCGTGCTCCGCGACCAGTTCCTCGTCGACGCGAAGCCGCTCAACAAGGTCAGCGGCCACCCCTTCCGCATCGCCGAGATCGAAGCGGCGATCGAGGAGGCGTTGGGATGAGTGTTGCCCGCCGTTGCGTCCCTGCGAAGGCAGGGACCCAGTTTCTTCCGGGCGACGGCAAAGGCACTGGGCTCCTGCCTGCGCAGGAGCACAACAATGAAACCGATCAATCCCTGGCCGATGATCATCATGCTCGTGCTGGTTTGCGCACTGATTTACTGGGTTCTGTACCGATGAACGAACTGACCAAAGTCACCACCGCCAAGGACTGGGCGAGCGACCAGGAGGTCCGCTGGTGCCCGGGCTGCGGCGATTATGCCGTGCTGAAGGCCGTGCAGCGGACGATGCCGGACCTCGGCGTCGCGCGGGAGAAGACGGTGTTCGTCAGCGGCATCGGCTGCTCCAGCCGCTTCCCCTATTACATGGCGAGCTACGGCTTCCACACGATCCACGGCCGCGCGCCGGCATTCGCGACGGGCATCAAGCTCGCCAATCCGGAGCTCGACGTGTGGGTCATCACCGGTGACGGCGATGCGCTGTCGATCGGCGGCAACCACACGATGCACGTGCTTCGCCGCAACCTCGACTGCCAGATCCTGCTGTTCAACAACGAGATCTACGGCCTGACCAAGGGCCAATATTCGCCGACCAGCCGCGTCGGCACGCGCAGCCCTTCGACGCCGTTCGGATCGGTCGACCGGCCGGTGACGCCGTGCATGTTCGCGCTCGGCTCCGGCGCGCGGTTCATCGCCCGCGGCATCGACGTCCACAAGAGCGCTGCCGGACGTGCTGAAGGCAGCCCACGCGCACAAGGGCGCGAGCTTTGTCGAAATCTACCAGAACTGCGTCGTCTATAACGACGACGTCTTCGCCAGCTTCACCGACCGCAGCGTCGCTCAGGAAAAACAGCTGTGGCTGAAGCCCGGCGAGAAGATGCTGTTCGCGGGCGACACCAAGGGCCTCGCGCTCGACACCGAGCGGCTGTGCCTGAAGGTGGTCGAGGCGGACGACCCGTCGGTCATCGTCCACGACCCGAAGAACCGCGGCGTCGCGGCGATGCTGATCGAACTGCCGCAAGGCTTCCCGGTCGCGCTCGGCGTCATCTACGAGGACCCGGCGCCGACCTTCGAAAGCGCAGTCGTCGAACAGAACGCCGCCGCCGCTTCCGGCAAGAAAGCGGACCTCCAGGCGCTCGTCGCCAAGGGCCAGACCTGGCAAGTCGAAAAAGAGCCGCGCGAACTCTGACGTACTAGCCCAGCTTGGACAATCTCACCCACTCGATGGCCGGCTGGGCGCTGGGCCAGGCCGGTCTCAAGACGAAGACGCGCAAGGGTCTCGCCGCGCTGATCCTTGGCGCGAACATGCCGGATATCGACGTCTTCTTCGGCAATGCGCCATGGGACCCGCTGGCGATCCATCGCGGGTTCACGCACGGGATCGTCGGCGGCGTGCTGGTGATGCCGCCGATCCTGGCCGGGCTGCTGTGGCTGCTCGACCGGTGGCAGATCAGCCGCAACGCGACCTTCAAAAGCGGCCTGCACTATGCATTTCGGCTGGCTCGTGGCGCTGTCCTACCTCGGCGCGATCACGCATCCGTTGCTCGACATGCTGACCACCTATTCGGTCCAGCTGTTCTCGCCCTTCTCGAGCCGCTGGTATCATGCGGACGGGCTGTTCATCATCGATCTTTGGCTCTGGCTGGTGCTCGCCGTTTCGATCGGCCTCTCGAAGGAACTCGAAGCAAGCGGGCGCCCCTGGCAGTGGATGGCGCGAACCGGGGTGGCGATTACCTTCGTCTATATCGCGGCGAACCTGCTGCTCACCCAGCAGGCGAACGCCGAAGTCCGCGCGGTCAGCCCGGATGCGCAGGCGATCTTCGCTTCTCCTCCGCCAGCGCGATTCTGGGAGCGAGATCTCGTCTGGCGCGAGAATGATTGTTATCGACGCGCCAAATATCGCCCCTTCGAAGGCCGCCTGCGCGAAGTCAGCGAGTGCCAGCCGACGAACATGAGCGACCCGATCGTGCAGGAAGCGATCCGCAGCGACCCGAGCCTGCGCAAGTTCCTCAAATGGTCGATCCTGCCGCAGGCCGAAGTCACCCGCGCTCGCTGCAACGCCCACGTTTCGATCGGCGATGCGCGCTACGGCGAGGGCCGGCAACTCGCGGCTGGCGCGCGAGGCGCTCGTTCCGCTTGCCGGCGGCGGTTGCGCCCGAGACCTCGACAACCGCACCCTCGAATTCATAACTGACCCCGCATGAGCCTCGCGTGGCGCTCATCTGGTGCATGGGCGATCGCGGATTCACGACTGGCGGCGGCCTGATCGGGCGACTGTTCGCGCCCGGCATCGCGACCCTCGTCGGCCTCATCGACCAGCAAGCTCGAAAAGGGCGGGATCGACACGGTCCTGCCCGACGGCTCGCGCCTCCAGGCTCGGGTTTCACGGACCGGGACCGAGCGCGAAGTTGGAGCTCAAGAGCTGGATGGCGCTGGTCCGGCTGGCCATTTCCGGGCTCGGTCGGATGGTACAAGGCGTGGGAACTCGGCGAATGGACATCGCCGGACCCCGTGCCGCTGTTCGAGCTGTTCAGCTGCAACGCCGTCTCGCTCGGCGAGTTCGGCCGCGCCAAGGGCCCGTCTCGCTGGATCAACGCTCTGGCGCACCGGGCTCGGGACAATGACGCCGCGGCAGGCGAAGGCGAACATCGCGGCGCATTACGACCTCGGCAACGACTTCTATTCGGCCTGGCTCGACGAGACGATGACCTACAGCTCGGCGCGGTTCGCGCTCGGCGGAGGAGCCGCTGGAAGCCGCGCAGCTTCGCGAAGATCCGCGAGCTGCTCGACCGGCTTGAGATCGGCGAGGGGTCGCGGCTGCTGGAGATCGGTTCTGGCTGGGGAACGCTGGCGATCGAAGCGGCGAAGCGCGGCGCGGATGTCGTCGGCCTGACCCTGTCGGAGGAGCAGAAGGCTTGGGCCGAGCAGCGCATCCGCGAGGCCGGGCTTTCCGAAAAGGTCGAGATCCGCCTGCAGGACTATCGCGACGATTTCGGAGACCTTCGACGCCATCGCTTCGGTCGAGATGGTCGAGGCGGTCGGTCAGCGCTGGTGGCCCGCTTACTTCGACTGCATAGCCCGCAACCTCAAGCCCGGCGGCCGAGCGGCGCTGCAGTTCATCAGCATCGAGCACAGCCTGTTCGCCCGCTACGCGCGCAACGCCGACTTCATCCAGACCTACATCTTCCCCGGCGGCCAGTTGATCGACGAGCCCGGGTTCGAGGCGCTGGCGGAGGAGCGAGGCCTGTCATGGCAGGACCGCGACGGCTTCGGGCAGGATTATGCGGAAACGCTGAAGCGTTGGCGCGACCGCTACGACGCGGCGGTCGGCGCCGGGAAGCTGGACGATTTCAAGGCCGGCTTCCACGACCTCTGGCGCTACTATCTGATGTACTGCGAAGGCGGCTTCCGCGGCGGCGCGATCGACGTCGCCCAGGTGACGATGGTCAAGGCCGGCTAAGCGTCCGGCTCACCGCGTCCTTCCACTCCGCCAATAGCTTTCCTCTCAAGTCAGGCGCCATTGCCGGTTCAAAGCGGTCGCGCGCGGCCCAGGTTCGTTGAAGCTCTTCGAGCCCAGACCAGACGCCTGTCGCCAGCCCGGCATGGAAGGCGGCCCCAAGCGCGGTCGTTTCTAGATTGGCGGGCCGCTCGACCGGCACGTCGGTGATGCTGGCGAGGAATTGGCAGAGCCAGTCGTTCGCCGTCATGCCGCCATCGACGCGGATCGCGGCCGGCTGAGCGCAGCCGTCGGCGACCATTGCCTGCGATCAGGTCGCGGGTCTGGTAGGCGGTGGCCTCGAGTGCGGCACGGGCGATGTGGGCTCCGGTCGCTCCCAAGGTCAGTCCAAAGATCGCGCCTCGAGCATTCGGGTCCCAGTGCGGCGCGCCAAGGCCGACGAAGGCGGGGACCATGTAGACGCCGTGGCTGTCCGGCACCTGCGTCGCCATGCCGTCGGTGTCGGAAGCATGCGCGATTACCCCGAGCCCGTCCCGGAGCCACTTCACCGCCGCGCCTGCAACAAAGATCGATCCTTCGAGAGCGTAGGTTGTCTTGCCGCCGAGGCGATAGGCGGCCGTGGTCAGCAGGCGGTGCTCGGACGTCACGGTGGTCTCACCCGTGTTGACCAGCATGAAGCAGCCGGTGCCGTAGGTGCTTTTCACCATACCCCGTTCGAAACAGGCCTGCCCGAAGAGCGCCGCCTGCTGATCCCCGGCCATGCCCGCAATTGGGATTTGCCGTTCGAATAGCCCCGGTGAGGTTAGGCCGAAGACGTGACTGTTGTCGTGGACCTCCGGAAGCAGCGCCTCGGGCACGCCGAACAAACGGCAGAGGTCGCTATCCCAGCAACTGCGGTGAATGTCGAACAGCAGAGTCCGGCTCGCATTGGTAGCGTCGGTCGCATGGACTGCGCCGCCAGTCAGTCGCCAGAGCAGGAAGCTGTCGATCGTTCCCGCGGCCAACTCGCCGCGCTCGACTTGTGCGCGGGCTCCAGCAACATTGTCGAGGATCCACGCGATCTTGGTCGCCGAGAAATAGGGATCGAGCAGCAGGCCGGTCTTCGCGCGGACCTCGGCCTCAACACCTTCACTCCTCAGTCGTTCGCAAGTCTGGGCAGTCCGCCGGTCCTGCCAGACGATCGCACGGTGGATCGGCTCGCCCGTCGAGCGATCCCACACCACCACCGTCTCGCGCTGGTTGGTGATGCCGATAGCGGCCGCCCGCCCCGCGTCGACTTCCCTGACGACGGCGAGCGTATCGCGCCAAATATCGCCCGGGTCATGCTCGACCCAGCCGGCCCGCGGATAGTGTTGAGGAAATTCCCGCTGGGCGACGGCTACAGGCCGCGCGCCCGCATCGAACAGGATGGCGCGCGTCGACGTCGTGCCCTGGTCGATGGCGAGGACGTGATCGGCGGCCATAGTTCCGCAGCTTACGGGAAAGCCGCGGAAGCTCCAGCGCCTCGAATCAGGCCCGCGCCCACTCCTTCGATTTCTCGACGATGGTCACTTCGCGCAGTAGCGCGTCGACGCTCTCCGTCAGCTCCGGCAGGAAGCTGATCTGGTGCCGCGCACCGCGATAGGCTTCGACCATCAGCAGCGCATCCAGCAGGATCGGGACGACCACGCTTTCGGGGTCTTCCAGCTCTGCCAGGCTGCGCAGTTTCTCGACGGCCTTGCGGCGCGCCTCTTGCGGATTGGACAGCGCCGCTGTCCGTCCGATCATCCAACCCATTTCAAAACACCTCCACCAAAGCCTGAGGATAGGCTTGAGCGGCGCGGAGTGAAGTTCGGACCGCCTCTTAGAAAGTGCGGCTCGGCGATACTGGCGTTAGGCGCAGAGGCCGAGCGCCTTCTCGGTGTCGCGCCGCGCCTGCCATGCCCAGAGGACGACGAGCACCGGAGCGATAACAACGCTGGCGAAGCTGTCGACCGAGTTGAAACGCTGCCTGTCTCTGCCATCGTCGCCATTGCGGAAGGTTTGCCCGCAACGGCCGACTTGGCAAGCGTCAGGCGTCGGGCGCCCTCACCAGTTCGCCGGACGGCGCGTCGGACAGCAGGCGCTGCAACACGAATTCGGCGACGACCTCCGGCGGCTTCACGCTTTCCGGCTCTTCGCCAGGGAAGGCGAGCTGGCGCATGCGGGTGCGGGTGGCGCCGGGATCGACGATATGGATGCGAACGCGGCCGGTGTGCTCGATCTCGTCGGCATAGACGCCGAGCAGATTGTCGAACGCCGCCTTGGACGACCCATAGGCGCCCCAGAAGGCGCGCGGGTTCTGGCCGACGCTGGAGGTGATGCCGATGACGTCCGCGCGCTCCGACTTGCGGAGCATGCGGTCGAACGTAGCGATCAGCGCCTGGCTCGACCCGACGTTTAGCGTCAGGACTCGGGCATATTCCTTGGGGTCGATATGCTCGACCGGAGTCAGCGACCCGAGCATCGCCGCGTTCAGGACCATCACGTCGAGCGCTTCCCAGCGTTCGGCCACTGCCGCGCCTAGCTTGCCGATGGATTCGCCGTCGGTGAGGTCGAGCGGAGCGATCGTGGCGCTTCCGCCGGCGGCGTGGATGCGCTCCTCGACCTCCTCCAGCGCCTTCCCGGTGCGGGCGACAAGGATCACGTGCGCGCCTTCGCGGGCGAGCGTTTCGGCGGTCGCGGCACCAATGCCGCGGCTAGCGCCAGTCACAAGCGCGAGCTTGCCGGAAAGGGGTTTGGTTTCACTCATGCGGCGCCGCCTAGCACCGTCATGCGCTCCTGCGAAAGCGGGAGCCCAGTTTGTTCTTCGTGAAGAGGCGCTGGGGCCCTGCCTTCGCGGGGCGCAGGCTAGCGAGCTGCCACCAACGACAGCGTCGAGCCCGGGTCGTTTTCCTCGGCATCAGTCAGCCGCGTCGGATATTCGCCGGTGAAGCAGGCGTCGCAGCGCTGCGGCTTCGTCGCGTCGCGGTGGTCGCCGAGCGCGCGGTAGAGGCCGTCGATGCTGATGAAGGCGAGGCTATCGGCGTTGATGTAATCCGCCATGCCCTCCACGCTCATCTGCGCCGCCAGCAGCTTCGCCCGCTCGGGCGTGTCGACGCCGTAGAAGCAGCTGTGCTTCGTCGGCGGTGAGGCGATGCGCATGTGCACTTCCTTCGCGCCGGCATCGCGCATCATCTGCACGATCTTCACGCTGGTGGTGCCGCGAACGATGAAGTCGTCGATCAGCACCACGCGCTTGCCGCGGATGAGGGCGCTGAATTGGCATTGTGCTTCAGCTTCACGCCAAGGTGGCGGACTTCCTGGCTCGGCTGGATGAAGGTCCGGCCGACATAGTGCGAGCGGATGATGCCAAGCTCGAACGGAATGCCGCTTTCCTGGCTGAAGCCGAGCGCGGCCGGAACGCCGCTGTCGGGCACCGGCACGACGAGGTCGGCTTCGACCGGAGATTCGCGCGACAGCTCGGCACCGATCGCCTTGCGGACTTCATAGACCGACGTGCCGTCGACGATCGAATCCGGCCGCGAGAAATAGACGTGCTCGAAAATACAGGGGCGAGGGTCCGCCTTCTCGAACGGGCGGAAGGAGCGGATGCCGCTGCCGTTGACGATAACCAACTCGCCAGGATCGACGTCGCGGATGAAGCTCGCGCCGATCACGTCGAGCGCGACCGTCTCGGAAGCGAAGATGGTCGCTTCGCCGAGCTTGCCCATGACCAGCGGCCGGATGCCGAGCGGGTCGCGGCAGGCGATCAGGCCTTCCTCGGTCAGCACGAGCAACGAATAAGCGCCTTCGATCTGCTTCAGTGCATCGATCAGGCGGTCGATCGGGCTGGCCGCTTGAGAAGTCGCGACGAGGTGGATGATGACCTCGGTGTCGCTGGTCGACTGGAAGATGGAGCCGCGGCGGTTGAGCGTGCGGCGAAGCTTCATCGCGTTGGAGAGATTGCCGTTGTGAGCGACCGCGAAGCCGCCGTCGTTCAGCTCGGCATAAAGCGGCTGGACGTTGCGGAGCGCGGTCTCGCCGGTCGTCGAATAGCGCACATGGCCGATACCCGCGCGGCCGAGCAGCTTGCGCATGATATCGTCTCTGTCGAAATTGCCGGCGACGTGGCCCATCGCCCGGTGCGAATGGAAATGCGCGCCGTCATAGCTGGTGACGCCCGCCGGCTTCCTGGCCGCGATGCTGGAGGGCATGGAGCCCGAGCGCGACGAAGCTTGCAGCATTGTCGGCACCCCAGATGCCGAAGATTCCGCACTCTTCGTGCAGCGTGTCCCCGTCGAGGGGTTCGAACGGATCAGTGGTGAGCATCGTCCCCGGCCAGACTGCTAGGCGCGTCATATAGGTGTCACTTGGCGCTTTGTCGCCCCCTGCCTGAACCCGAGTTGAAATCCTCACGCCAATTGACGTTTACGTTAACGTAAGGCATAGGCGCCGCGATGGACGCTGAGCGGCGATATTACTCGATCGGTGACATGTGCGACGGCGTTCGGCGTTACCGCCCGCGCGCTCCGTTTTTACGAGGATGAGGAGCTGATCGCGCCGGAGCGGCGCGGGACGACCCGCCTCTACACCGACCGCGACCGCGCTCGCCTGACCTGGATATTGCGCGGCAAGTCGGTCGGGTTCAGCCTCAACGATATTCGCGAATTGCTCGACCTCTACGATGTCGGCGACCAGCAGCACACGCAGATGCTCGCCACCCGCGACCGCTGCCGCGAGCGCATCGATGCGCTTCATCGCCAGAAGCAAGACATCGACGCCACGATCGCGGAGCTCGAAGAGTTCTGCGTCATGCTCGACGAACGCCTCGACCAGAAGGACAGCTAGATATGCCGACCTACACCGCGCCCGTGCGTGAAACCCGTTTCATCCTCGAGGATGTGCTGGAAATCGGCCGCTATTCGAACCTTCCCGGTTTTGCCAACGCCTCGCCCGGACATCGTCCAGGCGATCCTCGAAGAGGGCGGCAAGTTCTGCGAGGAAGTGCTTCAGCCGCTCAACCGCATCGGCGACGAGGAAGGCTGCCAGCGCAACGACGACGGGTCGGTGACGACGCCCCCGGGCTTCAAGGATGCCTGGGACCAGTTCGTCGCCAATGGCTGGACGACGCTTTCCGCGCCTGAGGAGTATGGCGGGCAGGGCGATGCCGCACGTGGTCTCGACCGCGATTTCCGAGTTCCTCTGCTCGGCCAACCATAGCTTCGAGATGTACAACGGCCTGACCCAGGGCGCGATCGCCGCTTTGCTGGTCAAGGGCACCGACGAGCAGAAGGCGAAATACCTGCCGAACATGGTCGGCGGCCGCTGGACCGGCACGATGAACCTGACCGAGCCGCATTGCGGCACCGATCTCGGCCTCTTGAAGACCCGCGCCGATCCCAATCCGGACGGCAGCTATTCGCTGACCGGCACCAAGATCTTCATCTCGTCGGGCGAGCACGACCTTAGCGAGAACATCATCCACATGGTGATCGCCAAGATCGCCGGCGCGCCGGACAATGTGAAAGGCATTTCCCTGTTCCTGGTGCCGAAGTTCCTCGTCAACGAGGACGGATCGCTCGGCGAGCGGAACACGGTCAGCTGCGGCTCCATCGAGAAGAAGATGGGCATCCACGGCAATTCGACCTGCGTCATGAACTACGACGGCGCGAAGGGCTGGCTCGTCGGCGAGGCGGAGAAGGGCCTCGCCGCAATGTTCATCATGATGAACGCGGCGCGCCTCGGCGTCGGTCTTCAGGGCCTCGCGCAGGGCGAAGTCGCCTATCAGAACGCCGTCACCTACGCCCGCGACCGGCGGCAGGGCAGGGCGCTGCACAAGGACGCGTGGGACCAGAACGCCAAGGCCGATCCGCTGTTCGTCCACCCGGACGTGCGCCGGATGCTGATGGAGATGCGGGCGTTCAACCAGGCGGCGCGCGCGCTGATCCTGTGGGGCGCGCTCCAGGTCGACCTGTCGCGCCGCGCGCAGAGCGAGGAGGAGCGGCTGGCGGCCGACGACCTCGTCTCGCTGATCACGCCGGTCATCAAGGGCTATCTGACCGACAAGGGCTTCGAGGCCGCGGTGCTGGCGCAGCAGATCTTCGGCGGTCACGGCTACATCCGCGAGCACGGCATGGAGCAGTTCGTCCGCGATGCCCGCATCGCCCAGATCTACGAGGGCACCAACGGCATTCAGGCAATGGATCTCGTCGGCCGCAAGCTCGCCAAGGACGGCGGCCGCGCGGTCCGTGCTTTGTTCGCGGCGCTGGCCGAGGACATTGCGGCGGCGAAGGCGGCGGGCGATCCGGCCGGCATCGGCGCGGCGCTCGAACCAGCCGTCGGCGAATTGCAGCGCGCGACCATGTGGCTTGCCCAGAATGGCATGGCCGACCCCGACAATGCCGGGGCGGGCGCCTATCCCTACATGGAGCTGATGGGCCTCGTCGTGCTCGGCTGGATGTGGCTGAAGATGGTGCAGGTCTCCGGCCCGCTGGCCGCCAACGGTTCAGGCGACAGGGACTTTCACGAGGCGAAGCTGATCACCGCCCGCTTCTTCGCCGAGCGCGAGCTGCCGATGGCCAGCTCCTATCGCAAGCAGGTCGAAGCTGGCGCAGAGGCGATGATGAAACTGCCGGAAGAGGCGTTCTAGGAAGCGGCTTTCTTGATCGACGTACCAGGGTGACAGCATCCGGACGTCGTTGAGCTTTTGCTTCTTCGGAGCCAGTCGCGACATCACGAAGGTGTCGGTGAACTGGAGCCCGAACTTGCCGGCCGATGCCCAGCGAACGGTCCCTTCGATCGGGCCGGCGCCGACGATATCCATCGCGACGCGGGTTCCCGGCGCGACCGGCGTCGAGCATTCGACCAGCGCGCCCATCGCGCTGATATTGCGCAGGCGGACTTCGCAGACGTTGCCGTCGATCGAAGCCATCGCCCTGCGCATGAGGCGCTGGCGGGGCTCGCGCATGCGATTGATAGCCGTCGGGGATGGCGGTCGCCTGGCCGCCAGCTCGCGCGCCATCTTCGCTCGGCAGCGGCTTGCCGAAGATGTAGCCCTGGATCTGGCTGCACCCGAGCTCGCGGATCAGGTTGAGGTCGTCGTGGGTCTCGACGCCTTCCGCGCACGTGTCCATCTGCAGGCTCTCGGCGAGCGTGACGATGGCGCGGATGATGGCGCTGTTGCGGCTGGTCTTCGAGGCCGCGCCGCGGACGAAGCTCTGGTCGATCTTGATCTTGTCGAACGGCGCTTTCTTCAGATAGCCGAGCGAGCTGAATAGCCGGTGCCGAAGTCGTCGAGCGCAAGCCGGACGCCGAGGGTCCTTCAGCTTGCTGAAAGTCTCGTCGGTCGTATCGCCCTCGGCGAGGAACACGCCTTCGGTGATTTCCAGCTCCAGCCGGTCGGCGCGAACGCCGCTGCGGGCGAGAGCATTCGGCACGATGTCGACGATGCTCGGATCGTTGAACTGGATCGGCGACAAATTGACCGCGATGCGGACCTGGTCGGGCCAGTGCGCGGCTTCATCGAGCGCCGTTTCCAGCACCCAGGCGCCGAGGCGCGGGATGAGGCCGCATTCCTCGGCCAGCGGGATGAACTTGTCGGGCGAGATCCGGCCGCGAAGCGGGTGGTCCCAGCGCACCAGTGCCTCGAATCCGCAAACCTCTTCGCCCGCGGTGCGGACGATCGGCTGGTAGGCGACCCACAGCTCGCCCTTGTCGATCGCCTGGCGCAGGTCGTTCTCGAGCACCTGGCGGTCCGATGCCTCGGTGTGCATCGCCGGTTCGAAGAAGCAGTGCTTGCCACGGCCCGCGTCCTTTGCGGCATACAGCGCAAGGTCGGCGTCGCGGACCAGGCTATCGGCGGTGCAACGGCCCGGATCGCCGATGGCAATCCCGACCGAGGCGCCGATCACCACGCGGTGTCCTTCGATGCTGTACGGGCGCGAAACCTGCTCGATCAGGGTTCGCGCAAGCGAATTCCAGCAATCCGATGTCGACCGTGTCCGGGGAGCACCGCCTTGAACTCGTCGCCGCCGAGGCGGCCGACCTGGCCGTGATCGCCCATCGCCAGCTTCAGCCGGTCGGCAACCTGCCGGAGCAGGGCATCGCCGACCGGATGGCCGAGCGTATCGTTGACGTTCTTGAAGCGGTCGAGATCGATCAGGAACAGCGCGCAGCCCTTCTGCCGGTTGATGCGCATTGCGCAGCGCTTCGTCGAGCGTCTGGCGCATCATCGCGCGGTTGGGCAGGCTGGTCAGCGAATCGAACCGCGCGAGCCGCGTAATTTCCTGCTCGGAGCGGCGCTGCTCGGTGAGGTCGGTGCCGATGCCGCGGAAGCCGAGGAAGCGGCCGCGCTCGTCGAAGATCGGGATTGCCCGACAGCGACCAGTGGATGTCCTCGTCGCTCGCCGCGCGGACGATCACGTCGGAGAAGGGGAAGCGCGCCGACAGGTGGAAGCCGAGCGTCTTGCGCTCCTCGCGTTGCTCCGGACGCGGTGTCGACCGACAGCAGGTCGGTGAACTGGCGGCCGAGCAGCTCATGCGCTTCGCAGCGGAAATCGTCCGCGAGCTGCTGCGAGACGTAGGACAGGGTGCCCTCGGCATTGGTCTCCCAGAACCAGCCGCGGCCGCTGTTCTCGAACTCGTCGACGAAGTTCAGCGCCTTGCGCGCCTCGGCGTCGAGGTTGAGCCGCTTGCGGCCGGCGCGCGATGAACTCTGCGTGTGCCGGCGACGCTGTAGGCGACCAGCGCCAGCGACAGGATTTCGACACCGCGAAGGGAACCAGCGGGCTCTCGACAGCGAAATCGCGGCAAAGGCCGAGATGATCATGTTGGTGATGATCAGCGGCGGCGACTGGATCGAGACGATCGCACCCATGGCGATGCCCGGCGCACATCGCAATCGGTGCGGCGGCGATCGGGCGCGATGAACGTATCGTCTGCGACGGTATGCCGAACCAGGTCCACAAGCAGGCCGACGACGCCGAGGTAGACGCAAAGCCCCCGAACCATGGTGTGCGAGGCAAGGCTGAGCCGCTTGCGCATGCACAGGGCGCGATGGCGGCGGCCGCGTCGCAATGCGATGCACGAGGAAGGCCGGGATCAGCGGATTGTCGGTCGGAAAGACCGGTCCCGCGCGCTTTCGAACAAGAACGGCGCAGGTGCCGGTGATCAGGAGGTGCGTGATGCCCAGCAGGAGCGCGCATGTGATCGAGGCTGCCGACCCGCCAGTCGGCCAGTGATGCCTCGTCAGTCGTCTCGGGCGCACGCAGACGTCGAACCAAAGGCTTCGCGGATCGACACCCGCTCTCGGTGTTTGCTCGCCGTTTCAACTGCTCTGGCGAATCGAGCTTTGCGCATTCCAGGACCTTTGATGCGGGCATCCCCCCGCGCAGGCAAGGTCTTAGACGAAGGGCGTTAACGCACCGGCTAAGGTATATGGTTAGCGGCGCCTTAACTAACTTTCTTCGGGCAGGAAGTCCGGAACCGACAGATAGCGCTCGCCGGTGTCGTAATTGAACCCGAGCACGCGCGAATTCTCGCCCAATTCCGGTAGTTTCTGCTCGATCGCCGCAAGCGTCGCGCCCGATGAAATGCCGACCAGAATGCCCTCTTCGCGGGCTGAGCGGCGCGCCATTTCCTTGGCCTCGTCCGGCGTCACCTGGATCACGCCGTCGAGCAAATTGGTATCCATGATGGCAGGGATGAATCCGGCGCCAATTCCCTGGATCGGGTGCGGGCCCGGATCGCCGCCGGAAAGGACGGGCGAAAGCGTCGGTTCGACCGCGAACACCTTGAGGTTCGGCCACTCCTTCTTCAGCACCTCGGCGCAGCCGGTGATGTGGCCGCCGGTGCCGACACCGGTGATCAGCACGTCGGGCGGGCTGTCGCGCGAAGTCGCGAAGGATTTCCTGCGCGGTCGTGCGGCGGTGGACTTCGACGTTCGCCGGATTTTCGAACTGCTGCGGCATCCAGCTGTTGGGCGTCGCGGCGATGATTTCCTCGGCGCGGGCGATGGAGCCCTTCATGCCCTTTTCGCGCGGCGTCAGCTCGAACTCGGCGCCGTAGGCAAGCATCAGCCGGCGGCGCTCGACGCTCATGCTGTCGGGCATGACCAGGATCAGGCGATAGCCCTTCACCGCGGCGACCATCGCAAGGCCGATGCCGGTGTTGCCGGAGGTCGGCTCGACGATCACGCCGCCGGGCTTCAGCTTGCCGCTGCGTCTCCGCATCCTCGACCATGGACAAGCGCGATGCGGTCCTTGATCGATGCGCCGGGGTTGGAGCGCTCGGACTTGATCCAGACCTCCGCGTGTCGCCGAACAGGCGGTTGATCCGGATGTGCGGGGTGTTGCCGATGGTCTCGAGGACGTTGTTGGCCTTCATGGCGAGAGGTCTCCTTCTGGTTCGAACGGCTTGGTCAGGGTCACGCTAGTCACTAGCAAGTCAGACGCCGTCCGGCGACGACGGTCGCTTCGGGCGGCGGCGGTTCCTTGGGAAGCTCGAAGGTCCGGGCACGGCGCAACTGCGGGAACAAGCCGGCCCAGATCAGGGTGATCGCGAATGGCGGCGATCCCGCCGGCGACGGTCGCGGCGACCGGGCCGAGCAGGGCCGCGGTGAAGCCGCTGCGGGTCTCGCCAAGCTCGTTGGACGCGGAAATCGCCAGCGTCGATACGGCGGCCACCCGCCCGCGCATCTCGTCGGGCGTGTGCAGCTGGATCAGCGACTGGCGGATATAGACCGAGAACATGTCTGCCGCGCCGAGCATGGCGAGCAGGCCAGCGATACCGGATAAAATGTCGAGAAGCCGAACACCGCTGTTGCCGCGCCGAACACGACGACCGCAGACAGCATCTTAACGCCGACGTTCGTCTTCAGCGGCCGGATCGAGAAGAAGATGGCGGTCAGCGGTCGCCCCAAGCGCCGGCGCCGCCCGCAGCGGGCCGAGCCCGTCCGCGCCGACCTGCAAGATGTCGCGGGCGTAGACCGGCAGCATCGCCGTCACGCCGCCCAGCAGAACAGCGAACAGATCGAGCGTGATCGCGCCGAGCACCAGCTGGTTGCGGCGGACGTAGGACAGTCCATCGGCCATTTGCTTGATCGGGCTACCCGGCTTCAGCGCCGTGCGCGCAATCGGCGGAATGGTGAACAGACAGAAGACCGCGAACGCGAACAGGACGGCACTGAGCGCATAGGGGAGATGCGGCGTCGACATCGTAGAGGATGCCGCCGATCGCCGGGCCCGCGATGGCGCCGGCCTGCCAAGCCGTCGAGCTCAGTGCGATCGCCTGCGGGCAGTATTTCGCTTGGGCACAAGGTTGGGCGCCAGCGCTCCCAGCGCCGGCCCGGCAAACGCTCGCGCGACGCCGAGCAAGGCCGCAACGCCGAACAGGATCGGCAAACTGATGAAGCCGCCCCAGGTCGCGCCGAACAGGATCAGCCGCACAGACACATTCGAGCGAGACGACCGCCCTTGCGATGTAGCGCCGGTCGAGCCGGTCGGCGGTCCAGCCGCTGATCGGCGTGAGCACGAACAAGGGCACGAACTGGACCAGGCCGACCAGGCCGAGCTGGAACGCCGCCTCGCGAATGCCCATCGTCTCGCGGGCAATGTCGTAGACCTGCCAGCCGATGACGATGACCATCGCCATCTGCGCGATCGTCGTCGTAAGCCGAGACAGCCAGAACGCGCGATAGGCGGGGATGCGCAAAGGGGCAGGGATCACCTGGCTGCCCCTAGTCAGCCTGATGCGACGCCGCAATCGGGCCGGTGCGCCTTGCCGTTGCGGAAACCTGCGCTCTACGCGGCGCTGCGAGGGAGAGAGACCTTATGCGTAAGATCTTGATTGCGTCGGTTGCAATTGCGGCGGTGGCCCTGGGCGGCTGCCGGATGGCGGAAGATTTCGAACCAGTCGGGCAGCTCGGCGGAAGCGACGGCGGGCGATTGGCCCGGCTTCGTCAACGGCTTCATCGAGGCCTCGCTCAAGGCCAATCCGGGCTTCGCGGTCGATGCAGGGCCGGCACGAATATGACGGCCAGATCGCCGACCTGTCGCAGGCTGGCGATCGACGAGCGAAGTCGCCCGCCTGAAGCAGGCGATCGCCGATGCGCAAGGCTTCTCCGACGACAAGCTGAGCAAGGAACAGCGCTACGAGCGCGACTATCTGGTCGCGGTCGCCAAGGGCCAGTTGTTCTGGATCGACCCGGCCGGCGCCGACCAGCCGCACACCAATCCGGCCTCCTATCTCGGCGTGCTCGACCCGTCGGTCTACATCACCGTGCCTTACGCGCCGAAGGAACAGCGCCTGAAGGCGTACATCAAGTTCCTCGAGAACATCCCGCGCGCCGCCGAGCAGATGCGGGCCAACATCAAGACGCCGATGGCGATCAGCTTCGTCGACTATGCCAAGAACGCCTTCGGCGGCTTCGCCGAATATTATCCGGGCGACGGCATGGCCGCCTGGAAGGGCGTCGGCACCGACGAGGACCAGAAGGCGCTGAAGGCTGCGACCGACAATGCGGTCAAGGCGATGCAGGAAACGGTCACGTGGGTCGAAGACCAGCGCGCCACCGCCAAGCCCAATTTCGCGCTCGGCAAGGAAAAGTTCCAGCGCATGCTCGCCGACACCGAAATGGTGACGACGCCGGTCGAGCGAGCTTGAGCGGATCGGCCGCGCCGACCTCGAGAGCCAACCAGAAGCTGCTGAAGGAAGCCTGCTGCCGCTATGCGGCCGGCGCGACGATCCCGGCGTGCATGGACAAGATGAATGCTTACAAGCCGGAGGGCGGCCCCGTCGCCGGAGCGCGGGCACAGCTTGCCGATGCCTCAAGCAGTTCATCATCGACACAGGACATCGTGACGATCCCGGGACCGGAAGAAGCCAAGGTCGAGGAATCGCCGCCCTACAACCGGCAGAACAGCGCCTACATCAACATCCCCGGGCCGTACGAAAAGAACCTGCCGTCGGTCTATTACATCTCCCCGCCGGACCCGACCTGGTCGAAGGCGGCGCAGGACGCCTATCATCCCGGGCAAGGCCGACCTTCTGTTCACTTCGGTCCACGAGGTGTGGCCGGGCCACTTCCTCAACTTCCTCCACGCCAACCGGTCGAAGAACATGTTCGGCCGCCTGTTCGTCGGCTACGCCTTCGCCGAAGGCTGGGCGCACTACACCGAGGAGATGATGCGCGTGTCCGGCGTTGGCGGCGGGACCGACGAGATGCATGATCGGCCAGCTGTCCAACGCGCTGCTGCGCGACTGCCGCTACCTGTCGCGATCGGCATGCACACCGGCTCGATGACGCAGCAGCAGAGCTACGACCTGTTCCGCAACCAATGCTATCAGGACGAAGGCAATGCGAAGCAGCAGGCGGCGCGCGGAACCTACGATCCGGCCTATCTCAACTACACGATGGGCAAGCTGATGATCCGCAAGCTGCGCGACGATTGGGCCGCGACGCGGGGCGGGCAGAAGGCGTGGAAGGACTTCCACGACCAGTTCCTCAGCTTCGGCGGTCCGCCGATCCCGCTGGTTCGCCAGCAGATGATGGGCGGCAAGGCGGAAGCAGTATTTTAGGCCTTGTGTTCCTGCTTCGTTCCGGTAGGGTCGGAGCAGGATGGCCAAGCCAAAGACCCGATACGTTTGCCAGGCTTGCGGGTCGGTGACGAGCCCGCTGGCAGGGCCAGTGCGTCGACTGCGCGGAGTGGAACACGTTGGTGCAGGAGGCTGCGGAGGTCTCCAGCATCTTTGCCGCCAAGCATAATTTGCAGGGCGGCGGGCGGCAGATCCAGCTTGTCGGCCTCGATCATCCGGTTGCGCTGCCGGAGCGGATTTCTACGGGCATTGCGGAATTCGACCGCGCGATCGGCGGCGGCATCGTTCCCGGCTCCGCCATGCTGGTCGGCGGCGATCCCGGCATCGGCAAGTCGACCCTGCTGCTGCAGGTCTGCGCGCGACCTCGCGAGCAAGGGCCGCAACGTCATCTACGTGTCGGGCGAGGAATCCGCCGAGCAGGTGCGGCTCCGCGCGGTCCGGCTCGGGCTCGGCAAGGCGCCGGTGCGGCTGGCGGCGGCGACGTCCGTTCGCGATATCCTGACGACGCTCGGCGACAACGGCGGCGCCGATCTGCTGGTCATCGATTCCATCCAGACCATGCATTCCGATTTGATCGAAGGCGCGCCCGGCACCGTCAGCCAGGTCCGCGCCTCGGCGCAGGAGCTGGTGCGCTTCGCCAAGGAGCATGGCACCGCGCTCGTGCTCGTCGGCCACGTCACCAAGGACGGCACCATCGCCGGCCCGCGCGTGCTCGAACATATGGTCGACACGGTGCTCAGCTTCGAAGGCGAGCGCAGCCACCAGTACCGCATCCTCCGCGCGATGAAGAACCGCTTCGGCGGCACCGACGAAATCGGCGTCTTCGCGATGGAGCGCGAAGGGCTGGCCGAAGTCCCGAACCCGTCGGTGCTGTTCCTAACCCAGCGCGGGGAGCCGGTCAGCGGCACCAGCATCTTCCCGGCGCTGGAAGGCAGCCGGCCGGTGCTGGTCGAGATCCAGGCGCTGACGGTCCGTCTCGCCAGCGGCGCCACGCCGCGCCGGGCGGCGGTGGGCTGGGACAGCGGCCGCCTCGCGATGATCCTCGCCGTGCTGGAGGCGCGCTGCGGCCTCAGTTTCGCGACCGCGGAAGTCTATCTCAACGTCGCCGGCGGCTATCGGCTGACCGATCCCGCCGCCGACCTCGCCGTCGCCGCCGCGCTTATCTCGGCGATGTCCGAGCGGCCCATCCCGAACGAATGCGTGGTCTTCGGCGAAATCGCTCTGTCCGGCGAGATCCGCCAGGTCGCCCACTCCGGACTGCGCCTCAAGGAAGCGGCCAAGCTCGGCTTCGAGAAGGCGCTGGTCCCGGCTGGGGCGAAAGACGCCAGCGGGATCGACACGGCCCACTTCGGCAATCTGCGGGCATTGGTGGACCAGATTCTGGGACGGTGAACCCGCCGCTGAGGTGAATCAGGCGTAGCCAGCCTCAACGCCATTGGCGCTATTCAAGTTGGCAATGTCGGCACGCCTGTAGGAAGGCGCCCGTTTCCCGTCGGAGTGCGGCTCCGGCAGCTCGACCCGGCCGTGCTTCTTGAGCCAGGCACTCGTACCGCCCGCCGTCTGGTAGGCGAATTCGAGCTTCGCCTTCGGATGCAGCTTCGACACCCAGACACAGTCCTTGGCGCTCATGTTGTTGAGCAGATAATCCTTCAGCGCGCTCGGCGTGAAGGGCACTGAAACCAGATAGAGCCAAGGCATCAGCCGGTGCTTTTCCAGCTTGGCGATCGCCTTCTGGAGACCGGAATAATCGTCCGCGGCATTGCCGTTCCGGACATCGAAGCCGACGAGATAGACAGGCATAATCCTCCCCCCAACAGGAGAAAATCACCCAGCCCGTCCCATTATGATACATAAGTCGGCGGCCGTACGCTACTCCTGCGATTCCAAAGCCGATTCCCGTGCCAATTCGCCCCCCGCTCGCATTGCGCCAAAGACTTCGCTAGCGCCTCGCTCGACATGAGTGCGCTCGACATCTTCGTTATCGTCCTGCTCGGCGGGGGAGCCATGATCGGCTTCGTGCGGGGGCTGGTGCACGAGATGTTCTCGCTGCTCGCCTGGGTCGTCGCGGTGGTCATGCTGCGCATGTTCCACACGCCGATCGCCATTGCCCTGACCGGCACAACCGGAAGCGCGACCTCGGCGCGCGGTGCTCGCCTTCGTGATCCTGTTCCTGCCGAGCTTCATCTTCATGAAGATCGTGGCCCGCTCGCTCGGCAAGAAGTCGCGGACGTCCATGCTTGGCCCGTTCGACCGGGTGCTCGGCGGCGGGTTCGGGATGCTCAAGGGGCTGCTGGCGGCGACCCTGTTCTTCCTGCTCGCCAACCTTGCGACCGACCTTGCCTATGGCCGCGATGCGAAGCGGCCCGACTGGATGCGCAACTCGCGCACCTATCCGTTACTGAACGCCAGCGGCCGCGCGGTCGTCGATTGGGTCGAAACCCGCCGCCACGCCGAACGCCTAAAGGAAAACGAGAATTGATCCGCCTGCACGACACGATGAGCCGCGAGAAGCGGGTGTTCGTGCCCGCCGACCCGAAGCGGATCACCATGTATGTGTGCGGACCGACGGTCTACGGCCGCGCCCACATCGGCAATGCGCGGCCGCCGGTGGTGTTCGACACGCTCGCCCGGCTGATCCGGCATGAGTTCGGGCCCGACAGCCTGATCTACGCGCGCAACGTCACCGACGTCGACGACAAGATCATCGCCTCGGCGGAGGCAAGGAAGGCGTCGATCCGTCGGTGATCACCGAGCGCTACGAGCGGCATCTATCTCGAGGACATGGGCGCGCTCGGCGTGAACCCGCCGGACATCGCTCCGCATGCGACGCAGGAAATCCCCGCGATGGTCGCGATGATCGAGCGGCTGATCGAGACCGGCAACGCCTATGAGGCGGAAGGCCACGTGCTCTTCTCCGTGCCGAGCGACCCCGATTACGGCGCGCTCAGCAAGCGCGACCGCGACGCGATGGTCGCCGGGCGCGCGCGTCGAGGTCGCGCCCTACAAGCGCGATCCCGCCGACTTCGTGCTGTGGAAGCCGAGCGCGCGAGGGCGTGATCGGCTGGGACTCGCCGTGGGGGCAGGGGCGGCCCGGGCTGGCACATCGAATGCTCGGCGATGATCCGCGCGCACCTCGGCGAGACGATCGACATCCACGGCGGCGGGCTCGACCTCATCTTCCCGCACCACGAGAACGAGATCGCGCAGAGCCGCTGCGCCCACGGCGGCGCGCCGCTCGCGCGCTACTGGGTGCACAACGGCTTCGTCGACATGGGCAGCGAGAAGATGTCCAAGTCGCTCGGCAATATCGTGACGCCGGCGGAGCTGCTGGAGCAGAGCCATCGCGGCGAGACGCTGCGGCTGGCCTTGCTGTCGGCGCATTACCGCCAGCCGCTGGCATGGACCGAGGAGGTCGATCGCGCAGGCGAAGGCGACGCTGGACCGGCTTTATCGCGCCGCTCGGCGATGCGGACGCCGGGCGAAGCGCGACGCTCGGCAGTGGTCGAGGCGCTGTCGCGACGATCTCAACACGCCGCTGGCGATGGCGCGGCTGATCGGCGACTCGAGGATCCGGCGGCGCTGCAAGGCAGCAGCGTCGGCTTCTGCTCGGCGCTGCTCGGCAAGGTCACCGTCGCGGATCGAATGGTTCCAGGGCGGCGGCGATGCCGCCGAGACATCGAAGCCCGCATCGCCGAGCGCGCCGAAGCCAAGAAGAACCGCGACTTCGCGACCGCCGACCGCATCCGCGACGAGCTGAAGGCCGAAGGCATCGTGTTGGAGGACAGTGCTTCCGGCACTACATGGCGCCGGGAATGAACGCGCCGCTCTACACGACCGAGATCCTGCGGCTGGCGGCATCGCTGCCGGAGCCGAGCGAAGCTCGACCGGGTAGATGGCATCGTCCGAGCAACGCTCGCCGACCTGCGGAAGCACGGTCCGGATCCTTCAGGTCCAGCTCGACGAAGACGGCCGGGTCGAAGCGATTTCGCAGCAGGTCCAGGCCTGCGCATTCGGCCAGGCGTCGGCCACGCTCCTTGCGAGCAAGCGCCGCAGGGCGTTCGCGCGACGAGGTCGCGCGAGCCGTCGACCGATCTCGACAGCCTGGCTCGCCGGCAGCCGCGACGATCCCGGCAGCTGGCCCGGCCTCGCCGCGCTTGCGCCCGCTCGCGGCCGCGCCGTCGCGTCACGGCGCGATCCTGCTGCCGTTCCGCGCGCTGCTCGCAGCGATGAAGGCGCGCGCGGATGACCGACGCCGCCGACGCGAAGTCGCGACCGGCAACCTGCTGGTCGACGGCGCGCTGATGCTCGGCGCGGCGCTGTTCTTCGTCACTTTGTTCCGCAAGCTCGGGCTCGGCGCGACGCTCGGCTACATCGTCGGCGGCGCGATCATCGGGCCCTATGCGCTCGGCCTGATCGGCGAGGCGGATTCGATCATGGCGGTGTCCGAAATCGGCATCGCGCTTGCTGCTCTTCCTCGTCGGGCTCGAGCTGAATCCGGGCCGGCTGTGGCGGCTTGCGCAAGGACATCTTCGGGCTCGGCCTGATGCAGGTGATGGTCTGCGGCTGGCGCTCGGCGGCTGCTGATCCATCTCGCGCTCGGCTTCAGCATCGAAGCCAGCATCGCCATCGGCCTGCCGCTCGGCCTGTCGTCGACCGCGCAGGTGCTGCCGATGCTGCGCGTCGACCGGCCAGCTCAACCATCCGCGCGGCGAGCGCGCCTTCTCGGTCCTGCTGTTCCAGGACCTGTCGATCGTTCCGATGATCACCATCATCGCCGCAATGTCGCGCGCGCCGGTCGATCCGACCGCGCCGTCGGGCGGGATGCTGGCGCTCTACACGGTCGGCGCGATCGTCGGCCTGGTCCTCGTCGGCCGGTTCGTCCTCAATCCCGTTGTTCCGGCTGATCGGACGCTTCGGCGAGCGCGAACTGTTCGTCGTCGCCGGCCTGTTCGCGGTCATCGCCAGCGCAGCGCTGATGCACTGCGCTGCATCTGTCGACCGCGCTGGGCGCGTTCATCGCCGGCGTGATGCTCGCGGAATCGCCCTACCGGCACGAGCTGGAAAGCGACGTCGAGCCGTTCCGCTCGATCCTGCTCGGCCTGTTCTTCCTCTCGGTCGGAATGCTGATCGACTTCAACGCGGTCGCCGCGCGGCCCGGCCTGGTGTTC
The DNA here is from genome assembly GCA_963750315.1 of uncultured Alphaproteobacteria bacterium. Lineage (GTDB taxonomy): Bacteria > Pseudomonadota > Alphaproteobacteria > Sphingomonadales > Sphingomonadaceae > Sphingomicrobium. Next base: position 52,305 of record CAVVQF010000017.1, read on the forward strand.
GGTCTCGCGGTCGGGATCATCGTCGTCAAGGCGCGTCCTGATCGCCGGGCTCGCCTACATGTTCGGAATGACGAAGGGGCGGGCGATCTGGCTCGGCCTGCTGCTCAGCCAGGCCGGCGAATTCGGCTTCGTCCTGTTCGGCCAGGCGGCGGCCGCCCAGCTGATCACCGCGCGAAGCCGCGTCGCTGTTCGCGGCGATCGTCACCCTGACCATGGTCTCGACGCCGTTCCTGATGCAGGTGGTCGAGTGGGTCCTGCGCCGAATTCCGGAGCCCGTCGGTCGATCTCGAAGGGCCGGAATATTCGCCGGAAACCAACGTCGATCGTCGTCGGCTACGGCCGCTTCGGCCAGACCGTCGCGCAGATGCTGATGGCCAAGCGCATCCCGGTGACGATCATCGACAGCAAGCCGTCGCAGATCGAGCTCAGCGAGGAGTTCGGGACCAAGGTCTATTATGGCGACGGGACGCGGGTCGACCTGCTGCGGACCGCCGGGGCCGAGTACGGCGGAAGGCATATTGTTCTGCCAGAACCCGAAGGAACTGACTCGCGACAAGCTGGAGGCCGTGTTCGAGATCGTTCCCGCAGGCGGCGATCATGGCGCGCGCTCTACGACCGCCTGCAGGTGATCGAGTTCGCCGGGCTGGACCTCGCGGTGTGCGAGCGTGAGCTTTACGAAAGCGCCGTCGTCATGGGCCGTGAGGCGCTGATGAAGCTCGGCGTTGCCCGCCGCGAGGCGGAGCGGGTCGAGCGCGAATATCGCGAGCGCGACCTCGAACGGCTCGAGGCGCAGACCGTGCACCGGCGATCTGCACGCCAAGTTCGATCGCAGCTTCGGCGTCGACCGTCCGCTGCCGGACGAGGTCGAAGGGCCCGGCCTAGGCTCTTCGCTGCCGTCGCCGAGGTGCGCTTCGAGCGCGGCGACGATCGATTCGACCACGTCGCCGTGCGCGCCTTCGCCGCTTGTCACCCGGATGTGCGCCTCCGCGTAGGAAGGGCCGCGATCCTTCGCGAGCCGCTCCAGCGTGCCGCTTCGGATCGCCGTTGCGGAGCAGGGGGCGGGTGTCGCGCCGCGACGTTCGGTCGGCGAGCACGTCCACCGGCGCATCGAGCCAGATGGTGATCGTGCGTTCGTTGAGCAGCTTGCGGGTGCGCGGGTCGACGAACACGCCGCCGCCGGTGGCGATCACCCGGACCTCGCCGTCGATCAGCCGTGCGACCAGCCGACGCTCGCCGTCGCGGAAATCCGTTCTCGCCGAAGCGCTCGAACACTTCGGCCGCGGTGATAGCCGGCGGCGTCGGCGATCGCGCTGTCGGTATCGATGAAGGGAAGGCCGAGCCGCTTGGCCAGCCGACGGCCGACGGTCGACTTGCCGGCGCCCATCAGGCCCACAAGCACGATCGGACGGTCGAGACGGTCTGTCAGCTTTCCCACGAGCAGGGCTATACAGCGGGCGGGCGGGGCGGCAAAAGCGGTCGCGTTCCAGCCCAAACAGACGTGAGTGCAGATGCCGCGAGCCGTGATTGTCCTTATCGTCCTGGTCCTTCTCGTAGCGTCGGCCTGATGTTCTTCTTTTCCAGCCGGGCGGGCGAGGTGCCGACCCACACGATCGAGGTTGAGGTCAACGCTCCTGCCAATGCGAGCTAGCCGCCTGCTGGCGGCCGCCGCGGCGGCTGCGCTCGCCCTTCCGGCGCTGGCGCAGGATACGCGCCCCGGCCAGCACGCGCCGCCCGCCGTGCCGGGCGCCATCCGCCTGCACGCCGCGACTGCGCGGCCGCCACGTCGCGACGCGCCGGACGGCGTCGGCGAGAGCGAGACGGGCGTTGTCGAGATTGCTCGCCGACAGGAACGGAGCCGCCTCCTCCGCCGATCGAATATCCGAACCACGCAAGGCGCGACCCGCGCCTCGTCGGGCGGCTCGATCCGGTCGAGCTCGGCCTCGGCGCCGACCCGTGGCGCGGCGCCAGCGGAGCCTTTCTCGCCGGCGCTGATGCGGCGATGGACACGCCGATCGCGTCGCGCTGGGCGCATATCGCGCTTGCGCAATGCGCTGCTTGCGCGGGCTCGGCCGCGCCGCGCAACGTGAATCCGGTCGACTGGGCCGCCGAGCGCGCCTGGCTGCTGCTGCGGATGGGCGAGGCCGATGCGGCGCGGATGATCGTCTCCGGCGTCGACGTCGACCGCTTCACGCCGCGGATGTTCCAGGTCGGCGTGCAGAGCGCGCTGGCGAACGCCGATCCGGCCGGCCTGTGCCCGCTGCAGGACGGCATCGCAGAAGATCGAGCCGAATATCGTCCCGCTGGTCGATGCGATGTGCGCGGCGCTTGCCGGCGAGCCGGAGACCGCCGCTGCGCAGATCGACGGCGCGCGCCGCCGCGGGCGGATGAGCGGGATCGACCTGGAACTCGCCGCAGAAAGTCGTCGGCGCAGGCTCGAACACCGGCCGCGCGGTCGACGATCGAATGGGATCCCGTCGACCGGCTGGACACCTGGCGGTTCGGCCTCGCGACCGCGACCGGGCATGGCCTTGCCCGACCGGCTGATCAACGCCGCGCCGCCGCAGCTTCGCGCATGGCAGGCGGCCGCGCCGATGCTTTCGCCGCAGGACCGGCTGGCGTCGGCGCAGATCGCGACCGGGCTCGGGGTCTTCTCGTCGCAGTCGATGGTCGACCTCTATTCGCTGATCTACGAAGCGACCGGGCCCGGACGACATTCCCGAGACGCCGGCCTGGCAGCTCCGGCTGGCGTTCGTCGGCAAGGATCGCGACGCGCGGCTCGCCGCCATGCGCAAGCTTTGGGCCGCGTCGAAGGATTATCTCCCGCTTGAGGCGTCTCGCGCGCATGCTCGGGCGTGCCGCGAGCTGATCGAGCCGAACCCCGACCTGCAGTCCGATGCGCCGAACCTGATCGCCTCGATGCTCGCCGCCGGCTACGACCGCGATGCCGCGCGCTGGGCCGCGGCGGTCAGGCAGATGGACGATCAAGTATGCGGACCGCGGCCTGGGCGATGCTCGCGCTTGGCGCTCCGGACGGCACGCGCGATCGACCTCGGCGTCCGCCGGATCAACGCCTTCATCGACCGCGACAAGAGCGAAGGGAAGAAGCGCAGCGCCTTGCTGGTCGCGGGCCTTGCCGGGCTCGGCCGGATCGACCAGGAAACCGCGGCGCGGCTCAGCAGCCGGTTCGAGCCTGCGCGCTCGAGCACCGTTCGGCGTGGACCCAGGTGATCGACCGGGCGGCGGCCTCGGCCAGTCGGGGACGGTGCTGGTGCTGACCGGCACCGGCTTCCAGTCGCCGACCTTCGGCGAGACTTCCGCCTGCGCACGTCTACCACTCGATCGCGGCCCTCAAGCGCACCGGCCAGGAATTCACCGCGCGCATGATCGCGGCGGAAGCGCTCGCGCGAACGTGAACCTCGACGATCGGCGCGCTCGTCGACCGCTTCCTCGACATGATGGCGGCGGAAGCGGGCGCCTCGCGGAATACGCTGGCCGCCTATCGCACCGACCTCGAGCGCACGGCCGAATCGCTCGGCGGGCCGGCTTGGCGACGCGGACAGCGACGCCTTGTCGAAGCTTGGCGCGGCGTGGAGCGACCTCGCGCCCGTCGACCGTCGCGCGGCGCTCGGCGGCGCTTCGCCGCTTTTACGGCTTCCTGTTCGACGAGGGGCATCCGCAAGGACGACCCGTCCGCCGCGCTTGCCCCGTCCCGCGTTCGAGCGGCCGCTGCCGAAGATCCTCGACGCCGACGAAGTCGCGAAATTGTTCGAAGCCGCCGAGGATCGCGCGTCGAGCGGCGAGCATCTGGCGCTGCGCAATCTTGCCTTGCTCGAATTGCTCTACGGGTCCGGCCTTCGCGCGACCGAGCTGGTCAGCCTGCCGCGCGGCGCGCTGCGGGTCGGCCAGCCGTTCCTGATCCTGAAGGGCAAGGGCGTAGAAGGAACGGCTCGTGCCGATCTCCGGCCGGGCGGAGGCGGCGGTCGTCAGATGGCGCGAGGAAGTGCCGTCGTCGTCGCTCTGGCTGTTCCCGAGCGGCAAGTCGCACCTCAGCCGGATCCGGCTCTACCAGATCGTCCGCGCCATGGCCGCCGACGCCGGAATTCCGCCGGAGCGGATCAGCCCGCACGTGCTGCGCCACGCGTTCGCGACGCATCTGCTGTCTGGCGGCGCCGACCTTCGCGTCGTCCAGTCGCTGCTCGGGCATGCCGACATCGCGACCACGCAAATCTACACGCACGTCGACAGCGCGCGGCTGATCGAGCTGGTGAACACCCGCCATCCGCTCGCCGACCGTCGTTGACGTGCACGGCAGGCCGCCGTACCCGCCGCCCCAATGCAAGACGTACCTCGATTTCGAAAAGCCGATCGCCGAGCTGGAAACCCGCGTCGCCGAGCTCAAGGAAACGGCGAACACCGGCGACCTCGACCTCGATGCCGGAGATCGGCAAGCTGGAGGCCAAGTCGTCCAAGCTGCTGCGCGACACCTATTCCAAGCTGACGCCGTGGCAGAAGGCGCAAGTCGCCCGGCATCCCGGAGCGGCCGCACTTCAAGGACTATGTCGCGGGGCTTGACGACCGATTTCGTGCCGCTGGCCGGCGATCGCTCGTTCGCCGACGATCCCGCCATCCTCGGCGGCCTCGCGACCATCGACGGCCGCCAGGTGATGCTGCTCGGGCACGAGAAGGGCGACGACACCGCGTCGCGCCTCAAGCACAATTTCGGGATGGCCAAGCCGGAGGGCTACCGCAAGGCGATCCGCCTGATGCAGCTCGCGGACCGCTTCGGCCTGCCGGTCGTCAGCCTGGTCGATACGCCGGGCGCCTTTCCCGGTGTCCAGGCGGAGGAGCGCGGACAGGCGGAGGCGATCGCCCGCTCGACCGAGGAATGCCTCGAGCTCAAGGTGCCGATGATCGCGGTGATCGTCGGCGAAGGCGGAAGCGGCGGCGCGGTGGCGATTGCTGCCGCCAATCGCGTGCTGATGTTCGAGCATGCGGTCTACTCGGTGATCTCGCCGGAAGGCTGCGCGTCGATCCTGTGGCGCACCGCGGACAAGGCCGCGGACGCCGCCGAAGCGATGAAGATCACCGCTCAGGACCAGCAGTCGCTGGGCGTAGTCGACCGGATCGTGCCCGAACCGCTCGGCGGCGCGCATCGCGACCCGCAGCTGGCGATCGGCAACCTCAAGGAAGCGATCGTCGAGGAACTGTCGGGCTGTTCGGCGCTCGGCGGTGAGGAGCTGTTGCAGCAGCGCCGGGCCAAATATCTCGCGATGGCCTGAGCGGCAACGGCAGGAACCCGCCGCCTTAATCTCTCGTTCAAAGGCGCGCGGGTCAGTTACGGGCCCGATAGCGAACTACGAGAGGTTGACGATGCGTTCCTTGCTTCCTCCTGCTCGGCACCGCCGCGATGGCGATCACGCCGCCGGCATCGGCGTCGGCCCAGGTCGCCGGCCGCGGGCCTCAACCCGCGTTACGTCGCAGGAATCGCAGCAGGACCATCCCAAGCTGATCGACGAGTTCGGCGGCGCCGAAACCGGGCCGCGTGCCGCTTACGTCGACGGCGTCGGCCGCCGCGTCGCCGCTTATTCCGGCGTTCAGCCCGGCGCCGTACCGCTTCACCGTGCTCAACTCCGCGGTCGAGAACGCCTTCGCGACGCCGGGCGGCTACGTCTACATCACGCGCCAGCTGATGGCGCTGATGGACAATGAGTTCGAGCTCGCCTTCGCGCTCGGTCACGAGGTCGGGCACGTCGCCGCCAACCATCGCCCAGGCGCGCGAATCCTATGCTCAGCGCAGCTCGCGTCCTCGGCGTCCTGGGCGCGATCCTCGGGAGCGTCGTCGGCGGCGGGCATCGGCAATGCGGTCGCGCAGATGTCGCAATCGCGCGGCCGATGCTCGCGACGTTGAGCTTCTCGCGCGAGCAGGAATATCAGGCCGACACTCTCGGCATCCGCTATCTGTGGCTGCCGGCTACGACGCCGGCCGGGGCGGCGGGCGTGCTGGCGGCGATCAGCCGCGCCACCGCGCTCGAGGCCCGCGTGCAGGGCCGCGACAGCCGCCAGACGCCGGAATGGGCGAGCACCCACCCGCTGAGCGAGAACCGCGTGCAGCGCGCGCTCGCCGGCAGGCGCGCCAGACCGGCGGCTCGGTGCCGGGCAGCGCAACCGCGACCAGTTCCTGAACCAGCTCGAGGGCGTCTATCGTCGACGACGATCCCGCGCAGGGCATCATCGAAGGCCGCACGTTCACGCATCCCGACCTGCGCATCTATCTTCGCCGTGCCGCAGGGCTATCTGATGCAGAACGGCACGAGCGCGGTGTCGATCAGCGGGTCGGCGGGAAAGGCGCAATTCAGCGGCGGCCGCTACAACGGCAGCCTCGAGAATTACATCGGCCAACTGCTGCAGTGCCTTGCCGGCGAACCAGGTCCGGCTGGCGATTGCGCCGGCGCAGCGAACGACGATCAACGGCATCCCCGCCGCCTACACGACGGGCCGCGCGGCGACCTCATCGGGCTCGGTCGACGTCAGCGTGTTCGCCTATCAGTGGAGTCCGAACACCGTCTATCATTTCGTGATGGTAACGCGCGGCGGGACCGGCATCGGCGCCGTTCGTGCCGATGGTGGAATCGATCCGGCAAGATCACGCCCGAACGAAGCGGCGGCGATCCGTCCGCGGATCATCGATGTCGTGACGGTTGCGCCGGGCGACACCGTCCAATCGCTAGCGAGCCGGATGGCCTATCGGACCTTCCAGCTCGATCGATTCCTGTCGCTCAACAATCTGGCCGCGAACTCCAGGCTGGTGCCGGGGCAGAAGGTGAAACTGGTCGTTTACGGATCGAGGCGCGCCTGAACGCGCGCGCCTGAACTAGATCCTGTTACGAGTTCTGAACCGCCGCGGCGATGTTTGCTCCACATGCCGCCGGCGCCCCCGCCCAAGCGCGGCGAGGCCGCCCATCATCGCGACGACGATGAGTGCGGCGATCAGTCCGTATTCAATCGCCGTTGCTCCCTTTTGGTCGGTGAGCAACCGCCGAAAATTCCTTCGGATAGCGTCCACGCCACCCTCCTCTGGTCCACGTCCACGAGGCCGAATTACACTGCGACGGGTTAACAACTGATGCGGTGCAGAGGTTAACCGCTCTTCATCCATTCACGGAGCGGGCGGCGTCCAGGCGGCGAAATGGAGCAGCTCGAAGATCTTCGGTCGCCCTGCCATCGACCGCGCTCGGCCATGAATTGGGTCGGCCGCGGCACTGGCGGCGGAGCGGGTAAGCGGCCGGCGTGAGCGGGCGTTGAGGATGTTCGTCGCGCCCATCGACCGCAGGTCGCGGACGAGGTCGTTGAGAACTCTGATAACTGGCCTGGACCCGATCGACGTCGACCACCGGCATGGTGAAACCCGCCGAGGTCAAGCAGCGAGGTCAGCCCCGCCGGTTCGATCCGCGGGTGCACGTGGGGCGGTCGCCGCGCCCATCACCTCATCGGCGGCGCGCATCGCCGATCGAAGCGCGGCAAGCTGTCGCCGCCGGGAAGGGCGCCGAGGAAGAGGGAATCCTCCTGCAGCGCGAAGCGGACTGTCAGCAGCGCTTGAGGCAGGTCGCCGGCGGTATCGAGCTCGCCCGACCGCAACGCAGAGGTCGTAGCTGCCGGGCTCGAGCTGAGATGAGCGCGTCCGCCTCGACCACCGTCACCGAATGCCGCGCACCGCAGCAAGCGATCGCGCCACTCGGGATCGAAGCTGCCGATCAGCAGCGCCGAGCGAAACCGCCGCTGGACAAGCGCGAGCCGCTCCAGGATGTCCTCGAACGCACGCTCGTGCAGGAACAGCTCGGCACCGCGCCCGAGCGCCCGCGCGCGGCGCAATCGCACGTTGCTTCTGGTCGAACAGATCGGCTGTCACGCGGCGCTTGTGCGGCGGCGGATGAGCGGCGACAAGGGGCGGGTGAGGGTTGGCCATTTCTTCCGGGTTGCGTTGAGGGAGGTGCTGGACTTCGCGCTTCCGCCGCGCTGCGCGGGCTGCGGCCGATCGTCGACGAGGTTCACAGCTTCTGCCCCGATTGCTGGGCGAAGGTCGAATTTCTCGGCGAAAGCGGCTGCACCACCTGCGGAATGCCGCTCGAAGCGACGGATGCCGAAGAATGCGGCGCCTGCATTGCCAGACCGCCGCGGATCCAGCGGACGCGTTCGGCGGTCGCTTATGACGAATTGTCGCGGAGCATCGCGATCCGCCTGAAATACGGCCGCAAGGTCGCGCTCGCGCGGACGATGGCGCGCTACATGGCGCCATTGGTGAGGTCCGACGACGAGAAAATCCTGGTGCCGGTCCCGCTCCACCGAAGGCGGCTGTGGAATCGCGGCTTCAACCAGTCGGCGCTGGTGGCACAAAGAGCTGACGCGCTCGACTGGCTTCCGGTCCGAGCCGTTCCTCCTTCAGCCGGGTCAAGAGCACGCCGGCGCTGAAAGGCATGAGCCGAAGCCAGCGCGAGAAGATCGTCGCCGGCGCATTCAAGGTCGATCCGTCGGCGGAGCTTGCGGGCAGGACGGTCGTTCTCATCGACGACGTCCTGACGACCGGAAGCACTGCCAACGCCTGCGCAAAGGCGCTGCGGCGGCCGGCGCGGGGCGCGTCGAGCTGGTCAGCTGGGCGCGCGTGATCAGGCCGGTGCAGTTGGGTTGAGCAGGAGCGATTGAGTGGCCCGGGTGGAAATCTATGTCGAAGTCGACGTGCGGCTTTTGTTTCCGGGCGAAGGCGCTGCTGGATGCCAAGCATGTCGACTATGAAGAATATGAGCTGACCTGGGGCAGTCCGCGTCGCGAGGAGATGATCCAGCGCTCGAACGGACGGACGACGGTCCCGCAGATTTTCATCGACGGAAAGCATGTCGGCGGGTGCGACGATCTGTTCGCGCTTGAGCGAGACGGCAAGCTGGATCAATATTCTGGCGGCCTGATGGTCAGGATCGCACTCTTCCAGTCGAACAGCGGGATCGATCCCGCCGCCAACGGCGCGCGCCTGGTCGATGCGATCGGCCGTGCGGCCGATGACGGCGCGGCGATGATCTTCACGCCGGAAATGTCGGGCCTGCTCGACCGCGATTCCGCGCGAGCCGCGAGTAACGTCCGGGTCGAGGATGAGGACGAGGTCCTCGCCGCCTGCCGCAATGCCGCGCACGCGCAAAGGAATGTGGGTCCATTTGGGCTCGCTCGCGATCCTGACCGAGGGCGGCCAGCTCGCCAATCGCGCCTTCGTCATCGATCCGCGCGGCGAGGTGCGGGCGCGCTACGACAAGATCCATCTGTTCGACGTCGATTTGCCGACCGGCGAAAGCTGGCGCGAGAGCAACGTCTACAAGCACGGTAGCGAGGCGGTGGTCGTCAACGGCACGCCGGTCGGAAAGCTCGGCCTCACCATCTGCTACGATTTGCGCTTCCCGGCCCTGTTCGCGACGCTGGCGGAGGCGAATGCGGACGTGATCGCCGTTCCGGCCGCCTTCACCGTGCCGACCGGCAAGGCGCATTGGGAAGTGCTGCTTGCGCGCCCGGGCGATCGAGGCCGGCCTGTTCGTCGTCGCTGCGGCGCAGTCGGGCCATCACGAGGACGGTCGCAATACCTACGGCCATTCGCTGGTCATCGACCCGTGGGGCGAGGTGCTGCTCGACATGGGCGAGGGCGCGGATGTGAAGACGGTCGAGGTCGATCTCAGCCGCATCACCGACGTGCGCAGCCGCGTCCCCGCGCTCAGCCATCGCCGGCCGATCGACGAGGCCGTCGCGCGATGATCGTGTTCGATCTCAAGTGCCTCGACGGCGGCGAAGTGTTCGAGGGCTGGTTCAGCTCCGGAGCAGACTTCGACGAGCAGACGGCGCGCGGCCTGCTGCAATGCCCTTATTGCGGGTCGGCGAAGGTGGAGAAGGCGCCGATGGCTCCGCTGGTCGGGCGATCGGCCGGGCCGAAGTCGGATGTGAAGAACATGATGGCCGAACTGGCCTCGCTACAGACGAAGATGCTCGATCAGTCCGAGTGGGTTGGGGACGACCTCCCCGACACGGCGCGGGCCATGCATCTGGGTGAGATCGAGCCGCGTGCAGTCCACGGCAAGGCGACCGCCGAAGAGACCAAGTCGCTGATCGAGGAAGGCGTTCCCGTCCTGCCGCTTCCGCTTCCGGTTGTTCCTCCCGGCCAAGTGAATTGATAATCCGCCGCCGGATGCCTATTCCGGCGCTCGGAGGCTCCGTAGCTCAGCCGGATAGAGCGTCGGTTTCCTAAACCGCAGGTCGGGGGTTCGAGTTCCTGCCGGGGCCACCAATTTGGTTCACAGGGCGAGCGGGGACATGGCTGAAGACCGGCAAGGCAACATCTTCACGGACCATCCGCGTTCCCTCGGCATGACGTGGGCGAGCCATGGTAGCCGGAGCGGCCAGGATCGGCGCCGAGCTGATCGGCGCGGGGACGGCCTGCATCATTCATGCGATTGTACCGGGCTGGTTCACGGAGACTGCCGGCCGGACGGTGATGAAGCTTCACGATCACATGGTGAAGCGCAAGTCCGGCGCAAAGAACCCCAATGCCTGGCCCGACTATGAAATCTGACCGGCCTGCCGGTCGCGATTGTCGGTGGCGGCTTTTCCGGGACGATGGTCGCGGCGCAGCTTGCCCGCAAAGGGATCGACGCGGTCCTGATTGAGAAGGCGGGACGCGCGGGGAACGGCATCGCTTACTCGACCCGTGAGCCAGCCCACGTCCTCAACGTACGTGCCGAGGTGATGAGCGCCTGGGCTGACGATCTCGAGCATTTCGTCCGCGTCGCCGAGGCGGAAGGCGGGACACGCAAGGATTTCGTCCAGCGCAAGCAATTCGGGCTCTATCTCAAGGGCCAACTTGACCGAGGCTGTCGACAGCGGGAGGGTGCGGCTAGTCGAGCGCGAGGCGATCGAGGCGCGGCCGAATGGCGGCGGCTGGACCGTCGCAGTCGACGGCGGCGAGCTGATCGAGGCGAGCGGGCTGGTCCTGGCGATCGGCAACCAGCCGCCGGAGCCGATGCCGTTCGGTCGCGGCAATTCGCGCGTGATCAACAATCCGTGGGGCGCCGAGGCGCTGGCCGCGATCGAAGACCTTGCGGCAACCGGCGAGGACATTCTCCTCGTCGGGACCGGCCTGACGATGGTCGATGCGGTTCTGTCGCTCGACGGCGGCGGGCCATACCGGGCGTATCGTTGCACTATCGCGGCGCGGTCTGATCCCGCGCGGGCACGTCGACGACATGGTCCCGGCGCCGGTCGAGGCCGACGAGGTGCCCCGGCGGCAATGTCCGCAGCCTGTGGCGCTGGCTTCGCAAGCGCGGCGCGGAGGTGGGCTGGCGTTCGGCGGTGGATTCGCTCCGGCCGCACACACACTGGATCTGGAAGGGCCTGTCGCTGGAGGAGAAGAAGCGCTTCTCCCGCCATGCGCGGCCGTGGTGGGACGTGCACCGTCACCGCATCGCGCCAGAGGTTGCGCAGCAGCTTCACGATCTGATCCAGCAGGGGCGGCTCGAAATCGTTGCTGGCCGCATTCAGTCGGTCGAGGAAGCGGACGGCAGGATTGCAGGTCGCCTACCGCCGCCGCGGCAGTGACCGGATCAACGAGGGCCGCTTTGCTTACATGCTCAACTGCACCGGCCCGCTGGGAACCATTTCGCGGACCAAAGATCCAATGCTCAGGCAGATGCTGGCCGATGGACTGATCAAGCCCGACGAACTCGGAATCGCGCTGGACGTCGACGACAAGTCGCGCCTGGCGGGCTCCGACCGTGCGTGGGCGATGGGGCCGATGACCAAAGGGCGGTATTGGGAAATCATCGCGGTGCCCGATATCAGGGGCCAGGCGGCCGAGGTCGCCGACGACATAGAAGCGGAGTTGGGTCGATGAGCGTGCATGGAGATCCCGAAGACGGCGATCTCGTCGAAAGCGGGTCGGCCGGCCCGATCCCCGACGACGTCAGCGAGGCGATCCGGACGATCATCCGCTGGGCGGGCGACGATCCCGACCGCGAAGGCCTGCTCGACACGCCGCGCCGCGTCGCCAAGGCGTGGAAGGAATATGCCAAGGGCTATGAGGAGGACCCGGCAGTCCATCTCAGCCGGACCTTCGAGGAAGTCGGCGGCTATGACGAGATCGTGCTGCTGAAGGACATTCCGTTCCAGTCGCACTGCGAGCACCACATGGCGCCGATCATCGGCAAGGCGGCGATCGCCTACTTGCCCGGCGACCGGGTGGTCGGGATCAGCAAGCTTGCCCGCGTGCTTCACGGTTATGCGCGGCGGCTGCAGGTGCAGGAGCGGCTGACGGCACAGGTCGCGGATGCGATCTGGGAGCATCTTTCGCCCAAGGGCGTCGCCGTCGTGATCGAGGCGAGCCATGCGTGCATGACCGCGCGCGGCGTGCAGACCCCGGGCGTCATGATGACCACCAGCCGGATGATGGGCACCTTCCGCGCCGACGAGAGAAGCCGCCGCGAAGTGCTTGCCCTCATGGGCTACTGATTCACGTTTACTTTTCGTTAAACAGCAGTAACTTCCCGCGCCGGACGACCTCGCCCGCCTGTCGAAACCGACGGGGCCGCCCAGTGAGGCGGCGGTCACCGGGACAGCCCCTCGACCTGAAGGGGGACTTCCGAATGAAATTCATCACCTGCACCGCCATTGCCGCCGCGCTCGTCCTGTCGACCTCTGCCTGCAAGCAACAGGAAAGCGCCGCCGGCAACGACACCGCCGCGACGCAAAGCGCGCCGGCCGATCTGTCGGCGCTGAACGGCACGTGGAAGACGGACAAGGCGAGCGTGAAGTTCGAGGGCAAGCCCGACGAATTCGCGCTGAAGGACGGCACTTACAATTGCTCCACCTGCATTCCGCCGCTGACAATTGCTGCCGACGGGCAGTTTCACGCGGTCACCGGCCGGCCCTATGCCGACGAGGTTTCGGTCAAGGCCGCCGACGACAAGACGATCGAAATTCACAGCAAGAAGGGCGGCCGCGAGGTTTCGTCGTTAAGCATGGCTGTGTCGGCAGACGGCAATACGCTGACCCGCAAGTTCCACGACGCGACGACGCCCAATGCCCCGCCGATCGACGGTACGAACACGGCGACGCGCGCCGGGCCGGCTCCGGCGGGCGCTCATGCAGCGTCCGGCGCCTGGGCCACCAATCAAGTCAATGACTACACCGAGGAAGCGCTCAGCGCGTCGTACAAGGTCGAAGGCAACAAGGTGACCTGGTCGGGTCAGGGCCAGACCTACACGGCCGAAATCGGCGGTCCGGCGGTCCCGGTGACCGGCGATATCGGCGGGAGCACCGTGCAGGTGACCAACGAGGGCGGCGGCCTGAAGGAGACGTTCACTCGTGACGGAAAGGTTGTGAACGAGACGGTCACGACATTGTCGGCAGACGGCAAGACGGCCACCTGGGTCAGCAGCGATCCTCGCGACGGCTCGAAGGTGACGGGCACGGCCGCGAAGACCAACTAGGTTGGGGGAGAGTGCCGGGCGGTTCAGGGGGAGCCGTCCGGCAGCTTTCATGGAGACGAGCGGCTCGAACCGCGTTGAACGACAATGGCTAAGAAGCCTGAGCGCAAGCAGAAGCTGAAAGTGTTCGTGACGCCGATCGGCTTCCACGACGCTTATGTCGCGGCGCCGAGCCAGAAGGCCGCGCTCGAAGCCTGGGGCGCGGATTCCAACATCTTCGCGCAAGGGATCGCCGAACAGGTCACCGATCCGAAGCTGATGGAAGAGCCGCTCGCGAATCCGGGCAAGGTGGTCAAGAAGGTTCGGGGCAGCGCCGACGAGCATTTCGCCGAGCTCGACCGGGCGTCATCGAAGAAAAAACCGACGAAAACCAAAGGCGGCGGCGACGTCGTCGAATTGAAGCCGAAGGCGAAGCCGAAGCCGAAACCCAGCCGCGACGATCTCGATGCGGCGGAAGAGGCGCTCGACAAGGCCGACCGCAATCAGCGCAAGAAACTGGGCGAGCTCGATGACGAGATACGGGCGCTGGAACGCAGGCGCCGCGAGCTTCAGCGCAAGCACGAAGCCGAGCGCGACAAATTGGAGGAGAAGCGCGACAAGGCTCGCTCGACCTACGAGCAGGCCATGCGCGAATGGCGGGGTTAGCGGTCCGCCAGGCGGAATAGCCGGGCCGCCACCAGCCACATTCCCGTGAAGACCAGGGTCACGACGATGATGTCCGTCGGCCAGCTTTCCTTGGCCGCGCCCATGTTGCCGATGAGGGCGATGATGCCGATTCCGGCCTGCATCGCGCCGGTGACGATCATCGTCCTGCTCATTCCGGAAGCCTCGAACCTGGCGACAATCGAACCGGCGAGTGCGACGATCAGGATGGCGCCGAACATCAGGTTCGCCGGATTGCTCTCCGATCCGATGATGCCGACCGCGAGGTTGCACCAGACGAGGAAGAAGGATGCGGCAACCGCTACCCCGGCACCGGCGCGATAGGGGATGCTGCCGCTCATTCGTGAGGCGAGGTCGAACGTGCCGAACGCCGTGCCGAGCATGATGCCCATGACGATGAAGTCGCTGCCGCTCCAGTCGACGTCGCTGGTGAATTGCATGGCGATGGCTGGAATGCTGAGCAGCGCCGCCGCGGCCGCCCACATCGCGACCCGCCACGAACGGAAGCCAAAGGTTTGAACTCTTGCCGACATGGTCCTCACTCCCGATTGATGGTGGGAGCGACCCTAACCTGCCCGCCGGTGAGCGGCCTGAGGAGCGTCTGAGGAATGTCTGAGCAATGGCTCAGGCGAAAACTTCTTCGAGATTCTCGACGGTCGGGCCGTCCTTCCAGTCGCGCAGCTCGACATAGAGCGAGGCCTGCACCGCGCCCCAGAGGAGGTTGGTGATCAAAGCCAGCACGAGGTTGAAGACGACGAAGCCGGCACTGAGATTTTGACCAATTCCAGAGAGGCCGCGTCCGCCGAGGATCCACATCGACAGGATCGCGAACAGGCCGCTGATCAAATAGTAGATGATGTACAGGATCAGCATCACGGCGAAGATTTTCCAGCGCGAACCGCGGGTCAGTTCCCAGCTGCGGCGGAAGGCGGCGGTGATGCCACGGCGTTCCTCGACAAGGGCCGGAGCAGCGACGCTCCATGCCAGATAGAGCATGACGCCGGGGACGATCAGGAAGATGAAGCCCACCATCACGCCGATCGCGATCAGGATCGACAGGCCGATCAGCGGCAGGATGACGGGTAGCGCGGCGCGGACGCATTCACTCACAGACGCCTTGCGCCCTTCGCTTTCGGCGACGGTCGCCCGGGTCAGGACGCCTTGCACCAAAGAAGCGATGGCCAATCCCAGGACCCAAGTGAGCAGCATGACGACGTAAAGCCCGACGAAGAAGGCCGTGCTGTAGTCCCGGCCAAAGGCGTTCTGCGACGCGTAGCTCATGCCCCAGGTCATCGCCGTCGTCGGGATGCCGCCGAACAGCAAAGCAATCCCGATGGTGACCGCGGGGTTGTGAGCGATGGTCGCGAACGCCCGTTCGAACACGCGGCCGATACCCACGTTCGAACGCCCCATGCGGATCGGGTTGGTTGCCATGTTTGCTCCCTAGTCTCGAAGTATTGTCGACAAATTGAGCCCAACCGACATCCTGCTCGCCGAAAGTCCAACCGCGGCGGTCGCCATTACCTTCCCCTTAATTGCCCCGCTCTATTGGTGCGAAAGCCGTGTTGTTCTGTCCAGACCAATTTTCCGTTGCGTTTTCCGTTGCGCCGGGCCTGCGTTCGATTACGCTGAGCAGCGACTTGTTCAGGGGGCTTGCAGGGAAATGACGAATTCGGCCGGTGACGCCGACCGGTTCGCGCAAGCCCATGCCGCGCTGAAGGCGGATTCGTCCATCCAGTTCAAGTTCACCGAGGCGGCACCGCCGCCGCAGCCGCCGCAATGGCTGAAGGACTTCTTCGAATGGCTCGGCCGCGTGTTCGAGCCGGTCGGCCGCTTCCTGAAGTGGATCGGCAGCTTCATGCCCGATGCGCCGGTGGCGCGGATTCTCCTGTGGACGGTGCTCGCGCTTGCAGCCTGCGCCCTGGTCTGGGCGATCTACCAGCGCATCAGGACGGGCGCGTGGAAATGGCCGACGTTCCGCAAGGCGCCGCTCGATGAGCCCGACGTCGAAATGGAGTGGGCGCCGGACTTCGCCCCGGTCCGTGAGTGGCTGCGTGAGGCTGACGCGCTGGCGGAGCAGGGCAAGTTTGCCGAAGCCGCGCACCACCTGCTGTTCCGATCGATCCAGGACATTTCGAGCCGCCGCCCGCACCTCGTCCGGCCAGGGCTGACCAGCCGCGAAATCAGCACTGCCGAGGCCATTCCGAATGAGGCGCGCGGGCTGTTCGTCGGCATCGTCAAACTGGTCGAGCGAAGCCTGTTTGGCGGCCGCACAGTCGACCGCGACGACTGGACTGTTGCGAGGGCGGCCTACGCCGATTTTGCGCTTCCGCAGGCGTGGCGCGCATGAGCGAGATCGCCATCGGCGAGACGCGCGCAAGCGAGACCGGCGCCTTCACCCGCAGGACGATGCTGCTGATCGTCGGCATCGGCGTCATAGCGTTCTGCGCGATGCTCGTACTCGGCGCCTACGCGCCAGACCTTCGATCGGGGAAGAACGGCGGCGGTCACGCGCTCTCCAACGCATCGGTCGGGTTCAGCGGTATCGTCCGCCTGGCCGAGGCGACTGGTCATCACCCGGAGATCATCCGCTCGGAGAGCATGCTCGACAGCGAAAATCTGGCGATCATCACGCCTGAAAGCGCCGGCACGGACCTGACCAAGATACTGGAAACCCGTGGAGCTCGCAGCAACCCTGATCGTCCTTCCGAAATGGTGGACGATGCCCGACAAGAAAAGGCCGGGCTGGGTCAATATCACGGGGCTGATGTACCCAGGCGGCCCGCAGGGCGTGCTCGACCCGGAATATAAATTCTCGATCATCCGCGTGAAGGAAAAGGGGACGGCGCTACGGGCCGTTCATCCGACGGTGGCCGAGGATTTCGGCTTCGTTGCGCCGGAGGTCACGCAGGCCATTGCCGGCAAGAAGATCGAGCCGGTGGTCGTCGACCAGCGGGGCCGGATCGTCCTCGCCAAGGCGACCGACCGCAATCTCTACATTCTCGCCGATCCCGACTTGCTCAACAATCACGGCATGGCTGACGCGAAGCAGGCGGCCGCAGCGCTGTCGATGCTCGATTACATGAACAGCACGGACGCGGATTCCATTTTGTTCGACGTGACCGCGAACGGGCTCGGCCATTCGCGGAGCCCGCTGAAGCTGGCGTTCGATCCGCCTTTCCTGGCGGTCACTTTGGTGATCTTCGTCGCCATGCTGCTGGCGGGCTGGCAGGCGCTGGTGCGCTTCGGCGAGCCGCGCCGGCCGGAGCGGGCCATCGCGTTCGGCAAGGCGGCGCTGGTCGACAATAGTGCGTCGCTGATCCGCAAGGCGGGCAGGGAGGCGCAGCTCGCGCCGCGCTATGTCGAGATCATTCGCGAGCGGGCGGCTGCCTTGTTCCATCTGCCTTCGTCGCTGAGGGGCGCGGAGCTCGACAAGCGGCTCGACGCCTTGTCCGCGGACACCAAGTTTTCCGAACTCGCCGCATCGGTGGAGTCCGCGCGTAAGCGGGACGACCTGCTGCACGCGGCGCGCAGGCTCAATTTCTGGTTGAAGGAGAATTCGGCGTGAAGGTCGAAGAGGTTCAAACGCTTGCCCAGTCGATCCGCGAAGAGATCGGCAAGGCGGTTATCGGCCAGGAGTCGACGATCGAGCTGATGCTCGTCGCCTTGCTGTCGGGCGGACACATCCTGCTGGAAGGGCCGCCGGGGACGGCGAAGACGTTGCTAGCGCACAGTTTTGCGCGTGCGTCCGGGCTCGACTTCGGGCGCATCCAGTTCACGCCGGACCTGATGCCGGCGGACATCATCGGTGCGAACCTGTTCAACTTCCAGACGTCGAGCTTCACGCTGACGCGCGGGCCGATCTTCACGGAGATGCTGCTGGCGGACGAAATCAACCGTACGCCGCCGAAGACGCAGGCCGCCTTGCTGGAAGCGATGCAGGAGCGCCAGGTGACGATCGACGGCGAGAACTCACCAGCTCGGCGACCGCTTCCTCGTCGTCGCGACACAGAATCCGATCGAGCAGCAAGGCGTCTATCCGCTGCCCGAGGCGCAGCTCGACCGCTTCCTTTTCAAGCAGCGCGTCGATTACCCGTCGGCGGAAGAGGAAAGAAAGATCGTCGCCTCGCACGGGGCTCGCAAGACAGCGATGAACCCAGAGACCTGGGGCGTTAAGGCGACCACGTCGGCCAAGGAAATCACCGAGGCCCAGAAATGCGTTGTCGAAGTGAAGCTGGTCGATGAGGTAATCGACTATATTACCGGATTGATCCGGGCGACGCGCGAAGTCGCGGACCTTGAGTCCGGCGCGTCACCCCGCGCCGGATCGATGCTGGCAGGCGCGGCGCGGGCGCGGGCGGCGCTCGACGGGCGCGATTTCGTCATTCCCGACGACGTGAAGGCGCTGGCGCCGTCGGTGCTTCGCCACCGCGTGATCCTGTCGGCCGCCGCCGAGATCAACGGGCGCAAGGTCGAGGATATCGTTGCCGACATCATCAACGCGATCGAGGCGCCGCGTTGATCTATCCGACGCGCTGGGCAGTGATCGCGACGACGGCGGGCGCATTGATTGCGCTCGTCGTGGCCGCGGCCATGCCCGGCCGTTGGTTTCTTGCGCTCGCCTGGCCGTTCGCCATCCTGTTGTTGTGCGCATTCGACGCCTTGCGCAGCCGCGGCAGCCCCACGGCGCGCATCGACTTTCCGCAGCATGCCTATGTCGGCGAGCTTCGCGACTGCGCGGTGCAGGTGACAATCAACAGTCCGCACAGGCCGCGTAGCGCGCAGGTTGCGCTGCACATGCCGCCGCTGATTTCCGCCGATGACGATGGCCGCGCGAAGATATTTCTAAATGCCGGACGCGGTGCAATATTTCTGCCGCTGCAAATGTTGCGACGTGGAATGGCGCGGTTCGAGCGCATGTGGGTACGCTGGACCGGGCCGCTCGGACTAGTCTGGCAGCAAGGCAGCGTAGCGCTCGACGAGGCATTCCCGATCCTGCCCGACCTGCGCCCGGTTCACGACCGCGGGTCGCAGATCTTCAACCGCTATGCCCTGGAAGGGCTGATCGCCCAGCTTAATCGCGGCGAGGGCTCCGACTTCGATGCCCTGGTCGAATATCGGGCCGGAATGGATCGGCGCTCGATCGACTGGAAGCAGTCGGGCCGGCACGGGAAATTGCTGTCCAAGCAGTACAAGAGCGAGCGCAACAATCAGATCGTGTTCGCGATCGATAGCGGCCGGCAGATGAGCGATCCGGTTGCCGGGCTGCCGCGCGTCGACCGCTGCGTTTCGGCGAGCCTGCTGACGGCGTGGATCGCATTGAAGCTTGGCGACCGCGTGGCGCTGAACGCCTTCAATTCACGGCCGCGCCTGTCGAGCGGGATGGTGTCGGGAGTCGGCGCCTTCGCGGAACTGGAGCGGGTCGCTGCGGAGATCGACTATAGCGGCGACGAGACCAATTACACGTTCGCACTGACGACGCTGTCCGCGAAGCTGACGCGGCGGTCGATGATCATCCTGTTCACCGAGTTCACGGACTCCATCTCGGCCGAATTCCTGGTCCGGGCGGTGAAGCGGCTGGTCGAGACGCATCTGGTGATGATCGTCGTGCTTCGCGACGAGGAATTGGAATCCATCGCCGAGCGCGAGCCCGAGGAGGCCGACGATGTGACGCGGGCGATCACCGCGTCGGCTTTGCTCAAGGAGCGGCGGGTTGCGATCACCAGCCTGCAGCACCTCGGCGTGCACGTCATCGAGAGCGAATATGACAAGGTGAGCGAGCGGCTGGTGCAGGGCTATCTCGACCTTAAGCGGAGAAACCTGCTGTGAACGCGCCGGCCTTGCGCGCCCCGATGGTCAACGCGACCCGCTTCCGCGCGGCGCATGAGCAGGATTGGGCGCGGCTTGAAGAGCTGGTCACGATCATGGAAAAGCGCTCGATCCGGCGGCTCAGCGACGACGATCTGCTGGCGCTGCCGGGGCTGTACCGGACGACATTGTCGTCATTGTCGGTGGCGAGGGACACGTCGCTCGACCGCGGGCTGATCACCTATCTCGAGCAATTGTGCACGCGGGCCTATTTCCAGATTTACGGCGTGCAGACGCCGGCGATCCGGCAGTTCAGAAGGTTCTTCGCCCAGGCCTGGCCCGAAGCGGTCCGGGCATTGTGGCGGGAGACATTGATCTGTGTCGCGCTGACCATCGGCGCAGCGATCGTTGCGTACATGCTGATCCGCAGCGATCCGAGCTGGTTTTACAGCATCATCCCGGAATCGCTGGCCGGTGGGCGCGATCCGTCGGCGTCGGCGGAATATCTTCGCGGGACGCTGTACGACCCCGTCGACGACAAGGACCCGCTACTGACCTTCGCGACCTTCCTGTTCACGCACAACAGTCAGATCGCCATCTTCAGCTTCGCCCTGGGCTTCGCCTTCGCCGTGCCGACGGTCCTTCTGATCCTTTACAATGGCTTGATGATCGGCGCCTTCTACGCGGTGTTTGCCGCGAAAGGTCTGGGCCCGAACCTGGCCGCGTGGCTTGCGATCCACGGCACGACCGAAATCTTCGCCATCTGTATTTCGGGAGCGGCCGGGCTGCGGATCGGCATGGCGGTGGCTTTCCCGGGCCGGCTTTCGCGGATGGAGGCGTCGGTGAAGGCCGGGCGACTGGCAGCGACGGCGATGATCGGCGTGATCCTGATGCTCGCGGTGGCCGGAATTCTCGAGGGTGTTGGGCGCCAGACGATCACGAACGACGGGCTGCGCGCCCTGATCGGCGCGGCGATGCTCGCGGTGTGGATCGTCTATTATTACGTCTGGCCGACGTGGCGCGGTGAGCGGGACGATCGTGGCAGCTAGCGTCGCCCTTCAGGACCGGTTCCGCCGCACCTTCGTAACCCCCGAGGGGGTCGATCTGAAGCTGGAGCTGGCATCGGGCGGAAGTCGCGCGGGCGCGTTCCTGATCGATGCGCTGATCATGATCGTCCTGCTGGTCGCGGTGACCCTGTTCATGATCTGGATTTCCGTGCCGGGCATCGACAATTTCCTGTTCATCCTGTGGCTGGTCGGCTTCTTCATCCTGCGCAACGGCTGGTTTTCATTGTTCGAGATGGGTTCCCGGGGAGCGACGCCGGGCAAGCGACTGCTCGGCCTGCGCGTGGTCGCCCGGGACGGAGCCCGGCTGACCGGAGCGGCGGTGGTCGCGCGTAATGCGATGCGCGAGATCGAGGTGTTCCTGCCCTTGTCCTTTCTGGCGTCACGCGCTGTCGAGGGCGCGGCGGATACGTTTCTCGTCATCTTCTCGCTGCTGTGGAGCGGCATTTTCCTGTTCTTTCCCTTGTTCAACAAGGACCGGCTGCGGGTCGGCGACCTGGTTGCGGGCACGTGGGTCGTGAGCCTGGCGAAAATGAAGCTGTCGCGCGACCTTGTGAGTTCGAGCGCCGCTCCGCGCCGTACTTTTTCCGACGCGGCGCTGGGCCTTTACGGCATTTACGAACTGCAGACGCTGGAAGAGGTGCTCCGGCTTGAGCAGAACCAGTCGATCGAGACCGTGGCGAGGACGATTCGCATGAAGGCGGGGCTGCCGGACGACGGCGACGATTACGGCTTCCTGTCCGATTATTATGCGGCTTTGTGCGCAAAGCTGGAGGGCGGATTGCTGGTCGGCCGCCGCCGCGAAACGAAATGGGAAAACTGAGACGCGTCGGTCAAAGGCGTTGGGAGATCACGCACCTCACGCCATCCGGCTCATACTGAACTTCGGCGCCCATTGCCGCACGGCCCAGCAGGCGAGTGCCGAAGCCGCCCGACTTGGGCTTTGCGACCTTTGGACCGTCATGTTCCTTCCACGCGAGGCGCAGCTTGCCGCCGGCAACGGCCCAGTCGATCGTTACCTTCCCCTCAGGTGTGCTGAGCGCGCCATATTTAACGGCGTTGGTGGACAGTTCGTGGAGGGCGAGGGCAAGCGACACCACCTGCTGGTCGGGGATGGTCGCATCGGGGCCGCTCAAGGCGAAGCGGGAGCCGCCGTCGCTGAACGGGCGGATGGCGGTCTCGACGATTTCCCGCACGCTGGCGCTTGGCCTGCTGACATGTTCGTTGAGAAGGTTGTGCGCGTCGGCGAGGGCGCGCAGGCGGCCGTCGAACTTCGGCAGTTCAGGATTGTCCCTGGCGAAGGTCTGGAGCGCCATCGCCTGGACGATCGCCATCGCATTCTTGAGCCGATGCGACATTTCGCGGGCGAACAGGGCCTGATGCTCGGCTTCCTGCAAGGCGAGGGCCAGCGCCGCTGCCTGCCGCTCGCGCTCGCTCATCCGGTAGAGCTGCGAGGTGCAGAGAATGACGGTGATGACGGCGAAATAGCCCATCAACGAGTAGAATTCGGCGCCCTGGAGCCGCCAGCTATGCGGTTCCAGGAACAGGTACCAGCCGAGCAGGCCGCCGGTGATCGCAGCCGATATTCCTCCCCAGATGCCCGTCGTCACCGTCGTCAGGCAGACCGCAATGATCACGGTGAAGAAGGGGAGAATGCCGATCGGCAGGTCGAACAGGTATCGAATGCCGACAGCGAATGACGCTGCTGCGGCACCGACGAGTATGTCCCTGGCAAACAGCAAAATTTCGGCAAAGCGATGGTTCGCGCGGGAGAGGGGCTCAACGGCGGGTCGCGCGATCGTGTCCACTGTGTGCGAACGATGCAGCATCGGTAGCGGGCTTGCAACGCGGGCAGGGCTAAACTGAGTTAGAAACTGTGCTCCGCCGGCGACATGCGCGTGGAGCGAGAACAACCATTTGTTCACTCCTCTGGCGCATCAGTGGACGCGGGAAGAGTGCAAAGATGAATCTACCAGTTCAACTCGCCGATCCGCATCAGGACCGCCGGCGCGCCAACCGCGCCGCGCTGCGCCTTAGCGCGACCATGCGCGAGGCGGGCCGAGGCCGGGTCCAGGCCAAGTTGATCGACATTTCAACTCATGGTTGCCGCGTCGAGTGCGCTTCCGCCGCATCGGCCGACGCATGGATCTGGCTCAGCATCGCCGGGCTTGAGACCCAATATTGCCGCGTCGTCTGGCGGCAGGCGGAATTTGCCGGGCTGGAGTTCGTGACTCCGCTGGCCGAGCCGGTGCTGGAGCGCCTGCTGTCCAGATCAGCAGCATCTGTCGGAAGCGACCGTCAACGAGCTTCGCGACATCGCCGGCCGCACCCATCGCCTGGCGAACAAGGACAATGGCGACGCCGCAAACTTCTCGCCGAGCTGTCGGACCGCTGCGCGGTCGAGGCGGTGATCGAAGGATTGAAGCTCGGCGAAGCCCAGTCCGGCAACGCCAAGAAGTAATTCGGACAATAAAAAAGGCGCCGCCCCGATAGGAGCGGCGGCCTTTTTCTTTGAGTGGAGCGCTCAGGCCGCTTTTGCGAGCAGCGGGGTGACCCGCCTTCTTCCTCGATCCGTGAAGCAAGCGAGCCGCGCGGCAGGTCCTGCTTGAGGGCCCAGGCGAGCACTGCTTCGAGCTGAGCGATCGTCGAATTGTCGCACAGGCCATCGAAAGCGAGCTTCACGACCGGCTTCATCGGCGAGCGGAGCTGGATTTTCAGGCCCTGGCCCTCGACCAGCTTCAGATATTCATCGGCATTGTCCTCGGCATCGAGGGCAAAATCATACGCCGCGCTCAGGCCTTCATAGAGCGCGAGGTTGCTGCGGATTTTCGCCATGCGGGCCTCGTCGGCCTTCGAACGGACTTCAGCCAGCTTGTTCTGCAAGGTACCCTCCGGTGCACTGGTGGTTGTGACAGCAGGTTCGTCGGCGACGGTGTCGACCGATTCCTCTGCAGGTTGTTCGGCGGTGATCTCTTCTTCGTAGGTTGCTTCTTCGGCGAGTTCCTCGATGCTCGGTGGGGCTCGGGTTCGACGGCTTCTCGACCGCCTCGGTTCCGGCTCGGGTCTCGGGTTCGACGGCTTCCTCGACAATATCTTCCTCGATCTCGGCGGCCGGCTCTTCCTCGGCGATCGCTTCGGGTTCGGCTTCCTGCTCGGCGTATTCCGGCTCGGGATCTTGCTCGGCCTCCGACGGGAGCTTGGGGTCCATCTTTACGATGTTGCCGTAGAAGCCCTCGACGCCGGCGAGAGCATCGAAGATCTTGGCGGAGAAACCGGGACGGCGCGGCTTGGCTTCCGGCGCCGGCTCGGGCTCCGGTTCATATGCGGCTTCCTCAACATATTCGGCTTCCGGCTCGACCGCTTCGGGTTCGGGGGCTTCGAGCTCGCCGACTTCTTCGACCGGCTCTTCGACCGCTTCCGCTTCCTCGGCGACTTCGGGCTCGGCCTCGACGACTTCGTCGAGTACTTCAGGAGCTGCCTCGGCAACTTCCTCAGCGGTCTCAGCCTCGTCTTCGGCAGTGGCCTCGGCGCCCTTGAGGGTCACGAAGCCGTAAACGTAATCGATCCATTTTCCGGTCGAGCTGAACGGAAGCAGGGTCACCCAACAGTGAGCGGTCGAATCGCCCGAGGGGAAATTGTCCTCGAACGCGATCGGCTGGCGCGAGCTGGCAACGATCGGGAGCTGAGAGGCGATGCAGGCGAGCAGCGAGGGACGCGGAGCTTCGCTGATGCGTTCGATCTTCTGCCCGTCGACCTTGAGCGTGTGGCCGAGGTGGCGGATGTCGGCGTCGTCGCCGCCGCCCATGACCTCGAGCAGGACACTGCAGGGGCCGGCATCGGAGATTTCGAGGGGATCGAGGTCGCGGATGGGCGGAAATGCGCGGTCGCCGCGGATCGACGACCAATAATTGAACACGGTCGCATGACGACGACGCTCGGACGGCGAAAGGTCCTTGAGTTCCGCTCAGCAGCTCTTCTGCCGATGCGTTGTCGACTGCCTTCATGTCGCCAGCTGGCGCACCCATTTAACCCTCCGCGTAACTGCCCCGCGACAAGTTCTGCGCGCCCGAGTCTTAGAAAAGGTTAAACGCGCGAAGACTTTGACGAATTCACGTCGCTTTCTCTGGACTCGTTACTAACCAAAGTTAAAACTGGGGGAGAGACTCACCTACAAACCGAAGGAAGGGTCTCCCCTTGGATACTCAGCTTCTTCAAGGGAGGGGCGGTTCGGCCTACCCACTTGGGCCGCGGATCGCCCCTAATTTTTTGACGGTGCGAACCAAATAGGCGAAAAAACTGTTGACATCGTCACGCTGTTTGGGTACACGGTAGGCACAGTGAAGAATTGTCAGTCGGGCCGGGCTCCTTCGGGAGTGACCGGCCCGAAGCCGTTTTAAGAGGTGGGGATGGCGCGGAAGGGGAAGGCGGGCGAGCGGGTCCTGGTCGGCGGCGCAGATGCGCAAGCCGTCGAAGCGCGATTGGTCGAAAGCGAAGATAGATAATTTTCTCTCCGGGCTGGCGGAGACTTGCAACGTGACGCTGGCGGCGGCCGAGGCGGGGGTTTCGGTTAGCGCGGCTTATAGGCGCCGGAAGGCCGATGCGGGATTTCGCGGCGCGTGGATGGAGGCGATCGGCGCCGCCTATCAGCGCCTGGAGATGGTGCTGCTGGAGCGGGCGTTCGTCGGCACCGAGAAGACTAGTCCGCCGCAAGGACGGTAGCGAAGAACGGATGATCGAATATCCGAACCAACTCGCGCTGACCCTGCTCAAGATGCACCGCGACACGGCGGTCGAGGCGGGTACGGAGATACCCGCTGACGATATTGAGGACGTGCGCGAGCGCCTGATCCAGAAATTGCAGCGGCTCCGCAGGCGCAATCAGGCTGGTGCAGCGGCTGCCGAATGAACATTCAGAACATCGATTGGCAAATGGAGCTGATCGCCAATGCGTCTGAGGAGGAACAGCGTCGGCTGATCTGGGAGATGTCCGCGATCGAGGCGCTACGCTTCGATGCCAGTTTCGAGTGTTGGGCGCACGAGAACCAGTTGCCGCCGACAGGTGAAGGCTGGCGGACCTGGCTGATGATGGCCGGGCGCGGGTTCGGCAAGACCCGGGCTGGGGCGGAGTGGATTCATGCGCTGGCGAGCGGGAAGGGCGGGGCACGGATCGCATTGGTCGGCGCGACGATCCAGGAAGCGCGGAGCATCATGGTCGAAGGCGTCAGCGGTCTGCTGAACGTCGCGAAATTGAACGGGGAGCGGCTCAAGTGGGAGCCGAGCCTTGGCAAGCTGCGGTGGAGGAACGGAGTCCGAGGCGCAGCTTTTTTCGGGTGAAAGCCCGGACGGGCTGCGCGGGCCGGAGCATGATTTCGCCTGGGCGGACGAGCTGGCGAAATGGGCCCAGCCCGAGGAGGCGTGGAATAATTTGCAGATGGGATTGCGGCGGGGGCCGCGGGCGCGGGCGCTGATCACGACGACGCCGCGGTCGATGCCGTTGCTGACGCGGATCCGCGACGATCAATGGACGGTGATGACCAGCGGACGGACGGACGAGAACATCAACCTCGACCAAAGATACATTGACGTCATGACGGCGACCTACGGCGGCACGCGGCTCGGCCGGCAGGAGCTGGACGGCGAGCTGATTACCGATGTCGAAGGGACGCTTGTGGCCGCGCGAGCTGATCGAGCGGGTGCGGGCTGACCGGCCGGACGCGGTTCGACCGGATCGTGGTCGGGGTCGATCCGCCGGCGGGTGTCGGCGAAGGGTGCGATGCGTGCGGGATCGTGGTCGCGGGGCGGTCCGAGGGGCGGCTCTACGTGATTGCCGACGAGAGTTGCCAGGGATTGAGCCCGGACGGCTGGGCGCGGCGGGTCGCGGCGGCGGTTGCGCGGTGGGACGCGGACATGGTCGTCGCCGAGGCGAACAACGGCGGGGCGATGGTCGGGAGCGTGCTCAAGGCCGCCGAGGTCGGAGTGAGGGTGCGGCTGGTCCATGCGTCGCGGGGCAAGGCGGCGAGGGCGGAGCCGATCGCGCTGCGGTTCGAGAGCGGGCGGGCGTTCTTCGCTGGGAGCTTTCCGCGGCTGGAGGATGAACTCGCGGGGCTTACGGCCGGTGGCGGTTACGAAGGTCCGAGCAAGTCGCCAGACCGGGCCGACGCGATGGTCTGGGCGATGACGGAATTGAGTGAAACGAGAAGCGGTGTGCCGCGGGTGCGTGCGCTTTGATGCAGTGTTTGCAAATTCGTTCGACGTTCGCGAAGCTTAGCGATCCTAGGAGAGTGCGATGATTTTCCTTCTCGCCGCCGCTTTGCAGACTGTGCCGGTACACGGGTCGGAGACGATCGACTTTAGGATGGCACAGCCGTGCGACGGCCGGACTGACGAGGAGGTCGTCGTGTGTGCCAGGCGCGGGGAGAGCCCTTATCGGCTCAAGCAGCCCACGCCGCCGGCTCGAAAGCCGGTGAAGGCCGAGGTGTCGATCGCCGATGGTGTGGCCGTCAGTGCGGAGACGGAGAATGCGGATGTCGGCGGGTTGGCGTCGAACCGCTAATGCTGCGGTTGAAGGTGAAATTCTAGGGAGAAGCGGCCCGGCCGGGGGGGCTTTGGCCGAACCGCTTCGAGGGCTACTGACCGGGATGGGAAGCATCCGAGGCCTGTAAACCCGCGGGAATTTGCGGAGTTCCGGAAAGTGATCGAGGTCAGGATCGCTGAGAAGCGAAGCGGCCCGGACGCCTTGGGGACGCTGCCGGGCCGCTTCCCTTCCAGCCACTTGGGCTACGCATGCCGGAAGGGAGCCATGCCACCGCCCTCCTGAGCCGGTGGCAAGACTCGTGCAGATCGATAGCCGACAGCCGCGGCGTCGCAGCTAACAATTGTTACCCGGCGCTGCCGGCGTTGAATTCATAGGAGAAATGATGCGATGAGGCCGCCATCCCCTACGGACCTGGTCGGACAGATGCTGGCGGATGGGTCGCTTTCCCTGTCGTGGACGCGCCGTAGTCGGCTTGGTTGGACATGGCCTTCGACTTCCGAACCGCCGCTGGGTGAGAGCACAGAAAAATATATCGTGACGGTGGCAGGGTCTGCGGAGTCTCTGACTTTTGAAGCGCTCCAACCGCAGCTTGTCGTGCCGTCTGGTGCGCTCGCCGGGATGACCGGCACCGTGACGATCGAGGTCGTGCAGGTCGGCGATTTCGCCTCGTCCAGGCCGGCCCGGCTGACAATTGAAGATTAAGGCGTAGCGGCGCGCTGTTCCCGCGTTGCCTCCAGTTCGCCGATCCGACGCGACGCGACCCACAGCGCGGCGAGGGTGAACGGCGGCACGATGTAGAGTGAGAACACGCCGGTTGAGAGGCTTCCGGTCAGCGCGGCGACCTTGCCAGAGAAATATGGTCCCAGAGCGAGCCCCACCAAGGACGTGCCGAGGACATAGGTTGCTCCGGCCGTGCCGCGCATGCGGGGCAGAACGACGTCCTGAAGCGTGGCAATCGCCGCGCCG
The DNA here is from genome assembly GCA_963750315.1 of uncultured Alphaproteobacteria bacterium. GTDB lineage: Bacteria > Pseudomonadota > Alphaproteobacteria > Sphingomonadales > Sphingomonadaceae > Sphingomicrobium. The sequence continues at coordinate 80,846 of CAVVQF010000017.1, forward strand.
ACCCAAAGCGCGCTGCAAAGTCCGACGTAGGGCGCGACCATGTAGAAGCTCGCCAGGTCCTTGGTCGTGAACAGGAAGAACACCGCGGGCGCAGGCAGAACGATCGCGGCCATGTTGACGTAGAGGCGGCCGCCGGCGAGGCGTTGCCGAAGCTTGTCGCTGACGATGCCGCCGAGAATGACGCCGATCGCCGAAGCGGCCGCGGCGCTCCACCCGAAGATGGCGGAAACCTCCTCGGCCGCAGTCCGCCCCTGCAAGATCAACGCCGCGTCCGATGGACCTGAGTAGAACGTCCGCAACACGTAAGGCGGAATCCAGAAGGCGACGGCGTAGGTCATGAAACTGATGCTGCCGAATGCGATGACCAGCATGACGACCGTCGGCGTTCCCCAGATCAGCTTGTGCGTGGCGGGATCGCGGCGCTTCAGGGATTGGGTCCAGCTGAAGACGGCGTAGATGCCCGTCCACCAGGCGAGCCATTGCGGCCAATCGCCGGTCAACGATCCGAGTGCGAAGGCTCCGGCGGCGCAACCGCCGAGGACGATCAGGTTGGGGACCAACACTCCAAGCCTTGCGGCGCTGATGAGCGTCAAAGGAGGAAGGATCGCGGCGAGCTCGCGGCCGAATTCACTCCAGGCATTCGGTCGGACGATGTCTGACGGATGGCCGTCGATGGCTCCGCGCATGGGCTCCTTCAAACTCCAGATCCAGGCGGCGAGGAGGAGGCCGGGCAGGCCGACCGCAAGGAAGGCGGCTTGCCATGGCATCAGCCCTAAGGGCGCGGTCGCGGGGTCGGGGAAGTTGCGGCCCCATGAGGCGAGGATGAAACCGCCGACTGGCAGCGCGACGCCGCCGCCGATGTAGAGGCCGCTGGAATAGATCGACAGCGCCGTCGCGCGACGTTCCTTCGGAAAATAATCCGCAATCATCGAATAAGCGGCGGGCGAAGCGCTCGCCTCGCCGATGCCGACGCCGATGCGGGCAGTTGCCAGCATTCCGAACGACTGAGCGAATCCCGAGAGCGAGGTCATTGACGACCACAGAGCGAGGCCGATGGCCATCAGGCGACCGCGGTACCAGCTGTCCGCCAGACGTCCCAGCGGGATGCCGAAGAGGGCGTAGAAAACGGCGAAGGCAGTTCCGTAGAGGAAGCCGATCTGCGCGTCGTCGAGCTTGAGGTCGGCCTTAATGCTCTCCGCAAGGATGGAGACGATCTGGCGGTCGATGAAGTTGAAGATGTAGACGATGACGAACAGGACCAGCGCGTACCAGGCGTAGGCGGTTACGCGCGGGCGCGCGGCGGCTTCACTGTCCATAGTCGCGCTCTCTCCCTCACGAACTCGACAAAGATGACGGGCGGGAACAGAAACGCAAGCTGCGCTTACTGGCATGAGGGAGAAAGCCATGATGCGTTCTAGTTTCCTTGTGCTGGCGATCGGTTTGGCTGGCTGCGTGCCGATGGCGCCGCCGGATGTTCCGGTGACGACGTCAAACCTGATCGGAAGCGATGGCGCGGTGCTCGGCACGGTGCGCGTGTTCGCCGAGACGACCGGCGTGACGCTGCGGATCGAAGCGAAGGGATTGCCGGCGGGGATGCACGGCGTGCACGTCCATGCCGTCGGCCGCTGCGAGGCGCCGAAGTTCACGAGCGCGGGGCCGCACTGGAACCCGACCGACAAGAAGCACGGGCATCGCAACCCCGAAGGCTTCCACGAGGGCGATCTCGGCAATTTGGGCGTCGGGGCGGACGGCAAGCTGGTCGCGGGCCTGCTGGTGCCGGGCGCGACGCTGGCCGGGCTTCACGACGCGGACGGATCGGCGATCGTCCTCCACGCGAAGGAAGATGACGAGACGACCGACCCGAGCGGCAATAGCGGCGACCGCATCGCCTGCGCGGTGCTGTAGCGGCGGCGGCGAAGAGCTACCTCTTCGGTTCGAGGCGGACGACCAGGCGCGAATTCGCCCAGAGCTCGTACTTGTGCCCGTCCATGATCTGTTGAGCGGCCGCAACGGCGGCGTCGTCGTCGTGCGCGTCGATCCACTCGGCAGACATGACCTTGCCGAGCCCATCGAGGCAATAAAGCCTGTAGGTTCCCACTGTTCATAACCCTGTTTCGTTCGTGCCGCCGAAGCGACGTTTCGGGAAAAGAACGAGCCGTTACGGGGACGGTTTGAGCGCTTGCGACGAACCGTTGCGGGGCAGGGGTATTCGGCGGCTTTATTGGATTTTTTCGGGTCCGAAATAGCGAACGGCCCGCCCGGATCGCTCCGGACGGGCCGCGTGCTTTTGCGCTTAGGCCAGGCTAGCGGCGGTAGTCGCCGGCCGGACGAATGCGGATGTTGGTGACGGCGCCGCGATAGTCGACGTTGCAGCGGAAGCTGAGGTCGCCGGTCGCCGCATAACCCTGGTTCTGGTAGCCATAGGCGCGGTCGTTGGGGCGATAGCCGTTGCGGCTGTCGAGCAGGCCGGAGACGCGCAGGCCGTTTCGCTGGCGCTCCACATTGGTGATGGCGGTAACGCGCATCATGCCGTTGTAGCCCTGGTTGTAGCCCTGATTGTTGTTGTAGCCGTAGGCGTTGCCATAGGGCTGCTGGTCGGTACTGGGCGGACGCCTGCGCCATCGCCGCGCTGGCGCACTGCTGCACCGCGGTGCGGTCGGTCACATTGTAGCGGTTGCCGAGCAGCTGGCCGATGATCGCGCCGAGGCTGTTCTGCTGGTTGTAGCCGTAACCCGGCTGACCGTAGCCCGGCTGACCGTAACCCGGCTGCTGGGGATAGCCCTGCTGCGGCGGGTAGTAGCCGTAGCCCGGCTGGCCGGGAGCGGGCTGCGGGACCTGGCCCTGATATTGCGCGGCGGCTGGGGCGGCGAGGCCGATCACGGCCGCGGCGGTCAGGACGCTTTTGAAAATGGTCATGCGAATTTCCTTCGTCTCACGCGGGAAATGCCGGTGAGTTCGGGAGCAGAACGAACGGTTGTTCCAATTCGCCGCATGAACTGAAAACAACAAGCTCACAGCGTCCGGCGCGCGCCGCCGGGCCGTCACTTCCCGGCCTGGCCTGTTGGGAATGTCCTCGCCGTCCTCTTGTCCAGCGCGCGGGCGGTGAGGAAGTCGGCGGCCATGGCTCCGCCGACGAAGGCGAGGGCTCCGGCGACGGCGCCCTTGCGGTTCGAGCCGCGCAGGGCGAGGCCGAGCGCTCCGGCGTCCATCGCGTCGCCGATCACGCGGTTCCACATGTTGGTCGACACGGCCGGGCCGCGCAGGAGCATTCCGCCGGCGGCAAGCTCGCGCAGGCCGAAGGCGAAGAGGGTGTTGCGGGCGGCGCTGCTGCCCTCCAGCCCGAGCCAGCGCGCGAGGCGGCCGGGAGCGGCGACCTCCAGCAGTCCGAGCGCAATGCTGAAATAGCCCAGGCCGAGCGCGATCCGCTTGGTCGTGACGCTACCCGTTTCCTTCCGATTGTCGTCAGCCATCGAAGAATTTCCTTTCGACGCCAACAACATGCGGGACGGAAGGGAGTTGCTACGGCTGTTCGGCTGTTCGGCTGTTCGGCCGGCCGGCGCGCGAGCGAGTGGCTTAAGCCGAGAAGCGAGACGCGTCTGATGTCATGGCATTTAACCATACAGCATCGATGATCGAAGTTCTCGATACTGCTGGTAGCCGCCCGCGAGTCCGTCTGGTCGGCTCAGAAGCATGAAAATGTAGGCTGTGCCACGAGATTGTGGATTGGCGGTGGAATGAAACCTCTTGCGAATCTACTGGATGTACCGCGCTTCAATTCGAGCGGAAACGGCTTACTGCAAGCCGGATCGAGAAACAGGCGATCCGGATGTTTTGTGATCCAGCACTCGGCACCCCGGACCTGATCGGCCGACTTCTCGACGGCTCTGCGAAACCCATCTCGACCAAGCGAGTTCAGGATCATCGACGACCGGCCAAGCAATGCTCTTATCGCTGAAAATGAGAACGTGGTCGCCGCAGACGACTAGTAGATCACACAACTCCTTACCGTCACTTCTCTCCCCGTTGCTCCGGCGGTCTACGAAAACGTTTGGATAAGACCACAAGTCCAGAAAGGAGCGCTCCGCTAACGACGCCAAGTACCTTTCGGATTTCGTCTTCCCTGCTGCGCGTTGAATTGCCGGCGTATCGCTTTCCGCGGTGACTGTGCCCGTGCTCGAAGTCAGAATTCACGCTCATACCTACTTCGCCGCAATCAAATCCGGCTGATCCTCGTCCGCTGACGCCTTCGCCCTTCCGCTTCGCCTTCTTCGGCGCGCTCTCCACCACCTCCGGCTTCACGCTCGCCCGCTCCAGCAGCGGCTTCAGATACTGACCCGTGAAGCTGTCCGGCGCAGGCCGCGACGTCTTCCGGCGTTCCCGTCCACCACGATCCGGCCGCCGTTCACGCCTCCGCCCGGCCCCAGGTCGATGACCCAGTCGGCGGTCTTGATGACGTCGAGGTTGTGCTCGATCACGACGACGGTGTTGCCGGTCTCGACCAGGCGGTGGAGCACCTCCAGCAGCTTGCGCACGTCCTCGAAATGCAGGCCGGTGGTGGGCTCGTCGAGGATGTAGAGCGTCTTGCCGGTGGCCCGCCGCGACAGCTCCTTCGACAGCTTCACGCGCTGCGCCTCGCCGCCGCTCAGGGTCGTCGCCTGCTGCCCGACCTTGATGTAGCCGAGGCCGACCTCCTGAAGCATGCGCATCTTGTCGCGGATGCCGGGGACGGCCTTGAAGAATTCGACCGCGTCCTCGACCGTCATGTCGAGCACGTCGGCGATCGACTTGCCCTTGAACTTCACCTCCAGAGTCTCGCGGTTGTAGCGCTGCGCCGTGGCAGACGTCGCAGGTGACGTAGACGTCGGGCAGGAAGTGCATCTCGATCTTCAGCAGGCCGTCGCCGTTGCATTTCTCGCAGCGGCCGCCCTTGACGTTGAAGCTGAAGCGGCCGGGCTTGTAGCCGCGCGCCTGGCTTTCCGGCAGGCCGGCGAACCAGTCGCGGATCTGGGTGAAGGCGCCGGTGTAGGTCGCCGGGTTGGACCGCGGCGTGCGGCCGATCGGCGACTGGTCGATGTCGATGACCTTGTCGAGGTTGGCGAGGCCGTCGATGCCGTCGCACGGGCCGCAGATGATGCGCGCGCCGTTCAGCGCGCGGGCGGCGCCGGCGTAGAGCGTGTCGATGGTCAGCGAGGACTTGCCCGAGCCGCTGACGCCGGTGACGCAGGTGAAGGTGCCGAGCGGGAACTTGGCCGTCACGTCCTGGAGGTTGTTGGCGCGGGCGCCCTTCACGGTGACGAACTTGCCGGTGCCCTTGAGGCGCGCTTGCGGGAGCGGGATTTCGCGGCGGCCGCTGAGGTAGTCGGCGGTGATGCTGTCGGTGCAGGCGAGAAGCTCGTCGAGCGTGCCCGGGCAGACGATCTCGCCGCCGTGGACGCCGGCGCCCGGGCCCATGTCGATGACATGGTCGGCGTGGCGGATCGCGTCCTCGTCATGCTCGACGACGAGCACGGTGTTGCCGAGGCCCTTGAGGCGCTTCAGCGTTTCGAGGAGGCGGTCGTTGTCCTTCTGGTGGAGGCCGATCGACGGTTCGTCGAGGACGTAGAGCACGCCCGAGAGGCCGGAGCCGATCTGCGAGGCGAGGCGGATGCGCTGGCTCTCGCCGCCGGAGAGCGTGCCCGACGTGCGGTCGAGGTGGAGATAGTCGAGGCCGACATTGTGGAGGAAGCCGAGGCGGGCGTTGATCTCCTTGAGGATGACGTGCGCGATTTCGCGCTGGCGGGCCAAGCTTGTCCTCGAGGCTGCCGAACCAGGCGAAAGCGTCCGCGACGCAGCGGCGGGTGGACGAGGGAGATGTCCTCGCCGGCGATCTTCACGCTGAGCGCCTCGGGCTTGAGGCGGGCGCCGTGGCAGACCTCGCACGGGCGGCTGGCCTGGTAGCGGCTGAGCTCCTCGCGCATCCAGGCGGATTCGGTCTGGAGCATGCGGCGGTTGAGGTTGCCGATGACGCCTTCGAACGGCTTCTTCACCTCGTAGGACTTGCGGCCGTCGACGAAGCGGAGGGTGACGGGGCGGCCCTTGGTGCCGTGGAGGATGACGTCCTGCGCCTCCTCCGGAAGCTCGCCCCACGGCGTTTCGAGGTCGAAGTCGTAGGCGCGGGCGAGCGAGCTCAGCACCTGCATGTAATAAGGCGAGGGCGGGTTGGACTTGGCCCAGGGGACGACCGCGCCCTTCTTGATCGAGAGCGCGTGGTTGGGGACGACGAGGTCCTCGTCGAACACCAGCTTTTCGCCGAGGCCGTCGCAGGCGGGGCAGGCGCCCTGCGGCGCGTTGAAGCTGAACAGGCGCGGCTCGATCTCGGCGATGGTGAAGCCGCTGACGGGGCAGGCGAACTTCTCGGAGAAGAGGATGCGGCCGGGGGCGCCGTAGTCGAGCTTCATGCCCGGACTGCTGTTCGCTCTCGGCAGGCGGATCGGCGGGGTCGAGGTAGGCGAGGCCTTCGGCGAGCTTCAGCGCGGTCTCGAAGCTGTCGGCGAGGCGCGGCTCGATGCCTTCGCGGACGACGATGCGGTCGACGACGATCTCGATGTCGTGCTTGTACTTCTTGTCGAGCGCCGGCGCGTCCTCGATGTCGTGGAACTCGCCGTCGATGCGGACGCGGGTGAAGCCCGCCTTCTGCCATTCGGCGAGCTCCTTGCGGTACTCGCCCTTGCGGCCGCGGACGACGGGCGCGAGCAGGTAATGGCGGCTGCCGTCGGGCAGGCTCATCACGCGGTCGACCATCTGGCTGACCTGCTGCGCCTCGATCGGGAGGCCGGTCGCGGGCGAATAGGGGATGCCGACGCGCGCCCAGAGCAGGCGCATGTAGTCGTAGATTTCGGTGACCGTCGCGACCGTCGAGCGCGGGTTGCGCGAGGTCGTCTTCTGCTCGATCGAGATGGCGGGCGAGAGGCCGTCGATATGCTCGACGTCCGGCTTCTGCATCATCTCCAGGAACTGGCGCGCGTAGGCCGAGAGGCTCTCGACGTAACGGCGCTGGCCTTCGGCGTAGATGGTGTCGAACGCGAGGCTTGATTTGCCAGAGCCGGAGAGGCCGGTGATGACCGTCAGGCTTTCGCGCGGGATGTCCACGTCGACGCCTTGAGATTATGTTCGCGCGCTCCGCGGACGGAAATGTGAGTCAGCATCAGCCGGTTTTCGTTCCGTTTATGTTCTGGTTAAACGAGCCACCGCTGATGGTCAACGCGGCTTGAAACAATGTGGGTACGGAAGTTGGATTCCGCAACTCATCGATACGAACGGTACGCTCGTCGATGGCCGATGGAAGCAGCGAGCGGCAAGGCGGAAGTCGCCCCCACAAATCAAACATTTGGGGGCGAATGATGATTCTCCACTCTTCTCGTCACGTGTCGCGGTTCGGCGCAATGCTTCTCGCCTGCAGTGCTCTCGTTGCGATTCCGGTTGCAGCACAGGAAGCGCCGGGCGTCGTCCACTTCGGCAAATGGGGCGTCGACCTCGCGACCCGCGACACCAGCGTGAAGCCCGGCGACGACTTCCAGCGCTACGCCGCCGGCAAGTGGATGGACGAGAATGAGATCCCGGCCGACAAATCGCAGAATGGCGTCGGTTCGGAACTCAACGACCGCAACCAGGAACAGCTTCGCGCAATCGTCGCCAGCTCCCCTGCGGACAGCCAGATCGGCGCCTTCTACAAGAGCTACATGGACGAAGCACGTATCGAGCAGCTCGATGCGGCGCCGCTGAAGGCCGACCTCGACCGCGTTGCCGCGATCAAGACCAAGGCCGAATTCGCGAAGAGCATGGCGAACGCGTTCTCCGACTTCGGCGGCACGCTGTTCGGCGTGGGAGTCCTTCCCGATCCGGCGAACCCGACGATGAACATTGCCTTCGTCGGCTCTGGCGGCATGGGCCTGCCGGACCGCGACTATTACCTGCTCGACAAGTACAAGACGCAGCGCGACGCGTATCGCGCATACATCCAGCGGACGCTCGAGCTGACGGACACGCCGAATGCGTCGGCCGCAGCGGATCAGGTCCTCGCGTTCGAGACTGAGATCGCCAAGCTCTCCTGGCCGCAGGCGGACCTGCGCGACCTCGACAAGCTGAACAATCCGATGACGAAGGCGCAGCTTGCCGCCTACGCGCCGGGTCTCGACTGGAACGCCTACCTGACCGACACGCGCGTCGTGTCGCCCAAGTACATCGTCGGCGACAACACGGCGGTGAAGGCAATTGCGGCGCTGTACGAAAAGACGCCGCTGGAGACGCTCAAGACGTGGCAGCGCTTCAAGATCGCCGATCAGGCTGGCAATTACCTGTCCAAGCGCTTCGTCGACAATAAGTTCGCCTTCACCAAGACCCTGTCGGGGGCAAAGGAACTTCGTCCTCGCTGGCGCCGCGGTATTGGTGAGGTCGACGGCCGCCTCGGCGAGCTGCTCGGCGAGACCTACGTCCAGAAATATTTCACGCCGCAGTCCAAGGCAGCGATGGAAGCGCTGGTCGCTAACCTGAAGCTTGCCGCCGCCAAGCGGATCAAGGGCAATAGCTGGATGGAGGAGTCAACCAAGCAGGCAGCGCTCACCAAGCTGAGCCGCATGGACGTGATGGTCGGCTATCCAGACAAGTTCCGCGAATTCTCAAAGCTGTCGATGACGCCCGACGATCTTTACGGCAACGTGAAGCGCAGCGCGGCTTTCGAGTGGGACTATGCGCTGGCCGATCTCGGCAAACCGGTCGATCGCAAGAAATGGTCGATGAGCCCGGCGACGGTGAACGCCTACAATGGCGGGCTGGAGAACAAGATCGTCTTCCCGGCCGGCATCCTTCAGCCGCCTTTCTTCGATGCGAGCGCGGATGCAGCCGTGAACTATGGCGCGATCGGCGCGATCATCGGCCATGAGATCATGCACGGCTTCGACGATCAGGGCCGGAAGATCGACGAGAATGGCGCGATCCGCGACTGGTGGACAAAGTCGGATGCGACCCGCTTCACCGCGCTGACGAGCGAGCTCGGCAAGCAGTACGCTTCCTATGAAGCGGCGCCGGGCGTGTTCATCAACGGCGACCTGACGATGGGCGAAAACATCGGCGACATGTCGGGCCTGGAAGTCGCCTACGAGGCATACAAGATGTCGCTCGGCGGCAAGCCCTCGCCGGTGATCGACGGCCTGACCGGCGACCAGCGCTTCTTCCTGTCGTTTGCCCAGGCATGGCGCGGGAAGCAGCGCGACGATGCGATCAAGACGCAGGTCGCAAGCGATCCGCACAGCCCGCGCCGGTTCCGGATTATCGGCCCGCTGCGAAACCTCGACGCTTGGTACGCGGCGTTCGGCGTGGGGCCGGATTCCAAATTCTACATCGCTCCGGACAAACGCGTTCGGATTTGGTGATCGGCAGCTCGTTCCCCGACTGTCGATAGGAGTGCGTGGCCGAGCATCGTCGGCCGCGCACTTCTTTTATGGGGCTAGTGCATCTTGCGGACGATGCCGGTGGAAGTCCCCACTCTGATGCCCATTTTCTTGATGGTGATCAGGCTCTGCGCGGCCCGCCCGCCCGCCAGCGGGGTGAGCCACTGCTCGACTGAGACACCGCCCTTCATCTTGAACCGAAATCGGAAGCGTTCGCCGATCTCCTCGGCGGTCACCGGACCTTTCGCCTCGGTCATCGTCCCAACATAACGGCCGGGGGTGATCTGACGCATGTGCCAACGGCGCTGGAAGGGCTGTCGGCCCTCGTCCTCGACCCGCTGGACTAGAAGGAGTGAGCCATCCTGCTGGATTTTGCCCTGGCCGACTGTCCGCGTACGATACGGCTTCTTCGTGATGAGATCGACCGTGCTGGTCATTTCGGTCGCGCCTTCGAAAAAGCGCAAGGCATGAGTGAGACGTTCCGCATCCGCCGCCGAAGCAGTGCAGAAGCAAACGGTCCCGGCGATGGCGGTGGAAAGACGCAATAACATTCTGCAGTTGAACCACTACCGACGCGCGTCGGTTCCTGTCAGGTTTCGGCATAGCGGGGGCGTTGAATGGTGATCCAGCATGTTTTGCTCGCGCTCGCAATCCAGCTTGCGGTGTATCTGCCTTTTCGAAGCTGGGGTGCGGCAGCGTCGACGGCATGCGCCTGGGCTATTTCCCGCGAAGTGACGCAGGGCGAATATCGCTGGATCGAGCAATATGGCGGCGGTTTGCGAGCGAACATGCCGTGGTGGGGTGGGCTCGATCCCGCGGTCTGGCAGCATCTCGATCCCTGGCTCGACTGGACTATGCCCTGCATGGCCGTAATCGTCGTCGCAATTGTCGCTAGATGGATGCAGCGCCGCAGCGGTCAGCAAAGCGCGAATTCCGCCACTTCCCGATAATGCGGCCCGTGCCGGGACAGCTTGCTTTCGAACAGGATGAAGCGGTCCACTTCGAAAGGATCCGAGCGAAGATCGGCATTCCGCTGCAGGAACGCATCCACCGCCTCGCTATTGCGCCGATTCCAGCGGGCGAGAGTGATGTGGGGCGAGAAAGCGCGATGCTCGGGCTCGAGTCCGGCCAGCTGAATCGCCCGTTCGACCTTGCCGGCGAGGGCGACGACCGTCTCTTTTGGATCGATCCCGGCCCACAGCGCTCCGCCGCTTCTGCGCTCGAATTTGCCGACGCCCTTGATGCGCAGCATGAAAGTGAGCGCCTTCAGATGTTGCAGCGCGGCGGCAATGTCGTTGGCCACCGGGCGCTCGACTTCTCCCACAAAACGTAGCGTCAGATGTAGTTGATCATCGCCGACCCAGCGCAATGCCGGGCTGTCATCCATGGCGTCGATCAGCAGGTCGCGGACCTCTTCCGGCGGCCGGATCGCTACGAACAGGCGGTGCATCGCTTCCTTTCATGCCAATGAACGAGTGTTCACTTCGTCCGGTTTCGCTTGAAAGCCCCTCTACTATCCACGATATTCCGCTTTGGGAGCACGGGCCCTTAGCCCGTCCGATAGGAGAGAGAATGCAGAACCAGTATGACCCACGCACGACGACCGGCGTGAATCCGACCGCTTCGGTTGGTGTTCCACGCGCGGCCCGTGATGCGGGCCTCCGGTCCTACATGCTGTCAGTTTACAATTACATGGCATCAGGCGTCCTGCTGACCGGCATCGTCGCCCTGCTGTTTGCACCTTATGCCGCCGACGTGCTGGTAAGCGCGAGTGGCCGTGGCCTCAGCGGGCTCGGCTGGCTTGTGACCCTGGCGCCGCTCGGCTTCGTGATGGTCATGAGCTTCGGTATCAACCGTATCTCGACCGGCACGCTGCAATTGCTGTTCTGGGCGTTCGCGACGGTGATGGGCCTGTCGATGTCGACGATCTTCATCGCCTACACGGGCACCTCGATTGCGCAGACGTTCTTCGCGGTTGCGGCGGCCTTCATGGGCCTCAGCCTCTACGGCTATACGACGAAGAAGGATCTGAGCGGCTTCGGCACGTTCCTGATCATGGGTGTCGTAGGGCTGTTGGTCGCGATGCTGATCAACCTCTTCCTGCAGTCGCCTGCGATGCAGCTGGCGATCAGCGCGATCGGTGTCCTGCTATTCGCGGGCCTGACCGCCTACGACACGCAGAAGATCAAGAGCATGTACGCCTACGTCGCGGGTACCGACATGATGGGCAAGGTCGTGATCATGGGGGCGCTGAACCTCTATCTCGACTTCGTGAACATGTTCACATTCCTGCTGCAGTTCATGGGCGACCGCCGCTAAGGCATCGCTCGAAGCGAAAGCGGAAGGGCCGGCGGGAAACTGCCGGCCCTTTTTCTATGCGCGGGATTTCCAGTCAGCGGCAGCGAGCTGGAGATAGACGCTGTCGCACCATTGGCCGCCGACGAACCAGGTTCGCTCCTTGCGCCCGGTCTCGCGGAAGGCGAGGCCGGTGAGGAGCTTTAGCGAAGACGCGTTGCGAGGATCGACGTCGGCTTCGATCTTTGGGAGGCCGTGGACGTCGAAGGCGCGGTCGAGGACCAATGTCAGCGCTTCGGTTGCGTAGCCATTTCCCCAGTAATCTGGGTGCATGATGAAGCCGATTTCGGGAAAGCGCCAAAGACCGGCTTTCCCGATCAGCTTTCCCTCGAGCTCGATGATGAAGTCCTCGCCCTCCGACGGCTGAATGGCGATCATCGAGGCGAGCCAATCGCGGGTTTGTTCGAGCTTGTCGTGGGGCGTCGAAGACCAATAGGTCATCGCCTTCGGATGGCTGAGGACGGCATGCATCGCCGCGAGGTCATCCTCGCGGGCGGTTCTCATCAGAAGGCGTTCGGTGCGGAACTCCATGAGCCCCGCTAGCAGCTTTGCCGGCCGCTAGCCGAGATGCTTCTTGAAGAAGGCGATCGTCCGCTCCCACGCCAGGTCCGCGGCCGCCTTGTTGTAGCGCTCCGCGGACGTGTCGTTGTTGAAGGCGTGGTTGACGTCGTCATAGAGGTAGAACTTCACCGGCTTTTTCGCGGCGCGGAGCGCTTCGACCCACGGGAAGGAAGTACCGTTCACTCGGTCGTCCAGGCCTGCGTCGTGGATGAGGAGCGGCGCCTGAACTTTCTCCGCTTCGGCGGGGGCGGGGGCAGGGCCGTAGTAGGGCACACCGGCGTCCAGCTTGTCGCCCGCGGCCACCGCGAGGCGATTCACGAACCCGCCGCCCCAGCAGAAGCCGACTGCCCCGACTTTGCCGCTACGGCTGGACTTCGAAAGTTCCTCGAGCATCGCGACCGCGTCCGACACCGACTTCGAGAGGTCGAGCTTGCCGATCGCTTCCCGCGCGGCATCCTCGTTCGCGGGAGTGCCGCCGGACAATGACAGGAAGTCGGGTGCGACGGCACGGAAGCCAGCGACGCCCACACGCCGTGCAACGTCCTTGATGTGTTCGTTGAGGCCACGGTTCTCGTGGATGACGAGCACGGTCGCCTTCAGCGAACGAGTGCGCGGTTCGGCAACGTACGCCTTGTAGCCGCCGACCATGTCTTGCGAGCGCGTGGTCAGGCGAGGGTCGTCGGCTGGGACGATTGCCGCAGCGGCGGGAGAGGCGGCAATCGCTCCGATCAGCGCTTCCGCTGCCGCCACGCTTCCCGCCAGCGCGACCATTCGCGCCATGAATACTCGCCGGTCGAGGCCGTCGTGAGTGAAGCGATCGTAGAGGTGGATCGCCTGCTGTTTCAGTCCCTCGTCCATATGCTCTCCTATGCGGTTAGCGGCTGCTGCGCCTGTGCCTCCGCGACCAATTTGGTGTCGATGGCCTGTGCCCGGCGATAGGCGTCGCGGTCGGTCATCCGGCGCGCATAATCGACGAAGGCCTCGCGCGGCTCGAGCAGGTTGAAGGCGAGCATGAAGTTGACGTTCGCGCCGACGAACAGGTCCGCCGCCGTGAAATGGTCAGCGGCGATAAACTCGCGGCCGGTCAGCGCCTTCTCGAGGTTGTTGATGGCGAGGTCGTAGTTGCCATAGCCGAACATGCGCTGCTTCTCAGGCGTCGGCTCCCAGCCGGCCGCCTTGTTGCTGAAGGCGGCTTCGACCGGGCCCGACGTGAAGAAAATCCAGCGATAGTAGTCAGCCCGTTGGCCGGTCGGCGGCGCCAGATTTGCCTCCGGAAACGCATCGGCGAGGTAGCAGCAGATCGCCGCGACTTCCGTCACGACCTTGCCCTTGTGGCTGATCGCCGGGACCTTCCCCATCGGATTGATCGACAAATAGGGCTCGGCCTTCATCGTCGACGTGTAATCGAGGACTTCGGTGTCGTAGGGAGCGCCGACTTCTTCCAGCATCCAGCGGATCGTCTGCCCGCGCGACTGAGGATTCGTGTAGAAAATGAGGTCGGCCATTTCGCTCTCCTGATCAGAACAAAGCGCGAACTACTCCTCACTGAGCGCCGTCACAAGCGGGCCGTCATCGCAGCGAAGAGTTTCACCGCGATGACGCCTCGCAATGGCTCAGCCGCGCTCGCCGGGCTTCTTCGGAGCGGGTGCGGCCGGCGTTTCGCCGCGCTCTGAAGCGGTGCGATCGCGGGCCGCGCGGAATTCGCTGTCGGCGCTCCAGTTCGGCCAGTCCTTGCTGTTGGCCAGCCGCAGGCCGACCGCGTGGAGCAGTTCCGCATCCTGCGCCATGCCGGTGAAGTCCCAGTCGGGCGAAAATTCGTCGGCCGGCTGGTGGTACATTGTCGCCGTATAGTTCTGCGCCCATGCCTGCGCGCGGGCGACGCCGCCGTTCACCAGATTTTGTCCGGGTCCGAAACTCATCGCCGGAATGCCGACCTTGGCCATGGTGAAGTGGTCGGAACGGAAGAATCCGCCCGTTTCCGGCCGCGGGTCCGGCGTATAGCTGCGGCCGCGCTTGGCGCCTTCCTCGACCAGGATATCGAGCAGCCCGAACTTCTGGTTGCCACGGATGGTGAAATCCTTCGCCGGCCCAAGCACACCGAGAACGTCGGTGTTGATCACGCCCGCCGTTAGCGCCGCCGGGTAGATCGGGTTCGCAGCATAATATTCGCTGCCGAGCAGACCCTTTTCCTCCGCCGTCACGGCCATGAACACGACCGATCGCTGCGGGCGGGGGCCGGATGCGAAGGCGCGCGCTTGCTCGATCAGCTGCGCAAGGCCCGTGCCATTGTCGATCGCTCCATTGTAGATACGATCGCCCTTGGCGTCGGGAAGTCCGATACCGAGGTGATCCCAGTGGGCGGTGTAGATAACCGTCTCGTCCGGACGGGCCGCGCCGGGAAGCAGTCCCACGACGTTGTGCGAGGTGATGACTTCGGTGTTGGCGTTGCCATGCACGTCGAGCGCGGCTTTCAGCGGGACTGGCTTGAAGTCCGCCCGCTTGGCGGCCGCCTTCATCGCTTCGAAGCTGGTGCCGGAAGCGGCGAACAGCTGCGCCGCGAGATCCCGCTGGATCCAACCTTCGAGCGGCGGGTGCACCTCTCGCGGGTTCTTGCGGACGATGTCGAACATGGCGTTGGTGTTAGAATTCTTCACGGTGGCCCAGCCGTAGCTTGCCGGCTCTGTCTCGTGGATGACGAGAACGCCCAGTGCGCCCTGCCGCGCGCCTTCCTCATACTTGTAGGTCCAGCGGCCGTAGTAGGTCATTGCCTTGCCGCCGAAATTGCCCTCGCCGCCCTCGAAGTCGGGGTCGTTGACGAGCATGACGAGGATTTTGCCTTTGGCGTCGAGACCCTTGAAGTCGTCCCAGTTCCGCTCGGGCGCCTTCACGCCGTAACCGACGAACACCAATGGCGCGCCGTTGATCGTCAGCGCCTTGTCGCCGTTGGTCGGCGCTCGGACCGCAATCTGCTCGCCTTGAGTCAATTCGGTCGGGGTTCCGGCAACATCGAGCCGAACGTGCGGATCCGATGCGAACTCGGACTTCAGCAGCGGCACCGCCTGCGTCCAGGCCCTTTTGCCGTTCGTGCAGATCGCCACCGGGCTGAAGGCCTGCCTCCTGGAATTGCTTCGTCAGATAGTCGACCGTCAGCGTCTCGCCCTTCGTCGCTGGCGCGCGGCCTTCGAACGCGTCGGATCCAAGCGTTTGCACATGCTGCGACAGACGTTGCGGGCTGAAGCTGCCCATATCAGCGGCGGCGACAGGACCGGCCACGAGCGCAAGCGCAGTCGCGGCGAACAGATGGACAATTTTCACTCTACTCTCCCCAGAGTCACACGGCCGCCGAAACGGTTGCAATGCCGATACTTAGTGAGAGGCGGCGGGGGAAGTCCCGATGGCATCGGTGTCGGCAGTCGTCGCCGATTTCTGGCGATAGCGGTCGAACCAGGCGAG
The DNA here is from genome assembly GCA_963750315.1 of uncultured Alphaproteobacteria bacterium. Classification (GTDB taxonomy): domain Bacteria; phylum Pseudomonadota; class Alphaproteobacteria; order Sphingomonadales; family Sphingomonadaceae; genus Sphingomicrobium. The sequence continues at coordinate 96,640 of CAVVQF010000017.1, forward strand.
GATCGCGCTCGCCTTGGCCGCTGACTGCGACGGCCGCGCGGCAATCCCGCCATGGCTTGCGCCCGGGATTTTCACCAAGGCTGTCGGAACGCCGCGAAGCTGGAGTGCGGTGTAATATTGCTCGGACTCGCTGACGGGCGTGCGGTAGTCTTCAGCGCCCACTACGACGAGCGTTGGCGTCTTCACATTGCCGACGAGCGAGAGCGGGGAATATTTCCAATAGGCCTGAGGGTCCTCCCACGGACGCTCCTTCCGCCACCCCGGCGAGAAGCCGGCGGCGAAGTCAGTCGTCAGGGCGAAACTGCTGAGGTTGATCACCGGCTTCTGCGTCGCCGCAGCGCGAAAGCGGTCGGTTTTGCCGACGATCCATGCGGTGAGAACGCCGCCGCCAGACCCGCCCGTTACGAACAGATTGTTCGCGTCAACGTGACCAGTGGCGATTGCGGCATCGACCGCGCTCAACAGGTCGAGATAGTCGTTGCCCGGATAATTCTTGTCGATTTCATCAGCGAATGCCTGCCCGTAAGACGTCGACCCCCGCGGGTTCGCATAGACGACGACGTAGCCGGCCGAGGCGTAGAGCTGATCGTCCGTCGAGAAGGCCGGGCCGTAAGCCGCCCAGGGTCCGCCGTGAATCTCGAGGATTAGCGGATATTTCCTGCTCGGATCGAAGTCGGGCGGCGTGACCATCCAGGCGTCGATCGGCCGCTGATCCACGGACGACAGGACCGGCAGCTTGCTGACGTTGCCGAGCACCTTCGCGCCGAGCGCGCTTTCGTTGAGATGCGTAAGACGGTGCGAGCTGCCGCCCGAGGCAATTGCGATATCCGACGGCCGGGTCGGATCGCCCGCCGTAACGGCGATTGCGCCCCCACGCGATACGCTGAACTCGCCGCCGCTATAGGGGCGGTCGAGACCACTGCCGGTCAGGCCGGTGGCGACGTCTCGCATGGAGCCGTCGAGGCCGACGCGAGCAACGCGATTGCTGCCATGTTCGTCGTAGAGGACGTACACCGAGCGCCCATCGGCACTCCAGGCCGGGTTCGACACAGGCCGATCAATTCTGCTCACGACCCGCGCGCCGGAGCCGTCCAGGTTCATCACATAGAGTTTCGGGTCGACATAGGCTCGGCCATCTTCGTCGTACCCGACGTAGGCAATCTGCCGTCCACTCGGCGACACGACCGGCGACGTGTCGGGACCCTTGCGTGAAGTGAGCGCGACCGGAGCGCCGCCATCGATGCCAACCCGGTAGATTTCAGCCTCGCTAGGGTCGCGCTCCCAATTCTTGCCGATATTCGCGCTGAACACGACCGACCGGCTGTCGGGCGTCCACGAGACCTGCGATCCGGCATTGACTGCGCCAAATGTCAGCTGGGTCGGCGCGCCGCCGTCTGCGGGCACCCAGAAGATCTGCTGGTAGCCCGGCTTGAAATAGCCGGCGCCGTCGAAGCGATACGTAACCGCGTCGATGATCTGCAGTGGGTCGGCCCATTTCGCGCCTTCTGGCTTGGCGGGAGCCTGGCCGAGCTTGGGGCCGTCATCGGGGACGAACATCGCATAGGCGATGCGTCGGCCATCCGGGGACCAAGCGATGTTGTCCGGGCTGTCGGGCAATCCGGTAATGCGCGCGCTCTCGCCGCTCGACATCCAGCGGACGAACAACTGGGGGCTTCCGCTGTCGGCGCCGACATAGGCCAGGCGAGAGCCGTCGGGCGACCAGCGCGGCGACGAATATGATCCTGCGCCGGCGACCAGCGGCCGCTGCTGGCCGGAGGCGACATCGACCAACCAGATCGTCGCGCGAGCCTTGTCGGTCATGATGTCGTTCGCCTTGCGAACGTAGGCGATCGTCCGGCCGTCGGGGCTGATCTGCGGGTCGGTCGCGACCTCAAGATTGAAGAGGTCGGAGCCGGTCAAATAGCGACTGGCAGCCATCGCGGGAGCGGCAAGGCTCGGGGTTGTGAACGACGTGGCGGAAAGCAGCAGCGCCAGCGGCGCGAGCGAACGGCGAAAACGCATCGAAAAGCTCCCCTGAGGTGAAGGCGCGCACGATTCAACTTTCGCAGGCGCACGGCAAGCGCCGCTTCGACGAGCGTTCGACCAACGACCCGGCGGCTTCACCGGGCTGAGATGTTGCGCCAAAACGACACAATAGAATTTTCCTAAACAGCTGTCGGAACTTAGATGGTTAACGACATGTTTACGCGCAGGATGAGCCTCCTCCGTGTTGCTCGCCATTCAGTTCCAGGAGGCAGTTGATGCGTCGCTCTTTTGTAGGTTTATTTGGTGCAGCCGCCGTGGCCTTTTCGGGTTCGGCCTATGCGAAGGACACCCGGCTAACGATGCCAGGGGTGAATCCCGCAAACGCTTTGTCGGTTTCCAGCGCTTGTGACGCCACGTTGCCGTCGCCGGACGCGATTGCTTGCGCCGGCTACTTCGACGGAAATCTCAACAACGGCAGTCCCGCGGACATCATAAACGCGCAGGACGCGATCGACTTGCTGCCGGGCGACTTCCAGTATGACGGCAACTGGGCCGCCGTTCCGTCGATCACCTCGCTCGTGAACGGAAATCAGATCAATTTCGGGCAGACTCTGTTTGGCCAGACGATCATCGGTGCCCACTTCGGCAACGTCGCTGGACCGGCCGGCAACGTCTCTGTCTTTTGGCTCTTCGACTTCGGTACCACCGGCGCGGATTTTATCACGCTCGATGACATTCAGGGTTTCTCGAACGCGGCTCTTTATACCACTGGCGATCCGCCGGCAGTTCCGGAGCCTGCAACTTGGGCTATGATGCTGTTCGGCTTCGGCGCTGCCGGATACGCGATGCGACGCAAGCGCACGCCCAAGCTCACCCAGCTGGCTTAAATGCGGAGACCAGCGGACAAAGAAAAAGGGCCGGGAGCAATCCCGGCCCTTTTCGTATTCAGTAGACTACTCCGTCGCCGGAGCGTCGTCACTGGCCTTCTTCGCGGCAGCCTTTGCCTTCGCCTTGACCTTCGGCTTGGTAGCCTTCGGAGGCGCTGGGACGATCTCGAACGACGGGGCATTGTCCTTGATTCGAACCTTGACCTCGCCGCCATTGATCAGCTTGCCGAACAATAATTCCTCGGCGAGCGGTTGCTTGATCTTCTCCTGCACCAGCCGTGCCATCGGACGAGCGCCGTAGAGCTTGTCGTAGCCGCGGCTAGTGAGCCATTCACGAGCCTCGTCGTCCAACTCGATGTGGACACCGCGGTCGGCGAGCTGGAGCTCCAGCTGCAGGATGAACTTGTCGACGACGCGCGCAACGACGGCCGGCGGCAGGTAAGCGAACGGTACGATCGCATCCAGGCGGTTGCGGAATTCCGGCGTGAACATTTTCTTGACCGCGTCCTCCTGCGCATCCTCGCGAGAGGCGGCGCCAAAGCCGATGCTCTCCCGCGCCATGTCGGACGCCCCGGCATTCGTTGTCATGATGAGGATCGTGTTGCGGAAGTCTACCGTCTTGCCGTGGTGGTCGGTCAGCTTGCCGTTATCCATCACCTGCAGCAGGATGTTGAACAGGTCCGGGTGCGCCTTCTCGATCTCGTCGAGCAGGAGCACGCTGTGCGGATGCTGGTCGACCGCGTCGGTCAGCAGGCCGCCCTGGTCATAGCCGACATAGCCCGGAGGCGCGCCGATCAGGCGGCTGACGGAGTGCCGCTCCATATATTCCGACATGTCGAAGCGCTGGAGCGGAATGCCCATCACCGAAGCGAGCTGGCGCGCGACCTCGGTCTTGCCGACACCGGTGGGACCGGAGAAGAGGTAGTTGCCGATCGGCTTGTCCGGCTCGCGAAGACCCGCGCGCGATAGCTTGATCGCCGACGCCAGCTTCTCGATCGCCATGTCCTGGCCGAACACGACGCGCTTCAGGTCCGCTTCGAGGTTTTCGAGGACTCGCTTGTCGTCTGTGGAGACCGACTTCGGCGGGATGCGCGCCATGGTCGCGACCACGGCTTCGATCTCCCTGGTCGTGATCACTTTCTTCCGGCGGGAGGGCGGAACGAGCATCTGCATCGCGCCGACCTCGTCGATCACGTCGATCGCCTTGTCCGGCAGCTTGCGGTCATGGATGTACCGCGCAGAAAGCTCGACCGCCGACTTGATCGCATCCGGCGTGTAGCGGACGTTGTGGTGGCCCTCGAACGACGATCGCAGACCGGCGATGATCTTGATCGTATCTTCGATCGTCGGCTCGTTCACGTCTATCTTCTGGAAGCGACGGAGCAGCGCCCGATCCTTCTCGAAGTGGTTGCGGAACTCCTTGTAAGTCGTCGAGCCGATGCAGCGGATCGTGCCTGAGGAGAGCGCCGGCTTCAGCAGGTTCGACGCGTCCATCGCGCCGCCGGACGTCGCGCCTGCACCGATGACGGTGTGAATTTCGTCGATGAACAGGATCGCGTCCGGTAGCTTTTCGAGCTCCGAAACGACCGACTTCAGCCGCTCTTCAAAGTCGCCGCGATAGCGGGTGCCCGCGAGCAGCGCGCCCATGTCGAGCGAGTAGATGACCGCCGGCTTCAGGACATCCGGAACGTCACCCTCGATGATCTTGCGCGCGAGGCCTTCAGCAATCGCGGTCTTACCGACACCGGGTTCACCGACATAAAGCGGATTGTTCTTCGAACGGCGGCAGAGAATCTGCACGGTCCGCTCGACCTCCGGCATGCGGCCGATGAGCGGGTCGACCTTGCCGGTGCGTGCCTTCTCATTGAGGTCGATGGTGAACTGCTTGAGGGCGGATTCCTTCTTGCCCTCCTTCTCCGTAGCTTTCTCCTCGGTCGCGCCGACATCGCGCGGCTCGGCGGGCGTTTCGCCCTTGCCGACACCGTGGCTGATGTACGTCACGGCATCGAGGCGGCTCATGTCCTGCTGCTGCAAGAAATAGACCGCATAGCTCTCCCGCTCGGAGAAGAGTGCAACCAGAACGTTGGCGCCCGTAACTTCGTCACGGCCGGAGGACTGGACGTGAAGGATCGCGCGCTGGACCACACGCTGGAACCCGCTCGTCGGCGTCGGGTCGGTGCCGGTGTCGGCGACCAGCGCCCCAAGTTCATTGTCGAGGTAATGCTTCACCGCGGCGCGAAGCTCGTCGCGGCTGACGCCGCACGCGGTCATTACCTTCGACGCATGTTCATCGTCGATGAGGGCAATCAGAAGGTGCTCAAGGGTCGCATACTCATGACGACGCTGCGAGGCCGCGGCCAACGCGTTGTGAAGGGTCTGTTCGAGTTCGCGAGCGAAACTGGGCATTTAGACGTTACTCCCGCCCGGTCCCCGGAAATGGGCCGGGCTCAACAAGAATGTCATACGCACCAACCGAGCAATCAAGAGGCGTTGAGCCCCTTATCCCCAGTTTATCGCTCCAAATTGTTGTTACGGCCTGAATGGCCGCGGGCTGTCACTTCTTGAACAGCTCGTCGGCGGCGGAACGGTGAGCCTGGGCGCGGTTGATGTGAGCCTCCACGCGGGCGATCTCGGCTTTCAGGGATTCGATGCGAGCGTGCAGCTCATCGATCGAGATGGGGTCCAGATCCTGCTTTGCAAGTTCGACCAAGGGGTCGCCCGGCTTGCTCGGAAAGAGATCTTCCAGATCCATGCCGGAATCGTTGACCTCTCATGCCGCGCTGTCAATAAGCGCCACGTCGTGTCTGGTGCCATTCCCGCTTCGATGAAGGCGATCGTCGCCCCGCAGCCCGACGGCGCTGAAGAACTCGCAATCGTCGAGCGTCCGGTGCCGCGCGCCGGGCCCGGCGAAGTGCTGATCAAGGTCGCCGCCGCCGGCGTGAACCGGCCTGATATCCTTCAGCGACGTGGCCTCTATCCGCCGCCGCCAGGTGCGCCCGACATTCTCGGACTCGAAGTGGCCGGAAAGGTCGTTGAAGCGGGCGAGGGGGCTGGCGATCTTGTCGGCCAGAAGGTTTGCGCACTGGTCGCGGGTGGTGGCTACGCGGAATATTGCGTCGCCCCCGCTGGGACCTGCTTCACCGTCCCGGAAGTCGTCTCGCTCGTCGAGGCGGCCGCAATGCCGGAAACGCTCTTCACCGTCTGGGTGAACCTGTTCGAGCGCGGTTTCGCGGACGAAGGCGACACGGTGCTCGTCCACGGCGGGACCAGCGGCATCGGCACGATGGCGATCGCGCTCGGCAAATTGTTCGACCTCAGAGTCCTCGTCACCTGCGGCAGTGATGACAAGTGCGCGAGGGCGCTGGCGCTGGGCGCGGCCGCAGCAATCAATTATCGCACACAGGATTTCGCGGCAGAGGTAAAAAGCTTCACCGAAGGGCGCGGCGTTAGCGTAGTGCTCGACATGGTCGGTGGCGATTACGTGCCACGCAACCTCGCCTGCCTTGCCGACGAAGGCCGCCACGTCTCGATCGCGTTCCAGCGCGGAGCGAAGGCGGAAATCCTCATGCCCGACATCATGCGGCGGCGGCTGACTCTTACTGGCTCAACGCTCCGCCCGCGCTCGGTCGAATTCAAGACCATGGTCGCCGACGAAATCGCCAGGACGGTCTGGCCCTATGTCGAGGGCGGCCGGTTGAAGCCGGTCATCGACAGCACGTTCCCGCTCGACCGCGCCGCCGAAGCGCACGCGCGGATGGAAGCGGGAGATCATGTCGGAAAGATCGTTCTGGAAGTGGTGTCTTAATCAGCGTGTCAGACCTTGCTCCCAAGGCAAGGCAAGCGTAAGTCGCCTGCAACGCTGGCCGCTCCGCAAGGGGCGGCCCTTATTGTTTCTAAAGACTGGAGAAGCCCAGTGGCACAGCCCCTGATGCCCCACGCGACCGCCTCTTGGCTGGTCGAAAATTCATCGCTCACCTTCGAGCAGATCGCCGAGTTCTGCGGCCTTCACATCCTCGAAGTCCAGGCGATCGCCGACGATACGGCGGCGACCAAGCTGACCGGCCGCGATCCCGTTCGCGCCGGTGAACTGACCCACGAGGAAATCGAAAAGGGCCAGCAGGACTCGAACTACGTGCTGCAGATGCACAAGGCTCCGGACCCGGTCCGTCGCACCAAGGGCCCGCGCTACACGCCGGTATCCAAACGCCAGGACAAGCCGGACGGAATCGCGTGGATTATCAAGAACCACCCGGAAGTTAGCGACGGCCAGATCGGCAAGCTGATCGGCACGACCCGCACCACCATCGCGGCGATTCGCGAGCGCAATCACTGGAATATGGCGAACATCACGCCGAAGGATCCGGTGACTCTCGGTCTCACCAGCCAGCGCGAGCTCGATGCCGCGATCGTCAAGGCACAGAAGGCAAGGGGCGCCGCCGCACCGACCGACGAGCGCTTCGAAAGCGACCGCGATGCGCTGATCGTGCAGCTTCGCGCCGAGCGTGAGCAGCATCATCGCGATGCCGAGGCGGCTCTTGCGGCTGCGGAAGCGGGCGAAGATGCTCCCTCGGACGAGATCGTTCCGGGCATTCGCGACCCGTTCAAGCGTTGATTTAAGTCTGTTTGAAGGTCATTCCTTCACTATGGACGCGCCCGAACAGCAAAGCGAATTGAGCTTCGAAGCCGCCCTGGTCCGGCTCGAAGAGATCGTGCGCCTGCTTGAACGGGGCGAGGCGCCGCTCGACCAGTCGATCGAGCTCTACCAGGAAGGCGACCGGCTTCGCCGTCATTGCGAGGCGAGACTCAAGGCGGCGCAGGAGCGGATCGAGCAGATTGCCTTCGGGGCCGATGGCCGCCCGGCGGGTGTCACGCCGTTCGATGCCGGTTGAGACAGTAGACCGCGCGCGGCTCGAGCTTGACGCCGAGACCGAAGAGGTCCGCCGGGAAATCGACGATCTTTTCGGCGGGCTGCTCGTTTCCCGAAACGATGGTCGCGACGAGCTTTATGCCGCGATGCGCCACGCGGCGATCGGCGGGGGCAAGCGCCTTCGTCCGCTGCTGACGGTTGCAGCCTCACGCCTGTTTGGAATCGATCGCGATCGCGCGTTGCGGGTCGCGGCGGCGATCGAGGCTATTCACGTCTACTCGCTGATCCACGACGATCTCCCGTGCATGGACGATGACGACGTCCGCCGCGGCAAGCCCACGGTGCACAAGGCGTTTGGCGAGGCCGCGGCGGTCCTCGCCGGCGACAGCCTTCACGCGCTGGCGTTCGAAATATTGGCCGATCCCGCGACGCATGCGGACCCGTTCGTTCGCTCGGACCTTGTTGTCGATCTCGCTAGAGCGTCCGGCCCATCGGGCATGGCTGGCGGGCAGATGATGGACTTGGCTGCGGAGGGGCAGGCGCTGGATTTGCCCGCGATCACCCGCCTCCAGCAGCTCAAGACTGGCGCACTCATCGAATATTCGGTCGAGGCGCCGTGCATCATGGCTCGCCTGCCAGTTGAAGCGCGCACCCCATACCGCGGCTACGCGCGCAACATCGGCCTCGCTTTCCAGATCGCCGACGACCTCATCGATCATGCCGGCGACGCCGACGCAGCCGGGAAGCGCACCGGCAAGGATGCGGAAGCCGGCAAGGCTACCTTCGTGTCGGTGCTCGGCCCGGAGCGTGCGGAGCAACAGGCGCGCCTGCTGGTGAATCAGGCAATCGAGCATCTCGGCGAGCATGGCGCAGAGGCTGACCTGCTGCGGTCGCTTGCGCGCTTCGCAGTCGAGCGGAATCACTAGGGACATTGGGGGGAAGCATGGCGGAACGCATCGGCGTCTATCCAGGCACGTTCGACCCGATCACGCTCGGGCATATCGACATCATCCGGCGCGGCGCCCACCTCGTCGATCGGCTGGTCATCGGGGTCACAACGAATCCGTCGAAGGAGCCGATGTTCACGCTCGGCGAGCGATTGGACATGGTGAAACGCGAGGTCGCTAGCCTCGTCGACGGCAAGATTCAGGTCGTCGAGTTCAACTCGCTGCTGATGGATTTCGCGGAATCGCAGGGCGCGTCGATGATCATCCGCGGCCTCCGGGCCGTCGCAGACTTCGAATATGAATTCCAGATGGCGGGCATGAACCAGCAGTTGAACGACGATATCGAGACCGTCTTCCTGATGGCCGGCGTGTCGCTTCAGCCGATCGCCTCACGTCTGGTTAAGGAAATCGCCCGCTATGGCGGGTCGATCGACAAGTTCGTCACGCCGGCCGTCGCCGCGGACGTGGAAAAGCATCTCAAGGGAGCAAAGAGCGCATGATCGGTAGGGTTTTGTTTTCGTGTCTGGCGCTCACGCTGGTGGCGGCAAAGCCTGCCGATCCGCCGGCGAAGCCGATGCTGAGCGTCATTGCGCCTGCCGAGATCGCCAATGATCCGTCGAACAAATTGATCCTGGAGCTCAGCACGGGTGGCCGGGTCGTGATCATGATGCGTCCTGACGCGGCGCCCCTGATGGTCGAGCGGGTCAAGACGCTGACTCGGCAGGGCTTCTACAACGGCCTGATCTTCCATCGCGTCGTTCCCGGTTTCATGGCGCAGGGCGGCGATCCAACCGGAAAGGGCGATGGCGGCTCGCCGCTTCCCGACCTGAAGGCGGAATTCAACACGCTGCCATTCCTTCGCGGAACGGTGGGCGCCGCGCGCACCGACAAGCCGGACACCGGGAACAGCCAGTTCTTCATCATGTTCGCGCCGAACCCGACGCTGAATGACCGCTACACAGCCTTCGGCCGGGTGATCGAAGGCATGCCGGCGGTCGACGTGATCGCGCCGGGCGAGCCGCCGGAACAGCCGACGAAGATCGTCCGCGCCACTTTGGGCGGATAAAGCGCGCTCCATGCGCGTCGACCTTTTCGACTTCGATCTTCCAGCAGAGCGAATCGCGCTGAGGCCCGCCAAGCCGCGGGACTCGGCGCGACTGCTGCTGGTCGAGGGCGAGGCGATCACCGATCGGGCGGTGCTCGACCTGCCGTCAATCCTGAGGCCGGGCGATGCGCTCGTCTTCAACGACACGCGCGTGATCCCGGCTCAGCTTGAAGGGAAGCGTGGCGATGCGAGAATCGGCGCGACGCTGCACAAGCGGGACGGACCGCGCGACTGGTGGGCGTTCGTCCGCAACGCCAAGCGTCTCCGCGTCGATGACCTGATCGAGTTCGGAAACGGCGTTTCGGCGACCGTCGCCGACCGTGATGAGGAGGGCGCCGTCCTGCTGCATTTCGAGGGCGACGATCCCGTCGAGATATTGCTCGAACGCGCCGGCCGGATGCCGCTTCCGCCCTATATCGCTTCGCGCCGTCCGGCCGACCGGTCCGACCGCGACGATTACCAGACCATGTTCGCGCGCGAGGATGGAGCTGTCGCCGCTCCGACCGCAGCGCTTCACTTCACGCCCAAGCTGATCGAGGCGTTGAAGGGGAGTGACATCCGCCTCGAAACGCTGACCCTTCACGTCGGCGCGGGGACGTTCCTGCCGGTCAAGGCCGAGGACACCGGCGATCACAGGATGCATTCCGAATGGGGGCGCATCGATGAAGAGACAGCCGAGCGGCTCAATCGCGTGAAGAGTTCGGGCGGGCGGCTGATCGCCGTCGGGACCACCTCGCTAAGGTTGCTTGAAAGCGCGGCTGGCGAGGACGGGTCGATCCGCCCGTTTGCAGGCGACACGGCGATCTTCATCACACCCGGTTATCGCTTCAAGGCGATCGACGGGCTTCTGACAAATTTCCACCTGCCGAAGTCGACCCTGTTCATGCTGGTCAGCGCCTTGATGGGCCTGGACGTCATGAAGTCGGCCTATGCGCACGCAATTGCAGGCTGCTACCGTTTCTACTCCTACGGAGACGCGAGCCTGCTGCTTCCGCAGCGGTAAGTTAGCTTTACATCGATTTAAGGTTATTCGGTTACCTCGCCGTTCATGGTGGGGCGCAGGACTGCAATTCTTGCATTGGCGATGGCCACCGGAAGCATAATTCCGGTGGCTTCCGCGCGTGCGGCTCCCGTGGGCGCCAGCCGTCCGGCAACTGGCAAGGTGTCGTTGACCCGCGCGGTTGGCTTGCAGAAGCTTCGTGACCTCGATTTCGCGACCCTGACGGTGACCACCGCCGGAACCGCGACGATCAACCCGAATACGGATGTCCTGAACACGACAGGCGGCGTCCTGTTGCTGACCGGATCGCCAAAAGCAGCTCAATACCGCCTGACGACTGCCGGCCTGACGCTGTTGGTGTCGATCAACATTCCGACCGCGCCGATCACGCTAACGCGGGTCGGCGGTACGCAGACGATGACCGTCTCCAACTGGAATTTGGAGGGACCGTCGCTGCTTATCCTGCCGCGAGCTGGGTCCTATGATTTTCGGGTCGGCGGGCGGCTAAACGTCGGCGCGAACCAGGCGGAAGGCGTTTATGTCGGCACCTTCACCGTCACCGCCGACTACCTCTAACGCTTTTTCGCGGCCTCGAACTCGACACGCGTTTGGGCCCTTGCCATGGGCTGCGTCGTGACCCGCTTTTCATTCGAAATTTCCAAGACCGACGGCGCCGCGCGAACCGGTGTGATCGCCATGCAGCGTGGCGAGATCCGGACGCCGGCCTTCATGCCGGTCGGCACTGGAGCGACGGTCAAAGCGATGAAGCCGCAGGATGTGCGCTCGTCGGGTGCTGACATCATCCTTGGCAATACTTATCACCTCATGCTGCGGCCGGGAGCCGAGCGCGTTGCGCGGCTTGGCGGGCTTCATCGTTTCATGGATTGGGCGCGGCCGATCCTGACCGACAGCGGCGGTTATCAGGTGATGAGCCTCAGCGAGCTGACCAAGATCAGCGAAGAGGGTGTTTCGTTCGCGAGCCATCTCGACGGCACTCGCCACATGCTGTCGCCGGAGCGCTCGATCGAAGTGCAGCGGTTGCTCGGCTCGGATATCGTCATGGCATTCGATCAGTTGGTGCCGGCCACGGCCATGCGAGACGAGGCGGCCGCGGCCATGGAGCGGTCGATGCGCTGGGCGAAACGGTCGCGTGAGGAATTCGATCGCGGAGGCGAACACCCAGAACGCGCGGCATTGTTCGGCATTCAGCAGGGCGGGCTAGACGAGCAGCTACGCAAGGCTTCGGCGGATGCCCTGATCGACGCCGGCTTCGACGGCTATGCAGTCGGCGGTCTCGCGGTAGGTGAGGGGCATGAAGCGATGTGCGCCTGCCTGGATTACGCGCCAAGCCAGCTCCCCGAGGACAAGCCGCGATACCTCATGGGCGTCGGCAAGCCAGACGACATCGTAGAGGCCGTCCGCCGCGGCATCGACATGTTCGATTGCGTGCTTCCGACGCGGTCGGGCCGAACGGGGCAAGCGTTCACAGCGGACGGTCCAATCAACATTCGCAACGCGAAGTTTGGCGAGGACCGCGATCCTGTCGAGCCGGGCTGCCCATGCCCGACTTGCACCCGGTTCGAGCGAGCGTACGTGCATCATCTCGTGCGGTCGGGCGAAATTCTCGGCGCGATGGTGATGACCGAGCACAATCTGTGGTTCTACCAGCGGCTGATGCAGGGTCTGCGCGACGCCATCGCGGAGGGCCGGTTGAATGAGTTCGCGCGCCAATTCCTCGCTCGTTACCGGAGGACCAACTGATCGAACTTCTGCACGACGCCGAGGCTTTGGAACGCATCGGCGCCGACGACATCACCGCGCTAACGCAGCGCGCTACCGATGCGACATTCTACCGCGACGACCTCAAGCCTGACGAGATCGAGGCGAACCGGCGCGTCGTGCGAATTTGCGCCGAGACCGCGCTGGCGGCTGTGGCGAGCGAGCTTCAGTTGTTCACCGCGGCATTCGCGGACGGCTCTTTCACCGGCTACATGATCGCTACGATCCACGCTCCTGACGATCGCGAGCTCGACTGGCTGATGGTCGATCCGGCCTTCCATGGTAGCGACGTCTCCAACGCGCTGATGCAGGCCGGTGTGGACTGGTTGGGGCGGGACCGCCCGATGTGGCTGAATGTCCTCCAGCACAACCATCGGGCAATCCGCTTCTATCAAAAGCACGACTTCGCGGTGGACGAGGGAGCCCGGACGCAGCACCTGATCCCGCACTTCGTCATGCGGCGCGCCGCCGACGCTTAAGCCGCTTCGATCTTGTCCTTGGTCTTCAGGTCGAAGTCGCTGGCGTCGTGACGTTCGCGGAGCTGCTCGCTCGGATCGCCAGTGGACTTGTTGACGATCCGGCCGCGCTTCACGCCCGGGCGCTCGGCCAGCTGGCGAGCCCAGCGCTGCACGTTGCGATAATCGCCGACGGATAGGAACTCACCCGCATCCTTGTAGCTACGGTCCAGCGCTAGCTGGCCGTACCAGGGCCAGATGGCGATGTCGGCTACCGAATAGTCGCTCCCGGCGATGAACTCGTGGTTGGCAAGCTGCCGGTCGAGAACGTCAAGCTGGCGCTTAACCTCCATCGCGTAGCGGTTGATCGGATATTCCTGCTTCGTCGGCGCGTAGCTGAAGAAGTGGCCGAACCCGCCGCCGAGGAAGGGTGCGCTGCCCATTTGCCAGAACAGCCAGCTGAGGGTCTCGGCGCGTTCCGGACCTGAGGCCGGCAGGAACTCGCCAAACTTTTCGGCGAGATGGACGAGGATGGCGCCGGACTCGAAGATACGAATCGGCTTGGCGCCGCTATGATCGAGCAGTGCGGGAATCTTAGAATTGGGGTTCACATCGACGAAGCCGCTGCCGAACTGGTCGCCTTCGCCGATGTTGATCAACCAGGCGTCGTATTCGGCATCCTTGTGACGGCGCTCGAGCAATTCCTCGAACATGATCGAGACTTTCTGGCCGTTCGGGGTGCCGAGCGAATAGAGCTGGAAGGGATGCTTCCCGACTGGCAATTCCTTGTTGTGGGTCGGGCCTGCGATCGGACGATTGATGCTGGCGAACTGGCCGCCGCTAGGCTGGTCCCAGGTCCAGACTTTCGGGGGAACGTACTCGGTCATTGGCAATGTCCCTTTTTGGATTGGGACTACAGCTAGGAAGACGGTTCGGCGCCTTCTAGAAACACAAATGTGCCCTAGCTTGCTCCGACCGAAAGGAACGAGGGAAGGGGGCCGTTCCAGTCGTCCTTGATGTCCTCGACGATGGGCGACGGCTCGTTGGCCTCTTCGATCGCCTCGGCCTTTTCTCGGTCCGCCTTCTTCGGTCGTGCCTCTCGTGCCGGGCGCTCGGCACGTTTCGGGCGCTCCTCGCGCGGCTGACGCTCCGCCCGTCTGGACCGAGAAGGCTTCGCTTCCGCGGGCGCTTCTTCGGAACTGTCCGCGGCAGCCGGCTTGCCGCTTTCAATCTTCGGGATCTTGTGACCCACCAGCTTCTCGATCGCGGAAACGGCCTCGGAATCTTCTCGCGTGCCGAGCGTGATCGCGATGCCCTTCATACCGGCGCGGCCGGTGCGGCCGATCCGATGAATGTAATCGTCCGGTTGCCACGGCACGTCGAAGTTGACTACGTGACTGACGCCTTTGACGTCCAACCCCCGCGCCGCGACATCGGATGCGACGAGGACGTTGATCTCGTCGTTCTTGAAGCGGTCGAACTCGGCGATGCGGTCGGACTGGTCCATGTCACCATGGATTTGACCAACCGCGAAGCCCGAGCGCTTCAGGCTGGTCGCCAGTTCGCGAACGGTCGATTTGCGGTTCGAAAAGACGATCGCGTTCTTGAACTCCTCATGCCGGAGGATGTCGCGGAGAACTTCGCGCTTCTTGTCGGCGCGGACGATGACCAGGCGCTGTTCGATGTTGACGTTGGCGGTGGCGGGCCGGGCCACCTCGATCCGCTTTGGTTCGTTGAGGAACTTGGCCGCCAGCTTCTGAATCGGCGGCGGCATCGTCGCCGAGAAGAGAAGCGTCTGCCGGCTCTTCGGAAGCTTCGAGCAGATTTCCTCGATGTCGGGGATGAAGCCCATGTCGAGCATGCGGTCGGCTTCGTCGATGACCAGCAATTCACAGCCAGTGAGCAGGATCTTTCCGCGCGAGAAAAGGTCCATCAGGCGGCCCGGCGTCGCGATCAGCACGTCGACGCCCTTCTCGAGCGCCTTCACCTGATCGCCCATTTGAACGCCGCCGATCAGCAGCGCCATCGAGAGCTTGTTGTACTTGCCATACTTTTCAAAGTTCTCGGACACTTGCGCCGCCAGTTCGCGCGTCGGCTCCAGGATCAGCGAGCGCGGCATCAGGGCGCGGCTGCGGCCGTGGGCGAGGATGTCGATCATCGGCAGCACAAAGCTGGCCGTCTTGCCCGTGCCGGTCTGGGCGATGCCGATGAGGTCGCGGCCCATCAACACCGAGGGGATCGCGCCGCGCTGGATCGGCGTCGGCTCGGTATAGCCGCTTTCCTCCACGGCGCGGAGCAATTGGTCTGAAAGGCCGAGGTCGGCAAAAGTCATGCAAAATCCGGATGAAAGCTGGGAAAAGCCGCGAATGTCGCAGCGTCTCCGATGAGATTGGGGCTAAGGCGCGCTTTTCAACCTTGTCAAGGAATCAGCGCGATTCCTTGGGGACGAGTTGGCGGAAGCGTTCGATCCGGCATGTCCGCCCGACGCGGTTCTTGATCTCGTCGCGCTTGGCGCAAATCCGGCCGTCTTCGGGACTCAAATAGAAGCCGTTGTAGAAGTCCAGCGCCGGACAATCCTCGGACAATTCGGCGCGCAGGCGCGTCCTGTCGAACAGGAAGAAGTCGACCGTCTCGCGGCCAGAGAGGGCAGCGCCCCGAATATTCCCGGCGGCGAGACACTTCGGCCCTTTCTTCTCGACCCAGTCGAACGGCCGGATCGAACGTGGTCGTACAGGGATGCGCATGATCACCTCCTGCTCGACGACAAGCGTACGCACCTCATCTGACCGCTCCGCCGCAGTGGCGAAGCCGAACATCGCTGGAATCAGCGAAAGGAGGTAGGTGAGCGTCATACTTGCTGTGGATATCCCCGATGATCAGCTTTGCGGGCAGTCCCTTGAACAATCAATGAATTGTCACCGGGAAAGCCAAGTGGTGGAATTCCTTGACGGCACTTGCGAAAGCGGAGGGGCTTCAATAGAGGGCACCGACGATTTCATCGGCCCGATGGATCCGCGTGAGCGCGCACGGGCCGGCACCCAGGAGAAACTCGTAACATGGCGACTGCCGCGCCCACCCAGGAATTGCCGCTTTTCTACAATCAGCTCGAAGCGCTGAATGCCGGCCAGCATGGCAATATGAAGATCCGCAGGATCGAAAATGCGCCCGAAATGGGCCAGACCCATGCCGTCCCCGTGACGGTCGACGAGTTCGCGCTTCTTCAGCGCCACTATCCGATCGTGTTCTCGGTCGGCGGCGAGCCGGTTCCCCTCGCGCTGATGGGACTCAACGAAGGCGCGAACGCCTTTCTCGATCCGACCGGCCTGCCGCACGATCCAAGCATCTACATCCCGGCCTATATGCGCCGCTATCCCTTCCTGCTTGCACGCCTGCGGCCGGAAAGCGACGAGCTGTCGCTCTGCTTCGACCCGACGTCGGGCGCCGTGGGCGAATTCGAAGAAGGCGAAAAGCTGTTCGATGGCGACCAGCCTTCGGAAGCGACCAAGGCCGTCCTTGCGTTCTGCGAGCAGTTCGAGACCGCCGGCCAGCGCACCGCCGCCTTCATTCAGGAACTGAAGAACAGCGATCTGCTGATGGATGGCGAAGTCGCGATCCAGCCGGAAGGCGCTCCGCAGCCGTTCGTCTATCGCGGCTTCCGCATGGTTGACGAAGAGAAGCTTCGTGAGCTTCGCGGTGACGAGCTCCGCAAGATGAACCAGAGCGGCATGCTCGCGCTCATCTACGCCCACCTGTTCTCGCTCTCGCAAATCCGCGATGTGTTCGGTCGCCAGGTTGCGCAGGGCAAAGGCCCCGTCCCGGCGCTTCAGCCGGCGCCCGCCGAAGCGTGATGTGAGCAGCGGCGGGCGGACTTGAAGTCGGCCCCCGTTATCCCAAGTTTAGGGGCGTCCGTTGCTGCTCGGCGCCCCCTCCCTGCAGCGCGGACATGCGCCAGCGGGTGGGCTTTGGTCTACCCGTCGGCGCCCCTCCCTGAACTGGGCCGTCCCGGACGCTTGATCGGGACGGCCCTTTTTATTCGGCAGCTTCGCGATAAGTCCGGTCGAGCAGGTGCTGACCGAGCCGCATGGCGAGCCCGTCGAACAGTCGCGAAACCTTTGGGAAGCCGGAATTCCGGCGAACGCTATTGTGCTGCAGATAGCAGCGGCGGTCGATCTCGATCTGGATCGCGTGGACGCCGCGGGCAGGGGCACCGTGCCGCTGGATCACGTGCCCACCTGCGAACGGGGCGTTGACGCCCGCCCTGAACCCCATCGACGTCACGATCTTTATTGCTTCCGCGGTTATCCAGGGCGCGGCGCTCTGGCCGTAGCGGTCGCCCACGATGACCGTGGGGCCGCTGTCCGGTGGCGGCATCGAATGACAGTCGAGCAGCAAGGCGCATCCAAAGCGATCGAGCAATTGGCCGAGAGCGTCCTCGATGGAACGGTGATAGGGCCGATGCGCTTGCGTCAGTCGTTCTTCCAATTCGGAGCGCGCAATGGATTGCCGCCAAAGCGGCCCATGGCTGGCCGTTCGGCCCGGCACGATCCCGAGTCCCCGCGCGCTCGCGGACTCAGCGAAGCGATCGGACCTGATCTTACGACGGTCGGATCGATCTCGTCCTCGCCGCGATTGCAATCGATTGCGGCCCGCGGCGTCTGAGCGACAACGGCGCCGACACCCTTCGCAATTGTCGCTTCGACCAATTCGTCAACCAGTGGATCTTCTAGCGCATGGAGCGACTCCGCGCCGCACTTGCTGAGCGCAATCAGCCATTCCGGATAATCGCGACCGGCATGCGGCACCGACAGCAGCACCGGGATTTCGGCGTTCAGGGGATAGATCGCCGGTGGAGGGAGCGGCATCGGCTTCAAGTGGTCCAGTTTATGGTTGTCGCGTTTCGGGTCAACAGGAACCCTTCACGCTGGAAAATCTTAAACGTTCCGAGCATAAGGCAACGCATGGCGAAAATACTTCTGGCCGAAGACGACACGTCCATGCGGGAATATCTGCAGCGGGCGCTGCAGCGCGTCGGCTATGAAGTGTCCGCGGTCGGCTGCGGTACCGAGGCTATGCCGCTCCTTGAAACGGACCGTTTCGACCTGCTGCTGACCGACATCGTCATGCCGGAAATGGACGGGATCGAACTGGCGCAGAAGGCGTCGGCAATCGACCCCGAGATTCGCGTGATGTTCATCACCGGATTCGCGGCGGTCGCTCTTCAGGGGGGACGGACGACGCCGGGCGCGAAGCTTCTGTCGAAGCCGTTCCATCTCAAGGACTTGGTCGCCGAGGTCGATCGTATCTTCCAGACCGAAGATCAGCACGGCCGCCTTTAGGCGGTTTTCGCCTCACTCACGGTAATCCAGGTAGCAGTGGCGGCCGCGACCAGTTCGCCGCTCGCATCGTGAAGCGCACAGCCGACGCGATGCTTGCGCCCCTCTCGATCGATCGGCCAGCCGGTCACGATCAAAGGCTTGCCGGCACGAGCCGGGCTGTGAAGGACCGCCGACATTTTGCCGAGCAGCGCCATCCCCGCATCGGCCCCGGCGGCGAAGTAGCCAGGGCAATCGAGAGCCGCCCACAGGAATTCGGGCCGCACGAAGCCCTTGTCGTCGGCGAGCGTATCGTCCGGAGTTCATGTCGCGGCGACACGTCGGGCGTGATCGTGAAGCTCGCCCGGAAAGATGCGCATCCCGTCTCCGCCGCTGCGCTCAGGCCCGCAAACGAAACAGCCGGGGAAGATATGGTGTGAATGGCCGGAGAATTGAGGCTCCGCATCCTGCGCTTCAGCAAGCGTCGGAGGCGCCGGGATGTCGATGTCCAGCGGCTCCCTGGAGGCGGTGACCACGATCGAATCGCCCTGGAAAAGTGTTGCGGTTGCGCCGTCGGTCTCGAGCGTGAGATCGCTGTCGAGAGGAGGCGGAGCCCTCAGCGTCACTGTGCATTCCGACCCGCCCAGGGCGGCAGCAACTATCCCGGCAACGTAGCCGCCATTCCCAGACGCCGGCGGCCCCCTAAAGCGTCGCTCGATGCGGATTGTAGACATCGCTCGAGTGTCTCATCTCACCGAACCCCGCGCAATCGCGAATGAGGGCCTACGGAGGGTTGCGCGGTGCGAAGTCGCTCTCTACATGCCCGCTCCAGAGTGGGCGTGTAGCTCAGTGGTAGAGCACTGTGTTGACATCGCAGGGGTCGCAAGTTCAATCCTTGCCACGCCCACCATTTTTGCCGGAATAGAGGCAGGGTCGCGGGCCTTTCGGAACCATTACGTTGGCTGCGTTACTCGGCGGCAGCTCAATCTTTGATAGCGTTTTGGCGAGTGGCATCGGAGCGATGATCGCCGTCTCGTTGGTGCGCTCGGTTAGATCGCCCGGGCGCTGATGCTAACTCGAGCGGCATCCACCTGAGGCTTAGCTGCTCAGCGCGAACAAACCCGACGTTCGCGCTGAGCCCAAATTACCGCCCCTTCTGCCAGTTGATGTGAGCGCGAGCCCAGATCTGCCGAGTGCGATGGCAGCCTTGGGATGAACATGATTGGCTGCTAGGGGCGCGATCATGCTTACAATCAACGGCCTTACGGTCCGCCTCGGCGGACGCACGATCCTTGACCGCGCATCCGCGGCGATCCCTCCTGGTGCGCATGTCGGGCTGATCGGCCGCAATGGCGCGGGCAAATCGACCCTTATGAAAGCCGTGATCGGCCTGATCGATCCCGATGAGGGATCGATCGAAATGCCCCGCCGCACCCGTCTCGGCTACATTGCCCAGGAGGCGCCGACCGGCACGGCCAGCCCATTCGAGACGGTGCTGGCCGCGGACACTGAGCGAGCCTCTCTGATGGAAGAGGCCGAGGTCAGCACCGACGCCCATCGGCTCGGCGACATTCACGATCGGCTGCTCGCGATCGACGCCTACACGGCGCCGGCGCGCGCGGCGCGCATCCTGCTCGGCCTGGGATTCGACGAGGAGATGCAAAGCCGCCCTCTGGATAGCTATTCCGGAGGATGGAAGATGCGCGTGGCGCTGGCATCCCTGCTGTTTTCCGGGCCTGACTTGCTCCTTCTGGATGAGCCGTCGAACCACCTCGATCTCGAAGCGACCTTGTGGCTCGAGAATTTCCTGAAGACCTATGCCGGAACGCTGATCGTCATCAGTCACGAGCGGGACCTGCTCAACAGCGTCGTCGACACCATCCTTCACCTCGAAGGCGGCAAGATCACGCTCTACGCCGGCGGCTACGACAGTTTCGAACGGCAGCGCGCGGAACGTGCCGCGCAACTTGCGGCGATGCAGGCGACCCAGGATGCGCAACGGGCCCGCCTGCAGGACTACATCGCTCGAAACAGCGCTCGCGCGTCCACCGCCAAACAGGCCCAATCTCGCGCCAAGATGCTGGCGAAGATGCAGCCGATTGCCGCCCTCGCGGAGGACCCTACGCTCAGCTTCGATTTTCCCAGCCCAACCCAGCTCAAGCCGCCCTTGATCACGCTCGACATGGCAGCGGTCGGCTACGCTGGAACGCCGGTCTTGCGTAAGCTGAACCTGCGCGTCGATCCCGACGACCGGATCGCGCTCCTCGGCCGCAACGGCAACGGCAAGACCACGCTGGCGCGTCTACTCGCGGCGCAACTTCCACCGCTGGAAGGGGAACTCACTTCATCGGGAAAGATGCGCGTTGGATATTTCACCCAATACCAGGTCGAGGAATTGCACGCCGACGACACGCCGTTGCAACACATGACGCGCGCAATGGGCGCCAGCACACCCGGCGCCGTCCGCGCGCAGCTCGGCCGGTTCGGGTTTTCGGGCGACAAGGCAACCACGCTCGTTGCCAAGCTCTCGGGTGGCGAGCGAGCGAGGCTGGCGCTGGCATTGATCACGCGAGATGCGCCGCACCTCCTCATTCTCGATGAGCCGACGAACCACCTGGACGTGGATTCGCGCGAGGCCCTGGTGCAGGCCCTCAACGGATACGACGGCGCTGTCATCATCGTCAGCCATGACCGGCACATGATCGAGCTGACGGCCGATCGCTTGGTCCTGGTTGAGAACGGCGAAGCGACCGAATATGCCGGTAGCATCGACGACTATATTGGCCTGGTTTTGGGTCGAGGGGCGCCTGCGGCCGAGAAGCCCAAACAAAAGCGGCATGATCGCAAGGCGGCGGCGAAAGCGCGCGAAGAAGCGAGCGCTCTCAAGAAGGCTGCCGCGGATGCCGAAGCAGCGAGCACCCGTCTGGCCGCGCTATGTTTCGCCCTCGATCGCGCCTTGGTCGATCCCGCGAACGCACCCGACGAGTTTGCGAACTTGCCGGTGAGCGAACTCAGCAAACGTCGCGCCGAGCTCACATCGGAACTCAGGGACGCGGAAGCACGATGGCTCGAGGCAAATGAGCAACTCGAGAGTCTCGCCGCGTGAGCTGCTTTCCGAACTGATGGTAAGCGACAGGTGCGGACCAGACTGAGCATCTGCGCGAAAAAGAAGGCGTACCAGTCCGAGGAGAAGGCGCTCGACGCTGCCCGATCGTCAGGACTGGAGTTGCGAACTTACCGCTGTGATCGTTGCGGCCTCATCCACCTCACTAGCCGAACAAAGGGCAAGCGTACGCCTCGGCCGATTGGAGACGCCCTCAAGCTGAAAACCTGAGATCCATCTCTGTCCTATACGGTGTGAATAATGCGGTCATGGACATCCTTATCAGGTGAGCGCGGGAGACAGGTCGGACATGGCCTCCATCAAGAGCTCGAAGGAACGAAGTCGTGCCCGATGATCGAAAATCTGGGCCGTAACCATTAGCTCATCCGGCTTGGTCCGGTCGACGAACGCCTTCGCCTGCTGCCGGGCGGTCTTCGGGCTTCCAATCGCGGAGGCCGAGAGGATTTGCCGCAGCGTTGCGCGCGCTTCTAGCGGAAGCTCGTCAGCAAATCCTCGCTTGGGCGGCGGTAGCTTGATCGGATGGCCGGTGCGTAAGGCGACGAACGCCTGCTGCAACGAGGTCGCGAGCAACGCTGCTTCCTCGTCCGTGTCTGCGATGATCGCATTGAAGCCGAGCATCACATAAGGTTCGGCCAGTTGCTCCGAAGGTTCGAAGCGCTCGCGATACAGATCGATCGCCTCCATCATCATTTGCGGCGCGAAATGCGAGGCGAAGGCATAGGGCAGGCCGAGCATCGCCGCGAGCTGCGCTCCGAACAGGCTCGATCCCAGGATCCACAGGGGCAGGTTCAGCCCTTCGCCGGGAATGGCGCGCACCCGGCCATTGTCCGTGCGGAAATAGCCTTGCAGTTCGACGACGTCCTTCGGGAATTGATTGGCGTCCGACGAAAGATTGCGCCGCATTGCCAGGGCCGTCGCTTGATCGGTTCCGGGCGCGCGGCCGAGGCCAAGATCGACGCGGCCAGGATAGAGCAATTCCAGCGTCCCAAACTGCTCGGCGATGATCAGCGGGGCATGATTTGGAAGCATGACCCCGCCGGCGCCAATCCGGATCGTGGACGTCTGCGATCCCACATAGGCGAGCGCCACCGCCGTCGCGGCGCTCGCAATACCCGGCATCGAATGATGCTCCGCCATCCAGAAGCGCTTGTAGCCGAGGGCTTCAGCGTGGCGGGCAAGGTCGGCGGAGTTGCGCAGGGACTGCCCCGGATCACTCCCTTCGGGAACGGGTGAGAGGTCAAGAACGGACAAGGGAAGCATCTAGCGCGAGATGGGCTGCCCGACCCTGTGCTGCAAGGCGGTGTAAGGGAAGCAGGTGACGAGAGGTGGAAAGATCACGCGACATCGTCGTTGGAAGCTTTGAGTCATTTACATCCAGGACCAGTCAGCAAACGAATGACTTGATAAAGGTTCTGACGTTCCGGACGAAAGATTCCTCCACCTACCAGCGGAGCAGCTTCGGCCCCAACAGGAAGCCCGCAACAGCGGGGGCCAGCGCGGCCGGTGTGTAAGCCGCGAGTAGGAAGGAGGCGGTGGTCTCCGGGCAATAAAGTGCATAGGCGACAGCCGCTGCCGCTCCTGAACTCAGCCCGGCAAGCAGGCCCGCCAGCGCGGGCCGGGTCGGCGCCATCTCCCGATAGGCCCAAAGGGTTGCAACCAGCACCGGTACGCTTGCCAGCGTGATTGCTCGGATGCAGGGCATATATGTCGTTCCGAAGAACAGTCCGCTCCAATTCTCGCGTGGCGTGGAGCTCATCTCAAGCATCATCAGCGCGAGCAGCGCGACAAACGGTACCGCGAGAAGCAACAGCCGAAGCGACAAAGTTTTGCCAGGACGTCCGGCGGCAATCGTCGCCGACACCGACGCCGCCAGAAATGCCAACGCAAACCCGGTCTTGACGCCGAACGGCAGCATGCCGGTCTGCGGAAGCGCTGCCAGCGGTGGGCCGACGACAATGACAAGCGCCATCAGCGCGAGGAGCCAGCCGGCCAGCATCGCCATTGCAATACGCAGCGTCGGCTTACCAGTCGCGACCGGATTTGCGGCAAGATCGGCGATGAGATCGTCAGTCCGCATCGTCGCTGCCCTTGATCCTGGCCATCAGCCGACCGAGCCCGCGGTGGACGTTGACCTTGACCGCCGGTTCGCTCTGCCCGGTCATCGCGGCTGCCTCGCGAACCGAATAGCCCTCGATCCGGGTCAGGCGGATTGCGGCGACCTGGTTCGGGGTCAGGTCCGCCAGCAGCGCTTCAAGATCGACCTGTGCGAGAGTTGCGCCGAAGGCGTCCGTCTCGTCGGCATCGAACCCTTCTTCGACGGGCACTTCGACCGCTCTCTTGTCGCGGCGGAGGAAGTCGATCAGCCGATAGCGCGCAATGCCGTGGAGCCACGCCGTGAACGGCAGCGATGGGTCGTAGGTCGCTCGCTTGCGGTGCAGCGCGATGAGCGTTTCTTGCACCAAGTCCTCCACATCAAAATCGCGGCCAGCAAGCCGCCGGCCGAAGTAAGAGCGCAGCCGATCAGCGCTTAAGCTCAGCAAGGTTTGATAAGCGCCGGAATGGCCGCTTATCCCGGCGACCATCAGCGCGTGCAGCTTGGCTTCGAGCAGGTTAGCCTTGTCATACTGCTTCATTCGGCTGCTCCGCTACCGTGGTTACAGCAGCATCCGCGCAGCCACGAAAGTATTTTCGTTTCGGTCCGTAACCCAATCGCCCCGCAACGCGGATGGCCGAGCATGATCGCGGTCATCGCGGTCATGGGCTGAATGCATCGAGATCATAGCGAAGGAGCATTTCATCTCCGTCGCTGCAGGCGCGATCATCACGCCCGGGAAACCGCAAGTGAATGAAGGAAGAGAGGACTTATGAAAAAGATTTCCACGATCGTGACCGCCACCGCGCTCACCGCTTTCGCAGCCACGGCAGCCATTGCAGGTCCGGCCAAGCCGCAGCCGACTAAGGATAAATGCTACGGCGTTTCGCTCGCCGGCAAGAACGACTGTGCCGCGGGTGCAGGCACGACTTGCGCGGGCACTTCGAAGAAGAGCTACCAGGGCAACGCCTGGAAGTATGTTGCCAAGGGCACTTGCGCGTCGATCAAGACGCCCAAGGGCAATGGCTCACTGACCCCGATCGCGCCGCGCTAATCGCCATGACTCCCACCGCCGGCCTTGGCTTTAAGCCTCAGCATTTCAGCGAAGCATTGGCCTCGCCGGCGGTGGGACTTTGGTTCGAGGTTCATGCCGAAAATTACATGGTCGACGGCGGTCCACGCCTGGCCATGCTGGAGCAATTGCGGCGTGATCGTCCAATCTCGCTTCACGGCGTCGGCCTCTCACTCGGAAGCCCATCGGAACCAGATTCAGACCATGTCGCAGCGTTGAAGCGGCTCGCCGATCGGTTCGAGCCCGCGCTGATCTCCGAACATGTCGCCTGGTCGCGATTCGAGGGACGCAGCTTCCCTGACCTTCTGCCCCTTCCGAGGACAAACGAGACGCTGGCTTGCCTCAGCGCCAACATCGGCCGCGTGCAGGACGCTCTAGGCCGCGAAATCCTGATCGAGAATCCCGCGCATTATCTCCCGCTTGATCAGCATCGCTGGAGCGAGACGAGCTTCCTTCGGGAACTCGCGCGCCGGAGCGGCTGCAAGCTGCTTATCGACGTCAACAATGTCGCGGTCGGGGCGAACAATATTGGCTTCGACGCGGCGAATTGGCTCAACGAAATTCCGGCCAAGCTGGTCGGCGAAATCCACCTTGCCGGTCACAGCTTGGATGCAAACGGAACGCTACTCATCGATAGCCACGACGAGCCCGTAAGCGAGAGAGTTTGGAACCTCTACGCAGGCTTCGTCGCCCGCATTGGCCCGCGCCCGACCCTGATCGAGCGCGACGGCAACGTGCCTGCATTCGCGAACCTCATCCGCGAGCGGCAGCGCGCTCAGGCCATTCTCGAAGGGAGACTTCGCCTTGCAGCCTGACCTCCCTTCCTTCCAGCGGCAGTTCGTCGCCGCGATCGACGTGCCGGCGGTCGGACCTCTCGCCATCTATCGCAACACCGTCATTCACGGTGCGGTCGAAGCGCTTCGCTCTAATTACCAGGTCGTCGAGCAGATCGTTGGCCAGGAAATGTTCGAGGGTATCGCGGTCGAGTTTTCGGAGGCTTACCCCCCGCAATCTCCCGTGCTCGCGCTGTACGGGGAAGAGTTTGCCGAGTGGCTGGGCGAGCAACCCTGGATAGAGGATCTCCCATATCTTCCTGATGTGGCGCGCGTCGAACGGCTCCACGTCGAATGCCTGATGGCCACCGACGCCGAGGCCTTTGCTGATGCGTTTCCTGAACTACTGGAACTCAGGTTGAGCCTTCACCCCGCCCTGCGCTTCAGCTGGCTCCACACGCCTGGGATGAGCATCTGGCTCGCCCACCAGCGACCGGTTCCATCGGTCATCGATCCCGATTGGAAGCCGGAGGGAGCGCTTTTTGCCCGGCCGTCGCCATTCGTCATGCACACGCCCCGTATCTGCGCTGCGGCGCACCGGATCTTGTCCGGTATCCGCTTGGGCGAACGCGTCGGCCAGGCGATGTCGGCGGCCGCCCGCCTGTCCCCCGGCGAAAACTGCGATGCGGTTCTCATCTCCCTCGTCAACATGGGCGTGTTCGCCGCGCCCACCCTCGAAAGGAACTGACCATGGCCACTCAAGCTGCCACGCCTGTCTGGCGGAAGCCCTACGACCTGTTCGCGAGCACAGCCCAGAACCTGCTGCCGATGTCACTGCTGCTGCTCGTACAGCGGCTCGGTATCGCGGCGGTCTTTTTCATGTCGGGCCGGACCAAAGTAGACGGCTTCCTGACTGTCAACGATACGGCGTTCGAGCTTTTCCGTACGGACTACGCCCTTCCGCTGATCAAGCCCGAAATCGCCGCATACGCCGCGACCTATTCGGAGCATCTTTTCCCGATCTTGCTGGTGGCCGGCTTGTTCACCCGCTTCAGCGCCACGGCGCTGCTGGTGATGACCCTGGTCATCGAGATTTTCGTCTATCCCGACGCATGGCCGACGCACCTCAGCTGGGCGGGCCTGCTACTACCCTTGATCGCACTGGGAGGTGGCAAGGTTTCTCTCGATCGATTGCTCAAAATGCCATGATAACGATCTATCGCTTCTTTGCTCGTTCAAGTCAGGCGACTGGTCTCGTCTATCGCGAGTTGCCAGGCCGAGGCCATTTCGTCGAAGCTCTCGTCTGCATCCAGAGATCGGCCGGAGTGAGCCGCTCGAGCCGACTTTAACGTCAGGATCTTCGCGAGGTTCGCAAGGCGCTCGAGCGCCTCGATGGCATTGGCCGGCGCAGCGTCCGCCCATTGCCAGCGCAGGTATTCGGCAGCGAGGTCCGAGGCCGCGCCCAGTTGGCGCAGACCGGCAAATGCCCATTTATGATACGTCGGCATTCCGGCGGAGTGCAGCTCGGCCAAGTCCGCCGCGAAACGCACCCGGAATCGCTCGATCGGATTGTTGGCCGGTCGCCAGCTAAAATGCTCGTCAAGCAAGTCTCGCGAAAGCGTTCGAAGCGTATCGGGGTCGCGCGCTACGGCGCGGTCGATGTGGATCAACTCGGCATAGGGGGGCAGTA
The DNA here is from genome assembly GCA_963750315.1 of uncultured Alphaproteobacteria bacterium. Classification (GTDB taxonomy): domain Bacteria; phylum Pseudomonadota; class Alphaproteobacteria; order Sphingomonadales; family Sphingomonadaceae; genus Sphingomicrobium. The sequence goes on from CAVVQF010000017.1 coordinate 123,729, forward strand.
TTGGCGCTCCCCCGGTCAACCAGAATGTCTTGTCGAAATCCTCGCCCGTGAGATTGAAATAGCTCCCGTTATGAAAATAACCGAGGCTACGGGCGTCGGTATCCACGTCGTTGATAACGATCGTCGTCTTGCCGTGGGCCGAACGATAGTCGGTACCCGCGGTATCGGGGAGCCACCAGGAATCGGCCTCCACGCTCAGCAGCTTGCCGGCGCCGAGATGCTCGAGCGCATGGTCGAGTCAGCGGCCGCCACAGCGTCATCTCCTGAACATCGATGCCGTAAAGCGTGCGCAGGTCGGCGAGTTGCGGCTTGAAGAAGGTCCACTGGTCGCCCTCGAAGTCGAGAGCGAACACGAACGGCAGCATTGCGTGCGGATCCAGGCCCTGCGCGTGCAGCAGCTCGATCCACAGATCGGCGTAGCAGTTCGTTTCCGGCCAGATCCGGTCGAGCCCATGAAGAGAATGGGCGGTGTAAGTCGCCGCGTCAAGTCCGCGGAGCGCCGTGACGCGTGTCATGGCCAGAGCAATGCGCGGACTTCGTCGGGCCACCGGGCCGGGTCGAAGCCGTGCGCCTTGATCAACGCGAGTGTTACGCGTTCCAGACCGAAGCCCAGACAGGCGGTACTGGCCATTTCACCATCGGCCGTCCTGATGTCGAAAGTGCCGCTGAAGTGATCCTGGTGCCAGTTGAACGAGCAGATGGCGGTCGGATTCTCGAGCGAAATCACCGGGCAAAGGATTTCGAACTTGAGGCGCTGGTCGCGCTGGCTAGCGGCCATGATCTTGCCGGCGCGACCGAAGAAAGGGTCGTTGGCGACATCGCTGGCGACGGGCAGTTGCAGCGACTTGAGCAGCTCAAGGCCGCGCTCCAGCCAGGTGTTACGCCATTCCACGACCTCGTCGGTGGTTCCGACGCGGATGAACTCGCGCATGCGGAAGGCCTGCAGGCGGGTCGGTTCGAGCGATGGTTCGTGGCGATAAACCCAGCCGGTGAGGGTGATGAGCCGGCCGCCCGGCGGCAGCGTGCCCGCGCACATCGGGTAAACCGGGTAGCAGGCGGCCGGGGTCAGCATGGACTCGGTGATGTCGAGCCGGTCTTCCCAACGCTCGCCGGCGTGCACGCAGTCGCTCAGTGCGCGCGCCTCTTTCTCCCCGCCGAAGAAGCTGTGGATCGAGCCGCACAAGTGCGGGAAATTGTCCATGTAGCCGACTTTCTCGATCAGCTCGCGGGGAACGATCGGCGGAAACATCATCGGCTCGGCGCCATCGTCTTTGGCGGTGCGCGAGACGAGGTCGTTGAAGCGGGTCAGAATGTCCTCGAACACGGTGCCACGGCCGTATCCGCCCTGGATGGCCGACGGGATGATCAGGCCATGCTCGACGAGGCCGTCGTAGAAACTCTCGATGTCGTAGGTTTGCCCCGCCGCGCTCATCGGATCAGGCGTCCTTCAGGACGAGGAGCATGGACGCGCTCTTGGCCGCAAGGCGCTCGTTCGAAATCATCAGGGCAGCGGAAAGGCTGTCGCGATACAGGCGGCCGACGCTGAACGGGGAATCGTTCTTGTAGCCCATCACGCCGATCACCTGCAGGGCCTGGTGCACGATGCGCGGGGCCGCTTCGGATGCCGCGATCTTCTGGCTGTTCATCTTCAGCGCCCAGCTCATCGCCATCAGCGCTTCGCGGTCGTCCCCGATCGCGTCGAATTCGGTCGCGGAGCGAATCCAGTGGTGGTGCATGGATTGCAGGTCAGCCGTCGCCAGCGCGAGGGCACCGGCCGCTGGTGGTGTGACCCCAGGATTTCGCCGAGCGGCGCCGCGGACGAAAGCGGCCGCTCGCGAAACGGCTTCCGAGGCGATGCCGCACCACAAAGCGGACCATAGGACGTGCGAATAAGGGACCATCGTCTGCGCGGAGGAATCGGCGAAACTGCCCGGGAGGATGCGGTCGACCGATGCTTGCGCACTCAACTGGCCGCCAGGGCTGCAGGTCCCGCGCATGCCCAGCGTTTCCCAGTTTGAGGTCGGGGTAAGCGAGTAATCGTCCTTCTCAAGATAGACGAGGACCTGGTCGCTCGCGGCTGCATCTGGCGCGCGGCGAGCGGTGACGAGCAAAGCGTCGGCGTGCTGTCCGTACGAGACCGTCGTCGCGGCCTTTTCGAGCTTGAATGTGTCGCCGTCGACGTTCAATGGCGCACACGCTGGAGCGTGTGTCGCCGGCCGTGCCGACTTCCGATGTAACCGAGGCGATCAACGTCTGGTCGGAGACGATGCGCTTCATCACGTCGACGAAATAAGGCGATTCCATTCCGTGCCTGGCGATGCAGGCGACTTCGATCAGGTGCATCGCGAGCACCATGCCGCTGGACGAGCAGCCATGCGCCATCGCGGCGCAAAGTTCGCCCTGCTGTTGCAGGGAGCAGCCGAAGCCGCCGAGCGAGACGGGCACGCCGGCGGAGAGTACGCTCAACCCACGCAACGCGTCGACGGACTCGGCCGGGAATCGCGCGTTCCGATCGACATCGTCTGCATGGCTGGTCGCAATCTCGCTAGCGATACGGCGTACCGACGCCAGCAATTGCGCGAACTCTTGTCCTTGCATCGGAGGAACTGCCTTTCTGTCCCATATTCTGACAGGCGCAGCCTAATATTTCGCAAAGGACGCGCTGAGGACGCAGGTACATCACTGATTTGACTGGAAAACTCCGTCTGATCGGGTGTCCCAATCAGACGCAAACTTGGCGATTCAGTCGGCCACAACAGCCGTAATACCGCGCCCGAGCCGACAAGCAAAGTTGACATCGGGGTCGCGTAGAAACCAAAATTAAACTACTACAGGTTAAGATTTTTTGAATTCAGCATAGACGGATTCAGGTTTCACCATGGCTACCGCACAAGACGATTTTGAGGCTCGCATACGTTCGATACTTGCGAAGCACGCCCGCTTGTCGGTGGACGCGCTTTCGCCGAACATGGAGTCCGACCTCTACGAGGCCGGGATGACGTCGCACGCCACCGTCGACGTCATGCTGGCCCTTGAAGGGGAGTTCGACGTGGAATTCCCCGACGAGTTGCTAAAGCGAAGTGTGTTCGGCAGCATTGCGTCTATCCGCAACGCTCTGGTCGCCATCGGTCCTACTTAAGCAGGGCCAATGGGGGATCGCATCCAGGCTGCTACTGCCCATCGCCGCGCGCCCCTGAACGCGCACTGGTCGCTCTGCGCGGCTCCTGCGGGCACAACCGTGGCCCCGGACGTCGGGGCGGGCGAATGGTTTCCAATAGATGGCCCGGATACCGTGGCCGGAGCGCTGCGGAGCGCTGGTCGTTGGTCGCTTGACGGGCCGATCAGGCGCTTCGACGCCGAGGATTGGTGGTTTCGCGCCGTTTTCGATGCTCCGCCTCTCACCGGCTCGACACGGCGGAGCCTAGCGTTCGGCGGATTGGCGGGCGAGTGCGCCGTCTGGCTCAACGACGAACCTCTGCTGAGCAGCGACAACATGCACGTGGCGCACGACTGTCCCGTTCCCTCATTACGCCACGGTGAGAACGAACTTCTCATGCGCTTCGCATCGCTCGACGCGCGTCTTGCCGAGCGTCGACCACGGCCACGCTGGCGAGCGCCGATGATCGAAAATGCGCAACTGCGCTGGGCGCGTGTGAGCCTACTCGGCCGGACGCCGGGCTGGTCGCCGCCCGCGCCCGCAATCGGACCCTGGCGCCCGATCGAATGGGTCGATCGCGGGCCGGTCGAGATCTCGGCACTCACACTACGAGCTGAGGTTGATGGCGGCGCTGGAAGGGTTGTTCTGAGCGTTGAAATCGCAGCCCTCGAGCCAGCCGCCAAGGTCGATGCGGTGACGCTTCGAGTGAGCCGCAATGATTCGACCTACGAATGCGCGGCAGTGGGCAGTGCGACTTACAGTGCAGCGCTCGAAATTCCGGACGTGGCATTGTGGTGGCCGCACACTCATGGCGAGCCGGCCCTCTATGATGCCGAGCTTGTCGTCCGACTGTCTGGCGCCTCCGCACCGGTGACCGTCAGCCTTGGCCAATTAGGTTTCCGAACGATGATCGTCGACACCACCGATGGCGATTTCGCGGTGCGCATCAATGGTGTGCCGATCTTCTGCCGCGGGGCCAACTGGACACCTCTCGACGTGGTTAGCCCAGCGGCGAGTGGGAAGGCGATCCGCTCCGCTCTCGCGCAAGTCCAGGCCGGAGGGCTGAACATGCTGCGAGTCAATGGCTGCACGGTCTACGAGGACGATCCATTCTTCGACGCGTGCGACGAACTCGGGTTGCTCGTCTGGCAAGACTTCATGTTCGCGAACATGGATTATCCGGCCGGCGACGATGCTTTTTTCGGCTCGGTAAGGGAGGAGGCGCGTCAGCAACTCACCCGCTGGCAGGCGCATCCTTCGCTCGTCGTCATCTGCGGCAACAGCGAAGCCGAACAGCAGGCCGCGATGTGGGGCGCCGCTCGCGAGGCTTGGGCGCAGCCGTTGTTCGACGAGCATCTTGCCGCGCTGGCCGCGGAATACTGTCCTCACGCCCACTACTGGCCGTCCAGCGCTCATGGTGGCGCTTTTCCTCACCAGAACGATGTCGGGACGACGTCTTATTACGGCGTCGGTGCATATCTGCGGCCGATGGAGGATGCCCGCCGCTCCGGCCTGCGCTTCGCAAGCGAATGCCTGGCCTTTGCGAACGTCCCTCCGCCAGCGACGATCGCTCGAATGCCGGGTGGCTCGTCGCTCCGGGGTCACCATCCTGGCTGGAAGGCGCGGACGCCGCGGGATCTCGGCGCCGGCTGGGATTTCGAGGATGTTCGCGACCACTATCTGCACCGGCTCTACGGTGTCGATCCGGTCGCGCTGCGCAGCACCGACCATGAGCGCTATCTGCAGCTCAGCCGCGCGCTGAGCGCGGAAGTGATCGAGGCAACGCTTTCCGAATGGCGCCGCCCGGACTCGACCTGTCGCGGCGCACTGGTCTGGTTCCTGCGCGATCTCTGGGCTGGTGCGGGCTGGGGAATGCTCGACGATCGCGGCGCGCCAAAAGCCGCATTCCACGGTTTGCGCCGAGCCTCAAAGCCAGTCCACCTCTTCATGACCGACGAAGGCACCAATGGCCTCGCGCTCCACGTCGTCAACGATCCGGCGGCCCCGCTGGCCGCGAGCGTCGAAGTCACGCTTTACCGCGACGACGGATTGCGCATGCAATCAAGCGCTCGCCAGATCGAGGTACCGGCGCATGGGGGCAAGACATGGGCCATCGGCGAGTGGTTCGATGGCTTCATCGACGTATCCAGGGCCTACCGCTTCGGTCCCGCCGAATATGCACTGGTCGCCGCGACGCTGCGCAACTCCTCCGGTCATACCTTGGATCGAGCATTCTTCTTCCCGGAAGGTCTTCCCTCCAATCGCCGCCGCGACGTGGGCCTGAAAATCCTCTCATGTGAGGAGCACCCGGAAGCGGGCCTCAACGTCACCGTGTGCGCAGACACGCTGGCCCAGTCCATCACTTTCGATGCCGATGGCTACTTGCCGGAGGACGACTTTTTTCACCTTGCACCAGGCGAGGCGCGCACGGTTCGCCTGGTTCCGTTGCCGGATGTCCAGCCTGCCGCTCGCATCGGCCTCCAGGCGCTCAACTCCTGGTCGGCTGCGACGATCGAAGTGTGGCGATGACAATGCCCAACCGCCGAGGCCGGAATCTCTGGATCGATACCGACGACGGCTTCATCGGCGCCGCATGGTATTGGCCGGCGCCGGATGTCGCGCCCGCTTCCACCGCGGTCGTCCTCGTTCCGGGCATCGCTCACGAGGAACGGACGATGGCCGGCGGGCTTGTCGCACTCGCCGAAGCCCTCGCGGATGTCGGGCTGCCTGCCTTGCTGATGGACTTGCACGGATGCTCCCAGAGTTCGGGCAAACTTGAGGACCTCGACATCGGCGCACGGTGGGAGGCGGACATTCGGGCCGCGGTCAGTCATGCGCGGTCGTGCGGCGCGGCGCGGGTGATCGTCGTCGGCGTCCGCCTCGGATTTCCGCTCGCCGCCGAAGCACTGGCGGAAGAGCCGCTTGCAGCGCTGGTGGCCTGGGCGCCGATCGTCAGCGGGAAGCGCTATGTACGCGAACTCAAGGTTTTGCAGCGCGTTACCGACGCTGACGCCGCGGGCGCGATCGCCATTGGCGGATTCAGCTTCCCGCTTCCGGTGCTGGAACGCATTTCCTGTCTGGATCTTGGCCAGATCCCGAACTCCTAACGCATCATGCGTGATGCTGCGCGAAATGACCGAGGGCCTCAGTGCTCACTGGCTTGCGCGTCTGAGCGAGCAGGGCATGATTGTTCAGGAGCAAGTTTCCACCCAGATTCAACCCTGGCTGTTCGGCGGCCAGGATCAGCCGGAAATACCTCACGAGGATATCCTGTCCCTCGCACGCTGGTGCCGAGCGCTGCACCAGCAGCTCGCGACAAGCGCCGATGTCACCCCGCAAACGCCTGAACCGAGGCCGTCCATCGAATTCGTTCACGATGGCGGGCGGGTCCGGGAAACCTTCGTGGAAATTGGCCCCAGCAGGCTGACGGGAGTCCTAAGCGAGCCAGCAGGCGGAGCCAATGGCCACGCCGTGCGCCTCATGGTGTCGACTGTGGGCCCCGGCCGCACGTTCGCCGACTTCGCCCGGGATGAGGCGAGCCGCGGCAACACCAGCCTGCGGTTCGATTTCGCCGGCTTCGGCACCAGTGGCCGCGGCGATGCAATCCAGGGCGGCGAACTTTATTCCGATGAAGGCAGCCGCGACGTGCAGTCAGCCATCCAGCATCTTCGAAACGCTGGACATCGTCATATCTACGGGCTCGGCTTTTGCGCCGGGGCTTGGTCGATGATCCAGGGCAGCGCCGCGCCGGAACTGCGCGCGGCAGTTGCAATCAATGTCGCGCTTTATCGCCAGCCCAACCCAACGAAACTGACGTACGCGAGGCGGATGCGACAGGGCTCGTCGCTGATGGGCGGCACGCTGCTCAGGAAAATCGCTTCCCGTATGCGGCGGAATACGAGCAAGCGCCGGGAACCCGTCGAGTGGCTCCTGCGCCTTTGTGGCACGAACGCGCGCGTTCTGTTGGCCTATGCCGAGTGTGACCCGGGTCTTGGATATCTCAACGGTCAGTTAGCGAAGGGCATCCGCGAACAACTCCGCCGGCCGTTCGAAGTGCAAACTTACGACGGACTGGGGCATTTGGCTGAGGGACCGTCAGCGCGAACGCGTTTGTTCGGCGACATCAAGGATTTCTTTGCTGAGCTGGACCGACAGACATCGAATGCGGTTACCGCCGAGCCTCGGCGATCGGAGGCTATCGCGAACTAACCTGCGGATCGTCTCCCGCCCTCCTTAGGCGGCCGGTCTCCGCAGTGACCTCACCCGGGCCGGTTCGTCAGTTGCGATGTCCGAATGGCCGGGCAGATGGTCGTGCATTTGCATGAGCGAATGCATCAGTGCCTCGTCGTCGCTCGAGCAGACGCCTAGGACCAGCGCCTCGTCGCAATCCTCGGCGGCGATGTAGGCGTGGCCCATGTTGGAATCGATGTAGATTCCCTCGCCTGTCTTCAGCGTGACCGGATCGTAGAATTCCGTGTGCACGATAATGCTGCCTTCGAGGACGTGGATATATTCCTCGCCCGAATGTGAGACGAGATCGCCAAAGTCATCGATCGACTTCGCGCGAATGCGGGTGAGGATGGGGACCATCCGCTTCCGACGGAGCTCGGTGCAGACGTAGTAATAATCATAGTTCGGCGTGGTGACGCGGATCGCTTCTTCGAGCTTGCCGATGCTGCGCCGCGCCGTGATCGCTTCGGCAGGCTCCGCTTCCGCGAACAGCTCGGAGATCGGAATCTGCAGTTTCTGACTGAGCTGGGCGAGCTTGTCGTAGGTTAGCGTCAGCCGGTCATTCTCGACCTTCGACAGGGTCGAGACGGGGATCCCGCTGCGCTCGCTCATCTCGCGCAATGTCCAATTCCTGTGGCTTCTCAGCTCCTTGAGAATGCGGCCGAGAGTCGGGCGCTCGCTCAACGACCACTCTCCCGTAATGAGTTTGACATTTTTCCAATCAGGCTCATTATGACCTCATCCGACACAGGTTGGCATGATACGGCGATTTAGCTCCGATGAGCAAATCGTCGAAAGGGGAGAGAAACATGCGGAAAGCGGCTGCATTTTTTGCGGCGATTCTCGGGGTCACGGTCCTGTCTGGCGCTTATGCGCAGTCGGTTCAACCAACCCTTTTGCCCAAGCCCCAGGCGGTCAACGCGACTCCAGCGCCGGTGCCGCCCGCCAACCCTGCTTTGGGTGCCCAGCCGCTCACTGCCGATAACGTCAACGCCTGGCTCGACGGCTACATGCCGATCTCAATCGGCCGCGCCGACATTCCCGGTGCCGTGGTGGTTGTCGTCAAGGACGGACAGATACTGACGAGCCGCGGCTACGGGTACGCCGACGTCGACAAGCGTAAGGCCGTCGATCCACATACGACGCTTTTCCGGCCGGGCTCCACGTCCAAACTGTTCACCTGGACGGCGGTCATGCAGCTCGTCGAGCAGGGCAAGCTCAACCTCGACGAAGACGTCAACAAGTACCTCGACTTCAAGATTCCGCCACGCAATGGCAAGCCGATCACCCTTCGAAATATCATGACCCACACGGCGGGTTTCGAAGAGCAGGTGATGGATCTGATCGCCATCGATCAGAAAAAGTACGTTCCCTACGACCAGATCCTGAAGCGCTGGGTGCCGAAACGGGTCTATGATCCGGGCACGACCCCGGCCTATTCGAACTGGGCGACGGCGCTCGCGGGATACATCGTCAGCCGAGTGTCGGGCGAGCCGTTCGAGACCTATATCGAACAGCATATCTTCGCGCCGACCGGCATGAAGTATGCGACCTTCCGGCAGCCGCTTCCCGCCAGCCTGAAGCCCTACATGTCCGAAGGCTACCAGCCGGGACAGACGAAACCTTACGGCTATGAGTATATCGGCGTCGCCCCAGCGGGGAGCCTCTCGGCGAGCGGCGACGACATGGGCCGCTTCATGATTGCCCATCTCAACAACGGCGGTCCGCTCCTGGAGCCGGCGACGGCGCAATTGATGCATTCGACCGCCAACGACCCGATCCCGGGCGGGCAGAAGATGTCGCTCGGTTTCTACCAGTCGAATATCAACGGCCACTCAGTCATATCCCACGGCGGCGACACGGTCGCTTTCCACAGCGACCTTCACCTGTTCCTCAACGACGGCGTCGGCCTGTTCGTATCCTTCAACAGCCCCGGCAAGGAGGGGGCGGCTCACGCGCTTCGCAATACTTTGCTGGAGGAATTCGCCGACCGTTACTTCCCGGGTCCGGCCGATACGCGGAAGATCGACGCCAAGGACGCTCGCGCGAACGCCGAGAAACTCACAGGTACCTGGTCGACGTCCCGCCGGTCGTTCTCCAGCTTCATCAGCGTCACGGACTTCATCAGCCAGACCGAGGTCGGCGTCGACAAGGACGGCGCGCCGGTGCTCGGCGGCGCCTTGTTCAACGGGCTGAACGGTCAACCACGCAAGTGGATCGCCACCGGACCGATGACCTGGCGCGACGCCGACAGCCACGAAACCTTGGTGGCCAAGGCCGAAGGCGGCAAGGCAGTTCGCTTCAGCCTCGGCAGCATTGCTCCGATCATCGTCTGGGACCGCACGCCCTGGTATCAGAACTCGTCCTGGCTGCTGCCGCTGACCTATCTCAGCCTGGCGGTCCTGTTCCTCACCATGCTCTTCTGGCCGGTGCGAGCGATCGTTCGGAAGCGCTACGGCTCGACCATCGGTCTCGAGGGGCGTGAGCTCAAAGCCTATCGTGCCAGCCGTATCGGCGCGACGGCGATCTTCCTGACCATCATCGGCTGGATCTTCATGATCTCGACCATGTTCGGGGACCTCAATTACCTCAGCAAGAGCTTCCTGCCGGTCGTCCTCACATTGCAGGTGATCACCTTCGTCGCCTTCTTCGGCGGCGTGGCGGCGGTCCTCTGGTACGCGTTGGTCGTGTGGCGGCGGTCCGGTGGCTTGAAAGCGACCTGGAAAGCCAAGCTCTGGAGCCTGCTGCTGGTGGTCTCCGCGCTGACCATCCTGTGGGTTGGGCTGACCTATCACCTCATCGGGTTCGCGACGGATTACTGATGAGCCAGAAGCTTGAGTATCGCGTGGAGACTCACCGTCTCGCAGCACCGTTCCGGATTTCCGGATACGTGTTCGAAGCCTCGGACGTGGTCGTCGTCGAACTTTCAGACGGCGATCACCGGGGGCGGGGCGAGGCGGGCGGCGTCTACTATCTGGGCGATGAGGCGCCGCAGATCGTGGAAGCGCTCGAAGCCAATCGCGCGGCGATTGAAGCCTGTCCGGGCAAGGAAGAGCTTCGGCGGATTCTTCCTCCCGGGGGCGCACGTAACGCCGTCGACTGCGCCTTCTGGGAACTGGAGGCCAGCCGGACGGGCGTAGAGGCTTACCGGCTGGCGGGGATCGAGGCTGCGCGGCCTTTGGTCACGACCTTCACACTTGGCGCCGACGAACCGTCGAAGATGGCGGACGGCGCGCGCAACTACGCCGCCGCCAAGGCCATCAAGATCAAGCTGACTGGCAGTTTCGAACTCGACGTCGAGCGGGTGAGGGCGGTGCGCGAGGCGCGGCCGGATGTGTGGCTCGGCGTCGATGCCAACCAGGGCTTCGGCATCAACGACCTGTCGGGCCTCGTCCAGGCCATGGACCGCCTGAAGGTCTCCCTGATCGAGCAGCCCTTGGCTCGCGGGTCCGAGGCGGACCTCGAAGGCTTCGAAAGTTCCATTCCCATAGCGGCCGACGAGAGCGTCCTCAGCCTTGCGGACGTGCCCGGTCTCGTCGGCCGCTTCCAGGTTGTGAATATCAAGCTCGACAAGTGCGGCGGCCTTACCGAGGCTTTGCTGATGGCCCGCGAGGCGCGACGCCTTGGGCTCGGCGTGATGGTCGGCAACATGGTCGGCACCAGCCTGGCCATGGCTCCGGCGTTCATCCTCGGCCAATATTGCGACTACGTCGATCTCGACGGTCCGACCTTCCTCCAGCAGGATCGGACTCCGAGCGTCCAGTACAAGGACGGCGAAATCTGGTGCCCTGACGAAGTGTGGGGCACCGAAGCTGCGGCGGCCGTGGCTGCATGAGCCGGAAGTCGAACTGGTTCGGTCAGCCGCGCGGACTGACGATCCTGTTCCTCACGAATATGTGGGAGCAATTCTCCTACTTCGGCATGCGGGCTTTGCTCGTCTATTACATGACGTCGACGATGCTGTTCGGGCAGGAAAAAGCCTCCAGCATCTACGGTTTCTACACCGCGTTCGCTTATTTCACGCCGATCATCGGCGGCACGATCGCCGATCGCTGGCTGGGCAAGCGCCGCGCGGTGATCATCGGCGCGACGGTGATGGCGGCGGGCCACTTCATGATGGCGTTCCAGCCGGCGTTCTATTTCGCGCTGGCGACGATCGCGCTTGGCAACGGCCTGTTCCTTCCGACGCTGCCAAGCCAGATCAACGACCTCTACAGCGCGGACGACCCGCGGCGGCCGTGGGCGTACAACGTCTATTATGTTGGCGTGAACCTCGGCGCCTTTCTCGCGCCGATCGTCTGCGGTTTCCTTGGTGAGACTTACGGTTGGCATTGGGGCTTCGGCGCTGCTGGTGTGGGAATGCTTGCCGGCCTGCTGATCTATCTCTGGGGCAATCCGTACCTGCCGGCGGAACGCCGCGAGGCTGAGCCGGTGCTTCCTCCCAGCACCACGACCCATCGCGGCCGCGATACCGTTCTCTTGCTTCTCGGCATCGGTCTCGCCGTGACGATCTTCCGCGGCGCCTACGAACAGATCGGCAACACCTTCGCCTTGTGGATGCGCGACGACGTCGATCGGGTGATCGGCGGCGTCGAGATCGGCGCGGCGATGTTCTTCTCGCTCAACCCGCTGCTCGTCATGGTGATGACGCCGTTGCTGCTCGCACGCTGGAAACGTCAGGCGGAGCAAGGCCGCGAGTTGTCGCCGACGCAGAAAATGGCGTGCGGCGCCTTGATCGTCGCCGTCGTCCTATCTTCTGGTCGCTGGGGCCGAGGCGTTCAGCGGCGACGGCCGCGCGCACTGGATGTGGCTGCTGACCTATTTCGTGATCTTCACGCTGGGCGAACTCTACATCCTGCCCAACGGCCTCGGCGTGTTCGCCCGGCTCGCGCCGCGAAGCTCGGCGCGACCACCGTTGCCTCCTGGTATCTCGCGATCTTCACCGGAAGCCTCGCGGCGGGTCAGGTCGGACGTCTCTGGAGCCACCTCGGCCACGTCCAGTTTTTCCTGTTGCTTGCCGCCATCGCGACCGGCGCGGCGGGGCTTCTTTACCTGCTCGACCGGCCGACCAGGCGGATCCTCGCTCAAGCCCAGCAGCCCGCACGGGATCGACCTGGCGGAAGCCTATGCCTGAGCTCGCACACGCATTTCCGAGCGCCGGCGTGGCGCTCAACTGGGCCCGACGTGGGGACGCGGGCCGTCAATCAAAGGGGAGTTGAATATGAACAGGCTCGGAAACGCATCGCGAAATGCATTGCTGGGATCAGCGGCGATCTTTTGCTTGGGAATGCCGATGGACTGGCGCTGGCGCAGGATGCGCCGGCTGCGACGACCACTGCGGCGCCAGCAGCGGCGCAGGAGCCGGTAGGGCGATGAAATCATCGTGACCGCGCAGAAGCGTGTCGAGCGGCTGATCGACGTGCCCCAATCCGTTTCCGTCATCTCCGGCGCACGGCTCGAAGAGCAACATGCCCAACGCCTGTCGGACTATCTGACCAAAATTCCGAGCGCCAACATCGTCGAAAGCCAGGCCGGGTCGTCGAAAATCGTCCTGCGCGGAATCAACGCCGGAGGCGTCGCTGCGACCGTCGCGACCTACATTGACGAAGCGCCATTCGGATCTGCGACCGGCCTGGCCAATGGCGCGGTTCTGGCGCCCGACCTCGATCCGTCGGATCTCGAAAGGGTCGAGGTTCTGCGCGGGCCGCAAGGGACGCTTTACGGCGCGAACTCGCTTGGCGGGCTCGTGAAGTTCGTCACTGTCGCGCCAAACCCGCGCGAGTTCGGAGCCGCGGGCGAACTAGGCGTCGAGGACGTCGCCGACGGCAGCACTGGCTGGTGGGCGCGTGCGGCCGGCAACGTTCCGCTGTCAAGCAACGCTGCCCTTCGAGTCAGCGGCTATTACAGGAAGGACCCGGGATATATCGACGACCCGTTGCTGGGCAGCAACGTCAACGATGGCAGCACCTATGGCGGTCGTTTGTCCGCCCTGGTCCGGCCGACCGAAAACCTCCGACTTCGCGCCTCGGTTCTGCTTCAGAACATCCGCAGCAACGGCACCAATACGGTCGATGTCGATCCAACCACGCTCAAGCCCGTTCTTGGTGATCTTGTTCATTCCCGATTGATCAAGGAGCCGAACGACGTCGATTATCGCCTCTACAATTTCACGGCGGATTATGATTTCGGCGCTGTGTCACTCGTTTCCGCCACCAGCTACGGCACGCTCGACCAAGATGGCGTGTTCGACGGAAGCGGCGTCTACGGCCCTATCCTGACGAGCATATTGGGAACACCGCTGGGCGCTGCGGTCGATCAGGGCATGACGCAGCGGCGGTTCACCCAGGAGGTTCGCTTGGCGTCGAATTCCAACGACGTCTTCGAATGGACGGCCGGTGGCTTCTACACGCGCGAGAAGAATCGTCTGTCGCAGAATCTGTTCGGAATCGATGGGACGACCGGTGATCGGATCGCGTCTCTCGACGGGCTGATCATCGTCAGTCTGCCCTCCAGATATCGTGAGATTGCCGGGTTCGCCAATGCGACCTTGCATATCTCCTCGCGGTTCGATCTGACCGCCGGAGGCCGGTACAGCAGCAACAAGCAATCGGTCGTCCAGAACACGGACGGATTGTTTGCCGGCGGCTTTAGCGCCTTCGATGGCAAATCGTCGGACCATGTCTTTACCTATTCGGTCGCACCGACGTTTAAGCTCAATCCGAACACCCGCATCTACGCACGGATTGCCAAAGGCTATCGTCCAGGCGGCCCGAACGCTGTGTCGCCACTGGCCCCGTCCGGCGTCCCGCGCCAGTTCGGACCGGACACGACCACGAACTATGAGGTCGGCTTGAAAGCGCAGTCGAGCGATCGCCGCCTGACCGCCGAAGTCAGCGCCTTTCTCGTCGATTGGAAGAATGTTCAGTTGCTGGCCCAGGTCCAGGGCTTTGGCGTCAACACCAACGGTGGGGCCGCGCGGTCGAAGGGCTTCGAAGCGACGGTCGATTACCGGCCGGTTCGGAACCTTAATCTTTATGCTAACGGAGCCTATGTCGACGCCTATTTGACCAGGGACGCTGATCCGCTGTTCGTCGGCGGCTTGAAGGGCGATCCGCTCCCCTACAACCCGAAATGGCGCAGCACGATCGGCGCGGAATATGAGCATCCGCTAAGCTCGACCATTACCGGACGCGCCGGAATCAGCTGGCTTTACAGCGGCCCTCGCCGTTCGGACTTCGACCCGGCGGCCGGTCAGAAAAGGATTACGGATTTTGGCTTGGTCGATGCTCACGCAGGCGTAGATGTGGGACGATTCCGGATCGACGCATTCGCGCATAATCTGACGAACTCCCGTGGCATCCTGAACGTCGGCACCGCTACGGGGACGCGGGACGGGAGCTATACGGCCTCGATCGTCCGGCCGAGATCGTTCGGTCTGGTTCTCAGCGTCCGTCAGTAAGGGTATCGCGGTGACCAACGGGAAAGCATCATGACGCAGGGGGCGGAGGCACGGTCGCGGACGGGTGACACGCCGGTTCAACCGGTGGGCCAGTTACCGCGGCCGTACCTCCTGTTTCTGGGCGACACGGTAGAAGCCGGGTTCGCGAAGACTGCGTTCGGCCTTCGCGACTGGGCTCCGGACTTGTGCGTCGGCGAGTTCGCGCTCCCCGCGGCCAGCATCACCATCGGCTTGCCGAAACTGACGCCTGCAGAAGCCTACGAACGTGGTGCGCGAGCGTTGGTGATCGGCGTTGCCAATTCCGGCGGGTTCATCGCGGAGACGTGGATACCGGCGCTTGTCGCGGCGCTTGAGGCCGGTCTCGACATCGTCAGTGGGATGCACGCCAAGCTCGGCCGCATCCCGGAGCTTCGCTACGGGGCCGAACGTAGGGGGCGGCGCCTGATCGATATCCGTACTCCGCCCGAGAACATCCCGATCGCTACGGGATTGAAGCGAAGCGGGAAGCGGCTGCTGACCGTCGGCACCGACTGCGCGCTCGGCAAGAAGTATACAGCGCTGTCGATCGCGCGCGCGTTCGCCGAGCGGGGAACGAACGTCGATTTCCGGGCCACCGGACAGACCGGCATCATGATTTCGGGAGGCGGCATTCCAATGGACGCCGTCGTGTCCGACTTTGCAGCGGGCGCGGCGGAGATGCTTAGCCCGGCCGCGGCCGCCGACCATTGGGACGTAATTGAGGGGCAGGGGTCAATTCTGCATCCGGCCTATGCAGGCGTTTCGCTGGCCCTGCTGCACGGCAGCCAGCCCGACGTGTTCGTCGTATGCCATGACCCGAGCCGGACTCGTTTGCTCGGCGACGAGGCATTCGCGGTACCGCCGGTCGAGGAAATCATCGAGCTGACCATCGCGCTCGGACGGCGGACCAATCCCGCCATTCGCTGCGGCGGCATTTCCCTCAACACATCGGCGCTCGATGAAGCGGCTGCGGCGGATCTATGCCGTTCGAAATCCGCAAGGCTTGGCTTGCCGGTAGCCGATCCGATCCGTGGCGGATCCTCATTCGACGACCTCATTACGGAATGCCTGAAGTCGTGAGTTCGCAGGCAGCCGCGCAAACGCAGCACAGCTGGTTCAAGCGCATCCTGCTCCCCGGCCTCGGCCTCAAGGCATTCGTGATCGGCGGGGGCTATGCCACCGGCCGCGAACTCGCCGAGTTCTTCTTGCCGTCGGGACCCCGCGGCGGCCTCCTCGCAATCGGTTTCGCGACCGTCGTGATGAGCCTGCTGTCGGTAATCACATTCGTAGTCGCGCGCAGGCTCCAGGCGTTCGATTACCGAACCTTCTTCAAACAGCTTGTGGGTCCCGGCTGGATCGTCTTCGAGCTGGCCTATCTGGCGCTCGTGATCCTGATCCTGGCGGTTTACGGGGCCGCCGCCGGTGCGATCGCCGCCGCCGTCTTCGGCGCGCCGGAATGGGCGGGGACCGTCGCGCTAATGCTCGGCATCGCGGCTATCGTCACCTTCGGAAACGCGGCCGTGGAACGCCTTTTTCGCGATGTCTCTTACCTCCTCTACGGCGTCTACGCTTTGTTCATCGTCTTCGCGCTGGCCTCGTTCGGCCATCTGATCGGCCCCGCCTTCGCTGCGCATCCGGAGACTTCCGGCTGGGCAATGAACGGCCTGACCTACGCAAGCTACAATACGGTCGGCGCCGTCATCATCCTGCCGGTCCTCCGACACCTGCTGACAGATCGCGACGCGGTGATTTCCGGCTTGCTCGCCGGCCCGCTGACGATGCTTCCGGCCTTGCTGTTCTTCATCCCGATGGTCGCCTTCTATCCCGACATCAAAGACGCGGCCTTGCCGTCCGACTTTCTGCTTCAGCAGATGGCGCTGCCCTGGTTCCACCTGCTGTTCCAGGCAATGATTTTCGCCGCGCTGCTGGAAAGCGGCACCAGCGCGGTCCATGCCGTCAATGAGCGCATCGACGGGGCTTGGGAGGCGCGGAAGGGTGAGCCGCTATCGCACCGAGCGCGCCTGACGATCGGCTTGATTCTGCTCGCGCTTTGCATGTTCGCGGCTGGTCAATTCGGCCTCGTTGATCTGATCGCCAAGGGCTACCGCGCGCTCGCCTACATCTTCCTCGCTGTTTTTGTCCTGCCGCTGCTGACGATCGGCGTTTGGCGGATTTTCCGAAGGGATCGCGCACGAGATCCTGCGCTCCAGAATTGATCGAAGGGGGGGGATGTGATGAAGCCTCGTGTCGCGCTGCTTGCAGCGGCTTCGCTTTGGATGCTGGGCGGGATGGCGTTCGCCGCTCCGCCGGCAGGGTTCGAGCAACGGGTCGAACAACTCCGCAAGGACATCGGCGTCCCCGGCGTCAGCATCGCCATCGTTGAGGACGGTAAAGTCACGCTCGCGAAAGGCTGGGGCGTTCGCGATTTGACGACGAACAAGACCGTCGATGCCGATACGATCTTCTTCACCGGTTCGACCGGCAAGGCGTTCACCAACGCGGCAATCGCGACCCTGGTCGATGAGGGCAAGATCAAGTGGGACGACAAGGTCATCGACCACATGCCCGATTTCCGCATGTGGGATCCCTGGGTCACGCGTGAGATGACGGTCCGCGATTTGCTCGTTCACCGCAGCGGACTCGGCCTTGGCCAAGGGGATTTGTTGTTCCTCCCGAACAGCACCTTGTCGCGCAAGGAAACGGTGCGGCGCATCCGCTACCTCAAGCCCGCGACCAGCTTCCGCAGCGGCTATGCCTACGACAACATCCTCTACATGGCGGCTGGCCAGCTGATCGAGGAAGTCAGCGGCAAGACCTGGGAGCAGTACATCCACGAGCCATGTCTTCGGCCCGCTCGGCATGAAGAACTCGACCGACACTGACGCCGAGTTCCAGGCGAGCCCGAACCACGCGCGGCCGCACAGCCGCAACGACGGGCCGGTTCATGGGATGGGCACGCAGACGCCGCTCGATGAGAATGCGACGATCGCGCAGAATGCAGCGCCGGCGGGTGGACTGGCGATCAGCGCCAACGACATGAGCCGCTGGCTGCTGACGCAGCTGGGCCGCGGCAAGATTCCCGGGCAGCGACAAGCGTCTCTTCTCGCAAGAACAGTCGGAGCAGATGTGGACTGGAGCGGTCATCACGCCGGTCCCGCAGTATCCGCCGGAATTCGCGGCTGCGCAGCCGCACTACGACCTTTATGCCTTGGGCTGGAGCCTGTCCGACTATCGTGGGGCGCAGACCATTGGCCATGATGGCGCTGTGCTCGGGTCGCAGGCGACTGTCGCTCTCCTGCCGGAAAAGAACGTCGGCATTTTCATCGCGTCCAACAGCGAGGACGGCGAGATCATCCGCGGCCTGCTGTACGAGCTGCTCGACCATTATCTCGGATATCCGCAAGCCCAGTGGCCGGAGAAGTGGCGCGCCTTCAAGCTCGCCCGCCTGAACGCCGCGGCGAAAGCGGTGCAGACGGCGGAGGCGAAGCCCGCGAAGATCGGCCCGTCGCTACCGCTGGCGCGCTACGCCGGCGAGTATACCGATCCGTGGTACGGAACCATCAAGGTCACTCAGGCCGGCAAGGGCCTGGCCATCACCTTCCCGCACTCGACGGGCATGGAAGGGCCGCTGACCCATTATCAGTACGACACGTTCAAGATGAATCCGAAGCTCGATTGGGTCGAGCCCGCCTACGTCTCCTTCTCGATTGACGCCGACGGCAAGATCGACCGGGTAACGATGAAGCCGGTCTCGCCGAGGGCGGACTTCAGCTGGGATTATCAGGACCTGTTGTTCACGCCCGCCGGGAAGTAAGTTCCTACTTCGTCGGCTTTGGCGCGGGCGGCTTCCGCTGCTCGAGTAGCCACATCCAGAGTGCAGGATCGTTGTACGCCGGCACCCACGACCAGTGATCGGTGTTCGGATAAATGGTCAGGCGAGGAGCGGGGTTCGATCCGCATTTCTTAAGCGCATCGACCATCTCGAAATCGCCGCGCGTATCGACCGCATCGTCATGGTCGCCGTGGAATGCCCAGATCGGCACATCCTTGGCGTTGCAGGCATTCTTGGGCTCTCCGAACGCGGCCACCGGCGCCAGCGCCGCGAAATGCTCCGGATGCGCTGTGCCCCATTCCCAGGTCGCGATGCCGCCGAGGCTTAGGCCCGTCAGGTACACGCGCGACGGATCGACCCGCAGCGTCTTCATCGCATGGGCCAGGATCGCCTCCAGCGGCTCGACCGGCCAATATTCGCCCACGGTAGCCGACGCTTCTGGAAGCTGCGGCGAGATGACGATGAAGGGAAAGGCGGAGTTCTTCTCGACCAGCATTGGCGGGCCATGCTTCTTCACGACCTCGATGTCGGTCCCGCGCTCACCCGAACCGTGGAGGAAGATCAGCAGCGGCCAGCGGTCGCTGCCGCTCTCGTTGTAGCCCTTCGGAATGAACAGGAGATACGGATAGCCGCCTTCGGCGACCGCAGGCTGCACCGTCTGCCCCTCGACGGGCGGTGGAGGCGGAGGCGCCTTCTTCCCCTCGACGGCTGAAGGCAGGACCAATGCGGCCAAAGCGACGGCGACCCAGAAACGCATGCGGCGGCTCCTTTTGAGAACCGCCGCAACGTTGCACAGCAATGGCCGAAAGACGATGGCCTAGAGGCAGGCTTCCAGATAGGGCTGGTCGAAGCCGAACTGCTTCGCCTTTTCCAACGTGTAGGGGCGAAGGCCCATCGAGCGATATTCGCCGATGATCTTGCCGTCCGCGCTTTCGTCCAGATACTCGAACTTGAATAGCTCCTGGGTGACGATCACTTCGCCTTCCATGCCAATCACTTCGGTGATGTTGGTGGTGCGGCGCGAACCGTCGCGGAGACGCTTCACCTGCACGATGAGATCGACCGAGTCCGCGATCTGGCGCGAAATCGCCTCCTTCGGGATCTTGATGTCGCCCATCATGACCATGTTTTCCATACGAGCCAGGCATTCGCGCGGGCTGTTGGAGTGGAGCGTGGCCATCGAGCCGTCGTGGCCCGTGTTCATGGCGGCCAGGAGGTCGAAACACTCCTGACCACGAATTTCGCCCAAGATGATCCGGTCAGGACGCATACGCAACGCGTTGATGACGAGGTCGCGAATGGTGATCGCGCCTTGGCCCTCAAGGTTCGGCGGACGAGTTTCGAGCGGCAGCCAGTGGGGCTGCTGCAAACGAAGTTCGGCCGCGTCTTCGATCGTGATCACGCGCTCGCCCGGGTCGATCATCTTCGACAAGGCGTTGAGCATGGTCGTCTTACCGGAACCGGTACCGCCCGAGATGACCACGTTCATGCGGCTAGCGCCGGCGATCTTGAGGACCGTCGCCATCTTCTCCGACATCGAGCCGAAGCCCTTCATCATGTCGAGCGTGATCGGCTTCTCGGAGAACTTACGAATGGAGATGGCCGTCCCGCGGAGCGACAGCGGCGGAATGATGACGTTGACGCGGCTGCCGTCCTGGAGACGGGCGTCGGCTAGCGGCGTCGTCTGGTCGACGCGGCGGCCGACCTTGTTCACGATGCGCTGGGCGATCTGGAACAGATGCTCCTCATCGCGGAACTGGACTTGCGCGATCTCGAGCTTGCCCTTGCGTTCGACGAAGGTCTGGTCGGGACCATTGACCATGATGTCGCTTACAGCCGGGTCGGCAAGAAGCTCTTCCAACGGCCCGAGGCCGAGAAGCTCGTCCACCAGTACCTTTTCGAGCGCGAATTGCTCACGGCGGTTGAGGTTGATCTTGAGCTCGGTCAGCACTTCGCTGATGATCGGGCGGAATTCCTCGGCCAGCTCATCCTTGCTGAGCGTTGCGGCCGCTTCCGGATCGACGCGCTCGAGGAGGCGGGGAAGGACCTGCTCCTTGATGCGGTGGACGGCGGCTTCGAAGCCTTCCGTCTTGCTGCTTGCGGCGTCTCCGCTGGCATTCTGGCGGGTATTCAGACGGTCCATCGCCGCCATGCCGCCCTCGGTGGGCTCCGGACCGCCGTCGAGATCGGCCGTAAGATCGGAAACCGGCGGGAACTGCTCCGCCTCATCCGGTTCGGATGTCGCCGCAGCGGATCCGCCCGACGAGGACTTCATCGGCTTGGCGACACCAAACTGAGGACGGCCACCGCCGCCGCTCGAGCCACCACGTTTTCCGAATGCGTTCATTCTACCCGTATCCTGCGGTCCGCTTGAATCCGGGAATGGTGAATAAGACTCAAACTTTTAGAAAAAGCTAACCGCGGTTAGGTTGTCTGCATCTGAAGGGGGAAGGCGATGCTGCTGATCATGGCTGCGATTTTGGCCGCGACGGCGCCGGAGCCGGCGCTTCCGGTGTGGATGGCGGGCTGCTGGGAACGCAGCGAGGGCGCCAAATGGACCGAGGAATGCTGGACCGACCCGCGCGCCGGCCTGATGATGGGCAATGGCAGCAGCGGCACTGGCGAGAAGCTCGGCAGCTGGGAAGCGATGCAGATCGAGATCGATCCCGCTGATCCTGCCGGCATGACTTTCTACGCTTCGCCGAAGGGCGCGCCGCGCACAGCCTTCAAGTGGGTGCCGAGCGACGAGAAGGGCGTAACCTTCGTCAACGAAGCGCACGATTACCCGCAACGCATCCGCTATTGGCGCGAGGGCATGGCACTCAACGCGGAAACGTCGCTCATGGATGGGTCGTCGGCAGAGCGCTGGCGCTATATGCCGAAGAGCGAGTGACTAGGCTCCGGCGCTTTCCGCCAGGACAGTCAGACCGCGTTCACTGACTTCGGCGAATCCGCCGGTCACCGGAATCTTCTCCGGCTGGCCGTTCTGCGTGCGATAGACCGAAAGGTCGCCGTCGCGCAGCGTCGTCATGTAGGGAGCGTGGCCCGCGAGGATGCCGGAATCGCCTTCGGTGCCCGGGACGACGACCATGTAGACGTCGTCCGACATGACCAAACGGTCAGGGGTCACCAGTTCGAATTTCAGATCGGCCATCAATTCTTACCTTCAATCGCTGCGTCGAACGCGCCCGACGCCGCTTCGAACTTGTCGCGGCAGCCCGTGTTGCAGAAGCCGACGACCTCGCCCTTGTAGAGCGTCAGGCTGTCGGCGCTGACCGGCTTTCCCGACCAAGGGCACGTCGCGTTGACGCAATCCTCGAGGCGAAGCTGGTCAGCCAATCCGCTTATGCCTCCTGAGCCAGCTTCTCGGCCTTGGCGACCGCCTCGTCGATGCCGCCGACCATGTAGAAGGCGGCTTCCGGCAGGTGATCGTACTCGCCGTTCACGACCGCCTTGAACGAGCGGACCGTGTCTTCGACCTGCACGAACTTGCCGGGGATGTTGGTGAACACCTCGGCGACGTGGAACGGCTGCGAGAGGAAGCGCTGGATCTTGCGGGCGCGGCTGACGACCAGCTTATCTTCTTCGGAAAGCTCGTCCATGCCGAGGATCGCGATGATGTCCTGCAGCGACTTGTACTTCTGCAGCGTCTCCTGGACCGCACGAGCAACCTCGTAATGCTCCTGGCCGACGACGGCCGGGGTCAGAACGCGGCTGACCGAGTCGAGCGGATCGACCGCCGGGTAGATGCCCAGCTCCGAGATTGCGCGCGACAGCGTCGTGGTGGCGTCCAAGTGGGCGAAGGAGGTGGCCGGCGCCGGGTCGGTCAAATCGTCGGCCGGAACGTAAATGGCCTGCACCGAGGTGATCGAGCCCTTGTTGGTCGACGTGATGCGCTCCTGAAGGGTGCCCATGTCGGTCGCCAGCGTCGGCTGGTAGCCCACGGCCGAAGGAATACGGCCGAGCAGCGCCGACACTTCCGAACCCGCCTGCGTGAAGCGGAAGATGTTGTCGACGAAGAAGAGAACGTCCTGGCCTTCCTGGTCGCGGAAATATTCGGCCTGGGTCAGGCCCGACAGAGCGACGCGAGCACGGGCTCCCGGCGGCTCGTTCATCTGGCCGAACACGAGCGCGACCTTGGAGCCTTCCGGCGTCGGATTGCCGTCCGCGTCCTTGGCGATAACGCCCGCGTCGAGGAACTCGTGGTAAAGGTCGTTGCCCTCGCGGGTACGCTCGCCGACGCCGGCGAACACGGACACGCCGCCGTGGCCCTTGGCGATGTTGTTGATCAGTTCCTGGATGAGCACGGTCTTGCCCACGCCCGCGCCGCCGAACAGGCCGATCTTGCCGCCCTTTGCGTAAGGCGCGAGCAGGTCGATGACCTTGATGCCGGTGACGAGGATCGCGGCTTCGGTCGACTGGTCGACGAAGGCCGGAGCGTCGGCGTGGATCGAAGCCGTCATGTCGCTGCCGATCGGGCCGCGCTCATCGATCGGCTCGCCGATGACGTTCATGATCCGGCCGAGCGTCATCGGGCCGACGGGCACGCGGATCTGCGATCCGGTAGACTTGACGGTCTGGCCGCGGGTGAGCCCGTCGGTCGAATCCATGGCGATGGTGCGAACGACGTTCTCGCCGAGGTGCTGCGCGACTTCGAGGACGAGGCGATTGCCGCCATTGTCGGTTTCGAGCGCGCCGAGGATCGGCGGAAGCTCGCCCTCGAACGCGACGTCGACGACGGCGCCGATGACCTGCGCGACGCGGCCGACGAGGTTGCCGGTCTGCTGCTCGGCTGCGCCCGTTGAACCGGACGTCGGCGCGTCGGCCTTTTTGGCGCGGCTGCGGGGCTTGGTCTCTGGAGCGGCGGTTGCCATGTCTTACTCTTCCCTTCGTTCCCCGGCGAAGGCCGGGGTCCAGTCCATCTAAAACGCTGGGCTCCTGCCTTCGCAGGAACGCAGCAAATTAAAGCGCTTCGGCGCCCGAAATAATCTCAACCAATTCCGTAGTGATCGCGGCCTGACGCTGACGATTGTACTGGATCGACAGCCGGTTGATCATGTCGCCGGCATTGCGGGTCGCATTGTCCATCGCGGTCATCTGCGAGCCGTAGAAACCGGCCTGGTTCTCAAGCAATGCGCGATAAATCTGGATCGCGATGTTGCGCGGCAGGAGGTCGGCGAGGATCTCTTCCTCGTCCGGCTCATATTCGACCGCTGCAAGCGAAACGCTACTCGTGCCAGCATCGTTAGCGGGCACTGCCACCGGAATGATCTGGTCGACCGTCGGCTCCTGGACGAGCGTCGAGCGGAAGTTCGCGTAGGCGAGGTGCACGACGTCGATGCCGTCGGTCGCGTAGCGGTCGATCAGATCCTTCGCGATCGCCTGCGCGTCCGCATAGGTCGGGGCCTTCATGCCGCTCGTATCGTATTGGGCGATGATGCCCTTCGGATAGAAACGCTGGATGACCGGACGGCCCTTGCGGCCGACGATGTAAAAATAGACCGTCTTGCCTTGCGTTACGAGATCGTCCGCCTTGCGGCGAGCCGCGCGGACGACGTTGCTGTTGAACGCGCCGGCAAGACCGCGGTCGCTGGTCGCGACGACGATCAGGTGCGTGTCATCCTTGCCCGTTCCCGCGAGGAGCTTCGGGCTCTGCGGCGTGCGGGCGACCTTCGACGCGAGCGACGAGACGACGCCGCTCATGCGGGTCGAATAGGGACGGCCGGCCTCCGCGCCCTGCTGCGCACGGCGCAGCTTGGCGGCGGCGACCATCTTCATCGCCTTGGTGATCTTCTGCGTCGACTTCACCGAGCCGATGCGAAGCTTGAGGGCCTTTAGGCTCGCCATTTTATGCGAACGTCTTCCCGAACTCGGTCAGCGCGTCCTTGAGCTTCGCTGCCGTGTCGTCGTCCAGCGCCTTGCTGTCGCGGATCGACTTCAGGATGTCGGCCTTCTCGTTGCGGAGATAGCTGAGCATCGCGGCCTCGTAGCGGACGACGTCCTTGGTGTCGACCTGGTCGAGGAAGCCCTGCGTGCCTGCGTAGATGGACGCGACCTGCTCCTCGATCGGCATCGGCGCATATTGCGGCTGCTTCAGCAGCTCGGTGAGGCGAGCGCCGCGAGCGAGCAGCTTCTGCGTCGAAGCGTCGAGGTCCGACCCGAACTGCGCGAAGGCGGCCATCTCGCGATACTGGGCGAGCTCCAGCTTGATCGAGCCGGCGACCTTCTTCATCGCCTTGGTCTGCGCGGCCGAGCCGACGCGGCTGACCGAGAGACCGACGTTAATCGCCGGACGGATGCCCTGGTAGAACAAGTCCGTCTCGAGGAAGATCTGGCCGTCGGTGATCGAAATGACGTTGGTCGGAATGTAGGCCGACACGTCGCCCGCCTGCGTTTCGATGATCGGCAGCGCGGTCAGCGAACCGGCACCCATTGCGTCGTTCATCTTCGCGGCCCGCTCGAGCAGGCGGCTGTGGAGATAGAAGACGTCGCCCGGATAGGCTTCGCGGCCCGGCGGACGGCGCAGCAGGAGCGACATCTGGCGGTAGGCGACGGCCTGCTTCGAAAGGTCATCGTAGACGATGACGGCATGCATGCCGTTGTCGCGGAAATATTCGCCCATCGCGGCGCCGGTGTAGGGCGCGAGGAACTGCAGCGGAGCGGGCTCGGAGGCGGTCGCGGCGACGACGATGGAATATTCCATCGCGCCATTCTCTTCGAGCGCGCGGACGATCTGCGCGACGGTCGAGCGCTTCTGACCGACGGCGACGTAGATGCAGTAGAGCTTCTCGCTCTCCTTGCCCGACTTGTTGATTTCCTTCTGGTTGATGAAGGTATCGAGCGCGACGGCGGTCTTGCCGGTCTGGCGGTCGCCGATGATCAGCTCGCGCTGGCCGCGGCCGATCGGGACGAGCGCGTCGAGCGCCTTGAGGCCGGTCTGCACCGGCTCGTGCACCGACTTCCTCGGGATGATGCCCGGAGCCTTCATTTCGACGCGGCGGCGCTCGGAGCCCTCGATCGGGCCCTTGCCGTCGATCGGATTGCCGAGAGCGTCGACGACGCGGCCGAGCAGGCCCTTGCCGATCGGAACGTCGACGATGGTGCCGGTGCGCTTGGCGGTCGAACCTTCGCGGATGGTCGCGTCGGAGCCGAAAATAACCGCACCGACATTGTCGGCTTCGAGGTTCAGCGCCATGCCTTTAATGCCGCCGTCGAATTCGATCATCTCGCCGGCCTGGACATTGTCGAGGCCGTGGATGCGGGCGATGCCGTCGCCGACCGACAGCACGGTGCCGACTTCGGATACCTGCGCGTCGGCATCGAAATTCGCGATCTGGTCGCGGATTACGCGGGAAATTTCAGCGGCGCGGATGTCCATATTCAGCCTTTCATCGCCTCGGCAAGTCTGTTGAGTTTGGTGCGGATGGATGCGTCGATCATCTGGCTTCCCATTTTGACGACGATGCCACCCAGGATTTCGGGGTCGATACGCGTTTCGATCGCGACGTCGCGGCCGGCGCGGGCGCGAAGCTGCGCCTTAAGCGCCGTGACCTGATCGTCCTTCAGCGCATGCGCGGTCACGACCTCGGCGGTCGTCTCGCCGCGATGCTCCGCCGCGAGGCGTCGGAACGCGCGAATGACGTTGGGAAGCTGGCCCTTGCGGCCGTTCCGGGCGAGCACGCCGAGGAAGTTGGTCGTGGTCGCGTCGAGCGAAAGCTGCTGGCCGACTGCGGCGAACGCCTTGCCCGCTTCCTCGCGACTGATCAGCGGGCTCGAGATGAGCTCGGCAAAATCGCGCGAATCCACCAGCGCCTGTGCCAGGAGCCCAAGGCTCTGGCCAACCGCGTCAATCTGCCGTTCGTCGCGAGCCAGGCCGAACAGAGCTGACGCGTAGCGCCCCGCTAGGCTGGCCTGTATGCCGCTGGATGTTTCCACCGCGCTTAAAGCTCCAGAACTGGAATTTGCCCCATGAAAAATGGGGCGCTGCCGCAGGTTAGACCCGCACGCCCCCATGAGTTGGCGCGCCACTAGCAGGGGGTCTTTCGCGATGCAAGGCGAGTCCTTCGGTTTGGACGCAAACAGCGGGAAGCGGATGCTTCGGACCATCCGTAAACAGGTCTCCATCAAGGAGATGATGAATGACCTATCGCGTGACCGGCCTCGACCCCGCACCGTTCAGGCCTTTGTTCGGCCTTAGCGACGACGAACTGGCGAGCCGCGGCGTTGTGCGGATGACGGTGAGCAGCCCGACCTTTCCGTGCCGGGTCAGCCTGACCGATCGTGAAATCGGCGAGACGGTGCTCCTGCTCAACCACGTTAGTCACGACGTCGCGAACCCCTATCGCGCGGCGCATGCCATTTTCGTAACAGAGAACGATGAGGACGCGGCCGAATATGTCGACCAGGTCCCACCCGTGTTCGAGAAGCGCATTCTCTCGCTCCGGGCTTTCGACGAGAACGGAATGATGGTTGATGCGGTGCTGGCCCAGCCGGGCGAAGCCGACCCTGTCATTCGCCGCCTGTTCGAGAATGAGTGGGTCGACCACATCGACGCCCACAATGCGACGCGCGGTTGCTTCTCCGCCCGGATCGATCGCTCAGCGACAGCTGCTTAGGTCGGCGACGACTGGGAAATGGTCGGAGGCGGGCCTGCCGCCTTCATAGTGCCAGGCGAGAACCGCATAATGATTCACCACCAGCTTCGGATCGACGAACACAAAGTCGATGCGGCTGCTTTCCTTCGGCAGCGTCTGAAAATCATTCCAGGTGCCTTCCGGGCCGACCGGGATCGACCGCGTCGCCTCATGGGAGTCCCTCAGGCCGAGCGCCGAATGGGTCATTTCACGGATCGGCGGGGTGCCGGGTTCGGTGTTGAAATCGCCGGTGACGACGATCGCTTCCCCCGGAGCCTTGTTGGCCGAAATCCAGCGCAGGATCTGCTTCGCGCCTTCGAGACGCGCCAGTTGCCCCTCATTATCGAGATGAGTGTTGACCGCGAGGAAGCGGCGCCCGTCGCTTCTGCGAACGAGATGCGCCCAGGTCGCTGTGCGGCTGTAGGCGGCGTCCCAACCCTTGGACGGAATCGCCGGCGTCGGCGAAAGCCAGAACGTCCCGCTCGTCCTGAGCTGGAAAACTGTCCTATCGAACGCGACATTCGAGGATTCGCCCATTGGCCCGGCTTCGCGAGGCAGGCCGAGGAACGTGTAATTGGGCAGGTTTCGCTCAAGATCGGCCTGCTGCCCGCGCACCACCTCCTGCAAACCGAGAATCGCCGGCCGCATCAGCTGCAGCTGGCCGATGAACTGATCGCGCCGAGCCGACCAGCGATTGACGCCGTCGGACTCCAGGTCGAGCCGGATATTGTAGGTCATCACGCGCAGCGGCGCACAGCTCTTCGGCGGCGGCGCGGCGGCGATCGTCAGCGCGGCGAGCGCTGCGAAAATGATCTTTCGGCTTTGAACGCAATCCACGGGAAGCAGGACCTAGACCGTGTCGCTATGCTACGTCCATGTTGATGCGAACCATAGACGCAGATGCCGCCTGGGCAGCCTTCGAGCGCCGCGACCGCACATGGGACGGCAAGGTCATCGGAGCAGTCCTGACCACCGGCATTTATTGCAAGCCGAGCTGCCCGGCGCGGCGCCCGAAGCGTGAGCATGTCGAGTTCTTCATGGACTGCGACGGCGCGCGTGCCGCCGGCTTTCGATCCTGCCTGCGCTGCAAGCCCGACGAAGTCGGCCGTGAGGCATTGGCCGTGACCAAGGCGGTCAAGCTGATTGAGCAGTCCGAGGAAGCCATCAGCCTCACCGATCTCGCCGAAACCGTCGGCTACGCGCCCCACCATTTTCAGCGGGTCTTCACCCGCGCTCTCGGCGTCTCACCTGCCGTCTACTGGCGCGGCCTTCGCGCCAAGCGCGCCGCCGAAGCCCTCGAGGAGAGCGATCAAGTGACCGATGCGATCTACGAAGCAGGATATTCCGGCCCAAGCCGCTTCTACGCGGACGCCAAGGATCGCCTTGGCATGACCCCGTCGGCCTGGCGCGACGGCGGCCGCGGCGAGACGATCCGCTGGACAGTTGTCGACAGTGCCTTGGGGCCGCTGCTGGTGGCAACGACCCCGAAGGGCATTTGCCGCCTGACGTTCGACGAAAATGACGGCGCCCTCCGCCGCAACTTCCCGAACGCGACGCTGGTTGCCGACGACGGCTCGATGGCGGACGTGGTCGAAGGCGTGCTCGCCGCAATCGACTGTCCCCAGACTGCACCGAGCCTGCCGATCGACGTTCGCGGGACCGCGTTCCAGGAGGCCGTCTGGCAGGAGCTAAGAAAAATCCCGCTTGGAGAGACCCGCAGCTACTCTGATATCGCCTGCGCCATCGGCGATCCGAAGGCGACGCGCGCCGTCGGCACCGCCAACGGATCGAATCCGATTGCCGTACTCGTCCCATGCCACCGCGTCATCCGATCGGACGGAACGTTGGGAGGCTATGCCGGAGGCCTCGACCGCAAGCGCAAATTGCTCAAGGCGGAAGGCGCCGACCCGCTGCTGATCTGACGATCAGCTGTTCTTCTCGGCTTTCTTCTTGTCTTCCTCGAGCATCTGAAGCGCGCCCTGAGTGTCGCCCTTCTTGATCTTGTCCATGATGTCGAGGTTGCGGCGCTTTTCCTTCCCGGAGTGCGGGTAGTAAGCGATCGGCCCGAACGTCGCGCTGGCGTCGCGGCTGTCGTTTTCCTTCACCAGCTGACGGACAGCCAGCAGGCGCAGATCGAAGTCCCTCGGGACGAGTTCGACCGCGAACAGCAGGCCGTCGACTGCCTGGGATGGAATAGCTCCGCCCTGCTCGTCGTAGGTCTCGTAATAATACATCAGCGGCTCGGGCGCCTGCGGATCAAGGTGATTGGCCTTCGAGAACCAGCCGCGGATTGCCGGCCAGTTCGCCGCCTGCTTGTTCTTCTTGGCCAGCTCGAGCTCGGCACGTCCCTTGTAGATCAACGCCTTCACCGCCTTGGGATCGAGCGCGATCGCCTGGTCCGCCGCGGCTGACGCTTCCGGATAATGCTTGGCCTGCAATTCGGCCTGGGCGAGCACTTCCAACACTTCATCGTTCTTGGGGAAGCGCTGGGCGGCGGCCCTTGCTGCGCCGGCGACGCTCCGCGCTGTCGCTACATCGCCCTGACGGCCTTCAAGCCGCATGCGCAATGTCACGGCGGCTTCGTCGTCGGGGCTGAGGGGCCTGACCTGAACGTCTCCGACCTTGATCATCGATGCCGGGATGATCCGCGTCGGCAGCGTGTCCCGGCCACGATATCGGTCGAGATCTTTCTCGAGAACCTTCAGGTCCCCAAAGGCCTGCTTCGCTGCATCGAGCCCGGGCGTGCCCGATTGGATGAGCGAGATGTACTTCGACGCCTGGCCGCGACGCGATGGCTCGAACGCCAGGTAGTGGGCGAGCAGCCAGCCGCGGCTGTACTGTGACACCCATTCCTGACCCGTCGTCTGGTTGTAGATGCCGCCCAGCATTTCAGGCAGCGACATGCCCCGCAGCAGGCGAAGCTCGGCGCCGCGATAATCGGGCGGCAGGCCGAATTCGACCGAGCCGTCATCGTGAATCTCGGCGGGCGCGAAGAACTCGGCGTATCCCTCGACCATCCAGGTCGGATAGGATCCGGTCGCGTCTTGAAGCATCAAATGGTGCAAATATTCGTGGAAGATGACCGTGCGGCCATCAAGGTCCCATCGATTGCGTTTCGGCTGGCCGCTGGCGAACGCGGTCGGCCCGGACGCTCGGCCGAAATAAACACCGGCGATGCCGCCGATGCCGGTGACGGTCTGGACCTGTTGCTCATCGCGAAGAACGTAGAGAGTGACCCTGCTGGTCGAGGTCGGCGGCGGGTCCTTCATCTGGCGGACCACGCGAACGGCGGCGTCGTAGCGCTCGAGATGGTTCACGTAGGATCGAAGCTGATCCTGGCTCAGCTCCGAATAAACGATGAAGTGATTGGACTTGGCTTCATTCCACGCAGCCATCGCTTGCGACGGCGCAAGGGCGAGCGCCGCCAGCGCCACAAATCTCAGAAACATTTACGATTCCCCTCGATACTGAGGAGGAAATTAGCGCCGTAAAAACAGCTGTCTAGAGGAAGCTGTAGGGGTCGACGTCGACGCTGACTCTTACCTTCGGGCTCCACTCGATTTCGGCCAGCCAATCACGGATGACGTCCTGCACGTCGAGGCTGCGAGCGGCATGGACAAGCAGGCGCTGGCGGTGCCTCCCGCGGAGCATGGCGAGCGGGGCTGGGGCAGGGCCGAATACCGCCATGCCTTCGACCTTCGGCGCCTTCTGACCGATGCGGCGCGCAATGGTGTCCGCCTGGGATGAATCTTCCGCCGAGACTACGATGGCCGCGAGGCGCCCGAACGGTGGCATTGCGGCGTCGCGACGAGCTTCCGTTTCCGCGCCGTAGAAGCCAGGCACGTCTCCTGACACCAACGCTGCGATGACGGGCGCTTCCGGATCGTGGGTCTGCACAAGAACCCGCCCCGGCTTGTCGCCACGTCCCGCGCGTCCGGCGACCTGCTGGATTTGCTGGAAGCTCCGCTCCGCCGCCCGGAGATCGCCACCGGCGAGGCCGAGGTCAGCGTCGACTACGCCTACCAACGTCAGGTTGGGGAAGTGATAGCCCTTGGTCACGAGCTGCGTGCCGATGACGATGTCGATCGCACCGGCCTCCATCTGCGCGACGAAGTCGGCTGCACGGGCGGGCGACCAGATCGTGTCGGAGGTGACGATGGCGGTTCGCGCGTCCGGGAACAGGGCGGCGACCTCGTCGGCGATCCGCTCGACGCCCGGACCGCAGGCGACGAGGCTGTCTTCCTCGCCGCACTCGGGGCAGGCCTTGGGAGGCGGCATGACGTGACCGCAGTGGTGGCAGGCGAGGCGGGCCATGAGCCGGTGCTCGACCATCCACGCCGTGCAATTGGGACATTGGAAGCGATGCCCGCAATGTCGGCACAATGTCAGCGGGGCAAAGCCGCGGCGGTTGAGGAAGAGTAGCGACTGCTCGCCGCGTTCAAGATTGGCTTCCAGCTCGGCGACCAGGCTCGGCGCCAGCCAGCGGCCGCGAAGCGGCGGGTCCTCGGTAAGATTGATCGCCCGGATTTCCGGCATGCTCGCCCCCGCGAAACGTTGGCTGAGCGTGACTTCGCGATAGCGGCCGATCTCGACCATGTGCCGGGTTTCGATGGCGGGCGTTGCGGAGGAGAGGATGACCGGAATGTCTTCAAACTTCCCGCGCATCACGGCGACATCGCGGGCGTGATACTGAACGCCTTCTTCCTGCTTGAAGCTCGGCTCGTGCGCCTCGTCGACGACGATCAGGCCGAGGTTTGCGTAAGGGAGAAACAGCGCCGAGCGTGCGCCGACGGTCACCTTGGCCTCGCCGCTGACGATCGCCCGCCATGCGCGGCGGCGCTGCGAGGACCGCAGATCGGAATGCCAGGCGGTCGGCCGACAGCCGAAGCGGCTGGTGAAGCGCTTGAGGAAAGGCTCGGTCAGCGCGATCTCGGGGAGCAGGACGAGCGCCTGCTTTCCCTGGCGAAGGCATTCGGCAATTGCTTCAAAATAGACCTCGGTTTTACCCGAGCCGGTGACGCCATCCAGCAGCACCGGATCAAAGCCCTTGCCGATCGCCGACGAAAGGCTCGCCGCCGCTTCCACTTGCTCCTCGTTCAATTCCGGCGGCGCGAAGTCAGGATCGGGGAGGGGCAAGGGACGGTCGGCCTCGACCGCCACCGCTTCAAGCGCGCCCGCGTTGACGAGCCCGCGCATCACCGCGTCGCTGACCTCGGCGTGATCGGCGAGTTCGCGGACTGTGCCTTGCCGGCCTTCGATTGCGGCCAGCGCCTTCAATCGTTGCGGCGTCATCCGGTCGGGCTGGAAACCGGTCGGCCGATACTCGGTAAGCTGGCGCGGGCCTTCCAGCGCGCTCGACGACGGCAGGATCATTCGCAGCACGCCCGCCAGCGGCGCGAGGTAATAGTCCGCCGTCCACTCGGCGAGCCGCCGCAGCGGCGCGGCGATCGGCGGCACCTCCAGCGTCCCGACGATCGGTCTCAGCCGGTTGTCGCTGATTTCTTCGGTCTTCAGCCGTTCCCGCTCCCAGGCGACACCCAGCAGCTGCCGCGGCCCAAGCGGCGCGACCAGCACCGTGCCCGGCTCGACGTGCATCTCCGGCGGCACCCGGTAATCGAGCGGCCCCAGCGCTGCATTCAGGGTAACGACACGGGCGCGGTTCATGGTCATCCGCAACCGTCATTGCGAGGAGCGCAGCGACGAAGCAATCCAGTCATTGCCGCCGGATAGCTTCGCTGCGCTCGCAACGACGAAAGGCTACTTGCCCCGCTTCTTGCGGTGCTGGTCGAAGTCGAGGACCGACGTCTCGTCATCGGCGGGCAGTAGTCCCAGCCGGCGCGCGACTTCCTGATAGGCTTCCTCAACGCCGCCGAGGTCCTGACGGAAGCGGTCCTTGTCGAGCTTCTCGTTCGACTTGACGTCCCACAGGCGGCAACCGTCCGGGCTGATCTCATCGGCGAGGATGATGCGGGCATAGTCGCCGTCCCACACGCGGCCGAACTCCAGTTTGAAGTCGACCAGGCGGATGCCGATCGCAGCGAACATGCCGCTGAGGAAGTCGTTCACGCGGATCGCCATGTCGGCGATGTCGTTCATCTCTTCCTGGCTGGCCCAGCCGAAGCAGGCGATATGCTCTTCGGAGATCATCGGATCGCCGAGCGCATCGTCCTTGTAATAATATTCGATGATCGTGCGCGGCAGTTGCGTGCCTTCCTCGATCCCGAGGCGCTTGGTCAGCGAACCGGCGGCGACGTTGCGGATGACGACCTCGATCGGGACGATCTCGACCTGGCGGATCAGCTGTTCGCGCATGTTCACGCGGCGGATGAAGTGCGTCGGCACCCCGATCGTCTGGAGCGCGAGGAAGATGTGCTCCGAAATGCGGTTGTTGAGGACGCCCTTGCCGGCGATCGTGCCGCGCTTCTGCGCGTTGAACGCGGTCGCGTCGTCCTTGAAATACTGGATGAGCGTGCCGGGCTCGGGACCCTCGTAGAGGATCTTTGCCTTGCCTTCGTAGATCTGGCGGCGCCGGGCCATTGCTGTCGCTTCACTCCACCCCGGGGATCGGGGAGCGGCGGCTATAGGCGAGCCGCTCCCCTCTCGCAATCAAGCTACTTGCTGGCCAGCGACTGCTGCAGGCCGTTCACGATATCGGCGCCCTGAAGCACCTGGATCGAAGAGCCTTTCAGGCCATCGCCGATCGGCTCGGCACGGCCGCCGAGACAGTTCGCGAGGAAGTTCTCGGTCACTGCGTTGAAGGCGATATTGTTCGCCGGCCGGGCAAAGCCGTGACCCTCGTCCGGGAACAGAACGTAGGTCACCGGAATGCTCTTCGCCTTCATTGCGTCGACGATCTGGTCCGATTCCCTTTTGTTGACGCGCGGATCGTTGGCACCTTGGCCGATGAGCAAAGGCTTGCTGATCTTGTCGGTGTAGGTCAGCGGCGAGGCAGCCTTCAGCAGCGCCCGGCCTTCTTCGGTGGTGGGGTTGCCCATGCGCTGGTAGAATTGCTGCTTGAACGATTCCCAATAGGCCGGGATCGTCCCCAGCAGCGTGAACAGGTTCGACGGTCCGACGATGTCCACCCCGCAGGCATATTTGTCCGGAGTGACGGTCATGCCGGCGAGCGTTGCGTAACCGCCGTAGCTGCCACCCATGATCGCCACTTTATCCGCCGTAGTGACGCCGTTGGCGACCGCCCAGTCGACGCTGTCGGTCAAATCGTCCTGCATCTTCTTGCCCCACTGCAGGTTGCCGGCAGCGATGAAGTCCTTGCCGAAGCCGGTCGAGGCACGGAAGTTGACCTGCAGGACGGCGTAGCCGCGATTGGCGAGCCATTGCGCGTACGGGTCATAGCCATAGCCGTCGCGGCCCCACGGACCGCCGTGGACAAACAGGACTAGAGGAACCGGTGCGTCCGCCTTGCCGTCGCGGTTGGGATCTGCGTTGGCCGGAAGCGTTAAATAGCTCGGCAGGGTCAGCCCATCTCGAGCCTTGATCTCTACCGGATACATCGGAACCAGTGGCGCTCCGACAAGGTCGGGTCGTCCGGTGTACAGCTTCGTCAGCGCACCGGCCTTGCGGTCGAACAGATAGACGGTCGCCGGCTCGACGACCTTGTCGGCGGTGACGATCCACTTGTCGTCGGCGTCGGTCCTGGCCTGCACCACCGGCGATCCGCCAAGCTTGTATTCAAGCCATTTCAGCGTCGTCCCGATATCCGGGTCGAGCGGGGTCCACTCGGGCTTCAGATATTCCGCCTGGTAGGCCTCGACCTGGAGCGTCTTCGGATTGGTGAGCGTGCCGCTGATGTCGGCCTTGTCGCTTTCGGCGACGACTTTCGTCTGACCAGAGGCGACGTCCTGGGCGATCAGCGCCGCCGTGTTCCGGCCGCGGCTGTCGAGCCAGTAAAGGGTCGAATTGTCGGCATTGAAACCGGCGGGGGAGGTGGTCAGCGAATCCTCCATCCCAACCGTGGCGAACGGTTTCGCCTCGATCTTGCCGTTCGTAATCCGGTAGTAATCGGTGCCCCCGTCGTCGCGCGACTTGAGCGCCATTCGGAGTTTCAGGTCGTTGTCGGCAAGGAAGCCGGAATAACCTTCGTTGCGCTGGACTAGCGTCAGCTTCTTCGTGTTGAGGTTGAGGCTGTAGACGTCGTGCCACTTCGCATCGCGGTTATTGAGGCCGACGAGGATGCGATCCTTATGAAGGCTCGACGCGCCGACGATCTCGGCGCGCGTCTTCGTGAAGGGCGTCAGCGTCGTTTGCTTGGCTGTGGTGACGTCCACTCCGTAGAGCAGGAAGTTCTCGTCGCCGCCCTTGTCCTGGATGAACAGGATCTGCTTCGAATCTGGAGACCAGAAGTACTGTCGTATCGGCCGTTCGCGCTCGCTGGTAAGCGGCTTGGCGGCGTCGATATTGTCAGCGGGCGCGACGTAGACGTTCAGCACTCCGTCGCGCGGAGCGGTGAAGCTCAGCCATTTCCCGTCGGGTGAGATGCGGCCATTGGCCTTGACCGGATTTCCGAACAATTTGGTCCGCTCGATCAGCGGAACGCCGGAAAGGTCTGCTGCAAGAAGTGGCGCTGAGGAGAAAAGCGCGGTCGAAAGGAATGCTAGCTTGGCGATCTTACGCATGACTGCCCCCGTCTTTTGACCGGGGCCCAATGCACCTAACTCATTTCGGAAGCAAGTCTTTCCTGATTTAGGTCAACTTAGTGAGAGGTGCGACGCGTGCAAAATCGCACCCCTCACATTTGTGCCTCACCGTGGCGGTCAGGCGCATTTGACATTCTTCGAAGGGCTGCGGGTCGAGCGAAGCCAGGGAGCTTTCCACTGGATTTCGTGCAGCGTGTCGAAGGTTCGTCCGAGTTCGCCGAACAGGTGGCCGATCCCGGCGTTCAGGTCGGCACGGCCGGCCTGGTATTGGCGGTCGAAGATTTCGTCGATCATGGTGATCATCCTTTCCTCTTTCCTACCGTTTTCTAGAGCGCGATCGGGAGCGCGCTGCGATCGTTCGCGGCGTTTCGAAGCGTCTTCTCGATCAGGTCGAGACGATGTTCCGCATCGAGACCGGCCCAGGCACGGTAAGCATCGCTTGAGCTTCGCGCGTGCGCTGCGGCTGCCTGGATCGCGGGCCCGTTCTCAATGAACAGGCTTGGGTTCAGTCCATAAGCCATGTTTGCGTCCTTCCTATCGGCCGCCGCCGGATTCGGGGGCTGGGGAGAGGATCCCATTTGGCTCCGGCGGCGGCTTGGGATTCATCTACAGAATCGATCGTTACGGGGCCAATCAAAGGCTCGACAATGGTCATAAGGCGGGCTTATGTGCGCTCATGAGACGCCTACCGCCTCTTGCCGCCATTCGCGCTTTCGAAGCCGCCGCCCGGAACGAGAGCTTCACTGCCGCCGCTGCGGAGCTCGGGCTTACGCAGGCCGCCGTTTCCTACCAGGTGAAAGCGCTGGAAGAGCGAATGGGCGCGCCGCTGTTCGTGCGCGAGCGAGGGCGCGCGCGGCTGACGCCGCTCGGTTACCGCCTGCTGCCGACACTTACCCAGGCATTCGATTCCCTTGAAGCGGCGTTCGCCACCCAGCGGGAGGAGGACGAGAGCCTGCTCACCGTCACCACTACACACACCTTTGCAAACACCTGGCTGGCATGGCGGCTGGGCGCGTTCCAGATGGCTCATCCGGAACTCGCGGTCCGCATGGCGACCAGCAACGACGTCGTCGACGTCAAGGCCGGTGATGCCGACGTCGGCATCAGGGCAGGACCGGGCAATTGGCCGGGTCTCGAATGCATCAAATTGTTCGAATCCCAGTTCACGCCGATGGCCAGCCCGGAATGCGTGGCCGCCGAGGCGCGCAAGCTGGGCCGCAAGCTCGAGCCGTCCGACATGCCCAATCTGCACCTGATCAACCCGGGCGATGACTGGTGGCAGCAATGGTTCTGCGACAACGGCGTCACCGCTCAGGAAGACCTGCTTCGCCGGCCTGGCGTCCGCCTCGACAACCAGGCGAACGAAGGTCATGCGGCGATGGCCGGGCAGGGGTTCGCGCTGCTTACGCCGTTCCTGTGGACCGGAGATGTCGGGGCAGGCCGTCTTGCCATGCCGTTCCCGCAAAGCATTTCCGCGCGCGGCTGGGCCTATTGGCTCGTCCTGCCGCCGGAAAGACGAATGGTGCCGAAGATCAAGCGATTCCGCGAGTGGCTATTGGCGGTAATGGAAGAGGCAAAGCAGCCGGCTCATCTGGAGCCGGCGCTGCAGATCTAGCCTTCGTCGGACGCGTCCTCGGGAACGCTTCGGTCCGGGTCGACCCGGCCGACCAGGCGCTGGCCTTGCCAGACTTCGCAATGCACCGCTTTCGAAAAACCGCGAGCGGATTCCAGCGCGGCAGCGTCATCGGGGGCATTGATCCATTCGGCAGCCCAGACCTTTCCTGCCCCATCAAGGCCGTAAACTCGATACGCTGACATACAAACGCCCCCCGGCGGAGGCCGCATTATGCGTCAATTTTTCGCGAATTCAATCTGATACGGCGACACAGTAACAAGCATTCATAACAGCAGCTAAACGGGTGACGGCGGCCGGTCTCGGTTGCTAGGTGTGGGTGATGGATCCCAGCGAATTTACCGTCATCGACACGCCTTTCGACGCCGCACTTTCCGAGCGTTATCTCGTCTACGCCCTCTCCACGATTACGGCGCGATCGCTGCCGGATGTCCGAGACGGCCTGAAGCCCGTTCACCGCCGCCTGCTGTGGGCGATGCGGCTGCTTCGGCTCGATCCTGCCGGCGCCTACAAGAAGAGTGCCCGCGTCGTCGGCGACGTCATCGGCAAGTATCACCCGCACGGCGACCAGAGCGTGTACGATGCGATGGTCCGCCTCGCGCAGAACTTCGCGCTACGTTATCCGCTGGTCGACGGGCAGGGAAATTTCGGCAACATCGACGGCGATAACGCCGCCGCCTATCGCTACACCGAAGCCAAGCTGACGCCCGGTTGCCATGGCGCTGATGTCGGGCATCGACGAGGGCGCGGTCGATTTCCGCCCCACCTACAATGGCGAGGAGGAAGAGCCGGAGGTCTTCCCCGGCCTGTTCCCGAACCTACTCGCCAATGGCGCCAGCGGGATCGCCGTCGGCATGGCGACCAGCATCCCGCCGCATAATGTCACCGAGTTGATCGAAGCCGCCACGCACCTGATCGACGACCCGAAGGCCGAGGATTCGGCGTTGATGGACTTCGTCTCGGGCCCCGATTTCCCGACGGGCGGCGTGCTGGTCGACAGCCGTGAAAGCATCGCCAACGCTTATGTAACGGGTCGCGGCAGTTTCCGCCTCCGCGCCAGCATTACGGTCGAGAAGGAAAAGGGCGGCGGCTGGCATTTGCTGGTCAGCGAGATCCCGTACGGCGTCCAGAAGGGCAAGCTGATCGAGCAGATCGCCGCGCTCATCGCCGACAAGAAGCTGCCGATCCTCGCCGACGTAAAGGATGAGAGCGACGAGCAGATCCGCCTCATCCTCGAACCTCGCGCCCGCACGGTCGACCCAGACCTGCTGCTCGAAAGCCTGTTCCGCCTGACCGATCTGGAGGTCCGCTTCCCGCTCAATCTCAACGTGCTCGACGCGAACCGCACGCCGCTGGTGATGAGCCTCAAGGAGGCGCTAACCGCCTGGCTTCAGTTCCAGATCGAGGTGCTGGTCCGCAAGTCGCAGGTGCGGATCGGAAAGATCGACGATCGGCTCGAGCTGCTCGACGGTTTCCTCATCGCCTTCCTCAACCTCGACCGCGTGATCGAAATCATCCGCGGCGAGGATGAGCCGAAGCCCATGCTGATGGCGGAGTTCAAGCTCTCCGATCGCCAGGCCGAAGCCATCCTCAACATGCGCCTGCGCAGTTTGCGAAAACTCGAGGAAATGGAGATCGGCCGCGAGCGGGAGAAGCTCGCCAAGGAGCGCGACGAGCTTCAAAAGCTTATGGAAAGCCCGGCGCGGCAACGCACCCGGATGAAGCGCGATCTCGCGGCGCTCAAAGATCAGTTCGGCGACGACCGCCGCACTCGGATCGAGGAAGTCGCCGCGACCCGCGAGATCGACTGGTCGGCGATGATCGAGAAGGAACCGATCACCGTCATCCTGTCGCAGCGCGGGTGGATCCGGGCGATGAAAGGCCATGTCGCGCTCGACGATGCCGAGACACTGAAATTCCGCGAAGGCGATGCGCTCGATACCATCTTCCACGCGCAGACTACGGACCGGCTGGCGCTCTTCGCCGCCAACGGCCGCGTCTATACTCTGGGTGGCGACAAGCTGCCGGGAGGGCGCGGTTTCGGTGAGCCGGTGCGGTTATCGATCGACCTCGATGCCGAGGTCGACATCGTGGCCTTGATGGTCGTCCGTCCGGAGACGAAATTGCTGGTTGCGTCCAGCGACGGAAAAGGCTTTCTCACTAGCGGCGAGGCGACGCTCGCCGAGACGCGGAAGGGCAAGCAGCTGGTAAACCTGCGTACGGGGGCAAAGGTCGCTGTCATCCGCCAGGTTCCGCAGGGCGCCGATACGGTCGGCGTCGTCGGCGAAAACCGGAAAATGCTGATTTTCCCGATCTCCGAACTGCCGGAGCTTGCGCGGGGTCAGGGCGTCACGTTGCAGCGCTACCGCGACGGCGGACTGTCCGATGTCACTGCCTTCCAGCTCGCCGAAGGGTTGAGCTGGGCATTGGGAGGCGAAAGCGGGCGGACAAGGACCGAAACGGACCTCACTCCGTGGCGCGCCGCGCGGGGCGCCGCGGGCCGGATGCCTCCGATAGGTTTCCCTCGTTCGAACAAGTTCGACTGACCGACAATGTTAACCGAGGTTAAGCCGATTCCCCTCTGCGCTGGATACTCCGAATTAACCTCGCGGCGGTAAACCAAACCGCATGCAGGCTGCAGTCAACCGTCTGCCGAGCCGCAACCGCGTTCGGCAGGGGGAAAAATCCCGTATGAAGCCGCACCTCGCGACGGCTGACGACGTTGCGTTGCTCGACGCGCTGCCGATTGCTGCGGCCATCTTCCACCTGAAGGATGGTGCGCTGTGGGTCGAGGCAATGAACATGAAGTTCGCCGAGACAGCCGGATGTCTGGGTACACCCGAGAAATTTGTGGAGACGTTCAAGCGCTACGCTGCCGGGCCCGGCGGTGAGTTTGCGCGAGATTATCTCAACGACCCGGCTACCGCCGCAGTGGAGATGGAATATTCCGAGGGCGAAGGTGTCTCGCGACGTTTCCTCCGGCTGAATCTCTCTTCGCTGGCCTCCACGCGTTCCGCGGGGCGCCGATGCTTGCTGAGCGTTGTCGATCGAACGGTAGAGGTTCGTGCTGAGAACAATCTGCGCGCGGAGATGCTTCGCGACAGCCTGACCGGCCTGCCGAACCGGCTCGCCTTCGCCGAACAGATCGAGCACCTCGATCAACAGGATAAGCCGGACGTCGAGCACGCGGTGCTGGTCGTCGACATGCTTCGCTTCTCGCGGATCAACGAGAGCATGGGCGGCCTTGCGGGCGATGAGTTGCTGATCACCTTTGCGCGCCGGCTGATGTCCGCGCTGCGCGGCGGCGACGTGCTGGCCCGCACGGGCGGCAATGAATTCGGCGTGCTCGTCACGCTGCGACGCGGCGTCAAGGACGCAATGGCTGCCGCCGCCCGCATCCAGGAAGTGCTGGCCGCGCCATTCAAGATTTCCGACCTCGAAATCCGCGTCGAATGCGCGATCGGCCTTGCGATCATGTCGTCGGGGCAGGATGCGGAGGAGCTATTCCGCAACGCCCAGTTCGCGGTCAAGCAGGCCAAGCAGGTGGGCAAACCGCAGGTCTACGAAGCAAAGCAGGCCAGCGAGGCACGCCGCCGCTTCTCGATCGAAACAGAGCTCCGCCGCGCGCTCGACAAGGACCAGCTAAAGCTCTTCTACCAGCCGTTGATCGACCTGAAGTCGGGCGAAGTGGCTGGCTTCGAAGCGCTTGCGCGCTGGGAGCATGAGGATCGCGGCGAGATCAGCCCTACCGAGTTCATTCCCGTCGCAGAAGAATCCGGCCTGATCCTGCAGCTCGGCCGCTGGGCAATGCACAAGGCGGCCGAAACGCTCGCCGAATGGGACAAGTCCACCGGTGGACCGCTACCGCTCTATGTGGGCGTCAATCTTTCGGCGATTCAGGTCGCTCGCGACGACATTGCAGCCGTTGTCGCAAGTGCCCTGAAGTCGAGCGGCCTCACCGGCAACCGGATTACGCTCGAGCTGACCGAAAGCTCGATCGTCCAGGACCCAGCCCGTGCAACCCGCGTGTTCGACGCGCTCAAGGCGCTCGATGCGACCGTCGCGATGGACGATTTCGGAACCGGCTATTCAAGCCTCGCTTATCTCCAGCGCCTGCCCATCGACGTTTTGAAGATCGACCGCAGCTTTGTCACCGGCATGATGGTGGATCCGGACAGTGTGGCGATCGTTCGCGCGGTGCTTAGCCTCGCCGACGCGCTCGGCATGTCGACGACCGCGGAAGGCATCGAGACCGTCGAGCTTGCGACCACGCTCGCCACCCTCGGATGTGCCAGCGGACAAGGCTTCTACTTCGCCAAGCCGCTCGAGCCAGAGGCGGCGCTCGACTATTGGAAATCGCGCCGGCGGCACTGACCGCCGCTCTTGCCATCCCTCCCGCAATGCTGTGTTCACGAATACACAGTCACCTTGGGTATTGCTGTTGGGGGGTCAAAAGTTTGGACCTCCATGACTATATAGGCATTGTTCGGTCAGGGCTGGGTAGAGGGACACCGTGAGCATCAAGATTCTGAAATCGTTCGCATTTGCGTCGGCAATGGCGGTCATTGCGCCGACAAATGCGGTGGCTGCCGACCCCGTGGCAATGCCGCTTGTGGCAACTCCGGCAGTCAGCTTGCCGTCGGCCGGGGCGGTCGCGGCCATCTACAACCAGTACAAGTTGAAGCCGATCTGGTTTCACAACGGCGTGCCGACCGTGGCCGCTACACAATTGGTGCAAATCCTTCGCCGTTCTCCGATCGACGGCCTGGGCTCGGGGCCGCAGCTCGCCGATCAGATTGAAGCGGCGATGCGCTCCACGGCCGGCAACCCCGCGGCGATCGACGCTGCGGAACAGCTCATGTCTTCGTCCTGGGTGCTGTACGTCCAGACGATCAAGCGGCCGACGCCCGGCATGATTTATCAATATGATGTGCTGAAGCCGCAGGGATCACGCACTGACCAGATCCTGCTCGGCGCCGCCGCTGCGCCATCGCTTGAGGCGTACATCAGCTCGGTCGCTGCGGTGAATCCGATCTATTCGTCGATCCGGGCCGCGGAATGGGCGCGGATGCAGGCAAGCGGCAGCCCGACCCCGGATCCCAAGATCATCGCCAATCTCGAGCGCGCGCGGTCTATCCCTGCACGCGGCAAGTTCGTGCTTGTCGACGTCGCGTCGCAACGCCTCTTCATGTACGAAAACGGCGCTCCGGTGGATTCGATGAAGGTCATTGTCGGCAGCGAGAAATTGCCCACGCCGATGATTGCCAGTGTGATGTATTACATTGCCTACAACCCATACTGGAACGCGCCGGACCATCTGGTGAAGGGGCCGATCGCCGCGAAGACGCTGGCCGGCGGCAAGAAGTATTTCGACAGCATGGGCTATCAGGTGATGGCCGACTGGACAGCCAATTCGGCGACCATTCCATTCGAGAGCGTGAACTGGAAGGATGTCGCGGCGGGCAAAACTCACGTCCGCGTGCGCCAGGACCCGGGCCCGAAGAACTTCATGGCCCAGCTGAAGTATCCGTTCGCCAATCCGCAGGACATCTACCTGCACGACACGCCGGAGAAAGGGCCCGTTCAGCCTTGCGAACCGCGCTCGCAGCAACGGCTGCGTCCGTCTCGAAGATGCTCAGCGTTTCGGCCGCTGGCTGCTGGGCAGTGAACCGACCCCGCCGGGGACGACGCCGGAGATACAGGTTCAGCTGCCACGTGGCGTTCCGATCTACATCACCTATCTGACTGCGCAGCCGACGGGTGACGGGCAGATTGCGTGGGTGAAGGACGAATATGGCTGGGACAAGCCCGGTGCGCAGGTCGCGTCGACCTACATCAGCCCGGCGGCGCGCGCCGCCAACTGATCCGCGTCCAGGAGTTCGCTGCTAGCGCCATCGCGCTTCACGCTAGGACAGGCAAAGAAAAGGCCGGCCCGGGTTTCCCCGGACCGGCCTTCTTCTTTTTGCGCCGTACTTAGCCGCGCTCTGGCTGCGGCGGCGGCGGCGGTGGCGGAGGCGGCGGAACCGGGCAAGCCTCGGTCGCCAGGATCACCGAACCGTCCGGACACGTCTGCGTCGCCGGAGGCGGCGGAGGCGGCGGGGGCGGAGG
The DNA here is from genome assembly GCA_963750315.1 of uncultured Alphaproteobacteria bacterium. Classification (GTDB taxonomy): domain Bacteria; phylum Pseudomonadota; class Alphaproteobacteria; order Sphingomonadales; family Sphingomonadaceae; genus Sphingomicrobium. The sequence continues at coordinate 167,456 of CAVVQF010000017.1, forward strand.
AGGCGGCGGAGGCGGCGGCGGCGGAGCCGAGCCGAAGTTGTAGATCAGGCTCGCCAGCAGGCTGTGCGAACGCCAGTGACCCGACAGCGACCCGTCGCTGTCACCGAACTTCAGCTCGCGCGTGTTGAAGTAGCGATACTTCACGCCGACATCGATGTTGTCCGAAACGGCCGTGCGGATACCCGCGATCAGCTGCCACGCGGCCGCAGAGTCGGAATCGCTGGCGTTGAGGTCTTCGTCGACCGTTGCGCGAAGCTTGACGCGGGCCATACCGACACCGGCGCCGAGGTAGCCGCTGAAACCATTGTCGTCGCCGAAGTCGAACAGCAGGTTCGCCATTGCCGAGAACACGTTGCTGCGGCCGTCAGCATCCTGGATGCAGTTGTCGACGGTGGAGCAGAACGGCGAATTGAGGACAACCTCGTTCACGCCGGCGCGCTTGTAGCCAAGCTCGCCTTCGGCGCGGATCAGGCCGAAGTCGTAGCCGGCGATGAGGTCGCCGTCGAAGCCGGTGTTGTAGTCGACGGAAACCGCGTTGTTGACGTGGCTGAGACCGTCATCGAAGTCGAGCTTCGTGTCTTCAGCCATCATGCCGCCGAGTTCGACGCCGACATATCCGGAGCCGTCGCGGGCGGCAGCCGGCGAAGCGATTGCAACGGCCGCGACCGCCGCAAGCAGGAAATTACGCATTAAAATACCCCTTTTTGGCCAATTTGGGCTGAATCGGTCATGCATCGGATTGAATTGCGAGTAAACAGGACTGCGGCCTGCTTTCGCGGGTGTTGCATTTGCGACACGCCGCCCGTCCGGCCCTAGGAAGAACGAAAGGGCCTCGTCGACGATCCGGTCGAACTCGGCGCCGCTCGGGAAAGCCGCTTTTTACCCAGCGGCGCTCGATCGCCTGCAAGGTCTTCGCCACCTCCGGTCCTTGCTTCAGCCCTTTGCGGATCAGGGCGCCTCCGCCGATCGGCAGCTTTGGCGTCTTCCATCTTGCGATCGACGCGGCTTCGCTCGGCTCGCTCGCAAGAAGCAGTCGATCGATCGCGCACTCAGAACCCAGAAAATAAGCAATTTCGCGCGGATTGGCGGGCGCATCCGGGTCGGCGGCGCAGGACAGTCTCTTGCGCGCCTTGTTCGACAGCTTGAGCCGCGCCGCCACTCGGTCGGCGGCGGCCGGGTCGCGCGGAAGGAGGGCGGAAAACCGCCGGATCGGATCGCCGTCGATGCGGGCCTTCGCTTCTGTAGCGATGAGCGCTTCCAGGTGCGGGACGGCGCCAGCTTCGATCTCGGGTATCACTGGCCGAAGGATGCCCCGGTCGAGCATGATCGAAACGGTTGGTGCCGGGTCGGCCACGCCGAGGAGCTTGAACAACTCGTCGGCAATTCGCTCGCGCGAGAGGGCCATCAGGTCGTTCGCGCGCTCTGTGCAGGCGTCCAGTGCCGCCTCGTCGGGGTTGCCGAGCCCGAACCGCGCGTGGAAACGAAAGAAGCGCAGAATCCGGAGATGGTCCTCGGCTATCCGCTCGAGCGGTTCGCCGATGAAGCGCACGCGGCGCGCCAGCAGGTCTTCCTTGCCTCCGAAATAGTCGAAGATTTCGCCCGTCCGGGGATCGGCGGACAAGGCGTTGATCGTGAAATCGCGCCGGGCGGCGTCTTCCTGCCAATCGTCGGTGAACGCCACGGTCGCCCGCCGGCCGTCGGTCGAAACGTCCCGCCTGAGGCTCGTGATCTCGAACATGTGCCCGCTGCTGATCGCGGTGACCGTCCCGTGATCGAGTCCCGTCGGGATCGCCCGGATCTTGGCCGCTTCGAGGCGCTCGATGACCGCTTCGGGTAGAAGCCTGGTGGCGAGATCGAAGTCGCTGTGCGGGATATCCAGGAGCTCGTCGCGGACTGCGCCCCCGACGTAGCGGGTCAACCCTTCGTCCGCGCCGAGCGCGCTAAGCAGGCGACCGACACCGCGCCGCCGCCGCCATTTGGCCGCGTCGATTTTCAATTCCATTGCAGCCTGCGCGCCAGGTTCACCAGCATGGACGCGGTCGCCCCCCATATCCTCCGGCCGTTCCACATGATCTCGTAGTAATGGCGCTCGCGGTCCTGGAACAGGGCGCTCTTCCGCTGCTGGTTCGCCGGATCGAGCACGAAGCCCAATGGTGCTTCGAACCAATCGGCGACTTCATGCTCGTGCGGGCTCAGCGGCTGATCGGGCGCGACAACCGCGAGCACCGGCGTGACGACATAGCTGGTAACCGTCCGATACTCGTCCAGTTCGCTTACAATTTTCGCCGAAGCGGGATCGAGACCAAGCTCCTCCCAGGCTTCGCGCAGAGCTGCCGCGACAGCCGTCTCGCCGGGATCGATCCGGCCGCCGGGAAACGCGACCTGGCCTGCGTGCGTTCGCATATGCTCGCGTCGCACGGTCAGGATGACGCCGGGCTCCGGCCGGTCCGTTACGCCAACAAGCACCGCCGCGGGCACCGGCGCCTTTGCTCGCTCCCCGGGCAGGTCACCAGTTATAAGAGGCGCAAGCGGCTCCTTCTCCAGCGCGGCGGACAGGGTGTCGAACAGGCTCATTCGGCGTCCGCATTCGAAAGGGGAAAGAATGCCCCGCCGCTCCACACGCCCGGTGGATCGCCGCCCTCGTCGAGAGCAATTTCAGCAAGCTCGTAATAGATGCTTCTTGAAAGTTCAGCTTCCAGCCCGTGACGGACGAGGACGCGAGGCGAGGGGCCGCTTTCGGTCTCGACGATCGTCAGCGGATGGTCCGGGCTCACGATGACGGCATCGCCGCTGTCGAGCTTGAGCGCGACCTGACGATCTGGCTCCGCTTTGCTCCGTCTGCATTTCGACGGCTCTGAAAGCAGTTGTCTCCACGTCGATTTCCAGCTTCTCGACCGGCGTCACCAGGACATGACGTCCATCCGGCTCGCGGCGGAGAACGGTCGAGAACAGCCGCACCATCGCCGGCCGCTCGATCTTCGTTCCTTGATGATACCAGCTGCCGTCGCGCGCGATCCGCATCTCGCTGTGGCCGCAATGATCGGGATTCCATTGGTCGACCGGCGGCAGCCGTCGCTCCGCGATCAATTGCTGCAGTTCGGCGAGGCTGACCCCTTGCAGTTCGATGGGTGGACGGGTTTCAGGCATCCACTCCTGTTGTCATTGCGAGCGGAGCGAAGCAATCCAGCAGCACAAACTGGATTGCTTCGTCGCTTCGCTCCTCGCAATGACAAGAAATGAGCGCGCGAACAGCGATCGTCACGGGTGCGGGCAAGCGCGTGGGCGCTGTCATTGCTGCCGGCCTGGTTGCCGACGGCTGGACTGTCGTCGCGCATGTTCATCACGACGGGGACGATGTTCCAGCGGGCGCAGTGAAGGTGACCGCGGAGCTGACCGACCCTGGTTGCGGCGACGCGATCTTCGCGGCGGCCGACGGCGCTGCCGCCCGTGGCATTGCTGGTGAACAACGCTGCGCGCTTCGCGCCCGACAGCCTCGGCGATTTTCAGCCAGACGAACTCGATGCGCACATGGCGGTCAATTTGCGTGCGCCCGTCCTGCTGACCGAAGCATTCGCTCGGCGCCATGTTGCTGGCAGCGATGCGGCGATCGTCAATTTGCTTGATTCGAAACTGGCTGCGCTGAATCCGGACTTCCTCAGCTACACCTTGTCGAAGCAGGCGCTGGCCGGCTTCACCGAATTGTCGGCGAAAGCGCTGGCTTCGAAGGGTATCCGCGTCAACGGCATCGCTCCCGCGCTGATGCTAAGGTCGACGGGGCAGAGCGAAGAGAATTACGAGCGCGTCCATGCCGATAATCCCCTCGGCCGCGGTGTCGAACCGGACGACGTGCTGGCGGCAGTTCGCTATTTCGCGTCGGCTCGAACAGTGACGGGGCAAACGCTTGTCATCGACGGCGGACAGCATTTCTCGCCGCCCTCGCGCGACGTGCAATTTCTCTAGTGGAGTGACGATGACCGATACAATTGCGGACCTGCAGGGCATCGTTCCGGACAGTCTCCGGCCGAGGTCGGCGCGGATCTTCCTCGATTCGCTCGAAGTCATGGCTGACATTGGATTCCACGAGTTCGAGATCGGCGTGCCGCAGCGTTTGCTTGTAACAATAGAAATCTGGCTCGATCACGTTCCGCCGGCCGATTGCGACGATCCTGTCTTGGCGTGGGATTATGATCTGGTGCGTTTGCAGATTCAGGAGCTCGCCGGCGCACGTCGCTATAATCTGCAGGAATCTCTGGCACATGCGATTTACGACCGGATCGCGTCGCGCCGCGGCGTCCGCGCGCTGCGCGTCGTGACGGCCAAGCCGGACGTCTACAATGAGGCGCGCGCGGTCGGCGTGGAACTTGCCTCGTTCGTCGATCAGCCCGCCGCCCGGTTACACAATGTAACAACTACGGAACAAAATGCATTGCGCGGCACTTGAGCCGAATATAAGGAGGCGCGCTTGCCGCCCATGTAACGTTGATACATGGTTGGCTGCCTTTTTCTCAGACCCGGCGCAGGGGTGTCGCTAGGTTTGAACAAGTTGATGCGGTGTCCAGGAGAATTGCGCGTTAATGTCATACGCCCAACACAAACAGCTTAGCGGCAACCGCACGGTCGCGATCGTAATCGTGGCCCTGCTCCATGCAGTGCTCGGCTACGCTATCGTCACGGGCCTTGCCTATAACGTCATCAAGAAGGCCGCGGAGGATCTGAAGACCTTCGACGTCGAGGAAGAGCCGCCGCCCCCCGAGGAGCCGCCGCCCCCGCCGCCTGATCAGCCGGAAACGCCGCCGCAGGTCGTCGCGCCGCCGCCGCTGGTTCGCACGAACATTGCTCCGCCGCCGATCGTCCAGACGGTTCGCGAAGCGCCGCCGCCCGTGATCACGCCGACCGCGCCTCCGGCGCCGCCGGCTCCGCCGGCGCCGGCGATCGTCGTCAAGGCGCAGAGTGCCAAGGGCGATTTGCAGAGCTATTTGGAGAAGACGATTATCCGGCGGATGCGCGCGTAACGACGAGCAGGGAACTGTCCGTTGTCAGCTTGAGCATCGGAGCCGACGGGCGCGTCAGCGGATGTAGTGTGAGTTCTTCGAGCGGTTCGCGATCGCTCGATAGCGCCACCTGCCGAATCCTGCGCAGCCGAGCGCGTTTCAACCCGGCCAAGCTAAGCAATGGCCAAGCCGACTACAGACACCATGAGTACAGCGAGATCACTTGGCGCCTCCAAATAAGCTGCGACGGACAAATGAACTGATTTTTCGAGAGGAAAGTAGACGGACATGTCAATTCTCGCACTCACGGCAGCCGCTGCCGCGGCCCCTGCGGCCAACAAGAACCCCTACGGTCTTTGGGAAGCTCTCCAGCAGGGCGGCATCATCGCCTGGTCGGTGTTCATCATCTTGGTCGGTATGTCGATTTTCTCATTCTACATCCTGTTCACCAAGCTGATGCAGCAGCAGAAGATCATCAGCCAGGGCCGCAAGGTTCGCGCCAGCTTCTGGAATGCTCCGAACCTTCGCGAAGCTTCGACGAAGCTTGAGTCGCGCAGCGCCTACCGCGCGATCGTCGACGACGCGCTGGTTGCTCAGGAGCAGCACGACAAGCTGACCGATCCGATCGACCGTCACGACTGGATGGGCAACAGCCTCGCCCGCAGCCAGGGTGCAATTGCGGCGCGTCTCGGCGAAGGCCTGGCCTTCCTCGCGACCGTCGGTTCGACCGCTCCGTTCATCGGTCTGTTCGGTACCGTCATCGGCATCTACCGCGCCCTCATCAAGATCGGCGCGTCCGGTCAGGCATCGATCGACGTCGTTGCCGGCCCGGTCGGCGAAGCGCTCATCATGACCGCTCTCGGCCTCGTCGTCGCCGTTCCGGCCGTGCTTGCCTACAACTGGCTGGTTCGCCGCAACAAGTCGATCATGGAGGACCTTGCTGCCTTCACGAACGACCTCCACGGCTACCTGATGTCCGAAGGCCGCGTGAAGCCGCGCATGGGTGGCGCTGCTCCGAAGACTGACGCCCGTCCGGCGACTGCCCCAGCGCAGCCGGCTCGTACGACCGCGCCGACGGCCGACCGCGTCTAATCTGTCACTGGATCCCGTGCCGGCCGGTGCCGGCACGGCCTCGTGACGACTTTGAATTGAAGAAGGCCAAAACGCTATGTCTATGGGCGTTTCCCAAGAAGGTGATGAAGACACGCCGATGTCCGACATCAACGTGACGCCTCTCGTGGACGTCATGCTGGTTCTTCTGATCATCTTCCTCATCGCCGTGCCGGTCGTGTTGCAGACGGTTCCCGTCTCGCTGCCGAAGGTGAAGTACGAAGCCACGACGACGAAGCCGGAAAACGTGAACCTGTCGGTTCGCGGCGGCCCTGGCGGGACGTGCGAAGTCTATTGGAACCTGACCAAGGTCAATTCCGACGAGCTTCTCAAGCGCGCCGTCCAGAAGCTCGAGGACACGATCAAGGACGTTGGCGGCGTCGAGAACATCACCGAGGAAAATATGCCGGAAGCGCATATCCGCGGTGACATTAATACGCCCTATCGCTGCATCGGCGGTGCGGTGTTCACGATGCAACGCGCTGGTTTCGCTCGCGTCGGCTTCATTTCCGAGCCGCCCGCGGGTGAAGGCACGACGACGCGCCTGTAATTTAGGAGCTTATCGCCATGGCGATGCAAACCACCAGTGACAACACCAGTGGCGAGCCGATGATGGACATCAACATGACGCCGTTGATCGACGTCATGCTGGTTCTCCTCATCATGTTCATCATTACCATTCCGATCCAGACGCACGCGGTGAAGCTCGACCTTCCGGTCGACCAGCAGAACACGCCGCCGCCGCCGATCGACCCGATCAAGAACAAGGTCGTGATTACGGCTGGCGGGCAGATCCTGTGGAACGGTGAAGCCGTTCAGCAGGAACAGCTGCGCCAGTATCTGGAGCTTTCGCAGCAGATCAATCCGATCCCCGAACTGCACCTGCAGCCGGAGCCGGATGCCCGCTATGAGCTCGTCGACGAAGTGCTTGCGATCACCAAGCGCGCGCACGTCGAGAAGATGGGTTTCGTCGGTAACGAAGCTTATATGAAGTTCTAAGGCGGTTCGTCCGTCACATCCTCTTGAGGCGGCCCTTCGGGGCCGCCTTTTTTCATGCCCGGCGCGGGGAGTTCGGAACGCCAACTTGCAAACGGCATTGTAATATGTGATGTTGTAACATCATACGCAGGAGGTAAGTTATGGCACTAGCCGCTGCCGCCGAAACTTCCCCGATGGGGGAGATCAACATGACCCCGCTCATCGATGTCATGCTCGTACTGCTGGTCATGTTCATCATCACCATCCCGCTTCAGACACATGCGGTGAAGCTCAACCTGCCGGCAAAGTGCGAAGGCTGTCCGACGCCTCAAGCGCTGAAGAACACGCTGACGATCACCAATGACGGCGCGATCTTTTTCAACGATAAATCCGTCTCAAGAGACGAACTCCGCTACATTCTCGATGAAACTGCGCGGATTAAGCCAGAGCCTGAACTTCACTTCCAGCCCGAGCCCGAAGCACGTTTCGAGCTGGTCGACGAAGTTCTCGCCATGACCAAGCGAGCTGGAGTCAAGCGCATGGGCTTCGTAGGGAACGAGGCGTACGAGAGCTTCTGACCGCGGGGCTTGAACAAGCGCCCGCGGCCCGACACTACCGGCACATGGCCGCACGCACTCTCATTCGCCCCACCGGTTTCGTCGACGCTCCATTCGGCTACGACGGCAAGGTCGCCCGGCTCGCCGGCGGCTTGAACTTCTTCGCGTCAGCCGAACTGCTTCGGATCGAGGGTAACCGGCGGGTCGCCGCGGAGATGGTCCCGGTCGAAGGCATCGAAGACCGCTTCGACGACGACCTCGCCGCGCAATGGTCGGCACTCACCGGCACGCGCCAGCCGCTGCAGCTCGGGGAGCGCACGGTCCGGCTCGACCAGCCTCAGCTTATGGGCATCCTCAACGTCACGCCCGACAGTTTCTCCGACGGCGGCCAGCACGCCGACGCCGAAACCGCCGTGGGCGCCGGTGTCGAGATGTCGAGCGCGGGCGCGGCGATCCTCGACGTTGGTGGCGAGTTCCACCCGCCCGGAGCGCAGACGGTCTGGGCGCAGGACGAGATCGAGCGCATCCGCCCGGTTATCGAACGCCTTGCGGCAGGCGGTGCGGCCGTCTCGGTCGACACGCGCAAGAGCGAGGTGGTTACGGCAGCGCTTCAAGCCGGCGCGAGGCTGGTCAACGACGTGTCCGCCCTGACGTTCGACCCGCGCTCCGCAGAAGTCGTCGCAGCATCGGGAGCACCGATCATCCTCATGCACCATCTCGGCAGCCCGGAAACGATGCAGCAGGACCCGCGCTACGACGACGTGCTTGTCGAAGTGTACCAGTGGCTAGCCGAGCGCATCGACGTAGCCGTTGCGGCCGGTATCGACCGGTCCAAAATCATGATCGATCCTGGTTTCGGCTTTGGGAAGACGGTAGCTCACAACCTGGAGCTGATGAACGGCTTGGCGATGTTCCATTCGCTTGGCTGCCCTCTGGTGGTGGGCGCAAGCCGCAAGCGTACCATCGGCGCGCTTTCCAACGAAGCGCCGGCCGACCAGCGCCTCGGCGGAAGCATTGCGTTCGCGATCAAGGCGGTGGAGCAGGGCGCTCAGCTCCTTCGCGTCCATGACGTGCCGGAAACCATCCAGGCGCTCAGGATCTGGCGCGGCCTGCGCGACCAGGCCCTGACGCCGCGCTTCGCCTAGAGCGTGTAGCCGCCATCGCACCTAGGGAAAGCGCGGTACGGCGGATCCGGGTCAATGCGATTGCTCCGGGCGGCGTCGAGATGTCAGTCTGGGATTATCGCGCCTTGAACGCGACGACCATCGGTCCGAGGGGCTTGGTCACATCGCGGCGGCCGCTCGCCGGATCCCACAGCGCGCTTACCGCACCGTCGAAGAACAAGGCGTCCGGCGTCTTCAGCCGATCGCGAAACAGCCGGGCAAACTTTCCGAACGAGACGGGGTCGTCGCTGATCACGAAGATCGCCTTGCCATTGGCCACGCCGACGCCGTTGCGGAAATTCTTCGACAATCCATCGGCGTCGAATGCCGGATGCAGCTTGCCTCCGATCACGAGCATCGGCCCTGATTGTGTCGCGAAGCGAATATCCGCCGACGGCTTCCACTGATCGCTTGTCACGATTTCGGCGCGACCATCCTTGCGGACCTGAAAAACGCCGTTCGGCATCAGGTGGAAATTGCCGCCGCCCTTGCGCCGGTTGATCGCATGCCTTTGCATGCCCTCGACGATCGCGAGCCCGATCGATCGCCCGTTTTGGTCGTACATGCCCGCGTTCATGGCGAAGGCGACGTCCTCGGCCTTTGCACCGAGGCTTAACTCAAGATCGGCGAACTGCCGGACGGGCGTTTCATGTGGGCCTGCCGCAACTAGCTCGAGCCGGCCTTCACCAGGATCGCAGACGGTGAACCGACTTCCCTCGAACATCTCGGCGCGACACGCGGACGGTGCGGCTTCGGCGGCCGCATCAGGCTTCGAGCAGCCGATGAGCAATAATGCTGTGAGAAGGATAGCTCGCACGCTGGCGACGCTAGCGTCTCAGGCGGCGGTGTCGATGCCGATGTCGCTGAGCTTGCGATAGAGCGTGGAGCGGCCGATGCCGAGCCGGCGCGCGACCTCCGTCATGCGGCCGCGATAATGGCCGATGGCGAGACGGATGATGTCCGCTTCGATTTCTTCGAGCGTGCGCAGGTGACCCTCGTTGGTGAACAAGGTGACGCCGCTCGACCCGCTCAGCGCAACATCGCTCGACTGGTGAGCGCTGATGTTCGGCGCGAAATCGCTCTTGCGCGCCGTGAAGCGCGACTGCGTCGCAATGTGCGGGAAGTCCTCGGCGGTCAGGCCGCCGCGGTCGCAGTGAAGACCGGCGCGGAACAGCACGCTGGCAAGCTGGCGAACGTTGCCTGGCCAGCCGTAGCGCATCAGCACCGCCAGTGCGTCGTTGCCGATCGACAAGGGCGGGAGCAATTCCTGCTCGGCGAAGCGCTGGAGCAAATGACGCGCGAGGGCAGGGATGTCCGAGCTGCGGTCGCGTAGCGGCGGCAGGTTCACGATCGTCACCGAGACGCGCTCGCCCAGCCCCTGATTGAAGCTTTCGGGCAGTGCAGCGCTCGACGTGGCGATGACGCGAACGTCGATGGACGAACTGCCGTTGCAGCCGACGGGGCGGACTTCGCCGGTCGCGAGGACGCGATCCAGTGCTTCCTGAGTCGAGTGCGGCATGGCCGCGACTTCGTCGAGCACCAGCGACCCCATGTCCGCTTCCAGCATCCGGCCCGATCTTCTCGGCGAACGCTCCCGGGAAGGCGCCTTTGGAGTGTCCGAACAGCTCGCTGTCGATGACGTTGCCGGGCACGGCCTTGCAGTCGACGATGACGAGCGGGCCGCGGGCGCGAAGGCTTGCGCCATGAATGGCGCGGGCGACGGTTTCCTTGCCGGTGCCCGGTTCGCCGATGATCAGGATCGGAAGGCGGTTGCGGGCGGCCTTGGCAGCGACGGCCAAGGCGGCGCGATACGCTGGCGACGAGCCGACCAGCTGGTCGAGCGAGAGCTCGGGTGCGAGCTTTTCTGAAACCGGAACCAGCTCGCCCGCGGGCTTGCGGCGGTCGGCATTGGCGGCGAGCGCATCGACAAGTCGCTCGGGGGCGACCGGGCTGGTCAGGAAATCGGTGGCGCCGGCGCGCATCGCGTTGACGGCTTCGGCGACGGAATCGCCCTTGGCGGCGACGATGACCGGCAGTCCGGCCCGGCTGGAGCGAAGGGCGGCGATGCTCGCAGGCCCTGACTGCTCGTCCCAATTGGCGAGCAGCGCGGCCTGGACTTCGCGTCCGTGCGGGCCTTGCAGCAGGCCGACGGCGGTCTCGATGCAGTCGGCGCCAACCGTGATCCAGCCAGCGCGAGCGGCGACTGCCGACACGAGCCGGCGCTCGGCGGGATCGGCTTCCACGAGAAGCAGGGATTTCGTTTCTTGCTCGCGCATTGGTCTTCCTGCGCAAGTCCTACGATGAAAGGAGTAAATGCCAGCTTAAGACTTCAGGGCTTGGGGGCGGTGCGAGGCCTTGTTATGGACGGCTCCAACAGTTCCAATTTTTGAGGGGTACAAGAATGGCGCATCACGAGCCGCTTCTGGACAATCCGCCGACGCAGGAGATGGCGCACCACGTCAGCGACTATGATCGGTTCACGAAGCTGCTGAAATGGGGTGCGATCGCCTCCTTTGCCGTCGGGTTCTTCGTCGTCATGCTAATCAGCTAGCTGGCGCTGCATGAAGATCGCAGTCGTCAGGGAGACCGCGCCGGGCGAAACGCGGGTCGCCGCGACGCCGGAGACGGTGAAGAAGTTCATCGGGCTCGGCGCCGAGGTGTCGGTCGAAGCCGGGGCCGGCGAGCAGGCATCGGTCCCCGACGCCGACTTCGAGGCAGCTGGCGCAACCGTCGCTCCGCGCGAAAAAGCGCTGAGCGGCGCGGACATCATCCTCGCGATCAATGGGCCCGAACCCGGCTCGCTGAAGGGCGCCAAGTCCGGTGCGCATCGTCGTCGGCGCGCTCGATCCGACGCGGCAGCGCGACACGATCGACGGTTATGCCTCGGCCGGGCTTGAGGCGCTGGCGATGGAATGGATGCCGCGCATCACCCGCGCGCAGTCGATGGACATCCTGTCCTCGCAATCGAACCTGTCCGGCTACAAGGCCGTCGTCGACGGAGCGGCCACGTACGGCCGCGCCTTCCCGATGATGATGACCGCGGCCGGGACCGTCAGCGCCGCGCGCGTCTTCGTAATGGGTGTCGGCGTCGCGGGCCTCCAGGCGATCGCGACGGCTCGCCGCTTGGGCGCGCAGGTCAGCGCGACCGACGTCCGCTCGGCGACCAAGGAACAGATCCAGTCGCTCGGCGCCAAGCCGATCTTCGTCGAGAATGTCGCGGGTATCGAGGGCGAAGGTTCGGGCGGATACGCGACCGAAATGTCGGAGGAATATCAAAAGGCGCAGGCCGAGCTGGTGTCCGGCCACATCGCCAAGCAGGATATCGTCATCACCACCGCTCTGATCCCCGGCAGGCCGGCGCCGCGCCTGATCAGCGATGCGCAGCTGGCCTCGATGCGGCCGGGTAGCGTGGTGGTCGACCTCGCCGCCGATGCGGGCGGCAATGTCGAAGGCTGCGTCGCCGGCGAGAATGTCGTGAAGCACGGCGTCACGATCATCGGCGCGTCGAACCTGGCGCGGACGCTCGCCGCCGATTCTTCGGCGCTGTTCGCGCGCAACCTGTTCAATTTCCTGTCCGCTTTCTGGGACAAGGAGCAGAACAAGCCGGTGCTTCCGGACGACGACGAAATCGTCAAGGCGATCCGCCTGACGCAAGGCGGCAAGGTCGTGAACGAAAGGCTCACGGCGGCCAGTTGAACTCCAGCGACATCCTCGTGATCGGCGGCGGCATCGCGGGCCTCTCCGCGGCCTCCGCGCTTGCGAAACATGCCAAGGTCACCGTCCTCGAAGCCGAGCCCGCCGTCGGCTATCACTCGTCGGGCCGCAGCGCGACGATGCTGCATTATGCGCTCGGCGATCCGCTCGTCCGCGAGCTGACTCTCGCCAGCCGCAGCTTCTTCGAAGCGCCGCCGCCCGGCTTTACCGACGTTCCGCTCGGCCACCGGATGCCGGTGCTCGTCCATGCCCGCGCCGACGAGCTTGCCGGCCTCGACGAGCTGGACGCGGCGATCGCGCCTTTCGCGCAAATGGAACGCGTCGACGAGGCGGGGATCATCGACCTCTGTCCGATCATCCGGACCGGCGACCGAGGGCGCTGTCGCGGCGCTGGTTGACCGCAACGGCATCCGGCTCGACACGCATGCGCTGCTGCAGGGCCACGTCCGCGCCATCCGCCACGGCGGCGGTGAGATCGTCAACGACGCGCGTGTTGCGAGGTTGAACCATTCAGCGGGGCAATGGACCGCGACGACCGAGCGGGGCGACACTTACTCCGCGCCGATCCTCGTCAACGCGGCCGGCGCATGGGCCGACGCGGTGGCGACTGCCGCCGGCGTTGAGCCAATCGGCCTGCGGCCGCTGCGACGTACGATCATCACCTTCGACGCTCCCGAAGGCCTCGACACCTCCGGTTGGCCCTTCGCCAAGACGGTCGGCGACGAACTCTATTTCGCGCCGAGAGCGGGCGGCTGTTCGCCTCGCCGATGGACGAGGTGCCGGGCGATCCCTGCGACGCCCAGCCCGACGAATATGAAGTCGCGCTCGCCGCGCACCGGGTGGAGGAGCGGACGACGATGAAGGTCGGCCGGATCCACAGCCGCTGGGCGGGCCTCCGGACCTTCGCGCCCGACCGCCATCCGGTCGTGGGCTTCGATCGGGCGGCGGACGGCTTCTTCTGGCTGGCGGGGCAGGGCGGGTTCGGCCTGCAGACCTCGCCGGTCATGGCCGCCGCCGTGGAATCGCTGATCGCCGAGACGGCCATGGCCAACCGAGGCCGTCGCGCCTGCGGACTTAAGCCCCGGCCGGTTCCTCGGGCAGGCGGCATAGGTCGACCCAGCTCTTGCCGACCAGCTCGAACAGGCGGTCGGTCGGCACCTCGACCGACGTGTTGAGCGACCCGCCCGCCGGATAGACGACGTCGAACGCCTTCAGCGAGTCTCGTCGAAATAGACCGGCAGGTCGGTCGCGAGCCCGAACGGGCAGACGCCGCCGACCGGGTGGCCCGTCAGCGCGAATGTCTCCTCGGCGCCAAGCATCCGCGGCCGCGCGCCGAACTCGCCCTTGCGTCTTGCCATTGTCGAGCCGCGCATCGCCGCGCGCGACGAGCAGGAACGTCTGCTCGCCCGCGCGAACCGCCAGCGTCTTGGCGATCCGGCCCGGCTCGACGCCGAGCGCCTCGGCCGCCGTCGTCGACGGTCGCCGTGGTCTCCTCGACCTCGATCAGCGGCAGGTCTGGCGCGTGCTCGGCGAGCCAGGCGCGAACGGATTCGAGGCTCATTCGCCCACCAGGTGCAGCGCGATCTGTCGCGGCGGACGGGTCGCGGCGATGCTCGAACAGATAGATGCCCTGCCACGTGCCGAGCGCCATCCGGCCATCCGTCAATCGGGATCGAAAGCTGCGTCGCGGTCAGCGCCGTTCGCAAATGCGCGGGCATGTCGTCGGGGCCTTCGTCATTGTGCGTGTAGAGCGACGGATCCTCCGGTGCGATCCGGCTGAAGAAGGTCTCGAGATCGCGGCGGGCGGCGCGGCGCGGCATTCTCCTGGATCAGCAGCGAGGCCGAGGTGTGCCGGCAGAAGATCGTCAACAGTCCTGCATTGATAGCCCTGCTCGCGGACCCACGAATTCCACGGCGGCGGTGATTTCGTGAAGGCCCTGGCGGTGCGCCGAAACGGAGAGCGTGGTGGAAGCCTGTCGAAGCATCCCAGAGCGTTAGGCGACCGAATTGGTCAATTCCAGCGAATCGCTCGGGTAACTCGCCGGACCGATTCGCGGCTGATTCGGTAAGCCAGGGGAGGGCGCGTAATGTCCACGTCTTGGGGCGCAGAAATCGCGCCGCTACGCTAACGCAGAACGCACGAAGGCGTCCGGTATTTCACGGACGCCGTGCTAAATTGCTGAAAGTTCAACAAAAAACGGCCGCGGGATACGCGGCCGTTTTTGTTAGCCCTGCGCGCCGGTGTTGCTCCAGCCGCAGCCGAGCAGCCAGCTCCAGAGACCCTTGGTCTGTGCTTGCTTCTTCATTTTCATACCCCTGTCCTTCGTACTGCGATTCGGCAGCTGCCAGGAGTATTAACCTTAATAGGTTATGGTTAGCAACGAGTTAACCATTATTAACGCGCACGAGTACTTGGCGCGCACTTGCCCCGGCAATTCAGCGATTACTTTGAGGACTTAGGCGACGCTTGAGCGTGCGGTCGGTCGAAAGGCGCTTGGACAGGCTGTCGAGGCTCATCGGCCGGCCGATGATGAAGCCCTGAGCGACGTCGCAATCCATCTCGACCAGCGCGTCGAGGACGCTCGTGGTGCTCGACGCCCTCGGCGACGACCTTGCGGCCGAGCGAGTGGGCGAGGCCGATGGTCGACTGGACCATCACCGGTCGCTGCGGTTGTCGAGCATCGCCTTGACGAAGCTCTGGTCGATCTTGATCTCGCTCGCCGGGAATCTTCTTCAGATATTCGAGCGTCGACAGGCCGGTGCCATAATCGTCGATCGAGATGCCTGACGCCGAGGTCGCGAAGGCGAGGCGAGCATGTCGAGCGCCGTCGCCGCTGCCGGCCAGCGCGGCGGTCTCGGTCAGCTCGAGCGTAAGCAGGTGCGGCGGCAGTCCATGCCGGGCGAGCAGGGCCGACAGGCGCAGCGCGAAGCCCTGGTCGGTCAGCAAGCGGCGCCGAAAGGTTGACCGCGATGTTGAAGTCGCCGGCTGCTTGCGGTTGACGCCAGCGGCCGCGACGATCGCCTTCTCCAGGACGAAGTCGGTGAGCTTGCCGATGCGGTCGTGCTGCTCGGCGGCGGCGACGAACTCGGACGCCGCGATCGGGCCCTTCTCGGGGTGGGTCCAGCGGGCCAGCGCTTCGGCGCCGATGATCCGGCGCGTGCTGAGGTCGAGCTTGGGCTGATAGGCGACCCACACTTCGCCCTTGTCGATCGCGCTCGTCGAGCTGGCTGAGCATCGACAGTTTCCACGACGCGTCCTCAAGCGTCTCCGGGTCGTAATATTTCCACTTGAGGCCGTCGTGCGCCGCTTCGTCGGCGGCGACCAGCGCGCTGGCAAGGCGGTTGGTCAGCGACCGGCCGCTGCCGACCTCGACGCCGAAGCTGATCGGCCAGATCGATCGACAGGCCGTCGACCCGGGCCGGGTTGCGGAACAAGGCGTAGAGCGCTTCGAGATGGTTGCCGAACGGCAGCTGCGGCTCCTCGAACCAGGCGAAAATGCCGCCATCGCCCTGATAAAGCGTCGCGATCGGGAGCGCCGACGCGAAGGCGTGAAACGATCTGCTCGACCAGTTGGCGCTCCTGCTCCGGGGGCAGAGCGGCGACGATTTCCGCGTAATTCAGGACCCGCGCCGCGATCAGCGCCTTGTCGCGGCCGTCCTTGTTGGCCCGGAGTGCGTTGAGGTTCGGCAGGCCGGAGACGGTGTTGACGAGGCCGCGCTGCTTCCAGCGTTGCGATGGCGAGCCGCAGTCGACACGATCGCCACCGCGAATAGCGCCGGGGTGATGTCGACGAACAGCCGGATGGCTTCGAGTGCGATCGGCGCCATCAGCAGAACAAACGCCGATCCCGCGAGGATAAGACCGGCCTGCCCCGAGGTCTTTTGACGCATCGCCGCCCAGCAGGCGAGCAATGCGAGCGCAAGGGCGGGCAGCCAGCCGAAGTAGCTCGATCCCCCGGCCTTCAACGTCTCCGCCCCGATGATCTGGACGTAGGCGCCGCCCTTCTTGCCCCAGCCGGGGATGAAATATTGGTCGATGACCCTCGGCGGTGGTTCCAAGGACGATGTCCTTGCCGGCGACAGCCTTGCGGATCGAACCTGCCTTTCAGGACGTCCGACGCTTTCAAAATCGGAACGGATGACGGATCTGTCGAATAATCCGGGATGAAATCGCCGCTCAGCGTCGGGGACGCGTTGGCGAGCTTCGCCGCATAGGACTGGACGGTCTTGCCGCCCGACCTGCCTCGAATAGTCCAGCCGCCAGACGGCATTCTGGTAATTGTAGGCGACGCTGATCAGGCCAAGATCTGCGTTCCGGCTGATGATGGTAGGAGGCAGCAGGTCGGGGTCGACCCAGCCGGTATTGCCGAAGCGAGCAGTTATCGGAAGCGTGACATTGCCGGCTTTGCTGATCGCAGCTGCCAGGGCGACGTCGTCGGCATGCTCGCTCGGTCCGTTGATGATAATGTCGACGAAGGTGCGTTTCGCTCCGGCGTCGTGAAGATTGCTGATGATCTTCGCCGTGTTGCGCCGGGGCCAGGGCCAACGCCCGACCTCACGCAAGGAAGCATCGTCGATCGCGACGAAGACGATGTCGCCGCTCGCCTTGTGGATGTGCAGATTGTTGCGGCTGGCCCGAAGCATGTCCTCGGGAAGCTCGCCGGCGCCGATCAGGCCGAAGATAAGCGCGGCCACTGCTGTCCAAAGCAGCAGTTTCCAGCGTGAACCTTCACCTTTCTGAGCCTTGCGCAGCAGCACCGGGCATTATTCCTTCAGCCTTCGTGCCATCTCTCTGCCCAAGAAAGGTTATCAAATCGGAAACCGTGTTTCGGTTAACGCGAATAATCGCACCCGCTTTGGCTCTGTCCTATTGCGATCGAATTGTGCATGGTCCGCCCCGAATGACCTGCAACGCCGCGCGCCCGATCCAGCAAGAAGCGTCGAAGATCGCCTGGGCCGGCGTTCAAACACATGCTCGTCAGTGTGAACATTCGTGAACATTCGACCTTGAAGAGGGGCTGATGGACTTCATCTCGATCCTGTCGATTTTCGTGCTGGCCTGCTTCGTCGGCTATTACGTCGTCTGGTCGGTCACTCCGGCGCTGCACACGCCGCTGATGAGCGTGACCAACGCCATTTCCTCGGTGATCATCGTCGGCGCGCTGATCGCCGCGGCGGCTGCGGGAAGCGCGTCATCGAAATGGCTCGGCCTGGTCGCGGTCGCGCTGGCCAGCGTGAACATCTTCGGCGGCTTCGCCGTCACCGCGCGAATGCTCGCCATGTACAAGAAGAAGGAGCGCTAGGATGCCTTGCTCGTCATTGCGAGGAGCGAAGCGACGCGGCAATCCAGCATGGATGCTCGCCGCTCGCATGACGGAGATGGCGATGCTGAGGCGGCCGCACGCCCGCCTGGGTGCTCCTCGCTTATCTCGTCTCCGGCATCTGCTTCATCCTCGCGCTGAGGGGACTTTCGAGCCCGGACAGCAGCCGGCGCGGCAATCGCGCCGGCATGATCGGCATGGCGATCGCGGTCGTGACGACGCTCGTGACGCACTTGCCTGAGCGCTCGTCGAAACCGCTATGCAGTCGGATGCAGCGCATCGACCTTCATGCCGGATTCGACTCGATCGGCGTTCGACTGAGATCCTCGGCGCTATCGTCGATCGGCGGCGGGATCGGCCTGGTCACCGCCCGCAAGATCCAGATGACGGCGATGCCGCAGCTGGTCGCGGCGTTTCACAGCCTCGTCGGCATGGCGGCGGTGCTGGTCGGCGCGGCGGCGTACCTCAATCCCGAGGCGTTCGGCATTCGTCGGATCACGCCGATGCCGGCGCGATCCTCGGCATCGCCGTCAGCCGGATCGAGATGGGCCTCGGCGTCGCCATCGGCGCAATCACCTTCTCCGGCTCGGTGATCGCCTTCCTCAAGCTCAACGGCAACATGAGCGGCAAGCCGATCCTGCTGCCGCTGCGGCACTGTCATCAATCTCGGCACTGCTGGCGATCGCGATTCTTCGGCCTATCGCTTACTGTCACGCAGGACCAGGCGCCGTGGGTGTTCTTCACCGTCATGGCGCTCGCGCTTCGCCATCGGCTTCCTGCTGATCATCCCGATCGGCGGCGCCGACATGCCGGTCGTGATCTCGATGCTGAACAGCTATTCGGGCTGGGCGGCGGCGGCGATGGGCTTCACGCTCCACAACAGCGCGATGATCATCACCGGCGCGCTGGTCGGCAGCTCGGGCGCGATCCTCAGCTACATCATGTGCCGGGCGATGAACCGCAGCTTCATCTCGGTCATCGCCGGCGGCTTCGGCGGCGATGCGGCGGCGGGCGGCGGCGGCGAAGCCATCGACCGCGCCTACAAGCGCGGCTCGGCCGAGGACGCCGCCTTCCTGATGAAGCAGGCCGACCAGGTCATCATCGTCCCCGGCTACGGCATGGCGGTCAGCCAGGCGCAGCACGCGCTCCGCGAAATGGCCGACCTGCTCAAGAAGGAGGGCGTCCGGGTGAAATATGCGATCCACCCGGTCGCGGGCCGCATGCCGGGCCACATGAACGTCCTGCTGGCCGAGGCCAACGTGCCCTATGACGAGGTGTTCGAGCTGGAGGACATCAACAGCGAGTTCGCCCAGACCGACGTCGCCTTCGTCATCGGCGCCAACGACGTCACCAACCCGGCCGCCAAGACCGACAAGAGCTCGCCGATCTACGGCATGCCGGTGCTCGACGTCGAAAAGGCGCGCACCGTGCTGTTCGTGAAGCGGTCGATGGGCGGTGTCGGCTATGCCGGCGTCGACAACGAGCTCTTCTATCGCGACAACACGATGATGCTGCTCGCCGACGCCAAGAAGATGGTCGAGGAGATCGTCAAGAACATCGGTTGATGTCCGCGATGAACGGCTCGCCGCAAGTTATGATTCATTCTGCGTAAAATCAGTCGTTTACGTCTTGCCAACTTTGCTTGGCCCATAACAAATGCCTGCGGGGCCAGGTGTCGCGTCTGCTCCATTCACACGTCGTGATCTTGGGGAAGGGGCAGGCGGCTTTGCGCAAGCTGGGTATCATTGGCGGGACCAGCTGGTCGTCGACCGCGCTTTATTACGAGCATATCAACCGGGGCGTCGCCCAGCGCGCTCGGCGGGCTGCACAGCGCACGCCTGATGATCGAGAGCCTCGACTTCGCCGACCCGTTCGCTGCGATGGAGCTGCGGACGATTGGGACGGCGTCGCGCAAGCTCAACATCGATGCCGCGCAGAAGCTTCAGGCGGCTGGCGCCGACGGGCTGCTGATCGCCTGCAACACCACGCCACAAGGTCTATGACGCCGTCGCCAGGAACGTCGGCGTGCCGGTGCTCCACATCGCCGACGGACTGCCGACAGGCTGGTCGCCGACGGCATGTCGAAGGTCGCGCTGCTGGGCACGCGGCTTCACGATGACCGAACCGCACGTTCGCGGCCGGCTCGAAGCGCGCGGGATCAACGCTCGTCTCGATCGACCAGGCGTGGATCGCCGAAGTCGACCGCATCATCTTCGAGGAACTCGCGCGCGGGCAGGTCGTCCGCGACAGCCAGCGCAAGCTGAAGACGCTGATCACCGAGTTCGCCAAGCAGAAGGTCCAGGCGGTGGTTCTCGGCTGCACCGAGCTGGTGCTGGCGGTCGACATCCGCGCCAACGTCCTGCCGGTCTACGACACCACCGCCATCCACGCCCGCGCCGCGTCGACTGGATGCTGGAAGAAGAGGTCAAAGCGGAGGCAAAGGCCGCCGCCTGACCCCCTCGCGCAAGCGGAGTTCACCGCCTATCTCGTCGAGGTGAGCAAGGCCGACCGTCCCGATCAACCTGGCGCCGCCGAGCGCTTCAACGAGGATCAGGCGACCTATGCCGTCCGCGGCGCGGAGCAGCCCGACCTCGAGAGCGGGCGTCGCGGCGATCCGCGAGGTGCTGAAGACGCTGCCGGTTCGGCCGGGCGTGTATCGCATGCAGGACGCACGCGGCGACGTGCTCTACGTCGGCAAGGCGCGGGCGCTGCAGGAACCGGGTAACGAACTACACGCAGGTCGCGCGGCTGCCGAAGCGGCTGCAGCGGATGGTGTGCGCAGACGCGGTCGATGACGATCGTCACGACCCGAACCGAGGCCGAGGCGCTGCTGCTGGAAGCGCAGCTGATCAAGCGCTTCCGGCCCGCCTACAACGTGCTCCTGCGCGACGACAAAAGCTTCCCGTTCATCCTGCTGCGGGAGGATCACGCCTTCCCGCGGGTGCAGAAGCATCGCGGCGCGCGGCGGATCGAAGGGGCAGTATTTCGGACCGTTCGCCAGCGCCGGATCGGTCACCCGAACGCTTAACGCGCTGCAGAAGCTGTTCCTGCTACGAAGCTGCTCCGACAGCTATTTCGCCAACCGCTCGCGGCCGTGCCTGCTCTACCAAATCAAGCGTTGCTCGGCGCCGTGCGTCGGCCGGATCAGCGAGGCCGATTATGACGAGCTGGTCGACGACGCGAAGGAGTTCCTGTCCGGCAAGTCGACCGGCGTTCAGGCGCGGCTGTCAAAGCAGATGGCCGAGGCGGCCGAGAAGCAGGATTATGAGCTGGCCGCTGTCTATCGCGACCGCCTTCGCGCGCTGACCTACATCCAGGGCATCCAGACCGTGCATGCCGAAGGTCTCGGCGATGCCGACGTGTTCGCGCTCGCCTGCAAGGCGGGCACCGTGTCGATCCAGGGCTTCTTCATTCGCGGCGGGCAGAATTGGGGCCATCGGGCCTTCTTCCCGGCGCACACCAGCGACGTTCCCGAAGCGGAGGTGATGTCGAGCTTTCTCGTCCAGTTCTATGAGGACATGCCGCCGCCGAAGCGCATTCTCATCGACCGCGAGCTGGACGACCGCGAGGTGCTCGAGGAGGCGCTGTCGGAGCGGGCAGGGCGACAAGGTCGCGATCGAAGTGCCCAAGCGCGGCGACCGCAAGAAGCTGCTCGACCAGGCCCGGCGCAATGCCGAGGAAGCGCTCGACCGCCGGCTCGCCGAGACGACGACGCAGGGCAAGATCCTGCGCGAGCTGGCCGATACGTTCGAGCTGGCCGACGTGCCCAAGCGCATCGAGGTCTATGACAACAGCCACATCATGGGCACGAACGCGACCGGCGCGATGATCGTCGCCGGGCCCGAAGGCTTCCGCAAGAACAGCTATCGCAAGTTCAACATCAAGCGGCCCGAGACCGCGCCGGGCGACGACTTCGCGATGATGCGCGAAGTGCTTGAACGGCGCTTCGCGCGGCTGGAGAAGGAAGACCCCGACCGGCAGAGCGGCGAGTGGCCCGACCTGCTGCTGATCGACGGCGGCAAGGGACAGCTATCGGCGGTCTGCGAAGTGATGGAGGACGCCGGCGTTCACGACGTGCCGGTCGTCGGTGTCGCCAAGGGCCCGCATCACGGCCGCGAGGGTCGCGAGGTGTTTCACTTTCCCGGCGGCCGCGAGATCACGCTCCCGCCGAACTCGGCCCTGCTGTTCTACCTCCAGCGGCTGCGCGACGAGGCCCACCGCTTCGCCATCGGCACACACCGCGCGAAGCGGGCGAAGAGCCTGACGACGTCGACGCTCGACGACGTCCCCGGCATCGGCCCGAACCGCAAGCGCGCGCTTGCTGATGCACTTCGGCACCGCGCGAGCGGTCAAGGGCGCGGCGCTCGAGGATCTCGAGCGGGCGCCCGGCATCAGCAAGACGATGGCGCGCCAGCTCTACGATTATTTCCACCGGCGCGGCTGAGGCGTGAACATCGATACGCACGCCATCGTCTGCGCGCTGCGGACGCATGGCGAGCATGGCGCGATCGTTCGGCTGATGACTCCGGACGACGGGCTGCAGGCGGCCTATGTCCGCGGAGCGCGCGGTCGGCGGATGCGGCCGGTCGTCATCGCCGGCAATCAGGTTCAGGCCCGCCTCCGCTCGCGGACCGAAGAGCAGCTGGCCCACGCCGAACTGGAGCTGGTGCACAGCCGTGCGCCCTTGCTCTCCGAGCCGCTGCCTGCCGCCGCGATCGACTGGGTCACCGTGCTGACGGCGGCCGCCCTTCCCGAAGGCCAGCCCTATCCGCGGCTTTACAACGCGCTGGATGCGCTGCTGGCGTTGATCGAGGCGGCGCCGTCCGCGCTCGGCTGGGCGAGCCAGCTCGTCCGCTACGAGTTGCTGCTGCTGGCCGAACTGGGTTTCGGACTCGACCTTGAAACCTGCGCGGTGAGCGGGTCCAACGACGATCTGGTTGCCGTCAGTCCCCGCTCGGGCCGAGCGGTCAGCGCGGCGGAAGCCGAACCCTACGCAGGAAAGTTGCTGACGCTTCCGAATTTCGTCCGCGAGGGCGGCCCGGCGTCGTGGATTGAGATCGCGACGGGCTGGAGCTCAGCGGCCACTTTCTCATGCGCGACATCCTGACCGGGCGCTCGGCCGGGCTCGTGGAAGCGCGCTCCCGGCTCGTTGGGCGGCTCTATCGTGCAGGCGGAACTCGATCTAAGCCGTTGTTTGCGAGCGCGAGCTGTCTTAGCGTTCGCTGGTGACCGGTCTCGATACGCTCGCGATGCTTTTCCCCAACGTCGCGACGACGCATGGCATCACGGTGCGGGTCGCCGTCAGTTATCTTGCCGAGCAGTCCGACCCGTCGATCAATCGCTGGTTCTGGTCTTATCATGTGCGGATCGAGAATGGGTCCGCGCGGTCCGTCCAGCTCCTTTCGAGAAGCTGGACGATCATCGACGGACGCGGCGCCGTTCACGAGGTTCAGGGAGAAGGCGTGGTTGGCGAAATGCCGCTGATCGCGCCGGATGGCAGCTTCGATTACGTCTCAGGCTGCCCGCTGGACACGCCTACCGGCTCGATGAGCGGAAGCTATCGGATGGTCGATGAAGACGGCTCGACGCTCGACGTCGAAATCCCGAAATTCGCGCTGCTCGCGCCGATCAACTGACGGCGTGACCGTTAGCCGCGTTCGCCTTCGCGCGACTGCATCGGCGCCGCCTGGTTCGTCCCGAGCGCCGTCCAACGCGAAGCCGCGTTGCAGCTGCTGGTTAGCGTGAGTTGCTGTCCGGCCTGGAAGGGCTGGGCATAGGGCCAGCATTCCTGGGCCGCACCAGTCGTCAGGCACAGCTGGCCGTTCGCGGCGGTCCAGGAGCCGGGGACCATGCGTCCACCTGGCGTCTGGATGCGAGCGGCTCCAGCCGGATCGAAATAGACGGTGTTTGTAACCCCGTTCGTCTCGACCGAAACGGACTGGCCGACGATCTCCGAGCCGGGAACCCATGCCGCCTGCGAGAAGCCGGCCACAGGCGTCGTCAGCAGGACCGCTCCGATCGCAATCTTGGTGAGTCCGACTTTGCCCATCTTAATCTCCCTGAACCGAAGCTTCCGTCTTCGCCCAAAGATTATGGGCTGATCGGGAGGATGATCTCGCCGTTGCTGGACTTGTGGCTGATCACGACCGCGGCAACGACGACGGCGGCCAGGCCGAGCAGCAAGGGAAAGACGCTTCCAGCCGTCGCGACTGGCGCTGCGGCAATGAGTGGAGCCGGGGAGGCTTCAGCGACAACTGGCGGCGGAGCGGCATCGACAACCGGTAGCACGCAGCCACCCGGCGCAACGCCTTGGACGGTTGCGGCGGTCGCTGCAGCACTTGCGGCCTGGGCCGCGCCGACGGCGCAGATCGCGGCGTAGGATTCAGAGGTTCCGAGAACACTCAAGGCAACGAGGGGATCGACGGAGCGCGGCGCAGCGGCGGAAGCCGAACCGGCGAGCAGAGACGCAGCGACGAAGGTGGCCGTAACCCTACGGAATGATCCGCGCCCAGCCATTCCAGTCTCCCTCGGTCGACACCTAAGTCCGATAACCAATGCAACTTGCACCAGAATGGATGAAACGCAAGTTACCGGCCCCGGGTTGCGACTGATCCGAGCGATTTTCGAGGCGAGTGGCATTCGCGCCGCAACAGCCACCGGTTGCGGACTGGAATTCCATCCGAGAGGGAGC
This sequence comes from uncultured Alphaproteobacteria bacterium, assembly GCA_963750315.1. GTDB lineage: Bacteria > Pseudomonadota > Alphaproteobacteria > Sphingomonadales > Sphingomonadaceae > Sphingomicrobium. The sequence continues at coordinate 191,981 of CAVVQF010000017.1, forward strand.
AATCCATCTAGATCGGTGTTAGGAAGAATGCAGCGGGTGCTGGGGCGCCGCGAGTTTTGCTGCGCCAGTCCGTAAGGTGTCGAGGAAGAAGTTGCGCAGCCGAAGGACGCACGATCGCGACGACGGACCGATTGGCCCGTCCGGGCACCGCGCTTACGCGATCGGTGACATACACGGCCGCCTCGACCTGCTCGATGAGCTGCTGGGTCAGGTCGCCGAGGACATCCGCGCCCGCCCGCCCGCCAAGATCACGATCGTCTTCCTCGGCGACCTGATTGATCGCGGTCCCCAGTCCGCCCAGGTAGTGGAGCGCCTTCGCCGTTACCGGCCCTCCTTCGCGAAGCCCGTCTTCATCATGGGCAACCATGAGGAAGTGGTGCTCCGGATCCTGGCCGGAGACATGTCGATCCTGCCCGATTGGCTCAGGTTCGGAGGGGCGGAAACACTTCGCAGTTATGGCGTCGATCCGCTCGATCTGCAGACGCGAAACCGGGCGGAGGCGCTAAAGTTGCTCCGGCAAGTGATCCCCAAGGATCATCTGAAATTCCTGTCGGGCTTCGTCGATACAGCGTCATTCGGCGGTTATCTGTTCGTCCACGCGGGGATTCGCCCTGGCGTCCCGCTAGCTCAGCGAATTCCGCAGGACCTTCGCTGGATCCGGTCGCCGTTCCTCGATGATGAGGCGGACCACGGCTGCATCGTCGTTCACGGCCACACGATCAGCGAGGGCGTCGACGCCCAGCACAACCGGATCGGAGTGGACACCGGCGCCTATCGAACGGGGGTCCTGACGGCACTCGCGGTCGAAGGCGACGACCGTTGGTTCATCCAGACTGGCCCTCTTGCAAATGCGGACCGCGCAAGCGCTCGCGTTGCCAAGTATCAACACGCTTAATAAGGGGCGTCCTTTGCAGGAGAGCGTCTTGACTGCGTCGACCTTTCGAACGGCCTTTCGCGTACTGATCGGTACCCTGATGCTCATCGCCGTTGCTGCCTGTGCGTCGACGCGGGGCGGACCCATTGCATATGACGACGCGGGCAAGTTCAAGGCGCCCGACGCACCATCGGTGGCGACGCTCAAATCCAACTACCGCATTTCGCCGATGGACACAGTTTCGGTGAAGATCTTTCGGATGCCCGACTTAAGCGGCGACTATCAGGTCGACCTGACGGGGCAGATATCGATGCCGCTGATCGGCGAGGTTCGCGCCGTCGACATGACGACCGCGCAGCTCGACGAGGCGCTCACCAAGAAGTTCGGCGAAAAATATCTGGAGAACCCGGACATCAGCGTCGGCGTCGGAATCGGCCCGCCGCAGCATCACCGTCGATGGAGCAGTGAAGAACGCCGGGGCATATCCGGCCGGCGGAGAAGTCACCTTGATGCAGGCCGTAGCCCTTGCTGGCGGCGTCACCGAGGACGCCAATGCGCGCAGGATCGCGGTTTTCCGGACGATTGGCGGCCAGCGGCAGGCGGCTGCATTCGACCTCGTCGGGATTCGCCGCGGTGAAGTGACCGACCCGAAAATCTACCCGGGCGACATCATTGTCGTTGACGGCAACAGCGTGAAGGCTGCGTACCGGCAACTCCTGAACAGTTTCCCAATGCTGTCGATCTTCCGGCCGTTCTAGAAAGCGGAGTTGCGATGACGATTTGCGAGCCGCCAAGTGAATAAGGATCTCGTCGTCCATGGCGGCGGCCCAGGCTGGCAAGTGGGGCCGCACCTCGGCTCGTTCGGGCTCACGCCGACGCAGCCGCCCCCGCCGGCGATCGATTTCGCGCGCATCCTCCGCGTCCTAAGCGAGTGGAAGTGGCTGATCCTGGCGGCAGCAGGGATCGGCGTGATCCTCGCCGTCCTCGCGACGTTGCTGACTACGCCTCAGTACCGCGCGAAAGTCACGCTGGAGGTCAATCCGCCGCAGGTCGAGATCATGACCGACCAGACCAAGAATGCGGCTGCTGAAGGAAGCTCATGGGACTTCATCGCGACGCAGGTCGGGCTGCTCCGGAGCACGACGTTGGCGCAGCGCGTTGCCGAGGACCTCAACCTGTCCGCGAACCCGCTTTCGCCGATCAGAAGGCCGACCCCGCTGCCAGGCTCAAGCAGGCGACGCGAAAGGTTGCCGCGAACCTCAGCGTATCCCCGCCCAATGACGGTCAGCTGATCGACTTCACGTACGTCTCCCAATCGCCCCAGCTCGCCGCGCAAGTGGCGAACGCCTACGCGACCGCGTTCATCAGCACGACGCTCCAGCGCCGCTACGAAGCGTCCACTTACGCGCGCAATTTCCTTGAAAAGCAGATTGGAAAGACGCGCGGCGACCTCGAGAGGTCCGAGCGGCAGCTGGTCGCCTACGCTCAGTCGCAGGGCATCATCAACACCAGCAGTGGCAGCGACGGGGAGCGCGGGGCGGACGCGGGATCGCTCCAGGGGCAGTCGCTCGTCGCGCTCAACGAAGCGCTGGCGCAGGCGACCGCCCGGCGTGTCGCGGCTGAGGGCGCCTATCGCTCAGGCGCGGCGGCTGGACCGACCAGCGACGTGACCGCATCGACGCAGGCGCTTCGCCAGGCGCGTGCCTCGCTCGAGGCGGAATATCAGGACAAGCGTACGCTGATGAAGGCCGAGCATCCGGAGATGGTCAGCCTTCGCTCGCGCATCACCGAGCTCGACCGGCAAATCGCCCGCGAGACCTCAAACGTCGAGGGCAGTCGCCTGAATGGCCTTCAGGCCGAGTATCGCGCGGCTTTGTCGGCGGAGAATGCATTGCAAGCGCGCGTCGCGGGCCTGAAGGGCCAGGTGCTCGATCTTCGCGGCAGGAGCATCCAGTACACGATCTACCAGCGCGAAGTTGACACCAACCGCGCCCTCTATGACGCGCTCCTCCAGCGCTACAAGGAAATCGGCGTCGCCGGCGGTGTCGGGACCGCACCCGTTTCGATCGTCGATCGAGCGGACGTGCCCGTCTCGCCGTTCAAGCCGAGTTTGCTGTGGAACCTGTTGGCCGGCCTTATCCTGGGCATCGGCGCGGGTATCGCGGCAGCCTTCGCGTTCGAGTTCGTGAACGACACGATCAAGCACGCGCCGACATTCGCAACAAGCTTGGCCTTGCGGCTCTCGGTGCCATTCCCAAGCGGTTGCGGAAGGTCCCGTTGCTGGAGGAGATCGAAGACCCGTCGTCCCCTACGTCGGAAGCATATTCGAGCCTCGCCACGTCGCTGCGGTTCAGCACCGAGCAGGGCGTGCCGAAGACGTTGCTCATTTCGAGCGCCAGGGCGGCGGAGGGCAAGTCATCGACGGCGGTCGCGCTGGCGCACAACCTCGCGCGGATCGGCAAGTCGGTACTCCTGATCGACAGCGATCTGCGCAAGCCGGCCTTTCGTTCGCTGTCGAAGGGCAGGAACTCACCCGCCTGCTGACGAGCGAGGAGAAGGTCGCGGATCACGTCACGCCAACCCAATACGACAAGTTGTGGCTGCTGGCCTGCGGGCCGGTCCCGCCGAACCCTGCGGACCTGCTGTCGAGCGGACGCTTCCGGTCGATCATCAAGGAAGCGTCGTCGCAGTTCGACGTCGTCATTGTCGATGCGCCGCCGATCCTCGGGCTTGCCGACGCGCCGTTGATCGCATCGGTCGTCAACGACGTTGTGCTCGTCATCGAGAGCGGGAAAACTCGTACCTCGGCCGCGCAGGAAGCGCTCAACCGCATTCGCTCGGCCGGCGCCAATGTTCTGGGTGGAACGTTGACCAAGTCGGCCGAAGAAAAGAGCGGCTACGGCTATTCGTACAAGTACGGCCAGATCGATAAGGATCGAACCGAGATCGTTATGCTCGCTCACCAACCGAAGGCGCCCGAGTGATGGCAGGGAGCCGCTAGCTGCCGGGTCTCGTTCGCGGACTGGCGGCGCTCGTATTCGTCTTGCTTGCCGGCGCGCAGGTCGTTCGAAGCTACGCGGCCGACAAGCTTTGGCCTAGCAACCCGGAGACCCTTGCCGCGGCGATTATGACGGACGTCGGCACGGCGGCCGGTGAGGGCCGCGAACCAAGCGCGCAACTCTCGCGAAAGTACGCCAGCTTGCGACGGAGCGCCCGCTCAGCTGGGAGCCATTCCTGGTGCAGGGCGCGATCGCGCTGCGCAAAGGCGATCTGGCCCGAGCCGCGCGCCTGATCGGAAGCGCCCGCGATCGCGCGCCGCGGTCTCCGGCGGCCCGCTACCTCCTCGCCGATGTCTATCTGCAGTCGAACCGGCCGCTTCCGGCGATGCGTGAGATGGCGGTCCTCAACCGGCTCGTACCGGCGGCGTCCGCGCAGCTCGCGCCATCGCTGGCGGGGTATGCCCGTACGCCGGGAGCCATTCCGCAAATCCGGCAAATCCTGGCCTCCTATCCGGAACTGGAAACGCCGCTGCTGGCCAAATTGTCGTGGGATCCGAACAACGCGGATCTAATCCTGTCGCTGGCATCGGCGAACAAGGCGACGGGTCCCGCGCCCGACTGGCAGCGATTGATGCTAACGACGCTCGTCAACGATGGCCAGTATGAGAAGGCCTACACGATCTGGCAGCGGCTGGCCGGCGTGCCGAACCTTCGCAGTGGCTTCTACGATCCGGGTTTCGTCGAAACGTCCGCGCCGCCGCCGTTCAACTGGCAGCTGGCCCAAGGGGCCGGCGGCGTAGCCGAGCGCAATTCGGGCGAACTCCAAATCCTCTATTTCGGCCGCGACAATGCCGAGCTGGCATCGCAGGTGCTGCTTCTCCCGCCCGGCCGCTACCGGCTTCAGATGAGCGCCGATGGCGAGTTGCCGCAGTCGGCGGGTTGGCGCGTGACTTGCCTCCCGCTCAATCGCGATATCGCTGCCGTTCCGCTCTCCAAGCCCGGTCCGGTTGACGGCGAGTTCGATGTGCCTGCTGACTGCAAGGCGCAGCGGATGACGGTGGCAGCCCAGGCCTCGGACCTGCCGAAGAGCGTGAGCTTCCGCCTGTCCGACCTGCGCCTGGCGAGGATTGGCCCATGACCCGGCTGAAAGCCATCATCGCGCCGGCATTCCTGTTGATCTGCATCCTGCTTGGCGGGAGCAGCGTGGCGAAGCTCCAGAATGGCGCTCTGCAACTGCTGGGCATCCTCGTGATCGAAATCATCGTCGCTTTGCCGCGCGCCGGCTCGACCTTGCGCGATGCCAAACCCCTGATCGGCTTTGCCATCGCGGCTATCGCGATCGTGGTCCTGCAGTTGATCCCGCTTCCGCCGAGCATTTGGCAAAGCTTGCCTGGCCGCGAGCCGCTTGCGCTTGGCTTCACGACGCTCGGCTATCCTCTTCCGTCTATGCCTTTGTCCTGGGCGCCGTACCGCACTCTGGAGAGCAGCTACGCTTTGCTGCCACCGCTGGCAGTTCTGCTCGCCATCCTGGCACTCCGTGAGCACAGCGAGCGATCGATCGGCACGATCGTCATCGCCGGCGCCTTGCTGAGCGTCCTGCTGGGTGCGCTCCAGACTGCCAGTGCGGGACCGGATTCCTGGTTCTACCTCTACAAGTCCGCCAGTCCGACAGCAGTCGGCCTGTTCGCCAACCGCAACCACATGGCGACGTTGCTGCTCACGGCGATCCCGTTCGCCGCAGCTTTGTTCGCAGCCGGGCACCCGCACCTTCGCACCAAGACGATCGCACTGGCGATGGCCGGGCTCGGAGCCGGGAGCCTGTTGCTGCTGCTCGTCGAACTCATTCTCAACGGGTCGTTAGCCGCGCTCGCGCTCGCGCCGCCGGTGGTCGCGTTCAGCGCGCTCTTGCTGCCGGTCGGCTGGCGCTTCCGGCGGGTGCTGATCCCGGTGGCAATCCTCGCGTTCGCCGTGTCGATCGGAGTACTTGCGACGATCTGGATCCGCTCCGACATCGTCGCCTCGGTCGAACGGACTCGCTTTATTCGCGGGGGCAGATCTGGGCGCTGACGTTCAAGGCCGTCGCCGGCACCTTCCCGGCCGGCACCGGGCTGGGCACGTTCACAAGCGTCTACGCACTGCAGGAAAACCCCGCCGAAGTGACGGTCGCCTGGGTCAATCATGCGCACAACGATTATCTCGAACTGTTGCTCGAGACCGGGCTTCCGGGACTTCTGCTGATGCTGGCGTTCCTCGGCTGGTTCGTGTTTCAGACGACGCGCGTGTGGCGCTCGCCGTTCGCCAGCCTGTTTGCGAAGGCGGCGACCATCGCGGCGGCCGCGATCCTCGTCCACAGCATCGTCGATTATCCGCTGCGCACAGCCGGCATCGTCGCGATTTCGCGGCTTGCCTCGGCATGATGGCCGCCGCCGCGGCAGAACCGCAGCGACAAACCCGGCACGTCCGGATCGCCTAATCGAGCTTCTTGCTGCCGGTGAACTCGGGCATCTCGCTTCGCCTTCCGCCGAAATCCGTGCTTCGAAAAGACGGAAATCACACTGGCGGCGACGATCTTCGCGTCGAGCGCCAGGCTGCAGTGATCGACGTACCAGACGTCGAGCGCGAACTTCTGGTCCCAGCTGATGGCGTTTCGGCCGTTGACCTGCGCCCAGCCGGTGATTCCCGGCGGGAAGTCATGACGCCGCGCCTGCTCGCTGGTGTAGAGTGGGAGATAGTGCATCAGCAGCGGGCGCGGGCCTACCAGGCTCATATCGCCCGTCAGCACGTTCCAAAGCTCGGGCAGCTCGTCGACGCTGCTCGATCGCAGCCAGCGGCCGAAGTCCGTCAGCCGCTCGGCATCCGGACGAGGAGCGCCATGCTCGTCGCGGTCGTCGAGCATCGTCCTGAGCTTCACCATCGTGAACGGCTTGCCGCGGAGACCCGGGCGCTCCTGCCGGAACAGGATCGGACTGCCGAGCTTCGCGCGGACCAGGATCGCGATCGGCAGGATCAGCGGCGACAGGACGATCAAGGCGATTGCCGCCACTACGATGTCGATCAGCCGCTTGATCGCCCGCTGCATCGGTCAGAGCCCTGCGTACTTCAGCATATCGGCATTGACCTTGCGCACGTCGTACTTTTGCTCCGCGATCAATAAGCGTGGTACAGGCCCATTGTCGCCGCGAGCACGGGATTGTCGACAAACTTCAGCATCGCGTCGTGAAGCGCACCGGCGTCGCGCGGGGGCACGAGGAAACCGTTCTTGCCGTCCTCCACGGTCTCGCGGCAGCCCGGCGCATCGGTGGTGACTATCGCGCGACCCATCGCCATGGCCTCGAGCACCGAGCGCGGTGTCCCTTCGCGATAGGAGGGGAGGACGTAGACTGACGCTTCGGCAATCGCCGGGCGGACGTCCTTCAGCGATCCGCGATAGTCGACGCCATGATTGACGAGATCGTCGAGTTCCGCCTGTGTCAGCAAGTCCGGCGACGGATCGAGATAGCCGACCAGCGCGATCGGCACTTCCGGATGTTCGGACTTCAACCGTTTGGCGGCCTCGGCGAACTCGCGAATGCCTTTGTCTTTCAACAGGCGCGCAATCATCAGGAAGGACGGCC
>CAVVQF010000018.1:0-45000 GCA_963750315.1 uncultured Alphaproteobacteria bacterium
ATCGGGGCCGGCGCGCCAACTTCAACCTTTGATTGCACGTCCACCATCTGCTTGAAGGCCGCGTGGCCGGCGTTTGGAATTTCGCGATCGATAGGGGCGGGACGTTCACGGACGTCATCGCTTGGGATGGCGACGGTCGGTTTCGGACCGAGAAGCTGCTGTCCGACAACCCGGACCAATATGAGGACGCGGCGAGCGAAGGCATCCGCCGCATTTTAGATGCCGAAGGCGGCACGCTCGGCGAGGTGCGCATGGGCACCACGGTCGCGACGAACGCCTTACTCGAGCGCAAAGGTGCAAGAGTTGCGCTGGCGATCACGCGCGGGTTCGGCGACGCCCTGCGCATTGGCTATCAGGCTCGGCCCGACATCTTCGCTCGGCACATCGTGCTGCCGGAACAGCCGTACGAGACGGTGATCGAGATTGCCGAGCGAATCGGTGCGGATGGCGAGATCATCGTCGAGCTCGACGAAGCGAAGGCGCGCTCGGAACTGAAGGAGGTGCGTCGAGCGCGGCATCGATGCCCTGGCGATCGTGCTGATGCACGGCTGGAGACATGCGCAGCACGAGCAGGCGCTCGCGACGATCGCGGGCGAACTGGGCTTCACCCAGGTGTCCGTCAGCCATGAGGTCGCGCCGCTGATCAAGCTGATCGGGCGCGGGGACACGACGGTCGTCGACGCCTATCTGTCGCCGATCCTGCGCCGCTACGTCGATCGCGTTGCGGGCGGACTTCAAGCGAACACGAAGCTGCAGTTCATGCAGTCCAACGGCGGCCTGACCGACGCCGGCGCGTTTCGCGGCAAGGACGCAATCCTGTCCGGACCCGCAGGTGGCGTGGTCGGCATGGTTGCCGCGTCGGGCGAAGAGCGGCTGATCGGTTTCGACATGGGCGGCACGTCGACCGACGTGTCGCACTATGCCGGGCGCTACGAGTTGGCCGACGAAAGCACCGTGGCCGGCGTCCGCATCCGCGCACCGATGATGCAGATCCACACGGTGGCGGCTGGCGGCGGGTCGATCTGCCGCTTCGACGGCATGCGCTTTCGCGTCGGGCCCGAGTTCGCCGGAGCCAAGCCGGGACCCGCCAGCTACCGAGGCGGCGGTCCGCTGACCGTCACCGACTGCAATGTGTTCCTCGGTCGCATCGTCCCCGAGGAATTTCCGGCCGTGTTCGGTGCGAATGGCAATGAGCCGCTCGACCCGGCCGCTGCCGAGACGCGCCTGCGCGAGGTTGCGGACGAAGTCGAAGGCGCGCTTGGCACGCGGATGAAGCTAGCGGACATCGCCGAAGGATTTTTGCGCATCGCCGTCGACAATATGGCGAACGCGATCCGCAAGATTTCGATCGCCCGCGGCCACGACGTTACCCGCTACACCTTGGTGAGTTTCGGCGGAGCCGGAGGCCAGCATGCGTGTCGCGTCGCGGATTCGCTCGGCATCGAACGCATTTCGGTGCATCCCCTCGCGAGCCTTCTGTCCGCTTACGGCATCGGCCTCGCCGACGTGAAGGCGATCCGCGAAGCGGGCGTGGTCAAGCCGCTAAGTGAGGATTTCTCTAACGCCCTTGAGCGAACTCGATCACGCCGCGTCAGCCGCCCTGATCGAGCAAGGCGTCGAGGCTAGCCGAATTGAACTCAAGCGCCGCGCACGATTGCGGTTTGCTGGCAGCGATACCACGCTGGAGATAGACGTCGCCGACCTGGACAGAATGCAATCGGATTTTACCGAGTTCCACCGGCAGCGGTTCGGTTATGTCGATGAGGCTGGCGAGATCATCCTCGACACTTTGATCGTGGAAGCGGTGGCGCACACGGGTTCAGAGGCGGCCTTTTCACAACCGCCAGGATCGGGTGCCCAGCCTCGCGATGTCGGCCATTGGCAAGTCTACTCTCGCGCCGGGATATCGAGCGATCAGACAATCGAAGGTCCCGCTCTCATCACCGATCCCTCTTCGGTCACGGTGGTCGAGCTCGGCTGGCGTGCCATGCGGTCGGAGGACGGCACGCTGCTCCTCAACCGCTCGACGCCCGCCCATCGGACGCATGCGATCGGGACGAATGCCGACCCGGTGATGCTCGAGATTTTCAACAACCTGTTCATGGCGATCGCCGAGGAAATGGGCGTCGCGCTGCAGTCGACGGCGACCAGCGTGAACATCAAGGAACGGCTCGATTTCTCCTGCGCCTTGTTCGACGCGGAGGGTGCGCTGATCGCCAATGCGCCGCACATCCCGGTCCACCTCGGATCGATGGGCGAGAGCATCCGCACGATCATCGATACGCGCGGCGGCAGGCGCGGACGGTCGCGGCATCCGGCGCGGCGATGCGTATGTGCTGAACGATCCATATCGCGGCGGCACGCATTTGCCCGACATCACGGTGATCGTGCCGGTTTTCTATGGCGATGAAGCCGATCCATCGGCCTTCGTCGCGGCGCGCGGGACACCATGCGGACATCGGCGGGATCGCGCCAGGATCGATGCCGCCCGATAGCCGGTCGATCGATCAGGAAGGCGTGCTGATCGACAATGTCCTGCTCGTCGATGAGGGGCATTTCCGCGAGCGGGAAATCCGCGCGCTGCTCGGTTCGGGCGATTGGCCGGCGCGCAACATCGACCGCAACATTTCCGACCTGAAGGCTCAGCTTGCGGCCTGCATTCGCGGCGCGGAAGTGCTGGCCGCGACCGCTCGCGATTACGGGCCGGAGGTCATCACGGCCTACATGCGGCATGTGCTCGCCAATGCCGAGGAGTCGGTGCGCCGGTTGCTCGACCGGCTCGATGACGGAGCGTTCGAGTATGAGATGGACAACGGCGCCCGCGTTGCGGTGAAGATCAGCATCGACAAGGCGGCGCGCTCCGCGACGTTCGATTTCACGGGCACTAGCGACCAGCTTCCGGACAATTTCAACGCGCCCTTACTCGATCGTTCGCGCAGCATCGCTTTACGTCGTGCGCACGCTGGTCGACGATCCGATCCCGATGAACGACGGTTGCCTTCGCCCGATCAAGCTTGTCGTTCCGGACGGCTGCATGCTTTCGCCCGAATATCCGGCCGCGGTCGTCGCCGGGAATGTCGAGACCAGCCAGGTCGTCACCGACGCGCTCTTCGCGGCGACCGGCAAGCTCGCGCCGAGCCAGGGGACGATGAACAATTTCACCTTCGGCAACGCGCGCCACCAATATTATGAGACGATCGCCGGCGGCTCGGGCGCCGGTCCTGACCACGACGGGACGAGCGCCGTTCAGACCCACATGACCAACAGCCGGCTGACCGATCCCGAGGTGCTGGAGACGCGGCATGCCGGTGCGGCTGGAGCGGTTCGCGATCCGCCGGGGGTCAGGCGGCAAGGGTGAGCATCACGGTGGCGATGGGGTGATCCGCGACGTGCGCTTCCTCGAACCGATGCGCGCGAACATGCTCGCCAATCGCCGACGCATCGCGCCGAAGGGGCTAGCGGGTGGAGGTGATGCACTGCCCGGCCGCAACTGGGTCGAGCGGGTCGATGGGCGCATCGAGGAGCTGACCGCCACCGACGCGGCTGAGATGCAAATCGGCGACCGCTTCGTCATCGAGACTCCGGGCGGCGGCGGTTACGGAGTAAGCGAATGAGCTACTTGCCGTTGCTCGGCATCCTGCTGGTCGTCGTCGGCTTCGCGCTGCGGATGAACCCGATGCTGGTCGTGACCGGCTCGGCGATCGTCACCGGCCTGCTCGGCGGCATGGACCTGGTGAAGGTCATCGAGACTTTCGGGAAGGCCTTCAACGACAACCGTATCATCGCGATCGTCTGGATCGTGCTGCCGGTCATCGGCCTGCTCGAACGCTACGGACTCCAGCAGCAGGCCGCGCGTGTGATCCGAAGCATCAAGGCGGCAACGGTCGGGCGATTGCTGCTGGTCTACATGCTCGTCCGCCAGGCGACGGCTGCAATGGGACTGACGACGGTTGCGGGACAAGCCCAGACGGTGCGCCCGCTCGTAGCCCCGATGGCACTCGCAGCTGCCGAAGAGCAGCACGGCGAAATCGACGAGCCGACTGCGGAGAAGGTGAAGGCCTATTCCGCTGCGACGGATAACATTGGTCTCTTCTTCGGAGAGGACATCTTCATCGCGATCGGCTCGATCGTGCTGATTCAAGCAGACGCTGGCGACGTACGGCTATGATCTGGCGCCGCTGCAGCTGGCGCTGTGGGCGATCCCCAGCGCAATCGCCGCCTTCCTGATCCACGGCGCGCGGCTGATGCTTCTCGATCGCACGCTGAAGCGGGGCGGCAAGTGATCACGCTGCACTGGCTCTACGCGCTTGCCGGAGCGATGTTCGCGGCATTCTCGTTGCTGAGCGCGTTCGATCGCTCGAACCCGAAGCGATTCGGCAATGCCGCGTTCTGGGGATTGATGGCGCTGAGCCTGCTCGGCGGCGATTATTGGCGATTTCGCCAACGGTCTGCTGGTGCTTGGTCTCGCAGGACTGGCCGGTTTCGGCTTCATCGGCCGCAGCCATCCGCCGACGACCAGCGATGATGAGCGCGCAGCCTGGTCGGCGAAGCTCGGCAACAGACTGTTCCTGCCCGCGCTGATCATTCCCGCGACCGCCCTCATCGGAACATTGGTCTACAATTACACGCCGGTCGGACAGTTCGGCTGGATCGAGGCCAAGCGCGAGACCTACGTCTTCCTCTGTCTCGGCGTCCTGCTGGCGCTCGGCACCATCTTCGTCTGGCTGCGCCCGCCGGCCGATCGCGCCGCTGCAGGAAGGCGGCGGCTGATCGACGCGATCGGCTGGGCGGCGGTCCTGCCGCAGATGCTCGCAGCGCTCGGCGTGTTGTTCGCGGCCGCGGGCGTCGGCGACGATCATCGGCGAGCATGACCGGCAGTCGGTGATTCCCGAAGGGCAACATCTTCGCCACGGTGCTGGTGTTCGCGCTCGGCATGGTCCTTGTTCACGATGATCATGGGCAATGCCTTCGCGGCCTTCCCGGTGATGATTGCGGCAATCGGCGTGCCGCTGCTAATTCAGGCCTATGGCGGCGATCCGGCAGTGATCGGAGCAGTCGGCATGCTCGCCGGCTTCTGCGGGACGTTGATGACCCCGATGGCGGCCAACTTCAATCTCGTGCCCGCGGCGCTTCTCGAGCTGAAGGACCAGTATGGCGTGATCAGGGCGCAGATCGCGACCGCGCTCCCATTGCTCGCCGTGAACATCCTGATCCTGTATTTCGCGGCCTTCCGATGAGCCGGTTCAACCTCGACTCGGACACGGCGGCGCGCTTCGCGAGGATCGCGCTCGGCCATGTGCGGCAGGAATATCCGCACAAGCTCGATCATGTGCTCGGGTCGGACGAGGACGCGCTTCCGCCGCATGTGCTTCATCCGATCTTCTTCGGAAGCTTCGACTGGCACAGCTGCGTGCACGGCTGGTGGACGCTGCTGACGCTTGCGGCGGCTGTTTCCGGATACGGATGAGGCGCGGGCGATCGACCAAGCTCGCCGACTCAGAGCTTCACCGCGCGAGAAGGTCGGAGGGGGAGCTCGGCTATCTGAAGCGGCCGCTCAGCCGAGGGTTCGAGCGGCCATACGGCTGGGCGTGGCTGCTGCAGCTTCACCTTGAAGCCTCGCGTCATTGCGGAGGACTGGGCAGCGGAGCTGGAGCCGCTTGCGCGAGCCTTCGCGGACCGGCTGAGCGACCATCTTCCGGCGCTGACCTATCCGATCCGCGTCGGCACGCATTTCAACACGCGCATTCGCGCTGGTCCTCTCGCTCGAATGGGCGGAGCAGTTTGACGAGCGATCTCGCCGCCGCCATCTGTGAGCGAGCGCAGGCATTGGTTCGAGAACGACCGCGACTGCCAGGCGTGGGAGCCAGGTGGGGACGAGTTCCTGTCGCCGGCCTTGATCGAGGCCTTGTGCATGGCACGGGTTCTACCGGAGCCGGAGTTCGTGGCATGGTTCGGTGGATTCCTGCCGAAGCTCGATCTCGGCCAGCCGGCGACGCTCTTCAGCCCGGCCGTCGTCAGCGACCGGAGCGACGGCAAGATCGCCCATCTGGACGGACTGAACCTGAGCCGCGCCTGGTGCTGGACGGAGCCTTGCGCCACTGCTACCGGCCGAAGAGGCCCAACTCGCTTACGACACGGCGGAGGCGCATCTCGAAGCGGCGATGCCGCATGTCGCGGGCGATTATATGGGCGAGCATTGGCTGGCGACGCTTCGCGCTGCTGGCGCTGCTCGCTAATGACACTTGAAGCGGTCGAACGGCTCCAGGCAGGCATTGCACCGCCATTGAGCCTTGCACGGCGTTGAGCCGAAGCGGCTGACTTCGTGCGTATCGGTTGATCCGCATTGTGGGCATTGCGCCTGCGATGCCTCGGTAGGCGGCGCAATCCCGTAGTCGTGCAGGCGCTGCCGGCCTCGCTCGCTGATCCACTCGGTCGTCCAGGGCGGGAACAGTACGCGTTCCGATGTGAAGATGCGTCGAAGCCCGCTGCATCCAGCGCCTCGCGGACGGCTCGCTCGATCGCGATGGTGGCCGGACAGCCGGTGTAGGTCGGCGTGATCAGAACTCGCGGCGGATTGTCGGCGAGCCCGCGAATGATGCCGAGGTCGGTGATCGAGACGACCGGGATTTCCGGGTCCATCACCTCGTCGAGCACGGCCATGACCGCCGCCTCGTCCAGCATCGCGACATCGCTCACGCCGGTCGAATTTACACCCGTTCGAGCGCGAGCGCGATTCCCTGTCCGACGCCGATGCACATGGTCGCGAGCCCAGCTTGCCGCCGTTCCGCTGCAAGCTCCTCGGTCGCGGTCAGCGCGAGGCGGGCGCCGGACATGCCGAGCGGATGGCCGAGTGCGATGGCGCCGCCGTTCGGGTTCACACGTGGCATCGTCGTCGGCGATGCCGAGCTGGCGGAGGACCGCGAGGCCCTGGGCGGCGAAGGCTTCGTTCAGTTCGATCACGTCGAAGTCGCCGATGTTCAGGCCGAGGCGCTTCATCAGCTTCTCGGAGGCCGGCGCGGGGCCGATGCCCATGATGCGCGGCGGAACGCCGGCGACTGCGCCGCCCGAGAATGCGGGCGCGCGGGGTCAGGCCGTTGCGCTTGGCAGCTTCTTCGGAGGCGATGATGAGCGCCGCGGCGCCGTCGTTGACGCCCGACGCATTGCCGGCGGTCACGGTGCCGTCCGGCGCGGACGATGGGCTTCAGCTTGCCGAGCGCTTCCAGCGTCGTCGCGCGCGGGTGCTCGTCCCGGTCGACGATGAGCGGGATCGCCCTTCCGCTGCGGGATTTCGACGCCGACGATCTCGGCCGCGAGGCGGCCGTTCGCCTGCGCGGCGGCGGCCTTCTCCTGGCTGCGCAGCGCGAAGCTGTCCTGGTCCTCGCGGCTGATCTGGAAGTCCTGCGCGACATTCTCGCCGGTGCTCGGCATGGTGTCGTCGCCATAGGCCGACTTCATCTTCGGATTGACGAAGCGCCAGCCGATGGTGGTGTCGTACATCTCCGCATTGCGGTCGAACGCGCTCGTCGCCTTGGCCATGACGAATGGCGCGCGGCTCATGCTTTCGGAGCCGCCGGCGATGATCAGGTCGGCCTCGCCGCTGCGGATCGCCCGCGCCGCCATCGCTACCGCATCGAGCCCCGAGCCGCACAGGCGGTTGAGCGTCACGCCGCCCGAACTGTCCGGCAGGCCCGCGAGCAGCGCCCGCCATGCGCGCAAGGTTGCGATTGTCCTCGCCCGCCTGGTTGGCGCAGCCGAGGATCACGTCGTCGAGCTCGCCCCAGTCGACGTTGGGGTTGCGCTCGATCAGCGCCTTGATCGGGATTGCGGCGAGATCGTCAGCGCGGATCTGCTGAAAGCGCGCCAGCATAGCGGCCGATGGGCGTGCGGATGGCGTCGCAGATGAAGGCGTCGGCCATTCAGATCACTCCGCGGCGCATCTGGTCGAGCTCGATGCTTTCGAACAGGGCCTTGAAATTGCCTTCGCCGAAGCCCTCGTTGCCCTTGCGCTGGATGATCTCGAAGAAGATCGGGCCGATCACGTTCTGGGTGAAGATCTGCAGCAGCAGGCCCTGCCCCTCGGTCGGCGCGCCGTCCATCAGGATGCGGCGCTTCTCCAGCTCGGGGATGCTCTCGTCATGGCCCTGGATGCGCTCGGGGAGCATCTCGTAATAGGTGTCGGGCGTGTCCTGGAACGGAATGCCGCGGGCGCGGATGACGTCGACCGCTCTGGTAGATGTCGACGTGCCGAGCGCGATGTGCTGGATGCCCTCGCCCTTATATTCGCGCAGGAACTCCTCGATCTGGCTCTTGTCGTCCTGGCTCTCGTTGAGCGGGATGCGGATCTTGCCGCAGGGCTGAGTCATCGCCTTGGAGAACAGGCCGGTGACCTTCCCTTCGATGTCGAAGTAGCGGATCTCGCGGAAGTTGAAGAGCCGCTCGTAGAAGTCGGCCCAGGTCGCCATGTTGCCGCGGTTCACGTTGTGCGTGAGGTGGTCGATGTAGGTGAGCTTCGAGTCCGCCTCGGCCATCCGCTGCTGCCAGTCGGGATGGAAGTCGAAGTCGACGTCGTAGATCGAGCCCCCTGCCTCAGCGCCGGCATAGCGGTCGACGAAGAACAGGCGCGATCCGCCGATGCCCTCGATCGCCGGAATGTCGAGCTCGCCGTCGCCGACCTGCGACATCGACGTTGGTCGCGCCGAGCTTCAGCGCGCGCTCGTGCGCGGCCTTCGCATCCTTGAACCGGAAGGCCATCGCGCAGGCGCTGGGGCCGTGGTCCTTGGCATAATCGCTCGGCATAGCTGCCGGGCTCGGCATTGATGATGAAGTTGCAGTCGCCCTGCTGTGCAGCGTGACGTTCTTGCTCTTGTGCCGGGCGACTTCGGGGAAGCCCATCTTGGTGAACAGCGAGCGCAGCAGCTCGATGTCCGGCGCGGTATATTCGACGAACTCGAAGCCGTCGGTGCCCATCGGGTTTTCGAGGCCCAGCGGACCCTTTTCGGCGACCTGCGTTGCCATTGGAATCTCCTTTGCGGCCCAACTGCGCTTCCCGCCGGCCATTTCAAGTGAAGCGGCAGGCGCGAATGTTCACGAATGTTCACACTGACGGGGGCGGAAAAGTGCCAAAAATAGGTTTCAACGATGTCGAATCCGCCATGGCCGTTCAGCTAGGATGCAAACCGCCTGTAGGACAGGGGAATTTCAATGGATGCGCCGGATGGCTGGAGTTCGAGAATGGCGGCAGGGCCATACTCCGAACCTTCAAGTTCAGGGATTTCAGCGAAGCGTTCGGCTTCCTGTCGCGAGTCGCGCTTCATGCCGAGAAGGTCGATCATCATCCCGAGTTCACCAGCGTCTGGAACCGTGTCGATTTCCGGCTGACCAGCCACGACGCGGGCGGGGTGACGGAGCGGGACATCAAGCTGGCGGAAGCGATCAATAAATTGGCGGGGGAATGAGGATGCGGGACTTGCGCTTGGACTGATTGCTCTGGCTTCGCCTGCTTTGGCCGGCGTCCATCCGCCCGAGGTCGAGAAGCAGCTCGCCTTCATCGCCGGCGACTGGACGATCAAGGGGCTGGAAGCGAACTATCGCGACCATTGCACCTGGTTCGATGCGAACAGCTTCATCGTCTGCGATACTACCGATCACCGCAAGGCGAACCATCACAGCATCGCCATTCTCGGCTGGTCGGCGGCCGATAGCCGGTACACCTATCAGCAGTATGACGATTCCGGCCGCGGCCGCACCGAGCCTTGCTACGCCAACAGCGAGAAGGGCCTGACGTGCCTCGGGCAAGCGCAGACCAAGGACGGCCTGGTGCAGACGCGAAGCTATATCTGGCCAACGGAAACGGGGCTCGGCATCCGCCAGGAGAAGTCGGTGAACGCCGGTCCTTGGAGCAATGTCGGCCGAGTCGATTACGTCCGGCGAACCCCTTAAGTTCTGATGTGGATGGGGTCCCGAAAACCACACATTGAACCAGATTGGGACATATGGTTAACGGGTCGGGAACCCTTTTAATGACAGACAGTTAACGCGCGGACCGACCGTGGACTTTCCCGCGATCGGCACCCGGAATTTGGAGTTGCACGTGCGTAAAATTCTGTCGCTCATTCTCGCCGGCTCGGCGTTCATGGCCGCGCCGTCCGTCGCTTCCGCAAACATCGTCAAGGGTGACAATCCCGACTTCGCGCGGGTCATTGGCGGCACCCATCGCGATGTCGGCGTCTATCACGGGGACGTGCAGTTCCTGATCGGTGGCGGCGTTACCGTCGGTGCCGATCCGAGCCACCATCCCGACCCGCTGCCCAGCGCAGTGCCAGAGCCCGCAACTTGGGCGATGATGCTGTTCGGCTTCGGGCTTATCGGCTTCATGATGCGCCGCCGGCGTCCCGCTGGCTTCACCCAGATGGCCTGATCTTATCGAGGGGCGGCTTCCGCGGATGTCAGCAGGGAGTCGCCTCCGAGTGACCGATAAAGGTCGACGAGGTTGGTCGCCACCTGCAGCCGACTGAGTACCAGCGTACGCTGTGCCGAATAATAGGAACGCTGCGCATCGAGGCTTCCGAGGAAGCTGTCGATCCCGTTCCGGTAGCGCGCTTCCGTCAGCAGATAAGTGTCAGCCGCGGCGGCCTGCTGGGCCTGGCGGGCGCGAAGTTGCTCGCCGATAGTGCCGCGGCGCGCGAGGGCGTCGGAGACTTCGCGGAAGGCGGTCTGGATCGTCTTTTGATAGGTCGCGACGGCGGCCGCCTTCTGCGCTTCGGTGAGCCGAACGTTGGCTCTGCCCGCGCCTGCCTGGAAGATGGTGTAGCTGGCGTCCCCGCCCGCGCTCCAGGCGAAGGCGCCGCCGCTGAACAGGCTGCCAAGCGCCGTGCTTGCAAGACCGAGCAGGCCGGTCAGCGAGATGCGCGGGAACAAGGCCGCACGGGCGGCGCCGATCTGGGCATTGGCGGCGCGGAGCTGGAACTCGGCTTCGACGACGTCGGGGCGGCGGAGGAGTATTTGCGAGTCCAGGCCTGCGGGGAGCTCCGCAAACGTCGGCGCCGCGTGGTCGATCGAGGCAGGCAGCAGCTTCGGGTCGATCTCGGCGCCGACCAGCAGCCGGAGCAGGTTCACGTCCTGCGCAAGCGCGGTACGCTGGTCGGCCGCATCCGCCTTCGCATTTTCCATCACCTGCTCGGCCTGGCGAAGGTCAGTGCGCGGAGCGATGCCGCCTTCGAGGCGTGCCCGGGTTAGCTTCACGCTCTTCTCGGCGCTGGTAACCGTATCCTCGGCGATGCGCAGCAAGCTCGCGTCCGCGGCATAGTTGAGCCAAGCAGTTGCGATGTCCGAGACCAAGGCAAGGCGCGTCGCCCGCGCCGCCGCTTCGGTGGCGAAGTAGCGGTTGCGCTGAACGTCGGTCAGCGAGCGGAGGCGGCCGAACAGGTCGAGTTCGAAGCTCGGAACGCTGAGGCCGACCTGGTAGCTCGCCGAAGCGTCGGACTTGTTACCGGACGCATTGACGCTTCCGCCGGCATCGAGCTGAGGAAACTGACTGGCGCGCTGGATGCGGACCTGCTCGCGCGCGGCGGCGATGTTGGCTGCGGCGACCGCCAGATCCCGATTGTCGACCAAGGCCTGCTCGACCAGCGCTTGCAACCGGGCGTCGCGGAAGATGTCGCGATAGGTGACTGCCGGCAGCGTCGCCTCGGACTGTCGCAGGTACGAGTCCCCGGTCGGCCAGGACGCGGGCACCGCCGAGTCCGGGCGCACGTAGACTGGCTGCATAGTCGCGCAACCGGTTGCCAGCAGGGCGATGAAGGCCGCCGGCTTCCTCATGCCGTCGCCTCATCGCGCTTGCGCAGTCGGTCCCGGACGGCAGCGAGGCCATCGCGGACCCCGCGCCGGACCAGCACGAAGAACAATGGGATGTAGAAAATGGCGAGGATGGTCGCCGTCAGCATGCCGCCGATGACCGACGTGCCGATGGCGATGCGGCTGTTGGCGCCGGCGCCAGTCGACAGCGCCAGCGGCAGCACCCCGAAGATGAACGAAAAGCTGGTCATCAGGATCGGCCGCAAACGGATGCGGGCGGCTTCCAGTGCCGCGTCGATGACCCGCATGCCCTTCTTCTCACCCTGTTCGGCGAACTCGATCATCAGGATCGCATTCTTGGCCGCAAGGCCCATGGTCGTGAGCAGGCCGATCTGCAGATAGACGTCGTTTTCGAGTCCGCGCAGCGTCACCGCGAAGATCGCGCCGACCAGGCCGAGTGGTACGACCAGCAGGACGGCGACCGGGATCGACCAGCTCTCATAAAGCGCGGCGAGGCAGAGGAAGACGACCAGCAGCGACACCGCATAGAGCAAGGGCGCCTGGCCGGACGAGAGCCGCTCCTGATAGGACTGGCCGGCCCAGGCGACGGTCGTGCCGGGGATTTGAGCGGCCAAGCGCTCCATCTCATCCATGGCTTCGCCCGAACTGACGCCTGCCGCAGGTTGGCCCTGGAACTCGACGCGCGGGGACGCCCTGGAAGCGGGTGAGACTGCTCGGCGCAGTGTCCCAACCGGCGTCGGCGAAGGAGGAAAAGGGCGCCATCTCGCCGGTGTTCGAGCGGATGTACCATTGGCCAAGGCTCGACGGATCCGCGCGATAGGGCGCGTCGCCCTGGACGTAGACGCGCTTCACGCGGCCCTTGTCGATGAAGTCGTTGACGTAGCGGCCGCCCCACGCCGTCGACAGGGTATTGTTGATGTCGGTCTGGTTGAGCCCGAGCGCGGTCAGCTTCTGCTGGTTCACGTCGATCTTGTAGGTGGCGACGTCGGGAAGGTCGCTGATGCGGACCGCCGTCAGCTTCGAATTGGAATTGGCCTGCTGCAGCAGCTGGTCGCGGGCAGCGCAGGAATTGCTCGCGGGTCATGCCGGAGCGATTCTGAAGCTCCATCGTGAAGCCGCTCGACTGGCCGAGGCCGCGGATGGCGCCGGGCACGAGCGCAAAGACCTGCGCGTCGCGGAAGTTGCGGAAGGCGCCCGATGCGCGAGCGACGATGGCGTCGGCGGTGTTTTCCTTGCCCGGACGGTCGTCCCACGGGGCAAGGTTGAGGAAGCCCTGGCCGGTATTCTGGCCGACTGCACCGCCGCCTCCGCCGCCGCCGGCGACGGTGAAAAGCGTCTTGATGTTCTTCGATTCATGCTCGTTGAAATAATTCTCGATTTCGCGCTGGACCTCGAGCGTCCGGCTCTGCGTCGCGCCCGGCGGGCAAACGGACCTGAAGGCTCGCCGCGCCCTGGTCCTCGGTAGGCAGAAATCCGGTCGGCAGGCGGTAGAACATGACGATCAGCACCGCGACGACGATCGCGTAGATGCCGAGGAACAACCATTTGCGATCGATCACGTAGACGATGGCGCCGCGATAATTGACGACCAGCTTGTCGAAGCCGGTGTTGAACCTGTCGCGCGCGGAGCGGATCGTGTTCGAGATGCCGGGGGCTTTGCGGTCGAGCCAGCTCGGCTCGTCGGCGTCCTTCGAGCGCTGCTTGAGCAGGGTCGCGGTCAGCGCGGGACTGAAGACCAGGGCCACCAGCACCGACAGAGCCATCGCGGCGATGATCGTCATCGAAAATTGCTGGTAGATGACGCCGGTCGAGCCGCCGAAGAAGCCCATCGGCAGGAACACCGCCGACAGCACCATCGCGATCGCCACCAGCGCGACCTGGATCTCCTTCATGGATTCGATGGTCGCCTCGCGCGGCGTCATGTCGGGATTTTCATGAAGCAATCGCTCGACGTTCTCGACGACCACGATGGCGTCGTCGACGAGCAGGCCGACGGCGAGCGTCAGGCCGAACAACGTCAGCGTGTTGATGGTGAAGCCGGTCACATAGAAGACCGCGAATGTGCCGAGCAGGACGACCGGGATCGCGATCGCGGGCACCAGCAGCGCTCGCCAGTTCTGCAGGAAGACGAAGATGACGAGGATGACGAGGACCACCGCCTCGATCAGCGTCTTCACCACCTCGTCGACGGACAATTTGATGAAGTCGGTCGTGTCGTTGGCGTAGGCGATCTTCAGGCCCTCGGGGAAAGTCCCCGAAAGCTCCTGGACGCGAGCCTTGACCGCCTCCGCCGTCTTGAGCGCGTCCGCGCCCGGGGCGAGCGAGATTGCGATACCCGCGCCCGGGTGGCGATTGACGCGCACGACCGCGGAATAATTCTCGGCGCCGATTTCGATGCGGGCAACATCGCCAAGGCGGACGCTGGCACCGGTCGGATCGGTCTTGAGGATGATGTTCTTGAATTGGTCCGGCGTCTGCAGCTTCGACTGAGCCGTGACCGTCGCGTTCAGCATCTGGCCTTCGGGCGACGGCAGGCCGCCGACTTCGCCCGCCGCGACCTCGGTGTTCTGAGCCTGGATCGCGGTGACGACATCGTTCGGCATCAGCGAGAAAGCGGCGAGGCGCTGCGGGTTCAGCCAGATCCGCATCGCGTGCGGCGCGCCGAACACGTTGATGTCGCCGACGCCCTCGACGCGCGACAGCGGGTCTTGGAGGTTGGACGACAGATAGTCCGACACGTCCATGTTCGTGCGCTGATCGGTCTCGTCATAGACGGCGACGATCAGCAGGAAGTCGGGGTTCGACTTGGTGACGCGAATGCCCTGTTGCTGCACCTGAGTCGGCAGCCGCGAGATCGCCTGCTGCACCTGGTTCTGGGTCTGGACCTGCGCGGTGTCCGGATCGGTGCCCTTTTCGAATACGACCGAAATACCGACCGAGCCACGCGAGCTGGACGTCGAGGTGAAGTAGAGGAGGCCATCGATACCCGTCAGCTGCTGTTCGAGGATCTGGGTGACGCTATTTTCGATCGTCTCCGCGTTCGCGCCGGGATAGCTCGCGCGGATGTTGATCTGCGGCGGCGCGATGTCGGGATATTGCTCCAGCGGCAGGCCGCGGATCGCCGCGATGCCGGCGAGCATGATGACGATCGCGAGAACCCACGCGAAGATCGGCCGATCGATAAAGATGCGTGACAAGGGCTAGCCGCCTCGCCTGCCCTGACCGCCGCCTGCCCCTGGCTTGCCCGGTTCGATCTTTTGCGGAGCGGTCGCCGGAACCGGCTTCAGCGGCGCGCCGGACTTCAGATTGTTCAGTCCCTGGGTGATGATCTTGTCGCCCGGGTTGAGGCCCGAGGTCACGACCCAATCGGTGCCATAGGTGCGGTCGGAAACGACCTTGCGGCGCTCGGCCTTATTGCCTTTGCCGACAACGAACACGAAGGCCGCGCCGCCAATGTCGCGTTGGAGCGCCTGCTGCGGGACGAGGAAGACGCCGTTGTCGACCGCCTGGGTAAATTGCGCCTGCACGAACATGCCGGGGAGCAGCACGTTCTGCGGGTTCGGAAAGCGGGCGCGGAGCGTTACCGTGCCGGTGCTCTCGTTGACGAGATTTTCCGAGAACTGGACCGTGCCGGTGTAGCCGTAGTCGCTGCCGTCCTCGAGCTTCAGCCGGACCTGCGTACTTCCGGGGCTCGCGCCGCCCGCCGCGAGCGTCCGCCGGAGCGTGGTCAGGTCCGCGCTCGACTGCTGGATATCGACGTAGATCGGGTCGAGGCGCTGGATGACGGCCAGCGGATCGGCCTGGTTGGCGGTCACGAGGGCGCCCACGGTCGATAGCGACCGTCCGATCCGGCCGCTGATCGGCGCGGGAATGGTCGTGTAGCGCAGGTTGATACGCGCCGTGTCGAGCGCCGCGCTGTTCTGGGCGACGGCGGCGCGGGCCTGACGAGCCTGCGCGGCGGCGTCGGTGTAATCCTGCTTGGAGATCGCCTCCATGTCGGCGAGCGGCTTGTAGCGGTTCGCGCGGACCTGCGCCGCGTCTAGCGTGGCCCGAGCGGCCGCGACATTGGCCTGCGCCTGATTGACTGCAGCGCGGTAGAGACTGGAATCGATCTGGTAGAGCGGCTGCCCCTGGCGGACGTAGCCACCTTCCGTGAAATTGCGGGCGCGAATGACGCCGTTCACCTGCGGGCGCACTTCGGAGGATTCGAACGCAACGGTGCGGCCGCCGAGCGTGGACTGCACCGGAACCGACGTACGCTGAACGACGACAAATCCCACCTGCGTCGGGCCCTTGCCCTTGCCGGCGTCGTCGCCGGACTTCGAGCAGCCGGTGGCGATGAGGGCTAGGGCGAGCGGCAAGATGAGGAGGGGCCTCTTGCGAATCGCTATCACAAGCATGGCTCTAGGGACCGAAGGAATTGCTCTCAATGGCATTCGTCGAACTAGGAGTGCCGTTCGTGGAGCGAGCGACGCATGGATGAACGGGACGAACTGACGCTGGCCATTGCCCGTTCAGGCGATAATTGCGATATATGACAGTAATGAACCGCACCGCGACCCGCTCTGCCTATTATTATCCCGACGAGGTTGGGATCGGCTGACGCGCGCCTAGTTCAGACGACCAACCTCGACCCGCTCGGCAGCCGCCCGGCGGGTTTTTTGTTGCCATTCGAAGGGAAAGACCATGCTTCAGGAGACGATCACAAGGGACCGGCCGGCCAGGCGCTGGCAGGACTATGTCGTCCCCCAGTGCTGGGAATCTTTCACCGAGGATGATCATGCGGTCTGGGACTTGCTGTTCGCGCGGCAGGTGGAATTGCTCGGGTCGCGAGTGGTGTCGCCGTTCCTCGACGGCATCGATCTGCTGCGGCTGTCGCATCCGGGTGTCCCGGACGTGGAGGGACTGAACGAGATCCTGACGCCGCGAACGGGATGGCAGGTCGTGGCGGTGCCGGGGCTGGTGCCGGACGACATCTTCTTCGCCATGCTGGCCGAGCGCGTTTTCCCGGTCGGCAACTTCATCCGCACGCGCCAGCAGCTCGATTACCTCGAAGCGCCGGACTGCTTCCACGACATGTTCGGCCACATCCCGATGCTCGCGCATCACGACTTTGCGGAAATGGCGGAGCATGTCGGGCGGCTCGGCAAGATCGCCTGCGCGGCCGGCGAAAGCGAGCGGGTGGCGCGCCTCTACTGGCATACCGTCGAGTTCGGCCTCGCGCGCGAACATGGCGAACTGAAGATCCTCGGCGCGGGCCTCGCGTCGAGCTTCGGCGAAGCGCATTTCAGTTTGGAGAGCGAGGATGTGCAGCGCCTGCCCTTCTCGATCGAGAAGGCGGTTCGCACGCCCTACAAGCACGACGCTTTCCAGCCGCGCTATCTGGTTTCGCAATCGCTCGACGGGACGATTGCCGATGTGCTGGCACTGGATGCGGATCGGATGATGTCGCTGCCGCTAGAGGGCTAGCCCTAGCGGCGGCCGTCCCGGCGCTTCCTTGCGATCGGTTCGAACCGGAATTTGCACCAAGGCGACAAGTCCGGGCGCATTGTCGAACAGGGCAAGCTCGCCCTTGTGAAGGTGCGCAATGGCCTGAACCAGCGACAGGCCAAGGCCAGCGCCCTCGGCGGTCCGGCTCGGGTCGAGGCGGCCAAAGCGCCGCCGCGCCTCGTCGCGGCGTTCTTCCGGGATCCCGGGACCCCGGTCGGTCACGCCAAGCTTCAAGGTCGAGTCCTCGTCGTGAACGAGAACGGCGATTTCACCGCCTGACGCGCCGTATTTGATGGCATTTTCGATGAGATTGCTGAGCGCTTGGGCGAGGAGCTGGCGGTGGCCGAAGACGGGTACCACGATCGGTCCGCGGTCAAGCCGGATCGACGCACCAGCCTCTTCGGCAACCGGCTCGTACATCTCGACCAGCTCGTCGCAGAGCTGAACCGGGTCGAACCAGCTGAACTGATTCTGGCTGGTGAATGCTTCGGAGCGGGCGATCTCCAGCGCTGTCGTCAGGATGCGCATCAGCGAATCCGACTGACGGATAATCGCGCCGAGCATCTGGTCCCGCTCTTCGGGCGTGTCCGCGGCAAGGGCGGCATCGGCCGCTGCGCGCAGCCGGCCGACCGGTGAGCGCAGATCGTGCGCCAGGCTGTCGGTCAACATTCTTAGCTCGCCCATCAGGGTCGAGATGCGATCGAGCATGTGGTTGATCTGACGCGACAGCTCCTCGAAGGAATCATTCGCGCCCGACAACGGCACCCGGCCCGACATGTCGCCGCCGCTGATCCGGTCGGCGACCCTGACGATGTCGTGGACCCGGCGATCGACATATTGGCCGATGATCAAGCCGCAGAGCAGGCCGAGGATGACCGACACGGCGAGCGCGACGAGCAGGGATCGCTCGAGCGTCTCGCGCAGGCTGATGCCCGCGGAAACCGTCCGGCCGGTCAGCAGCCAATTTCCTCCAGCGAGCGGGCTGAGGCTGACCGTCGCTTCGAGCGAGCTGGTCTCGTCCTTCATCCGCAGGACCGCCGAGCGGGCGCCGCCCAGCGACAGAGCGCTCGGCGAATCGACTGCCGCGACATTGCCTGAGAGAGGCTTTCCGTCCCGATCGAGGATCGCGATCGCGACCTGCGGATCGCCTTCCGCCGCCGCCTCGCTCACTTCCTTGGTCAGGGCCGGGAGCCCGCCGGTCCGATAAACCTGGCCAAGGACCGCCGACTGCTCCGTCACCTGCCGGCGCAGCGCTGAGACGATCTCGTCCCGCGTCTGGAAGTGGATAAAGCCGATGATCAGCAGGTTGGAAGCGAACGCCAGAAACCCCGCGAGCAGGGCGATGCGCAGCTTGGTCGACACTTAGAGCGCGGTCCTACGCTTCGAGCATGTAGCCGGCGCCGCGAACCGTATGCAGCAGCGGCCGTTCGAACCCGTCCTCGAGCTTGCGCCGAAGCCGGCTGACATGGACGTCGATGACGTTGGTCGCGGGGTCGAAGTGATAGTCCCACACCTGCTCGAGAAGCATGGTGCGCGTGACTACCCGCCCTTCGTTGCGGGCGAAATATTCGAGGAGCAGATATTCGCGCGGCTTCAATTCGATCTTCTTGCCGCCGCGCTTCACGGTGCGCGAGAGCAGGTCGATTTCGAGGTCGCCGACGGCAAGACGGGGGTCGCTGGTCACCCGGGCTTCGCTACGGCGGAGCAGCGCATTGGCCCGGGCCAGCAACTCGGCGAACGAGAAGGGTTTCACGAGATAATCGTCGGAGCCGCATTCCAGTCCCTCGATGCGGTCGCCGACCGAGCCGAGCGCGGAAAGGATGAGCACGGGTGTCTCGATCTTCGCCGCCCGCAGCGCCTTCAGTACCGACAGGCCGTCGAGGACGGGCACCATGCGATCGAGGATGATGAGGTCGAAGGTGCCGTCGGTAGCCTGGAACAAGCCGTCCTGGCCGTTCGCCGCCTGCTCGACGCTATGGCCTTCCTGCGAAAGCCCGCGCGAGAGGTAGGCCGCGGTTTCGGCGTCGTCTTCGATGATCAGAATCTTGCGGCCCATCGGCACTCCGGCGTTTGCAATACGATGCAGCGGGCCGACCGGGCAATAAGGGGGTGCCGCCCGGCACCTTTCGAGGGGGCATGGGGGAATGCCGGGCGGCTACGGGAGAAATGCGCGGTCGGTGTCTTACTTGGTCTTCGGGGCCTTCGAATTGGCGGCCTTCATGTGAACCTTCGCGGCCTTGGCCTTGTGAACCTTGGCAGCTTTCGGGGCCGCAGCCTTGGCCGTCGTGGTTGCAGCAGCCGGGCCCGCAATGAGGCCGAGCGCCACAAACGAGGCAATCAGATGTTTGCTGTTCATTTGCGTGTTCTCCTGGTGCCGGATCTAGGGCCGGCGAGACAGGAGATAGGCCGGCGCTCGTTTCCTCACTGTGGCCCGCAGATTAAATGGAGTTCATGCCGAAAAGCGGTCGCGCTGGCATGAGCGGAGAGGGCTGTTATAGCCGACCGCGCATGGCCGACGACGACAGTTCCCGCGAATATCGTTCAGGATCCGACCCGCGTACGTTGCGCGACGCGCTCGGCTGTTTCGCGACCGGTGTAACGGTGGTGACCTGCTTCGACGAGGACGGCAGCCCGGTCGGGATTACCGCCAACAGCTTTACGTCGGTGTCGCTCGATCCGCCGTTGCTGCTGGTCTGCATCCACAAGCAGGCGGCATGTGCCTCCGCCTTGGCCGGATCGAATCATTTCGCAGTGAATGTGCTGCAAACGGGCCAGCAGCCCGCTTCCATCCGCTTTTCATCGAAGCAGGACGACCGGTTCGGCGTCAACGATTGGTCGCGCGGCGAATTCGGAGCGCCGGTGCTGCAGGAATCGCTCGGCGTGTTCGAATGCGAGTGCAACGCGGTGCATGACGGCGGCGACCATCACATCCTGGTCGGCCAGGTGGTGAAGGCCAGCTTCGATCCGGAGATGGACCCGCTTCTATACTTCCGCGGCAGCTATCGGCGGCTGCACTTCGACTAGTCGACGATCAGTTCTTCCGGATGCTTCACGAAGAGCCGGACGATGAGAACGATAATCCCGCCGACGATGATCCCGGCAACCGCCGATCCCAAAGCGTAGAGGAACCATTCAACGATTGGCCCGACCGGTCCGACCGCATTGCCGGCCGCTACCGACCACAGGTGGAGGGTGTGCGGCACGACTTCGAGGAAGTGCAGCTCTTCGAGGCCGTGGAGGATGATTCCGCCGCCGACCCAGAGCATGGCCGCCGTGCCGATCGTCGACAATCCGCTCAAGATTGAAGGAACCACCCGAACCAGGGTCTCGCCGAACTTGCGAGAGGCGGCGTTGCTGCTTTCCGCCATGTGAAGCCCGATGTCGTCGAGCTTCACGATGATCGCGACGACGCCATAGACGCCGGCGGTAATCGCCAGCGCCACCGCGATAAGTGCGATGGCGGTCACGACCAGCGAGAGGTGATCGAGACTGGCAAGCGCGATCGCCATGATCTCCGCCGACAGGATGAAGTCGGTACGGATCGCGCCCTTAACCTGAAGCGCCTCGAGGTCCGCCGGATCGGCCATCGCATCGACCAATTGGTCTTCATGATGATGGTCGTGAAGCAGGACCTCGGCGATCTTCTCGGTCGCTTCGAACGCCAGGTAGGAGCCGCCGACCATCAGCAGCGGGATGATCAGGATCAGGTTGAAGCGATCTTCGAGCCAGACGAGCAGCAAGGCCGCCGGAAGCAGGAAGAGCAATTTGTTCTTGAGCGATCCAAGCGCGATCTTGCCGATGATCGGCAGTTCACGTTCCGGCGCGAGCCCGACGACGTAGCGCGGCGTGACCGCCGTATCGTCGATGACGACGCCGGCGGCCTTGGTGCCGGCCTTGCCGGCCGCAGCCGCGACATCGTCGAGCGAGGAAGCGGCGAGCTTGGCGATGGTGGCGACATCGTCGAGAAGCGCGATCAGACCTGATGGCATATCCGGCGCTTAGGCGAACTTGCGGTTGCCGCGCAATTCGCGCAGTGCCGCGCCCATGCTTGGGCTGGATTTCATCAAGGCCGAAACGGGCCGCCGTCGAGAGGGCAATCGAGGTCAAAGGGGTCGACGTGAAGGTCGACGATCTGCTGTCGCTCGATTCCGAAGTGCGCGGTCTGAAGACGGAGATCGAAGCGCTCCGCGCCGAGCGCAACGCGATCAGCGCTCGGTTCAAGGATGTCGCGCCGGAAGAGCGTGCTGCACTTGGTCAGAAGGCCAAGGAAGCCGGTGCGCGTGCTTCGCGAGCTGGAAAACGACCTTGCCGAGAAGCAGGGCGTGCTCACGGGCCTGCTGATGTTGCGTCCCGAACATTCCGTGGGACGGCGCGCCGGTCGGGCCGGACGAGAGCTACAATACGGTCGTTCGTCAGGAAGGCGCGGTTCCCGAGTTCGATTTCGAGCCGCTCGATCATGTCGCGTTGATCGAGAAGAACGACTGGGCGGACCTCAGCCGCATCGTTCAGGTGTCGGGATCGCGCCAGTATTGCCTGAAGGGGCGGCTGGCGCTGCTCGAGACAAAGCTGATGGGCTGGGCGCTTGAGCGGATCGCCGACGCCGGCTTCACGCCGATCACCGTGCCGTCGATCGCCCGCGAGCAGGCCTTCCTCAACCAGGGCCAGTTTCCCGGCCATCGTCGATGAGACATACGCCCTCCCCAACGACGACGCCTATCTGGCGGGCACGGCCGAGGTTGCGCTGACCTCGCTCCATTCGGGCGAGATCATCGAGGGCGACAAGTTGCCGATCCTCTACGCCGGCTATTCTCCCTGCTTCCGCCGCGAAGCGGGCAGCGCCGGCAAGGACGTGCGCGGGCTGCTGCGCGTCCACCAGTTCGTGAAGGTCGAGCAATATGTCATCTGCGAAGCGGACGATGCGCAGTCGGCCGAGTGGCACGCCAGGCTTCTCAGCCTCGCCGAGAGCATGCTGACCGCGCTCGAAATCCCGTACCAGGTGATCGAGACGTCGACCGGCGACATGGGCCTCGGCAAGTTCCGCATGAACGACATCGAGAGCTGGGTGCCGAGCCTCGGCAAGTATCGCGAGACGCACAGCTGTTCGACGCTGCACGACTGGCAGGCGCGGCGGGCGAACATCCGGTATCGCGGGAGCGACGGGAAGGTGCGGTTCGCGCACACGCTCAACAACACCGCGCTGGCCAGCCCGCGCATCCTCGTCCCGCTGCTGGAGAACCACCAGACGGCGGACGGCCGCGTGAAGCTGCCCAAGGCGCTTCAGGAGCTGCTTGGGGGCGAGTACCTCTGAGACACGTCGTTCGAAGGCGACGACCGCCCGCCTCCGGCATGGCGGCGCTTGACAGAAGCGGCTTCGCTGTTCGGACGCTTCTGGCACGGATTCGGTCACCTGCAGCCTCGTGGCCCGGCGGATGGCCCGCCGGCGCTGGTCATCCCCGGCTTCATCGCGACCGACCGCACGACGCTGGCGCTGCGCCGCGCCCTGGCGCCGAAGCGGGCTGGCGGGTTCACGGCTGGGGAATGGGCTGGAACAAGGGGCGCGCGAGCCGACACGATCGAGCGGCTCCGAACGAAGCTGGATGTGATTTCTCCGGATCAGCCGATCTTGCTGGTGGGCTGGAGCCTCGGCGGGGTTTTCGCGCGGGAACTGGCCCGCGCAGCGCCTGAACGAGTGCGGGCGGTCGTGACCCTCGGCTCGCCCTTTCTCTGGCGATCCGCACCAGAACAATGTGTGGCGGCTTGTATGAGCGCGTCGCTGGGCACAGGGTCGACGAGCCTCCGGTGCCGCGAATTACGGATAAGCCGCCGGTGCCGCACCTGGCGATCTGGTCCCGCCGAGACGGCATTGTCGCCCCGCGGGCCGCGCGAGGCCTCGACCATGAACGCGACGACCAGGTGGAATTTCAATGCTCTCACATGGGCTTCGGAGTTTCGGTCCGGACGGTGCGCCGGGTGGTGCAGGAAATCGACAGGTTCCTGAAAATCCACGCATAATCCGACGCAGATTATTGTTTCGGCAACGGAAACACCCAATCTTGGAGGCATGAAACGCGCGCGAACTCATTGCCGCGAGCGCCCGCGACGGTGAACCCGGACGACCTTGCTCCTCCGGGCTGGCAGCGGCTGCGCGAGATCGCCTGGCACATTCCGCGCATCTTCGCGGGCCTCGGCCATGTCGGCCCGCGCGGTCCGGAGGACGGGCCGCCGGCGCTGGTAATCCCGGGGTTCCTGGCCGGCGACCGGACGACGATGGACATTCGCCGCGCGCTCGCGCAGGCGGGATGGCGGGTGCACCCGTGGGAGCTCGGCATCAATCGCGGCGCGAAGCATGATACGCTTGAGCTGCTTGGGCAAAGGCTGGACGAAATCTATGACGGGCGGCCGGTGCTGCTGGTCGGCTGGAGCCTCGGCGGGATGTTCGCGCGCGAGCTGGCGCATCGTATCCGGAGAAGGTCCGCGCGGTGGTGACGCTCTGCTCGCCCTTTTCCGGCGACTTCAAGACCAACACCAACATCCGCGAATTGTACGAGCGGGTGGCCGGGCACGACGTGAACGCAGCCGCCGTTCCCGCACATCGACGGCAAGCCGCCGGTGCCGACGCTGGCCTTCTGGTCGCGCCGGGACGGTATCGTCGCGCCAGAGCGCGGCGCGGGGCCGCGAACATGAGATCGATCGCGCGGTCGAGATCGACACCTACCACGTCGGCGCGGTGCTGTCGCGCCCGGCGCTGGGCCGGATCGTGCGGCGAGATCGAGAGCTTCCTGGCCGAGATCGAGGGCCGACCACCGGTCCGCCATCCTAAAGCGGCCGCAGCGGAAGACTCCTCGCAACGTCAAGACCGCTTGGGCGCGCCTCGATTCGCGCACATTGACTCCGTTCCCCAACTCACGAGATAAAGAACAAAAGTAGAACATAGACGTTGTGAGTCGTGTGGCTGGAGGCCTTTCCCTGGTCGCCGGCGGCGGAAGTCGTGCGGCCGAAATTCACCCGCTCCCCAGCGGGCTGGGTGAGCGCTGGCGCGTGCCGGCGCCGCCCAGCCCCACCTTGTCGGAGCTGTTCGCGGCGCATCCGCGCGATGGCGGCTGGGCCGGGTTCCTGCTGGCGCAGGCCGACCGCGGCAAGCCGTTGCTGTGGGTGCAGGACCGGATGGCGATCCTCGAAAGCGGGCGGATCTATCCGCCGGGGCTCGGCCAGGCCTCGAACTCATCCACGTCGAGGCGCGCGATGCGCCGCGCGCGCTGTGGGCGATGGAGGAGGGCCTAAGATGCTCCGGCCTGTCCGCAGTGATCGGCGAACTGTGGGGCGACCCCGCGGCGCTCGACTTCACCGCGACGCGGCGGCTGGCGGTCGCGGCGGAGCGGTCGGCGTGCCGTGCTGGCTGGTGCGGCTCGGCGGCAACCGCGAACCTCAGCGGCGCGCGGATGCGCTGGCGGATCGCGAGCGTGCCGAGCATCGCCAATCCGTTCGACCCGCGCGCGTCCGGAGCGCCGGCCTGGGATGCCGAGCTGTTCCGCGCGCGGGGTCATCCGCCCGGCCGCTGGAGCATCGCGCATGAGGCGGGTGCTTTCCATCTGGTTGCCGCACCTGGCGGTGGAGCGCTGGGCGAGGTCGAGCGACTTCGCGCCTGACGATCCGGTCGTCCTGACGGTCGAAGGCACGCACGGGCCGATCATCCATGCCGTGACCCAGGCCGCCGCCGAGCGCGGCGCGCGAGCCGGGTGCGCGGCTGACCGATGCGCGGGCGATCGATCCGGCGCTGGTCGCGGTTCCGGCCGATCCGGAGGGCGATGCGGCATTGGTGCGAGCGGCTGGCGCGCTGGGCCGGTCGCTGGTCGCCGCTGGTCGAGGTCGATGGCGCGGATGCGCTGCGGCTCGACGTCACCGGCGTCGCCCATCTGTTCGGCGGCGAGCGCGGAGCTGGTCGCGGACGTGCAGACGCGGTTTGCCGTGGCGGGACTGTCGACGCGCGTGGCGATCGCGCCGACGGCGGCGGCCGCCTGGGCGTTGGCGCATTATGGCGATGCGCCGGCGGTGATCTGCGGCAAGGACACCGGCGCGAAGCTCGCCGACTTGCCGGTCGCGGCGCTGCGGCTTGCCGCCGGAAGCCGACGCGGACGCTGGAGCGGCTCGGGCTGAAGACCATCGGCACCCTTGCCGGGATCGAGCGGCGCTCGCTTGCCCGGCGCTTTCGCGAGGCGGACAATCCTGTCGATGCGCTCGACCGCGCGCTTGGCCGCAAGCCCGAGCCGCTGACCGCCGTTCCGACCGACGCGGCCGCCGCGCGCCTTGCTCAAGCTGGAAGAGCCGGCGACGCATCCCGAAGCCGCCGGCGCAGGCGCTGGAACGGCTGATTCCCGATCTCGTCCAGCAGTTGCAGCGGCGGCATCTCGGCGCGCGGCGGCTGGCGCTGATCGGCTTCCGGGTCGACGGCAGCACCGGCGTTGCCTCGGTCGCGACGTCGATTCCCAGCCGCGAGCCGAAGCATCTTCAGCGCCTGATCGCCGACAAGGCGGCGGCGCTCGACCCCGGCTTCGGCTTCGATGCCTTCGCACTGGCAGCGAGCTGGGCGGAGGATCTGGCGTCGGCGCAGGACAGCCTGGTCGGGGAGCCGTCGGGACAGCGCGAGGTGGCGCGGCTGGTCGACCGGCTGAGCGTCAAGCTCGGTCCCGACAAGGTGCGGCGGCCGCAGGCGCACGAAAGCCATTTGCCCGAGCGGGCGAGCGGGTGGGTCGGCGGTTTCGTCATTGCGAGGAGCGAAAGCGACGAAGTCGATCCAGCGGCGCGGATGCCGATTGCTCCGCTCCGCTCGCAAGGACGGCTCAGCGGCCGCAGCGGCTGCTCGATCGGCCGGAAGCGATCGAGGTCGTTTATGCGACGCCCGAAGGCGTGCCGCGCCGCTTCGTCTGGCGGCGCGCGGTGCACGACATCGCCCGCGTCGAAGGGCCGGAGCGGATCGCCCCCGAATGGTGGCGGCGAACGGTCGACCGCGCGGCTGCGCGATTATTACCGCGTCGAGGACCAGGCCGGGCCGCCGCTACTGGATCTATCGCGAAGGCCTGATCGGCGACGGCCGCGGCGGCCTGCCCGAGTGGTATCATGCACGGCCTGTTCGGATGAACATCCTACAAAGATCTCGGCTGATGCCCGAGCAACCCGGCATTTTCGCGGCTGAAGCTGGTGCGGACCGGCGACATGCCGCCGCCGCCGATCGCGCCGTCCGCCTTATGTCGAGCTGGGCGTCAGCTCCGCCCTTCTCCTTCCTGCGCGGCGCGTCGGATGCGATCGAGCTGGTGCGGACGGCGCCTTGACGCTCGGCTACGACGCCATCGGCATCGCCGACCGCAACACGCTGGCCGGCGTCGTCCGGATGCATAGCGCCTGCGATGCGGTCGGCCTGAAGCCGCTGATCGGCTGCCGGCTCGACCTGACCGATGCGCCGAGCCTGCTCGCCTATCCGATCGACCGCGACGGCTATGGGCGGCTGTCGCGGCTGCTGAGCCTGGGCAAGATGCGGGCGGAGAAAGGCGAGTGCGACGTCAGTCCTGGCCGACGTCGCCGAGCATGCCGGAGGGCATCGCCTTCATCGCCTGGCCGCAGGACGATCTCGCTGATTTCGAACGGGAATTGCCGCGCTTGCGCGACGCTTTGACGTCACTGCGTCACGTCGCGGCGAGCTGGCTTTATCGCGGCGACGACAATGCGCGGATCGAGCGGCTCGACCGGATCGCGCGGCGGCACGGCTGCACCATCCTCGCCACCAACGACGTCCATTATCACGCGCCCGATCGCCGGCCGCTGCAGGACGTCGTCACCTGCATCCGCGAGAAGGTGACGCATCGACGACCGCGGGCTATCTGCTCAATCCGAATGCCGAGCGGCATCTGAAATCGCCGGAGGAGATGGTGCGGCTGTTCGCACGCTGGCCGCACGCGATTTCCGCGACGCGCGAGTTTGCCGACGCGCTCCACTTCAGCCTCAACGAGCTGCGCTACGAATATCCGCGCGAGACGGTGCCTGAGGGGCGCACGCCGCAGCAGCATCTCGAGCATCTGACCTGGGCAGGGCGCGCGGCGCTTCTGGGGCGAGCAGCATCCCGTACAAGGTGCTGACCCAGCTCAACCACGAGCTGCGGCTGATCGCGAAGCTCGACTTCGCGCGCTACTTCCTGACCGTCCACGACATCGTCGCTTTCGCGCGGAGCCTCGACCCGCCGATCCTGTGCCAGGGGCGCGGGTCGGCGGCGAACAGCGCGGTCTGCTATTGCCTGGGCATCACCGCGGTCGATCCGGCGACCGAACGACCTGCTGTTCGAGCGCTTCATTTCCGAGGAGCGCACGCGAGCCGCCCGACATCGACGTCGATTTCGAGCATGAGCGGCGCGAGGAGGTGATCCAGCACATCTACGAAAAGTACGGCCGCGACCGCGCCGGCATCGCCGCGACCATCATCCACTATCGCCCGCGCTCGGCGATCCGCGAGGTCGGCAAGGTGATGGGGCTAAGCGAGGACGTCTGCGCGGCGCATCGCCTCCAATTACTGGGGCAGCATGGAGGCCGAGGTCGCGGAGGAGCGCGCGCAGCGACGCCGGGCTCGACCTCAACGACCCGCATTTGAAGCGGACGATGAAGCTCGCCGAGCAATTGATCGGCATGCCGCGCCACCTGTCGCAGCATGTCGGCGGCTTCATCCTGACCGAGCGGCCGCTGACCGAGACCGTGCCGATCGGCAATGGCGCGATGGACGGACCGCACCTTCATCGAATGGGACAAGGACGACATCGAGGAGCTCGGCATCCTCAAGATCGACGTGCTCGCGCTCGGCATGCTGACCTGCATCCGCAAATGCTTCGACCTGATCGAGCTGCATCATGGCGAGCGCTTCGAGCTGGCGACCGTCCCGCAGGAGGTGCCGGAGGTCTACGACATGCTGTGCAAGGGGGACTCGCTCGGCGTGTTCCAGGTCGAAAGCCGGGCGCAGATGAACATGCTGCCGCGCCTGAAGCCGCGCAGGTTCTACGACCTGGTCATCGAGGTCGCGATCGTCCGGCCGGGGCCGATCCAGGGCGACATGGTCCATCCCTATCTGAAGCGCCGCGCGGGCAAGGAGCCGGTGACCTTCCCCTGCCCCGATCCCGCGCATGGCCCGCCGGACGAGCTGGAGAAGATCCTCGGGCGGACGCTCGGGCGTGCCGATCTTCCAGGAGCAGGCGATGAAGATCGCGCTCGATGCGGCGAAGTTCAGCTCGGAGGAGGCGAACCAGCTGCGCAAGGCGATGGCGACCTTCCGCTCGCGCGGGAACATCGAGGTGCTGCAGGACAAGATGGTCGGGCGGATGGTCGGGCGCGGCTACGACCCCGATTTCGCCCAGCGCTGCTTCGACCAGATCAAGGGCTTCGGCGAATATGGCTTCCCCGAAAGCCACGCGGCGAGCTTCGCGCACCTCGTCTACGTGTCGAGCTGGCTCAAGTGGAAATATCCGGCGGCGTTCGCCTGCGGCCTGCTCAACTCGCAGCCGATGGGCTTCTACGCGCCGGCGCAGATCGTCCGCGACGCGCGGGAGCATGGGGTCGAGGTGCGTGCCGGTCGACGTGAACCACAGCGACTGGGACTGCACGCTGGAAGGATGGCGCGCTTCGTCTCGGCTTGCGGCAGGTCGAAGGGCTGCACCGTGAAGCGGCCGACCGGCTGGTCGCGCGCGCGGATCACGGCCGTTCGACAGCGTCGAGGATCTGCGGACGCGCGGCGGCGTGCCGGTGCATGCGATCCAGCGGCTGGCGGCGGCCGATGCGTTCCGCTCGATCGCGCTCGATCGCCGCGCGGCGCTGTGGGATGCGCGGGCGCTGAAGCAGGCGCCGGACCTGCCCTTGTTCGTTGCCGCCGAGGCGCGCGACGAAGGCGCGGAACGCGGGTCCCGCGCAGCTGCCGGCCATGCCGCTCAGCGAGCATGTCGTGAACGATTATCAGACCATCCGCCTCAGCCTGAAGGCGCATCCGATGCGCTTCCTGCGCGAGCATTATGCCGCGCAGAAGTTCGTCACCGCCGACCAGCTGCACGCCATCCGCGACGGCAAGCGGCGTGTCGATGGCCGGGCTGGTGCTGATCCGCCAGCGGCCGGGCAGCGCCAAGGGCGTCTGCTTCATCACGCTGGAGGACGAGACCGGCATCGCCAACCTCGTCGTCTGGCCCGACGTGTTCGACAAGCAGCGCAAGATCGTCATGGGCGCGCGGCTGATGGCCGTTCACGGCATCATCCAGAAGGACGCAGATGACGGCGTCATCCACGTCGTCGCGCGGCAGCTGGAGGATCACACCCACATGCTGCGCCATTTGAGCGACGAACTGATGCCTTCGACCCTCAACCAGGGCGATGGCGGCGGCAGCTGGCGGCCGCCCGCCGCCCGCGCATCCGCGCGACGTCGAAATCATCCCCAAGAGCCGGGATTTCCACTGACTTTCGTCAGTTCGACCACGCAACGAGGTTTGACAGCAACCTGCCCAATCTCCATCCTCTGCACTCGCTCAGGTGTCCTGCCGCGCAGCGATGGAGTTTTCATGCATTCGCGGCCCTCGATCGATTTCGAAGCGCTTTTTGCTGCCTCGCCCAACCCGTACGTCCTGATGGCGCCGGACCTCACCATCGTGACCATGAACGAAGCGTATCTCGAGACGACAATGCGTGAGCGCGACGATCTCGTCGGGCGGTCGATGTTCGATGCCTTCCCGAGCGATCCGCAGTCCGAAAGCCACCAGTTGCTCCGAAATTCGTTCGCCAAGGTTCTCAAGACCCGCGAGCCCGATGAGATTGCGCTGATCCGCTATGACATTCCCCTGCAGTCGGGGGACTACGAAGAACGTTACTGGAGCGCGACCCACACGCCGCTGCTGGTTGACGGAAAAGTTGCCTACATTCTCCAGCACACGGTCGACGTGACCGAACTCCAACGCTTGCGGACTTTTGCTGCCGAAGCCGGCCATCATCGGCGCGAGGAAGCTGGAATCTTCCAACGCGCGCATGCCGTCCAGGAGGCAAACCAGTCGCTCGCGCAAGAAACGCAGCGGCTCCGTACGATGTTCGAGCAGGCACCGGGCTTCGTTGCCGTGATCAGTGGGCCAGACCTGAGCTTCCAGCTGGCAAATGCCGCCTACCGTCGCCTGGTCGGCGGTCGAGACGTCGTTGGAAAGCCGATCGCCGAGGCGCTACCCGAAGTCGTCGAACAGGGGTTTCCCGAATTGCTCGAGCGGGTTCGCACGACCCGCGAACCCTACATCGGCCGAGGCGCGAGCGTCATGCTGGAGGCCGAAGGCGGAGGGCCGCTGGAAGAGCGCTTCCTCGACTTCATTTACCAGCCGATCGGCGAAGGCGAAGGGATTGCGTCCGGAATCTTCGTCCAGGGCCACGATGTCACCGAGCAACGCCGCGCGGAAGACCATCAGCAATTGCTGATCCACGAGCTCAACCATCGTGTGAAGAACACGCTTTCGATCGTTCAGGCGCTGGCGATGCAGTCGTTCAACGATCACGCCGAACCGGCTGCGGCCCGGCAGGCATTCGACGCCCGGTTGAACGCACTATCGGCCGCCCATAACCTGCTGACGACCCAAAACTGGGAACAAGCTGGCCTGTTCGATACGATCAGGACGTCGGTGGCTGCCACGGCCGGCGCCAACATCAGCCGCGTGGCGATCCAGGGACCCGACATTCTGGTGGCGCCGCAAACGGCCGTTTCGTTGGCCATGGCGATCCACGAGCTGTGTACGAACGCGATCAAATATGGCGCGTTGTCGAACGATTCCGGCACGGTGGACATATGCTGGGAAACCGCTCGAGATGCTGAAGGTGCGCTCGAGCTCACGATCCATTGGAACGAAGCAGGCGGACCGGTCGTCGTCGAGCCGACGCGCCGCGGCTTCGGCACGCGCCTCATCGAGCGCGGCCTTTCCGCCGAATTGCGCAGCAATGTGAAGCTCGACTTCCAGCCTTCCGGGCTGGAATGCACAATTGTCGCCAAACTGCCGGCGGTCGTCGAATGAGCCTCAATGGTGCGACGGTCCTGATCCTGGAGGATGAGCCGATCATCGGACTGGCACTGGAAGACATACTGTCGCGCGAAGGAGCGTCGGTTCTCCATGCCTCGCGCATCGAAGAGGCCGACGGAATGATCTCCTCGGAGCGGGTCGATTACGCTGTGCTCGACGTCAACGTGCACGGAACGCTTAGCTATCCCGTGGCGACCTCGCTTGCGCGCCGCGGCATCCCCTTCATCTTTGCGACGGGATATGGGGATCGCTCGCATCCGGCCGAATTCACGACTGTTCCGACGGTGGCGAAGCCTTACAGTTCGCACGATATTCGAAGCGCTCTGGAGCGAAGCGGGGCTTCCGGTTAGTCGGTTTCCGTTCATCATGGCGCAAGCTGAGCGCACGATTCTTGCCGCAAAGCTCGGCTAGGCGCTTGACCATGAACAAGATTTTCCTGAGCATTGCAGCGGCTGCTTTAGCGCTTGGTGCGACCGCGCCGGCCGCGGCGCAGGCCCTTGAGGGCAAGTGGGCGAACGCCAAGCGCAGCGTCATCGTCAGCGTCGCCAAATGCGGCGACGCCTATTGCGGCACGGTCAGCTGGGCGTCTGCAAAGAATCGCGAGAAGGGCGCTGAGCCCGGGACGCGGGTGCTGAGCGATCTCCGCCGCGCCGGCGACGGCACCTTCAAGGGCAAGGCGTACGAGCCGAAGCGCAACATCCGCGGCTCGGCAACGGTCCGCCAGATCGGGCCGGACACAATGGTCGTGAAGGGTTGCGCGGTCTTCGGCGTTTTCTGTTCCGAACAGCGCTGGACGCGGATCAGCTAAGCAGCAGGCCGCCGTCGCCGGTGATGCCGCCGTCGAGCACTGCCGACTGAAGCTCCGCCAGATCGTCTGCCCAATAGGCGTCGGACGTGAAGCGCGGCGTGATCTCGCGGACCTTGGCGTGGACCTGCTGAAGCTTTTCGCTGGTCTTGAGCGGCGCATGATAATCGACCGCCTGAGCCGCGGTCATCAATTCGACCCCAATTACTCCTGCCGCATTGCGCGCGATCTGCGCCGCTTTGCGCCCGGCAATCGGAGCCATCGAGACATGGTCTTCCTGGCCGGCCGAGGTGGGAATAGTGTCGATGCTGGCCGGATGGGCGAGCGACTTGTTCTCGCTGACCAGAGCTGCGGCAGTGACCTGCGTGATCATCATGCCGGAATTGACGCCGCTGTCCTCGGTCAGGAATGGTGGAAGCCCGCTCATCTTCGGATCGATCAGGACGGCGCTGCGGCGTTCCGAAATCGAGCCGACTTCACACAAAGCCATCGAAATCATGTCGCCCGCAAACGCGACCGGTTGCGCGTGGAAATTGCCGCCTGAGATCGCGCTATTTTCGTCGGGAAACAGGATCGGATTGTCTGTCACCGCGCCAGCTTCGATCGTCAGTGTTCGCGCCGCACATTGGAGCAAGTCGAGAACAGCCCCCATCACCTGCGGCTGGCAGCGGAAGCTGTAAGGATCCTGCACCCGCCCGCATCGGGCGTGGCTCGCGACGATCTCGCTTCCGTCGAGCAGTTCGCGGATGGCGGTGGCAACTCGGATCTGCCCGGGCTGACCGCGCAGTTCGCTGATG
Source organism: uncultured Alphaproteobacteria bacterium (assembly GCA_963750315.1). Classification (GTDB taxonomy): domain Bacteria; phylum Pseudomonadota; class Alphaproteobacteria; order Sphingomonadales; family Sphingomonadaceae; genus Sphingomicrobium. The sequence goes on from CAVVQF010000018.1 coordinate 32,963, forward strand.
CGGGGATCGAAAGGCTTGATGCTGCCCTTCAAGGCATCGACCGAAAGCGCTCCAGCCGCGAGCGCTGACGCGAACACGCGCTCGCCCGAGAACAATGCGTCGAGCGCGATCGCCGTTGACGCCTGCGTCCCGTTGATCAGCGCCAGACCTTCCTTCGGCCCGAGCTGAAGCGGCTGAAGGCCAAGCTTCTTAAGCGCGGCATCCGCCGCGAGGATTTCCCCACGAACGTCGATCTTGCCCTTGCCCATCAAGGCAGAGATCAGGTGCGCGAGCGGCGCTAGGTCGCCTGATGCCCCGACACTACCTTGGGATGGGATCACCGGCATCGCGTCATGCTCGAGCAACGCTTCGAGCGCCTCGATCACCAGCGGGCGGACACCGCTGTGCCCGCGGCCGAGGCCGAACAACTTGAGGACGATCATCAGCCGGGTGACGTGGCGCGGCAGCGGTTCGCCGAGGCCCGCGCTGTGCGACAGTATCAGGTTAGTCTGAAGCTCGGCGAGGCGCTCATCGGGAATGCGCGTGCTGGCGAGCAGTCCGAAGCCGGTGTTGACGCCGTAGACCGTCTCCCCGCCGGCGACGATGCGATCGACGCAGGCCGCAGCTTCGACGACGCGCTGCATCGAGGCGTCGTCGAGCCTGGCGCTCGCACCCGCCCAGATGCGGCGGAGCGTCGCCAGGTCCAACTTGGTCGGATCGAGCTTCATGCGCCGACCATCGGCAAGTCGAGGCCCTGCTCATGCGCGCAGTCGATGGCGATGCGATAGCCGGCGTCAGCATGGCGCATCACGCCGGTGCCGGGATCGTTCCACAGCACGCGCTCAAGGCGACGTGCCGCGTCGTCGGTGCCGTCGGCGACGATGACCATTCCGCTGTGCTGCGAATAGCCCATGCCGACGCCGCCGCCGTGGTGCAGCGACACCCAGGTCGCGCCGCCCGCAGTGTTGAGCAATGCATTGAGCAAGCGGCCAGTCGGAAACGACGTCGCTGCCGTCCATCATGCTTTCGGTCTCGCGGTTGGGCGAGGCGACCGAGCCGCTGTCGAGATGGTCGCGGCCGATGACGATCGGCGCGCTGACTTCGCCGTTCCGCACCATCTCGTTGAAGGCGAGGCCGAGCTTGTGGCGTTGCCCGAGGCCGACCCAGCAGATGCGCGCCGGCAATCCCTGGAAGGCAATCCGCTCGCGCGCCATGTCGAGCCAGCGGTGGAGGTGCGGATCGTCCGGGATCAGTTCCTTCACGCGTTGGTCGGTGCGGTAAATGTCCTCGGGATCGCCCGACAGAGCGACCCAGCGGAACGGGCCGACGCCGCGGCAGAACAGCGGGCGGACATAGGCCGGAACGAAGCCGGGGAAATCGAACGCATGGGTGATGCCCATGTCCTTCGCTTCCTGGCGGATGTTGTTGCCGTAATCGAAGGTCGGGACGCCCATGTCCTTGAAGGCGAGCATCGCTTCGACATGGACGGCGATGGATTCCCGGGCGGCTGTGGCCACCGCGGCGGGATCGCGCTCACGCATTTCCTGCCATTTGGCGACGCTCCAGCCGGCCGGGCAATAGCCGTTGGCCGGATCGTGCGCGCTGGTCTGGTCCGTCAGCGCGTCCGGTCGAATGCCGCGCTTGAGCATCTCCGGCAGTATTTCCGCCGCATTGCCGAGCAAGCCGACGCTGGTCGGCTCTTCGGCCTTCGCGATGATGTCGAGCGCCTCGTCGATGCTGGTCGCGCGCTTATCGACGTAGCGCGTTTCCAGCCGCTTCTCGATCCGGCTTTCCTGGCATTCGATCGCGATGCAGTGCGCGCCCGCCATGACCGCCGCGAGCGGCTGCGCGCCGCCCATTCCGCCGAGGCCGGCCGTCGAGAATCCATTTGCCCTTGAGGTCGCCGCCGAAATGCTGTCGGCCCATTTCCGCGAAGGTCTCGTACGTGCCTTGGACGATGCCCTGCGTGCCGATGTAGATCCACGAGCCTGCGGTCATCTGGCCGTACATCATGAGCCCGGCGCGATCGAGCTCGTTGAACGTCTCCCAATTCGCCCATTTGGGCACGATATTCGAATTGGCGATGAGAACTCGCGGAGCATCCTTGTGCGTCGGAAAGACACCGACCGGCTTGCCGGATTGCACTAGCAAGGTCTGGTTCTCGTCCAGCCGCTCGAGGGTTTCGACGATCTTGTCGTAGCACTGCCAGTTGCGCGCCGCGCGGCCGATGCCGCCGTAGACGACCAGGCTCTGCGGATCTTCGGCGACCTCATCGTCGAGGTTGTTCATCAGCATCCGGACCGCTGCTTCGGTGGCCCAGTTCTTCGCCACGATCTCACTGCCCCGGCGCGCGCGGATATGACGGCTGTTGTCGCGTCTATCGGTCAATCTTTTGCCCTTTGCCCACTCACGCGACCCTCTAGCGAGTTTGCGACCTCACCCCAAGGGTCGTGCTCGATTTCGTCCGACGAGCCGGCTGAACGCGACCATGGCCAGGCCGGCAATGACGAAAGCAGCAGCGAGGCCGATGGCGTTCAAAGCAGTCTGCGCCGGGCCAAGCTTTTCCAGATCCATGAACGGATAGGGATAGATGCCCTCGATCGACCCGCGCACGAGCGCGTAGCCGAAATAGGCCAGAGGATAGAGGCTCCACAGCAACGGATGGTGCCACCGCAGGCCGTACTTCGGAGCAACCACCAGCCAGTAAACTACAGTGATCGTCGGCACGACGTAGTGAAGCAGCATGTCCGCGATCAGCGCACCGCCTTCGAGGCGAACCAATCCGTGCAACAGCGTAGCGTACACTACGCCGACGAGGCCGATCGCCAACGTCACGCCGGCGAGCAGGAACGGCGAGATTCTGCGATCTAGAGCAACGGCGGTCATCGTTACGGCCACGATCAGATTGGTGATGATCGTAAAGAAACGCAGCAGGATCCAGACGGTCTCGCCAGGCGATCCGACCGTGCTCAGCGAAGCGCCGAACTGAATTGCCAGCCCAAGCAATCCGACGAGGGCGATGAGCCCTGCGAGCAACCTAGGCATCCAACCCCCTGAACAATCGGCGCTCCGGTCCCGGCAAGCCGACCCAATAGCCAAGCTCGGCCAGATCCTCGATCCGCCAGACGCACAAATCGGCCGCCTTGCCGGCGGCGATACTGCCGACCTCGTGCGCAAGCCCGAGCGCGCGCGCGGCGTTGATGGTCATTCCCGCAAGCGCCTCTTCCGGCGTCAGGCCGAACAGGGTGCAAGCCATGTTCATTACTAGGGTCGGCGAAAGCATCGGCGAGGTGCCGGGGTTGCAATCGGTGGCGATGGCGATCGGCACCTTGTGCTTGCGCAGCATCTCGACCGGCGGCTTCCTGGTTTCCTGAAGCGCGTAGAAGGCGCCGGGCAGAAGCACCGCGACGGTGCCCGCCTTGGCCATCGCCTTCGCGCCCGCGTCGTCGAGATGTTCGAGATGATCGGCGGACAGCGCCTTGTAGCGCGCCGCAAGCGCGGCGCCGTTCTGGTTGGACAATTGCTCGGCGTGCAGCCGGACCGGAAGTCCGTTCGCCTGCGCCGCCGTGAAGACGCGCTCCACTTCCTGCGGCGTGAACGCGATCTTTTCGCAGAAGGCGTCGACGCTGGTCGCCAGCTTTTCGCGAGCGGCGCGCGGGATCAGCTGGTCGGCGATCATCGCGACATAATCCTCGCGGCGGTCCTTGTACTCAGGCGGTAGCGCATGGAGCGCGAGCAGAGTCGGGACGATCCGTACCTGCTCGCTCGCAGCGAGCGCCGCGGCACACCGGAGCATCCGCAGCTCACCATCGACGTCGAGCGCATAGCCCGACTTGATCTCGACGGTCGTGACGCCGCCCTTGATCAGCGCATCGAGCCGGAGCGCGGCTGACGCCAGCAGCTGATCGTCCGACGCGGCCTTTGTCGCCTTTACGGTCGAGACGATCCCGCCGCCGGCATTGGCGATTTCCTCGTAGGTTGCGCCCGCACGGCGCATTGCGTGTTCGTCGGCGCGCGTGCCGCCGAAGATCAGGTGCGTATGGCAGTCGACCAGGCCCGGCGTGACCCAGGCACCGCCGAGCGCGACGACTTCCTTGGCGCGAAAACCGGCGAGCTCGGTGCGCTTGCCGACGCGCAGGATCCGGCCGTCCTGGATCGCGATCGCCGCATTATCGATGAGCCCGAGCGGATTGCCGGGCATCGGCTCCATGGTGGCGATACGGCAGTCGACGAGGAGGCGGTCCCACATGATCGTCGCCTTAGGCGACTGCTCTTGCTACGGCAAAGGCATGAGCGGCTGGCCCAATCTTTCCGAGCTTCTGGTCGCGAGCGACGCCGGCGCAACAGTCGGGCTGGTCGGAGCGCCGCTTGCGGCCGGATCGGTGACGCCGGGGGCGTGCGATCTGGCGCCGGCGCTGCTCCGGCAGACGCTGCGGCGGATCGGCCGCTACGACATCGAGACCGGGCGCGAGATTTCGACCCACGTCGCCGACCGCGGCGATGTCGAAATCGTCGGGCATGACCATCGAGCAGGCGACGGACCCGATCCGCGATGCGGTTCGGTTCAGCACCTCGGTGCACGAGCTGACGTTGCTGGTCGGCGGCAACAATGCGGTGACGCGGCCGGGCGTGCTCGGCCTCGGGCTGCCGCTTGAAAAGGTCGGGCTGATCACGCTCGATGCGCATTTCGACATGCGCGACACGCACGAGGGCCTGAGCAACGGCAATCCCGTGCGCGCGCTGATCGAACGACGGGCTGCCTGGAGCGAATATCGCGCAGATCGGGCTGGCCAGCCTTCGCCAACAGCAGGAAGATGCACGACGATGCGGTCGCGGCGGGCAACCTGGTCATCACCATCGGCGAAGTTGCGCCTCAACGGCATCGCGCGCGCCGATCGAGCGAGCGCTCGAGCATGTCGAACATTGCGAGGCCATCGTCATCGATTGCGACATCGACGTCATCGATCGCTCGCAATTGCCCGGCGCGCCGGGAGCACGGCCGGGCGGGATGGCTGTCTCCGACTTCTTCAAGGCCGTGCGGTTCCTCGCCTCCGAGCCGCGCGTGCGAGTAATCGACCTCACCGAATGGGATCCGCCGTTGGATCCGACCGACCTCAGCGCGCTGACCGCGGCGCGCTGGGTCGCCGAGTGCCTTGCCGGTTACGAGATGCGCTGAGCCTCCGCGGCTTTCTTCCGGCCGAGATCGGACATCGTCCGAAAGGTGATCGAGAAGCGAAGGTCGTCGCCGGGCACGATCCGGTGCTCCCACTCGTAGCGTGCTTCACCGGACAGTCGATACGCCGAGCGCGGCTCGACCCGCAGGTTGAAGCGTGTGAAGCGCCGTAGATGTACGCTGTCGAAACCGCAGGACGGCGGGTGAAAGCAGGGACACGCCGACGACCTGGTCGAACACGCTCCGGTCCTTGTGCCAGCCGATTCCGGCGCCGGGATCGTAACGCGCCACCAACGCGTGCGCGAAGTCGTCGGTCGACAAACGCGGCAGCCTTGTGCGCGCAAGGGCGCGAGCCAGGCCGGCACAGGCTCGGCTGGCTGAAAGGTCGCATCGTCGAAATCGTAGCGCCAGCCGAAGCTTTGCGTCTTCCGATTGCCGGTCCAGCCCTGGAAGCGGAACGGCGCGAGGTCCATCGTCTGCAAGTGACCGAGCAGCTCGCCTTCTTCGTCGGCGGTGATGAATTCCGGCCGATAGTCGAGGCCCGCGAGCAACGGCTCAGCGAAGAGGTCGGCCTGCGTCATTTGCCGAACAGCTCCGCGATCTCCGACGGGCGCAATTCGGGTGCGAGCTGCTCGAACGTGCATTGCTTCGGTGCCTTGTCGGGGCGCCAGCGGAGCAGCGCAGTGCCGTGGCGGAAGCGGCGGCCGGTCACTTGGTCGTAGCGAACTTCGACGACCAGCCTGGGCTTCAGCGGCTGCCATTGAGCGCTTCGCTCGGTGCTCCAACGGCTCGGGCCGCCGGGGGCGTCGCCGGTGAACCCGGGCGGTTCGATCAGCTCTTCGAGCTTCTCCGTCAGCTCCGGACGGTCCTTCGCGGCAAGGGCGGAGGTGAAGCCGACGTGGTGGAGCAGGCCATCGTCGTCGTACAGGCCGAGCAGCAGCGATCCGACTTCGCGCTTCTTCTCGGCGTAGCGGAAGCCGCCCACCACGCAGTCGGCCGTGCGGAGCTGCTTCACCTTGACCATCGCCCGCTCGCCGAAGCGATAGGGCTGGTCCACCCGCTTGGCGATCACACCATCGAGCGCTCCGCCGCTCCGCTTGAGCCAGCCGAGCGCCACGTCGCGGTCGGTCGATGCGGGTGAGAGCAGCAGGTCTTCGACTTGCGTTGGATTTGTAGAAACGCTCGAGCGCAGCGCGCCGCTTGGATAGCGGCTCTTCGTCGAACGTCTTCGAGCCGACCTGAAGCACGTCGAACAGCATGAACTGCGCCGGCGTTTCCGCGGAGAGCTTCCTGACGCGGCTCTCCGCCGGATGGAGACGCATCTGCAGCGCCTCGAAGTCGAGACGGTCGCCAAGCGGGATGATGAGTTCGCCGTCCAGGGTGAAACTCTTCTCCTTGATCCGCGACAGCATCTCCAGGACTTCGGGAAAGTAGCGGCCGAGCGGCTTGCCCGATCGCGAAATCATCTCGATGTTGTCGCCATCGCGTCGGGCGATGCAGCGAAAACCGTCCCACTTGGGCTCATACTGCCAGCCGTCGCCTTCCGGCAGCTTGGCAGCAAGCAGCGCCTCCATCGGCACCGGCACTTTTGCGCGTTTCGCCATTCGCAGATAATCGCCCCGCTTTCGCAGTCGTTCCCATTGCGCCGCCGTTGGCGTCGTTACGGTGCCGATCTGATTTGGGGAGGCACAGATGACCATCGATCCGAACGCAGCGACCGCCCGCTATATCGACAGCCTCGGCCCGGCGGCCTTGCAGAAGGCGCACGACTATACCGTCGGCAAGGAATGGATGCTGTTGTGGGCCTTGCTCGTAACGGCGATCGTCACATGGCTGATCGTCCGCTGGGGCATGCTCGACAAGATCGCGGCCCGACTTCCGGAGCGACGCAAAAACCTCCGCGCGTTCGTCATCAGCCTCGTATTCCTGCTCATCTCGGCGGTGTTGACCCTGCCCTGGGCCATCTACGACGATTGGTGGCGCGAAGGCCGCTACGGCAGGACCAGCCAGCCGTTCGCGGATTGGCTCGGCCAGGCAGCTCTGTCGACCGCCATTACATCGGTCGTCAGCGCGATATTCATGATCGGCGTCTATTGGCTGATGCGTCGCGCGGGTAAGGGCTGGTGGCTCTGGTCCGGAGGCCTGACCGCAGTGGTCGCGGCTTTCTTGATGCTGCTTGCCCCGGTCCTGATCGAGCCGTTGTTCAACAAATATGAGCCCGTCCCGCCAGGGCAGGTCCGCGACACGGTCGTCGAGATGGCGGAGCGCGCCGGCATTCCGCCGGAGAAGGTCTTCATGTTCGACGGATCGCGCCAGTCGAACAATTTCACCGCTAACGCCGGCGGCGTCGGAGGCACGGCGCGAGTGGCCATATCGGACGTCGCGCTGAAGAGTGCGTCGATCGACGAGGTGAAGGCGGTCACCGGGCACGAGATCGGCCATTACGTCCTGGAGCACACGTGGATGGGGATTGTCTTCTTCTCCGTCCTTGCGATCATCCTCTTCTGGCTGGCCGAAAGGCTCTACCCACGTTTCGCCAGGCCGTTCGGATCGAACACGTCGATCGACGACCCGCGCGGTGTGCCAGTGCTGTTTTTCCTCATCTCGCTGTTTGCGCTCGCTGCGTCGCCGTTCACCAACACGTTCAGCCGGACACTCGAGACGCAGGCCGATGCTTTTTCGCTCAAGACGGAGAACCGGCCGGATGCGCTGGCGACCGCGCTCGTGAAGACCGCAGAGTATCGCTACCCGCGCCCGAACGCCGTCGAGGAGTTTATCTTCTACGATCATCCGTCGGTTGAACGCCGCGTGCGGGTCGCGATGGAATGGAAGGCCGCGCATCCGGATCCCACCACGAAATAGGTGAAGCTTTCACATAGCCCGCGCCAGCCGCGCCGTTAGCTTGTGCGGTGCAGCAAAGCGGAGAGGCTATGACGGCGGAGCTCACGATCGACAGCGGCGACACGGCATGGATGTTGGTGTCGACCGCGCTGGTCCTGATGATGCTGCTGCCGGGCCTCGCGCTCTTCTACGGCGGATTGGTCCGAGCCAAGAACCTGCTGTCGGTAATGAGCCAGGTGCTGGGCATCGCGGCAGTCGCCATCCTGGTCTGGATCGGCTGGGGATATTCGCTGGCCTTCGCCGGCGGGAATGCGCTGATCGGCGGGCTTTCGAAGGTCGGCCTGGCGGGCATCGACGGCTCTAGCGCCTGGGCGGTCCCGACCTCCGGCAAGGCGATCCCCGAGCTGGCGTTCGTAGCCTTCCAAATGACCTTCGCGGCGATCACCGCTGCGCTGATCATCGGTGCGTTGGCCGAGCGCGTGCGCTTCTCGGCGATAATGCTGTTTACGTTGCTGTGGTTGACCGTCGTCTATGCGCCGCTCGCGCACATGGTCTGGGCGCCGGAGGGCTTCCTGTTCGCGTTCGGCGCGATCGATTTCGCCGGCGGGACGGTAGTCCACGTCAACTCGGGCGTCGCCGGTCTGGTCGGCGTCTACTTCGCCGGATCGCGCATCGGCCATCTGAAGGAAGCCATGCCGCCTCATTCATTGGCGCTGACGATGGTCGGTGTCGGCCTGCTGTGGGTCGGCTGGTTCGGCTTCAATGCCGGATCAGCGCTCGAGGCCAATGGGCTGGCGGCGGTGGCGATGGTCAACACCTTCGCGGCGCCGGCGGCCGGGATTCTCGCTTGGATGGGCGCGGAGCGGCTGGTTTCGGGCAAGCCTTCGATGCTCGGCGGGGCATCGGGTGCGGTTGCAGGATTGGTAGCGGTCACGCCGGCGGCCGGGGTCAGCGGGCCGGTTGGCGCGATGTTGCTGGGCGCCATAACGAGCGTCGCCTGTTACGGATTCGTCGGGTCGCTCAAGAACCGGCTTCGGCTGGACGACAGCCTCGACGTGTTCGGGATCCACGGGATCGGGGGCATTGTCGGCTCGATCGGGACTGCGTTCGTCGCCTTGCCATTGCTTGGCGGTCATGGGGCGGAGGATTACTTACTCGGCTGGCAATTGCTCCGGCAGCTGGCCGCGGTCGGAACGGCAATCGCCTGGTCGGCCGTGGGTTCGGCCGCCTGCTTCGCGGTGGTTCGGAAGCTGCTCGAGCTCCGCCACGATCGCGACAGCGAGCGCGAGGGGCTCGACATCAGCGATCACGGCGAGCGCGCTTACAATTACTAAATCCCCTGCCCGCCGGAGACTTCAATCCGCTGGCCGGTGACCCAGCCGGTCTCACCGACGAGCAGTGCCGTAATCGCCCCACCAACGTCGTCCGGGAGGCCCACACGGCCCATCGCCGTATTAGCCGCGACCTGTTTGTTGATTTCCGGATTGTCGCGGACGCGGCCGCCGCCGAAGTCGGTCTCGATTGCGCCCGGAGCAATGGCGTTCACCGCAATCCGGCGATGGCCGAGCTCCTTGGCGAGGTAGCGCGTCAGCACTTCGACCGCGCCCTTGAGCGATCCGTAGATCGATGCGCCCGGGTAAGCGAAGCGGGCGAGACCCGATGACAGGTTCACGATCTTGCCGCCGTCGACGATCGTCGGGAGCAGCTTCTGGGTCAGGAAGAACACACCCTTGAAGTGGATGTCGGTCAGGCGATCGAAGTCTGCTTCGGTCGCCTCCTCGAACGGGACGTGCAGGCCAATGCCGGCATTGTTGACGAGGTAATCGATCGTCTCGCGGTCCCAGTTGGCCTCGAGCGTTTCGCGCAAGCTGGCTGCGAAGGCGTCGAACGTCCCGACATCGCCGGTGTCCAGCTGCAGCGCGACCGCTTTCCGTCCGAGCGCGCCGATCTCAGCGACGGCTGCGACCGCCTCGGCCTTGTTCGAATGGTAGGTCAAAACGACGTCAACGCCGCTTCGCGCGAGGTGTATGGCGGTGTTGCGGCCGAGGCCGCGGCTCCCGCCGGTGATGAGCGCGATCTTGGGGGATTGGTCGGGCATGATGGTCCTCCCGTGGGAGGACCGGAAGTAAGAACGCCAGGCCCGGAATTCCATGTGCGATGGGCACAAAAAAAGCCGCCCGAAGGCGGCTGATTTGTTGGTTGCGGGGGTAGGATTTGAACCTACGACCTTCAGGTTATGAGCCTGACGAGCTACCGGGCTGCTCCACCCCGCGCCAACATAGGCTTCCATCAAAGTAGTACTCTGATGGAGACCTTTCGCTGAGCCGCTCGGCGGCACGCGTCATGCGTGTCGACGTGTAGCTCAAAAAACAAAGCCGCCGCGGGCGGATGCCCCCAGCGGCCTTGTAAACATTGTGAATGGGTTACTTCCGCACGCCGCCAGCAAAGCCTGGCGACGACCTACTCTTCCACTGCTTAAGCAGTAGTACCATCGGCGCTGTCCGGTTTCACGGCCGAGTTCGGGATGGGATCGGGTGGGTCACGGACGCTATGGTCACCAAGCTATGGTGACGGGCGTGCGAAGTTCTAGAAACCGTGCATTTATCCAGCTGGCGTGATTTACGACTTGGACCTTCGCAGGCCTGTCGATGATGGTGTGGATCCATCAAGCGCGAATAGGACAATTAGGACCGGTTAGCTCCATGCGTTACCGCACTTCCACACCCGGCCTATCAAGGTCGTGGTCTTCGACCGTCCTGAGATATCTTATCTTGAGGGAGGCTTCCCGCTTAGATGCTTTCAGCGGTTATCCCGTCCATGCATAGCTACCCTGCTGCGCGGCTGGCGCCACGACAGGTCCACCAGAGGCATGTTCAACCCGGTCCTCTCGTACTAGGGTCAACTCCTCTCAAATATCGACGCCCACGGCAGATAGGGACCAAACTGTCTCGCGACGTTCTGAACCCAGCTCACGTACCACTTTAATTGGCGAACAGCCAAACCCTTGGGACCTGCTCCAGCCCCAGGATGTGATGAGCCGACATCGAGGTGCCAAACAACCCCGTCGATATGAGCTCTTGGGGGTTATCAGCCTGTTATCCCCGGCGTACCTTTTATCCGTTGAGCGATGGCCCTTCCACGAGGGACCACCGGATCACTATGACCGACTTTCGTCTCTGCTCGACTTGTCAGTCTCGCAGTCAGGCGGGCTTATGCCATTGCACTCTAACAGACGGTTTCCAACCGTCCTGAGCCCACCATCGCGCGCCTCCGTTACTCTTTAGGAGGCGACCGCCCCAGTCAAACTACCCGCCACAGAGGGTCCCTGCGCCGGATAACGGCGCGAGGTTAGACTGTAGAAAACAACAGGGTGGTATTTCACAGGTGGCTCCACCCAAGCTGGCGCCTGGGCTTCAAAGCCTCCCACCTATTCTACACAATTGTTTCCCACAGCCACTCTGAAGCTGCAGTAAAGGTGCACGGGGTCTTTCCGTCTAACCGCGGGTACTCCGCATCTTCACGGAGAATTCAATTTCGCTGAGCAGGTGTTGGAGACAGTGGGGAAGTCGTTACGCCATTCGTGCAGGTCGGAACTTACCCGACAAGGAATTTCGCTACCTTAGGACCGTTATAGTTACGGCCGCCGTTTACCTGGGCTTCAATTCGGAGCTTGCACTCCTCCTCTTAACCTTCAGGCACCGGGCAGGCGTCAGACCCTATACGTCGTCTTGAAGCCGACTTAGCAGAGCCCTGTGTTTTTGTTAAACAGTCGCTACCCCCTGGCCTGTGCCCCCTCAAAATGCTTGCGCATAGTGAGGGCCTCCTTCTTCCGAAGGTACGGAGGCAATTTGCCGAGTTCCTTCAACACCCTTCTCTCAAGCGCCTTGGTATACTCTACCTGCCCACCTGTGTCGGTTTCGGGTACGGTCTATACGGTGGGGCTATTTCCTGGAACCTCTTCGCCGCCAGTACCAATCCAATAAGGACTGACGACTTACGAGATCCGTCACACACCACCAGGTGCAGGAATATTAACCTGATTCCC
>CAVVQF010000018.1:50000-242028 GCA_963750315.1 uncultured Alphaproteobacteria bacterium
CAGTGAGTGACCACATCCGCGAGCCCGTACTTCGCGTCGTGCCAGGCCCGACCGACATCAATGCCAACGGCCATATCTTCGGCGGCTGGGTGCTGAGCCAGATGGACATCGCCGGCGGCATCACCGCTTCGCGCCGGGCCAAAGGCGCCGTCGCGACGGTCGCGATCGAGAGCATGGAGTTCCTGGCGCCGATCCACCTACGCGACGTCATCTCGGTTTATGCCGGGATCGAGCGGGTCGGCCGAACCTCGATGGGCGTGCGCATCGAAGTCGTCGCCAGCCGCGACCGCGGCGCCACCGAAGTGAAGGTCACCGAGGGGCTTTTCACCTTCGTGGCGCTCGACGCCGACAATCGTCCGCGGCCTGTCGACGCCGCCTAACTCACAAACGAAAGGCCCCCTCGCCGTACGTCCGAGCGAGGGGGCCTGCCGTGCCTTTCCGGGGAGTGGGTGGAAAGGCTCTAGAACTCAGAATGCGAGCTGGGAGAAGATTCCGAACTCGTCGTACGTTCCGTCGTCGCTTCCGCCGATCGTGCCGTTCGAAGTCGAGAGAGTTCCGTTCTTCGCCCTGTCGCGTTTGTAGACGAACGCGACGTCGATGTTCTTGATCGGCTTATAATTCACGCCGACGTTGAAGTAGTTGTCCTTCAGGTTCGGATTTATTTCCTTGCTGGGCTTCACCCAGTCGTACCGCCCGAACAACGCAATATCGGGCGTGAAGGAGTATGAGCCGAATGCGGACCAGCCGTCCGACTTGTCGCTCGCGACCGTGGTGACGTTGTTCCAGTTCTTCGCCCGGAAGTACTCCACCCCCGCGCGAATCTTGCTGTCCGTGTATGCGGCGAGTGCGGTGATGCGTGTTGCGCGGTGGTTCGTATCCGGCAGGTTTTCAGCGCTCTTGCCGAGCTTTCCGGTGTAACCGCCGACACCGAGCGTAATGTTCTTGATCGGATTGACGCTGACGCGGCCCTCGAGATCGATCGTGTTCGAGCTACGCGAGAGAGTTTTGTAACCCGCTCCATTCACAGCCGAAAGGGCATAGCTTGCCACCCCTCCGCCGAAAGTTCCGCCAAGGTGGACGCCCCAATCCGACGACGTCCCGTACTTGGTGCGATCGATCAGAGTGTTTTCGACGAAGCGATACCCGTACACGCTCTCGACGAAAGGAACCCACGGCAGATCCGCAGCGCCGACGCGAACGAACAGCTCGGGCGCGAACTTGGCTTGCAGGTACGCCTTCTTCACGTAAACCAGCACGTCTTTGCTGGTGCCATTAGCGCCGTACCGGAAATCCGTTGTGAGGTTGGCCGAGAACATGTCGTCGAACTTGTGCTCGACGCCAAGATAGAAGCGCTTGAGCTCGGTCTGCGCGCCATTGTCGCCGCACGCCGAGCAGGCATCACTTCCATTGGACTTGTGGTTGATGCTGCTGATGTTCAGGAACGCCTTGCCGCTGAGCGAGGTCTTCTCCGCCCAAGAGGCCTTTGAAGAAGCCCAACTCGGCTTTCCTTCCTTGGTTGTTACCTGCGACTTCAGCGAGTCGATCGAAGCCTGCAGCGCCTCCACCTGAGCTTGAAGCATCTCCAGTTTCGCCTGGGCATCATCCGGCGCCTGCGCCGCGGCGATTGCTGCGTCAGCGGTCGCGTCCGACGGATCGGGCTGCGTTGCTTCGGCTTCGCCCTGTGGAGCTGCCTGGTCCTGACTCGCCGCGTGGGCGGGAGCCGGTAGTGCCAATAGACTGACGGCGGCGAGTGCGGCCGCTCCAAAATTCCTGTTCATCTGTTCCCTTCCCCGCCCCTTGGGCTTCGGGTGCCGACCTCGATTGAGGCCGGCACCGCTTGTTCTCGTTGGTTATTGAAGCCGGCTGCTACTTCAGCGCGGCGAAATTTAGCGGCTGCAGTTTGCGCGCCACCTGTTGCGACCGTGCGCGCACCGGCGTCGGCGAGGCGATCAGGCCCGCCTTCGACAGATAGCCGTTCGGTCCAAACGCGCTTTCCTTGGTGAACTCGGCCGCATAGGCGCGCACCGCCGGCACTGCTCCAGCATGGGCGTTCTTGATGTAGATGAAGAGCGGCCGCGCGCCCGGATATTTGAACGCGCTGATGTTGGCGTAAGTCGGCTGAACGCCGTTGACCAGCAGGCCCTTCAGCTTGTCCGCATTCTCTTCAAGATAGGAATAACCGAAGATGCCGACGGTTCCAGGATTGGCCTCCAACTTCTGCACGATCAGGTTATCGTTCTCGCCGGCTTCGATGAAGCCGCCATCTTCCCGCATGCGGTGCAGATGGCCTTGTACTTGGTCTCGTCGGCCTTCTTGACCGCCGCCATGCCAGGGTTGCTGTCGCAGCCGGCGGTCATGATGAGCTCGCCAAGCGCGTCGCGCGTGCCGCTACGTCGGCGGCGGGCCGTAAACGCGGATCGGAAGCGCTGGGAGCTTGGCGTTGACGTCTTTCCAGGTTTTCGCCTTATTTGGCTTGCCAAACGGCATCTTGGCGAGCGCAATGTAAATGTCGCGCGTGCTGACATTGGCGAGCGGAGTGCGCTTCGACGGTCGCGAAAGAGATGCCGTCGATGCCGACCTGAATCTCGGTGATCTGGTCACGCCATGGCTGCGCAAGCTTGGCTTCCGAGGCTTTCATCCGGCGCGATGCGTTCGCGACGTCCGGGAAGCGCTCGCCGACGCCGGCGCAGAACAACTTCATTCCGCCGCCCGTGCCGGTCGATTCAATGATCGGCGTGCCGAGCCGCGGATTGGCGCGGGCGACCGTTCCGGAACGATCTTGGCGAACGGATAGACGGTCGAAGAGCCGACGGCGCGCATCTGCGTGCGGGCATCTGCGGCGGTGCTCACAGTGGTTGCGATCAGAGCGACCCCGGCAAGGGCCAAAAGCTTGGAAGACATTTATCGATACCCCTATGAAATGATCGACGGCAGCGCCGCGACAACCTTCCTCTAGGAGGGGCACGAGACTCGAAAATGACTGGATTGTTTCAGTCTCGTGACGATGTTTTCGGGTGACGCTCAGGCTTCGGCGTCGAGCGAATATCCCGCCGACCGAACGGTCCTGATGATGTCCGCCGAACCGCCATCGTTGAGCGCCTTGCGAAGGCGCCGGACATGCACGTCGACGGTCCGCAAATCGATGTCGGGATCGTGCGACCAGACCGAATCCAGCAGCCGCTCGCGCGAAAAGACGCGGCCCGGATTTTCGAGGAAATGGCGAAGCAGCCTGAACTCGGTCGGGCCGAGCGCAATCGGGCGGCCGTCGCGGCGGACGCGATGTGCGGCGACGTCCATCTCGACGTCGCTGTAACCAAGATGCTCCGCCGCCAGCGCGGGGCGAACCCGGCGAAGCACTGCGCCGACTCGCGCGACGAGCTCGCGCGGGCTGAACGGCTTGGTGACGTAATCGTCGGCGCCGGTCTCGAGTCCGCGAATGCGGTCGCTCTCTTCGCCGCGCGCGGTGAGCATGATTATCGGAACGTTGGCAGTCTCGGTTCGGCGACGAAGCCGGCGGCAGACCTCAAGACCGAGGATCCCCTCGATCATCCAGTCGAGAACGATGACGTCCGGCGTCTCTTCGGCAGCGAGAAGCAGGGCTTCTTCACCGTCTCCTGTGCGGCGAACCGCGAAATCCTCACGCTCGAAATGCCAGATCAGAAGTTCGGCGAGCGCCCGGTCGTCTTCGACGAGCAGAAGCTTCTTCTTCGTCATGTCGTCTTCCGGCGCCTCTTCTTGGTGGGCTCGACCATATGCTCGCCCGTCGCGGCGTAATAGACCATCTCGGCGATGTTGGTCGCATGGTCGCCGACCCGCTCCAGGTTCTTTGCGACGAAGAGCAGGTGGGCCGATTGCCCGATGTTGTGCGGGTTCTCCATCATGTGTGTCAGCAAGGTGCGGAAGATGGAGTTGTAGAAATCATCGACCGCCTGGTCGCGTTCGCAAACGCGGACGGCGGCGGGAGCGTCGCGCTCGACAAAAGCTCGAAGCACGTCGGTGACCATGTCGGTCGCGATCCGTGCCATCTCCGGAAGCAGCGACACCGGTTCGATATCGCTCGCACCATCGAGCAGCGGAACGCGCTTGGCGATATTCTTGGCATAGTCGCCGATCCGCTCGACCACGCCCGAGATCTTGAGCGCGGCGACGGCGTCGCGAAGATCGCCTGCCATCGGCGCGCGAAGCGCGATCAGGCGGACGACCTGAGTCTCGGTCTCGATCTCAAGCCGGTCGATTTCCTTGTCGCGCTCGACGACGCGCTGGGCGCCCTCGGTGTCCCGCTCGATCAGGCAGCGCATGGCTTCGCGGATCGCCTGGTGAGCGAGCTGGCCCATTTCGCTGATGGAGCTGCGCAGGCGCTCGATGTCTTCGTCGAACGCCTTGATGGTGTGGCCGCTTTGCTGTTGCATTCTGCTGCTCCGATCAGCCGTAACGCCCAGTGATATAATCCTGGGTGCGCTGTTCGCGCGGGTTGGTGAACATCTCGCTGGTCTTCCCGTATTCGACCATTTCGCCGAGGTGGAAGAAGGCCGTGCGCTGCGACACGCGGGCCGCCTGCTGCATGTTGTGCGTGACGATGACGATCGCGTAGCGGCCGCGCAGCTCGTGGATCAGCTCCTCGATGCGCGCGGTGGCGATTGGGTCGAGCGCCGAGCACGGTTCGTCCATCAGGATGACTTCCGGATCAACCGCGATCGCGCGAGCGATGCAGAGGCGCTGCTGCTGGCCGCCCGACAAAGCAGTGCCGCTTTCGTTCAAGCGATCCTTGACCTCGTCCCACAGGCCGGCCCGCTTCAGCGACTTTTCGACCGTTTCATCGAGCTCGCTGCGCGATGAGGTCAGCCCGTGAATGCGCGGACCGTAGGCGATGTTCTCGTAGATCGATTTCGGAAACGGATTCGGCTTCTGGAACACCATGCCGACACGGGCACGGAGCTGAACAACGTCCATCGCCGGCGAATTGATGTCCTTACCATCGAGCTCGATCAGCCCCTTCACGCGCGCTGTCGCGATCGTGTCATTCATGCGGTTGAGGCATCGCAGGAAGGTCGACTTGCCGCAGCCCGACGGGCCGATGAAGGCGGTGACGCGGTCGTCATGTACGTCGATCGAGACGCCCTTCAGCGCCTGCTTCTCGCCGTAATAGACGCTGATTTCCTTCGCGCGCATTTTGGGCTCGCGATTGGAGTCGACGGCGGGGCCTTCGTCGGCGTCCTTGCCGAGCGAGACGCTAAGGCCCGCGGCAGGATTGTCCTCAAGCGGGGAGCCCGATGCAACCGGATCGTTTTTCGGTGTCGGCGCCTGGCGGTCGCTCGACGCAAGGATTGGGGCCGATCGCTTCTGCGCCGGATTCGTAGTGGTCAACGGCATTTTCTCTTCCATGAGCATGGCCCTACCAGCGTCGCTCGAAGCGGTTGCGGAGATAGATGGCGAGCCCGTTCATGAGCAGCATGAAGACGAGCAGCACGATGATCGCCGCGCTCGTCTTCTCGACGAACGAGCGGCTGACTTCGTCGGACCAGAGAAAGATCTGGACCGGAAGGACGGATGATGGATCGGTGATGCCTGACGGCGGCACCGCGATGAACGCACGCATGCCGATCATCAGCAGCGGCGCAGTCTCGCCCAGCGCGCGCGCCATGCCGATGATCGTGCCGGTGAGAATGCCGGGAAGCGCCAGCGGCAGGACGTGGTGAAAGACCACTTGCATCTTCGATGCGCCGACACCGAGCGCCGCCTCGCGGATCGACGGCGGGACGGCCTGGATGGCATTGCGGCCGGCGATGACGATGACCGGCATGGTCATCAGTGCGAGCGTCAGGCCGCCAACCAAAGGCGCCGAGCGCGGCAAATGCATGAAGTTCAGGAAAACAGCGAGGCCGAGCAGACCGAAAATGATCGACGGCACAGCGGCGAGGTTGTTGATCGACACCTCGATCATGTCGGTCCATCGGTTCCGGGCCGCGAATTCCTCGAGGTAGATCGCCGACAGCACGCCAACGGGGAAGGCGAGAACCATCGTCACGACGATGGTCAGGAAGCTGCCCTTGAGCGCACCCCAGACACCGGCGGTCGCCGCGTCAGTGGAATCCGACATCGTGAGGAAATCGAGACTCAGTCCGCCCGCGCCCTTCCACAGCATCGTGCCAAGCAGGAAGGCGAGGAAGCCGAGCGAAATCGCTACGGCGGTGAAGCCAAGCCACTTGAACATATATTCGGAGCGGTAGCGCTTCCGCAGGCGGCCTTGCATCGCCTGCCCGGTCCAGCGCGTCATCGCGGCTTCCGCGGTCGTGCTATTCATATGCTTCCCGGTATTTCCGAACTACCGTCAGCGCGATCAGGTTCAGAACGAGGGTGATCAGGAACAGCACCAGGCCGAGCGCAAAGGCGGCCAGCGTCTTGGCACTGTCGAACTCCTGGTCGCCGGTCAGCAGTTGGACGATCTGCACCGTGACCGTGGTCACGCTCTCGAACGGATTGGCGGTCAGGTTAGCGGCAAGACCGGCGGCCATGACGACGATCATCGTCTCGCCGATGGCGCGGCTTACCGCGAGCAATACGCCGCCGACGACACCCGGAAGGGCTGCCGGAAGCAGGACCTTGCGGATGGTCTCGGATTTGGTCGCGCCGAGCGCGAGGCTGCCGTCGCTCATTGCCTGCGGGACGGCAGCGATGGAATCGTCGGCCATCGAGCTGACGAATGGAATGATCATGATGCCCATGACGAGACCGGCTGCGAGGGCGCTTTCGCTGCTCGCGGATTCAATACCGAGCGTGATGCCGACTTCGCGAATCCAGGGCGCGACGGTCAGGGCAGCGAAGTAACCGTAGACGACGGTCGGAACGCCCGCGAGGATCTCCAGCAAGGGCTTCACGACCGAGCGAACCTTCGGCGCCGCATATTGGGTCAGATAGATCGCGCTCATCAGGCCGAGCGGGATGGCGACGATCATGGCGATGATCGC
The DNA here is from genome assembly GCA_963750315.1 of uncultured Alphaproteobacteria bacterium. GTDB lineage: Bacteria > Pseudomonadota > Alphaproteobacteria > Sphingomonadales > Sphingomonadaceae > Sphingomicrobium. The sequence continues at coordinate 56,966 of CAVVQF010000018.1, forward strand.
GCCGATCAGGATCGTGCCCCAGAAGAGCGGGATGGAGCCGAACGCGCCCGACGAGCCCGCCTGGTCGGCGCGGATCGCCATCTGCGGGCTCCAGGTCAGGCCAAACAGGAAGTCGCTGACTGGGACGAGCTGGAAGAAGCGCAGGGACTCGAACAGCAGCGACAGGACAATGCCAAGCGTCGTGAAGATCGCGATCAGCGAAGCGCCGATCAGCAACCCGTTCATCCAGCGCTCGACCGAAGTCCGTGCGCGAAAATTGCGGTCTCGCTTACGCAGAAGAACGATGCCCGCCGCGCCCAGCGCGATCAGGATCGCACCGATGCTGCCGAGCGAGCCGTAGCGCGCCTCGGCGTCGGCCATGCGCGGGGCCAGCGCGGTCGATTCAGGATTGAAGCCTGCCTCAATCTCGTGATGCGAGATCTGCCGCGCCTCATCGAGGATCGAGTCACGCTGCATCTCGAAATCGGGAAGCGCCTTGCCTTCCGGCGACGCCAGCACCGCCTGATTGATCAACCGGGTCTGCATCGGCGACCAAGCGGCCAGCACTAGCAACGCCGGCACGAGCACCCAGATCGCGGCATGGAACGCGTGATAAATCGGCAGCGAGTGAAGTCGCCCGTCCGTCCGGAGGCCCTTGGCCCTGGTGAACGCAATCCCGCCGGCCGCCGCGGCGACCAGCAGGACTGCGATCAAGGCAATGCCGAGCGTCACGTCGAGTGCCGGTTTGCGCTTACTTCAGCGTCGAGGGATCGAGCGGCTTGAGCTCGGTTGCCTGCTTCGCAGCAGCTTCCGAGTCCGCGCCTGCGAACGGCACCAGACCGCGCTTTTCGAGCACGCCGCCCTTGCCCCACTGCTTCGAGTAGGCCGCTACGAAATCCTTGAGCGACGGCTTCGCCGCCAGATGCTCGCCCTTCACGTAGATGTAGAGCTTCCGCGCGCCCGGGTAGGACAGGTCCGCAATCGTCGCTTCGCTCGGCGAGACGCCGGCGATCTGCACCGGCTTCACCTTGTCGGCATTCTCTTCAAGGTAGCTGAAGCCGAGGACGCCGAGCGTACCAGGTTCGGCACTGACCTTCTGAACGAGAAGATTGTCGTTCTCTCCGGCTTCGACATAGGCGCCGTCCTCACGGATCTTGGTGCAGACGTCCTTGTGCTTCTTCTCGTCAGACTTCTTGAGCGCTTCCATCGCCGGGTCGGTGTTGCAGCCCTTTTCGAGGTACAGATCGGCGAGGCTATCACGCGTTCCGGATGTCGGCGGCGGGCCGAGTACCTTGATCTTGATCGCCGGAAGCGCCGGATTGACGTCCTTCCAGGTCTGCGCCTTGTTCGGCCCCTTGCCGAACGGATTGGCGGCCAGCGCCTTATAGATGTCGGCCTGCGTCAAATTGGCCAGCTGACCGTCCTTGCCCTCGATAATCGTCAGACCGTCGATGCCGATCGGCACTTCGATGATCGTCTTCACGCCCGCGGCGACGCACGAATCGTACTCGCTCTTCTTGATCGCGCGCGACGCGTCTTCGATGTCCGGGAAGTTGGCGCCGACGCCACCGCAGAAAAGCTTCATGCCCGCGCCAGTGCCGGTCAATTCGACCACGACGCTGACGTTGGGATTGTCCTTCTGGAACTGTTCGGCGACCGCAGTCGTGAAGGGATAGACGGTCGAGGAACCGACCACCTTGATCTGCTGCTTCGTCGTTCCGCCTTCGCCGCCGGAGCTGTTGCTTCCGCATGCGGCGAGCGCCGCCGCGAGCGGCAGCGCAATCATGATCTTGTTCACAAACGAACTCCCGTTCGGGCCAATGTCCGATCTGGCCCTAGCGGCGGTTCAGCGACCTGTTCGTGACGCTTTGATTACAGCTTTATGACAACGATCCCGCCGCGACCGGCAGGAGGACGTGGACCGTCGTACCTTTGCCGACCTCGCTCTCGATGGTCAGGCGTCCGCGGTGGCGCTCGACGATATGCTTGACGATCGACAGGCCGAGTCCGGTGCCGCCGAGCGAGCGGCTCCGGCTCGTATCGACGCGATAGAAGCGCTCGGTGAGGCGCTTGATGTGCTCCGGCGCAATGCCCTCGCCCTGGTCGGCGACCTGCACATGGACCATCGCATCTTCGACGACTGCCGACACCTCTACGGGCGTGCCCGGCTCTCCATAGCGAAGCGCATTGGTGATCAGATTGTCGAGGACCTGAAGGATCTGCACCCGATCCGCCGCAATCGGCGGGAGGCCGGCGTCGATCTGCACTACGAGCGCTGTTTGGCGCTCTTCGGCCATGCGCCTGGCACTTTCGACCGCGACTTCGATCAACTGCTCGACGTCCACCGCCTCGGTCGGAGTCGTGAACTTCTCCGCCTCGATCCGCGACAGCGAGATGAGGTCTTCGACGACCCGCTGCATCCGCCGCGCCTCTTCGTGGACGATCGACAGGAAGCGGCCCTGCGTATCCCCGTCGAGGTCGCCGGTATGTTCGCGCAGCGTCTCAGTATAGCCGATCAGCGTAGCGAGCGGTGTGCGCAGCTCATGACTGGCGTTGGCTACGAAATCGACGCGCATCTGCTCGGCGGCGCGCGCTTCGCTGCGGTCGATCAGGCGAACGAGAATGGCGCCATCGCCAAGTGGTGCGATGCGGGCGAGCCAGTGCCGGCGGGAGCCGCCGAAGCCAGCGGCCTCAATCTCCTCCGGTCCGGTCAGTTGCCCGCGAACGAGGCGCTCGATCAGTGCCGGGTGCGGCAATACCTGCCGGACGTCGACGTCCTCGATCCCGATACCCAACAGGTTTCGAGCGGCGGTGTTGCTCATCACCACCGAGGCGCCGCGAACGATCACGGCTGCCTCGGTCAGGCCTTCGATGAGCTTCCTGCTCTTGTCCCTGTTAAGCGTGAAGATCACGCGGCAGGGACGATTTCGCCTTCACCATCCTGGGCACGCGGGCGGCGCGTCGTGCGGCGGCGAGGACGAGCCTCGACTGCCTCTTCGCCACCGTCCTCGTCCGAGCCTTCGTCACGGCCGATCGCCGGTGGAAGGACGTCCATCGGGATGCGCTCGTCGACTCCGTTGCCACGCTCGGCGCCATTGCGTTCGTCGCCATCGTCGCGCGGACGATCGACACGCGCATGGCGGCGAGGCCGTTCCGAACGCTCAGGGCGCTCGCCACGGTCGCGGCGTTCGCTGTGCTCACGCCGCGGCTGCTGCTGTTCTTCCTCCATGTCCGAATTGTCGTCGCCGGACATATCCATGTCCTCGCCGCCTTCGTCGTCCATGTCGTCGTCGCGCTGGCGGCGCGGGTTCTGCTCTTCGAAGCGGGCGCGATTTTCGCTCAGCACGCGAAAATAGTGCTCCGCGAACTGGAGATAATATTCGCTCTGCACCCGGTCGCCGGCGAGCTGCGCGTCGCGAGCCATGCTCTTGTATTTCTCGAGCAACTGAGCGGCGTTTCCACGCTGACGATTGTCCTGGCGATTGCCGCCAGTCTGACCGCCCATGTTCTGGCCGCCCCTTGGTCCCCCACCACGACCGCGCCTGCGGCCGCCCTGACGATTATTGATCAAATTCCTACTTCCTTAACCAGAAGCTTATCCCCTTTGCTTGAGGCCGACAGACCTGCACGAGTTCCGCGTGCCGGGCCTGACCCCTCGTTCCGAGCTGTGCCTGTCAGGACACGAAGCGAACGGTCGATTGCGTCGGGGGTGGAGCGGGTTCTGCCCAGCTTCTCTCAAGGGAGCGAGCCCGGTCCTGTCATTAGATGTAGTGTCGGATCAGAACTCTTGCCAAGCGAATTTCTAAACAATCCACGTTAGCAGCACTGCCCTAGGTCTTCCGGCCAGGTCATTGACGACGCGAGAAGAAAGTCCGTCACGGGTCAGCAGCTCGGTCACCGCCTCCGCCTGATCATGGCCGATCTCGACCGCCGCGAGCCCATCCTTGTTCAGCAATTGCGGAAGCTGCGGGGCCAGTTCGCGATAGGCGTCCAGACCCTCCTTGCCCGCGAAAAGCGCCTCGTCCGGCTCATATTCGCGCACGCCCGGGCCAAGCTCCGCGTCTTCCGCGACATAGGGCGGATTACAAAGGATCAGGTCGAACTTCCCCCTGATTCCTTTCGCCCAGTCGCCCTCTTTCAAGGTCACCCGGAATTCGAAGCCGAGGCGACGGGCATTGGCAGCGGCATAGGACATCGCCTGCCGCGACACGTCGACGCCAATTCCGGTGGCGTCGGACCAAAGATCGATGGCCGCGAGTAGCAGGGTTCCCGGACCGGTGCCGAGATCGAGAATGCGTTCGGGCCCGGCCTTCCCCTCAAAATGCTCCAGCGCCGAAGCGATGAGTACCTCGCTGTCGGGACGCGGGATGAGAACACCTGGGCCGACATGAAGCTCGATGTTCCAGAAGGCGCGGCGCCCCGTGATGTAGGCGATCGGCTCGCCCTGCTTGCGCCGCTCGACCATCTCGAAGAAGCGCTCGGGAGCCTCTCGTTGGGGCGGGGACAGGATCAACTTGTCGCGGTCTATGTGAAGCGCTTCGGCCATCAATAACTCGGCATCGAGGCGCGGCGTATCGCTGAGCGATCCCAGGTCGGTTGTCGCCCGTCCGAGGGCGCGAGCGATCGTCGTCACGCTTCTTCGAGGCCGGCGAGCCTCTCCGCTTCATCCTCCGCGATCAGCGCGTTGAGCAACTCGCCGAGCGCCGGGCCTTCGAGGATTTCTGGCAGCTTGTGCAGGGTCAGGTTGATCCGGTGGTCCGTCACTCGCCCTTGGGGAAAATTGTAGGTGCGAATTCGCTCGGAGCGATCGCCCGAACCGACCATCGATTTGCGGGCACCGGCGCGCTCGTTAGCGAGCCGTTCGCGCTCCAGTTCAAACAGGCGAGTCCGCAGCACCTTCAGCGCCTTGGCTTTGTTCTTGTGCTGCGATTTCTCATCCTGCTGGATCACGACCAACCCGGTGGGCAAGTGAGTGATACGAACCGCACTGTCGGTGGTGTTGACCGACTGACCGCCGGGACCCGACGAGCGATAGACGTCGATGCGGAGGTCCTTGTCGTCGATCTGCACGTCGACGTCTTCGGCTTCCGGAAGGACCGCGACGGTGGCCGCCGACGTATGGATACGGCCGCCGCTTTCGGTCGCCGGAACGCGCTGAACGCGATGCACGCCGCTTTCAAACTTCAGCCGTGCGAACACGCCCGCGCCGTTGATCGAGGCGACCGCTTCCTTGTAGCCGCCGACATCGGACGCACTCGCCGAGATCAGCTCGAACTTCCAGCCCTGCGTTTCGGCGAAGCGCTGGTACATGCGCAGAAGATCGCCAGCGAACAGTGCGGCCTCATCGCCACCCGTCCCGGCGCGAACCTCGAGCATGGCGGCACGTTCGTCGGCGGAGTCCTTCGGAAGCAACTTGATCGCCAGCGCCCGCTCCGCCTCAGGGAGTTTGTGCCGGATCTCGTCCGCTTCGGCCGCCGCCATTTCCTTGAGCTCCGCCTCGGCAGCGGGGTCAGCAACCAAGCCGTTCAGCACTTCCAGCTCCGCGCGAAGGCGGCGGACTTCGCGCGCGGCAGCGGCGACCGGCTCGACCTGCGCATATTCCTTGGACAGGCGCACGAAGTCGTCAGGCGAGATGCTGCCCGACGCCATCGCGTCGGCAAGTTCCTGCTTCTTCGCCTCGATCGACGCGATACGCTCCGACGAAATCTTGGTCATTGGCGGATCGCGTCTCCGATCAGGTCGAGCGAAACCGCGCGCTGCTCGCCAGTTGTCAGATCCTTCAGCTGTGCTTCGCCACTCTCAAGCTCATTGTCGCCGAGGATCAGCGCATATTTGGCCCCTGAAGCGTTCGCCCGGCTCATTCTTTTCTTCATGTTGCCGCGATAGCCCATGTCCGCGGCGACGCCTTCGCGGCGAAGTCCGGCAACGATCCCGAGCGCTGCCGCCTCGGCCTTTTCGCCGAGCGGGACGACTGCGATCGTCGTTGTTTCCGGCGCCGGTGTGTCGATCATCATTCCGAGCCTCTCGATACCGGCTGCCCAGCCGATCGCGGGTGTGTGCGGTCCTCCGAGAGAATTCGACTAGCCCATCGTAACGGCCGCCGGCGATCACCGTACCCTGGGCGCCAAGCCGATCGGTGACAAACTCGAAAGCCGTGTGGCGATAGTAATCCAGTCCGCGAACGAGGCGGGCGTTGCGCTCCCACTTCACCCCGGCTGCATCGAGCCCGGCCGCCACCTGAGCGAAGAAGTCGGCGGCTTCGCTGGTGAGATAATCATCGATCGACGGCGCGGCATCGGCAATCGGCCGCTCTTTCGGATCCTTGGTGTCGAGGATGCGAAGGGGATTGCGCTCGAGCCGGGTCAGGCTGTCTTCCGAAAGTGAGCCGCGATGCGCTTCGAAATGCTCGACCAGTGCCATTCGCCAGGCGTCGCGCGTCGCCGCGTCGCCGAGCGTGTTGAGCTGGAGCGTTACGCCGTCGTAAATGCCGAGCTCGCGCAGAAGCTGGTCGCCGAGCGACAGAATTTCCACGTCCGCAGCGGGTTCGCCCGCGCCAATGACTTCGGCATCCAGTTGGTGGAACTGCCGGAACCGCCCCTTCTGCGGACGCTCATAGCGAAAAGCCGGGCCGTGGGTCGCAAGCTTCAGCGGCGCGAATTGTTGCCAGCCCTCGCTGAGGTAGGCGCGGCAGATGCCGGCCGTGAACTCCGGTCGAAGCGTGATCAGTTCACCGCCGCGATCCTCGAACGAATACATTTCCTTCGAGACCACATCGGTGGTCTCGCCAATGGTCCGGGCGAAGACCGCGGTCGGCTCGATGACCGGTACTTCGACACGCTTGAACCCGAACAGGCGACGCACCCGATCGAAGGCGTCGACCACCGCGTGGAAGCGGTCGGCCTCTTCTCCGAGCAGGGACTGGGTCCCGCGAACGGGCTGCGGCGTCGTCATTTGCGGGGACTTAGGCGGTGAGCTTCAAGCCCGCAATCGCCGCCACGATTGCGAATATGAGCAGGATGCGAACCATCACCGCCGGTTCCTGGAACCACAGGATGCCGACGATGACGGTGCCGACAGCGCCGATTCCGCCCCATACCGCGTAGGCCGTTCCCATCGGGATCGACCGCGAAGCATATTCCAGCAGTCCCATGCTTATCGTGACGGATACGAGGAAGGCGATCGTCCACGGCACGTTTTTGAAGCCGTCAACGAAGCGCAGCGACGTCGTAAAGCCGACTTCGAAAAATCCGCCTAGGATGAGCCAGAACCAGGCTATGTTTCGCCTCCGCAACCAAGGAACGAACTGTGGGTTTCAGCGCCAATGACTAGTGAAAGCTGGAATATCAACCGCATCGCCCCGTGGCGATTCCTGTTGTTCTTCCTCGTGCTGGTCATTGGCTGGGTCACGGCGATGGCGGCCGGCGCAATGCTCCCGCGCGGTTTGTTGCTGGGCTTCGACGTCGGAGCAGTCGCGTTCCTTGCATCCTACGCCCCGACCCTTGGCTACGACTCGAAGCGCATCCGGATGGAAGCGGCGCGCAACGACGCCAATCGGGTGGTGCTGCTCATCCTGAGCTTCCTTCTGACGGTCGTCATTCTCGCGGTTCTCGTCGGCGAACTTGCCCAGACCGGGCCGATCTCACCATGGGACAAGATCATCGTCACGGTGAGTCTGATGCTGGTTTGGACGTTCGGTAACGCCGTCTACGCGCTGCACTACGCTCACCTTTATTATACCACCGACGATGGCGGGAAGGATTGTGCCGGTCTCGAATTCCCGAAGCTACGAGAGCCGTTGATGGCCGATTTCGCCTACTTCGCCTTCACCCTTGGCGTCGCCGTCCAGACGAGCGATGTAGCAATCACCTCACCGCACATCCGCAAGGTCGTCACGGTGCACTGCGTAGTCGGCTTCTTCTTCAACCTCGGCGTACTGGCTCTGACGGTAAACGTGCTCGGGTCTCGCTAAGCGGCTCCGATTTCGGGTGGAGCAGGCGGCTTCCGGCTGGCGGCGAAAAGGCAGCCGCCAACGATCAGCGCAGCCCCGGCAACAGTGTAGGCCGACACCGGCTCCTTGAAGACGAACCAGCCGCACGCCGCCGCCCATAGGAATGCGCTATATTCGGTGACCGCGAGGTAGCTCGCCTCGGCGCGGGCATAGCCCCAGGCAAACAGCATGGCGCCGGCTGTGGACATGGCCGCCGCGACGATGATCCACGTCCACCAGGTGTCCGATGGCCAATCGGGCAAGCCGAAGAAGGGCAGAACGGCCAGCCACAGGACCAGCACCGTCAGCGACTGGAAGAAGGTGATCTCCAATGGTTTCGCGGCGAGCGCCTGATGCCGCATCAGGACGATGTTGATGGCGTAGCAAAGTGCGGAGCCTATAATCGCGATGCTGCCCATCAGCACACCCGGGCCAAGCTCCGCACGCGCCTGCCCAAGAACGATGACCAGCACGCCGGCGAAGGCCGCGACCGACCCCGCAATCGACCGCCCACCGATCTTTTCGTGGAGGAACGCGGCGGCAAGCATCAGGGCGATGAGCGGGGCAATGAACGTTAGCGCAATCGCCTGAGCCAATGGCACGCGCCCAATTCCCCAGAAGAACAGGAAGGCCATGATCGTGACGATGACGCCGCGCGCGATGTGGATCTTCAAAGTCGCCCAGCTTGGCCACGGCAGGCGTCGCGGCAAGTAAAGGCTGCCGGCCAATATGCATCCGACCGCCGACCGCCAGACGCTGACCGAGTAGATGCCGATCGCCAGCACCAGCGCCTTCATCACCGCATCCATCACCGACAGGACGCCAACCGCGGCAAGGGCGGCGGCGAAGGCCTGGACGGGATGCTGCGCGACGCGGTTCACGCGCCGGGCTTAGCGAATCAATTGGCGGCGTCGAGAGTAGGCGGGGCCGGCTGCGATTCGTCGATCAACAGCGCCGGCTCGGACTGCGTGCGGCCCATTCCATCGGCGAGAGCGCCGAAAGCGAACAGAATCAGAAGCAGTTTGCCCATGGCGCAAGACTGCGCCGACAAGGTGAAGAAAGGTTAAACCTACTCCGCGGCGTCAAGGGTCTGATGGGCCGCAGATGAAGCCTCGATCTCCGCCGCCTTGGCCTCGACCAGCTTGACGATGTGCTCGATCATGTCGGCGTCCTGAACATGATGGTCGGTCACGCCGGACAGATACACCATATGCTTGCCCTGGCCGCCGCCGGTGATGCCAATATCCGTCTCGCGTGCTTCGCCCGGGCCATTCACGACGCAGCCGAGAACCGACAACGACATCGGCGTGCGAATATGCTGGAGCCGCTCCTCCAATGCCTGGACAGTGCGGATGACGTCGAAACCCTGACGCGCGCAACTCGGGCAGGAGACGACTCGCACCCCGCGGTTGCGGATACCGAGCGCCTTCAGGATCTCATAGCCGACGCGGACTTCCTCCTCCGGCTCAGCCGACAGGGAGACGCGAATGGTGTCGCCGATGCCCGCCCAGAGTAGCGCGCCAATGCCGATCGACGATTTGACAGTGCCGCCGATCAATCCGCCCGCCTCGGTGATGCCTAGATGCAGCGGGCAATCCACAGCGTCCGCCAGAGCATGATAGGCAGCGACGGCGAGGAACACGTCCGACGCTTTGACAGCCACCTTATAATCGCGAAAGCCATGGTCCTCGAGGATGCGGATATGGTCCAGCGCGCTTTCGACCAGCGCCTCGGGACAGGGCTCGCCGTACTTCTCCAGCAGGCCTTTTTCGAGGCTGCCGGCGTTGACGCCGATCCTGATCGCGCAACCGTTGGCGCGGGCCGCGGCGATGACCTCCTTGACCCGGTCCTCGGAGCCGATGTTGCCCGGATTGATACGTAGACAGGCCGCTCCGGCATCTGCCGCTTCGAGGGCCCGTTTGTAATGGAAGTGGATGTCCGCAACGATCGGCACGTTCGCCGAGCGGACGATCTCCTTGAGCGAAGCGGTCGCTTCCTGCGTCGGGCAGGACACGCGAATGATATCCACGCCGGCCTCTTCGCAGCGGCGGATCTGGTCGATCGTTGCCTTCGCGTCCTCGGTCGGCGTGTTGGTCATCGTCTGCACGGTGACGGGCGCGTCGCCACCTACCGGCACGGACCCAACCATGATCTGGCGCGACTGGCGCCGAGCGATATCTCGCCAAGGGCGGATTGAAGACATGGCCGCGATATAGGGCTTCGGACCGGCCCGGCAAAGGCGGAAGCGGTTATCCAAAGTCAATCGCGACTTCTATGCCTTTGTGATATCGGAGTTAGTTGGAATTGCGGGGGCAGCGGATGGCTGAAGTTGCCCAGTTGCTGCGGAAAGAACGTGACCGGGCCGATGCCGGACGCGAGCCGCACGTCATTGCCCCGCATGCATTATACTTCGCATTCCTGAGCTACAGCCACGTCAATTCCGGCTGGGGCGAGTGGCTCCACGACGCGCTCGAGAAGTTCCGCGTGCCCTCGTCGATTGCCGGCCGGCTGACCCATCAGGGCGTCGTTCCCAAGCGCCTGACGCCGATCTTTCGCGACCGTAAGGAGCTGGCCGCGTCCACCGATCTGGGCGCGGAGCTTCGCGAAGCGATCACCGCTTCGCGCTACCTGATCGTGCTTTGCTCGCCCGCGGCAGCGAACTCACAATGGACGAACGCTGAAATCGACACCTTCAAGCGGGTTCGGCCCGACGGCTCGGTCCTGGCCGTGGTTGTCGATGGCGAACCGTTCGCCAGCGATGTGCCGGGACGCGAGGCGGAGGAATGCCTGCCGCCGGCGCTTCGCATTCGATACGACCGCAGGGGCCGGCCGACTCCAAAGCGCGCCGAGCCATTGTGCACCGACCTTCGCGACGACCGGGACGGCAAGCGCCTCGGACTGCTGAAGCTGGTCGCCGGCATGTTAGGCGTCGGACTGGACGATTTGGTTCAGCGCGAGACCGTCCGCCGACAGCGCCGGCTTGCCATCCTCGCCTCGGCATCGCTAGCCGGCATGCTGATCACCAGCGCGTTGGCGTTCACCGCCGTCCGCGCCCGCGACGAAGCCCGCGAGCAACGGCGCCAGGCCGAGGGACTGGTCGGCTTCATGCTCGGGGACCTCAAGGAAAAGCTGGAGCCAATCGGACGGCTCGATGCGCTCGACGCGGTCGGCAGCCGCGCGCTTTCCTACTACCAGCACCAAGACAAGAGCGACCTATCAGATGAGGCTCTGGCTCAGCGCTCAAAGGCCCTCACCCTGATGGGCGAAATTGCCCAGACCCGCGGCGACACCGCCGGTGCATTGAGCAGGTATCAGGAGGCACTCGCGAGCACGGCAGAAGCCGTACGCCGTTACCCCGACGACCCGCAGCGCTTGTTCGATCACGCGCAGAACGTCTTCTACGTCGGCGCGATCGCCTATCAGCGCGGCGGGCTCGATCAGGCCGAGAGCGCCTGGCGCGAATATCAGAAACTGGCCGACCGGATGGTTGCGCTGTCGCCCGACAACAAGACGTACGAGCAGGAGCAGGTCTACGCGAATACGAACGTTGGTACGGTTCTGATGGACAAGCGCCGCTATCGCGAAGCGGCCTCGGCCTTCCAGACGGCTCTCCAGAGAGCGGAATCGCTGGCGGCTGCCGAACCCCGGAACAAGGACTACCAAAGTCGGGTCATCAACAATCTCGCCTGGCTGGCGGATGCCAACGAATCCGCCGGAAACATTGAGCAGGCGCTCGGCGAGCGAGAACGGCAGCTTCGGCTGATCGCCGACCTGCAGCGGATCGATCCACGCGACACATCACTGCAACGGGACGCAATGACCTCGCACCGTTCGATCGGGCGGCTGCTCGCGTCCAAGGGCGACGTGGCCGGCGGATTCAAAGAGTTGCAGGCCGGTGTGACCATCTCCGACGCTCTATTTCGCATCGAGCCGGAGAATACCGAGTGGCTTCAAGCCAGCGCGGCTGGGCAATTCGATCTCGCCGATCTTCAACTGGCGGCGGGCAGGACCGCGGATGCCGCAGCGACGAGCCGCTCGACCTGCGACATCGTCGATCGATTGATCAGCCGCGACGGGACGGTGTCCGACTGGAAATCGATGCTGCGGTCACGGTGCCTGGAATTGCGGACGCGGGTCGCCTTGGCTCAGGGCGATGCTCCGCAGGCGGCTCGCCTTTCGCGCCAGTGGCTGGCCGCGGCGCGAAGCTCTCCGCAGGCCACGGATCGGACAATGCTCGGATTCACCGCCCTTGCGACCGGAGGCGATGCACTTGCCGCGGCCGGCAACCGAGCGGAAGCGACGAAGTGGTGGACGGCTGCGTCGCGGGCGATCCCGCAGTCGACGACGCTGCGGCCAAGCGAGCAGGCGACCTTGATCCGCGTGAAGTTGGAAATCGGCGACCGGTCCGGCGCGCAGCCGCTTATCTCCTCACTCACTTCGAGCGGATATCGCCACCCCGCCTACGTCACTACCATCCGAAGCCAGGGAGTTCGGCAATGACGGAACATCAGACCCTTTCTCACAAGGCCAAGTCCAAGAATCGCGGGCCGGCGCCCGGCACGCCGGTGTTTTGCGACGTGATTGCAGAAACCGTGTCGGGCAGCGTTCAGTTCACGCACGAGTGGCGGTGGGGCGAACATGGCTCCAACCAAGGCAAAGGGACGATCGACGTCCCCCAGCGAAAGCCGAAAGAGCCCGGCACGCCGCTTCATTTCAACCTTGTCGATCGCACGAGCCCGAAGCGCCATCTCGCCTTTTTCGAAAATCAGGGCGTGGCGATGTGGGTTCTTCGCGATACCTGCCCGCCCGAAGCGAACCGTTGCGATGACCCGGAGATTCCCGTCAATCATATGCAGGTGACGGCCACGGTGTTGAAGGCCCTCGACCTCAACGACGAGGAATGCTCGCTTCATTACCGGCTGTGGTTCGTCGGCCGGGACGGAAAGATTAAATCCTACGATCCTGACATCAGGAACGGGGGAAAGACGATGTTCTAATCAAGGGCGCCGTCGGGGGACCGTGCCTTCAGGGGGAGCAAGAACATGGGACTACAGAAATTCGAGGCGACGCCGACGGTTGTGAACGGCCAGGTCGTCTGGACGCTTTGCTACACCAATCCAAATCCTGACCAGTGCGGGGATAGCAAAGCCACGTATCCGGACGTCGTCATCCCGCAAAACAACGGCAGCCAGCCGTTCCAATACAAGATCGTCAACGACAACACCGGCCTGAACATCCAGTTCGCCAGCGAAAATCCGGTTTGGGTTCAGGCGAATAGTCAGCCCACCGGCCCCGGCGTCAACAGCCAGGTGCACAAGCTGGCTGGCGGGGGACAAAAGACTTTGACATTCACAGACAAGAACTCGCTGCCGAGTTCTACACAGCCGGCGCCCCTCACACTGACCTACCAGCTGAACTTCACCGATGGTCAGGGCAATCCGGTCACCTCGATCGATCCCGACATCAGGAATGGCGGGAAGACCATTTTCGGCTCCATCAACAATACGGTCGCTATTGTCGCGGGGGTTATCGCCCTGCTCTTGATTGTGGTCTGGTTCCGGTCGAGAGCGAGGAACGTCGCGAAGGAGGGATAGCCTGGAGCAGACATCGGTCAGGGCAGCCCAGCCACGCGCTCGCGAATGCCCGCCTGCCCTGCCATTTGTCCTGGCGGTCGGCGTTACCGGCCATCGTAAGGACGCCATCCCGGCAAATGGCCTCGATGCACTCAAGGATCGGCTTCGCAAGGTGTTGACGACGCTGTCCGCAAGCGCCGTCGCCGTTCACGCCGCCAATCGCCAATTCTTTTCAGATGCGGCACCACGCCTGTTGTTCGTCTCGCCACTGGCGGACGGGGCGGACCAGATCGCGGCGGAGATCGCTCTCGAGCTTGGCTTCGAGCTTCACGCCATCCTTCCGTTTGAGCGCGACCGCTACCGCGAGGACATGTCGGACGGAGACGAGCGGACCACGTTCGATAAGTTGATGGAACAAGCTTCCTGCATCCTCGAACTGCCCGGGCAGCGCGGTCATCTACTCGAGAGCTACGTCATGGCCGGCCGTGCGACCGTCGCGCATAGCGACGTGCTCGTCGCGGTATGGGACGGACTTCCCCCGCGCGGCCGTGGCGGAACTGGCGAAGTGGTCCGCCTGGCGCACGATCGCGCGACGCCGACGATCCACGTACCGATCGCCGCAACGGAAGCCGTTGCGATCCGATGGAGCGCCTTCGAACCGGCGATCGTCACCTTGGTCGACAATTCAGCCAACGTCCGGCCGTTCTCAACCGACGAGATGGAAGCCGTCATCAACGCCTTGGTTTCGCCGCCGCCGGATAATCAGGAGCGGGCGTTCATCCGGACGTTCCAGGCCGAGTGCCGGCGCAAGCTGAAGGCGCGCATCGAATATCCGCTGATGCTCGCGCTTACCGGCGTGTCGCGCTTCCGCCGCCATCACTGGCGAGGCGACGCTTCGTCCGCGCAAACCGACGCGGAATGGCGGACCTACTGCGACGCCTGCGACCGGGCGAAGGCCGTCAGCGCGCCTCTGAACAGCTTGCAGCTTTGGTACGAATGGGCCGACAGCCTTGCGGGCAATTTCGCCCAATCCTATCGCAGTGGGCATGTTTTCAATTTCGCGCTGAGCGCCTTTGCCGTGCTGCTGGCCTTGGCGACCCTGGCGTTCCCGGAGGCGAAGAAATATCTCGCGTTCGCCGAGTTCATCGCGGTGCTCGCTATCCTGCTCAACACATGGATAGGGACACGCCAGCAATGGCATCGGCGCTGGCTCGACTATCGGCAATTAGCGGAGCGGCTACGGCCGATGCGCAGCCTCAAGATGCTGGGCCTCGCGGCGCCGGACCCGCCCGGCACTAGCGCGAACCCCGTCGCGCGCCGCTGGATCGATTGGTACGCCACCGCCGTCTGGCGCGCGATGGGCTGCCCGGCCGGCGCGAATTGGTCCGGAAACGGTCGAGACACTGGTTCTGACGATCGCCGAGCATGAACTCGCGCCGCAAATTGCGTACAACCGATCCGCAGCCCGGCAAGCGGAGCGGCTGGATCACCGGTTGGAAATGATCGGACTCAGCCTGTTCGCCTTGGCGCTCTTCGGCTGCGTCGTGCTGCTGCTCGGCTTCTGGCTCGCGCCCCTCTGGGTGAAGCATAACAGCAGCTTGTTCACGATCGTATCGGCGGGCCTTCCAGCGATTGGTACCGCGGTCGTCGGTATCCGCGCCCAAGGGGATTATGTCGGCAGCGCGATGCGATCTGAGCAGACGGCGCAACTGCTTGAGCAAATTGCCGATCGGCTAGAGCGGGACCCGCGGAACCTGCCAAGGGCCGGAGATCTCGTCGAACAGGCCGCGCGTGCGATGCATGCCGACCTCGACGAATGGCGGCTGCTCAACCAGCAGCATGACCTTTCCGTCGGCTGATTACTCTTCCTTGCCCCAGCGCCACCGCCACCCGCCGCGGGTGGTCCTTGCGGAAATTAGGATGAAAAGGCCGGTCAGGAAGCCGACGAGACTGAAGTAGGCAAGCCACGACATGGGGATGAGGAAAGAGGCCAGGCCCACGAGAACAAGATAGCCGACCAGGAGCACCCAGCCCTGCCACGCAATCGGCAAGCCCGATCCAATTCCGTAGCGCTTCGCTGCAAACCAGTCCGCCATCTTCAATCGTCCTTCTTCGGTCGCCCGCGCTTTACCGGCTGCGGAGGATCCAGCTTCACACCCCGGGCCTTCAACGCCTCGCGGAGCAGGCACTCGACCTGTCCATTCACGCTTCGAAGATCGGCGGCGGCGCAGCGCTCGACCGCAGACCAGAGGTCCGGGTCCACCCGCAACGGATATGCCTTTCGCTCGCCGCCGCCAGCCATGTCGCGCCTATGTGTAGAGGGTGCCGGTATTGACGACGGGCTGCGTGTCACGCTCGCCGCAGAGCACGACCATCAGGTTCGAAACCATCGCCGCGCGCCGCTCGTCGTCGAGCTCGACGACGTTCTTCTCACTAAGCATCTCGAGCGCCATTTCCACCATTCCCACGGCGCCCTCGACGAGTGTCTTGCGAGCAGCGACGACGGCCTGCGCCTGCTGCCGCCGGAGCATCGCGCCGGCGATCTCCTGAGCGTAGGCAAGGTGCGTGAAGCCGCATTCGTCGACCGTGATACCGGCCACCGCCAGTCGCGCGATCAGCTCCTTGCGAAGCTCGACCCCGACCTCGTCGTGATTGCCCCGCAGCGTGACTTCGAGATGTTCGAAATCGTCGTAGGGATAGCGCGATCCGATGGTTCTGATCGCAGCTTCCACCTGGACGTTCACGAAGGTCCGATAGTCGTCAACGTCGAACAGCGCCTGGGCCGTGTCGACTACTCGCCAGACGATCTGGGCGGCCATCTCGATCGGATTTCCGCGCAGGTCGTTGACCTTGATCTTGTCGGAAATGAAGTTGTTCGCGCGGACCGCGACTTTCTTGCGGGTCATCCACGGAATTACCCAGCGGAGGCCAGTGGCCCGGTCAGTGCCGCGATAGTCGCCGAACAACGTGATCGCCGCCGCCTGGTTCGGCTGGAGCATGTAGAAGCCGCAGGCGACGAACAGGAAGATGATCGGACTGCCCACCACCAAAGCAGCCGTCAATACGCCCGCATCCCGGTCCGCAATCCGCATGCCTCCCCAAATCGTCAGCCCGATCAAGACAAGTAGGAGCAGCAGCATCGGATAGCCGCTCGCGGTCGATGCGCCGCGCTCCTTGCTCGAGTTCAGTGCAACGATATCCCCTGTAGACACGAATGCCTCCCTGACAAAAAGTGATATCAGAATAATATCGTTACGGCAGCGCGAGTCAAGCGCCTCGCTTTCCACCGCTTCGCTCTGCTAGGCCCGGCGGCGATGTCTGAGTGGAAGCTTGTAATTCACGGCGGGGCCGGCGCGATGCGCCCCGACCATGGCGATGAAGATCATGAAGAGCGCGCGCGGCAGGGCCTGCGCGATGCTCTCGACGCCGGGGGCGAAGTGCTCGGCGCCGGCGGAAGCGCGATCGATGCGGTCGAAGCTGCGATCCGGATTCTCGAAGATGATCCCTGCTTCAACGCCGGCCGCGGCAGTACGCTCAATGCGGAGGGCCTGGTCGAGCTCGACGCCGCGATCATGGATGGTTCCAATCGTCGCGCGGGCGCGGTCGCCGGGGTTCGCACGACTCGGGCGCCGATTAGCATCGCCCGTGCCCTGATGGAGCGCGGCCCGCACGTTTTCCTTTCCTACGAAGGCGCCGACCGCCTCGCCCGCGAGATCGGACTGGAGCAGGTCGAGAACGGCTGGTTCGTGACCGGTGAACGGCGCCGGCAACTCGACGAGCTGCTCGCGAAGGGCGGCGGCTTCGATTCAGATGTGAAGTACGGGACGGTCGGAGCGGTTGCCGTCGACACCAACGGCCACGTCGCTGCCGCGACGTCGACTGGTGGACTGACCGCCAAGCAATGGGGCCGGATCGGCGACTCGCCGCTGATCGGCGCGGGTACCTATGCCGACGATCGCTCGGCGGCAGTCTCGGCAACCGGGTCCGGTGAATATTTCATCCGGGCGGTCGCCGGGCATCAGCTTGGCGAGCGGATCCGGCTTGCGGGCCAGTCATTGCAGGATGCGCTCGACGGAACGCTCGAAGACGTCAAGCAGCTCGGCGGCTTGGGCGGATTGATCGCCGTCTCGCCTACCGGCGCCTGTGCCTGGGGCTTCACCACCAACGCCATGTATCGCGGCGTGGCGGATGCTGAGATGCGGAAGGTCGCAATCTACGCCGACGAGGACATGCGGTAGGGCAAGGCCCGTCGTAGCCATTCCAGCTCGGCGGCGATCGCCCTCCCCTCTTCGACAAGAAATTGCGCGACCGCATCGCGAAAGCCCGGATCGACAATGAAATGTGCCGACCTGGTGACGACCGGCTCATAGCCGCGCGCAAGCTTGTGCTCTCCCTGCGCGCCGGCCTGGACGTAGGTAAGCCCATTGGCGATCGCCCACTCGATCGCCTGGTAATAGCAGAGCTCGAAATGAAGGAACGGCACCTCGTCGATCGTTCCCCAATAACGGCCGTACAAGGTGTCGGGGCCAATCAAATTGAGTGCACCGGCAATCGGCTCGCCGTCGCGTAGCGCGAGGAACAGCAGAAGTTGATCGGCCATGCTTTCGCCGATCAAATCAAAAAACTGGCGGGTCAGGTACGGATGGCCCCACTTCCGCGAGCCGGTGTCCTGGTAGAAGCGCCACATCCAGTTCCACTCGATCTCGCCGATCTCGGGACCTCGAAGCGCCCTGAATTCCAGCCCTTCGCGCGCAGCCTCGCGCTCCTTCCGGATCGCCTTGCGCTTGCGACTGGTCAGGGCCGTCAGGAAGTCGTCGAAATCGCGATAGCCGCGGCTTTGCCAGTGGTACTGAATGCCTTCCCGCATCAGCCACCCCCGCCGCGCGCATTCAGCCGCGCCTGCCTCGTCGATGAAGGTGATATGCGCTGACGAAATTTCGTTCTGCACCGCGACGGACTCGGCGGCGGCAAGCAAGTGCTGCGGCTGTGTCCCGAGCAGCCGATGCCCCGGCACAGGCGTGAACGGCACCGCGATTTGCAGCTTGGGATAGTAGGTCCCGCCCGCCCGCTCGAAGGCGTCGGCCCAGCCATGGTCGAACACATATTCGCCCTGGCTATGCGACTTCAGATAGGCCGGAGCCGCCGCGAGGAGATGAGACGCGTCGTCCTCTACAAGCAACGTTGCAGGCGTCCAGCCGGTGCCCTTCCCGACGCTGCCGGATGTTTCGAGCGCGGACAGGAATGCATGGCTGACGAACGGATCGTCGCCGGCGATCCTGTTCCAGGCGCGGCGTTGAGTCCGCTTACGCCAGAAGAGAGCTTCGCAACGAGTTCGGTTTCACGGTCGGCCATCGGCTTCCCAGATAAGGGCGTCGGCGTGAACCTGCGCTTGCAGCCGTTGTTCCGGCCCGCGGATAGTCCAGCTGTAGATGGGCAGCCGCTCGCGCGCCTTTGTCACCCATCCCTTGCCGAGCGCCTTGCGGTCGACGGCAAGGAAATTGGGATTCGCCAAGAAACGGGCGAGACGCCGCTTCCAGCCTGGCAGGCTGTCACGGATTACGAGGCCCCGGCGCACTCTGGGGTGATTGGTCTTCAGTAACCTGGCAATTCGCGGGTCGAAGCTCATGACGCCATGAGGTCCGCGATATTGCTTAAGCGCGGCCTTCAATGCCGGCATCCAGCGCCAGATGTCGTTGTCGACTTTCACTTCGAGGAGCAGCGGTACCCGCCCACCAACCAGCGCGAGCAGACTCTCCAGCGTGGGAATCGGCCCCTCGCCGACATGCAACCGGCTGAGTTCGGCGTGCGTGGACTGCCCGACGATGAGGTGGCTCGAGCACATCCGCCATGTGTCCGAATCGTGAAACACGATAATGCGGTCGTCGGCGGTCAGGCGAAGGTCGCATTCGATCCCGGAGCCGAACTCCAGCGCGGCTGCGAAGGCGATCAGGCTGTTTTCGGGAAAGCCGGCTCCGTAGTGCAGGCCCCGATGCGCAAATCCCTTGGAGCCCGGATCGAGAGGATCAGGCTTTGACGGCGACGATCGCATCCACCTCGACCGCAACGCCGAGCGGAAGGACGGTCACGCCAACGGCGCTACGCGCATGGCGGCCGGCTTCGCCGAACACTTCCTGCATCAGTTCCGAGGCGCCGTTGGCGACCTTCGGCTGATCGGTGAATGAAGGCGCGCTATTTACGAACACGCCGAGCTTCACGACCTTGTCGACGCGATCGAGCGAGCCGAGCGCGGCCTTCATTTGCGCCAGCAACATGACGCCGCACCTGCGCGCCGCCGCAATTCCGCCGTCGAGATCCATATTCTCGCCAAGCCGGCCGAGAATCAGGCTGCCGTCCTCGGCAAAGCTGATCTGTCCGGAAATGTGGAGAAGCCCATCTCGCTCGACCGCCGGCACATAGGAGGCGACGGGGGCAGCAGGCTGCGGAAGGGTGAGGCCGATTTCGGCGAGGCGCTGGTCGATGCTCATGGGCGGGGCCTCAACACCTGCTGGGCCTTCGGGTCAACCCTCACGCTCGACGGTGAAGCCCGCCCAGCTCTGGCTCACCGGCATCAGCTCGACCGTATTGATGTTGAGATGCGGCGGCAGGGTCGCGAGCCACCAGAAGAGGTCCGCGATGTCCTCCGCCGTCATCGGACTCATATTGGCATAGAGTGCGTCCGACGCCGCCTTGTCGCCGCCGGTGCGAACAACCGTGAATTCAGTCTCCGCCATGCCCGGCTCGACGGAAGTGACCCGGACGCCGGTGCCCGCAAGGTCGCAGCGAAGGTCGAGCGAGAACTGCCGGACGAACGCCTTGGTGCCCGCGTAGACCGCGCCGCCCTTGTAGGGATAGGTCGCGGCGACCGAGGACAGGTTGATGATATGGCCCTTCCGCTTCGTCAGCGTCGGCAGGAGTGCGCGGGTAAGCGCCACCAAGCCGGCGATATTGGTATCGAGCACCTCCTGAATGCGATCCCAATCCGTGTCCGGCATCGGGGTCATCGGCGGCGCAAGGCCGGCGTTGTTGACCAGCAGATCGACGTCGCCCCAGGGCGGCGACAGCTTGCCCAGGCTTTCGACCGCGTCTCGATCGCGCATGTCGATTTCAAGCGGCAGGAACTTGCCGCCAAGTTCTTCCTGAAGCTCGCGTAGCCGATCCGAGCGGCGGCCGGTGCCGACAACCTGCCATCCGCCCGCCGCGAATTTCCGGGCCGCGGCTTGGCCGAAGCCGGCAGTGGCGCCGGTGATGAGGACGGTCTTGGTCATGGCTTCTCCGAAAGCTTGTCGAGGATCCAATCGGTCGCGATCGGCCAATCGTCGATCCGGGCGTGCGCGTATTCTGCCGATGGAACGGCTCCGGCAACCCGAGGCTCCGCGATCATGTGCAGCCGCCAGACATCAGGCGCATATTTCGCGACGGATTCATGGTGCTGCGGCAAATCGTCGACGAAGACAGCGCTCGGCGGACGCCGCTTGGTCACCAAGTCCTTCACTGGATTTCCTTTCCCGCCGGAGTTGCAGATGACGTCATGGCGTATCCCGTGGGTCGCCAGTTGCTCGACCCGCCACTGCTGAGCTTCGCTGCCGAGATTGGTGAGAACCACGATGTCGGCTACCTCGCCGATCCGGCCGAGCGCCTCGGCCGCTCCAGGCACCAGAGTCTGGCGATGCATCTCACTTCGAAAAAAGGCGTCGAGCAGCAGCCATGCCTGGTCCAGCGCCAGCGATTCCCCCGTCTCAACGACGGTCAGCGCGTCGGAGAACCTGCCGGTCTCGTAGGCGAATTTGATACCGTGGTCCGCCTCCAACCATTCGGCGAAGTGGCTGACCATGTGCAGCAGCACTTCATCGCAGTCGGTTATCAACAGTGGCCGGTTCAAGCCTCCAGCTCCTCCCGCGCCGCGACCAGCTCCTCCGGCTTGACGTCGATCACCTCGGCGACGTCGATCAGGTCGGGTTCATGCGCTTCGAGGAATCTAAGCACTGCGGCAAGCAATGCAGGCTCCGCGGCGCGCCGGCGCAACTCGTCTGTGTCGATTCCGGACAAGTCGAGGAACCGTTGGGCACGGCGTTCGTCCGTCAAAGTGACGGCAAGCGCGGATAGCGCCAACGCCTCGGCGTCATTTGTCGAGCGAGCCCGCATAGCTTAAGTCATTTTGAGAGAGTGTGGGGGAAGGTTTCGATTGGCCAAGATCCTGATTGTCGAGGACAACGCCCTCAACATCAAGCTGTTCTGCGACCTTCTCGCAGCGCACGGCCACGAACCGCAGGCCGTGACCGACAGCCGCTTGGCTCTCGACGCGGCCAAGGAGTTCGTTCCGGACCTGGTCATCACCGATATCCAGCTGCCGCATGTCAGCGGGCTGGAGCTGATCCAGCTGATCCGCGGCGACGAGACGATCAAGGATGTGCCGATCATGGCCGTCACCGCCTATGCGACGGCAGGAGATGAGGAGCGCATCCGCGGGGCGGGCGCTGAAATCCTATGTAACGAAGCCGATCTCGGTCGCGCGATTCGTGCAGGAGGTGGACTCACTGCTCGCGCGGAAAGAGCCGGTAACCGCCGACGCCTAAGCGCCGGCAGCGGCTTACTTGATCTTCGCTTCCTTGAACTCGACGTGCTTGCGCGCGACCGGGTCGTACTTGCGGAAGACCATCTTCTCGGTCTGATTCCGAGGATTCTTCTTGGTCACATAGAAGAAGCCCGTGTCGGCCGTGCTGACGAGCTTGATCTTGACAGTTGCCGGCTTGGCCATCGCGCCTATCCCAAATGCTGTAAACGAAGAGAGCGGCGCTAAGCGGCCGCTCGATCGGTGGCGCAAATGACCCCCGGGCGCGAATTTGTCAAGCTGACTCCCCGCCGTAACAGCCTCTTAACCAACTTGAGTGAAACTGCGCTCATGGCACGTGGGCACAAAGCAAACTCGTTGAGCGAAGCTCGGCTGCAACTGGGCGAGCGGATCGCTGACCTCACAGCCCGCGCAACGCGTCTGTCGCCGCTCGACATTCATGCGCAGATGGATGCCATCCGCGAAGTCGCGGCGATCAATGGCCTTGCGGCGCTGGAATGCCTGGCTCACCGCTCGGCGCAGCTCGCGCTTTTGCCGGGTCACCGGATTTCGGTTCAGTGCTGCCTCGAACATATGGACGAAGCCCTGTCGAGCGACCGCAGCACGGACACCAACGCCATCCTCGCCGCCCTCGCCATCCGCCTTCACTAAAGGTTCGGCACCGCGAAGCGCTTGGGGCATTGTGATGCTCGATGCGCGCTTTTTCTCAGCTGCTGGACGACCTCGTCTACACGCGCTCGCGCAACACCAAGCTGAGATTGATCGGCGATTATCTGAAAGCGACGCCGGACCCCGATCGCGGCATCGCGCTAGCAGCACTGACCGGAACGCTCGACATCCCGCATGTGAAGCCGGCTGCGATTCGCGGTCTGGTCGAGGAGACAATCGATCCCGTGCTCTTCCGGATGAGCCGAGACTATGTGGGCGATTCGGCGGAGACGATTTCGCTGTTGTGGCCTACGTCGGCGGAGGGTGAGCCCGAACTCGACGACGCCACCGTCAGCATTTCGACAGCGGTCGAGCGGCTTCGCTCCGCAAGCAAGCTGGAAGCGCCGAAAGTGCTTGCGAACATGCTCGACCATCTCGATGCGTCGGGCCGCTACGCTCTGCTGAAGTTGGCGATGGGCGCGCTGCGTGTCGGCATTTCCGCGCGGCTGGCGAAGCAGGCGCTCGCCGACGCGTTCGGCATCGATGTCGAGGGGGTGGAGGAAGTCTGGCACGGTCTTGGCGCCGCCCTACATCGAGCTGTTCGACTGGGCGGAAGGCCGCAGCCCGCAACCGACCGCGCGCGACGTACCGGTGTTCCGGCCGTTCATGCTCGCCCATCCACTGGAAGAGACGAAGGTCTCGCTCGACGACTATGCCGCCGAATGGAAGTGGGACGGGATCAGGGTTCAACTCGTCCACATTGCCGGCCAGACGCGGATCTACAGCCGGACCGGCGACGATGTCAGCGGCAGCTTTCCGGAAATCGCCGAGTCTTTCAACGCCGACGGCGTCCTCGACGGCGAACTGCTGGTGCGCGGCACGGATCAGGGCGTCGCCGAGCAGCATGGCGGGGCGGCTGCCAGCTTCAACGCACTTCAGCAGAGGCTTGGCCGCAAGAACGTCAGCCAGAAGATGCTAGGGCAATATCCGGCGTTCGTCCGGCTCTACGACATATTGTTCGATGGCCCCGAAGACCTGCGCGAGCTTGGCTGGACGCAGCGTCGCCGGCGGCTCGAAGCCTTCGTACCGAGACTTGATCCTGAACGGTTCGACCTCTCGCAACTGATTCAGGCCAAATCGTTCGAGGAGCTCGAGGAGACTTGCGCGGGCGCCCGTGATGCAGCGATCGAGGGCATGATGTTGAAGCGTCGTGACAGTCCGTATGTCTCCGGTCGCCGGGTCGGCCTGTGGTACAAATGGAAGCGCGATCCGCTGACCGCCGACTGCGTATTGATGTACGCACAGCGCGGATCGGGAAAGCGGTCCAGCTATTACAGCGACTACACCTTCGGCTGCTGGAACGAGGCGGGCGAACTGCTTCCGGTAGGCAAGGCCTATTTCGGGTTCACCGACGAAGAGTTGCGCTGGATCGACCGCTGGGTCCGTAATCACACCGTTCAGCGGTTCGGCCCGGTGCGCGAAGTCAAAAAGGAGTTGGTGTTCGAGGTTGCGTTCGACTCCATCCACAAGAGCACCCGGCACAAGTCCGGCCTGGCCATGCGCTTCCCCCGCATCAGCCGAATCCGGACGGACAAGCCCGCGAGCGAAGCCGACCGGATCGAAACGCTGATTTCCATGGCCACTTGAAGCGTCGGCTGACTCCCGTTACGGTCGCGCACCGACAGGGAGAGTTGCATGCTGAAACTTTTAGCTGCCGTCGTTGCGATCGCCGCGGCGTCCACCGCCAGCGCCGAAACTTACGCCATTCAGGCCGGCAAACTGATCGTCGACGCGGCCAAGCCAGCGCGCGGCGCTTCGACGGTGATTGTCGAGAACGGGCGGATCGCGCGGATCGAGGACGGCTTTACCGCGCCGGCCGGAGCGATCGTCGTCGACGAACGCAGCCTAACGGTGTTGCCCGGCATGACCGACGTCCACGTTCACCTGACCCAGACATCCGGCACGCCCTGGTTCGCTTACTTCACCAAGAAATATTCGAACGCCTACGGGACGACGCTCGGTCTGACCCATGCGCTGGAAATGGCGCGCGGCGGGTTCACTACCGTTCGGGATCTTGGCGGGGATACGGCCTCGGTCACCGCGGTTCGCGACGCTGTCGCCGAAGGGCGCTTCCCGGGCCCGCGCATCCGAGTGTCGGGCGACCCGCTATCGATAATCGGCGGTCACGCCGACGCCGCCACCGGTCTTCCACCCGAGCTCGCGCATGCGGTGAACGATGCACACCTGAGCCCGGCGGTGTGCACCGGCGTCCAGGAATGCCAGGCGGTAGTTCGCAAGCTCGCCGCCGAGGGCGTCGACGTCATCAAGATCATGGCCACCGGAGGCGTTCTCGATCCCGGCGCGATGGGTCTCGAACAGCATTTCAGCGACGCCGAGATGAAGGGCATCGTCGATGCCGCCCACGCCATGCACCTCAAGGTCGCGGCGCATGCTCATGGTGCAAATGGCATCCTCGCCGCGACCAATGCCGGCGTCGACTCAATCGAGCACGGCACCTTCCTCGACGCGCGCGGCGCGCAGGCGATGAAGGCGCACGGCACCTATTATTCGGGGACCTTGATGGCCTTCAGCGGCGTGCAGGCGATGATGGGCAGCGGCAAGCTCCCGCCCGAATCCGAGGCCAAGGCACGGACGACGTTCGCTGTGTGGGGCAAAGGACTCAATCTCGCCTACCGCACGGGCGTCAAGATCGCCCTCGGCACCGACAGCGCGGTCGCTCCGCATACGTCCGCCAACAAGGAATTGGAGCTGATGGTGTCGAAAGGCGGCATGAGCCCGCGCGATGCGCTGATCGCCGCGACCAAGGGCGGGCCCGACCTGCTCGATCTCTCAAGCGAGACCGGAACGCTCGATCCGGGCAAGTCGGCCGACCTGATTGCAGTCGAGGGAGACCCGTTGGTCGATCCGACGGCTGTTCAACGCGTCGGCTATGTCATGGTCGGCGGCAAGCCCATCCCGATGAAGGATTGATCGACCGATGCGTTCGTCACTGCTAGCGCTGAGCCTTCTCCTCTCCACCACCGCCTTCGCCGCCGACACGCCGCCGCCTGCCGGCGACGCGCCGGCCGACAAAGCCAAGACGGAGGCCGCAAAGCCTGATCCCGACGCGGCCGTTGCCAGCGTGGAGGAAGATGCTCAGCCCAAGAGGCGCTCGATCTCGATGCGCGGACGGTCGCTCAGCTACACAGTGACGCCGGGCCATCTGACGATTCGCGACGACGACGGCGCTCCTCGGGCGAGCATGTTCTACACCGCCTACACGATGGAAAGCGGCGCTCGTCTGCGACCGGTGACCTTCATTTTCAACGGCGGGCCGGGCTCATCGACGATGTGGCTGCACATGGGCAGCTTCGGGCCGATCAAGGTCGATGCTTCGCTGCCTGAAACCATTCAGGGTCCGCCGTTTCGCTACGGCGCCAATCCAGACACGTTGCTCGACGTCAGCGATCTCGTGTTCATCGACGCGCCAACCACTGGCCTTTCGCGCCCGGTGGGCAAAGCTGAGTCCAAGGATTTCTTCGGCGTCGACAAGGATCTGGACGCGTTC
Organism: uncultured Alphaproteobacteria bacterium; assembly: GCA_963750315.1. Lineage (GTDB taxonomy): Bacteria > Pseudomonadota > Alphaproteobacteria > Sphingomonadales > Sphingomonadaceae > Sphingomicrobium. Next base: position 83,290 of record CAVVQF010000018.1, read on the forward strand.
AGCCGCACCATCCAGCGCTATTTGTCAAAGTACGGGCGGTGGAATTCGCCCAAGTTCATTATCGGCGAAAGCTACGGAACGACCCGCGCGGCCGGCCTGTCGAACATGCTCGCGGACCATGGCGTCCAGCTCAACGGCATCGTGCTCGTGTCGACCGTGCTGAACTTCAACAGCTTCAACGGCGACCAATCGCTGGTGAATTTTCTGCCGACCTACGCAACCGACGCCTGGTATCACGGCAAGGTCGCCGAGCCGAAACCGGACCTGATGAGCTGGGTCAACGAAGCGAAGGCGTTCGCGGCTGGGCCTTATGCTTCGGCATTGCAGAAGGGCAGTGCGATCTCCGAGGCGGAGAAGGAGTTGATCGCGCAGCAAATGGCTCGGCTCACCGGTCTTTCGCCTGCGTACATTCTGCGCTCCAACCTCCGCGTGAACCCGAACCGCTTCCAGCGCGAGCTCTTGCGCGATCGCCGGCAGATCATCGGGCGTATCGATTCGCGCTATGTAGGGACCGATGCCGACGCCGCGGGCGAGAACCCGAGCTACGACGCCCAGGCGACCTCGATCACCGGCGCCTTTGCCGGAGCGCTCAACGACTATCTCTTCCGCGACCTCGGCTACAAGACGCCGCTCAGCTACCGTCCGAACAATTATGCCGGCATCGGCGAGGACTGGAATTTCCAGCACAAGTCAGTCGACGGGCAGCAGCTTGCGGTCGACACCAGCGTCGATCTGGCGGCGGCGATGCGCGGCAATCCGCGAATGAAATTGCTGTCGGTGAACGGCCTCTACGATCTCGCGACGCCGTTCTTCGGCGCGGATTACGACATTGGCCACATGGCGCTGGAGCCGCAGATCGCGGCCAACATCCGCTATACTTACTATCCGGCCGGCCACATGATGTACACGGATCCCGGCTCCGCGCGGCAGCTCAAGGCCGATCTGGCGGAATTTTATTCGAGCGCGATGTAGGAAAAGAAAAAGCCGGCGAGAATTGCGTCCCGCCGGCTCTCTCTGCCCCCTAAGATGTTCGTTATTCGCCGCTGACCGGAGCCAGGTTCACCGCAGCATATTTGCCGCGACGATCGACCTCGATTTCGAACTCAAGCTTATCGCCTTCGTTGAGCGTCGGCATGCCGGCTCGCTCGACGGCCGAAATGTGCACGAACGCATCCGGCTGCCCGTCATCGCGCTGAATGAAGCCGAAGCCTTTCATCGCATTGAAGAACTTGACGACGCCCGTCGCCTTCTCGCCCGTCAGCTTGCGCTCGGGAGCGCGCTCGGCACGTTCGACCGCCATCGGCTCACCGTCGATTCGCAGGTTGGTCGCGGAAATGCGTCCACCACGATCGACGAGCGTGAACTCGAGCGGCTGGCCGTCGGCCAGATCCGTCAGGCCGGCCTGTTCGACAGCCGAAATGTGCACGAACACATCCTCGCCGCCATCATCGCGAACGACGAAGCCGAAGCCCTTCTGCGGGTTGAAGAATTTGACGACGCCTTTGCCTTCGCCAACGACCTGGGGAGGCATTCCGCCGCCGCCGCCACCGCCGCCGCCACGAAAGCCGCCACCGCCGCCGCCGCCGCCGCGAAAGCCACCGCCTCCGCCGCCGCCGCCGCCGCCGCCACCGAAGCGATCACCGCCGCCGCCACCGCCAAAGCGATCGCCACCGCCGCGGTATCCACCGCCGCCGCCGCCGCCGAATCGGTCGCCACCGCCGCCGCCGAAGCCGCCGCGGTCACCATAGCTGCTGCTTTCACTACCACCGAAGAAATCGTCGCGCTTGTCACGGCCGCGACCACCGCGGTCCCCCTTACGCCCTTTATCGAAACCCATGCCCGTCTAAAATCCTTTGTGCCCACATCATTCACACCAACGCGCTGGGCCCAAAGAGCGCTACCGGTCAGTGCGTTATTGCTCACACACCGTTCACCACCCTACAGCAAAAAACCTTGGCTCTCCAGTGATTCCGGCGCGATTGCGTGACATGACCTCAAGAAGTCAGCAGCGAGGTCTGCTAAGGACAAGGGCGTGACCGCCAGGCAATGGCATATCAGGACGATTGAATGAGCATCCACTTTCACGAAGACGACCTTCCGGACGGCCTCAGTTTCGAGGGTGCGATTGCCGTCGACACCGAGGCGATGGGGCTTCATCCGTCACGCGACCGCCTTTGCCTTGTACAATTGTCCGATGGCCGGGGCGACGAGCATCTCGTCCGATTCCGTAAGGGAAGTTCGTACAATGCGCCCAATTTGAGAGCGCTGCTAGGCGACCCAAATCGCCTGAAACTCTACCATTTCGCACGATTCGATGTGGCCATGATCCAGGCCTATCTCGGGTTCATGGCCGCCCCGCTTTATTGCACGAGGACGGCGTCGCGGTTGGTTCGCACCTACACCGACCGGCATGGCCTGAAAGACCTCGTCCGCGAACTGCTCGGGCAGGAGATTTCCAAGCAGCAGCAAACCAGCGACTGGGGCGCGCCGGAGCTGAACGATGCCCAGCGGGAATATGCCGCGAGCGATGTCCGCTACCTCCATGCGCTCAAGGAGAGGCTCGACGAGCGACTGATTCGCGAGGGCAGGGTCGAACTTGCGCAGGCCTGTTTCGATTTCCTTCCAAAACGGGCCTTGCTCGATCTCGCAGGGTGGCCGGAACAGGATATTTTCGCTCACGACGGTTGATTGATGTCCCAGCTTGCCAATCAGGAACGGGAAACGAAGCAACGCTGGGCGGTGCCGGGAAGCTCGCACGACAAGATCGTGCGCTTCGCGAAGATCGCGTTGCCGAGCGCGGTGGGCGTCGTCATCGCCTTCCTGGCCATGGCGCCCCTCGACAAGCATGGCGACGTCAGCTTCATCCTCGACAAGAACCAGGTCGAAAACGCGCCCGAACGCATGCGTGTCGAGCAGGCGCGTTATGTCGGTGAGGACAATAAGGGGCAAAAATTTACGATCGTCGCCAATCGCGCGCTGCAAAGGTCGTCCGATCAGCCGGTCGTCGATATCTGGGGGATGATGGCGCAAGTTCGGCCTGACACAAGGTCCGGTGACGGTGGCCGCCAACCAAGGCCGCTATAACCTCGACCAGCAGCAGATCGCGGTGCAGGGGCCGGTCAAGGTCGCGGGACCCGAGGGCGAGCAATTGCTGACGCATGACGTCACCGTCGATCTCAAGCAGAATACGATGAGCAGCCAGGGCGGTGTTGCCGGTCGAATGAAGCTCGGACAATTCCAGGCGGGTCGCCTTCAAGCCAACCTTAATGACCGGACAGTCGTCCTTGATGGCGGCACGCGCTTGAAAATCGTGCAGGGGGCAGTCAGATGAACGTGATGCGCAGGCTGTCCCTTCTTATCGTTTCCGTCGCGATTGCCAGCGCAGCGGCCGCGTTTGCGCAGACCGAAGGGCCGGTCTCCGCTCTGAAGGGCCACAACAGTAATGCGCCGGTGGACGTCACTGCCGACCGCCTTGAGGTCCAGGATCGCGCCGACCGCGCCATTTTCGCCGGCAACGTCAAGGTGAAGCAGGACGAGCTGACGCTCAATACAGCGCGCCTTACCATCGCCTACACCAGCAGCGGCGGAGTTCAGATCAAGCGGCTCGACGCCAGCGGCGGCGTCACCGTGCAGAGTCCATCGGAAACCGCGACCGGCTCAGTCGGTATCTATGACCTAGACCGCAAGCTGATCACGCTCGTCGGCAATGTCGTCCTCCAGCGCTCCGGTTCGCAGATCAATGGCCAGCGGCTGGTGATCGATCTGGATACCGGCCGTGCCGTAATCGACGGTGGCCCCGCCGGCGTCGAGCAGAGCGGCGGACGCGTGACAGGCCACTTCACAGTTCCGCAGCGCCGCGGAAGCTGATGAACGAAGCCGCGGCTCTTCCCCAAGCGGCGATCGGGCCGGAATCGATCGTCGGCGGTCTTGAAGTCCGGTCGATTGCAAAGGCCTACGACCGGCGTGCCGTCCTTCACGACGTGTCGCTCGACGTGCATCGCGGCGAAGTGGTCGGCCTGCTCGGCCCGAACGGCGCCGGCAAGACGACCTGTTTCTATTCGGTCATGGGTCTGGTGAAGCCCGACAGCGGCCGGATTTTCCTCGACGGGCAGGACATCACCGAGCTGCCGATGTACCGCCGCGCGATCCTCGGGCTCGGCTATTTGCCGCAGGAAACGTCGATCTTCCGCGGCCTGACGGTCGAGCAAAATATCATGGCGGTGTTGGAAGTGGCGGAGCCTGACGCCCATGCGCGACGCGATCGCCTCGAACAACTGCTCGGCGAGTTCGGACTGACCCATCTGCGTGAGTCCGCTGCCATGGCATTGTCGGGCGGTGAGCGCCGCCGCTGCGAAATAGCTCGCGCGCTCGCTGCCGAACCGTCGATCATGCTGCTGGACGAGCCGTTCGCAGGCATCGACCCGATTTCCATCTCGGACATTCGCGAACTGGTGCGCGAGCTGAAGAAGCGCGACATCGGCGTACTGATTACCGACCATAACGTCCGCGAGACGCTCGATATCGTCGATCGCGCCTGCATCATCTACGACGGCCAGGTACTGTTTGCGGGTACACCGCAGGCGCTCGTTGCCGATCATGAAGTTCGTCGACTTTACCTCGGCGAGAGCTTCGCCCTTTAATCCTTTATCGCTAGTCTCACGGCGTAATGGCACTCGGCCCACGCCTCGATATTCGGCAGACACAGGCGCTCGTCCTGACGCCACAGTTGCAGCAAGCGATCAAGCTACTGCAATTGTCGAACCTCGAGCTTGAAGCTGTCATCGCCGAGGAAATGGCGAAGAACCCCTTGCTCGAAGGAGCGTCCGGCGGTGAGGACGAGGGCCCCGCAGTAGAGGCCGATACCGAAGTTCCTTTCGACTCCCTCGAAGAACCGTCCGCCCCCGGGGCTGATGAGCTCATGGTTTCATCGGATGGGACGTCCGACCAGCCGCTCGACTATGATTGGGACAGCGAAGCGCTTGAGACCGACAGCTTCACCGACGTTACCGTCAGCAGCGGTGGCGGGGACGACGACGGCCCTGATTTCGAGCGCATGGAATATTCGGCGGACTCGCTCGCCGAGCACCTGCAGAACCAGCTTCACGGCGCGGGCGGGCAGGTCGGCAATCTGGCTCGCGCAATTGCAGAAATGCTGGACGAGACTGGCTATCTGACCATCCCCGTCCGCGACATTGCCGAGGCCACGGACAAGTCGGTCGCGGTTGTCGAGGAGGCGCTGGCACTGGTGCAAGGGCTGGAGCCGTCCGGCGTTGGGGCACGAGATCTTTCCGAGTGCCTCGCGCTGCAGGCGAAGGCTGCCGACCGGTACGATCCGGCGATGGCGCGGCTGATCGACAACCTCGAATTGCTCGCCAGGGGGCGCATGACCGACCTAAAGCGGATTTGCGGCGTCGACGACGAGGACCTTGCCGACATGGTTCGCGAACTTCGAGCCTACGATCCCAAGCCGGGGTGCCAGTTCGCCGCTAGGGGCGTGGAGGCCGTGGCCCCGGACGTGTTCGTCCGCCACACGCGCACCGGCTATGCGGTCGAGCTCAACAGCGCGACCCTGCCCCGGTTGCTGGTCAACCGTCGATACTATCAAGAGCTGAGAAGCGGCCCGAGCGACAAAAAGTCGCGTGCTTGGCTCAGCGAGTGCCTGGCCAGCGCCAACTGGTTGGTGAAGGCGCTCGACCAGCGCGCCCGAACGATCGTCAAGGTCGTCAGCGAAATCGTGAAGCGGCAGCAAGGTTTCTTCGATCAGGGGGTGGCGGCGATGAAACCGATGACCCTGCGCGAGATCGCCGAGGCGATCGAGATGCACGAATCCACGATCAGCCGCGTCACCTCGAACAAGTATCTCTTGTGCGATCGCGGGCTGTTCGAACTGAAATACTTCTTTGGCTCGGGCGTCGCCTCGACCGAGGGCGATGGCGAAGGTGCTGCAGCGGAGGCGGTGAAAGCCGCCATCCGCGAAATCATCGACGGCGAGGCCGATATATTGAGCGACGACGCCATCGCTGGCCTGCTCAAGCAGCGCGGCTTCGATTGCGCGCGCCGGACCGTTGTCAAATATCGTGAGGCGATGGGAATTGGCTCATCGATCCAGCGCCGTCGCCAGCGCAAGATCGCGGGCGCCGCCTAGCGTTTGCGGGCGCGGCCGTACGTGCCCTTGGTCTCGCCTGTGATCCAGTCGGCAACAAGCCGGAAATAGCCGTCCGAAACGCGAGTAACCGCGCGGCTTCCGTCTGCCGCCTGGACGAACTCGTAAATGCCGTGGTCGGTGTCGGGGAAGCTGTAGACCGCGATGTTCGCACCTGCGCTGCGAAGGCTGGTCAGCCGCTCAAGCGTCAGTTCGGGCGGCGCCTCGCGGTCTTTCTCAGCGATTACCCACAAAAGCGGAGTCTTGAGGCGCTTCAGCGTCGCTTGAGCATCGTAGTCCCAGATCAATTCTACCTCGTCGAAGAGGGGCTGTCCGACCCGCCGCAGGTCTGCGTCGCTCTCGCTGATCATCGCACCGGTATATTCACCCTTGATCCGCGCGAACCACGGCCGGTTTGCGTAGGTTCGCTTTAGGTCCTGAAACTGCTCGAAGCCCGATGTGAAATGCGATGCCGCGATGCGTGAGGCAGCGTCGGCCAGCTGCGTCGCTTCGCCGATATCCTTCTCGCCGTAACCCAGCTCGCGCATTTCGGTGATGACCTGATCGCGGTCTTCCTCTTGCGGACTGGAGATGAGGCCGAAGCCGACCGCCACGAAGTCTGCCGGCACATGCGTCGCCGCCAGCGGGGCGACCCAGCCGCCCTGGCTTCCGCCAAAAAAGCCGGAGCGCGTGTAACGCCCGGCCGCCAGCCGTCGTGCTTCGCCCAGCGCGGCAGCGGCGTCGTCCGCCAGAAGTTCGAAATTCTGCGTATATTCGCCTTCCGATTGGCCCGTGCCGCGCTTGTCGTAGGCGAAAACGGTCAGGCCGTTTGCCGCGAAAACGTAGGGGTAGACGCTCTGGCTGGGCGACGTTCGTTCGGATCCGTGCACCATCACCACAAGCGGCTGCGGTTTCGCCGTGGCAGGTTCGATCAGCCATCCGGTCAACATTTGCTGATGGCTTTTGAAACTGGTCGCGGTGACCTTCAGGGGCACGCGCTGCCAGGGGGCACCGTCCAAACGGACCTTATCGCCATCGCACGTCAGCAGACTCTGAGGAGTGCCGAACTGGCCGCGACGCCCGTCCGTAAGCATGTATCGCGTCGTGCCATCGGCGGGATGGACGACGGCTGCTTGCTCACCCGTCCCGGAACGGTAAAGTCCAGTCTCACACGCGTTCGCGGGCGAAGCCAACACGGCCAGCGCCAAACCGGCGATCAAGAACTTCAGCATCCCCACCCCATTCAATCCTACGGTGAAAGCCGCGCCCATATCGGCAAATGGTCCGACGCTCGCCGCGCGGACGGGCTCATGTGCACGCCGGCCGCATCGATCCGCAATTCCTTGTCGACGATGATGCGGTCCAGTGCGGCGACCGGATGGCGCGAGTGGAAGCTTGGGCCTGTCGGCGCGATGTGAAAATGCGGCTCGAAGTCCTTTAGGCAACCGGCGACTTCCCGCCATTCGTTGGTGTCGCCCATCAGGATCGTCGGCATCCGCTGCGGCCGCTTCGCCACCGCCTCCAGGATCGCCTTGATCTGCCGCCGCCGCCACATGCCCGACAGATCGAGGTGCATTCCGACCACGCGGATCGGACTTTCGTTGATCAACAGCTCGGCGAGGACCGCGCCACGCGGCTCGAACGTCGGCAGCTCGAGCGCCGCGCATTCGATGACGCCAACGTGCTGCTTCACGAGGATGGCGTTGCCATGCCAGCCCATGTTGCGAGTGTTGATCTTGAGCAAAGCGTCGACGTGCTTGCCGCCTGGCATGCTGTCCAGCACGCGCCGGTGCTTAACGCCGAAGAACACCGGCTTGTACATGCCATGGTCGTCGATCAGTTCGTGAGGCACCGCTGCCCCTCGCCCACCGAAGCGCTTGTCGGCCTCCTGCAGCGCGACGATGTCCGCATCCAGTTCGTGGAGCACGTCGAGCACGCGCTGCGGGTTACGGCGCCGATCGGTGCCGATGGCCTTGCGCACATTATAGCTGGCGACGGTGATCGACGGTGCAACGCTCACGAGTGCGGCAACCACGGGCTCGCCACGGCAGTTCCTTAAACGTCGAGGTTTGCGACGCTGAGCGCATTATCCTGGATGAACTCGCGCCGGGGTTCGACGATGTCGCCCATCAGACGCGTGAAGATCTCGTCGGCGACGTCGGCCTGCGCGACTTCAACCCGCAGCAGCGAACGATTCGCCTTGTCGAGCGTCGTTTCCCAAAGCTGCTCCGCATTCATTTCGCCGAGACCTTTGTAGCGCTGGATGCTGAGGCCGCGTCGGCCAGCCGCAAGAACCGCGTCGAGCAGTTCGGACGGTCGGGTTACCGTGACGGTCTTGCCCTTGGTGTCGCTTTCGATGGGCTGCTCCTCGCCCTCTTCGCCTTCGACCGGCTCGTGCTTGGCCTCTTCCGCAGCACCCTTCTTCATCGTCTTGAGCGTCGCGACCGTGGCGTAGGTCGCGGCCTGCTCGCCGGCGAGCGTTGCCAACTTCCGTGCCTCGGTCGAAACCAGGAAACTATTTTCGATGATGTAGGCGTCGGTCACGCCGCGCCACAGGCGCTTGAGCAGATAGCCGCCTTCGGTCGCCATCTCGCCGGTCCATTGGCCTTCCGGATCGCCGACGTTGAGCCATTCGGCGACCCTGGCGATGGCCTTTGCCCGTCCCGCGTCGTCGAGCTTGGGGTTGAGCGCGTCATTGATCGCCAGAGCCTCGATCAGCGTCGAATCATACTTCCGGGGCGCGTAACGCATCAGCGTGCGCATGCGGCGGGCATGATCGACGAGACTGCGCAGGTCCTTACCAGACCTTGGGCCGTCCTTGCTCTCGAAGATCAGGCCTTCGAGGCCCGCGTCGACCAGATATTCGTCGAGCGCCGCATCGTCCTTAAGATAGACTTCTGACCGGCCGCGAGCGACTTTGTAGAGCGGCGGCTGGGCGATGTAGAGATGCCCGGCTTCGATCAGCTCCGGCATCTGCCGATAGAACAAGGTCAGCAGCAGAGTGCGGATGTGGGCGCCGTCGACGTCGGCGTCGGTCATGATTACGATCTTGTGATAGCGCAGCTTCTCGAGGTTGAATTCCTCGCGGCCGATGCCGGTGCCTAGCGCCTGGATGATCGTCCCGATTTCCTTGGACGACAGCATGCGGTCGAAGCGCGCGCGCTCCACGTTGAGGATCTTGCCCTTGAGCGGCAGAATGGCCTGGAACTTGCTGTCGCGGCCCTGCTTGGCGGAGCCGCCGGCGCTGTCGCCCTCGACCAGGAAAAGCTCGGACTTGGCCGGGTCGCGTTCCGAGCAATCATGCAATTTGCCCGGCAGCGAGGCGATGCCCATCACCGACTTGCGGCTGGCTTCGCGCGCCTTGCGGGCGGCTTCGCGAGCGGCGGCCGCATCGATGATCTTCTGGACGATCGTCCGGGCATGCGCCGGATTTTCCTCGAGCCATTCGGCCAGTTTGTCGGCCATCAGGCTTTCGAGCGGCTGGCGAACCTCGGAGGAGACCAGCTTGTCCTTGGTTTGCGAGCCGAACTTGGGGTCCGGAAGCTTGACCGAGACAATGGCGGTCAGGCCTTCGCGCATGTCCTCGCCGGTCAGGTTGATCTTCTCACGCTTCAGCACACCGGACTTGTCGGCGTAATTGTTGAGCGTCCGCGTCAAAGCCGCCCGGAACGCCGCGAGGTGCGTGCCGCCATCGCGCTGGGGGATGTTGTTGGTGAAGCAGAGGACCTGCTCGTAATAGCTGTCGTTCCACTCGAGCGCGACTTCGATCCCGACGTCGTCGCGCTGGCCGGTAACCGAAATCGGGTCGGGAATGAGCGGAGTCTTGGCCCGGTCGAGATATTTCACGAAAGCGCCAATTCCGCCCTCGTAGTGGAGCTCGACCTCCTTCAACTCGTCGTGCCGAGCATCCTGGAGAACGAGACGAACACCCGAGTTGAGAAAAGCCAGCTCGCGGAAGCGGTGCTCAAGCCGGTCGAAGTCGAAATCCAGGATCTTGAATGTATCGGGGCTCGGCAGGAAGGTGACTTTGGTGCCGCGCTTGTCGGTCTTGCCGACGACCTTCAGCGGCGCCTCCGCGTCGCCGTGACGGAAACGCATGTAATGCTCTTCGCCATCGCGCCAGACGGTGAGGTCAAGGAATTCGCTGAGCGCGTTGACGACCGAAACGCCGACGCCGTGAAGACCACCCGAAACCTTGTAGGCATTGTCGTCGGAAGTGTTCTCGAACTTACCTCCGGCGTGCAGCTGGGTCATGATGACCTCGGCCGCCGACACGCCTTCCTCGGCATGGATGCCCGTCGGAATTCCGCGGCCGTTATCCTCGACGGAGACCGATCCGTCCGGGTTGAGCGTGATCAGGATCTTGTCGCAATGCCCGGCCAGCGCCTCGTCGATCGCATTGTCGCTGACTTCGAAAACCATGTGGTGAAGGCCGGAGCCGTCATCGGTATCGCCGATGTACATGCCGGGACGCTTGCGCACGGCATCGAGGCCCTTGAGGACCTTGATGCTGTCGGCGCCATAGGAATTGCTGTTGGGGTCGGTTGCCATAGAAGAGATATAGGGTTTCCCAAGGGAAAGTCACGCGCGCGCACGCGCGTACGCGGGGCCAAATCGTTTGCTTTATCCCGCCTCCAAGGCTGTTAAGATTCTTGCTAACTAATCTAGATTAGTGATAAATTAATTTCTCCTGGTCGAGTCGCCAGAGGCTTCGAGCCAGGTAAAAAGGGAGGCCACAATGCGCAAACTAGGCATACTGTGTGCGCTCATGACACTCGGCATAGCGACCCCGGCAAACGCAACGGATTGCTGGTGGACTTGGTTGTTCCACCACCATGCTCCGCCGCCACCGCCACACTGCGACCCGCACGATCCCCATCATTGCTAGACATGAAGAAGTTTTCCGGAGCTTCTCCTAACTAGCAACGGTTGAGAGGGGTTACGCCGCGTTACCCGTGCGCTCGCCGCTGGTTGGTTGGCCGGCGGCGGCCGCCGCGGAACGGCCGCTTTGGCTGAGCGCCCTCGGGACGGTGACCCGCATTGCCATCGGTGCGATGCCGCTGTCCCTGCGGCTGGCGATCGCCGCGCGGCTGACCGGTGCGCTGCTGCTGGCCAGTGATGGCCCGCTCCGGCCGAGGCTCGGACCGTTGGTTGCGATGATCGCGGCGCTGACCGTCGGCCCGGCGGTCGGACTTGAAGCCGTGCGAGAAACGGCGAGGCTGCTCCTCGGCCTGCTTGGGAGCGGGCTTGAGCCGCTTCAGTTCGGCAGCAGCCTGGACGAAGTTCTCCGGAAGCGGAGCAACGTCGATCTTTTGACGCGTAAGCCGCTCGATATCGCGAAGCAGTCCACGCTCCTCATGCGAGCAAAAGGCGATCGCCTTGCCCTCGGCGCCCGCGCGAGCGGTCCGGCCGATACGGTGGACATACTGCTCCGGGACTTCGGGAAGGTCGTAATTGACGACATGGCTGACACCAGGGATGTCAATCCCGCGCGCGGCAATGTCGGTTGCGATCAGGACCGGCGTCTGGCCTGAACGGAACTCGGCAAGCGCCCGCTCGCGCTGGCCCTGGCTCTTGTTGCCGTGAATGGCGCTGGCCGCGATCCCTGCCGCATTGAGCATCCGCACGATCTTGTCGGCTCCATGCTTGGTACGGCTGAAAACCAGTGCGCGCTCGACCTTTTCGGTCTGCAAGAGAATGGTCAGCAGCGCGGTCTTTTCCGGCTGGTTGACCAGAACAACCCTTTGATCGACGCGATCGGCGGTCTTGGCGACGGGAGTCACCGCAACCTCGGCCGGGTTCGTCAGATACTTGTCGGCGAGTTCCTTGATCGCTCGCGGCATGGTTGCCGAGAAGAACAGGGTCTGGCGTTTGGCCGGGACCAGGGCGACGATCCGCTTCAGCGCGTGGATGAAGCCGAGGTCGAGCATCTGGTCGGCCTCGTCGAGGACGAGGATTTCGAGCTCGCGAAGGCTGAGCGCGCGCTGGTCGATGAGGTCGAGCAGGCGGCCCGGGGTCGCGACGAGCACGTCGAGGCCGCGCGCGACCGTGCGGACGCTCTTCGAGTTCGGAACACCACCGAAGATGACGCCGACCGACAGGCGCATGAAGCGGCCGTAGGTCTCGGCGCTGGCCGCGATCTGCGAGGCAAGCTCACGGGTCGGGGCAAGCACCAGCATCCGGATCTGGCCCGGCTTCGGAATGTTGCGGTCAGCCGCCAGACGATCGAGCGAAGGCAGCATGAATGCCGCCGTCTTGCCGGTGCCGGTCTGGGCAATGCCGAGGAGATCGCGGCCGGTCAGGACCGTCGGGATCGCCTGAGTCTGGATCGGCGTCGCTTGCGAGTAATTTTTCGCCGCAAGCGCGTCGAGGAGGGGCTTGGAGAGCCCAAGATTATGAAATGACATGTAAAGTCCAATGTGAATGGCCCGCACGAAACGTGCAGGTCCAAGGGCTTCAAAAAGCGCCCCGCGTGAATTGGAGAGCAAAATCGGTCGAGACGCGGGCCGGGTCCTCGATCGGGTCGAGACCGTTCACGCCGCTTGTCAGAGCGCCTCGTGTTGCAGTGCAATATAGAGGTAAAACAGGAAAAGTCTAGATGGGGATAACCAAGCCCCCTTCGACGTGGAGGCGGGATGCCTCTCCGACGTCCTCGAACAGCTCGGCCTCGGTGGCCGTCATCCACACCTGGCCACGTCCTTCGAGCCTTCCGAACAGGGCCGCTCGCCGCTTCGGATCGAGGTGCGCCGCTACTTCATCAAGGAGCAAAATCGGCGGATCGCCGCGTCGTTCGGTTACCAATTCAGCGTGAGCGAGAACGAGGCCCAGGAGCAGCGCCTTCTGCTCGCCGGTCGAAGATCGCGCAGCTTCGATCTGTTTGGCGCGGTGGCTGACGGAGAGGTCCTGCCGGTGTGGCCCGACCGTCGCCCTCCCGGCGCCGGCATCGCGGTCACGGCTGTCGCGAAGTTGCGCGGCGAGGTCCGCCTGCTCCCAACCGTCGAGCCGGACTGCAGCCCGGGCGAATTCGTCCTCGGGGGAGGCCTCCAGCCGATGCTCCAGCTCCGCCACCGCGCGCGCCCTTGCGCCGCCGATCGCGGTGCCGTGCTCGGCCATTTGCTGCTCGAGCGCGGCGAGCCAGGACGGATCGGCCTTCTCGTCGTCGGCCAGCAACTTGTTCCGCGCCCGCATTGCCGCCTCATATCGCGAACTGTGGTGCGCATGACTCGGCTCCAGCGCCATCACCAGGCGATCGAGGAAGCGGCGTCGATCTCCTGCCGAGCCGAGGAAGAGGCGGTCCATTGCCGGCGTCAGCCATAACACCGACTGCCACTCGCTCAGCGAATTGACCGAGGCCGGCGCCGTGTTGATCCGCACCTGCCGCCGCTCCGGCGCGTTTGCCTGAGTGCCTGTGCCGATCTCCACATCGCCAAGCCGCGCCGCGACTGCGAAGCAGCCCTGACCACCGAGGCGGGCCATCTCCGAAAGCGGCACCCCACGGAGGCCTCGCCCAGGACTGAGAAGGGATACCGCCTCAAGCAGGTTCGTCTTCCCCGCCCCATTCTCTCCTGACAACAGAACAAAGCCCGGACCCGGCTCGATCAGCGCGGACGGATAAGACCGGAAATCGGTGAGGGAGAGGCGACTGACCGGCACGCCTCCGGCTTAGCCCCTATTGCTCGCGGCGGTCGAGAACCTCGAAATGAGCCGCACGCGCATCGAAACGCGAAAGTAAGGCCTGCGCCGCCGCCGGTACGTGGCTGACGCCGTAATCCTCGCCGGTGAACGCCTTGATCGCATCGATGCTGTCGAACCACATGCAGGTCATGAATTCGACCTCATTGCCAAGGTCGCGCTTCATCAGGTCGATGTGCTGGAAGCCCGGAATCTTGCGCGCTTCGATGCCGGGAATGACCTCGCTTCGGACGAGACGTTCGTAGGCTCCGGCATTTTCGAGTATCGTCCATCCGCGCCAAAGCCTGCAGACGGTCACACTCGCATCGGCATCAGAACGTAGAGCGCCTCGCTCTTGTCGTTCTCGCGCAGCAGCGTTGGCGCGGCTGCGTCAGCGAGATGGACCTCGACCGTGTCGCCGTCGATCTCTCCGAGGATGTCGAGCAAATAGCGGGCGTTGAAGCCGATCTCGATGCCGTCCGAACCATAGTCGGCGGCAATCTCTTCAGTCGCAGTGCCGGCCTCTGGCGAGGTTACTGAAAGCGTCACCTTGTCACGGTCGACCATCATCTTGACCGCTCGGGTCTTCTCGCTGGCGATGGTCGAGACCCGGTCAACGCCCTGCGCGAAGCTCTTCGGATCGATCTTCAGCAACTTGTCGTTCGCGGTTGGGATGACGCGATTGTAGTCCGGGAACGTGCCGTCGATGAGCTTGCTGGTCAGGACCGCGCTGCCAAGGCCGAAGCGGATCTTGGTCGGCGACATCGACACTTCGACCGTGCCCTCAAGCTCGTCGAGCAATTTGCGCAGCTCGGCGACGCACTTCCGTGGGACGATCACGTCCGGCATGCCATCGGCGCCGTCGGGCTTCGCGACCGTCACGCGCGCAAGGCGGTGCCCGTCCGTCGCCGCTGCCTTCAGCTGATCGTCGGCGAGGTGCAGGAATATGCCCATCAGATAATAGCGCGTCTCTTCGGTCGAGATCGCAAAGCGCGTCTTGTCGATGATCTGGCGAAGCGTCGCGGCCGGAAGTTCGAACCGCGTCGGCAGCTCACCTTCCGCGATCACCGGAAAGTCGTCCCGCGGCAGGGTAGAAAGATTGAAGCGCGCCCGGCCGGCGGAGAGCTGCATCTTGCCTTCGGCCGCGTTCAACTCGACCTGGCTGCCGTCAGGCAGCTTGCGGACGATGTCGAACAAGGTGTGCGCGGAAACAGTGGTAGCGCCCGGCGTCGCGACGTTGGCCGGAACGCTCTCATCGACCTGCAGGTCGAGATCGGTCGCCATCAGGCGGATCGATCCATCCTCGCGCGCCTCGATGAGGACGTTCGAGAGAATCGGAATGGTGTTGCGGCGCTCCACGACCGACTGGACGTGGCTCAGGCTTTTCAGGAGTGTCGCCCGTTCAATCGTCGCCTTCATGCGTCGTCCCTGCCCCCAAACATGCCGATTTCGCTTCGTTTATAGCGAGCGTTCGGCTGCTTGGAAGCAGGAAAGGCGCGGAATGGCGCTTACTTCTTCGGCGAGCCCTGCGAAGACGGTGTCAGCACCGCGTCGATGCCCTGCACGACGCCGTTGGAACGCTTCTGGTCGGCCTCGACGATGGTGGCCTTGCCGCCCGAACCATCGGTGAGGACGATCTTGCCGCCGTCCTTTGTCGCGGTCAGCGTTTCGCCGCCCATCGTCTGGATCAGGGCCTTGCCCTTCCCGTTGTCGATGGCCTTCGAAAGATCGTCTGCCAACACCATTCCCGGAAGGATGTGAAGCGTCAGAACCCGGGTCAGCTCGGCGCGGTTTTCTGGCTTGCTCGGGTCGGCCATGGGACCCTGCGCTTTCGCGAATGCGGCGTCGTTCGGAACCAGGACGGTGTAGGGCTCCGGCCCCGCAAGGGTCGCATCCAGCCCCGCCGCCTTGGCGGCCTGAGCGAAGCGGCTGTTCTTGTCGAGCCCGGCCGCGATCGTATTGTTCCCCGCGGCCTTCGCGGCCTCCTTGGAGGTTTCGGGCGCGGCTCCGTTCGCGTCGGTCGAGTTCTTGTTGTTGCAGGCGGCCACGGCGAGAGCCAGTGAGGCCGTTGTCACGGCGAGAAGTTTGAAGGTCATTGCCTCATCCTACTTGTTCCGAGGTCGAAATGGCCCCGCAACGCGTGCGGGGCCATCCGCGATCCATGAATGTTCGATCAGACGAGGGCCTGGACCATCGCGGTGATCAACTGAGTCGTTGGGTCGACCTCATAGATGTACCCATTGCTGTACCGGTACCAATTGTCCGGCGTGTCGTAATAGCGATCGCGATAGGACATCGGCACGTTGTAGACTGAGTAGGAAGCCGGAAGCGGCTGGCCTACCGACAGGCCACCGGTGAGCAGCGAAGCGATCGACGTGATCAATTGGCTGTCGCGGTCGACCTGATAGATCGCACCGGGCGCGTACCGGTAATAATAGTCGTCCGTATCGTAGTAGTAATCGCGATACTGGTTCAGGCACGTTGTAGTAGCTGTAGCCCGGCCGGGAGCATCTGCCCGACGCCGTAGCCGCGGTCGAGGAGCGGAATGACGTCCTCAATCAGGCCCGACCCGGCATCAACGCGATACACGTAGCCATCGTCGTAGCGATAATAATCGTACGGCGTGTCGGGGTAGAACGACTGGTAGGAGCTCGGCACGTAATAGTTGGGCTGCTGGTAATAGGGGAACGCCTGCCCGACGCCGAAGCCGGCACCGATCAGCGGCAGCAGGGCCGAGATTAGATTGTCGTTGCGGTTGACCCGATACGCGTAGCCGTCCCCGTAGCGATAATAATAGTCGGGCGTGTCGTAGTAGAGGTCACGCAGGCTGAGCGGCAGGACGTTATCCGAATAATAATTCGGGAGCTGCATGCCCACAAAAGCGCTGCGGGCAAGGCCCGGCGGGACGCAAGCAACCGACTTCTTCGCGAGGCCCGGAGGACAACCCACATACGCCGCCGGAAGCCCGCGATAGGCGAAGTGGCGGTCCCAGTCGCCGTCGTTCCAATCACGCCACTGGTCGTGTCGGCGGAAATCGTCACGGCCGGCCAATGCATAGCGACGCGCATCATCGACAGTACGGAAGTGCACGTTGCGGCCGCTCTCGAAGCGCTGGAGGTCGCGATTGCCGTGGCCAAAATCGCGATCGCGGAACGTGCCGTTATTTAGGACCATCCTGCGGCCGCCCTGCCCCCCGTTGCGAGCGTCCAGCCGCTCCTTGTTTCGATTGCGTGTGTCGAGGCGGGCAACATTCCGGTTGCCGTGATGTTCGATGCGCTGAGCCCGGCGCTCATTGCGGTTCGACTGGACATTGGCGAAGCGCTGCTGACTGCCGCCGCGACGCTCTACGCGCTGCGCTTGGCGATTACCGCGATCCATAGTCATCCGCTGGCCACCGCCGCGGCGCTCCATGCGCTGCGCTTGGCGATCTTGGCCCCCGCCCCGCTGCACTGCGACCTGGCGACGTTCGCCGCCACCGCCGCCGCGTTGCATCCGGACGTTGCGCTGGCCACCGCCGCCACGTTCGGCGCGCTGAGCCTGATGCCCGCCGCCTCCGTTGCCGCCACCGCCACGCTGAGGCTGGGCCTGTCCGTGTCCTCCGCCACCACCCTTGTCCGGTTTGGCGGTCGCCGGCGCGGCAATGGCAATGGCCGCGACGCCGGCTGCGAGAATGAGATTCCTCATCTCGATCTCCTTTCATTTGTAGGCACAACGACACTTCGCAGAGCGCGTTCCACCTTTTCGTAGATGTGGAAGGTGTAGCTGGACACAGCTTAGCCAGCGATTTCAAAAGCTTACAGGTGAGGTTAAGACTTGAGATCCTCACTCAGGCGTCGTGCGGCGAACAGGTAGAAGATAGCGGCAAGGAGATAGAATCCGAGGCCGTAAAGTATCGAATAGCGCAGGGAATCGGCCCCATGTGCGGCTTTCAGCGTGTCGGATATCCAGCCCAGGAAATAGATGCCGAAGGCGATCCCGATCAGATTGTTAATGAACAGGAAGCTGGCCGAAGCAGTCGCGCGCATAGAGGGCAGGACGATGTGCTGAACGGCGGTAATGACCGGCCCGAGCCATGCCAGCGCCAGCATCTGGCCGAAAGTGAACAGCAGCCAGGCAACCCACAGGTTCGGCGCGAACAGGCCAAGCGCAAACGTCGGCGCCGTGACTACGAAGCAGACTGCGGGGATGAGCGCATAGCCGCCTGGCCTAGTTGGACCGAGCCTGTCGCCGAGCCAGCCACCGAGCCAGGTGCCCGCGGCGCCCCCGACGAGCACGATAGAGCCATAAAACCAGCCCACATCCTCAACTGCCAGGCCAAAACTGCGGTTGAAGAAGCTTGGTAGCCAGAAGATCAAACCGTATCCAAGGATCGAGCCGGAAGCGGCGCCGAACGACAGCAGCCAGAAGCTCGGCGTCCCGGCCAGCGCGGCCGCGACGTCACCGGCACGCATTGCGGCAGGCTCGGACGGCGGATCGAAACGGCCGCGCTCCGGCTCGGGGATCAGCGCCTTGATCAGCAAAGCGGCCGGCAGACCCGTTAGACCAATGATCAGGAAGGCGCTGCGCCACGACAAGTGCGCCGCGAGCCATCCGCCGAAAAAGACCCCAAGCGCGGATCCAATCGGAATGCCGAGCGAATAAAACGCCAGCGCCCGCGAGCGCTTCTCGCGCGGAAAATAGTCCGAAATCAGAGAATAGGATGGTGCGATGCCACCCGCCTCGCCGACCGCGACGCCCATCCGGGCGATGATTAGCTGGGTGTACCCCTGAACCAGCCCGCACGCGGCGGTGAACAAGCTCCACAGCGCAACCGCGCCCGCGATGATGTTCACGCGAACTCTTGCGGTCGGCGGCCCAGGCGATCGGGATCGCGATCACCGCGTAGAAAACTCCGAACGCAATCCCCAACGTACTGAGCGCCGTGTCGGACAGACCGAATTCTTCGCGGATCGGCACGGCGAGAACGCCAATGATGTTCCGGTCTATGAAATTGAAAATGTAGGCGAACAGCAGGAGCAGCAGCACTCGCGTACGGATCGCGCGATCAGCGCTGGAAGTATCGGTCATCGCTGCCGCCGCTGGCACGGAGGCGGCGGAGCTACAAGCCCCGCCGTCCGCCGTGTTCCTAGTAACGGGCCGTGAGCTTCACCGTGAACGTCCGCGGATTGCCGTAATAGACGGTGCGGATGTTGCCGACACTCGAGAATTCCTGGGCGTCCGTCTTATAGGCCTTGTCGCCAAGGTTGTAGCCGTACAGGCCAAGCGCGAACTTCTTGCTGGAATCTTCCCACACGATGCGTGCATCATGGATCCAGTAGCTGTCCTGGAACAGCCCTTCGACCTTGATAGCTGTGTTCACCAGCGTGTTATCGACGGCGAGCGCCTGCCGCGAACGGTAACGCGTCTGGCCGCCAACCGTGATGCTGCCGGTGCTGCCAAGATCGAACGCATATTGCGCCCCAACTCGCAGCGTCCACTTCGGCGCAAAGGCCGGTGTCTGGAACGCGCGGCTGTTGCCGAAGGCGGTAAACCGGACGTCGTCGAAGTCCTTATACTTGGCATCGAGATAGCCGAGTTGACTGTCGATCAGGAGGTTCTTGACCGGCGTCCAGGCGAGTTCGAGCTCGGCACCCTTGATCCGCATCTTGCCGGCGTTGAGCACAGACAGCTTCGGCGAGGGGAGGCCGGTGACCGGATCGTCGTCTACGCCCGAAACGCGAGCCTGGAAGTCCTTATAGTCGTTGTAGAAGACCGAACCGTTCAGCTTCAGCTGATTGGCTACAGTGGTCTTGAAGCCCGCTTCATACGACCAGACGGTCTCCGGATTGTATTTGGTGGATTCCGCAGCGGTGTTGGCACGGCCATTGAAGCCGCCCGACTTGAAGCCCTTCGCGACGCGAGCGTAGACCATCGTCGACGGCGTCGCCTGCCAATCGATGCTGGCCATCGGCGAGGTGTCCGACCATTTTCCTTCCGGCGGTACGAAAGAGTAGGTCGAGTTGAAAGCCGGCAGCAGCGAGAAGAAGGTGCTCGTCGTCCGGAAATAGTCCTTCGTCTCGCGCGTGAAGCGAATGCCCGCCGATACGCGGACATTAGGCACCACCTCGTAGCTACCGTTTGCGTAAGCGGCGTAACTCTTGGTCGACAGTTCGTCATCGACCGTACGCAAGAAGCCGCTGTTCAGAAAGAGCGGGCCGAGCAGGTCATCGGCATAGGCCTCTTGGTGCGAGTCCACATTCTCCTTGAGGTAGTAGAGCCCCGCGACCGCGGTCAGCCGCTCGCCGGTGTAGGCGAGTTGCATTTCCTGGCTGAACTGGTCCTGATTGACGCCGACGAAGACGTCGCCGACTTCGTACCGTGTGGCGTCGATGTCGACGAAATCGTCGGTCTTCAGCCGGCGGACGGCGGTGATTGATTTGAAGGTCAGCTGATCGGTCAGGTCGGCGGTCAGCGTACCCGAAAAGCCGTAATGCTTGAGCTTCGTCGAGTTGGGCAGTCCCGGGGTCGTCTCGCCCTTCCAGTCATATTTGCCAGAGCCGACCGGATCCGTGACGACCAATGTCCCGCCGGAGAAGGTCACGAAATTATTGACCGGGCGTCCAACATTGAGGTTCGCATTGTCGCGGCTGTAGTCCGCAGTCAGGTCGAACCGAACCCGATCGGTCGGGGTGAACGCAATTGCGCCACGAACACCTGACGAGTTCTTGTCGTTGTACTGGCGGCCGTCGTTACGATCGTCGACCGTGCCGTCGCGGGTCGAGCGGACGAACGAAACGCCGACGGCGAGCGTGTTGGTCAGCGGACCTGATACGTTCGCGCGTGCATCGAATTGCCCGTAAGAACCGACCGCGACGCTGCCCTCGGCATGCAGGTCTTGCCCAGGCTTGCGCGACACGAACTTGATCGCCCCACCGATCGTGTTCTTGCCGTAGAGCGTACCCTGCGGACCGCGCAGGACTTCGATCCGCTCGACGTCGAGCAGGTCGAGCTGGTTGCCGCGAATGCGCGACAGATAGACATCGTCGACATAGACGCCGACCGCCGGGTCGAACGTCTGGAGCGCATCCGGCTGGCCGATGCCGCGAATGAAAATGTTGGTCGCGTTCGACGACCCGCGGCCCTGCACGATGTTGAGGTTCGGAACCGCGCCTTGCAGGCCGGTCGTGTCCTGCGCCTGGATGCGATCGAGTGCGCGCTCGTTGAAAGCGGAAATGGAGGACGGGACACGTTGCAGCCGTTCGTCGGTGCGCCGCGCGGTGACGACGATATCGCCGGTGGCCGAATCATCGCCTTCATTGTTGGTAGCCGCGGTCGCGTCGGCCGCAGGAGGTTGCTGCTGAGCCTCCGCATTGGTTTGCTCGGCGGTTTGCGCCCAAGCTTGGCGTGGCAATGGCAAGTCCGGCAACACCTGTGAGCAACAGGCGTGCGAAGTGGTCGGCGCGAATCATCTGCAGTCCCCTCTCCCCGAGGCGCTAAGATGTTGCGCCCCGTTTGAGGTTGAGCAATACTGAAACCTGAACCGGCTTTCAACTTCGTTTAAGCAGGTCGTTTTGGGGGACAGGAAATTGGCCGAAACCAGGCAGGCCGATCGGCGCGCGAAAGCGCCGCCGGAACATAGTCCGGCCAGCGACGGCAAAGCGCCCCGAACGGCCCGCGGCCAGCGCACGCTTCGCAAGATCCTCGATGCGGCACTGGAAGAGTTCGGCGAGAAGGGGTTCTCAGAAGGGTCGATCGTCGGGATCACCAGCCGCGCCCGCGTCGCACTCGGAACCTTCTACACCTACTTCGACAGCAAGGAGGCGGTGTTCCAGGAACTCGTCCGCGACATGTCAGGACAGGTCCGCGACCATGTGGCCCCGGTCCTTGCTGGCGCCACGGACACACTCGACGGCGAAGGCCTCGCGCTTAACTCTTTCCTGAAGTTCGTCCGCACGCATCGGCAGGTCTATCGGATCATCGACGAGGCGGAATTCGTCGATCCGGACGGCTTCAAGAAACACTACATGACGACCGTCGAGCGGATCGGCGCCCGGCTTCAGGCAGGGAAGGATCACGGCGAAGTCAGTGCGATGGATTCAACGCTCGCGACAGAGGTCGAAGCTTGGGCCATCATGGGCATGAACGTGTTTCTGGGGCTTCGCTTCGGCGTGTGGGGCAAGGATTCGCCCGACGAAGTGTCCCGCGTCGCCAACCGCCTGCTGCGGCACGGCCTACAGGCTTAGGCCAATTCTCCGGCCATCTTCGCGAAAGCGTCGATGTCCTCTTCGTCGTGATAGAGCGCGAGCCCGACGCGCAGCACATCGCCGCGGACGTCGGTGATGCAGTTGCGCGCCATCAGCTCGTCGGACCAGCGTTGCGCATCCGGGGTCCGGAAGGCGAGGAAACGCGCGTCGCCCGGCGCATTGAGTATCTCGGCCTGGGCCAACCCGGAGCCCTTCAGTGCATCGAGCAAATGTTCCTGCAACCGGCTGACGTGCGCCGAAATTCGGGCCGTCGTCAGCCCGTTTTCCCACAGCATCCGCCTTACCGCGTTGAACCGGTACAAAGCCGACGGGTCGAACGTCGCGCCCATGAAGCGCATCGCGTCCTTGCTGTACCCGACCGATCCGGGCGGGAGGGTGAGGTCCTCGAACTCCGCATACCAGCCGGTAATCCGTGGCCGATCACCGAAGCCGGGCGGCGCATGCATGAAAGCGCAGCCCTCACCCGACATCGCATACTTATACCCGCCGCCGACGAAGAAGGCCGCCCGGGCAGCGACGTCGTCGAACGGCGCTTCAATGGCCATGAACGCGTGGTAGCCGTCGACGACCACCCACGGCCCCTGCGGCCGAGCGAGCGCTGACAGTTCGTCGATACGATCGAAGCGACGACCGCTGCCGAACAGCACCTGGCTCACGAAGATGAAGTCGTGCTCGCCACTCTGAGCGCGATCGAGGAAGCGGCCGGAGAAATCGTTGAAAGGTTTCGCCGCCACCCGTTCAACAACTGCGGCGCCCGCTTCTTCCCATCGCGCAAACTGGCGCCGGGCGCTGTGAAACTCGCCGTCGCTGGTCAGGACTCGAATGGGCCAGCTGGACGACGCAGCCGCGAACAATCTGACGAGAAGGTCGTGGGTGTTCGGGGCAAAGACGACGGCATCGGGCATGCCGGTTCCGAGCTCTTCGGCCACGTGGCCCTGCGCTTCGGGCCAGACTTCACCCATGACGCGGTCCCACTTGCGGTCGGCAAGTCGCGCCGCATCTTCCCAGCACTCTACCTGGCCGGCGAAGCTGGCATCGGGCCACAAATGATGGCTGTGCGCGGCGACGTGCAGGCGGTCCGGATCGGCGCTTAGGCTCCGCGAGAAGAGTGGCTTGAAACTCAAAGAGAGGTCCGCAGGGACCAGAGCTCGGGGAAGGCGCGTTTCTCGAGCGTCGCGCGTAAATAAGGAGCGCCAGCCGAGCCCCCCGTACCGGGCTTGTTGCCGATGATCCGCTCGACCGTCAGCACATGCTTGAACCGCCACATCGACAAGGCGTCGTCGATGTCCACCAGCTTTTCGGCAAGCTGATAAAGGTCGAACCAGCGATCGGCATCGCGATAGACTTGCAGCCAGGCCGCCGCGATCGCCTCATCGGACCCGTCGCCGAGGTCGAAGCCCGCGCGCTCGAGCGCGGCATGGCTTGCCTCGCGAAGGCTTTGACCCTCAAGCGCCGCCTTCAGACGCGCATGCGCCTCCGGTACGTCCTCGTGATATTCGAGGAAGGCCGGGTTCTTGATCCCGAACTTGAATTCCAGTTCACGAAATTGCGCCGACTGGAAACCCGATGACGTCCCGAGCACGTGACGGAACTTCATGTAATCGACCGGTGTCAGAGTAGACAGCACGTCCCACGATAAGGTCATCACCGATTGGATGCGGCCGAGACGCGCCATCGCCTTATAAGCGGGCGCATATTGATCCTGGTCCACCAGCCCGATCGCGAGATCGACCTCGTGAAGCATCTGCTTCAGCCACAGTTCCTTCGTCTGATGAATGACGATGAAAAGCATTTCATCGTGCAGGTCGGACAACGGCTTCTGGGCGCCGAGCAGCTGGTCGAGAGCCAGATAATCGGCATAGGTCATGCCGGCGGGCGTAGCGGTCATGCCACCCGGTTAGGCGAAAGCTGCTTCCTTAGGAAGATTACTGCCTCTGGCTGCCCGGAAGTCCGGGCTGGCTGATCGTCCCGATATTGTTGAACAGCTCGTTGAAGAAGCCATGCTGGCGGCCCAACGTCGGCGTCTTGTCCTTGCTCGGGTTGATCGACGCGATCAGCTTCTCATCGGTCTGGTCAACGGCGGCGACATTGCCGGCCTGATCGAAGCGCACACGGATGACCTTTTGACCGGTTACCTTCGGGTTGCGGAACGCGAAGGCGCGGGTGTCGCGCGCAACATAGTACCAGTCGTTCTGATCGAACGTCCCCGCGAAGGTTGGCTCCCCAAGCGTCTTCTGCACCGACGTCTTGTTGTCGACGCCGACCTGAACTGCGCTGGTGAGCTGCTCGTCCATCACGTAGCCGCGATGTTCGCGAACGCTGAGTCCGCACCCGCTCAGCAAAACCGCTCCGACACAGGCGGTCACGCCCTTGAGAACCGCAGACTTCATGATTGGACCTTCTCCCGAATCCCGCCGGCGCTTACAGAGCCGCGAGGTCGCCTCAATATGCGGCCCGTACCCTTCGGCGCAAGCCGCTACCAGAGAGGAACCCTATGATTCGCGGCCTGTTCGCAAGATTAACGGGCGGGCCGAAGCGCGGCGAGGCCATGTACCGCCTCGCGGTAGACGAAGCGCGGCGACCCTATTGGTTCATCGAAGGCGAAGTGCCGGACACGGTGAACGGACGGTTCGCAGTGCTCGCGACGATCATCGCGCTGATGACCGTTAGGCTTGAGCGCGAAGGCGAGGCCGGTCAGCACGCCACCGTCGCGTTGACCGAGAGCCTCGTCGAATCGCTCGACGTCGAGCTTCGCGAAATGGGACTCGGCGATCCGACTTTGGGGAAGCAGGTCCGGCGGTTGGTCGGCTCCGTCTCCGGCCGCGTCGACCGCTGGAAGAAGCTTGTCGTCGCAGATCAATCGTGGACGGCGGAGGTGCGCCGCAGCTTGTATCTTGACGAGGACGCACGGGACGCGGCCGTCGCCGCCAGCGAATTGGCATTGCGCAGGCTTTGGCGCCGGCTCGTCGAATCGAGCCTCGAAGACATTGCTGATGGGAGGATGGAATGACCGACGAATTCGCGCACCGGCTTCCGCTCAACCAGATCCGCGATGGAGAGCGGGTCGAACTTAGCGCAGATGAAGCCGAGCGTGCCCGCGTCGCCGAGCGCCTTGGTTTGAGATCGCTGGACCGGCTGGAGGCGCATGCCTCGCTCGAGCGGAAGGGCGAGGCCGTCCGCGCCAGGGGACGGCTCAAAGCCAGTGTCCGCCAAAGCTGCGCGGTCACCGGCGATCCTGTCGAGGCCCACGCTGACGAACCGTTCGATATCTACTTCCTGCCCGAGCCGACAACCGGCAGTTCCGACGAAGAAGTCGAACTAGTGGGTGAGGATTGCGACGTCGTCTTTCACGACGGCTCGACGATTGATCTCGGCGGTGCGATTGCCGACACGCTTGCGCTCGGGCTCGACCCCTATCCGCGCAGTGTCGGCGCGGAGGCCGTACTCAAGGAAGCCGGTGTTTTGTCGGAAGCGGAAGCAGGCCCGTTCGCGGCCCTGGCCAAACTGAAGCGGAGCGATTCCTAGAACGGAACGTCGTCGTCGAGGTCGCTGTCGAACGCTGCCGGCTGCGGACGCTGCTGACGCTGCGACCCACCGCCGCCGCTGCCGCCGCCGAAGTCGTCGCCGTAGCTACTGCTGCCGCCGCCGAAGCCGCCGCCCGACCCACCTTCGCCGCGCGCATCGAGCAGGACCAGCTCCCCGCGGAAACGCTGGAGCACGACCTCGGTCGTATATTTGTCGTTGCCTGACTGGTCGGTCCACTTGCGGGTCTGGATCTGGCCTTCGAGATAGACCTTCGAGCCCTTCTTCAAAT
Organism: uncultured Alphaproteobacteria bacterium; assembly: GCA_963750315.1. GTDB lineage: Bacteria > Pseudomonadota > Alphaproteobacteria > Sphingomonadales > Sphingomonadaceae > Sphingomicrobium. Next base: position 109,160 of record CAVVQF010000018.1, read on the forward strand.
AGCTCTTCGCGACCCGGCCAAGGTTCTCGTTGAAGATGACGACCTGGTGCCATTCGGTCCGCTCCTGGCGGTTGCCCTCCTTGTCCTTCCAGTTCTCGGACGTGGCGACGCGAAGGTTCACGACCTCGCCGCCATTGTTCAATGAACGGGCTTCCGGATCCGCGCCGAGATTGCCGACCAGAATCACCTTGTTCACGCCCGCCATGTCACTCTCCTTCGTGTCTTGGAGAGACGCTATAAACCGAGCGCGACCGCCGTCCAGTACGTTAAGCCCGCCGCGACATAAGCCAGGACGAACAGGTAGCTGACCATGAATAGCGGCCACTTCCAGCCATTGGTTTCGCGCCGGGTGACGGCAATGGTCGAGATGCACTGAGGGGCGAAGACGAACCAGGCGAGAAAGGCCAGCGCCGTCGCGAGCGACCAGCGACCGCGCAGCCGATCCTCGAGCGCGACATTGGCGGCCTGATCGTCACCGGCATCGATTGAATAGACGGTGCCGATCGCGCTGACGGCGACCTCACGCGCCGCCATTGCCGGCAGCAACGCGAGCGAGATGTCGCGATTGAACCCGATCGGCTTCACTAGCACCTCGATGCCGCTGGAAATCTTGCCGGCAATCGACGCTTCGATCTGGCTTTCGCCGGGCTTGGCCTGCGGAAAGCTCGCCAGCGCCCACAGCAATACCGTCGTCCCGAGAATGATCGTGCCAGCCCGTTTCAAGAAGATAAGTGCGCGCTGATAAAGGCCGATTGCGACGTCCTTCAGCCGCGGCATCTGGTACTTCGGCAGCTCCATCATGAAGGCGCCGCCACCGCCCTTGGTGATGGTCCGGCGAAGCGCCAGCGCAGCGAGAAGCGCGCCCGCAACGCCGGTGACGTAGAGCCCGAACATCACGAGCCCCTGCAGTCCGATGCCCGGTCCAACCGGACGGTTCGGAATGAAGGCTGCGATGATCAAGGTATAGACCGGCAGACGCGCCGAACAGGTCATCAGCGGCGCGACGAGGATGGTCGTCAACCGGTCCTTCGGATTGTCGATCGTCCGCGTCGCCATGATCCCCGGAACCGCGCAGGCGAAGCTCGACAGCAAGGGAATGAACGCCCGTCCCGACAGGCCGGCACCATGCATGAGCTTGTCCATCAGGAAGGCGGCGCGAACCATGTAGCCGCTCGCTTCCAGAATCAGGATGAAGAGGAACAGGATCAGAATCTGCGGCAGGAAGACGACGACTGCACCGACCCCGCCGATCACGCCGTCGACGATCAGCGAGCGCAGCAATCCGTTCGGCATCGCGTCGGTCACGATTTGGCCGAGGCGTACAATGCCGCCTTCGATCCAGCCGACCGGCACTTCGCTCCACGCGAACACGGCCTGGAACATGATGAACAGGATCGCGGCAAGGATGAGCGGTCCGGCAATCGGATGGAGCAGAACGCTGTCCAGCCGGTGCGTCCAGCGACGGACCGGGCTTTCGTTGAGGACTGCGGCGGTGGCGATCTCACGGGCACGGCGTTGCAGCTTCACTAGGTCCGATGGGACCCGCTCGTTCACGGCGCAGCGCGGTGCCGACAGCATGTCGTCGAGCGCCGTCTGAAGCTCGGGGATCCCACGCTTGCGGACAGCGACAGTCTCAACCACCGGCACGGCTAGCTCGGCTTCCAACCGCTTCGGGTCGAGCTCGAGGCCGTCCCGCTTGGCGAGATCGACCATGTTCAAAGCGACGATCGTCGGCAGGCCCAACTCGATTAGTTGCAGCGCAAAGCGGAGGTGATTGTCGAGGTTGGACGCGTCGATGACGATCACCAGTGCATCGGGCGTCCGCTCGCCCTTCTGCTTGCCGAGCAGCACGTCGCGAGTGACCTCCTCGTCCGGACTTGCCGGTTCGAGGCTGTACGCGCCGGGAAGGTCGACCAGCTCGACCGGCCGGCCGTCCGCGAGCGTCAGGCGGCCCGAATGCCGCTCCACCGTCACACCTGGATAATTGCCGACCTTCTGCCGGGCTCCCGTCAGCGCGTTGAACAGGGCGCTCTTGCCGGCGTTGGGGCTGCCGGCGACCGCCACCAGCGGATGCGGGATCATTGCGCCCTCTAAGCGCTTGGTACGACGCGCACGGCGCGCGCATGGCTGCGGCGAATGGCCACGGTCATGCGTCCGACGCGAAGGGCTAGCGGATCGCGGCCGAACGGCCCCAGGTGAAGCGGCTCGACGATAACCCCCTCATCGAAGCCGAAATGCTTCAGCCGGGCGGCTTCGCTTTCTTCCAGCGCGGCCCAGTCGATCGAAGCGATGGACGCGCGAGTGCCCAACTTCAGTTGGTCGAGCGAAATCAACTCCGGTTGGAAGTGCGCGTTCATCTTGCGACTGATTATCAATAACGACACGCTTTGGGAAGGGCGAGCCTATCTCGGGGGGTAGCGGAGCCTGCCGAGGAAACGGGTGACGCTGAAATGCTCCTGACCCTTCCACTGGGCTTTCACCTTCTCGAATTTCATCACATCGTCGATTCGCCGGTCGAGAAAGGCCGCCGTGTCCGTCCAGCCTTCGGTTTGGTCGTCGAGCCAGACAAGCATGGTCGAGGCGTATACGCCGCCCAATGTCAGGCGCTTCGTGTAGTGATTGAAGTCGGTGCTGGTGTCGCCCGCGATCCGCCACATGACGTCGGCCGACCGCCAACCGGCCTTGAGCGCGGTGGGAGCATTCTGCGGCATGGCCAGGATCGAGAAGGCGCGGCGAACCGCTTCGCGAGCAGGACCCATGACCTCGAGGCGCTTCCAGACGAGCGAGCGGATCTTCTCGCGGATCTTCAGGCCCTGCAGGCGCTCGGGCGTGAACCACACCTCCAGCTCGCGGTCTACGGCCTGGATGTAGAGTTCGATCTTGCCGGCCTGGTCCTTCGGAACCGCCAAGCGGGCTTGCGCCGGATCCACGCCAACCTGAGCCGCCGCCGCATCGACGGCCGCCGGGGTCCAGCCGTCGAACACGGCATTCTCGCCGACCGTCAGCGCCAGTTTCTCGCGGATCGCCTGAAGCGGACTCGTCTGCTCGCTCATGGCTGGCTCAACTCGCCCCTTCGGCACCCGGTTGCAAGCCCCGCTGCGGAAGCCGGATCAACACCAGCGCTGCTGCGATCGCTGCCGCGCCGATCCAGTCGAGCGGGGACAGCGTTTCGCCATAAGCAAACCATCCGACGAACGCCGAAATGGCGGGCTGGGTGAGCAACGTCAGTCCGACGACGATCGGCGGAAGCGCGCCGATCGCATAGACCAGCAAACCCTGGCCGATGACCTGACTGCTAATCGCCAGCACGATAGCGAAGGTCCAATTGTCCGGGAAAATCTGCTCACCCATCGCGAGGGAGAAGGGCAGCAGCATTGCAGCGCCCATCGCGCTCGACAGGAACAGCAATGGCAGCGGCGCAAGTTTTTCGCGGGCACGCTCAACCGCGATCAGATAGCCGGCGTAGAGCAGCCCCGCGAAGAGAGCCAGCATGTCGCCGTGCAAATTGCGGGCCGACAATTCCGCACTGCTGCTCATCAACAACGCCGCGCCGAGCGCGGCAAGGAATAGCGATCCCGACTGCACCGGCGATGGCCAGCTGCGGGCCAGCCACAGGCCCCAGGCCGCAAAGGCGAAGCTCGCGACATTGCCGAACATCGTCGCATTGCCGAGCTTGGTCATGTGAATGCCGACGTGCCAGGCGGCCAAGTCGGCGGCGAAAAAGAAGGCCGCAAAGCCAATGACGATGCCAAGCGCCTTCCCGGGCCAGTGAACCGGCTGTCCGGCAACTCGCGCGATCACGAACAGGAACGGCAAAGCGAGCGACAGCCGCCAAAAACCGGCGGCAACCGGTCCAACCCCTGCCAGCCTGACCAGCCAAGGCCCGATGGCAAGCGCGCTGCTGCCGAACAGCAGTGCCGGAAAGGCAAAAGGGTAATGTTGGGCGCGGTCCACGATTGTCCGGATAGGGCGTGGCAGCGCAGTCCGAAACCCCCAACATCGGACGACTTTCATAAGGCAGGCTTATGGACTTAGGCGCCGATTCGAGTTGTAAGGGGACGGCCAAATCATGATTTCTAAGGGTAAGACGACCGCTTTGGTCGACCAAGCTTTGAAAGGTTTATGATGGCAAGTCTGTTCGATCCCCTCGAACTTGGCGCGATAAAGCTACCCAATCGGATAGTCATGGCGCCCCTAACCCGCGCCCGCTCCGATCGCGACGCGATCCCCAATGATCTTATGGCCGCCTACTACGCCCAGCGCGCCAGCGCCGGCCTCATCGTCTCCGAGGCCACCGGTATCACCCGCGAGGGACTGGGCTGGCCCAACGCCCCCGGTCTGTGGAACGGCAAGCAGGTCGCGGGCTGGCAGTTGGTGACGGATGCGGTGCATCGCGCTGGCGGCCGAATCGTCGCGCAACTGTGGCACATGGGCCGCCTCGTGCACCCCGACCTCGGCGGCGGCCAGCCGGTCAGCTCGTCGGCGACGACAGCGCCCGACTTCGCCCACACCTACGACGGAAAGAAGCCCTATGTCGCGGCCCGCGCGGTTTCCCATGCGGACATTAAGCGGATCATCGCCGACTATGCGGCCGCTGCCCGCAACGCGATCGAAGCCGGGTTCGACGGCGTGCAGATCCACGGCGCCAACGGATATCTGGTCGATCAATTCCTTCGCAACAGCTCCAACTTCCGCACCGATCAATACGGCTGCTCGATCGAGAACCGGCTTCGCTTCGCGACGGAAGTGATCGAGGCTGTCGGCACCGAAATCGGCATGGACCGCGTCGGCATCCGCTTCTCGCCAAACGTCTACACGCAGGGCGTCGAGGATTCGGATCCGATCCCGCTGTTCACCGCCCTCGCCCACCGGCTCGAGGAGCTGAAGGTGCCGTGGATCGAACTTCGCGAGGCGCACCAGCCGACCTCGGCGGGCGCCATCCCGACCGCGCCGGTCAGTCAGGCCATGCGCCAGATCTATCGCGGCAAGATCCTGCTCAATAGCGACTACGACGGATCCAGCGCTCACAAGCGGATGTCCGAAGGCGTCGCCGATGGCATCAGTTTTGGCCGGCCGTTCATCTCCAATCCCGACCTGGTCGATCGCATTGCCCGCGGAGCCCCGCTGGCTCCGGGCGATGTCGGCACTTTCTATGAGGGAGGAGCCTCGGGCTACGTGGATTATCCGACGCTCGACGCGGCGAGAGCTGCCTAGGGCGCGTACTCTTCCCTGATCTCCAGCAAGGCGAGGGCGGCGCGCGCAGCGTGGCCGCCCTTGTCCAATTGCTTGGGATCAGCGCGGACGACTGCCTGCTCTTCGTTCTCTACCGTGAGCACGCCGTTGCCGATGGCGAAGCCCTCAAGAGTCAGGTCCATCAGTGCGCGGGCGCTTTCCTCGGCCACGATCTCGAAGTGATAGGTCTCCCCGCGGATCACCACGCCAAGCGCGACGAATGCGCAAAAACGGCCGCTCTTGGCCGCCAGCGCGATCGCCGAGGGAAGCTCAAGCGCGCCCGGAACGGTGATCGTCTCATGCTTGTGGCCGGCCGCCTCGATTGCCTTGCGGGCGCCGTCGAGGAGCATGTCGTTGAGGTGCGGATAGAAGCGCGCCTCGACAATCAAAATGGTCGCCATGACGTCAGTTCGCCCCTTCGATGGCGCGTTCTTCGACAATTTCGAGCCCATAGCCCGAAAGCGCGACCGGCGAATGATGCGTGTTGGTAAGCAAGATCATCTGATGAATGCCTAGCGCCGCCAGGATCTGCGCGCCGATGCCGTAGCTGCGGATTGCCGGACCTTCCGTCGGCTTGCCCGAGCGGATGTCGGCCGAGCGTGAGAGCGATCCCGGCGCCGCGGCGTGAAGCGCGACCACGACGCCCGATCCTTCCTTCTCGATCATCCGCATCGCGCGCTGGAGCTGGCCCGAACGCGGGCTCGCTTCGCCAAGGACGTCGGCGAACAAGTCGAGGCTGTGCATCCGCACCAGCACCGGCCTGGTCACGTCGAGTGCCCCATGGACGAGCGCAAGCTGCTCCTCGCCCGTCGCCTTGTCGCGGAAGACCTGAGCCTGCCATTCGGCGCCGCTGGTCGCCTTGAACGCCGTTCCTGCGGCGCGGGCCACCATGTAATCCTTCTTCAGGCGGTACGCGATGAGGTCGCGAATGGTGCCGATCTTCAGGCCGTGCTGGCGGGCGAAGTCCATCAAGTCGTCGAGGCGCGCCATGCTGCCGTCGTCGCGCATGATTTCACAAATCACGGCGCTTGGGTTGAGGCCCGCCAGCCGTGAAATGTCGACGCCGGCCTCGGTATGTCCGGCGCGGACGAGGGTGCCGCCTGCCTTGGCCACCAGCGGAAAGATATGCCCGGGTGAAACGATCTCGTCGGGTCCATGCATTGCGTCGATGGCGACGGCGACGGTTCGGGCGCGGTCGGCGGCGCTGATGCCGGTGGAAATGCCTTCCTTCGCCTCGATCGAGACGGTGAACGCGGTCTCGTTACGGCTGCGGTTGTTGTTGACCATCGGCTGCAGGCCGAGCGCGTCGGCGCGGTCCTTGGTCAGCGCGAGGCAGATGAGGCCGCGGCCGTGCCGGGCCATGAAGTTGATCGCTTCGGGCGTCGCCATCTGGCCGGGAATGACGAGGTCACCTTCATTCTCGCGGTCGTCGTCATCGACGAGAATGAACATCCGGCCGTTGCGGGCCTCGTCAATGATCGCCTCCGTACCGACCAGCACCTCGGCGTTTCCGCGCTGAAGCAGCTTTTCGAGCCGTCCGAGTGTGTCCGCGGTCGGATTCCACTCGGACGATCCGAGTTTGCGGAGCGAATTGGGGTGGAGGCCAGCGGCGCGGGCCAAGGCGGCGCGGCTGACCTCACCGGTTTCGATGATGGCGTTCAGCCGATCCATAAGATTCGTGCTCATGATTCGCGCATAATCACATCGTAGTGTGATGAACAGGAGGAACAGATGTGTTCCTGCTGTAAATCTTCACGAATGTTCACGGTGACCTTGCCGGATGCTGAAGTTTCGGCGGCCATTGGATGTGATCGCTTCCGACGACCTGACTCAAGCGCTTGGCAGACGAAATCCTACTTTGGAACCGCCAATTCCCGGACGGCCAGCATGCGGTCGATATAGCGGGCGATCACGTCGATCTCGACATTCACCTGCCGCCCCTCACTCAGTGAACCGAGCGTCGTCTCTTTCGCCGTATGCGGGATGATGTTGACCGCGAAGTGGGTGCCATCCGTCTCGTCGCGCACTTCGTTCACGGTTAGCGATACGCCATCGAGCGTGATCGAGCCCTTCTGTGCGATCGACGGTGCCAGCGAACGGTCGACGCGGACGCCGATGCGGGTCGAGTCGCCCTCGGCACAAATGCCGAGCACTTCGCCGACGCCGTCGACATGGCCGGTGACGATATGGCCGCCTAGCTCATCCCCCATGCGGAGCGATCGTTCGAGGTTTAGGCGAGCGCCCTGGCGCCACATGTCGGCGGCGGTGCGGGAAACGGTTTCGCCGGACACGTCGACGGCAAACCAGTCGCCGCCCTTGTCGACAACCGTCAGGCAGACGCCCGAGCAGGAGATCGAAGCGCCCAGATCGATAGTCGCAAGGTCGTAGCCGGTGCGAATTTGAAGGCGCAGGTCGCCGCGCTGATCCGTGCCGACCACTTCCCCGACGTCGGTGACGATGCCCGTGAACATGATTGCCGCTTAAGCTCCGCGCACCCGCTCGTAAACTTCGAGCCGGTCGACGCCGAGCCGCCGGCCATCGCTGGGCGTCCACTTGCCATGGGCATCGGCGATCGCGTCCAAGCCGACATAGCCAAAGCTCGACTTGCCTTCGCCGACGATGATCGGGGCGCGATAGATCAGGATGCGGTCGACCAGATCGGCCTCGAGAAAGGCGGTCGCGGTTGCCGATCCGCCCTCGACCAGCAAGTCGTTGACGTCATGAAGTCGGGTCACATCCTGCGGATTTCGAAGGATTTCCCATCCATCGACGGCATCGCCGCGCGTTAGCAACGCCCGGCGCGGCGACCAGTCTTCCAGCCCGGGGAGCCGGACGTCGAGGCGCGGTGCGTCGGCGAGATAGGTGCCGCGGCCGACGAGAATCATGTCGGAATGGGCGCGCTCGAGGTGGACGTGCTTGCGGGCGTCCTCGCCGGTAATCCATTTGCTCTCGCCTGAAGGCAAAGCGATCTTGCCGTCGATCGACAGCGCAAGCTTCAGCGTAATGCGCGGGCGTCCGAGCTCGAGCCGGGTCAGCCAACCCGCGAGCAATTCCTCCGCCGCCTTGCGGCCGACGCCCAGCTTCACCTCAATGCCGGCCGCGCGCAGGCGGGTGATCCCCTTGCCCGAAGTGCGGGGGTCCGGGTCCTTCAGTGCAATCACGACCCGCGCGGGCTTAGCTTTCAGCAGCAGATCGGTGCAGGCGGGACCGCGCTCGCTTTCGTGCGCACAGGGCTCCAACGTCACATAAACGGTCGCGCCCTTGGTCTTCGAGCCCGCCTGCTCGAGCGCGATGGCTTCGGCGTGCGGTCGTCCACCGGGCGCGGTTGCCCCTCGGCCAATGATTTGTCCCTTGGCCGAGACGATGACGCAGCCGACGTTCGGATTGGGCGCGCTTCGCCCGCGGGCGGCTTCGCCGAGCCGTACCGCCTCGGTCATGAAGCGCCGGTCGGCGCCTACATTCCGAGTTCGTTTTCCAGCTTCTGGAATTGCCGTTGCTTCTCTTTGAGGGCCGCGTCCTTCTTCGCCTGATCGATCTTCTGCTGGGCGACAATCTGGGCGTCGGTGCGATTGGAATCGTAAAGCTGGACCTCGACGACCTGCGGCGGCGGGGCGGTGTTGATCTTCGAATCGACCAGAAACTCGATGACGATGATCATCGTGACCAGGATCGCCAAGGCGGCGCCGATGAATTGCTCGCGGCTGCGCTGGCGCATGAACGCGCGCAGATCGGCGATGGCGGCACGTGGCCCGACCGGCTTTGGAAACCAGGACATGAACCGAAGATAGGATGCGGCTGGCAAGAGCGCCAGACGGTGGGCTCAGAGCGTCCCTAACGGATAGGCAGTGGTGCTCTTCACCCGCTCCATTGCGAAGTGTGACGACACGTTCTTGAGCGGGATCGCCTTGATCAGATCCCGGTAGAAGGCGTCGAATGCAGCCATGTCGGCTACGGCGACGCGGAGGAGATAGTCGATGTCCCCGGCCATCCGATGGACTTCCATCACCTCCGGCTTCTCCGAGACTGCGGCCGTGAACTGCTCCAGCCATTCCGGCGAATGGTCGAGCGCCTCGATGATGATGAAAACCGTCAGGCCGAGCCCGACCGCATCGGGCTGCACCAGCGACACGGTCCGCTCGATGACACGGTCGGCGCGAAGCCGCTGGATGCGCCGCCAGCATGGCGTCTGGGACAGGCCGACGCGCGCCGCGACCTCCGCGACCGCAAGGGACAAATCCTCCTGGAGGATGGCGAGGATCTTGCGATCGGTACGATCAAGCTGCCGCATAGCACGTTCTTAGAAGATTCTTGCTCAGCAGGAAGCCGCTTCGGCAAGATCGACGCTTTTTGCGGCCACGTACTTGCGCCGCCTGCCTTGCAAATGGGAGAGACCGGCTTGTCCGTTTCGAGAGCACCAGGCCGCTACTGAGAATATTCTTCTCAATTCGGCTCGCCCTTGGTCCGGCAAAACTCCCTCGGCCCCGGCAGCGATGCCGGGGCCAATCCGGAGTGGGGGCCCATTTCGAAAAGAAAATATGCGGAGGATATACCAATGAAGCTTTTTCAAATCGCCAGCGTCGCAGTCGCAGCTGCTTCCCTGGCGGCCTGCGGCGGCGCGTCGAACGGAGACAATGCGGCCGCGACCGAAAACGTATCGCTCGAAAGCGAGAACCTCGACCTCAACGCCGAGGACCTGAACGCCGTGTCGATCGATGCGAACACGGTCGCCGTGAACGATGTGACGGCAGCGAACGAAGCGGACGCGAACGCTGCCGGCAACGCGACGAACGCTCAGTAACCCTGACGGGACTCGCAAAGGGCGCGGCGCCGGGGAAACTCGCGCCGCGCCCTTTTTCTATGCCAGGCGGAAGGACAGGGTAATGACCATCGAGGACGCGACCGGATGGCCGTCCTCCGTCGCCGGCTTGTAGCGCCAGTTGGCAATGAGGTGCCGCCGCGCGCTTTCGAAGAACGAGCGGTCAGCCTTGCCGACCGGCTCCACCGACGTCACTCGCCCGCGCTCGTCGATGAACAGCTTAAGCTTTAGCGAACCTTCTTCGTCGAGCCGCTGCTTGTCCGCCGGATAGGGCGGGCGGAGCAGCCGATCGGGGGTGATCGAACTGGCGGCCGTCCGTACTGGAGTGGCGGGGATCGGCTTGATTTTTGGTCCGGCGTCGAGACTGGAACCGATGGTTCGATCGAAATCCGGCTTGGACGGAAGCGATTCGTCGAACGACGTGGGCGTAGGCCTGGGGGTCTCGACGACGGGCTTGTAGTGATCGACCGTCGACTTGATCGGATCGTGCGGCTTGGCCGGCTGCGGATCCGGTGGCTGGGGCGGCGGATCGACCGGTTCGGGGATCCACTGAATGAGCGTCCCGGGATCGATGATCTTCGTCGGCATATCCATCCTGGCCAGCATTACGGCGGAAATCAGTGCCGCATGGCCTCCGATGATGATGATCAATGCATTGGGATGACGCCGATGTTCGGCGAAGCCGGGCGTTTTGGCATAGACAGGCATGACCACTCTCCCTCTGATGCGAACACTAGGGATGTTACAACATTACATGTAATTCATAAAGCGGTTTTTGCAGGCTGGATTTCTAGCCTCCGATTATCGCTTGGCGGCCGCTTTCAGTCTCTGGATTGCGCGGTCCTTGCCCATGCGGGCGACGACGCCGGCCATCTCCGGGCCGCTCTCGCGGCCGGTGAACGCCAGGCGCAGCGGGTGAAACAACTCACGCCCTTTCCTGCCGGACGACGCCTTCAGCTCGGTGGTCAGAGCCCGCCACGGCTCGGCCGACCAGTCGAGGCCCTCGGCGACCGCCGCGGCATCCTTCATCAGCAGCCGCTCGTCATGCGCCAGAGCGGGGGCGTCGATCTCGCCGAGCAGCACGTCGAGCCAAGATCCGAAATCCGAAAGGCGTTCGAGGTTGGGACGAAGCAGCAGCCAGTCTTCCTCATTCGCCTCGGGCGGGAGACGCCCGGCAACCGCTGAAAAGTCGAGCTTGTGCAGCAGCCGAGCGTTCAGCAGTTCGACGTCGTGCGGATCGAAATGGGCAGGAGCACGACCGAAATGCGCGAAGTCAAAGTCGGCGGCTAGCTCGTCGACGTTCGCGATGGGCTCGACCGGCTCAGACGTGCCGATGCGGGCGAGCAGCGACAGCATTGCCATGGGCTCGACACCCTCTTCGCGAAGATGCTCGGCGCCATAGGAACCGAGACGCTTCGATAGCTTGCCCTCGGCGGCGACGAGCAGGGCCTCGTGCGCGAACGTCGGCGGAGTCGCGCCGAGCGCTTCGAACATCTGGATCTGCGCAGCGCTGTTGGTGACATGGTCCTCACCGCGGACGATGTTGGTGATCCCGAGGTCGACGTCGTCGATCACGCTCGGCAGCAGATAGAGCCAGCTGCCGTCCTCGCGTCTGACGACGGGGTCGGAAAGCAATTTCGGATCGAATCGCTGGTCGCCGCGAATTAGGTCGTGCCACTCGATCGGGCGGGCGTGGTCGAGCCTGAAGCGCCAGTGTGGCGGGCGATCTTCCGGGACCGGTGAGTCGTCCGCCTTGCGTTCGTAAACGGGCGGCAGGCCGCGGCCGAGGAGCACTTTTCGGCGGAGTTCCAGCTCTTCCGGCGTCTCGTAACAGGCGTATACCCGACCCGCTGCCTTCAGCTTGCCAAACTCGCGCTCGTACAGGTCGAAGCGCTCCGACTGGCGCACCTCGTCATCGGCGGTGAGGCCCAGCCAGGCAAGATCGTCGTGGATCGCGTCGACGAATTCCTCACGGCTGCGTTCACGGTCGGTGTCATCGATGCGTAGCAGGAACCTGCCGCCATGCTTTCGCGCGAACAGGAAGTTGTGAAGCGCAGTCCGGATATTGCCGACGTGCAGGCGGCCCGTCGGGGACGGGGCGAAGCGGGTGACGACACTCATTTCGCCAACCCGGTGTGGAAGAAGTTGCTGATCGGATAGCGCCGATCGCGACCGAAGTTGCGGACGCCGATCTTCACACCCGGTGGTGCCTGGCGGCGCTTGTACTCGGCGCGCAGGACCAGCTGCTCCATCTTCGCCACGAGTTCCTCCGGTTCGCCGGTCGCGGCAGCGGTTTCGCGGACCGACATCTCCTTGTCGACCAGCGCCTCGAGGATGCGATCGAGGTCGGAATAGGGCGGGAGGCTGTCTTCGTCCTTTTGGCCCGGACGAAGCTCCGCGGTCGGCGGCTTGCTGATCACGTTCGCCGGCATGACCGGGCCATCGGGGCCGAGCGCGCTTTCCGGCTTGTTGTGATTGCGCCATTTCGACAGCGCGAAAACGGTCGTCTTGTAGGCGTCCTTCAGCACATTATAGCCGCCAGACATGTCGCCATAGAGCGTGGCGTACCCGACGCTCATCTCGCTCTTATTGCCGGTGGTCAGCAGCATCGGCCCGAACTTGTTCGACAGCGCCATCAGCGCGACCATCCGCAGCCGCGCCTGGATATTCTCCTCGGCAAGGCCCGGCTTCGTACCCTCGAACGCATCCTTCAGCGCCTTGTCCAACGCAGTCACTCCGGGCGCAATGGAAATGACGTCATGGCGGCAGCCGAGCAGGCGCGCACATTCGCGCGCGTCGTCCAAGCTCTCGTCGCTCGTGTATTTGGACGGGAGCATCACGCACCATACTCGATCGGCCCCCAGCGCGTCGACCGCGACTGCGGCCGACAAGGCGCTGTCGATGCCGCCCGACAGGCCGAGGATGACACCGGAAAAGCCGTTGCGATTCACGTAATCGCCAAGGCCGACCATCATCGCCCGGTAGACGTCCTCCGGAAACGGATCGAGGTCGTGGCTTTCGCGCGTCGTGCAGCGCCAGCCGTCCGCCTCGCGCGCCCATTCGGTCATGAGCAGTGTCTCGTCCCAGTCGGGAAACTGGACGACGCGTTCACCGTCGGGGTGCATGATGAAACTGGAACCGTCGAAGACCAGCTCGTCCTGCCCGCCGACCCGGTTGAGATAGGCCATCGGCAAGCCGGTCATGGTTACCCGTGACCGAACGAGGCGGGCGCGCTTGTCATCCTTGTCGAGCTCGTACGGGCTTCCGTTCGGCACCAGCAGGAACTCCGCGCCGGCATCGGCGAGATGGGAGCAAACGACTTCCTGCCAGATATCTTCGCAGATCGGGACGCCGATCTTCACTCCCTTGAAGAGGATGGGCTCCGGCAGCGGTCCCGACGCGAAGACGCGCTTCTCGTCGAACGTACCGTAGTTAGGCAGCTCCCGCTTCAACGTGCGGGCGAGGATGCGGCCGCCGTCCGCGAGGATCATCACGTTATAGTCGAGGCCATCTTCATTGTGGATCGAGCCGAACAACAAGGCGGGTCCAGGCTCGGCGGTCGCGTCGACCAGCCGCTCCGCAGCCTCCATGGTGCGCCGGACAAACTCCGGCTTCAGCACCAGATCCTCTGGCGGATAGCCAGTCAGCTGGAGCTCCGGCACCATCAGGAGATCGGCGCCCTTCGCCTGTTCGCGCATGGCGAGAATGGCCTTGGCGTTGCCTTCCAGATCGCCGACGCGCTGGTTCATCTGGGCGAGCGCGATGGTCAGGCGATCAGTCATGCCCGCGATTTAGCGCGGCAGCGGCCTCCCGCAACCTTTACGGAACCGCGACTCCCTCGCTAAGGCGGGACCGCAGCCGGGGAGCCGACATGAAATTGCTTGCGGGGAACAGCAACACGCCGCTGGCCCGATCGATCGCCGACTATCTCGAGATCAAGTTGACGGAGGCAAGCGTCCGCCGCTTCGCCGACGAAGAGATTTTCGTCGAGATCCACGAGAATGTGCGCGGCGAGGACGTCTTCGTCGTTCAGTCGACGAGCTATCCCGCCAACGACAACCTCATGGAGTTGCTGATCTGCATCGACGCTCTCCGCCGGGCGTCTGCGAAGCGGATCACCGCGGTCGTTCCTTACTTCGGCTATGCCCGCCAAGACCGTAAACCCGGCCCGCGCACCCCGATTTCGGCCAAGCTGGTCGCGAACCTCATCACCACTGCGGGCGCCAACCGCGTCCTGTCGGTCGACCTCCACGCCGGTCAGATCCAGGGCTTCTTCGACATTCCGACGGACAATTTGTTCGCCGCGCCGGTGATTGCCGCCGACATTCAGGCCCGGCTTTCGAACAAGAATCTGATGATCGTGTCGCCGGACGTCGGCGGCGTGGTCCGCGCCCGCGGCCTCGCCAAGCGGCTCGACAACGCTCCACTGGCCATTGTCGACAAGCGCCGCGAGCGCGCCGGCGAATCCGAAGTGATGAACATCATCGGCGACGTCGAAGGGCGGACCTGCATCCTGGTCGACGACATCGTCGATTCTGCCGGCACGCTCTGCAACGCCGCGGCGGCACTCCGTCAGCAGGGTGCGGAAGAGGTTTTCGCTTATTGCACCCACGGCGTCCTGTCCGGTGGCGCAGCGGCGCGCGTCTCGGCATCCGAGCTGAAGGAACTGGTGGTTACCGATTCGATCTACGGCGGTGACGCCGATAGCGACGGCGACAAGATTCGACGGCTGACCATGGCGCCCTTGCTGGCTGAAGCGGTCAAGCGGATTGCGGAAGAGGCCTCGGTTTCCAGCCTGTTCGACTAAGGTCCGCCGGGCGTGTGCAACCTGTACACTCTCGAAAACGGCCCCGACGCCATCCGCCGAATTTTCGAGGCGGTGCAGATCCCGCTAAGCTTTCCGGAGGGCGTACCCTAACTTTCAGCCGCGCGACGTGCGGATCACCGACCGTGCGCCGATCGTCCGCTTCAACCGTGAGAGCGGGAACGCCGAGTTGGTCGAACGCCGATGGTCGTGGCCGGCGCCGGGCGGGAAGCCCGTATTCAACATGCGCTCCGACGGCCGCGAATTCGGCCGCGACCGCTGCCTCGTGCTTGCCGACGGCTTCTACGAGTTCACCAAGCCCGACGATCCGAAGCAGAAGCTCAAGCATCGCTGGCTCTTTCGCCCGTCTAATGGAGAGGCCTTTGCGATCGCGGGGATAGCCCGAAACCGTCCGGACATCGGCGAGGCTTTCACGTTGCTGACAGTTCCGCCGGGGCCGGACATGCAGCCCTATCACAGCCGTCAGATCGCCTTGCTCTCACCGCCCCGATGGCGGGCGTGGCTAGATGGTTCGGTCAGCTCACGAGAAATGCTGATTCCGGCTCCCGCCGGCGCACTTTCCGTCGCGGCCGCCTGAAGGGACCTGTCTACCACGGAAGCCAGCGCTTCTTGCCTTAAGCCACTCCCGCCTCTATAGGCCCCCGCTTTCCAGATCATTGGAAAACCAATGGCCCGGCCCAAAGGCATGCCGTGGCGGTTGGATCATGTCGCGTCCTCACGGGCGCAAAGGAGACGAAATGCCCAAACTGAAGACCAAGAGCGGCGTGAAGAAGCGCTTCAAGCTCACGGCGACCGGCAAGATCAAGCATGGTGTCGCTGGCAAGCGCCACCGCCTGATCAGCCACAACGCCAAGTATATTCGCCAGAACCGCGGTACAGATGTTCTCGCCGACGCCGACACGGCGCGCGTGAAGCTCTGGGCGCCCTACGGCCTCAAGTAAGGAGCGCTAAGACATGCCACGCATCAAACGCGGCGTAACCACGCGCGCCAAGCACAAGCGGATTCTGGACCAGGCGAAGGGCTATTACGGCCGTCGCAAGAACACCATCCGCATCGCCCGCCAGGCAGTCGAAAAGGCAGGCCAGTACGCCTACCGCGACCGCAAGGTGAAGAAGCGGAGCTTCCGCGCCCTCTGGATCCAGCGCATCAACGCCGCGGTCCGCGCGGAAGGCCTGACCTACGGGCAGTTCATCCACGCCCTCAAGCTTGCGAACATCGACCTCGACCGGAAGGTCCTGGCCGACATCGCGATGCACGAAGGCGAAGCGTTCGGCGCCATCATCGCCCAGGCGAAGAAGGCGCTCGAGGACAAGCCGGCAGCGGCCTAAGCCTCAAGCGCTGAAGAACGAAAGAGGGCGTCGGAGCTTCGGTTCCGGCGCCCTTTTTGTTTCGCCGACCTCTGGTGTAATCATGAACCATGACACGGACGGTTCTGAGTTGCCTTGCTGCTTTGTTATTGTCGGCCGCGACGGCTCCAACGGTGCCGGTCTGTAGAGTTGCCATGAACCCCCTCGATTTCATCGGGAAACGGGTCGTGGTCCAGGGATACGTGCACGACCTAGGATCACTGGCTACGTCATGGCAATGAGCGTGAGTGCGACGGGCTGCTCGAGTTAAATGTCGAACTCGTGATGGACAGCTTTACGTGGCGGAAGGCATTTCGCAACGATCTTGTTTCGAAACGCGCTATCGTGTCCGGCGTCGTTACCTGGAAACAAGGACGTTACGGCGGACGATCTCCGTCACTGACTGTCGAGCGCTTAGAGAGCCTCACGAAGGCTCAAGCTAGGAAGCGTCAGTCTAGCCGCTCGTAAGCCGGCAGGGTCAGGAACTCGGTGAAGTCGTCTGAGACGACCATTTCGCGGAACAGCTCGGAGGCGTCGGCGATGTTCGGGACTTCCTGCCAGCAGGCCGATCTCTTCCTCGTAGAGCGCGTCGAACAGCTCGCGTGTGAACTCGCGCCCGTCGTCGAGCGGCGCTTCGAAGTGCAGCCACTGCCAGAGCTGGGCGCGGCTGATCTCGGCCGTCGCCGCATCCTCCATCAGATTGTAGAGCGGCACCGCGCCTTTCCCGCCGAGCCAGGCGGCGAGATATTGCACGCCGATGCGGATGTTCTCGCGGGCGCCTTGCTCGGTGCGCGGGCCCGTGTGCATCTCCAGCATCTCGTCGCGGCCGGGGACGTGCTCCGGCCTCTTCGACAGCTGGTTCGGGCCTGTCATCGCCTCGAATGCTTCCAGCGCGATCGGAACGAGGCCCGGATGCGCGACCCAGGTGCCGTCGTGGCCGTTGGTGACTTCGCGAAGCTTGTCGGCGCGGACCTTGTCCATCGCGGCGCGGTTCGCTTCCTCGTCGCCCTTCACCGGGATGAAGGCCGACATGCCGCCCATCGCGAAGGCGCCGCGGCGGTGACAGGTGTCGATCAGCCGCAGGGAGTAGGCGGCGAGGAACGCCTTATCCATCGTCATCGCCGAGCGGTCGGGAGTCAGCCGGATCGGCGCTCCGGCCGAGCCGCTTGATGGTCGAGAAAATGTAGTCCCAGCGGCCGCAGTTCAGCCCGACGATATTCTCCTTCAGCGCGTAGAGAATCTCCTCCATCTCGAACGCCGCCGGGATGGTCTCGATCAGGATCGTCGCCTTGATCGTCCCGCGCTCGAGGCGGAGGCGGTCCTCGGTAAGCGCGAAGATGTCGCTCCACAGAGCGGCCTCTTCCATGCTTTCCAGCTTGGGAATGTAGAAATAGGGGCCGGAGCCCTTGGCCAGTGCCGCCCGCGCATTGTGCCAGGCGTAGATTGCGAAATCGAAGAAGGCGCCGGCGACGACCTCGCCGTCTACGGTGACATGGTCTTCCGGCAGATGGAGCCCGCGCGGGCGGACCATCAGCACCGCCGGGTTTTCGCCGACCTCGTAGTTTTTGCCACTGTCCGGATCGGTGAAGTCGAGGCGGCCGAGCCAATAGGCTTTGAGGTTCGCTTGCCCCGAGATCAGCTCATCCCAAGTCGGCGAAGTCGCGTCTTCGAAGTCGGCCATGAACACCCGCGCCCCGGAATTGAGCGCGTTGATGATCATTTTCGCATTAGTCGGACCGGTGATCTCGACGCGGCGGTCCTGCAGATCTGCGGGAATGCTTCCCACCGTCCAATCGGATTCGCGGATTCCGCGCGTGTCCTCGCGGAATTCGGGAAGCTCTCCGGCATCGAACCGCCTTTGGCGATCGAGCCTCTTGTCGAGCAGCTCCCGCCGGCGCGAATCGAAGCGCTCGTGCAGCTCGGCGACTAAATCGAGGGCATCGGGGGTCAGGACGGCGCCCGCCCCCGGTACTCGGCTGGTCTCGGCCACGATCCGTGGCCGATCGATCACAGAATTCATGCGCGATTCGGCTCCATGCAGATCGAATAGCGCGTGGTGGCCCCACAATGATCCCGAAAAGTGAGCCGCTGCCATTCGGTGCGCGCCTTCGTTTCGTTGTCATAGGGTCCGCGCACCGACTGCGTGCCCGGCTCGATGTCCTGGAAGCGGCAGTCGCTGTAGTCGCCGCCGATCACCCAATAGCGATAGGTCATGGTTTTCTCTCCTACTCGGCCGCGACGATGAACTGGGCGGCTTCGGTGGATTCCTTGAGCGCAACGGTCGAGGACTGGCCGCCCGAGATGGCGGTCGCTACGGCGTCGAAATAGCCGGTGCCGACTTCGCGCTGGTGTCGGGTTGCCGTGTAGCCCTTGGCCTCGCTGGCGAATTCCGCCTGCTGAAGCTCGGAGTAAGCCGCCATTCCGCGATCGCGGTAGCCGGTCGCCAGCTCGAACATGCCGTGATTGAGGCTGTGGAACCCCGCCAGCGTGACGAACTGGAACTTGTAGCCCATCGCACCGAGCTCGCGCTGAAAGTTGGCGATGGTCTGCTCGTCGAGCTTTGCGCGCCAGTTGAAGCTGGGCGAGCAATTGTAGGCGAGCAGCTTGCCCGGGAAGCGCGCGTGGATGCCTTCGGCGAACGCTTTTGCTTCGTCGAGGTTCGGATGGCTGGTTTCGAACCAGATGAGATCGGCATGCTCGGCAAAGGCCAGCCCGCGCGAGATGCAATGGTCGAGACCGGTGCCGTCCTTGAGGCGAAAGAAGCCTTCCGGTGTGCGTTCGCCGGTCAGGAATGGGCGATCGCGCTCATCGACGTCGGACGTGATGAGCTTGGCGCTTTCCGCATCCGTGCGGGCGACCAAGATGGTCGGGACACCGCAGACGTCGGCGGCGAGACGCGCAGCATCGAGATTGCGGACGGCCGCCTGGGTCGGGATTAGAACCTTGCCGCCAAGGTGGCCGCACTTCTTTTCCGACGCGAGCTGGTCTTCGAAGTGAACACCGGCGACGCCCGCTTCGATATAGGCTTTCATGATCTCGAAGCAGTTGAGCGGGCCGCCGAAACCGGCCTCCGCATCGGCGACGATCGGCGCGAACCAGTCGCGCTTCGCTCCCCCTTCCGAGTGCTCGACCTGGTCGGCACGCTGGAGAGCCCGGTTGATTCGCTTCGCGAGCTCGGGCCCGGTGTTTGCCGGATAGAGCGACTGGTCGGGATACATGGAGCAAGCGGTGTTGGCGTCGGCCGCGGCCTGCCAACCGGAAAGGTAGATGGCGCTGAGGCCTGCGCGGACCTGCTGCATCGCCTGGTTACCGCTCATCGCGCCAAGTGCGCGCACTGGCTCGTCCTGCCTCAACAACTCCCAGAGCTTGAGGGCGCCGCGGCGGGCAAGCGTATGCTCGATCGGGAAGGAGCCGCGCAGCCGGAGGACATCGTCAGCGCTGTAAGGGCGCTCGATTCCATCGAACCGGCCGGTGGGAGCGGAAACCACGACACCAAAATCAGACATTTGCAAATCCCCTGCGATCAGAACTGCAAGGAAACACAGAGACTTGGTAAACGATGCACAGATAAGAGCGAACGTGACAGAACTATACTTGTGTACTTTGTAAATTCGTTCACAATCTGACAATGGTTGCACAACGGAAGCTGTTTCTGGGGGCACGGCTGAGGAGGCTTCGGCGCGAGCGAGGCCTGAACCAGGCCGCCATGGCCGAAGAGATCGGCATCTCTGCGTCGTACCTCAATCACCTTGAGCGCAATCAGCGACCGGTGACGGCCGGCATCCTGCTTCGTCTGGCCGAAGCGTTCGACATCGACATGAAGTCGTTCGCTTCCGAGGGCGGCGACACTGCCGGCGCGGACCAGCTCGGCGAGATCTTCTCCGATCCGGTGCTCGCCGACCTTGGCATTGGACGTGCGGAGCTGATCGAGCTTGCCGACAATGCGCCGGCCGTTTCCGAAGGCGTGGTCCGACTTTACACCGCGCTTCGAGAGCTACAGCGCCGGCCGCCAACAGGGACCGAAGAGGAAGAGGCGGCGGTCGACCCGCGCGCGCTGATCACCCCCGAGACCTGGGTGCGCGACTACATCCAGTCGCAGCGCAACCACTACCCGGAGCTGGAAGAGCGCTGCGAGACGCTCGGCAATTCCTTGACGGACCCGTTGTCGGTCTCGGAGGCGCTTCGACGGCGGCTGAAGGAAGCCTATGGCGTCGAGGCCCAGGTGGTTTCGCCCGAGTTGCTCGAAAATTTCAGCCAGCATTACGACGGCGAGCGGCGGACCTTCATGATTTCTGCGCTCCTCCGCGCCGAGAATCGGACGTTTGGCCTCGCCTACCAGCTGGCGCTGCTGGAGCTCGCGCCGCTGCTTCAGCACATGTCCGACGCCGCGCGAACGCCGGACGCGGGCACGCGAGCGCTGCTGCACATGAGCTTTGCCAATTATGCGGCGGGCGCGATCATGATGCCTTACGGCCGGTTCCTTCGGGCGGCGGAGGAACATCGCTACGCGATCGACCGTCTGTGCGGTCAGTTCGGCGCCAACGTTGAGCAGATCGCTCACCGCATGACGACGCTCGGCCGCTCGGGCGCTCGTGGAGTCCCCTTCTTCATGCTGCGCGTCGATCCGGCCGGGAACATCTCAAAGCGCTATGCAGGCGAGAACTTCCCCTTCTCGCACTTCGGCGGCACCTGCCCGCGTTGGCACCTCCACGCCGCCTTCCAGACGCCCGGTCAGACCATCCGCCAACTAATCGAGACGCCCGACGGACAGCGCTTCTTCACGATCAGCCGGACAATCGAGCGCCCGATTCGCCCGGAACTGCGGGACGACGCGTTGCTCGCGATCGGGCTGGGCTGCGACGTTCGCTACGCGCCGCGCATCGCCTACGCCGACGGCCTCGACCTCACCAACACGCCGGCGACCCCAGTTGGTCCGGCCTGCTCGATCTGCCCCCGCATGGAGTGCGCCTACCGCGCGATGCCGCCTGCAGGCCGAAAACTGGCGGTGCACGAGAACCGCAAGACGATTTCGCCCTTCCCGTTCCTGCCCGGCTAGGGCGCGACGGGTTCGCGCTCGAGCCTCACGCGGTCCCAACTCGCGAGGTCGGCAGCCGCGTCGTAGGTCGATTGGAGGAAGCTGGTGAGTAGCGCTTCCGGATCGGCGGCGGTCCGGACTTCATCGTAGGGCAGGATGAATTCCTGCCAGTCGCCATTCCACGCGCCCGCGGCGATCGGATGGTCGCGAAAGCCGGCCGGTTCGGGATAGGCGTAGCTGTAGAAGAAGGCGTCTGCCTGAGTGGCGCCGCCAGCCCAGAAGCCGGCGCTTGAGACTTCCTGGCTGTAGGCTTCGCGTGTGATCCGGTCGGGGAGACCTGGAACGCCGCCCGGATGCTGCGGAGCGGTCCGGCCCGAGAAGCGGGTGACGGAGAGGTCGAAGCTTCCCCACCAGAAATGCAGCGGGCTCGACTTGCCCGTGAAGCCGGCGCGGAAACGCTCGAACGCGGGGAGCATCACCGCCAGCGCCTCCCGGAAATTCGCGGCCGACTTCGGGTCATAGCTGCGCCTCGCCGTGTCGTCGGCGAAGGGCACGGCGTCAGCGATCTCATTGGGCTTGCCGCTGAAGTCCGACGGAAGCCCATGCTTGTTCAGCATGTCGATCAAACCTGAATGCAAGGTCGCGATGCTTCCAGCGTCCAGCGGCAACTCTTCACGCTCCTCGGCGCTCGTCGTCAGGACGATGGCATGGACGCAAAGGTCGAGGGCCAGCGTGAACGTTCGCCCATCACTTGCCGCGGTGGGCAGCGTCGCCAGTCCACGTGCGTTCGGCTGCAGCGCGACATGCCAGCCATGGTTCGTCCACGGGGCATGCTTCACCCTGACCTTGCCGAGCATCTGGGTGGCGAGGTGAAGGATGGCGAGCGTTTCATGGTCGCGCGCCGGGTCGAGAACGGGCCAGCTCATGGTCGCCCTTTAGCACGCGCCTTTGCATTTTGCGCTGCGGTGCAGCTAAGGCCGCGCCATGGCGTCAGACAGCGATCTTCTCGACCAAATCCACAGCGCGCCCGACCTGGGGACGCTCGACCAGTTGCGCGTGTCTGTGCTCGGCAAATCCGGCAGCATCACGCAGCAGCTGAAATCGCTCGGCTCGATGGACCCGGAGGCCCGCGCCGCTGAGGCCCCGAAGATTCACGCCTTTCGCGAGGCGGTCACGTCGGCGATCGCCGATCGCAAGTCGGCACTTGAGACCGCCGACCTCGACCGCAAGCTGGCGACCGAAACGATCGACCTGTCGCTCCCGGCGCAGGACACCCCAGCCGGCACCGTCCATCCGGTCAGCCAGGTGATGGACGAACTGGCGGAGATCTTCGCCGACCTCGGCTTCACCGTCGCCGAAGGCCCGGAGATTGAGGACCAGTGGTTCAACTTCACTGCGCTTAACATGCCGGAATTCCACCCTGCACGCGCGATGCAGGACACGTTCTACCTCGAGCGCCATGAGGGCGAAGCGGAAGCGAAGGTCCTTCGCACGCATACGTCGCCCGTGCAGATTCGGGCGATGCAGGCGCATGGCGCACCGATCCGGTTGATCGCGCCCGGCCGCGTGTATCGCTCCGACAGCGATGCGACGCACACGCCAATGTTCCACCAGGTCGAGGGCATCGTCATCGACCGCGCGATCCACCTGGGCCATCTGAAGTGGACGCTGGAGACCTTTCTCAAGGCGTTCTTCGAGCGCGACGACGTCGTGCTGCGCATGCGTCCGTCCTACTTCCCGTTCACCGAGCCGTCGGCGGAAGTCGACGTCGGCTACACGCTTGTGAACGGCAAGCGCACCATCGGCGGCAGCGAGGGCTTCATGGAGGTGCTCGGCTCCGGAATGGTGCATCCGAAGGTGATCGCCAATTGCGGGCTCGATCCCGAGGAGTGGCAGGGTTTCGCGTTCGGCTGCGGCATCGATCGATTGGCAATGCTCAAGTACGGAATGGACGACCTCCGCGCCTTCTTCGACGGCGATATCCGCTGGTTGAAACATTACGGCTTTAGAGCGCTCGACGTGCCCACGCTCAGCGGAGGAGTGGGCGCATGAAGTTCTCGCTGAGCTGGCTGAAGCAGCACCTCGACACCAACGCCGATGCGCAGATCATCGCCGACACGCTGACCGCGATCGGGCTGGAGATCGAAGGCGTCGAGAACCCGGCCGAAGCGCTGGCGCCGTTCCGCGTCGCCAAAGTGCTGACGGCGGAGAAGCATCCACAGGCAGATAAGCTTCAGGTGCTGACCGTCGATGCAGGCGAAGGCGCAGTGCAGGTCGTCTGCGGCGCTCCCAACGCGCGTGCAGGCATGCTCGGCGTGTTCGGTCCTCCGGGGGCTTACGTGCCGGGCTCCGACCTGACGCTGAAGGTTGCGGCGATCCGCGGCGTCGAGAGCCGGGGCATGATGTGCTCCGTTCGCGAGCTGCAGATCGGCGAGGAGCATGACGGGATCATCGAGCTTCCCGCCGATGCGCCGATCGGCACAGCGTTCGCGGATTATGCCGAGCTCAACGATCCCGTGTTCGACGTAAACGTCACTCCCAACCGCCAGGATTGTATGGGCGTCCGCGGCATTGCGCGCGATTTAGCGGCGGCCGGCGTTGGTACGCTGAAGCCGCTCCCGGTTCCGCAGATCGAGGGCAGCTTCAAGTCGCCGATCGACATCCGCATTGAGGACGAGGGCGGCTGCCCGGCCTTCTTCGGGCGAGCAGTTCGCGGCGTTCGCAATGGGCCTTCACCGGACTGGATGCAGCGCCGCCTGAAGAGTGCAGGCCAACGGCCGATCTCGGCGCTGGTCGACATAACCAATTACGTCATGCTCGACGTCGGCCGCCCGGCACACGCCTACGACATCGCCAAGCTGGACCGAGCGCTCGTCGCACGCCCCGCGCGAGATGGCGAGAAGGTGCTCGCCCTCAACGAGAAGGAATACACGCTCGATCCGACGATGACGGTCATCGCCGACGAGCGCGAGGTGCACGACATCGGCGGCATCATGGGCGGCGAGCATTCGGGCGTCAGCGACGGAACGACCGACGTGATGCTCGAGATCGCCTTCTTCACGCCCGACCGCATCGCGCAGACCGGCCAGAAGCTCGGCCTGACCAGTGACGCACGCAGCCGCTTCGAGCGCGGCGTCGATCCGGCATTCCTTTCGGACGGGCTCGACATCCTTACCGGGCTCATCCTCGACATCTGCGGCGGTGAGGCATCTGACGCGATCCACGTCGGCGCGCCTCCTATCGAAGAGCGTACCGTCAAATTCGATCCCGCACGCGCATTCGCCCTCGGCGGTGTCGAAGTGGCCGAAGATCGGCAGCGCGAAATTCTCGAAATTTTTAGGCTTCGAGTTTGCGAACGAGCATGATGTCCGCGTGCCAAGCTGGCGTCGTGACGTCATCGGCACCGCCGATCTGGTCGAGGAAGTCGCCCGGATTACTGGCTACGACAAGGTCATCTCGGAAGCGCTCCCGCGGGCTGCCGGTGTCGCCAAGCCGACCGCGACGCCCTCGCAAATGATCGAGCGCAATGTCCGTCGGGCTGCTGCAGCGCGCGGTCTCGACGAGGCAGTCACCTGGAGCTTCATCTCGGAGGAAGAAGCGGAAGTCTTCGGCCCGGCCGACTGGCGGCTCGCCAATCCGATCAGTGAGGAAATGAAGGTCATGCGGCCGTCCTTGCTGCCCGGCCTGATTTCGGCGGCACGCCGCAACCTCGACCGTGGCGTCGCTTCGGCTCGCCTGTTCGAAGTGGGCCGGCGCTATCTAGCCGATGCAGAGCGTCCGACGGCCACATTACTGCTCGCTGGGGACAAGAAGCCGCGCAGCTGGCAGGAGGGCAAGGCGCAGCGGTTCGACGCTTTCGATGCAAAAGCCGAAGTCATCGCTTTGCTCGAAGCCGCGGGAGCGCCCGTCGCCAACCTGCAGGTCTTTCCGGATGCGGGCCCGACCTGGCATCCGGGCCGCTCGGCAACCCTGCGCCTTGGCCCGAAGACCATCGTCGCGGCATTTGGCGAGCTTCATCCACGGCTCGAGAAACTGGTCGGCGCCCCGGAACGCGCGGTCGCGGCGGAGATTTATCTCGATGCCATTCCGAAGGCGCGGGCGAGCAGTCATGCGCGTGCTCATTACACGCCGCCTGCGCTCCAGCCTGTTACCCGCGATTTCGCCTTCATCGTTCCGGCCGAGGTGACGGCCGAAAATCTGGTCCGCGCCATTCGCGGCGCCGACAAGCAAGCGATCATCGCTGCCCGCTTGTTCGACCGGTTCGACGCACCCGAGGGGTTGAGCTTGGCGATCGAGGTGTCGCTTCAGCCTGGCGACAAGAGCTTCACGGAAGCGGAGTTGGCGGAAATCTCGAAGCGGATCGTCGGCGCGGCCGAAAAGCTAGGCGCCCGGCTTAGAAGCTAGCTCCAGAGCGTTGATGGCGCTGTGTACGCGCGCCTCAATCTCGTCGCGCTTGAGCCCTGCGGGGATTGGGTCTCCGATCTGGATATGGATCGTACCCGCCGAACGAGGAAGATCCCGGCCCCATAGGCGTCCGCTATCCAGTGCGACGGGCACGACCGGAAGATTCATAGCCTTGTAGAGACCAGCGAAGCCGGCCTGCAACGGCGGCATCTCCCCCGGACGAACCCGCGTCCCTTCCGGGTAAATGAGGATCGGGCGGCCGGAAGCGGCGGCCTGCCTGCCCGCCGTCAGCATGTCGCGCAGCGCCTTCGCGCCTGCATTGCGGTCGACGCCGATGACGCCATAGCTTCGCGTCGCCCAGCCGAAGCCCGGCATGGTGGTAAGCTCGCTCTTCATCACCACGATAGGCGTGCGGGCGATGCGCATCATCTCGAGCGTTTCGAACATTGACTGATGCTTGACCGCGATCAGGTAGGCGCCGGACGGAATGGCGCCCGTAACCTCGATGCGAGTGCCCAACAGCCGCACGAACCAATGGTGAAAATCGGTCCAGCGGTGAACCATCGCCCGCATCGGATCCGTCCCGAACATGCTGGCGATGAAGCAGGCGATGACGAAGAGCAAAGTCGCGGGGTAGAAGACGATGGCGTAGATCGTCGATCGCAGCAGCGCCATCAGACGTCGATCCAGACCGCGGCACGCCTGAGCAGGTACTTGTTATATTCCCCGAACAAAGTGGCGAATCCCGGCTCCGTCCGGACCGCGTCGTTGACGATCTCATATTTGCCGCCAAGCACGCGGCGGAACTCGTAGCCCGCGCGCCGCATGTGCCAATCGTTGGTGATCAGGCGGACCGACTTGTAGCTGTGCTTCGCCAGCCAGCGCTGTGCCTCCTCGGCGTTGGACCGTGTATCGACGGACTCGCTTCCGAGGTCGACGCAGCATTTGACCAGTTTTCCCTTGGCGCCGAAGCGGTCCACCAGATCATTTTTCGTCACCAGGGGATCGGCACCGGCAACGAGCACTCGTTTCGTCTTTCCCTGCTCGAGAACGGCCATCGCATGCTCGATGCGGCCCTTGCCGCCCGTAATCACCACGGTCGCGTCGGTGACCGTCCCGGGTTCTGCCGGGCGGCCGAGCGTCACGCCGAACAGGATGAAGCCGAGCGCGTAGAGGAGAATGAGGAACGAGAGAAAGCGGGCGATCATATGACCTTGTGCAATGCACTGAGCACGGCGAACCGCGCAACAAGCGTTGCAAGCAAAACCGCAGCGACCGGCAGCAAAGTGAGCGCGACCAAGTCGGCAAGGTGAAGGGGCGGCCCGCCGGTAAGGTCGCTCGCAAGCGCCAGACCCCCGCCTCCGACTAGTAGAAGGGCAAGGGCGGCAATCGCGCCGCCGGCCAGCGCCCCCACCATCGCATCGAGCGCGATCTTGCGCTGGAAAAGCAGAGCGACCTGCTGATCGGTGGCGCCGATCCCGTGCATGATTTCGATGGTTTGGCGATGTGTATCCAGCGCACCACGCGCGGCGAGCACGACTGCGGCCGAAGTCGCCGCAGCCATCAGCAGGACCATCGCGACTGCTAACCAGCGAAGCGCCCTCAAAGAGCCGAGCAGCGGCTGAACCGTTGCCTGCTCGGCGATGAAGCGCGCGCCAGGGAGTGCACGGGTCACGGCCGCGCCTATCCCGGCGGCATCGGCGCCGGGCCCAAGGTCGAGGTGGATAATGGCCGGAACGGGTAAATCTTCACCGAGACCGCCAGCCCCGACCCATTTTTCCAGCGTGCGACGCATTTCGGCCTCGGGCACGGGCTCGACGTTGGTGACGCCGGGCATTGCCTTGACCGTGTTGACAGCCGCCGCCAGCTTGGGTCCCGTGCCGTCGGGCAGTTGCAATACGTAACGATGCTCGACCGCGCCCGCTACGATCCCTGCGGCATTCGCCAGCGCAAGTCCCGCAGCAGCGACGATCATCATCGCGAAGGTCATGATCGCGATCACGTAGGGCGTCGGTCCCCGCAGCGTACCACCGGGCAGGAGTCGCCGTTCTGCCTCAGTGCCCGCGAGCAGGGAAAGGCTCATTGCGAGCGGCCTTCGCTGGGCGGGTTGCGGAGACTTCCGGTCGGATCGGCCATTGAGCCCTTTTCGAGCCGCATCAGCTGGGCACCTGGGGTCCGGGCGATCAGGCTGATGTCGTGGGTCGCGACGACGATGGTGGTGCCAAGCCGGTTGAGGGCGGTGAACAGGTGAAGGAGCCGCGCCGCCATCTCCGCGTCGACGTTGCCCGTCGGCTCGTCGGCGACCAGCAGCTCAGGCTGGCTAATGACCGCGCGCGCAATGGCCACCCGCTGCTGCTCACCGCCCGATAGCGTTGGCGGACGAGCGCTCGATCGATCGGCAAGACCGACCCATGCCAGCATTTCGCGCACCGGGCCTTCGAGCTCCGCCTCGCTTTTGCCGGCGATGCGGAGCGGCAAGGCGACATTGTCGAAGGCGGACAGGTGGCGGATCAGACGGAAGTCCTGGAACACGACGCCGATCCGTCGGCGATAGTCGGGAAGGACGTCGCGCGGCGCATCCGTCAGCTCCTGGCCGAACAGCTAAATCCGGCCGCGCGTCGGGCGGCGCGCAAGGTAAAGCAACTGGAGGAGCGAGGTCTTGCCCGCGCCGGACGGTCCGGTCAGGAAATAGAAGCCGCCTTTTGCGAGCCGGAAATCGAGGTCGCGAAGGACCTCTGCACCCGTGCCGTAACGCAAACCAACGCTGTCGAATTCGACAATTGCCGACAGAGGCCCGCCCCTTCCTGTGAAGTGACTTCTTGCATGCGTCCGCCGCCTTGCCAATGGCTGCGCATTCCTGTTTACCCTTTGAAAACGGCGCGTGAGGCCAACCCAAACATGATCCTGACCTGTCCTTCCTGCGCAACCCAGTATGTGGTGAAGGACGGCGCCATCCCACCGAACGGGCGTCAGGTCCGCTGCAAGGCCTGTCAGCACAGCTGGCGCGAATTCCCGCCCGCCGCCGAAGAAACGCTGGAGCTCGAGCGTGAAGCGCCCGCTGTCGAAGCGCAGGATCCACCAGCGCCGGAGACCATCGAGGAGCCAATCGACCGCTTCGCCGAATACCGGCAGTACGATGAACCGGCACCCGAAGCTCCCGAGCCCGAGACGGCATATGCCGAAGACAAGCTTCTCGCCGAGGAGCCAGATCCGCCGCAGATCCCGCCGGAGACCGAAGTCGTTGGCCTGGCCGAGGCGGCACCGTCACATCGGCTCGAATGGGTCGAGCGGGACGAAGACTTCAGTCCGTTCGCTCCTCAGGAGCCAGTGAGAGGCAAGTCACGTAGCCGATTAGTGGTCCTGGCCGTCGCCGTGCTGTTGATCGCGGCGGTGGTTGCCGGACTGTGGTTCTTCGCGCCGCCGGCACTGAAGCAGCGCCTTGGAATTGCCGATGCCGGTGAAACCCCGCTGCAATTGATGATGACGCACACCGATCGTTCCCCGCTGGCTAGCGGCAATGACTTGCTGAACATCAGCGGACGGATCATCAATCCCACCGACCAGCAGCAAAAAGTGCCGCCAATTTTCGCTCAATTGCATGATGGGTCGGGCAAGGTCGTCTACAAATGGACGATCCCGCCGCCAATGAAGTCACTACCGCCAGGCGGCAGCGCGAGCTTCAACAGTGCGGAGCTCAACATCCCGCAGGCGGCGCAGGACCTGACCGTCAGCCTCGGCGAGCCGAAGACCTAATAGAATTCGATCAGCAATGCGGATTGCAGCGAGCCATCGCGCTCGCGCACTAATCCCTTGCGCTGGATGCTCTCTTCAAATCGCTGGAGCGAAGCGAACCGGATCTCCACGCCGCGAACGATCCTGACGGTCGCCTGCGCAGAAGCCGTGGCCGCCGTGGAGGAATCGACTTGTGGCGTTGCGGTGGCGACTGCAGCAGCAAAGATCAGCGTCAGCATTCCGCATTGCTAAACGCCCCGGGGCCCATTGGTAAACAAGGTCTTAACTTTTCGTCCCGCAGCGGGACGATACGGCAGCGTTGCGCGGTTCCCAATCCCTTGCTAGAGGCGCGCGCCTACCGGGATTGCGGTCGCCGATCGCTCCCATCTTCATGACGTGCGGTCGTGGCGGAACTGGTAGACGCGCAGCGTTGAGGTCGCTGTGGCCGAAAGGCCGTGGAAGTTCGAGTCTTCTCGACCGCACCAGATGGCATCGTGAGAGGCACACCCGCCGGACTACGGCCATTCTTGTTTTTGAGAATCAATAGCGTCCGGCGAGTAGTCGTCCGAGACGACTTCTATTGGGTCGATGCCACTCTTGGCAGCGGCGTGACCTGGATCGTGCCCATCCTCGCAATCGAATGGTCCTCGTCGACCGATGCCGAGGCGTTCAACATCGGCAGGACCTTGGCCGCCGTCGCGGATTCCGCCGCCACGCGCACGGAATATTTGCCGTAGGCGACACGCTCGAACAGGAAATAGCCGTCATAGTCGGTCTCGGTAGTCGCCACGACCTTTCCGGCGCCGTCGAGCAGCTCGAGCTTGAGCCCTTCGAAGCCAAGACCGCCGTTCTTGACGACGGCCCCCTCAATCTCTCCGCCGCCGACGAGGCCGATTTCGACCTCCGCGGGCACGCCTGGCCGTGGCACCACGACCTGGAGCGCCTTTCTGGGCACAAGATTGGGATCTGGCAGACTGCTCGGATCAATACCGACGGCCACCGGGGTGAACGGCGCCAGTCCACCTACAAGGACAGTGCCGCGGTCATCCGTCGGTTTGTCGGTGATGCGGGATCCGGTGGTGACCAACGCCCCCTTCTCGTACGGTTCTAAATCATCGCGCACGCCATTGTCGTTGCGATCGCGATAAACTCGCGCGCGGACGGCACCGGCAGCCGCAAGTGGCTGGCGGGAAAGGCCAAATCCGTGGCCCGGATCCAGCGAGAAATTGAGATTCAGGCCGACGGCGACAGATCCATCGGTCGCGGCTTCGCCGGTGACCGCGAGAGCCATCGAACTGAACCTGCGGATGTGGGAAATGCGCGCACGAGCGCGATTGCCGCCTGCGTCATATGCAAGCGCGCCTTCCCAATCGACGTTTTCGCTGGCGGACCAATAGGCGCTGAGCTCGGCAGAACGGAATTTCGTCTCCGGCGCGACCACCATGCTGCCGAAGCCCCGGAGCCGGACATTGCCAATTCCACCCGATCCGATCAGTGCGACCTCGACCTCGCCGGGCGGGGATGGTCCATGCGCCAGGAATTGGCGGCGGTACCGAATGTCGGTCGCCAGGTTAAACCGTTAAATCGTGGTTGAAAGCCTCGCCGCCGCCTCGAGCTGGCTCGAATTGTCGGCCTGCTTGATCCAACGAACGTCCGCATGCGCCGGAACGAGCGCTCGCCCAATCTTCAGCGGCGTGTCGACCGCGAGACGCATGTCCTTCACGGTCCGACGCAGCTGTTGACCTTGCAGATGGAAGTTGGATGCAAGAAGAGCTTCGCCGCTAACGTTCACTTTTCCAAACTTTGCAAGGACTTGGGCGTGGGCAGCCTTGCCGCCTCCGCTCTCCCAGGCGACGCCGGCCTCGACCAGAGCCGGTCCGATCGAGCGGCGGACCGAGCCTTCGACGAAGGTCACCCGCTCGTCGGCGATGAGCATGGCCCGCGCGATCGCTCCGACCGAGGTGCGGTCGTCGATGCCATGCTCCAGCGAAACCGCAGCCTGCGCTTTCGGAAGGTTCAGAGCATCCGGCGAATCGTGAAAGGCGACGACATCGCGCCCCGGCTGATTGACGCCGGCCCAGTACCAGGTTTTGCCGGCCGGGACGTTCTCCTGGCCCACATTGATCATTTCCTCGCGCGTCCGGATTTGTCCCTGGGGGCCGTAGAGCACGATGCTGATCTGGTTTTCGCCGTACAAAAGTTGCACGTCTTCAAACACATAGCGCGACCCGCCAGTCGGCCGGGCGAATGCGAGCAGCTCACCGTTGCGGTAGAGTTCGGCTTCCCAGCCGGCTGGCAGGTCGCCTTCGAACCGAGTCTTGTCGAACGCTGTCGGATTGAACAACGGACGGTTGGTGACGACAGCGCCTCGCCCGCTCGCACCAGTACCACCAATTCCCAAATCAAGCCCCGCGACATCGCCGAAGCCAAAATGCGTCGCTTTCAAGGGCCCGAGAAGGCCTGCATCAGGGTCCGAGCGATAAGCGCTTAGCCGCAAAGTGCTCGGGACACCTTTCGCGTTGGTCGAAAGCCGCGCGTCGTAGGAGAGGCGCGCAATCTCGCCCGCGGCATAGACCGACGAGCTGCGATCGACGCGAACGCCGTCGCTGGCGCGATAGGTGACGCCGGCGCTGACAACGAAGTCCAGGGCGGGCGCGCGCCACATGCGATAGGGGAGCTTTACCTGGGGGAGAGTGCTGAGATCAAACTTGGCAGGCTTGATCGAGGCGGCACGGCGCTCACGCTCGATCGCCAACTCAACAGGCAATTTCGCTTCGGATTCGATTAGCAGCGCTGACGCGCCGGTCTTGGGCGTCACCGTAATCCCGAACCATTTGGTCAAGGCGGCGGTGTCGACGCACCAGCCTTCCGGAACTTCGCGCACCGTGCCTTTGAGCAGCTTTTCCGTTGATTGTCCGTAGGTTACGACGCCGGTGGATACGTCAATCGAGATCTTGTGCTGTTCCTTGAACGCCCAGCCGCTGGCTTTCTTGGCGGCGAGGTCGATCTTCATGGGAACGTCGAGTGCGCTCAGGAAATCGCCGAAAACGATGCAGGTGCCTTCGGGCGTCTGATAAGCACGAACGCCATCCCCGAGACGGAGACGGCGCAAGTTCACGTCGAGAAGATATTGAGAATCTGGGTCGGCGCTCCAGCCGTCGGAGATCGGCGTCGCTGCGGGCGCACTGATGGCGCCGGCGCAGACGAGGCCGATGAGGGCGATCGCCCTAAGCTTTTTGGCCGGCCTGGAGCATTTGACTGTCCGGGTGCTGCCCCTGCGGCCTAGTTCAGTACCGCGTCCGTTTCCGCGATAGTCAGCGGACCGTTGTCGCTGGGCTCAACATATTGGACGGTGACCCGGCCGGTCGCGGACGAGAGATACTTCTCCTCGACCGGGATCGTCAGGCTGCGTTGGCCGACTTCGGTGTAGATTGCGACGCCGCGCTGAACCGCGATCGGATCTTTGATACCGGCTTTCATCACGCGGATTTCGCCGAAGGTCGAACGGTCGCCCGCACGGGTGAGCTGGATGCTAACCGCCGGTTTTCCCTCGACTTTCGTCAGCTTCACGTCTGAAATGCCGGCTTTGGCCTCGAGATTGCCGAAGCGGGCGATGACCGGGATGGTGACGCCGTAAATGGGGATCAGAGCGAAGGCGATGCCCTTCTGCTCCTTCGGCGCCTCTACCGGCGTCGGCGGTGGAACGGCGCGGAACAGCAAATGGACCCGATACTCGCCGTCGGGGAGATCCTTGGGTGCACGGGCCGAAATGCGGATGGTCTGCGGTTCGCGAGGAGCGAGCGTCACGCGCCGAGGCGCGTACACGATCATCGATTCCGCGAGCTTCTCCTCCGAATTTGGATCGGTCACGTCGTGGAGCATGCCGTCGGGCGTCATCCGCCGCAGCTCGACTGAAATCCGGTAGGTCGCGACGTCTTCGCCGATGTTGTTGAGAATGATTTCGGTGCCGCGGCTGCCATTCAGGACGATGCGCGTCGGCGCGACGAGAAGATCGCCTACGCCAGCCTGTGCGCTCGGCACGGCGGCCAGGAACGAAGCGAACAGCGCAACCGGCGCCGTCAGGCGAAACAATGCCATTGATGAAACTCCCCACGTGTGTGGAGGAGATTTCATCGAAAATGGTTGATATCCCGCTAACCATGCGGGTCTCATGCGGTCAGATAACGGAAAAGGGGCCGCGGCGAACCGCGGCCCCTTCCCTTCCGATCTACCCCCGCGAGCGGGGATATGGACGCTTACTGATAGTCGACGGTGACGTTGATATTACCCGTATAGACGCCATCGGTCGTCGCCGGCAGGATGGTGATCGAACCGCCAACGTTGAAGTCGAAACCGGCGGTGCCGGAGTTCGGCATCGTCACGGTCGCCGGAGCATTCGGCGTGAACGACAGGGTCGTGGCGTCATTGGCGTTGGTCAGCGGGCTGGCAACGGCAAACACCTGCACAACCTGATTGTTCGTGCCCTTGACGTTGTAGCTGGCCGAAACCGGCGTTCCCGAGCAGACGAGGCCGCCCGAACCGCAGGTGACGACACCCGCCTGGGTCATCGAAACCGTCTCGCCACCGACCGCAACCGTGTTCAGCGTAATCGTGCCGAAGTCGAGGTTGCGCGTAGCCGTCAGCACCAGCGGCTTGACGATCTTGGCGCGAGCAGTCGCAGGCGTGCTTGCGCCAACCGGCGCAGCGACGGCCGGCGTGGCGATCAGTGCCGTTGCTGCGACCGTCGCAGCCAGGCACGTCGTACGAAGAAGTTTCGTCATGAGAATTTCCCCACTTGTTCCGATGCATAAAAATCGCGGTTGGTAGGACCGGAAGTCCGCTCATCCGTGACTACTGCATTAACCGACCCCGATTACGGGTTGCTTCAGGGGCATGGTTACCGAACCGGAAAGGATTCCCTCCGAATTGGAGTTAATCGTCAGAGGTACTCAACGGTTATCGGGAAATCGCCGCGGAAGTCACCGGCGGAATTTCCACTAAGGCGGACCCGGCCACCGATCCGGAATGAAAGATTGCCACCCGAATCCAGACGCGGCGCAGCCGACAGGTCGGTGACGATCTCGTCAATGCTGATTCGCGAGCCTTCCATCGAATAGAGTTCGACGCGCGACGGTAGATCGATTCGAACCGACCGGCCAGGCTCACCGTGGACCCGCGCTTCGCCGACCATCGCCCGCCCACTCATGGCTTCGACCGAGCCGCTGACCTGACGGGAACCATCGGGTCGAATGGTCGCGCTGCCATCGCCTCCGCCCATGACGATCAGACGGTCGAAGTCGAGATTGGCCTCGATCTGGAGGTCGACCGGACCGTCCTTTCCCTCGGTCTGCGGCATGGTCGTCGGGTTCTCGCATAGCCTGCACTGCGCGCGTGCGTCGGGGACCGCCGTCAGCACTGACGCCGCCAAACCCATGACCGCAAAGAGCGCAAGACGCGCAATCATGCGGCAACTGCTATCCGGCAAACCTCAAAACAGGGTTAATCGCGCGGTAAGGCGCCGGTCGAAATACTGACGCTTGTCCGTAACCCCGCGAGTTTCTATCCCTCATCCGCAATGGCCCGCGCCGCACCCGCCTCGATCCGCAGGTCATTGATGACTGCGCTCAAGATCATGATCTATGTCGCACTAGTCGGTCTGCTCGCGCTGATCGTCGCGGTTGCCGTCGCTTACGCAAACCTGCCGAGTTACTCGCAGCTCGCGAAGCGGTCCGATCTTGGGCAGATGGTCCGAGTGCGTGCCGCCAACGGCGCGGTGCTGGTCAATATTGGACCAAGCTTCGGGCAGTGGCTTCCCTACGAGCAGATCCCGGCGGAGATGCGTGCCGCAATGATTGCGGTCGAGGACAGGCGCTTCCGCTCTCACTTGGGCGTCGATCCGATCGGCGTCGTCCGCGCCGCGAAGGTTCGTGTCGACACCGGCCGCTGGGCGCAGGGGGATCGACTATCACCCAGCAACTCGCCCGCAACATTTTCCTGACCAACAGCCGCACGTTCGGCCGCAAGGTTAAGGAAGCCGTGCTTGTCGCTGGCGATCGAACGGAAGTTCTCGAAGGACCAGATCCTCGAGCTCTACCTCAATCGTGTCTACTTCGGTGGCGGCGCCTATGGCATCGACGCCGCATCCCGGCGCTTCTTCGGCCATAGCGCACGCAATCTCTCTCCTCGGCGAGGCTGCGATCATCGCCGGCCTGGTGAAGGCCCCGTCCAACTATTCCCCGACGGCGGACGTCGAAGCAGCGCGCGACCGTTCGGAGGTCGTCCTCAAGACGATGGTCGAGAATGGCTTCGTTTCGCCAGACCGTGCGGCCCAGGTCGATTCCGCGGCGGTGAAGATCCAGCCAACGACGAAAGAAAACAGCGTTCGCTACTTCACGGACTGGGCACTGCCGCAGCTCGATACATTGATCGACGAAAGCAGCGAACCGATCGAGGTGTGGACCACGCTCGATCCGGGAATGCAGTCGACCGCAGAGAAAGCGATCGCCTCCAACACGCCGAACGGGGCTCAGGGCGCACTCGTCGCGATCGATCGCGATGGCGCTGTACGGGCGATGATCGGTGGCCGCGACTACGTCGATTCGATCTACAATCGTGCGACGCAGGCCGAGCGCCAGCCGGGGTCGTCCTTCAAATTGTTCGTCTATCTCGCCGCGCTCGAATCCGGGATGAAGCCGACCGACACGATCGTCGACGAACCGGTGACCATCGACGGATGGACACCGCGCAACTCGACGCGGACCAACCGGGGCCCGGTCAGCCTGCGCGAAGCCTTTGCGTTATCGATCAACACGATCAGCGCGAAGATCGGTGCCCAGCTCGGGTTCGGCACTATCGCCGACATGGCGCGCCGATTTGGCATCAGCAGCAATATCTCGACCTATCCGTCGATGGTGCTGGGAACGAGCGATGTCCGGCTGATCGACATGACCCGCGCGTTCGCTTCGGTCGGCAACCAGGGGGTCTCCGTCACGCCCTACGCCATCACCAAGGTGGTCACGGCCGACGGGAAGCTGCTCTATCAGAAGGAACCGGAAGAGGGCCGGGTGCTCGTTGCCCCGTGGGTTGCCGCGGAAATGACCGACTTGCTTCAGTCGGCGGTGCTGACCGGCACCGGGCGCGCGGCACAGATCGGCCGGCCCGTTGCCGGTAAGACAGGCACCACCAGCTCGAACAAGGACGGCTGGTTCATCGGCTTCTCAAGCGGTTTGACGACTGGCGTGTGGATGGGACGGGACGACGCGCGCGCTATTGCAGGTCTGCAAGGCGGCACTGCCCCTGCACGCGCGTTCCACGACTTCATGTCTGTTGCCGTCTCCCGGCGCCCGGTCGAGAATTTCCAGACCGAAGTGCCGATGCCTGACTGGAACCTCGACAGCGAGGACGACGCCTACGCCAACGAAGTCGGCTTCGCGCCGCTAGTCGACGAGAACGGCAATCCCCTGCCGGGCCAACCGGTCGATACCCTGCCGCCGCCGGGCCAGCCTTTGCCAACGCAGCCGCAGCAACCGCAGACGGACAGCCAGCTCGACCAGCAGTGGCTCGACAAGGTGCTTCCCCCAGGCAGCGGCCAGCCACAGCGACCCCCGCAGCAACCTCAGCAGCGCCCTCAAGTCGTCAGGCCGCCGACCCAGTCAACGCGACCGGCCGAGCCTCCGCAACCGGTTCCCAATACGCCGCAGCAATAAGCTCGCTTTCCGCGCGTCGCCCTCGAACAATTCCTGTTCGAGCGCCTTGAATTCCGGACCGTGGTTCATGTGAACCAGATGTGCGACCTCGTGCGCGACGACGTATTTTCTGACCTCGGGCGGGGCGAGGATCAGTCGCCAACTATAGCGGATACGTCCAGCTGACGAGCAGCTGCCCCACCGCGTGTCAGCGTCTCCCACGGATACGGCCTTGAGCGTGACGCCAGCTCGTTCGGCTGCTTCGGCGGTCTCGTTGGACAATTCGCCCAGGGCGATGCGCTTCAGGTAGAGCTCGATCCGTCGGGCGAAGCCTTCAGGCGATCCTCCGCAGACCAGTCGATCGCCCTCCAACCGAGGCGAGCGGGTTGCGGTTGCCGACCACTCGAGCCGGACGTCCTGTCCTTCAATCGGGATGATCGCTCCGGGCTCAAACGGTTCGGGTGGCAATATCGCGCCCAATTGTCCTTCGACCCATTCGCGTTGTTCCACGGCCCAAGCCAGCGCCACCTTTCGGTTCATCCGCAGGGGTCCGGTAAGCTTCAGGACTCCGCGCTTCTCGTCGAGGCGAAGGCGCATCCGCCTCGCGCCGCGCACGCCGCGAATCTCGACCGGCAGCGGTAAATTTTCGTGCTGAAACAGCGCCTCAGAGGGGGCGATCAATGACATGGTCCTCAAGTTCTTCGACGTCAGCCTCGCTCACGGTCCAGCCGCGCGTCGACTGGCCTGCCTCGTGAACTGTCTCGCGGCTTCCCGAAATCAGATAGTGCCAGGCTTGAAGCGGCTTGCCTTCCGATCGCAGACGGTAGGCGCAGCTTTCGGGCAACCAGTCGAGCTTGCCGATGCTCTTGCGATCCAGGACGACGCAGTCGAGCACCCGCTTCTTGCGATGAGCATAGTCGATGCACATGCCGTTCTTGCGATCCAGCAATTCGCACGCGACGTTGGTCGGATAGAGAAGGCCCGTCTCCTCATCCTCCAGTTTGTGAAGGCAGCAGCGGCCGCAACCGTCGCACAACGCTTCCCACTGGCCTCGGTCCAGCTGGTCGAGCGGGATTTCCCAGAAAGGCGTCGAGGATTCAATTGGGGCCATGACAGGTTCAGACATGCTTTGCTATCGGGGCGCGTTCAAGAAGCCGGGGACAAAAGGGCAAAGATTATGAAACGGTTCGCTTTGATCGCGTTCGCGCTTGCGTCGTTTTCCGCTCCGGCGGCGGCGCAATATGTTTCCGACGCCGAGCCTTTTATCACCGCGGTGCGCGAACGCGACGGCAATAAGGTCACCGAGATGATCGATAAAAGGCCGACCATCGTGAACAGCCGCAACTTGAAGGGTGAGACGGCGCTGGTTACGGCGATCTCGCGCTCCGACGAATTGTGGACAACCTTCCTGCTGGGCAAGGGCGCCAACCCGAACCTTGCTACCTCCGCTGGTGACACACCGCTGATGGCCGCCGCCCGTGTCGGCTACACCCAGGCAATCGAATATCTGCTGGCGCTCGGCGCCAAGGTCGACGCGACCAACAGAATGGGCGAGACGGCACTTATCCTGGCGGTTCAGCAGCGCGAGCTCGACGCGGTGAAGTTGCTCCTCGCGAAGGGCGCAGATCCGGACAGAAAGGATGCCGCGGCCGGCTATTCGGCCCGCGACTATGCCAAGCGCGACACGCGCAGCAAAACCATCCTCATGGCGATCGAGGCGGCCGGCAAACCATCGCCGGCCAAAAAAGACGATCTCAACAGCTTCAAACTCTAGGCGTCAGTTATCGTCGCCGAGGCTGGGGTCGATCTGGACTGAGAGCCGCCGCGCGGCGCGTCTGGCGAATCGCAGGAGCTCTGCCTTCCGGCGTGCTGGTGCGAGGGGTCGTTGTGCCGCCTCGCAAATCTTCACCGCATCGTAGCGATCGGCGACGATCAGCCCGGCTTCGCTCGGGAGGAAGCGCTCGCCTTCGCAGATTGACGCGAGTTCGGGCGGCACCGCCCAGAAGAATTGATCGCAATAGTCGAGATAGTCTGTCCACTTGGCGTCGCCGAGCAAATCGGCCTTGGCGACCTTGATCTCGACGATGGTCAAACCGCCCTTGCTGTCGATCGCCATCATGTCTGCGCGCCGCCCGTTGGGTAGAGGCACCTCGCAGATGGCAAAAAGATCCTGGCGGCAGAACAAGCGGGTAACGCCGCGCGCGACTTCCGCGGCGATTGGCGGGGCATCGGCAAAGCACAAATCAATTAGGGTGGCCATCGCTGGCCACCCTAGAACAAACCAAGAATGTGAGAAACCGTTCTAGCGGTAGAAGATGTGATTGCCGATCGAGGCAACGCGCTTCAGGCGCCAGCCCGGCGAAACCCGCTTGGCGTGGAAGAACAAGGCCGTATCGGCGGCCGAGTCCTTGAGGTCCTGATCGACGATCTTCGCGATCGCGACCGCAGTCTGCCACTGGCGGCTGGCGCGGGGCACTGCCGGCAGCGAGCGTCCATGCACGAAGCTGAACTGGCCGCGCTGGAACAGCACACCGCAATAGGACGACGGGAAGCGGCCTAAGTCGGCACGGTTCGCAATCACTTCACCAACCGCAAGCTGGCCCTGGAGGGGCTCGCTCTTCGAATTCGAAGTAGATGCCGGTCGCGAGGCAATCGAGCTCGCGGCTGCCGGTCTCGGAACCTCTCAGCTGCGCGACCAGGGAGGACAAATCGCCGCTCGGCTTGACCGGTGCGGGCATCGCAACATCCTGATCGTCGGAATTGGTGTTGGCCGGCTCATCCGCATCCGGCGTGTAGGTCGGGTTCGAAATGGGCTCCGGAACGATGATCTTCGGATAGGAAGCGGTCGTCACCGGAATCAGCGGTTCAGAGGAAGTCGGGCCAACCTGGGCCGGCGCTACCGAACTTCCGGTAGCAGCAGCAAGGACCAGCAGGGCCGAGCGAAACGAAAGCAACATAAATTCCGAATTCAGTGCGGTGAACCGCCATCACAGACGCGCGAAATCACGTTCGAAAACGTGTCTTGTGCCTGCTGTTGGTTCCCCGTCTTGCGTGGCACCTGCCTCCGGCTATTTCCGGATGGATGGTGCCCCCCGCTCTGTCTTGGTGCCTGTTTTGGCGCCCCGGAGGGCAGGGTCAACCCAGCGAGGTCGTTTCAGCGATAAATCGTTCCGGCTCCGCGATGTCCAGTTCAATTAACCATAAATCCGGGTCAAACCGCTCCCGCCGCGCGATCAAATCCTGCAAATCGGCGGAACCCAAGCCTTCACCGGATTTCCTGAAGGCCCAGCGGTAGTTGAAGTTCGGGCCTAGCTCGCGCTCGAGAATTCCCCAGAATTCTCCCCTTTTCGACAGGATTAACGTGAGGGTGCCGCGGTCTGGATCGCCTTTTTGGAGGATAGTCGCGAATCCTCCCCTCGCTTCAACGCACCGCATAATGGCCGCCGCCTCCACATGAGCCGGCAGCCGATCACCGCTCACCCCTTGTAGCCCGTGAGGCTACTGAGCGGGATGCGAGAGCGAACGAAGGTGCCGGTTCCGCGCGCGGCCTCTTCGCCGTCCGGGCCAACGATGTGCGCATCGGCGATCATCACCCTGCGACGCCCGCTGATCCACCGGCCCTCGGCGATCGCTTCGCCTGCGCGCATAGGGCGGGTGAAGTGGAGGTTGAAAGCAGTGGTCAACAGGAAGCGGTCGCTGACCAGGCTGTTGGCTGCGTAGAAGGCAACGTCGTCCAGCATCTTGAAATACAGCGTCCCATGCGCCGCTCCCGCCGCGTGAAAGGTCGATTCCTCGACCTTGAAGCGAATTCGCGCCTGACCTGGGCTCATTATTTCGAATTCGCGAATCGAACAGCCGGTTGATGGGCGCCGAGTCGTAGAGGCCTTCGAGACGGCGATAATGCGCCCGTGCGCCCGTCGCCGTCATCTCCTCGACGTCAGGCGGCGTCTCGCTCATCCGCCCCCATAAGAACCGCCGCGAGCGCATCACGGCTCCGTGCGCCGCGCATCTTCTCAAGCGTCGGTGCATGACGCGTCACCCGGCTAATTGCAGCCAGGGCCTTCAGATGTTCGGCGCCCGCATCGGGGGGCGACAGCAGCAAGAAGACGAGATCTACCTTCAGGCCATCGATCGACTTGTAATCGACCGGCTCGGACAGTCGGACGAACAGGCAGTAGATGCGCGTGAGCCCTTCGATTTTACCATGCGGGATGGCGACTCCCTGGCCGAAGCCGGTGGAGCCCAGCCGTTCGCGTTCCGTAACGCTCGACAGGATTTCGCCAGCGTCCACGTTAAGGCGTGTTGCGGCAATCTGTGCCGCCTGCTGAAGCAAAGCACGCTTGTTGCCGCCCGAAAGGGACGGCTTGATCGCATCGAAATCGAGAAAATCTGAAAGCTGCATACTCTACTCACGACCACGGCGGGTGCCACACGCTCCACCGATACACATTGTTCGAATGTTGTCAGCGGGCGGGAGGTTCAACCCAGCCGATATTACCGTCGTCGCGGCGGTAGATCATGTTCAATTTACCCGATGCACTATTCTTGAACATCAGCGCATTGGTGTTGCGAAGGTCGAGCAGCATCACGGCGTCGGATACGCTCGCTTCCGGAATGTCGACCTTGGTCTCGGCGACGATCGCCGGATGAACACCTTGATCAGCCTCCGGTTGAGCTTCCGGCTGGCGCGCGAAGATAGTGTAGCCGGCATCCTCCACGAACTTCGAGGATCCATCCGACTTATGTTCCTTGAGGCGGCTGGCGTAGCGGCTCAGCTGCTTCTCGATCTTGTCCGCCGCACCCTCAAACGCAATGTGCGCGTCGGGTGCCCGCTGGTGCGCCTTGAGAACGACATTGTTGATCACCGGAGCGACAATGTCGCAGACGAAATCGGCGTGGGGACCCGGGCTGAAGGTAACGTTCGCCGCGACTGCACGCGGAAAATATTTCTCTGCCAACCCCTCAATCCGGTTCACGGCCTGAGTTTGCAGGGAATCTCCAACATCGATCTGATGGCCGGTTACCCGTACGTCCACTTAAACAGCCCTCCTTCCTGCGCGGCGCGCCCGGTAGGCGCGCTCGGGCTAGTGCGTCAATCGCCCTAGGCTGCGAGTGGCGCGAAGCGTTCCCAAAGCGGGTTCGCTATATGTGCGATAAACGCACGATGCCGTTCCAGTTCCTCCGCGCTTGCAAAGTGCGGGCGCGGAACGCGCGGCTCGCGGACCGTTACAGTCTGCCCGCTTACGCTGACTTCCCTGGCGTCCGTGTCGGCAACCAGGCCAAGACCGATCTGGCGGCCTCCAGTGAGCTCTACATAGACCTGCGCAAGCAGTTGTGCGTCGAGCAAGGCGCCGTGCTTGACGCGCAAACTGCGATCGACGCCGAAGCGAGTGCAGAGAGCGTCGAGGCTGTGCTTCGCGCCGGGATGCCGAGCGCGGGCAAGGACCAAAGTATCGACCATCCGGCTCATGCAGACGAGCGGACGGCCGCAAAGCTGCAGCTCGTTGTTGAGGAAGCCGAAATCGAACGACGCATTGTGCGCGATCAGCGGGGCTTCGCCGATGAATTCGATCAAATCCTCGACGCGGTCCTCAAACAGCGGCTGCGCCGAGAGGAAGATGGTCGACAAGCCGTGAACCGCTTCGGCCTCGAGCGGCATCGGCCGCTGCGGGTTGAAATAGGCGTGGAATGACCGGCCAGTCTCAACTCGGTTGATCATTTCGATGCAGCCGATCTCGACCATGCGGTCACCGCCGGCCGGATTGAGGCCTGTTGTTTCCGTATCGAAGACGATCTCACGCATCGTATTTCTATCCACCTCGCCCAATTCCGAGACAAGACAGAATGTCGCCGACCTGGCGTTCAGTTGTGGATAGGTCGACGCCCGTATCTATCACGAAATCGGCGCGTTGGCGCTTTTCCTGGTCGGGCATTTGCCGCGCGAGGATCGCGGCAAGTTTGTCGGTCGTCATTCCTGAGCGCGAGAGCACGCGCTCTCGCTGAACAGCGGCCGGTGCGGACACCACGATAATTTTGTCGAATGCTCCCTCGGCGCCGGTTTCGAACAGCAGTGGTATGTCGAAAAGCAGGGCAGCAGCATTGCGGTTACGTTCGAGAAAATGCTCGCGCGCCTTCTGCACTGCCGGATGGATGATCGTTTCCAACGCTTCGAGCTCGGCCGAATAGCCGAGCACTTTGAGCGAAAGCATTTCGCGATCTAGCACACCGTCCTTGACCGTTCCGGCAAAGCGCCGCCCGATCGCATTGATGATAACAGGGTCATTGGCCTGAAGCTCGCGCACCACCGCGTCAGCATCGAACACCGGCACGCCGGCGCCTTCGAATATCTTGGCGACCGTCGACTTGCCCATGCCGATCGAACCGGTGAGGGCGAGTTGGATCACGAGGGAAAATGCTTCCGCAAACTGACGTCATGCCGCCGATATGAAGTCATGACTGCAGCAGTCCGTATCTCCGGAGTCGCTTCAGCACCGGGATCAGCGGCATACCCAAAATTGTGAAGTGCCCGCCCACGATCGACTGGAAGAGCTGGATCCCGCGCCCCTCCATTCGGAATACGCCAACCGTGTTGCCGACCTCGGGCCACTCCGCATCAAGATAGGATTGGATGAAGTCTTCTGACAGTTCGCGCACGTCGAGCTCCGCACGCCCGAAATGGCTCCAGTCGACCTCGCCGTCCTTGGCGAAGGCGACAGCGCTCGTCAGCAGCATCGTCTTTCCCGAAAATGTCCGGAGGTGATCCGCTGCCTCATCGCGATCCCTGGGCTTGCTGAACAACTGTCCCTCGACGGTCACTATAAGTCGCTGCCAAGCACCCACGCTCCAGGATGAGCCTCGCTAACCGCCAGCGCCTTTGCTTCCGCCAGGCCCTGGGCGATCGCTTCCATGTCGGGCTTGCCCTCCTTAGCCGCATCTTCGTCGATATTCGCCGGCACGACGTCGAACTCGACGCCTGCATCTTCGAGCATCTTGCGGCGAATGGAGCTTCCGGAAGCGAGGATCAGGTCAGTCATGAACAACCTTGTGGAAAAGTGACGCTGGCCTCCTAGCGCGGACTTGGGGAGCGGCTCAACGGCAGCCTTGTCCAGCATCCATTTCAGTCCTTCCCATAATTCATCCACGGCAGCTGAAATCGATCCCCAACCTGTAAATCATGGGCAAGCGCCGCAGCAACTCGCCGGATCCTCTCAAGAGTCCGGTTTCCTCGCTTGTTGGCAAAATGGGGAGCCGCGACTAAACCCCGCGTCCCGCGCACCAACAACAACATCAATCTTCTAAGAATCTTATATATAAGGAGAGTAAGAGGGTGGCCTCGAGCCCGAATAAGCGCTCTGAAGGCGGGGCTTCGCATAAGCCCTTGCTGGCCGTCCTGAACGGCGAGAAGTTGAGCCCTCCTCCTGTATGGATGATGCGTCAGGCCGGGCGTTATCTTCCCGAATATCGCCAGTTGCGCGTTGACAAGGGGAGCTTCCTCGACCTCGTCTACGACAGCGATGCCGCCGCGGAGGTTACGCTCCAGCCGCTGAAGCGCTTTCCGCAACTCGATGCGGCGATCCTGTTTTCCGACATCCTGATCATTCCGTTCGCGATCGGCCAGAATTTGACGTTC
Source organism: uncultured Alphaproteobacteria bacterium (assembly GCA_963750315.1). Lineage (GTDB taxonomy): Bacteria > Pseudomonadota > Alphaproteobacteria > Sphingomonadales > Sphingomonadaceae > Sphingomicrobium. The sequence continues at coordinate 153,866 of CAVVQF010000018.1, forward strand.
GTAGCGGGCGAGGGACCGCGCCTGACGCCTCCGCTCGTGGATGCGGTCCTCGATGACCTGAAGGCCTTCCCCGCGCGCCTGGAGCCCATCTACGAGACCGTCAGGAAGGTGAAAGCGGCCCTCGATCCCTCAACGACCTTGATCGGCTTTGCCGGGTCTCCGTGGACGGTCGCGACCTACATGGTTGCCGGCCAGGGCAGCCGCGACCAGTCGGAGACACGGCGGCTCGCTTATTCGGACGCCGGAGCTTTCGCCGCGATCATCGAACGGATCGAGCGAGAGACCATCGGCTACCTGTCCGGACAGATCGAGGCAGGCGCTGAAGTCGTTCAACTGTTCGACAGCTGGTCGGGCAGCCTGGCGCCATCCGAGTTCGAGCGCTGGGTTATCGCACCGACCGCACGGATCGCCGCGGCGGTGAAAGAGCGGCATCCGCAAGTGAAGATCATCGGCTTTCCCAAAGGTGCCGGCGGTAAGCTCGGCGCCTATGCTCGTGAAACCGGCATCGACGGCCTTGGTTTGGATGAGACGGTCGATCCGGTGTGGGCCGATCGGGAATTGCCCAAGGGCCTTCCGGTCCAAGGTAATCTCGATCCGCTTGCGCTGCTGTCCGGCGGCGAGGGATTGAACGGCGCAGTCGGCCGAAATCCTTGACGCATTCGCTGCCCGGCCTCACATCTTCAATCTCGGTCATGGCATTCTGCAGGAAACGCCCATCGCGCATGTCGAGCAAATGCTTGCAGAGGTGAAGAGGGCACATGACCAATCTCCACGATTTGCTTGAATGTCGCTTACCCTTGGGTGAAAGCGGCTCACATCACCTTCGTCATCTTTTGGATGGCGGGTTTGTTCATCCTGCCGCGCTTCTACGTCTATCATCACGAGACGACGCCTGGATCGGCCGAGGATCGCGCCTGGATTGAGCGTGAGGACCGCGTTCGAAAGATTATCCTGACGCCTGCCATGGTCGTTGTCTGGATTCTTGGCCTGACGCTCGCCTACATCACCGATGTGTGGGCGCAGGGCTGGTTTCACGCGAAGCTTGCGATGGTGATCGGTTTATCGGGTTATCAAGGATGGCTTGGCAGCTACGGCAAGCGCCTGGCGACGGGAAACCGGCCGCTCGACAATCGGACGCTGCGGATCATGAACGAGATACCAGGTGTTGCCGCCGCAATCATTGTAGTCCTGGTCATCGTCAGACCCTTTTAGGAAGCGATCTCCGCCGGTACGCCCTTGTGCGGGGAAGTGTTGCTCGCTTACTGCAGTCCCCGGCGAGGGGAGCATTGACTTAGGGCATCGCCAGACATACCTCCATGGCGACGGCTAAATCGGCCAGTTCACTTCCTTAGCCGATGAACCGTTTGTCCTCGATGCGGCGTCCTGCCCATCCAGCGCTTTTAGATAAAGCCATCTTCCAACTTTCGCCCAAGGCGACACACACGAAATGCATCTCAAAGATCTCAAAAAACAAACCCCCGCCGAATTGGTCACGATGGCCGAAGAGCTCGGCATCGAGGGTGCTTCCACCCTGCGCAAGCAGGACCTCATGTTCTCCATTCTCAAGGTGCGCGCGGAAACGGGCGCCGAAATCAACGGCTCAGGGACGATCGAAGTCCTCAATGACGGGTTCGGCTTCCTCCGCTCGCCTGAAGCGAACTATCTCGCCGGCCCCGACGACATCTATGTCGCGCCGAGCGTCGTCCGCCGCTTCGGCTTGCGCACCGGCGACACGGTCGAAGGTGAAATTCGCGCTCCCAAGGAAGGCGAGCGCTATTTCGCACTGACCAAGGTCACGCAAATCAATTTCGATGATCCGGACGCCGTCCGCCATCGGGTCAATTTCGACAACCTCACGCCGCTCTACCCGACGTCGAAGATCGAGCTCGATCCCAAGGATCCCACGGTCAAGGACAAGTCGGCGCGCGTGATCGACATCGTCTCGCCGCTTGGCAAGGGCCAGCGCGCACTGATCGTCGCCCCGCCGCGGACCGGTAAGACGGTGCTTCTGCAGAACATCGCCAAGTCGATCACCGACAATCATCCCGAAGTCTTCCTGATCGTGCTGCTCATCGACGAGCGGCCCGAGGAAGTCACCGACATGCAGCGCTCCGTCAACGGCGAAGTGATCAGCTCGACGTTCGACGAGCCTGCTTCTCGCCACGTCCAAGTCGCTGAAATGGTTATCGAAAAGGCCAAGCGCCTGGTCGAGCACAAGAAGGACGTTGTCATCCTCCTCGACTTCGATCACGCGTCTCGGCCGCGCCTACAACACAGTCGTGCCGAGCTCCGGCAAGGTGCTCACCGGCGGTGTCGACGCCAATGCTCTGCAGCGGCCGAAACGCTTCTTCGGTGCCGCGCGCAACATCGAGGAAGGCGGTTCGCTTTCCATCATCGCGACTGCGCTGATCGATACCGGCTCCAAGATGGACGAAGTCATCTTCGAAGAGTTCAAGGGCACCGGCAACAGCGAAATCGTCCTCGATCGCAAGGTCGCCGACAAGCGCATCTTCCCGTCGCTGGACGTCGGCAAGTCCGGCACCCGCAAGGAAGAGCTGCTCGTCGACCAGGCCGTTCTGTCGAAGATGTGGGTCCTTCGCCGGATCCTCATGCAGATGGGCACTGTCGATGCGATGCAGTTCCTCCTCGACAAGATGAAGGACGCCAAGACCAACGAGGACTTCTTCGCCTCGATGAACCAGTAGTCCGCGCGGCGGTTCTACTGGCGAATGCTCACCGGATTCAGCTTCTAGCGTCTTCACGGCGACGGGCATGGCCAAGCTTGGCCAGATCATTGTCGGCGACCTGACCATGGCCGGCGATAATGTCGTCATCATGGGATCGTTGGCGTCGGGCCTGCCGGAAAGGGACCGACGGCGCGTGCTGATGCTCGGCGTGGGCATGGCGCTGGCCTTCCTGATCACCTTCGCAGTCATTGCCACGCAGCTGTTGAAAGTCACCGGCCTGGTATTCGCCGGCGGCCTGCTGCTGCTGTGGGTCGCCTACAACATGTGGCGCGAGCTGCACCCGACGCAAACCTGTCGTCATCGACGATCCGGATACGGCGGAAATCGAAGGCCCGCCGAGGACGAAGACGTTCCTGCAGGCGGCGATTCAGATCGCGATCGCCGATCTCAGCATGAGTCTCGACAACGTTCTCTTGGTGGCATCGATCGCCAAGGAGAATCCGGCGTTGCTGGTGATCGGCCTCAGCTTCTCGGTGCTGTTCATGGGCTTTGCCGCAAATTACGTGGCTCGGCTGATCCAACGCTATCACTGGATCAACTATATCGGCCTTGCGGTGATCCTCTACGTGGCCTCCAACATGATTTACGAGGGCTGGGTCGGCGGTGAGCATGTCCTTGGCTTGAGGAACGCGATAGGCTTGTAGCTGTTGAGATTGCGCCGGGCGGCAGCGGATCTGCCGGTTCAGCTCTGGGGGACGACTTGCTCGAGGTTCTGCTTACGACGTTAGGCGCAGTTGCGGCTCATTATGGTCCGTCCGCAGACATCTGGGGCGCGATCGTCAAAGATTTCTCGAACATCGCCGAGCCCGCGGCGTTCGCCGCCTTCATCCAGGTCCTGATGATCGATCTCGTGCTGGCCGGCGACAATGCGATCGTCGTTGGAGCGTTGGCGGCGGGCCTGACTGCCGAGCAGCGGCGCAAGGTAATCATGATCGGCGTCCTTGCGGCGCTCGTGTTACGCATCGCGTTCGCTCTTGTTGTTACTCAACTACTTCAAATAATTGGCCTAATTCTCGTGGGTGGGCTGCTCCTGCTGTGGGTCGCCTGGAGAATGTGGCGCGAGCTTCGTCACGCGGGCGAAGTCGGCTGGATCGGTAGAGATCGTGGGTGACGAGCATTCCGGCTTGCGGCCGGCGAAGAGCTTCGCCGCAGCCGTATGGGCCGTCGCGGTCGCCGACGTCTCGATGAGCCTCGACAATGTTCTTGCGGTCGCGGGCGCCGCGCGAGACCATCCGGGCATCTTGATCGTCGGACTCGTGTTTGCTGTGATCCTGATGGGTGTCGCTGCGAACGTCATTGCGCGCTACATCGAACGCTATCGCTGGATTGGCTATGTCGGCCTGCTGGTGATCATCTATGTTGCGTTCAAGATGATCTACGACGGCTGGGTCCACCCCGACGTCGGACTCGGCAGACTGTTCGCCTGAGGCAGCGACTGCGCTAAGCGGCGGCGGTGAACGCCGATACGATCTACGCTTTGTCCAGTGGACGTCCGCCTGCGGCCGTCAGCATTATTCGCGTCAGCGGCCCCGCCGCCCATGATGCGGGCCGGCAACTAGCCGGAACCCTACCTGACGCCAGGCATGCCGCGGTTCGGACTCTCAGAGATGAGAAGGGCGGCGTGCTCGATGAAGCGCTAGTGTTGCGCTTTGACGGTCCATCGAGCTCCACCGGCGAAGATATCGTGGAATTCCAATGCCATGGCGGGCGGGCGGTGGTCGACGCCGTCCTTTCGGCGCTCTCCGCTGTGGATGGAATGCGCCTAGCGCAGCCGGGCGAGTTTACGCGCCGTGCTTTCGAGAATGGGCGCATCGACCTGACCGAGGCCGAGGGGCTTGCTGACCTCATCGAAGCTGAAACGGAGTTTCAGCGAAAGGCCGCACTCGCGTTGTCGGAGGGTGGTCTAAAGCGAATTGTCGATCAGTGCAGCAGATGCTGTTGGCGCTGTCCGCGCGAGCGGAAGCAGCGATCGACTACGCCGACGAGGATGATGTCGACGGCGACCCGCGACTGGCGGAAGATTGCCGCAAGCTTGCCGACGAACTGGGCGAGTGGCTGAGCCGGCCGCGCGCCGAACCCCTGAAGGACGGCTTGCGGGTCGTGGTCGCGGGCCCACCAAACGCCGGAAAATCCAGCTTGGTCAATGCTATAGTTGGTAGTGAGCGGGCAATCGTCACCGACGTACCAGGGACGACGCGGGATCATATCGAGGTCCCACTGGCGCTCGACGGCATGCCCATTTTGCTGACCGACACCGCCGGCCTCCGGGACGGCGCAGAAAAAGTCGAGCGCATCGGAATCGAGCGGGCTCGCGCACTGATTGAAGGAGCAGACATTGTCATTTGGTTGGGTGAGCCGGCGGATGCGCCACATCATCCCAATCTGATTGAGATATATCCTCGATGCGATGAGCCGGGCAGACAGCGAGCGCCTGAAGGCCTTCTCGCTATATCCTCGGTCACCGGCGAGGGGATTAAGGCCTTGCTCGAGCGCATCGCGGCAATCGGGCGAAACCTCCTTCCTGCAGAGGACGCGATTGCGCTAAATCGCCGGCAGGCGTCTCATCTGGCTGCCGCACGGGCGGCCCTGTCCAGCGCCGGGTCGTCATCCGTCATTGAATTGGTTGCGGAGGACCTGCGATCCGCGCGTGCGTCCTTCGACCAACTCACGGGGCGAGCAGGAACCGAGGATGTCTTGGACTTGCTCTTCAGTCGCTTCTGTCTCGGCAAATGAATGTTTCACGTGAAACAAGTCGTCTGAGACGAGTTTTGCCATTCACATGTAAAATCAACTAAGCGCTTCTGATGTTCGACGTTTTGGTGATCGGTGGCGGCCATGCCGGGTGCAAGTCCGCGGCTGCGGCAGCCCGACGCGGTGCGCGCGTCGGCCTGGTCACATTCCGCGTCCAAGACATCGGACAAATGTCCTGCAATCCCTCTATCGGCGGCGTCGGCAAGGGGCATCTGGTCCGCGAACTGGATGTCTTTGACGGCTTGATGGCCCGCGCGGCCGACCGCGCGGCCATCCATCGCCGCGTGCTTAATCGCAGCAAGGGGCCGGCCGTGCAGGGGCCTCGGGTTCAGGCCGATCGCAAGCTCTACCGCGCCGCTATGGCCAGCCTGGTCCAGGCGAGTGGTGTGGATGTACTCGTGACGGAGGCCCTCGCTCTCCGGATCGAAGGCGGTGCCGTGACCGGGTTGGAGACGATCGGACGGCCTCCTCGAATGCCGGTCGCTGGTGATCGCCACCGGGACATTCCTCAATGCGAGGATATTCATTGGTGAGGAGGTTCGCGAGGGCGGCCGTCGCGGCGAACGGGCGTCCAATGTATTGGGCGATCAAGTTCGAGAGATTGGCTTGGGACAAGGTCGCTTAAAGACGGGGACTCCGCCGCGATTGGACGGAAGGACGATCGACTGGGCTCGGCTCGAGGTACAGCCTAGCGACCCTGATGATTGGATGATGTCGGCGTTGGACGACGGCATCCGGCTTCCGCAGCTCTCTTGCGCCATCGCGAGAACCAATGCCCGCACGCATGAGATAATCGAAGTGGCCTTTGATCGGTCGCCGCTGTTCGCGGGCACCATCGAGGGCAGGGGACCGCGCTATTGTCCTTCAATCGAAGACAAGGTGAAGCGGTTCGCGGATCGTGACAGTCACCAGCTTTTTCTTGAGCCTGAGGGCCTGGATGACCACCTCGTCTATCCGAACGGTGTATCAACATCCCTGCCGGAGGACGTCCAGCGTCAATTCCTCCGAAGTGTGGAGGGGCTGGAGCAAGTTGAAATTGTTCGACCCGGCTATGCAGTGGAGTACGAGTTTGTCGATCCGCGAAGACTAAGATCGACTCTAGAGGCGCGGGAGATCGGCGGTCTGTTCCTGGCGGGACAGATCAACGGCACGACCGGATACGAAGAGGCGGCGGCGCAGGGGCTGGCTGCAGGACTGAACGCCGCTGCGCACGCGCTTGAGCTAAATCCCGTCCGATTTGACCGCCGGAACAGCTACATCGGCGTGATGATCGACGACTTGACCCTGCAGGGTGTCAACGAGCCCTATCGCATGATGACAGCCCGCGCCGAGCATCGACTGGCGTTGCGCGCGGACAACTCGACATCGCGGCTGGGGGAGCAGGCCCTCGCCGCCAGATGCGTGGGAACCGCGCGCGAAAAACAAATTGGGGACCATCTTGGCCCGGCGCGGCAGTTCCACGTGGGACGAGACGGACGAGGGCCGTGCTGACGCGCTCTACGCTCCTTACCTAGAGAGACAACAGCGCGAGTGGGACGCCGTTCAACGCGACGTGCGTGCAACGATCCCGGCCCACCTCTCATTCTCGTCCGTTCCGGGCATCTCCACGGAGATGGCTGAGCGGCTAGAAGCGTCTCGGCCGGAGACGTTGGACCAGGCCGCCCGGATCAGCGGTGTTACTCCCGCCGCGCTGTCTGCGCTTTACGTTGCGGCCTGCCGCCGGGCCGCATGATCGAGCGCCTTTCGGCGGCAGCCGGCCGCGACGTTTCACGTGAAACATTCCGTAAGATTGAAAAGTACGCTCAATTTCTTCGGGAGGGCGCTGGGCACCAAAACCTGATCGCTCCCTCCACACTCGATACAATCTGGGATCGTCATATCATCGATTCAGCGCAGCTCGTGCGCTTTGAGCCGAGCGCCCATTGCAGTTGGGCTGACATAGGATCGGGAGCCGGCCTCCCGGGCATCGTAATCGCATTGTTGGTTGATGGTCCCGTGACCTTGATCGAGCCCCGCCGCCTACGGGCGGAGTTTCTTCGTGCTGCGCGCTTAAGTTGGGTATCTCGGACCGTGTTCGTGTCGAATCTTCGAAGGTCGAGCGGACGAATGGCCAGTTTGACGTAATCACGGCTCGTGCCGTCGCGGCTCTGGATGGCTTGCTCGCCGTCAGCCACCATCTCTCCAAAAGTGGGACGGTCTGGGTGCTCCCGAAGGGCAGAAACGGCGCAATCGGAACTGGCGCAGGCAAGACGAAACTGGCACTGTGACGCTCGGGTCGAACAGAGCTGCACCGATCCCGATTCCGAAATTCTAGTGCTGACAAGGGTGGGGACGAAGAAAAAGCGATGATCCGAATTGCGGTCGCGAACCAGAAGGGCGGGGTGGGCAAAACCACCACGGCGATCAATCTCGCAACGGCGCTGGCGGCGATCGGCTGGCGATGTACTGCTGATCGATCTCGATCCTCAGGGCAATGCATCGACCGGGCTAGGCGTGGGTCAATCCGCGCGAGCTGTCCAGCTACGACGTGCTGATCGGAACGGCGGTAATCGTGGAAGCAGTCGTACCGACGCGTGTGCCCCGGCTCGAGCTGCTTCCGGCAACGATGGATCTGTCGGGAGCCGAGATCGAAATTGTCGGCTTCGAGGATCGCGCGCATCGTCTTGGAGCAGGCGCTGTCGACGAAGTTTCAGCGGGCCATTGGGACATTTGCCTGATCGATTGCCCGCCATCCCTCGGGCTGCTTGACAGTGAATGGCTTCGTGGCGCGCCCGCCACCTTCTGGTGCCGCTTGCAATGCGAGTTCTTTGCTCTCGAGGGGCTAAGCCAACTTCTGCAGACGGTCGAGCGGATCAGGGTCGCGTTCAATCCCGAGCTGCAGATCCTCGGGCATTGCGTTGACCATGTTCGATCGCCGCAACAAGTTGTCCCAGCAGGTTGCGGACGATGTGCGGGCTTGTCTCGGGCGGGCAGTGTTCGACACCGTGGTTCCGAGGAACGTGCGTCTGTCGGAGGCGCCCAGCCACGGGCTTCCAGCGCTGATCTATGACCTCAAATGCTCGGGATCCGAGGCCTATGTGCATTTGGCGCGAGAGGTGATCGGGACGCCTGCCCGCAGCGCCGAGGCGGCATGAGCACCAAAAGGCCTGGCTACCGGGCTCGGCAGAGGCCTCCAGGCGCTGCTTGGTGAGCAAGCAGCTGTGCCGGCCACCCGGGTGATCAAGCGCCGGCGCGTGCCGGCGGTGTGCGCGAGATCGAAATCGGCCGAATCCGGCCAAATCCCGACCAGCCTCGCGTTCAGTTCAAGGAAGAGGCTATCGAGGAGCTGGCCGATTCGATTGTCGAGCGCGGTGTTCTGCAGCCGATCCTGCTGCGGCCCGATCGGCGAAGGTTTCGAGATCATCGCCGGCGAACGCCGCTGGCGCGCGGCGCAGCGGCGCTAGGCTGCACACGAATTCCCGCGATCGTGCGCGAGATTGATGATTCGACCGCGGCCGAGATTGCTCTGATCGAGAATGTCCAGCGCGAGGACCTTAACGCGATCGAGGAAGCTGAAGGCTACCGGCAACTCATCGACCGCCATGGCCATACGCAGGATAACATCGCCAAGCTTGTGCACAAGTCGCGCAGCCACGTTACTAACCTCCTGAGACTGCTCGAACTTCCGGAATTTGTGCGCCAAGCGCTAATGCGAGGCGATATCAGCATGGGACATGCGCGCGCCGTCGCGGCCGCTCCAGACCCCGAAGAGCTGACGAGGGAAGTCATCGCCAAAGGCCTCTCTGTTCGCCAAGCTGAAGAGCGGGCGCGGGCGGTCAAACCGGGCGCCGGCATCGACATTGCACGGGCAAGTGCGCGCAATGCCAAGCCGATCGATGCCGACGTGCTCGCGCTGGAACGCCAGCTGGGGGATACGCTCGGTCTGAAGGTGCAGATCGCCCACAACGGCAAGAAAGGCGTTGTCACGCTGCAATACAGCAGCCTGGATCAACTCGACATGCTTTGTCAGCGGCTCACCGGAGAGCCTATCTGAGGATCAGCGGCGGCGCGCTTGCCGAGCGATCGCCACCAACTCCTCGCCCAGCGCTTCGGCCGGAGGCGGTGCATCGCCCCGCATCAGCCGACGCTCGAGGGACCCGGCGCGCTCCGAGACGCGGGACAGGCCCGTCGAAGTCCCACATGCTCAGCATGCGTTCCACCATCGGCTTGTCCTTCCAGAACAGTGACTTGCCCATTGACGTCAAGACGGCGCCTTGACTCTCTCCCGCATCGATCCGGGCGCGGATCGGCGCAAGCATCAACAGCCGCCGTTGCAACGCGCGGATAATCGGAATCGAGTTTTTTCCGCCATCGTCCATGCCCGACAAGGCAGTTCCCAACCCGCGCACGTCGCCGGACAACGCGAGGTCTCCAATGCCGAGGAAATCGCCGCCCATGTCCGCTCCGAGGACGTCGAGCACCTCGCTGCCGAGCTCCTTCGGGGAGTTTGGCGACGCATCTAGATAAAGCGCGAATTTAGTCAGCTCCTGCGCCATCATTCGCCGATCGTTGCCGCACGCCTCGGCGATCCTCGAGGCGACACCCGTCTGAACGCGCAAGCCCTCTGTCCGCCCCAGCTCGATGACGAGCCGTTCGGCGTCCCGAGCGTCGAGCTCATACGAGATGTGTGAGAGAGCGAGACCGTGCAAATCCGCCAGCTTCAGCAGGCCCGATGTCTTCCCCAGCCGTCCCGCGATGGCGACGACCGGGCTTTCGGTCTGCGAAGCGCCCAGCAAGGCTTCCACCGCTGACAGGATTTCCTCGCCGGCGGGTTAAATCCAGATGACCTTGGCGCCGCCGAACATGTCAATTGCACCCGCTTCGTCGGCGAGCAACGCCGGATCGCTGCGAAGGGTGCTGCCGGCTACGGCATGCTTTCCCGCGTTCAGTGAGGCCACCAGCTTGTCGCCCAACGCATTGGACTGCGCCTCGTCGGGGCCATGGAAAAGGTAGAACCGGATCCGTCGGTCGGGCTCGTCAACCGAGCGAGCAATGCTGCCCTTGAGCGATTTCACTTCGACGCGCGTGTCCGTGTCGCGAACAGGCCCAGGCGAGCGACGATCTGGTCAGCCACGGCTTCCGAAAGGCGCTCGGCGGCGGTTTGCTCGGCCGCGATCGTTGCATATTCGGAGCTGACGACGTCGATGCCGGCGTCCGACCCTGCAGTCGCGTCGAGCACCACCGCGCCGGTGGTGACGTCTACGAGCTGATAGCGGGCGCGCAGCGAGCGGCGTTCACGGGTTACCGCGCGGTCGCCGCGTATGCCGAGACCGACGATGTCGTCGTCCAGTTCGACGTTCAGGCGATACCGGCTTTCGGACGGACCGGACGCGCCAAGGCGATCCTTGAGCTTATTGTAGACCAGCCAACCGACCTGGCCCTGGATCGGCGCAACTGTGACAGCCGAAAGGGTGGTGGCAACCCTCCCACTTGAGCCGCCCGCGTAAAGGGGTTGAAGCTGGCATCCCGTCAGCGAAATTGCGGCGAGCGCGGTGACTGCGAGCGCGCGGATCATGCGACGATGTTCACCAGCCGGTCCTGCACAACGATCACTTTCCGGGGCTCATTGCCCTCCAGCACACGCTGCACCTTTTCCGACGCCAGCGCGAGCGCTTCCGCGGCCGCCCGGTCGAGCCCGCGCGGTGCATCCAACGTATCGCGTAGTTTGCCGTTGACCTGGATCGCCAGCGTCACCTGATCCTCGACGAGCATGGCCGGATTGAACTCGGGCCAGCGGTGCGTCGACGACCATCGTCTCGCCGCCCAGAGCGGCCCAGGCTTCCTCCGCGAGATGCGGTGCGGCGGGCGCGGCTAGTTGAACCAGTGTCCGGATTGCAGCCGAGCGAGACGCCGAGGGCTTGGCTTTCTCGATGGCGGTCGTGAGTTCGTAGAGCTGAGCGACGGCTTTGTTGAACTGCAGGCCATCGAGCGCTTGGGTAACGGCCGCAATTACGCGGTGACGCCGCCGATCCATCGCCTTGTCTTCGCCTTCGGCCGAACTGTCTGTCGTTGCGAGCCGCCAGACACGCTGGACGAAACGGGCCGCGCCTTCGATGCCGCCTTCGGACCATTCTAGATCGCGCTCAGGCGGGCTGTCGGACAGCATGAACCAGCGCACCGCGTCGGCGCCGTACTTGTCGATAATCGGCTCGGGAGCGACGTGTTCTTCTTCGACTTGGACATCTTCTCGACGCGGCCGAGGGTAACCGGCGCGCCGCTTTCGATATGGACCCAATCGTCGCCAGTCTTTTTAATTTCGTCAGGGCTCAGCCAGCTGCCGTCGCCTGCGCGATAGGTCTCGTGCGTGACCATGCCCTGCGTGAACAGGCCCTTGAACGGCTCGTCCATGCCAATGCGGCCGATATGGTTCAGCGCGCGCGTCCAAAAGCGTGCGTAGAGCAGGTGCAAGATCGCGTGCTCCACGCCGCCGATATACTGGTCGACCGGAAGCCATTCCTCGGCAGCGACCCTATCGAACGGCTTGTCCGCCGGCTGGCTGGCGAAGCGGATGAAGTACCAGCTCGAATCGACGAAGGTATCGAGCGTGTCGGTCTCGCGACGGGCTGCGCCGTCGCACGAAGGGCACGGCACATTGCGCCAGCCTTCGTGGCGGTCGAGCGGATTGCCGGGCTTGTCGAAGCTGACGTCCTCGGGAAGCACGACCGGAAGCTGATCGCGGGGGACCGGCACCGCGCCGCACGCATCACAATGGATGATCGGGATCGGGGTGCCCCAATAGCGCTGGCGGGATACCCCCCAGTCGCGCAGGCGAAAGGCGGTCGTGCCTTGCCCCCATCCACCGGCTTCCGCGCGGCGGATGACTTCGGCGGTGGCCTGCTCAGTCGTCAGGCCGTCGAGGAACTGCGAATTGACGGCAACACCGTCCATCAACTCCGCTTCGCCGATAATCGGATTGGCTGCATTCGTCGGCGCTAGCGGCAACGACGCGCTTGATCGGCAGCTTGTATTTGGTGGCGAATTCGAAGTCGCGCTGATCATGAGCCGGCACACCGAAAATGGCGCCGGTGCCATATTCCATCAGCACGAAGTTCGCGATGTAGACGGGCAGGCGCCAGTCCGGATCGAGCGGATGGATCGCCTCGATGTCCGTCCGGAATCCCTTCTTTTCCGCGGTTTCGATCTCAGCTGCGGTCGTCCCGCCCATGCGGCATTCGGCGATGAACTCGGCGGCCTTGGGGTTACGTGCAGCGAGCGCCTCGGCGATCGGATGTGAGGGCGCGATTGCGACGAAGCTCGCCCCGAAAATCGTGTCCGGCCGGGTAGTGAACACTTCGACCGAGTCAGCGCCCTCGGTGGCTTCCGCAAGCCGGAACCGGAACTGCAGGCCGCGGCTCTTGCCAATCCAGTTTTCCTGCATAAGCCGGACCTTGTCCGGCCAATTGTCGAGCGTGCCGAGGCCGTCGAGCAGTTCTTCGGCAAAGTCGGTGATCTTCAGGAACCATTGCGAGAGCCGGCGGCGTTCGACTTGCGCGCCGGAGCGCCAGCCCTTGCCGTCGATGACCTGTTCATTGGCGAGGACGGTCATGTCGACCGGGTCCCAATTGACCTCGCTTTCCTTGCGATAGACGAGCCCGGCCTCGAACAGGTCGAGGAACAGCTCCTGCTCATGCCCGTAATAATTGGGCTCGCAAGTCGCGAGTTCGCGGCTCCAGTCAAGCGCGAAGCCGAGGCGTTTCAGCTGGTCGCGCATGGTCGCGATGTTCTGACGGGTCCAGGCGCCCGGATGGACGCCCCGCTCCATCGCCGCATTCTCCGCCGGCATGCCGAACGCATCCCAGCCCATCGGATGAAGAACTTCACGGCCCTGCATCCGGCGGAAGCGCGCGAGCACGTCGCCCATCGTGTAATTGCGTACGTGTCCCATGTGGATGCGGCCCGAGGGATAGGGAAACATCTCGAGGACGTAGGTCTTGGGCTTCGGGCTTGCGGTATCGGCGACGAAGCTTTGCGCTTCGTCCCAGCGGGCCTGCCAGCGGACGTCCGCGACGGCCGGATCGAATCGGCCGGTCATATGTCGGCCTTATCCGCGGACGGTCGTGCGGCGAAGGTCGCGGGCACGAGTGAGGATGATGTCCTCAAGCTTCTGGACGGTCGCGGCGGAAACCGGAGCGTTCACCCACTGGCCGCCCTGGTTGACCTGGCGCGACGCCGTCACGCGAAGGGCGTCCGCGCGAAGATCCTGGTCGAGAATGGCGACGGTGACTTTGACCCGTTCGTTCGGCGACTGCGGGTTCGCGTACCAGTCGGTGATGATCACGCCGGTGTTGGCATCCGCCTGCAACAGCGGCGCGAACGAGATGGTGTCGAGCGCTGCGCGCCACAGATAGGCATTCACGCCGATTGTGGTCATGCGCGACGGCGCGAGCTCGATCGGAACGTCCTTGTTGCGGGAGCAGCCCGGCGCGGCCACGGCGATGACAAGGAGCGCGGCGGCGGCGGTCTTCAGGCGGAGCATCGGCAAACCTCTTGGGACTGGAAGCGAAAGCGAATTTACGAAGGGGCTTATAGATACTGGATGAATAGCCGCAAGCAGCGGCGCTCGGCGGATTTGTGTTGAGTTTGCAACAGGACGGCACGGAATGGATTCCTGTTGTGGAACCTTCAGGTACGCCAGACTATATCGGAATCGTAACAGGAGGATTCTTTTGCCGAGTCTCGGTCGTTCACGGAGCGCCAAGATGCTCACTGCGGTTGCCGCGGTGGGTCTTTTGCTGTCGCCCGCGTTCGCCGCGCCGACTTCGAGCAAGAAGAAGGCGGCACCGGTTGCCGTCAGTTTCGACCCGCTTTCGACCTTCACTCCTGCCGGCGCTGATCCCAAGCTCGCCGCTTCGTTCGGTGATCGCGGCCTGTCGCTGACCGATTTCAAGTTCACGCCTGCCGCGGCCAAGAGCCGTCCGTCGCAGGTTCGTGTCGCCATTCGCGCCCGGCCGGATGTTCCGGTTCGCAAGGGCGAGATGGGCTCGGCGTCGCCGGTCACGGCGTTGACGCCAGCCAGCTACAACCTCGGTGTCGCCGTCGGCTGGCGCCGATTTGCCGTTGCTGGCGACGTAGCGAAGTCCAATTCGCGGAACCCGGTCGTCGGCAGCAAGGAAAGCGCCGTCGTTGGCGTGAGCTACTCGCTTAAGAAGTTCACCGGTCGCGTCGCTGTCGGTGCGGAGCGTGACGACAACCGTGCGCCCGCTCTCCAGAACCGCGAGAATTACTCGCTGGATGTCGGGGGCGCCTTCAATGTGACCCGCAGTATCGCGCTGACGGGTGGTGTTCGCTACAATGTCGAGCGCGATCGGAACGCCGTCGTCAACGACAACCGCCGTGATAGCCAGGCGGTCTACGTCGGGACCGCGTTCAAGTTCTAAGCGAGTTCGTCGCCTAACCAGGCGTCGATCCCAGCCCAGCCGTAAAAGCCCTCGCGCCGCAGACGCGCAAATTTCGTCGCGTTCATGCCCCCGAGGGCGATGGCTGGCGCACCGGCAGCGTCTGCGATTCGCACCGCAAGTGGCCGGCTCAGTGCCTTGCGGCCGGGATGCGAGCGTGTGGGAAAGACTGGCGAGACGAAGACCAGGGCGGCGCCATCGACTTTCGCAGCTTCGGCCTCCGCTAGCGAATGCACGGATCGCGAGAACGGCATGTCACTGACTGGCCCGGGAGGATTGTGTACGAGGTCGGCTCCTAGCGTTCTCGCGAGATCAACGTCTCCGGCAATCGCCAGCGTCAGATTTCGACGATGGCAGATGTCGACGATCCTCCCGGCCAGCAGCGCCCGCGCCTCAGGCGAGGTCCGGTAGTGGCGGAACACGATGCCGGCATGCTCGATCGGCAATCGATCGATCGCTTCCCACAAGCGCTCACCCATGCGTTCGTCGGTCATCAGCCATTCGCGCGGGAAAGGTCTCTGGCGGGCGGTCATGCCGCTTCCTATAGCCGCGTCCCATGAATGCTGCCGAGCGACGCATGAAAACCCTCAATGAGATCGCAGCGGCGGCGAAGGTTGCCCGCCGGGACCCGGGCGATGTCCAGCTCATCGCGGTGAGCAAGACCCGCTCGGTTGAGGCGATCGATGAGTTGATTGCGGCTGGCCAGACCGACTTTGGCGAAAGCCGGGTTCAAGAGGCGCTCGAGAAATGGCCGCCCCTTCTCGCGGGCGCGCCCGACGTTCGACTGCATTGCATCGGTCGGCTTCAGTCGAACAAGGCTGGGGAGGCGGTAAAGCTGTTCGACGTAATTCATTCGGTCGATCGGCAATCCCTGCTCGACGCATTGATCAGGGAGTCCGAGAAAGTGAGCCGCGCTCCCGCCGTCTATGTCCAGGTGAACATCGGCGACGAAGAGCAAAAGGGCGGCTGCGCGATCGGCGACGTGGGAGCTTTGGTCGCGTCCGTCCGCGAGTCTGTACTGCCGCTCGCAGGCTTGATGGCCATTCCGCCAGTCGGCGTGGAAGCCGCGCCCTTCTTCGCCTTGCTCGCGAAGATCGCCACCGAGCATGGGGTGGATGGCCTGAGCATGGGCATGTCGGGCGATTTCAAGTCTGCGGTCATGCTCGGCGCGACAGCGGTTCGAATCGGAACTGCCTTGTTCGAGGATTAGTCCCGGCTAGGCTGCGGAAATGCGCTGGCTCCTTCTGCTCCTCCTGATTGCGGCCGCACCAGCGGGCGCGCAGCAGCTCGTCTTTGCCGGCGGCCAATGGGTCGCACTCGATCGCGGAGCAAGCTGTGAGGCCGCCAGCCGGTCCCTGCGGATCGCGTTGAAAGGCAAGGTGCAAGCGCGTGCGGGCTTCGCCTTCGATGTCCCCGGTCCGCGTCGCGGCCAGTTCTTTGCCCAGCTGAGCCGGATGCCGCGGGCAGGATCGACCGTCATCCTTACGGTCGGCGACCAGCCCTTCCTGCTTGCGAGCGGCAGCGGCTGGGCCTGGAGCCGCGATCCGGCGCAGGAAACCGCCATCATCGCCGCCGTTCGGGCATCGAGCGGAATGAGGGTCGATTCGCGCGATCAGGCGGGCGGGCGGTTCGTCGATCGCTATCTGCTCGACGGCGCGCCCACGGCGATCGATGCCGCCGCCGCTCGCTGCGCTGGCAAAATGCAGCGCCGATAACTAGATAGGCGCCCTGCCATGAGCGCCGACACCGCCATCATGCCGATTCCCGGCCCCATCGATCCTGTGCCCGTGCCGCGCGCAGCGACGCCGCGCGCCGATGGCAAGGTCGAGCTTGTTGGCCTGCCGAGGGACAAGATTCGCACCGCGTTCGAGGATGCCGGACTGGATCAGAAGCAGTCCAAGCTCCGCGCCAAGCAAGTCTGGCACTGGATCTACAATCGCGGCGTCGGCGATTTCGATGCGATGAGCGACATCGCCAAGGCCCAGCGGCCGTGGTTCGCCGAGCGCTTCTCCATCACCCGGCCGGAAGTCGTCGAAGCGCAGGTCTCCACTGACGGCACGCGCAAGTGGCTGCTGAAAACCCACGACGGCCACGATTTCGAGATGGTGTTCATTCCGGATGCCGATCGCGGAACGCTTTGCGTGTCGAGCCAGGTGGGCTGCACGCTCAACTGCCGCTTCTGCCACACCGGCACCATGCAGCTGGTTCGAAATCTCGAGCCGTCGGAAATCGTCGGCCAGGTCATGCTCGCCCGCGACGCGCTCGGCGAATGGCCGAGCCAGCCCGAGGGCCGCATGCTCACGAATATCGTGATGATGGGCATGGGCGAGCCGCTCTACAACTTCGACAATGTCCGCGACGCCCTGAAGATCGTCATGGACGGCGACGGCCTTGGCCTCTCAAAGCGCCGCATCACCCTTTCGACCAGCGGCGTCGTTCCGATGATGGAGCGTGCGGGCGAAGAGATTGGCGTGAATCTCGCCGTTTCGCTGCACGCGGTAACCAAGGAAGTGCGCGACGAGATCGTCCCGCTCAACCGCAAATACGGCATCGACCAGCTGCTGGAAGCCTGCGCGGCCTATCCGGGCGCCAACAACGCTCGCCGCATCACGTTCGAATATGTGATGCTCAAGGACAAGAACGACAGCGACGACGATGCGCGTGAGCTGGTCCGCCTGATCCGCCAATACCGGCTTCCGGCGAAGGTAAACTTGATCCCGTTCAATCCGTGGCAGGGCGCAGCTTACGAATGCTCGACGCCGGAGCGGATCAAATCGTTCAGCAACATCGTCTTCGAAGCCGGCATTTCAGCGCCGGTTCGCACCCCGCGCGGCCGCGACATCGACGCCGCCTGCGGCCAGCTGAAGACTGCCGCGGAGCGCAAGCGCAAAGCTCGCGAAGCCGCCTGACGCAATTGCCGCCGTCGTTTCGGCGTGGCAGTGCTCCCGCAATCGCGGAGGTGTCATGGCGTTGATCGGGCGTTTCATCGAACAAATCCTGCCGGTTGGCAGGATCTCCCTCGTCCAGCCGGACGGGAGCAAGGAGACTTACGGTCCGGGTGGCGGCAAGCACGTCACCGTCCGCCTCCACGACAAGCGTGCTGCGCTGGAGCTTTTCCGCAATCCGCGACTGAAGCTTGGCGAGCTCTACATGGACGGCCGAGTGACGATCGAGGACGGCACGATGCTCGACTTGCTCGAGCTGATCGTCGGCGCGAAGCCGTGGGAACAGGGCAAGCGCAAGGCGCTCGGCAAGGGCAAGGGCAAGTGGTTGAAGCGTTTTTTCAGGCGCAACGATCCGGTCAAGTCGCGGCAAAACGTTGCTCACCATTACGACGTTGGCAATCAACTCTACGAGCTCTTCCTCGATCGCGACCTGCAATACAGCTGCGCTTATTTCACCGACCCGTCGAACTCGCTTGAGCAGGCGCAGGAGGACAAGAAGGCGCACATCGCTGCCAAGCTCTACCTGAAGCCCGGACAGAAGGTGCTCGACATCGGCTGCGGTTGGGGCGGCACGGCTCTCTACTTAAATCGCGTAGCCGACGTGGATGTGCTCGGCATCACTCTATCGGAAGAGCAATTGAAGGTCGCCCGCCGCCGCGCCGAGGAAGCGGGCGTCGCCGAACGCGTGCGCTTCGAGCTCATCGACTATCGCCTGCTCAAAGGGCGCTTCGACCGCATCGTCTCAATCGGCATGTTCGAGCATGTCGGCGCCGCGCACTATGAGGAATTCTACGCCAAGTGCCGTGAATTGCTGGCTGACGATGGAGTCATGCTGCTGCACACGATTGGCAAGCTCGGCGGCTCCGGCCAGCCAGACCCGTTCACCGACAAGTGGATTTTCCCCGGTTACCACCTGCCGAGCATCTCGCAGATGGCGGCGGCTAGCGAGAAAGTGAGGCTAATCTCGAGCGATATCGAGAATCTGCGACTTCACTATGCGTACACGCTGCGCGAATGGTTGAATCGGTTCACAAAGGCGCATGATGAAGTCGTGAAGCTTTACGACGAGCGCTTCTTTCGCATGTGGGAGTTCTATCTCGCCGGCGGCATTGTGATGTTCGAAAGCGGCGCCGCCTGCAATTACCAGGTTCAGTACATTCGCGACCGCAGGGCCGTTCCGATTACGCGCGATTACATGGCGGAAGCCGAGGCGCGTTTTCGCGCGGCGGGCGGCTCTCCCGCCAAGGCCAAGCCAGCGAAGAAGAAAAGGACGCCGCAGCCCGAACGGGCAAAATGAAGGGGCCCGGCGAACTCGCCGAGCCCCCATGCCCTCGCTCTGATCTCTTCAGCCGCGCGGTGGGGCGGCGCGCATGCGCTGGTGCATCTGCCGGCGCTCGTCGGGCGTGATCTGCCCGTCGCGATTGGCATCGGCCATGTCGAAGTGCTGGAGGGCGGCAGCCTGCGCTTCCTGAAGGGTTAGGCGGCCGTCCTTGTTGGCGTCGGCCATCTCGAACATGTGACCGCCGAAGCCGCCCATCCCGCGCATGCCGGCATGCTTGAAGCCACGACCGTCGGGGCGGCCATCACCATTATGATCGCGCGAGGCCATGCGCTGCTCGCGTTGCGCCGCATTCGCATCCCATTCCGCACGGCTAATGGCGCCGTCGCGATTCGAATCGAGCCGCTCGAACGCATTTTCGCGGCGATCGTCGCGACGATCCTTGCGCCGCTCGGCCAAATGGGTGCGGAAGCCCTGCATTGCGGCGTCGGCTTCGGCCTTGGTGATGACCCCGTCGCGGTTCGCATCGACCTTGGCGAAATGCTCGGCAACCTTGGCCTGCACCTCGGCGCGCGTGTGAACCTTGGCGGCCATCGGTGCGCGAGCGACCGGCGCAGCCGCCGACGTCGGTGCGACCTGGGCGATCGCAGCAGCAGACGCGAGCAATGCTGCGCCGCCGATCAGAAGCGTCTTCATTCGAATGCCTCCCTCAAAGAATGTGGCGTTCGATTAATGCCTTAAAGCTGTATGCTAGTTGAATGCGGACCGCGGCTCGCCGGAACTGGCGCGATCCTCGTTTCCGATCGCAAGTCGATATTGCGCATAGGCGAGGCCGAGCAGCATCA
Source organism: uncultured Alphaproteobacteria bacterium (assembly GCA_963750315.1). Lineage (GTDB taxonomy): Bacteria > Pseudomonadota > Alphaproteobacteria > Sphingomonadales > Sphingomonadaceae > Sphingomicrobium. The sequence continues at coordinate 173,867 of CAVVQF010000018.1, forward strand.
AAGGCATCAGTGGGAAGCCGAGTGCCGCAAGAACCATGCCGAGCTGCGGCGCCAGGAAGCCGTACATGGCCAGGCGCCGGTCGGGTCCCTCAAGCGTATCGCGCGTGAGGAGCCAAAGCGCTCCGACCATCACGACCGTGAGGTCGTAGTTGAAGCAATAGGGGAGGACGAGGAACGTCGCCGTTGCGACAAGGAACGCGAGATCGCGCGTGGCGACCCGGCTGACAGCAGTTTTCACGACCATCCAAATTGCGACCGAGGCAGTGGCGACATAGGCTGCAATGGCGAAGGCCCAGCTTCCGCTGAGCGCCAACATGGCCGTGATTGTCGACGTCGACATCAGGCCGAAGAAGCTCGCTCCGGCGTCGATCAATTTGAGCTGGACGCCGCTGGTCCGGAACAGGAACTGGTCCCACGCGGCCCAGCCGTAGAGCGCAGAAGTGATTGCAACCAGCGCCGCAACCGTAGCGGCAGCCCAGCCGATCGCTTCCCACTTGCGCCGGATCAGCAGGACCAGCGGAATGAGGATGGCGAGGTGAGGCTTGATCAGCATCAGGCCGAAGAAGAGGCCCGCCAGCCGCGGCTGTTCATCGAGCTTCTGCCAGCCGAGCAGGAAGAGCGCGCCAAGCAGGAAACCGTAATGGCCAGCCCAGATGTTCACCAATGCGGCCGGGGTCAGAACCGCCAGCCATGCAGGGCCGGCGCGCTCAGGCCACCAAGGGCGCGCAGCCCAGATGAAGAGGGCCGCCGTACCACCGGTCCACGCGACCAGCGCTACCCAGTACGGCAGCAGCGACAGCAGCGACGCGATCGGGAAAGTGACGGGCGGATAGGAATAATTGTGGCGATCGATCTCGCCGAACAGCCCGCGTTGATAATCCGCGTAGGCGGAGACGTTATAGAGAATATCGAAGCGTCCCTCGCGGATCAGGTGACCGCCGGTCCAGACATTGATGAAATCGCGGCCCCAATACGCGGAATGACCGATCACGCCATGCTCGGTGACGAGGAGGTCGCGGAACAGGAAGAAAAGGATGAATGCGCCGCCCAGCACCCAGGGAATTGGGCGCGGCGAATTGCCTTCAATCGGTCCGGCAGTCGCTTCCATTCCCGCTCCTTCAGGAAGGTGGCTACCGAATTGTGGTTAACGGAAGGTTTGAATTTGGCTGAAACGCGTGGACAAAGCAGTCACGCGGACTAAGGGGCTGCGGTTCCGTCCGCTGGGGTTTGTGACAATTTAATGAGCACGTTCGCGCATCATGCTGCGGTCGAGCCGCCTGTCACTATTCCACGCCAATGGTGGGAAACGCGGCGCTTCGTCGCGCTGCTTGTCGTCCTGTCGATGATCCCGCTGGCCTACCCGCACAATGCGCCGCTGGTGGACTTGTTCGGGCATATCGGCCGGTATCGGGTTCAGCTCGACATCGGCAGCTCGCCCTGGCTTCATCGCTACTACGCTTACGATTGGGCGCCGATCGGCAATCTAGGTGTGGATGGACTGGTCCAGCTGCTCGGTCCGATTCTCGGCTTAGAGCTGGCGGTTAAGGTCATCGTCATGGCGATCCCGGCGCTAACCGTCGCCGGCTTCCTGCTGGTCGCGCGTGAGGTCCATCATCGCCTGACGCCGACCGCGTTATTCTCCTTGCTGTTCGTCTACAATCACCCGTTCGTCTTCGGCTTCGTCAATTTCGCTCTGTCGATGGCGCTGGCATTTCTCGCCTTCGGTCTATGGCTGAGGCTCGCGAGGCAGGGGCGGCTACGGCTGCGGGCGATCCTGTTCGTGCCGATCTCGTTCGTGATTTTCTTCGCTCATACATTTGGTTGGGGAACGCTCGGGCTCCTCGCCTTCTCCGCCGAGGCGGTCCGCCAGCATGACGAAGGACGCGGCTGGTTCCGGTCTATCGTCAACGCTGTCGCCCATGCGTCGGTGATGGCGCTGCCGATCGTCGCCATGTTCCTGTGGCGCTACGAAACCGGCGGGGACATGACCCGTGCATGGTTCTACTGGAAGCTGAAGTGGGAGTGGATCTACTCCGCGGTTCGCGACCGCTGGCGCTGGTTCGACCTTGCGACGGTCGCGGTCATCCCGATCCTGTTCCTGTTCACGCTCGCCAGCCGCAAATTGGCCTTTTCGCGTAACCTGGCCTTCTCCGCGCTTGTTCTCATCGCTTCGTTCGTGATCCTGCCGTGGACCGTGTTCGGCTCGGCCTATGCCGACATGCGTCTTGCCCCATACATGATCGCGCTGATCCCACTTTCCATCCGCTTCCGCGAAGACACACACCTTCCGACCGCCCGGGTGCTGGCGATCATCGGGTTCACATTGTTCGTGATTCGGATTGCGGGCGTGACTTGGAGCATGGGGATCGCTGCCAATGATCAGGACGCCAAGCTGGAAGCGCTGAACCATCTGCCGGAGGGCGCGCGCGTGGTTTCGTTGGTCGGCCGCGACTGCCGGCGAGTATGGGCTCTCCCGCGCAACAGCCATCTGCCGGGAATGATCATGGCCCGCCGCCAGGGCTTCTCGAACGATCAGTGGCAGATCGACGGGGTCAATCTGATGCGCGTCACTTACACTGAGGCGGGCGTGTTCCGGAAAGATCCGTCGCAGATGGTGTTCCCCGACTGGTGCGCGGTCGGCCGCGGCAAGAAGCGCTGGACGGTGGACAAGGCGTTGAAGGCGATTCCGCGCGATGCGTTCGACTATGTCTGGATGGTCGATATACCAGCCCACAATCCCGAACTGACACGTGGGATGACACTTGTCTGGCAGGGACCGGGGTCCTTGCTCTATCGTGTGGACAAATGACCGCCCTTTCCGTCGTCGTCCCCTGCTTCAACGAAGAGGCCTGCTTGCCGGAACTTCACCGGCGGCTGACCGCGGCCGCGAGCACCGCCGTCGGCGGGGATTATGAAATCGTCCTGATCAACGACGGCTCGAAGGATGGCAGCTGGCCGGTGATGCAGAGACTTGCGGCAGCCGACGGACATGTGCTGGCGATCAACCTTTCCCGCAATCATGGGCACCAGCTGGCGCTGACGGCGGGTCTCGATCTCTGCCGCGGCGAGCGGGTTCTCATCATCGACGCCGACCTTCAGGACCCACCCGAGCTGCTTCCGGCGATGCTCGATGCGATGCGCGATCAGGAAGCGGACGTCGTTTACGGCGTTCGACGCAGCCGCGATGGCGAGACCACATTCAAACGGGCGACGGCGCACGGTTTCTACCGTCTTCTGTCGCGCGCGACCGAGATTGAAATTCCTGTCGATACCGGCGACTTCCGGCTGATGAGTTGCCGCGCGCTTGAGGCCTTGCTGGCGATGCCCGAACAGTCGCGTTTCATCCGCGGGATGGTGGCGTGGATCGGCTTCCGTCAAGTCCCGTTCGGCTACGACCGCGACAAGCGCTTCGCCGGGGAGACCAAATATCCGCTGAGCAAGATGCTTCGATTCGCGTTCGATGCGCTGACCGGCTTTTCGTCGGCTCCACTGAAGCTCGCCAGCCACGCCGGCCTCGCGCTGTCGCTCGGGTCGCTGCTGATCATCGCCTACATCGGCTACGCCTGGCTAACCGGCCAGAATATCCAGGGCTGGACGTCGCTGATGCTGGTCGTCGTGGTCCTCGGCGCGGTGCAGATGTTCGTGCTCGCGCTGATGGGCGAATATATCGGCCGCCTATACAACGAGGCGAAGGGACGTCCGCTCTACATCGTGCAGGAAGTCGCCGGGCGCGAGCCGCGCGTGGGGACGCTCGGTTATTTGGCCGAAACGACCGCGAAGAGGGATAGCCCGGGCGGAAGCGGTAGTCGGCCAATCGCCAGCCGCTCTGCCGCGAAAATCCGTTCCAAGGCCTGATTGATCGGACCCGCCGGCGGCGCGAGGTTCGCGTTGTCCTTCCCGCGCGCCTTCGACGCCAGCCTCTGAGCCACGGCGACGGGGAACAGCAGGCTATTGAAGTAGCCCATCGTTTCCAGCTTGAGTGGCGATCCGTCGATCAGGTCCCTCAGGGCGGCCTTCGAATAACGCCGCTGGTGATGATTCACGACGTCGTGCGCCGACCACATCCATTGGTGCGCGGGGACCGTCATCACCAACTTGCCGGTCGGCTTCAGAAGGCGAGCGATGGACGCCATCGCGCCGACATCGTCGGGGATGTGCTCGATCACGTCGAAGGCGCCGACGACATCGTAATGCCGCTCAGGGATTCCGGCGAGCTCGGGGAGCGGAGACGAGAAGATTTCGTGCCCGACACGGTTCTCGGCGAAGCTCCGTGCGGCCTCATCGATTTCAAGTCCGTCGACCGAACCGAACTCGCCAAGCATCTTCAGGTTGTGACCGGTGCCGCAGCCGATCTCGAGCAGCTTCGCATCTCTTGGTGGCTGCACCTTGCGGCGGATCAGCTCGGCGAGGACCTTGCGGCGGGCGACATACCACCAGTGCCGCTCGTCGATCTCCGCCATGGAATCGTAGACGGAGCGATCCATCAGCGGAAAACCCATTGGCGGTTGAGCGTGAAGGTCACTAGCGGCGTGACGAACAGCATCGGGATGATCGGCGCACCGCGGCCTAGGGCCAGGTGGGTGAAGAGCAGCCAGACCCAGAAGCTATTGAGCGCATAGCTGATGATCGACACTGTGACGAAGCGAACCTTCGTCGCATATGTCCGCTCCGCTCCATGATCCTTGAAGCTCCAGTAGCTGTGCATGAAGTAGCCGCTGGCGACTGCGATTGCGTAGGCGAGGAAATTGCCGAGCTGCGGGTGCCACTTCAGGACCAGCGCAACGATTGCGTAGATGCTCACGCCCAGCGCGGTCGCGGCCGCGCCGCTGACGCCGAAGCGCAATAGCTGGCCGAGCATTCGGCGACGGTCAGGATGAAGCGTGGAAATCATTGGAAGTTGGTCTGCTTGTTCTGTAGCCGCGCGCCGCTACAGCAGGAAACCCTTTAAAAAGAGGCAAGCTTGGACCCGGTTATCGATTGGCTCGAACGCCACTGGAAATGGGTGGTCGTTTGGGTCTGGCTGTCCCTCTGCGTCTACTTCGTGATCACGCGCTGGACATCGATCCAGTTTTTCTCGCTGCCCGACACCGACGACAATATGCGGATGAGCCAAGTTCGCGCGTTGCTTGCCGGGCAGGACTGGTTCGACCTTCGGCAATATCGGCTGAACCCGCCGTACGGCGCCAACATCCACTGGTCACGGCTGGTCGATCTGCCGATCGCAGGCATCATCCTCGTGCTTAGGCCGATCTTCGGCGGCGCGGTCGCGGAGAAGGCCGCGATCGCGATAGCGCCATTGCTGCCGCTTCTTCTTCTGCTCTTCTCCCTGGCGCTGACAGCCCGGCGACTGATCGACAAGCGGGCCTATCCGCTGGTGTTCGTGACCCTGTTCTTCGCCGGATCCGCCACCGGAATGTTCATGCCGGCCCGTATCGATCATCACGGATGGCAGCTCGCTTTACTGGCTCTGGCCGTGGCGGGAATCGCCGATCCCAAACGAGCACGAGGCGGCGCTGTGACGGGCATTGCGTCGGCCATTTCGCTGTGGATCGGTCTGGAAATGATCATCTACATCGCGATCACCGGTGCAGCGATGGCGCTATTCTGGGTGACCGATGCGGAAGAGCGGAAGCGGCTGTCGACCTACGCCGCCACCTTGGGCGGCGGCTCCGCGATCGGCTTCGTCGCCTTCGCGTCCTACGCGAACCGGCTCCCCGTTTGCGACGCCTTGTCACCGGTCTGGTTGTCCGATGCCCTGCTCGGCTCAGCCTTGTTGTTTGGCCTTGCGATGGTTTCGCCCGCCGATTGGAAGCGGCGCATTGCGCTGGCTCTCGGCGCCGGCCTGATCGTCGCGGCCTTCCACGCGTTGATGTGGCCGCACTGCCTTACGCGTCTTGAGGGTGTATCTCCCGAGGTCGAGCGGCTGTGGCTGAGCCACGTGCGGGAGGCCCGGCCGCTCTATCGTCACGGCTGGCAGATGGCGGTGACGATCGCTGCGATCCCGGTCACGGGCATCGTCGGGTGGCTGTTCTTTGCGTGGTCCAAGCGCCGCGATCCCGAACTGCTGCGGCGAGTGCTGGCCGTTGCGGCGCCCCTTATCGCTGCCACCCTGCTTCTTTTGTGGCAAACTCGGACGGGGCCGGCTGCGCAGGTCCTCGGATTGGCAGGCGCGATCGCGTTGCTTTGGGCAGCCGTGCCTTGGGCCTGGAATTCGAAGAGTTCCATCGTCCGGGTGATCGGCACGTTCTTGCTGATCGCGTTCGGTCTTGGCGCTGCGGCTCCGGCGATCAGCAATTTCTATCCGGCCAAGAAGAAGAAGCCGTCCGAGATCGCGGTCGACAAGGCCAACCGGCAATGCGTGTCGCTGTCGGGCATGAAGCCGGTCGCGCAGCAGCCGAAGGGCATGGTGTTCACCTTCATCGATCTCGGGCCGCGGCTGATCACCATCACGCATCACGATGCAGTGGGCGGCCCGTACCATCGCAATGGCGAGCAGATTGCTGACGTCATGAATGCATTTCGCGGGGACGAATTGCAGGCGCACCGCCTGATCACCAAGTACCGCTCCGACTATCTGCTGGTCTGTCCCAACATGTCGACGGCGACGATCTTCCGGGCCGAAGCGCCGAAGGGATTCTACGTCCAGCTGATCAACGGCAAGGTTCCGGCCTGGCTTACGCCGGTCCAGCTTCCGAAAGGCTCGCCTTTCAAGATGTGGCGGGTGAGACCCTAGCGCTTCAGCGCTTTAACCGCCGCGAGCGTCTTGGCGACGTGCTGGCTCCAGTCGAGATCGTCGTGGACCATCACGATCCGGCCACGGCGATCGATAACGTAGGACGTCCGGGTCGTGACGCCCGGATGCTCCGCCCAGGCCACGTCATAGGCCTTTTGCGTCGCCGCCGTCGCGGTCGCGACCGGGAAGGAGTTGCGGCATTCCTCGACCGAGAACTTCTGCAGCGTCGGCAGGTCGTCCGCCGACATGCCGATGACTCGCGCTCCGGCCTTCTGGAATTCCTTGGAAGCGTCGCTGAACGCGTGCGCTTCAAGGGTGCAGCCCTTGGTGAACGCCTTCGGGAAGAAATAGAGCACGACCGGGCCTTTGCGCAGCTGCTCCGCCAAATGGATCTTGAACGGCTTGCCGGCCAAAGCTCCGGTGGTTGTGAAGTCGGGCGCCTTCGACCCGTTGGGAAGCGCGGCTCCGGCCGGCGTTGCGATCAGGGCGGCGACGCCAAGTCCGAGCAACATCTTCCGCATCACGATTCTCCTTCGACCTTTAGGCTAGGGTCGCGGCCGTTGACCGGCAAGCCCGAGGCCCACATGCTTAAATCGGGAGGCAATGCGATGCGACCGTTGGTAGTTCTGAGCATTCTCTTCGCCGTGGCGAGCTGCGCCAGCCGCGAAGAGGCGAATAGTTCGATCGCCACCGTCAACGACGGCAACGGGACGAGCCAGTGGGGAGTTCGCGAGGAGCCCTCCGCCACGCCGACGCCTGCGAGCGATGGGCCGAAAGCGCAGGACACGAATGCCTGCTCGATGCAAGACGGAGCAAAGCTAGCGATCGCCTCGATCAACGGCGTTGGAACAGAGCCCTTCTGGAATGTTCGGACGGAAGGTCGCTGCGTCACTTATTTCACGCCGGAAGATCAGACGGGCACACGGGTCTGGGCCAAAGCATCAGCGACCGATGGCACGATCAAATGGGTTGGCGCACTGCGTGGCAAGCCGTTCGAGATGGTGACGACGCCGAAGCCTGGTTGCTCAGATGGGATGTCGGACAAGACCTATCCGATGGAAGTTTTCCTGAAGGTGGAGGGCGAGGCTCGGCACGGCTGCGCCGCTCCGCTCTAATCGCGACCCAGAAGCCTGATAGTGGCATCATCCGCAGAGCCGTAGAAGGCCTCGATCGCTTGTGCGAACAGAGGGTCGCCAGATGCCACCTCGAACAAGGTGAGGCTGGATCTCAGTTTCATCGCGTCGAGATCGCCGAGTATCGTCGCGGCGGACTTTAGACCGGCCCACCCGAGCATTGCTTCAACCGCCTGGCGGTATCGAAGGCCGAGGATGGGATGCGCGAGGAAAGCTCGCGCTTCGAGCAGGGATCGGATTCCGTAGAATTGCGCGGTGGGGCTTCGGCCCAGGCCGGCGAGCTGAGGGAAGACGAACCAAATCCAGTGGCTGCGCTTCTGTCCCGCCTTCAATTCGCTCAGCGCGATGTCGAATTGGCTTTCCTGCGCCTCGACGAACCGTGCGAGCTGAAACGGATCACGGGCGTCAATCACATGTCGGAGGGTAGGGAAGGTTGGCGCGGGATCAACGGTCCGACGCCAACCAGCCGGTGAGAATGTAAAACAGGACCACGATCGGGCCAGTCATGAGCAATGCGGCGACCAGTCCGAGACGGATCAGGAGCGCATCGACGCCGGTCCAGTCGGCGAGGCCGGCAGCCACGCCCATGATCTTGCCTTGGGACCTGTTGAGGACAAAACGACCGTTCACTTTGAATTCCTTGTACTGAAAATTTGTTAGGCGATCGGCAGCGCGCTGGTGGCGGTGCTGACGAACAGCATGGCGGTGATGAACGCGGCTGCGAAGGCAGTGGCGGTGTCACGAACCGAATGAAGTGCGAACATTGGTAGTCTCCCTTTTTGCAGTGCGGCTCGTCGTGAGCCTCACGCAGTTAACAATGCAGGGAGCGTGCCAAATACAAATTATCGTTATCTTTCAGTAGGCAACGAAATTTCCACCACGAAAGGTGGTGGATTGTGCGCCGACAGTTGGGAAAATTTGCCAGCCGATTAACTGGAAGCGGTATTTCCGCCGTCCGGATGGAGGACCTGGCCCGTCATGTAGCTGGAATCCTCGCAGGCGAGGAACAGGAAGGACGGCGCAACTTCGTTCGGCTGTCCCGGGCGTTTCATCGGCGTGCTCTTGCCGAACTCCGGGATTTTCTCCGGCGGCTGTCCGCCGGACGGATTGAGCGGAGTCCAGATCGGGCCTGGCGCAACGCCGTTCACCCGGATGCCCTTTTCGACGAGGTTCTTCGACAGCGAGCGGGTGAAGGCGGTGATTGCGCCCTTCGTCGCGCTGTAGTCGAGCAGGCCGGGCGAACCTTTGTACATCGTCTCCGACGTGCAGTTCACGATCGCCGACCCGTCCTTGAGGTGCGGCATCGCGGCCTGCGTCAGGAAGAACATGCCGAAAATGTTCGTCTGGAACGTGCGCCGAAGCTGGTCTTCGGTGATCGAGGCGATGTCCTCGTCATAATGCTGTTCGCCGGCATTGTTCACGAGGATGTCGAGACCGCCGAGTTCGTCGACGACCTGCTTCACGGCCTTGTCGCAGAAGTCCTTGCTGCCGATGTCGCCGGCAATGGTCATTGCCTTGCTCCCCTCGGCCTCCACGATTTCCTTGGTCTTCTGCGCGTCGTCATGCTCGCAAAGGTAGAGGATGGCGATGTCCGCGCCTTCGCGCGCGTAGAGAGCGGCGACGGCGCGACCGATGCCGCTGTCGGCGCCGGTGATCAGCGCGACTTTGCCCTTCAGGCGATCCGATCCTTTATAGCGCGGTTCCCAATCGGGCTTCGGTTCGAGCGCGCTTTCGTGGCCCGGAAGTCGGTCCTCGTGGATCATCGGCTCCATGACATCGGACATGGCTTAGCCCCGCAGTGCGTTGGCGAGAACCACGGCCGGCTCGCCCTTCGAGGCGATCGAGCGCGGATCGGTCGCGTGGCACTCTGCGACCAGCGTCGGGAAGTCGAACTGGTTGTTGCGAAGCAGGGCTTCCTGGGTCCGCGTCGAGCATTCCGCCTGCGACGAATAATGCGTCGGCTCGGTCGCTACGGGCGTGCATTGCGAAGATCCGTCGGGACAACCCAGGATGGCAATGACGTAATAGACCGAGTTCCATTTCCACATCTCCAAGGACGTTAAGTCGTTCGAGAACCGACGGAAAAGCCGCTTGTTCCAGTCATTTCGCAGGCGTGATTTGCGGCAAGGCGGCGCGGCACCTACCTAGAGGCGAATGGCGTCGGCACCCGCACAGCAGGAACAGGGAAACGGCGGGCTCCGCACGCTGGTGCGGTTCCTTCCGATGCTGTGGCCGAAAGGGCAGACGGAGCTCAAGGCCCGGGTCGTCGTGGCCGTCGTGCTCGTGCTCGCGGGCAAGGCGGCAACGCTCGTCATGCCCTTCGCGTACAAGGCGATCATCGACCGGATGTCGGGACCGGCGGTCGCGTTCGGAGTCGTCGCGATGCTTGTCGCGGCCTATGCGATCGCGCGGTTCGTCGGCGTACTCGCGGACAATTTGCGCAATGCATTGTTCGAAAAGGTCGGGCAGGGCGCCGCCCGCCGACTGTCGGGCCAGGTGTTTCGGCACATCCACGATCTCAGCCTGCGCTTCCACCTGGAGCGGCGTACCGGCTCGCTGACAAAGGTCGTTGAGCGGGGGACCAAGAGCATCGACATGATGCTCTATTTCATCCTCTTCAACATCGCGCCGACGGTGATCGAGCTCGTCGCGATCTGCATTATCTTCTTCGTGAAGTTCGGCGCGGGGCTGGTCGCAGCGACGCTGGTGATGGTCGCGATCTACATCACCTTCACGCGCAAGGTTACCGACTGGCGTGCGCAGATCCAGCGCGACATGAACGAAGTCGACAACAAGGCGATCGGCCGCGCGGTCAACTCTCTGCTGAACTACGAAACCGTCAAATATTTCGGGGCCGAGGAACGGGAGGCAAAGCGCTACGACGAGGCGATTTCCGCTTTCGCCACGGCCGCCGTCCGCAACGAGACTTCGCTCGCGTGGCTAAACATCGGGCAGAGCCTGATCACCAATGCTGATGATGGCCGGCGCGATGATCTTCACCGTCTGGGGCTGGAGCCGCGGGCAGTTCACCCCGGGCGACGTTGTGCTGGTCAACTCGCTGCTGATGCAGCTCTTCCGCCCGCTCGACATGCTCGGCTGGGTTTATCGCTCGATCCGCCAGGGCCTGATCGACATGGAGGCGATGTTCGGGCTGCTCGATACGCCCGCCGAGGTCGTCGACAAGACCGGCGCACCGCCGATCGAGGTGAAGAGCGGCAACGTCCGCTTCGAAGGCGTGCGCTTCGGCTACGAACCCGAGCGTGAAATCCTGAAAGGCATCGACCTCGATATTCCAGCGGGCACCAGCCTCGCGGTCGTCGGACCGTCGGGCGCGGGCAAGTCGACGCTCGCGCGGCTGCATGTACCGTTTCTACGACCCGACCGCCGGTCGGATCCTGATCGACGGCCAGCCGATCGCCGAGGTCGCGCAACGTTCCCTGCGGGCGGCGATCGGCATCGTCCCGCAGGACACCGTCTTGTTCAACGACACCATCGGCTACAACATCGCCTACGGGCGCGGCGAAGCGTCGCAGGACCGAGATCGAAGGCGCCGCGAAAGGCGCGGCGATCGACGATTTCGTGAAGGCGCTCCCGCATGGCTACAAGAGCATGGTCGGCGAGCGCGGCCTCAAGCTGTCGGGCGGTGAGAAGCAGCGCGTCGCCATCGCCCGCACCCTGCTCAAGAACCCGCCCATTCTCGTTCTCGACGAGGCGACCAGCGCGCTCGACAGCCGAACCGAGCAGGCGATTCTGGAAACGCTCGAGCGGATTGCGCAAAGCCGCACCACGATCATCATCGCGCATCGCCTATCCACCGTAGTCGGCGCAGATCAGGATTGCAGTGCTCGAAGAGGGCCGCGTTGCGGAACTCGGCACCCACGAGGAGTTGCTGGAGAAGGGCGGCCTCTACGCCGACCTCTGGTACCGGCAGGCGGCGGAGCGAGTCCTCGAGGAAGCCGCGGAGGCTGCAGAGTAATCTTCGACAAGCGCCGCCCCGACGTTATGGGTGAGGCGTGCGCAAGGTTTCGCAAATCCTCCATAAAGTCTTTGGCTTCGATCACTTCCGGGGCGTTCAGGAAGACGTGGTCGAGCGCGTTCTCGCGGGCCGGCACACGCTGGCGGTCATGCCGACCGGCGCCGGCAAGTCGCTTTGCTATCAGCTGCCGGCCGTGGCGCGCGAAGGGACGGCGCTCGTGATTTCGCCGCTGATTGCACTGATGCATGACCAGATCCGAAGCGCCGATGCCATTGGCCTACGTGCTGCCTCGTTGACTTCGGCGGATTCCGATCGCGAGCGGACGATAGAGCGTTTCAAGACAGGCGAGCTGGACTTGCTTTATGCTGCCCCTGAACGCGCCACGGGCGAAGCGTTTCGACGGCTCGTCGGCCGGGTGAACCTGTCGCTGATTGCCATCGACGAAGCCCATTGCGTCAGCGAATGGGGCCACGATTTCAGGCCCGACTATCGCCAGCTGCGATCCTTGCTCGACGACAATCCGGACGTGCCTCGTCTCGCACTGACCGCGACTGCAGACAGCGCGCACGCGCGCCGATATTCTGACCCAGCTGGGCATTCCCGAAGACGGCCTGATCGTCGCCGGCTTCGATCGGCCGAACATCCGCTATCACGTGCGCCCGCGCGATGGGTTGAATGCCCAACTGAAGCTGCTCCTCGCCGGCCAGCCTGGGCCCGGCATCGTCTACGCTCCGAGCCGCGACAAGACGGAGCGGATCGCGGAACAGCTCGGCAGCACCGGCCGCCCGTCGCGCGCCTATCATGCCGGTCTCGACCCGGCCGTTCGCGCGCGCAATCAGGCGGCCTTCGTCGAGTCGGAGGAGATGGTGATCGCGGCAACGATTGCGTTCGGTATGGGCATCGACAAGCCCGACGTCCGCTTCGTTGCCCACGCCGGCATCCCGAAGTCGATCGAAGCCTTTTACCAGGAAACCGGACGTGCCGGTCGCGACGGCGAACCTGCCGAGGCCTGGCTCTTCTGGGGCGCCGAGGATTTCGCCCGCGCCCGAACGCGCATCGAACAGGAAGTCGAGCCCGACCGCCGCCCTGACGAACGCGAGCGGCTGAACGCATTGGCCGCTTTGGTAGAGACGTCAGGCTGCCGCCGCGCCATTCTGCTCCGTCATTTCGGGGAAGATCCACCGGAAACCTGCGGCAATTGCGACAACTGCCTCGACCCGCCGAAGACGATCGATGCGACCGAGGTTGCGCGGAAGCTCTTGTCAGCCGCGTTCCGCACCGAGATGCGGTTCGGCGTTGCTCATCTCGCGGACGTGCTGGCGGGTAATGACAATGAGAAGGTCCGCAGCTTCGGTCATGACAAGCTCTCCGTCTTCGGGATCGCGGACGCCGACGAACTGGCGCTGGTGCGGCCGGTCGCGCGGGCGCTGATCGCCCGCGATGCCCTTCGCGCCGACGCCTATGGCGGGCTGAGCTTCGGGCCCAACGCAAAGCCAATCCTCAAGGGTGAGCAGGAGTTGACCATCGCCGTACCGCCGCCGCGTAAGCGGGCGTCTCGGCGGCGAGACGCGGGCCCGGCTGACCCGATGTTCGACGCACTTCGTGAAGCTCGCCGCAAGCTGGCTGCGGACGCGGGCGTGCCGCCTTATGTGATCTTCCACAATTCGACGTTGCGCGAGATTGCGGAGAGCCGGCCCAAGACCCTCGCAGAACTTGGCACCGTCCAGGGAGTTGGTGCGGTGAAGCTCTCCCGCTACGGGGAAGCCATGCTCGCGGCGCTCGCGGCGGAGGAGGAACGATCGGATGCCACGGCAGCTGGATGACAAGACCCATGTGAGCGGGCAGATCCGCCCCGACGAGGTGGCCGGCCTGGCTGGCCTGGGGATTACGATGCTGGTCAACAATCGGCCGGACGGCGAGGAGCCGGGCCAGCCGCTGGGTACCGAAATCGAGGAAGCGGCACGTGCTGCGGGCATCGATTATCGCTCAGTCCCGATTATCCGCGGCATTGGCCCGGCCGATGCGGATGCGATGCAGGACGCGATCAAGGCCACGAAGGGCAAGATGCTGGCCTTCTGCCGCACGGGCACTCGATCGGCGCTCTCCTGGGCCGTGGCCAAGAGCGAGGAAGGCATGACCCGTGAGGAGATCGAAGAACGGCTGGCCTCGGTCGGCGTCGATCCGACACCGATCGCGCATCTGCTCTAGGACTGGTATTCCCGAAGCGCCTCGCGCGCGTCGACGAGGTCTTCGTCCAGCACCATCAGCCTGACGCCGATGATCGCACCGTCCAGATTGCCAAAGCTACTCGTGTCGAAGACGACTGCGTCGATGTCCCGGCTTTCGAAGAAAATCCGGGCCAGCTCGGCTTGCATCGGCGTGAGGAAACGCGCGACTTCGACCAGTCCGCTCACCAAGGCACCACGTTGCCGGCTTCAACTTCCGCAGGGCGCGGCGGCCGTCCAAGCATAGCGTTGCGGTGCGGGAAGCGACCGAAGCGCTCGATGATGTCATGGTGCTTCTTCGCGAAGCCAAGCTGATAATCGTCGCCTAATTGGGTGAAGAGCTGCACCGAACGATTCTGGTCCGCGAGGTTCTCGCTGTGCTGGAACGGCATGTAGAAAAAGCTGCGTTCCTTCGGGTCGACGCGGTCGTCGAGGCCGCGCTCGATCGCTCCCTTCGCGATCGCGAGCCCGAGGTGATCTGTCGCGAACTGCTCGGCATGGTCGCGGAACATGTTGCGCGGAAACTGGTCGAACAGGATGACGGCTGCGAGCGCAGTCAACGGATCGTCCAGGAACGAGCTGACGGGCAGGCGCCGCTGCTCGGACCAGGTTTCCAGAAAGCGCTCGCGAATCTCGTCATCGATCGCGGGACCGCTGCGAAACCACTCCTTGGGATCGAGCCCGAACCAGTAGGTGAGAACGTCGCGGCGCCAGTCGCTCACGCGGTTGCCGTGCCTCCGACCGTCAGGCCATCGATCAGCAAGGTGGGTTGGCCGACGCCGGCGGGGACCGACTGGCCGCCTTTGCCGCAAATGCCGACGCCTTCGTCGAGCTCAAGGTCGTTGCCGATGCCCTTGACCCGCGTCAGCACGGTCGGACCGTCGCCAATCAATGTCGCTCCCTTGACCGGCTCGGCGATCTTTCCGCCGCGGATTCGATAGGCCTCGGTGCAGGAGAAGACGAACTTGCCGCTGGTGATGTCGACCTGCCCGCCGCCGAAACTCTTGGCGTAAATGCCGTCCTTGACCCGCTCGACCAACTCGCCGGGATTGTCGTTGCCCGCGAGCATGAAGGTGTTGGTCATGCGCGGCATCGGCGCATGCGCGAAGCTTTCGCGACGACCATTGCCAGTCGGCTCGACGCCCATCAGCCGGGCGTTAAGCCGGTCTTGGATATAGCCCTTGAGGATGCCGTCCTCGATCAGGACGTTGCGCCGCGTCGGCGTGCCTTCGTCGTCGATCGTCAGCGACCCGCGCCGGTTGCCGATCGAGCCATCGTCGATGACGGTCACTCCCGGCGCCGCGACCCGCTCGCCGATCCGGCCCGAGAACGCGGAAGTGCCCTTGCGGTTGAAATCGCCTTCGAGGCCGTGACCAACCGCTTCGTGCAGCAGGACGCCCGGCCAGCCGGGGCCGAGCACGACCTGCATTTCGCCGGCGGGTGCATCGACCGAGCGGAGGTTGGTCAGCGCTTGCTGCCAGCGCGATGTCGATCGCCCGCTGCCATTGTCTCTTCCTCGAACAACTGACCGTAGAGATAGCGCCCGCCCATGCCGTGGTAGCCGGTCTCGCGGCGGTCTCCGTCCTGCGCGACGATCTGGACATTGAGACGGACCAAAGGCCGGACGTCGTGGGCAACGAAGCCATCGGCGCGGACGATGTCGATCACGCTCCAGCTCGCGGCGAGCGAGACGGCAACTTGCGCAACGCGCGGATCGCGGGCGCGGGCCGCGGCGTCGATCTGCTGGCACAGCGCCACCTTCTGGGCGAACGGAATCGCCGAGAGCGGATCGTCGGCCGTGTACATCGCCTGATTGGTGCGCGTCGGCGGCGGCGCCGGCTGCCCCTTTGCCGGATCGAGCAACTTCAACGTTGCGGCAGCGCGGTCGATTGCGGCGGCGCTGATCTCATTCGCATGCGCGAAGGCGGTGGTTTCGCCCGATACGCCGCGAAGCCCGAAGCCGGATGCGGTATTGTAGTCGGCAGTTTTCAGCCGCCCGTCGTCGAAGCCGAATGCCTCGCTCGCCGAATATTGGAGGTAGAGCTCGCCATCATCGCAATGGGCGAGGTGCTTAGAGACGAGCCGCTTTGCTTCGTCCGGGTCCAGCGCTCCCTCACGATAGAGGAATTTGCGCGGGTCAGTGGAGAAGGTCATGCCGCAGATATAGGCGCGGCGACTGTTCGCGCCAGCCCGCACGCTCTATCCCCACCGCGTGCGCGCCATCGTCCAGCTTGCTTACCAGATCCGGCGATGGTTGCTGGCGGTGCTCCGCGTTCGCACGACGGGGGTGAAGGTGATGCTGTTCAATCCCGCCGGCGAGTTGCTGCTGATCCGCAACGGCTATGGCGCAAGCGATCAGTTCCTGCTCCCCGGCGGAGGCGTTTCGCGGCGTGAAAGTCCGGCGGCGGCTGCCGCGCGCGAGATACTGGAAGAGCTGGGCCTGGAGGTTCGCGACGTCGAGCCAGTCTGGACCTATGAATCAGGCGCCGAAGGCAAGCGCGATACGATCCATTTGTTCAAGGCGGTCGCCGACGGCCTGCCCGTCGAAGACCAAGTCGAGGTCGTTGAAGCTCGCTTCTTTAAGCTGGACGCATTGCCCGAGCGCACGTCGCCAGCGACTCTTCGCAGAATTGCTGAGATGGAGGGCGAGCGGCCGATCGACGGCCGCTGGTAGCTATTCGTCGGCCGGACCGCCTTCGAGGACGAAGCGGCGATCGCAATAACCGCATTCGACGAAGCCCAGATCAGGCTCCATCCGCAGGAAGACGCGAGGATGACCGAGTGCCGGTGACACTTCACCGGAGCCGTCGCAGGCGACCTGCAACGTCGTCACCTTGTAGATTTCGGGAGGCGGCAGCGAATTCGCGGCTTGGGCGGTCTGTTCCATGGCGCCTCCGGTAGCAATCGAGCGCGCCTTCATCAATGCGAAGGGTCGCCCGACCTTCAAGCTTTGAGACCCTTCACGGGTATTGGACGTCGACGGTAAACGTGCCGAGGTAGATGCCTTCGACCTGGTTGGCGCCCACATTCAGGGTGCCGCCTACTCGGAAGGAGAACGGTTCCTTCGAATTGACGTTGCGGTTGGCACTCCCCTCGATCGTCCAATTGTTGACGGTCATCGTCTCCGTGCCGCCGACGCGCAGTAGCGTGATCGGCTGCTTCGGAATCCGGACGATCACCACGCCCTTCACCGGCGAGACGCTCTCGAACTGCGCCGAATAGGGATTTCCGCCGATTTTCACCACGCCGCCAGTCGTCGTCAGCACGTCCGTGTTCGGGTTCATCACCGCAGTGCCGGCGGTGGTCACGCTGAGATAACCGAAATTCAAATCGTTCAGCAGGCGCACCGTAGCCGGGCTACGGATGTCCGCGCTTGCCCTGGCAGGCGGGACGGCCGCTTTGGGGGCAGCTGTAACCGGGGCTGCGATCACAAACGACAGCAGCCCTGCAATCAGCAGGGATAAGGAGCGCAAACTCATTGTGAGCGCAGCGCTAACCCTTTTCCCTCAAGATGCGTCTGACAGACAGGGTAAATGATGCGTTTACCGGTTCGGTTTCCTCGTCGCTTGTCCCCAAGGCAGGCTCGCCGCTATGCCGCACCCATGGAAACGCCTGCCGCCATCCGCATCGAGTCCGTGTCGAAGATTTACGCGGGCGGGAAGCAGGCCCTCGACAACGTCAGCGTCGATATTCCCCAAGGTCAGATCTTCGGACTTCTTGGCCCGAACGGCGCCGGTAAATCGACGCTGATCAATATTCTCGCCGGGCTTGTCGTGAAGACCGCCGGGAAGGTGAACATCTGGGGCTTCGACATCGACGAGCATCCTCGCAATGCGAAGCGCTCGATCGGCATCGTGCCGCAGGAAATCCTGTTCGATCCCTTTTTCACGCCCAAGGAAGCGCTCGAGATCCAGGCCGGTCTTTACGGGATTCCGTCGGGGAAGCGGAAAAGTGATGAGCTGCTTGCGGCGATGCATTTGACCGACAAGGCCGATGCCTACTCGCGGACATTGTCGGGCGGAATGAAACGGCGGTTGTTGGTCGCAAAGGCAATGGTCCATTCGCCGCCGATCCTCGTCCTCGACGAACCGACCGCCGGTGTGGACATCGAGCTGCGCCGGCAATTGTGGGCGTACGTCCGCCAGCTCAACCAGCAAGGCGTCACGGTGGTCCTGACCACCCACTATCTCGAAGAGGCGGAAGAGCTTTGCGACCGCATCGCAATCATCAATCACGGCAAGGTCATCGCGAATGAGCCGACGCGGACGCTCGTTGCCAAGGCGCAGGAGAAGGCAGTGGTCGTGACCTTCGACCGTGAGATGGACAATGTGCCGAGCAATGATTGCTTCGAGAATATCCGGCTGCTCGACGAGCGGACGATCGAAATCACTTTCCGCAAGGACAAGGTGAACGCGGGACAGGTCCTCGCAGCCGTCCAGCGCGATGGATTGGCAATCGTCGATGTGCGCACGCGCGAGCCCGATCTCGAGGACGTTTTCCTGTCGCTGACGAGCGAAAGCGAAGCCGCGTGATCCTGGCGCTTCTCGCCACCGCCGCGCTCGATCCACCGGGACTAAAGCCGCAGGAAGGGTACGATGGGCCGTTCAAGGTGGTCGTCGCCGCCGTTCCGGATATCGATCAATTCCACCGTCAATGGGAGGTCCGGACGGCGGGAGTTCAGATCACGTCGACCGCAAGATTGATCCGCAACAAGATGACCTATGTCGTGGTCATGTTCGGCGGATGCGAGCGAAATGCGGAAGGCAAATGCCGCATTGCGGTTCGGCACGAGGTGAGACAGCCGGACGGCAAGGCCTATGGCGGGATGGACGGCTCGAAGGGTGCGCCGCCTGTCGACGTTCCGGTCTCCCGCGACAATTCCTATTATCTAGCGCCCCAGCTCATGGGCGTGAGAATTGAGCCGGGCGAGGCGCTTGGTCCGTATGAGGTAAAGGTCACGGTTTCCGACCTGATCGGCAGTCGCTCCGTCACGACCTTCCAGACCCTGACAGCAGTCGAACCCAAGTGAGCGGATCGGGAACCTTCGATGTGTTGGTGGTTGGTTCTGGCGCGGCCGGGCTGACGGCGGCGCTGAATCTTGCAGAGGATCGCAAGGTCGCGGTGATCGCCAAGGGCGCGCTCGGCGAAGGAGCGACCGGCTGGGCGCAGGGCGGCATCGCCGCCGTCTTAGAAGAGGGCGACAGCTTCGAAGCGCACATCAACGACACGATGATTGCCGGTGCGGGTCTCAATAATCGCGAGGTCGTCGAGCATGTCGTCGAAGGCGCTCCGCGCGCGATCGCCAGGCTGATCGAGCTCGGCGTCCCGTTCGCGACCGAGGGCGAAGGGCTGCACCTGACCCGCGAAGGCGGGCATAGTCATCGCCGCATCGTCCACGTCGCCGATGCGACCGGAGCGGCGGTGCAACAAGCGCTTGAAGCAGGCAGCGCTCAAGCATCCAAACATCACGCTTATCCCTGACATGGCGGCGATCGACCTGATCACCGGCCGCCACGCGACGACTTTCTCCACCAGCGGTGCGGTTCACGGCCTCTACGCATACAATCGGGCGAAGAAGCGCGTCGAAGCGCTGACCGCTCGAGCAACGGTGCTAGCAACGGGTGGGGCGGGCCGCGCCTACCTCTTTTCAACCGCACCACGTGGAGCCACCGGCGACGGAATTGCCATGGCATGGCGCGCCGGCTGCCGCATCTCCAATATGGAGTTCATGCAATTCCACCCCACTTGCCTCTACAATCTAGAGGTCAAGAACTTCCTGATTACCGAGGCGGTCCGAGGCGAGGGCGGGCAGCTCAAGATTCCGGGCACCGGCGAGCGTTTCATGCCGCGTTTCGACAAGCGCGCCGAGCTTGCGCCGCGCGATGTCGTCGCCCGCGCAATCGACCATGAGATCAAGCGGCTTGGCCTCGACTATGTCCATCTCGACATTTCGCACCGCGAGCCCGTATTCGTCCGCGAGCATTTTCCGAACATCTACGAAAAGCTCATCGGCCTCGGGATCGACATCACCAAGGAGCCGATCCCCGTCGTTCCCGCGCAGCATTACACTTGCGGTGGCGTGATGATCGACCTCGACGGCTGCACCGACGCGCCAGGGCTTTACGCAGCTGGCGAGGTCACCCAATCGGGTCTCCATGGCGCCAACCGCCTGGCCTCGAACAGTCTGCTCGAATGCCTCGTGTTCGGCGAAGCCGCCGCCCGCCACATCAACGAGAATTGGGACTTGCTCACCGAAGTTCCGGATGTCCGCGCGTGGGACGAGAGCCGGGTCACCGACAGCGACGAGGAAGTCGTCATCACCCAGACCTGGGGCGAAATCCGCCGCTTCATGTGGAACTATGTCGGCATCGTCCGCACGACCAAGCGGCTGGAACGCGCCAAGCACCGGATCGACCTGCTCCGTCAGGAAGTCGCCGATTACTACAAGCACTTCCGGGTGACCCCCGACCTCATCGAGCTGCGTAATCTGGTCGAGGTCGCCGACCTGATCATCCGCTCAGCACTGTCGCGCCACGAAAGCCGCGGGCTCCACTACACGCTGGACTATCCGGAGATGGAAGCCGTGGCGCAGGATACGATTTTGGTGCCCTGAACACGCATTGAGGGGGAAGTCCGATGGCAGTCGAGCTCAAGATTGCAGCCTTTGGAGCGCTCTTGCTCCTGGTCCACATCTTCGCCGCGGTTCACCTCAAGACGAAGCAATACGGTCGCGGACTGGAACGTCGGCGCGCGCGACGAAGCGCTGCCGCCGCTAAATCCGGTGGCCGGCCGGCTCGCCCGAGCTCAGGCGAACTTTCAGGAGACTTTCCCGATCGCGATCGTCGCCTTGCTTGGCGTCGTGATCGCGGGCCGGACCAGCGAGTGGACCGCGCTCGGCGGGTGGATATGGCTCGGAGCGCGCATTATCTATCTTCCGCTGTACGGCTATGGCGTGCGGGGTGTTCGAACGGTTGCGTTCGTGGTCAGCATCGCCGGGCCTCGCGATGGTCCTGAGGCCTCTGCTGTTCGGCTAAATCGCTAGCGCTGCTGGCATCCCTTCGACAGACTGCTAAACCCGCGTCGTTCATGTCCGAAGCCGAAACCATCGAAGCGCCCGCGACCGAATCCAAGGTGGCGAACCACCTCTATCTGGTCGACGGGTCGAGCTACATTTTCCGCGCCTATCACCGCCTACCGCCGCTGACGAACCGGCACGGGATGAATGTCGGCGCGGTCTACGGCTACACGGCGATGCTGTGGAAGCTCGCGGACGGGCTGAAGCAGGCCGAGGGGCCGACCCACATGGCGGTCATCCTCGATGCGTCGGAGCATACGCACCGCAACGAGATGTACGACCAGTACAAGGCGCATCGCCCGCCGCCGCCCGAGGATCTGGTCCCGCAATTTCCGCTGATCCGGGTTGCGACGCGCGCCTTCTCAATCCCCTGCATCGAAAAGGCGGGCCTCGAGGCCGACGACATTATCGCCTGTTACGTGATGGCGGCGAAGAAGGCCGGCTGGAAGGTGACGATCGTCAGCTCCGACAAGGATCTGATGCAGCTGGTCGAGGACGGCGCGGTCGACATGCTCGACACGATGAACGACCGCCGCATCGACGAAGCAGCGGTGAACGAGAAGTTCGGCGTGGGACCGGAGCAGGTTGGCGAAGTGCTCGCACTGATGGGCGACAGCGTCGACAATGTTCCCGGGCGTGCCGGGGGTCGGCCCGAAGACGGCGACGCAGCTGATCCAGGAATATGGCAGCGTCGAAGGCGTCCTTGCCGCGGTAGAGGAGATCAAGAAGCCGAAGCTCAAGCAGAATCTTATCGAGCATGCCGGCAATGCTCGGCTGTCGCGCGAGCTGGTGCGGCTGGTGTGCGATGCGCCGCTGCCGGAACCGCTTGAAGACCTGGCGCTGAAGGGCATTCCGCCTGAGCCGCTCAAGGCGTTCCTTGAGGACCAGGGGTTCAAGACCCTGCTCAACCGCATGGTCGGTGGCGGCCCGCAGCAGACCGGCGCGACCGTCCGGAATGACGTCATAGCGGCAATCGACCGCAAGCCGAGGTCGACGATTGCTCGAGCCTGACGCTCCGGAAAAGATCGAAGTCGACGTCTCGAAATACGAGACGGTGACCGATGAGGCGGCGCTCGATCGATGGATCGCGGAGGCTCGCAAACAGGGCTACGTCGCGGTCGATACCGAAACCGATTGCATCGACTGCATCATCGCGAAGTTCGCCGGCATCAGCCTGGCGACGAGTCCGAACCGCGCCTGCTATATCCCCGTCGGCCATATCGGCATGGACCTGCTGTCGGAAACGCCGAACCAGCTTCCGCTGCAGCTCGTCCTCGACCGGCTGAAACCGCTGCTCGAGGACCCGTCCGTCCTCAAGATCGGGCACAACCTCAAGTACGACTGGGTGATGTTCGACAAGGCGGGCATCGACGTCGCGCCGTACGACGACACGATGCTGATGAGCTTCGACCTCGATGCGGGGCGAAGCTTCGGCCACAATCTCACCGACCTCGCCAAGTCGCAGTTCGAGCACGACTGCATCAGCTTCAAGTCGCTGTGCGGGACGGGCGCCAAGCAGATCACCTTCGACAAGGTGCCGCTAAAGGAAGCGACCGAATATGCCGGCGAGGACGCGGATATCGCGCTCCGCCTGTGGCAGCGCCTCAAGCCGCGCATGACGACCGAGAATGCTGAGCGCGTCTACAAGCGTGTCGACCAGCCGCTGATCCCCGTCATCGGCCGGATGGAGCGGCGCGGCGTGAAGGTCGATCGCGACTATCTCGCGGGCCTGAGCAAGACGTTTTCCGAAGAGATCACCAAGCTCGAAGGCAATATCTTCGAAGTTGCCCAGGGGCCGTTCACGATCGGGTCGCCGCAGCAGCTCGGCGATGTGCTTTACCAGCGGCTCGGACTCAAGGGCGGCCGCAAGGGCAAGAGCGGACATTACTCGACCGACGTCAACGAGCTCGAGCGGCTCGCGAGCGAGGGCGTCGATGTCGCGCGCCTCGTGCTCGACTGGCGCCAGCTGACCAAGCTCCGCTCGACCTACACGGACGCGCTGCAGGCCCAGATAAATCCGGAAACGGGTCGGGTCCACACCAGCTTCAGCCTCACCGGTGCGCAGACCGGGCGATTGTCGTCGAACGACCCGAACCTGCAGAACATCCCGATCCGCACCGAACTCGGCCGCAAGATCCGCGACGCCTTCGTCGCCGAGCCCGGATATGTGCTGATGAGTGCGGACTACAGCCAGATCGAGCTGCGCATCGCCGCGCATATGGCTGACGTTCCGCAGCTCAAGGAAGCATTCCAGAACCGCGACGATATCCACAACATCACCGCCGAAGAGCTGTTCGGCACCGTCGATCGCGACACGCGCGGCAAGGCGAAGACCGTCAATTTCGCCATTCTTTACGGCGTGTCCGCGTGGGGCTTGGCTTCGCGGATGGGCGTGTCGCGTGAGGAAGGTTCGGCGATCATCGCCCGCTACTTCGAGCGCTTCCCGGGCATCCGCGCCTACATGGACGATACGCTGCAGTTCGTCCGCGAGCACGGCTACACGAAGACCCTCTTCGGCCGGAAGACGCACTTCTATCCGAACATCCGCTCGCCCAATCCGTCGATCCGCGGCGGTGCCGAGCGGGCGGCGATCAACGCGCCGATCCAGGGCACGAGCGCCGACCTCATCAAGCGGGCGATGGCGCGAATGGACGATGCGCTGTTGCCGAGGCCGGACTGGATGGCGTTCGCATGCTTCTCCAGGTGCACGATGAACTGGTGTTCGAAGTACCCGATGGCCGCGAGGAAGAAGCGGCGGCGGTCGTCCGACGCGTGATGGAAACGGCCGCCGAGCCTGCACTCAAACTCGATGTTCCCCTCGACGTCGAGGTCGGCTGGGGTGAACATTGGGGCGCCGCGCATTGAGCACAGCGCCTCTGACTCGCGCGCCCCCGGCCGACCTGGCGGCGCTGGCTCGCGGGGGCAGGATCAACTTCCTCGGCTTCTGCATCCGGCTCGCCGCTCGCCTGCCGTTCCTGTTCATCGCCGGCCGCGTCTACGGCGCCGAAGCGCTCGGGCGGTTCGCTTATGCCGTCCTGATCGTCGAGTTCGCGGCGCAGCTCGCGACGCTCGGACTGAAGCGCGGGCTGGCGCAGCAGCTCGCGCATACGGACAAGCCGCATGTTTGCGTCGCCTGGGATGCCTTGCTCGTCGCGGCGGTCGGGTCGGCGCTCTGCATGGGTCTGCTCATGCTCTTCCCGCAGGCGATGTTCCCGAAAAGCGAGATTACGGGCCTCGAATGGCTGCTGCCGATCACCATCATCGCGCTCGCCTGGTCGGATATCATGCTCGCGGCTTTGGCCTATCGCCACGACGTCACCTCGACGGTGCGCGCCCGGGCGATCGTCGAGCCGATCACAATCAGCGCGGCGGCGCTCGTCTGGGCTTACATTTCGACCCGCGACGGACTGATCATCGCCTACGTGCTGTCGATGGTCGCCGCATTGATCGCGTCGATCATTCCATTTCTTGAAGAGCTACGGCATCGCCCGCGGCTGGAGCCCCAATCCGGTCACGCTGTGGAAAATGGCGCGGCGAAATGTGCCCGTCGCCGCCGCTGATGCGGTCGAATGGGGATCGCGCCGGATCGATCTCGCGGTGCTCGGCCTGCTGGTTCCGCATACGTCAGCCGGACAGGCGGTGGTTGGCATCTATTATGTCGCGCAGAACGTCGCCTCTCTCCCATCGAAGCTGAAGACGAGCTTCGATCCGATCCTCGGGCCGGTGATCGCCCGTAACTTGAAAGACGGAGACAAGGCGGGCGTCGCCAAGCAAGTTCGGCAGGTCGGTTTCTGGGTGATTGGCGCTCAGCTAGGCGTCGCCCTCGCGCTGGCAATTCCGGGTGAGGCGGTGATGGGCCTCGTCGGTCCCGCCTTCGTTTCCGGCACCGCAGCGTTGACGTTCCTGCTCTTCGCTGAAGTCGTCGCCGCCATGGCCGCCGTCAGCGAAGCCGCACTGATCTACGTCGCGCGGCATCGAAACATGCTGATTAGCCTCGTGATGCTGGCGCTCGAAGCCGGGCTGGCCGTCATCTTCTTCCTCAGCATGAAGGCTTTGAACTGGCCCGTCATGTGGCAGGCTACCGGCCCTGCAATCGGCCTGATGCTGGCATTGGGCTTTGCCGCCGTTGCTCAAGTCTCGCCTGCTCTGCGGAATCCTCGGCGCCCGCGTGAACGGCTGGCGCTGGCCGCTGATCTGGGCCGCCGCGGCTGGCGGCATCGTCGGCTACCTTGCGACCTTGCTCCCGGAATGGGCCGAGTTGGTCTTCGGCATCCCGGGCATCCTCATCGCGTTCGGCGCAGTGCTCTGGACCAAGGGCTTCAAGGCCGAGGACCGCGAGCTGTTCCGCATGAAGAAGGCCGACATCGAAGAGCTGCAGGAGCTCGAGATCCCCGCGCCTGGCACGACCGGAGATGCCGTCCGCTGAACTAGTGGCGGAAGTGCCGCATTCCCGTGAAGACCATCGCCAGGCCGGCTTCGTCCGCCGCGGCAATGACCTCGTCGTCGCGGATCGATCCGCCCGGCTGGATCACCGCGGTCGCGCCCGCTTCGACTGCGGCGAGCAGCCCGTCCGCGAACGGGAAGAAGGCGTCAGACGCGACGGCTGAACCGACCGTCCGCGGCTCCGCCCAGCCGTAGGTTTCGGCGGCTTCCTTCGCTTTCGCCGCAGCAATGCGCGCGCTGTCGCGGCGGTTCATCTGGCCCGCGCCGATGCCCGCCGTCGAGCCGTCCTTGGCATAGACGATGGCGTTCGACTTGACGTGCTTGGCGACGGTCCAGGCGAACAGGCAGTCGCGGATTTCGTCCTCGGTCGGCTGACGCTTGGTGACTACCTTGAGTTCGTCGCGGCGTGATCGAACCATTGTCGCGGTCCTGAACCAGAATACCGCCAGCGATGATGGCAATCGTCTGACCCGGCCGCTTCGGATCGGGCAGGCCGCCGGTCAGCAGCAGCCGCAAGGTTCTTCTTCTTGGCGAAGATCGCCTTGGCATCCTCGTCCGCATCGGGAGCGACCACGACCTCGGTGAAGATCTGGGTGATCGCCTCGGCGGTCGCGGCATCGAGAGGCCGATTGGTGGCGACGATGCCGCCGAACGCCGACACGCTGTCGCAGGCGAGCGCCGCATTCCATGCGTCGAGCAAGGTGTCAGCACTGGCCACGCCGCATGGGTTGGCGTGCTTGACGATGACGACGGTCGGGCCGGCGTCGCGAAACTCGGCGACCAGCTCCAGCGCCGCGTTGGCGTCATTGAGATTGTTGTAGCTGAGCTCTTTGCCCTGCACCTGCTTCGCCTGCGCGATGCCCGGGCGCGTGCGGGCCGATCGGCTCGTACAGCGCCGCCTGCTGGTGCGGGTTCTCCCCGTAGCGAAGCGGCATGATCAGCCGGCTCGCGCGCGTCCACACCTTCGGGAAGCGCTCGTGCTGGTCGGCAAACGCGAACCATTGCGAGATCGTCGAATCATAGGCTGCGGTCAGCGCATAAGCCTTGGCGGCCAGCCGCTTGCGGAATTCGAATGACGTCGCGCCGTCATTGGTCAGCGAGTTCGGCCAGCAATTCGTCGTAGTCCGCCGGGTCGGTGACGATCGCGACGTGGGCGTGGTTCTTGGCGGCGGAGCGGACCATCGAAGGGCCGCCGATGTCGATATTCTCGATGATCTCGTCGCGGTCCGCGCCGCGCGCCACGGTCGCTTCGAACGGATAGAGATTGACCACGACCAGATCGATCGGCGCGATCCCATGCTCCTCCATCGCCGCCGCATGCTCAGGATTGTCGCGCACGCCGAGCAGGCCGCCGTGCACCTTGGGGTGAAGCGTCTTCACCCGGCCGTCCATCATCTCCGGAAAGCCGGTCAGGTCGGAAATGTCGCGGACCTCGTGCGCCCAGCTCGCGCAGCTTCGCCGCCGTTCCGCCCGTCGAGACCAGTTCGACACCGCGCTTCGGCAAGACCCTCGGCGAGCTCGGTCGAGCCCGGACTTGTCGGAAAGCGAGATCAGCGCCCTTTTGACGGGCACGAGGTCGGTCATGCGAAGTCCTTGTTCGGTCAGCTCGAGCGGCGGAACTGCCAGGCAATCTCGCCGCCGATAGCGGGGACTTCGCCCTGAATCACCAATTGAGTCGTCGGGACCGTCTGCCCGCGGCCGTCGATCATCAGGCTTTCCTCGATGCTGAGGTTTGCGCCGCGGCAGCGGAAATTCCACGGCGGCGCGCCGGGCGAGCGGAGGATCGCGCCCATGCCGTCGGCGGTGATGGTCGGCTCCACGCCGGGCGCGAGGTGGAAGCGAACGGCATAGGGCGCGGCTCGCGGATCTTGCGGCGGCCCTTCGGCGATCAGCTGGTCGGCTCCGCGTAGCTCCTTGCCGTCATTGCCGAGCATCAGGCTGCGCTTGTGGACCAGGCCGAAGCCCCGGACATAGCCATCGTGGCGTCGCCTCGAGCCGGCTGCAGTCATTATCCTCGCTGCGGTCGATAGTGACGTCTTCAACGCCCTTGCCGAGCGAGCCGTCGGGCAGGATCGCGGTCGAATTGGTGTCGGAAATGATGAGCGTGCTGTGGGCCGCGGTCGTCCGCAGTCCCTCGACCAGCTCTGCCGGAAGCGCGGTCGGCAGCGGGTCCGGGCCCGCCGCAATTGATCACCAGCCGCTGCGCTCCGTCCGACATTTCGAACGCCAGTGTCGATGCGCAGCCGGACGGTGCCATCTTTGGCGGCGGTGGCGGGGCGGCGTCGATGACGAGCACGGTGCCGAGCGCGGAAAGGCGATGATAGCCCCAGCCCCGGGCTTGCCGGAGCGGCCGTGCCCGAAGCCCGCAGCCCTCGACCAGGGCATGCAGCTTGCGCCGCCTCACCGGGATTGCCGCCCTGCCAGCTCGACAGCGCACCATCGCCCATGGTGACGCCATGAAGCGCGGCCAGCGCAGCCGCAGCGGCCGCTTCGATTGCGTCAGGGAGGCTTTGCTTGGCCGCGAAATAGGCGCCGCGCAGAAGCGCCAGCCGGTCGACCAGCAGCATCTGCTCGTACGGGCGTTCGGCTGATCAGGCCACCGTCCTCGAATTGCGCGGTCGACAGTGCTCGCGCCAGTCCGGACTCGCCGCGCGCGATCCTCGGGACGCCGCCCTGGACGAGCAGGCCGGCCGCGACCAACTCCTGCCCAGGCGGTGATCCGGTCGAGGCCCGGCCTGCGCCTTGTCGGCATTGGCGTCGAGGTGACGGGCGCCCCGAACGAGCGTGTTGAGCAGTGCCGACCGGTAGCCCGCATCGCGGCTCGACAGGATGTAGGGAGCGTAGGCCGTCCAGTAGAGGATGCGCTCGCCCCACAGGTCGGGCCGCCAAGCATCATCGACGCGGGTGCCGTGCGCGAGCAGCCAGCGTCCCGCCAAGGCTTCGGCCACCCGCGCGCCCTTCTCGCGAGAGGCGGCAGCGGCGAGATCGCGCAGCCAGGAGAAGCCCTGCAGATTGTCCGCGACAGCGTTGCCGGCGCCTAGCGCGGCGAAATCCAGATTCGTTGAGCGACACCGTCTCGTTGCCGAGGTGAAAGCGTCCGGCGAGCAGCGCTTCTCCGCGCTGGCGGTCGCCCTGAACGTGATCGCGCGGAACGGCGACAAGCTTGAGCGGCTGCCGACCCGATCCGAACAGGCGCGACAGCAGGGGCCGCTTGGCCAGCTTCTGGACGACGGCGCTTTGCGCCGCGGCGTCTGCGCTCATCCCGCTCCCCTGAGCGCCTTGATGTTGGCCGCGTAGTTCGCCGGCCCGCCCTTGAAGACGGCGGTGCCGGCAACGAGCGCGGTCGCGCCTGCATCGACGGCCTGGCGGGCGGTCTCCGGATCGATACCGCCGTCGACCTCCAGCTCGACGTCGAGATTTTCCTTGGCGATGCGCTTGGCGATCGCCTCGATCTTGCGAAGCTGGCTGGAAATGAACTTCTGCCCGCCGAACCCCGGGTTCACGCTCATCACCAGCACGAGATCGAGGTCTTCCAGGACGTAGTCGAGCACCTTGGCGGGCGTCGCCGGATTCAGCGACGCGCCGGCCTTCTTGCCCAGGCCCTTGATGCGCTGGACGGTGCGGTGAAGATGCGGGCCAGCTTCCGGATGCACCGTGATGATGTCCGCACCGGCCTCGGCGAAAGCGTCGAGGAAGTTGTCGATCGGCGAGATCATCAGGTGGACGTCGAACGGCTTGGCCGAATGGGGCCGGAGCGCCTTCACGACCGCCGGACCGATCGTCAGGTTCGGGACGAAGTGGCCATCCATGACGTCAACGTGGATCCAGTCGGCCCCGGCCTCATCGATGGCACGGACTTCTTCGCCGAGCTTCGCGAAGTCGGCGGACAGGATTGATGGGGAGATGATCGGGCGGCCCATGGTCCCGATTAAACGCTAAGTTGCCGCGCGGACAAGGCGTGCGACGAAGAAGCCGTCGAGGCCGCCGTCGCTTTCGAGCAGTCCGGGCAGAATCCGGGTCCAGCCGCGCTCATCTGACGTCACGAAGTCGGGCAGTTCGACGGGTTTCGGCGGGTCGGTTCTGAAACCCGGATTGGCGGTCGAGGAAATCGCTGACCACCGCTTCGCCTTCCTGGATCTCGAGAGAGCAAACGGCGTAGACCAACGATCCGCCGGGCTTGAGCCAGCTCGCTGCCCGTTCCAGCAATTGCCGCTGCAGGTCGGCGCTTTCGCGAATGATGGCCGGCCGCGCGCGGTACAGATACCTCAGGATGACGACGGAAAGTGCCGGTCGCCGAACAAGGTGCATCGAGCAGGATCGCGTCAAACGTGCCGTCCGGCTTCCATTTCAGCGCATCGGCCGCGATCAATGTCGGCATCGAGCGTGGTCCGCTCGAGGTTCTCGCGCAGGCGCTTCAGTCGCGATTCGGACTGATCGACGGCCGAGACCCGATGGCCCGCCGCCGCCGATCTGCATCGTCTTGCCGCCCGGGGCGGCGCACAGGTCGAGGACTTCGGTCGCGTTTCCGGGAATGAGTCGCGCGGGCAGCGAGGAAGCGAGATCCTGAACCCACCACCGTCCTGCGCCGAAGCCAGGGAGGTCGGCGACCGCGCCCGCGTCTTCGAGGCGAACGTGACTGGGCGCGAGGGATTTGCCGCCATTCTTCTCGGCGAACGCCTTGGCTTCGTCGTCGTCGCAAAGCTGAGGTCGAGCGGCGGACGCTTGGCGATCTGCCGTCGCGCCGCGGCAACGACTCATCGCCCCAGGCTTCCAGCCAGCGAAATTCGACGGGGTCAGGCAGCCGCGGCGCATCCATCGCCGGAACGCCGCCCCTCAACAACGTGCCGAGCACTCCATGGACCAGCCGCCGCGGCCCGCCATCGACTAGCGGCAAGGCCGTCGCGACCAGCGCGTGCTCCGGCGTGCCGAGCCCGACTTTCTGCGCAAGCGCGATCCGCAGGACCATCCGCGCCTTGCTGTCGTCGGGCAGCCGCTGGCGCGTCGCGCTGTCGATCAGCTCGTCGAGATCGGGCAATCGCCGCAGCGCCTCGCCGGCAATGGCGATCGCGAGGCCCTGGTCGGCGGGTTTAAGGCCCTTCGACGACTGCGCCGGCAGAATTCGAGCGTTCGCCCGCGGCGCAGAACGGCATCGAGCATCTGAAGCGCGGCTCGTCGCGCAGGAAGGCCCTCAACGCTTGGCATCGATGCCCTCCAACGCACATCTTCATTCCATGTCCAAGACCAAACCGCCCAAGGCGCCCGATTATCTGTCCAAGTCGCCGCCCGTGCCCAAGCCGGAGCCGGTCGAGCAGGCCGCGCCGCCCGCTGGCGAGGAGCAAAGGCTCGATCCCACGCGCTTCGGCGACTGGGAGAAGAAGGGCATCGCGATCGATTTTTAGTGCGCCTCCGGGCCGGGGCGGCCGGGCGAGCAGTTCCTGCAGCACCTGATCGACGTTGGCCCTGCCGGACAAGCAGTTTGTCGACCGCTCCGACGACCGGCATGTCGATGCCCATCTGCTCGGCGAGCGCGGGCGAGCACGGGTGCAGTGAATGCGCCCTCGGCGACGGTCTTGCGGTCGCTCATCAATTCGGCCGGCGAGCGCCCTTCGCCGATACCCTTGCCGAGCGAGAAATTGCGCGAGCTGGTCGACGAGCAGGTGAGCACGAGATCGCCAAGGCCCGACAGGCCAGCGAGCGTTTCGCGCTTCGCCCCATTGGCCAGCCCGAAGCGCGTCATTTCCGCGAACCCGCGCGCGATGAGCGCGGCGCGGGCATTCTGACCGAGACCCTTGCCGTCGACGACGCCGCAGGCGATCGCCAGCACGTTCTTCACCGCTCCGCCGATCTCCGCGCCGGCGACGTCATCGCTGAGGTAGATCCGAAAAGTGGGCTGGGCGATCCGGTCGCGAAGGGCCTCGGCCAAGGCTTGATCATGCGACGCGAGAGTGACCGCGGTAGGCAGACCGGCAGCAACTTCGTGTGCGAAAGTCGGTCCAGACAGGACGGAAATCGGTGCGCCGGGCCGCGCTTCCGATGCGGCGCGATGGAGAAGGGCGCCGCTCTCCTCCTCGATCCCCTTCGAACAAAGGATGAGCGGCTTGTCGCCCGCCGGAGCCGTTTCCAGCACCGCCCGCATGTGCTGCGCCGGCGTGACGACCAGCCACGCATCGCACGCCTGAAGGTCGGCAAGATCGCCCGTCGCCCGAACAGCCGGGTTCAGATTCAGACCCGGCGAGGAAGACTGAATTCTCGTGCCGGGAGTTGATCGCGTCGACCACTTCGGTTTCGCGTGCCCAGAGCAGGACCTCGCGATCCCCGCCCGCGCCGACCTGCGCCAGCGCCGTGCCCCAAGCACCGCCGCCGATGACGCCGAGACGATCGAAGCTCATGCCTTCACCCCCGCACCGCGAACCTTGTCGGCGTTCGGATCGAGCGGCCAGCGCGCCCGCGCCGGTGCGTCCAGCGTGTCAGTCAACCCCTGGCCGAAACGCTCTGCGCCGGCCCACGCGATCATCGCTGCATTGTCGGTGCAGAGCCAAGCCCGGCGGGACGCTGAACTGGCGGCCCTGATCGCTGGCGAGTTGCTGGAGCGCAGTCCGGATGGCGCGGTTGGCGGCGACCCCGCCGGCAACGACGAGCGCCGGTGCATCGCTGCGCTCGAAGCGCGAGCCGGGTGCGATCGACCAGGCAATCGACGACGGCCTGCTGGAAGGAAGCGGCGATATCGGCGGGTTCGTACGCTCCTGAAGCGGCCGCGCGCTGAACGGCGCTTTTGAGCCCCGCGAAAGAGAAATGAGGCTCGCCCGAGCCGACCAGCGGCCGCGGCAACGGCACTGCAGCCGAATCGCCTTCCGCGGCAAGCTCCTCGATCGCCGGGCCGCCGGGATAAGGCAGGCCGAGCAGCTTTGCCGCTTTGTCGAACGCCTCGCCAGCCGCATCGTCGATCGTGGTCGCCAGCCGGCGATACTCGCCAACTCCGCGCACCTCGAGCAATTGGCAATGGCCGCCCGACACGAGGAGCAGCAGGTATGGAAAGCCAAGGTCCGGATCGACCAGACGCGGGCTCAGCGCATGGCCTTCGAGATGATTGACGGCGACCAGCGGCTTGCCGGTCGCCGAGCGCCAGCCCCTTCCCGGCGAGCAGGGCGACCATCACCCCGCCGATCAGGCCCGGGCCCGCCGTCGCCGCGATGGCGTCGACGTCGCCAGATGCTCTTGCCGGCCTTCGAGTAGAACCTGCCGCATCAGGTCGGGCAGGATTTCGACATGCGCGCGGGCCGCAATCTCCGGCACCACGCCGCCGAACGGCCGATGCGCCTCGTTCTGGCCGACGACCGCCTGCGCGATGATCTGCCGGTCGCTCGTGACGAGCGCGGCAGCGGTGTCGTCGCAGGAGGATTCGAGGCCGAGGATCAGCGCCATCTGCGGCGCCCTTTGCCCGACCGGCGTCGCATTCGCTAGGGGCGCGCCTCGACGATGCACCTCGCCGGGTCTAGCAGGGGCGGCATGAACCGGTCTCCAATTCTTGGTACGCGTGGATCCCCATTGGCATTGGCGCAGGCGCACAAGGTCGCTTCGGCACTGGAAGTCGCCAACCGCTGGCCCGCGGATTTCGTGCGAAATCCAGGTCGTGGAGACGACCGGCGACAAGGTCCAGGACCGGCCGCTCGCGGAAATCGGCGGCAAACAGCTGTGGACGAAGGAACTCGACCGCGCGCTGATGGAGGGCGAGGTCGATTTCTGCGTCCATTCGCTGAAGGACGTGGAAGCGATCCGGCCGCGCGAGATCGCGATTGCCGCGGTTCGTCCGCGCGGTGACGTGCAGGACCGGCTGATCGGCGCAGGTTCGATCGACGCATTGCCGCAGGGCGCCGTGGTCGGGACCTCCTCACCGCGCCGGAAGGCGCAGCTGCTGTCGCTCCGCCCGGACCTTAAGATCGTGCCGTTCCGCGGGAATGTGCAGACCCGGCTGGCCAAGCTCGAGGCGGGCGAAGTCCAGGCGACTCTGCTTGCAGGCGCTGGCCTTCAGCGGCTCGGGATGGGGAAGGTCGGGACACCAATTCCTCTCGACGTCGTCCTGCCCGCGCCGACGCAGGCCGTGATTGCGATCGAATGCCGTAGCGATGATGCAATGACGTCATCGGTCCTGACCATCATCGACGATCGCACCACTCACGCGCTTATCAACGCGGAGCGGGCTTTCA
The DNA here is from genome assembly GCA_963750315.1 of uncultured Alphaproteobacteria bacterium. Lineage (GTDB taxonomy): Bacteria > Pseudomonadota > Alphaproteobacteria > Sphingomonadales > Sphingomonadaceae > Sphingomicrobium. The sequence continues at coordinate 207,656 of CAVVQF010000018.1, forward strand.
CTGCCGCGCTCGGGGGAAGTTGCCACTCGCCGGTCGCCGCTTACGCGGAGATCGTGGACGGCCGAAGTCCGCCTCCGAACTCAAATCCTGTCCGAGGATGGACGCGACCAGGTTCGTGACGAAGCTCGGTTCGATTGCGGCGACCGCGACACGCCGAGGCGCTCGCGCATTCGATGCTTGAGAAAGCGCCGGACTCTATCCGCTCCTTATTCAAGGCAGGATGAGGCGGCTCTTCGTCTTCCGGCCGGAGCCGGCAGCCCGGCAAACGATCCGGCTGGCACAAGACCTTGGGCTCGACGCTGTCTCGCTTCCTCTGTTTGAACTCGAAGCCATCGACTGGACGCCGCCCGACGCCGCGGACTTCGACGGCATTCTCCTGACTAGTGCCAACACAGTCCGCATGGCGGGCGAGGAATTGAATCGTTTCCGAGCGTTGCCAGTACACGCAGTTGGCGAGGGCACGGCCGCCGCGGCTGAACGTGGCCGGGCTTGGCGTCGCAACCATCGGTAGAGGCGGCGTCGATGAACTTCTCAGCATGCTCGATCCGGAAGCACGATTGCTTCACCTATGCGGCGAGGACCGCCGGGAACCGTCCATTGCCGGCCGCTCGATCAAAAGCGATTACCGTTTATCGCGCTAACGAAAGGCCGGACGTCCAGGACTAGATTTCGCATGGCAGGGCAGGTGGCCGTCCTCCATTCGCCCAGGGCCGCGCGACGGCTTGCCGGACTGCTCCCGCCCGGCGACCGTTCGACTATCCGACTTGCGACTATTAGCGCCGCGACTGCGGAGGCTGCCGGAGAGGGCTGGCAAGAAGTGCGAACCGCGTCATCGCCCAATGATACGGAGCTTCTGGCCCTCGCGGCCCGGCTGTGCGAGACTTGAACCGGACCATGGCAACCGTATCGAACCGCACCGGGTTGGGTTGGGGCACCCGGTTGCTCCTCAGCCTCGCGCTCATCCTGGCCGGCGCTGCCGGTGCCGCCTGGGCGCTCGCGCGCTACGACGCAGCGGCTCGCTTCCTCGGCGTTAGCGCCGGAGCCGGTATCGGTGAACGCCGTTCCTCGCGCCGTCTCACAGACGCCCGCGCAGGCGCCAGTTCGGCCAGCACAAGAATCCGGCGAGATCGCCAGCCTGGAGAATCGCCTCTCCAGAGTGGAGATCATCCGCGGAGCGTGTCGAAGGGTCGGCCGGCCGTGCCGATGCACTGCTTGTTGCCTTCGCGGCGCGCCGTGCAATCGATCGTGGCGTTGCGCTCGGCTATCTCGAACCGTTGCTGCTCGACCGTTTCGGCCAAAGCCACACTCGGGCGGTGGCGACCATCATCACGGGCTCTCATTCGAGCCGGTTCGCCTCAACGACCTCATCGAGCAGTATCGCGATCTTGGTCCTTCTCTCCGCTCCGGTGGATCGGACGAGGGTGCGTGGATTCAATTGAAACGCGAGCTCGGGTCGTTAATCCAGATCAGAAAGTCGGATCGCCCGTCGACGCAGCCGGATGCACGCTACAACCGCGCATTGGCCTCATTGCAAGACGGCGAAGTCGACAAGGCGCTGGCCGAAACCATGCGCCTGCCCGGCGCCGCCAGCGCCCAACCATGGGTCCGCCAGGCGCGGCAATATGTGGCGGTTCACCGTGCGCTCGATGAGATCGAGTCCGGCGCACTCCTCGCCCGAGTTCCCGCCGCCGCCTCCTAAAGGGGTTGGCAAATCGCACATCGGATGCGATTTCTGGGCTGTCGCGCCGGGTGGAACAGCCTGCGTTCAGCAAACGACGTTAAGCTGCTGGCGCTGTGCGATTTTGTTGGGGGAGACGTACCGTCATGACGTCGAAACTGGCTCAGCCTTGGCTTGGCTTTCGTTGCTTTGACTCAATCGGCATCCAGTATTGCGGTGCCAGCCGGCGGACCGATGATTCCGCAGGCCCGTCCCGTCCCGCCGATACGCGCGCCGCAGGAACCGACTTTCCTGGCCAGCCGAGTTGATCAACTTGGCAAGGGCTTCAACGGGCGGGTCGGGATCACCGTCCGGTCGATCGATGAGGGCTGGAGCACGTCGTGGAACGGCAACGAGCTCAATCCACAGCAGAGCGTCAGCAAACTTTGGGTTGCGATCACCGCGCTCGACGCGGTCGACAAGGGCCGCGTCAGGCTGGACGACCAGGTGACGATGACGCGAAGTGATCTCACGCTTTTCCACCAGCCGATCGCCGCCAAGATCCTCGGCGGGGGCACCACCGTTTCGCCTCGGCGAGCTGATGGTCCAGGCGCTCACCAGAAGCGACAATACCTGCAACGACAAGCTGATGCGTTCCGTCGGCGGGCCGGAAGCTGTCCGGTCGATGCTTCGCAGCAAGGGGCTCGAGCGCCATCCGCTTCTATGATGGCGAGCGTTCGCTTCAGAGCCGGATCGCAGGCCTAACGTGGAGCCAGAGCTATTCGATCGGGAACGCCTTCTACGAAGCGCGCAATGCCCTTCCCATGTCTATTCGAAAGGCGGCGTTCAATCGATACGTCGAAGATCCCTATGACGGCGCGTCGACGAATGGGATTACGTCGCGCGCTCGCCAAACTGAAGCGCGGTGAATTGCTCTCGCCCGCCTCCACGGCCCGGCTGCTACGTATCATGAGCCAGACTTCAGACGGGGCCCAACCGACTGAAGGGAGGGCTGAAAGGCGGCTGGACGCTTAGTCACAAAACCGGGACAGGGCAGGAACTTGGATCCTATCAAGCCGGCTATAACGACATCGGCATCCTGACCGCGCCGGACGGCCGCAGCTATTCGGTCGCGGTGATGATCAAGAAGACGTCGACCCCGCTTCCGGTCCGCATGGCGCTGATGAACGAGGTCGTCCGCGCGACGATTATCCAGCACGAGATGCGCTTCAGCCCGAGCATCACGCTCTAGGCCGGTCGAAAGTCCCGATTCGAAGGACAGCTGGAGCGGGCGAAGGGATTCGAACCCTCGACCCCAACCTTGGCAAGGTTGTGCTCTACCCCTGAGCTACGCCCGCTCTGAGCTGAAAACCGCGCGCCGCCAGATGGCTGCTTCGCGACAGGGTGGCGGGCGCCTAGCATGGCCCAATCGATTTCTGCAAGGCCGATTCCCGCACGGCCAGAACCTATGCTTGTGGCAGGCGAGCCGTCCGACCATATGGGTCGCGACTTTGGCAGCAGCGATGGAGTGCATGAAGCGTGGCGACCCTTGGCATGAGCGAAGCCGAACGCGAAGCGGTCGAACGCCTGAAGCGCGACGTCATCGATCCGTCCATGGACAGCCTCGTCCTGCTCGATTTCTGGGCCGAGTGGTGCGGGCCGTGCAAGCAACTGTCGCCGATCCTCGACAAGATCGCCGCTGATTACGCCGACAAAGGCGTCATCCTGGTCAAGATCGACGTCGATCAGGAAAAGGTGATCGCGGCCCAGTTCCAGGTCCAGTCGATCCCGACGGTCTATGCTTTTTTCAAGGGCCAACCGGTTGCCGACATCACCAATTACCGCACGCGAAGGCCAGCTGAAGCGCATCGTCGATCAACTGATTGCGCAGCTCGGAGTAAAGGGCGGCTGCCGCCGAACAGCAGGCGGAGATCGAGCCGCTGATCGCCATGGGGGAAGGAGATCCTCGTCGAGGGCGATGCGGAGCGAGCCACCTCGATCTTTCGGCAGATTCACGAAATGGCGCCTGAAAATCCGGCCGTCATCGGCGGCCTGGCACGATCCTTGATCGCGGCTGGCGCGAACGATGAAGCTCAGGCGGTCCTCGACGCTGCGCCAGCCGATGTCGCGGGTCACGCCGAAGTAAGCCGGGCCCGTGCGGCGCTGGAGATGAAGGCCGCTGCGCCTGCGGTCGACACCTCGGAACTCGAATCGCGTATCGCCTCGAATCCCGACGATCTCGACGCCCGCTACGAACTGGCCGGCGCCAAGATGGCAGGGGGCGATCGCGATTCGGCTGCCGACGCACTTCTCGACCTGATCGAGCGCGACAGGGAGTGGAACGAGGGTGCGGCCCGCAAGCGCCTGCTCCAGCTGATCGAGGCGCAAGGTCTCGAAGACCCATGGGGCCGCACGCAGCGGCGGCGGCTCTCGGCCTTGCTGTTCACATGAGCGGCAAGCGCCCGATGCGGGTGCCGATCTTTCCTTTGCCGGGCGCGATCCTGTTTCCTCGCTCGCAGCTTCCGCTTCACATATTCGAGCCACGCTATCGCGAGATGGTTCGCGATGCGCTCGACGGTCCGGGCCGGATCGGCATGATCCAGCCCCACGCGCCGGAGGACGAAGGCGCGCCGCTCTATCCGGTCGGCTGCGTCGGCGACATCGTCGGCGTCGAGGAGCTGGACGACGGCCGCTACAATATCATCCTGCACGGCTCGCACCGGTTCCGCATGATCGGCGAAGCGGACCTCGAAACGGCCTACCGGAATGCCGATGTCGATGCCGGTGCGTTCGACGACGAGGAGCCGCCGCCCTTGTCGCTGACGCTTCGCGCCGAAGTCGAGCGAGAGGCGCGGCAGGCTGGGCGACGCAATGCGTTTGTCGGTCGACTGGCAGGCCGTTCAGCGGCTCGACGACGAAATGCTGGTCAACGCCATTGCCCAGGTCGCGCCATTCGACGTCGGGGCGAAGCAGGCCTTGCTCGAAGCTGGAACGCTCGACGATCGCGCAGATTTGCTGGTGCAACTCATGCAATTCCAGCGCGCGGCGGTCAGCGGCGCCGAGATCCAGCCGACGCTTCAGTAGCTAGATAGGCAGTCCGCGGAGGAGCAGCGGAAGCTCGCCGCTCGTCCCGCGCGCTTCGCTCATCAGCTTGTTCTTCATCGGACCCAGCCGATCGATCACGCCCATCCCGAAGCGGCGAACGGCGGAGGCCGTCTTGCCCGGAATGCCGTAGACCCGCGTCAGGCTGTCGGTCGCCAACGCCACCGACAGGGAATCGAGCGAACGCCAGCGCTGGTACCGGTCGAGCAATTGCTTGTCGCCAAGGTCGAGGCCGAGCCGCGACCCCTTCGACCAGTACCTGCGTGAACGCGGCAGCGTCGCGGAAGCCGAGGTTGAGGCCCTGACCCGCTATCGGGTGGATCGCGTGCGCCGGCATCCCCGACGAGCGCGAGCCGCTCATCGGTCATCCGCGCCGAATGATGGAAGCCAAGCGGGAAGGTCGAGCGGGGCGCGGCCAGGCTGATCTTGCCGAGGAATCCGCCCATCGCCGCCTGCGCTTCGGCAGCGAAATCGCTCGTCGGTGAGCGACATCCAGCCCGCGGCATCTTCTTTCGGCACCGACCAGACGATTGCCGAGCGATGTCCTTTCTCGTCGTCGGTCATCGGCAAGCAAGGCGAACGGGCCGGTCGGGAAGAAGATCTCGTACGCGACATTGCCGTGCGGGCGTTCGTGACGAAGCGTCGAAACCACGCGCCATGTGGTCGTATTTCCAGCGGGCAATCGGAATCCCGACCGCATTCACGCGTCGGCGAGTTACGACCGTCCACGGCGGCAAGAACCGGCGCGCAAAGCCTGCGGCCGTCTTCGAGAGAAACGACGACGCCGTGCGTCGGCGCGCTCGACCGACTTCGGCGTCGATTTCCACAACAGCCAGAGATTGCGGCCCGCTTCGGCTCGCGCCTGCAGCGCCGCGCGCAAGTTCCGGTTCTCGTGCATCACCCCAAGCGGTTCGTCGTCTTCAGGATCGAAGGCGAGGCCGCCCGGCTGAAGTCCGTCGGCGACCTGGATAGTCCGGATCGGGCATCCCGGCGCCGGTAAAAGGTCAGTGACCCCGATCGTTTCGAGCATCCGCATCGAGCTCGACGAGACGGCGCTTGTGCGGCCGTCGAAGCTTTTGCGTCGTGCGCCCTGCCGGGTCGGCGGGGTCGATCGAGGATCGCCGAAAGTCCGCTTGAATCGAGCGCCGAAGCAAGCGTCAGGCCGACGAGCCCGCCTCCGAAGATGATCACGTCTGCGCGATCCATGACGGGAGTCGCCCTACCGTTCCGTCGCATTGACGCCAAGGCATCGCTTGACCGGGGAGTCCGCAAAGATGCATTCTACGCAAGGATTTGGGTGGGGATTGAACAATGGCGACCGCTGCCGTGCGGACCCATAAACGAGAGCTCGAGCCTCATTGGCGGGACGCATTGCGCGCGTCGGTGAAGCGCTTTGCCCTACGCACCTGGGGCGCGGTGCTGCTCGGCCTGTCGATCGCGACCGCGCGTTGCGCTTGCGACACATCACACCACCGACCCGTCTTTCAGCACGGCTGCGGGTGGTCCGCCCGCGAACTGGATCGGCAAGCTTCGGCGCCTATGCAAGCGACGCCTTGTTGCTGCTGTTCGGCATGGGGGCGGTGCTGTTCATTCCGGTCGTTGCCCTTGCCGGAACCCGGATGATGCGGCTGGAGCCGGCCGGCCGCGTCGGCCGCGCTTTGCTGGTCGCCGGTGCCGGCGCGATCCTGATCGGTGTCGCGCTTAGCCTGACCAGCGCATCGTCCGTCTCGGGTCTGCCTGGCGGCTGGGGCGGAGCGATCGGCCTTGGCGCCGCCAACGGCGTCGATGCGGCGATCGACCTGATCCAGAACCCGGCGGTCGCTGGCCCCGTGCGGCTGGTGGTACTGATCCTGTTCGCGCTTGCCGGCCTGCTGCTCGGCTATTTTGCGCTCGGGCTTCAGGCTACCGAGAAAGCGTGGGTAGCGGGTGCGCTCAAGCGTGAGCCTCGCCCAAAGGTTGCAGCACCGCGCCGGACGATGGAGATCGAGGACCGCCCGGCCAGCGCTGCGCCGCCTAAATCGCGTCCTGCCGTTGCGGTGGCGGAACCGCCCAAGCCGATCGCCGCCGCTTTGTCATTGCGCGGCAAGCGTCCCGCTGCGGGTCAGCAGAGCCTGGCGCTAGGCGACAATTTTCAACTGCCCGCGATCGACCTGCTGGCTGCTGCTGCCGGACAAGGGCGGCGCCAAGATCGACCGCGCCGGCCTCGAGCGGAACGCGCGCCTGCTCGAAATCCGTGCTCGAGGATTTTCACGTCCGCGGGGACATCGTCGAGGTCCGGCCCGGTCCCGTCGTCACGATGTACGAGTTGGAACCCGCGAGCGGCATCAAGGCCAGTCGCGTCATCCAGCTTGCCGACGACATTGCCCGCAATATGTCTGCGCTGTCCGCCCGCGTTGCGACGATCCCCGGCCGCAGCGTCATCGGCATCGAACTCCCCAACCCGAAGCGAGAGTCGGTGGCCCTTTCCGAATTGATTGGAAGCCAGGCCTACGCCGACCAAAACATGTCGCTGCCGCTGATCCTCGGCAAGAATATCGCCGGCGATCCGGTGATCGCGGACCTTGCGCCAATGCCGCACCTGTTGGTCGCCGGCACAACCGGCTCGGGCAAATCGGTCGGGCTCAACTGCATGATCCTGTCGCTGCTCTACCGGATGACGCCGGATGAGTGCCGGCTGATCATGATCGATCCCAAGATGCTCGAATTGAGCATGTACGACGACATTCCGCACCTCCTGGCGCCGGTCGTCACCGAGCCGGCTAAGGCAATCCGCGCACTCAAGTGGACCGTCGAGCAGATGGAGGAACGCTATCGGATGATGGCCAACCTCGGCGTTCGCGCTTTGCCGAGCTTCAACCAGAAGGTTCGCGACGCCAAGGCCAAGGGCTCCAAGCTCGGCCGCCGCGTCCAGACCGGTTACGACGCCAGCAGCGGCCAGCCGCTCTACGAAGTCGAGGAGCTGGAATACGACGTCCTGCCGCAGATCGTGGTCGTGGTCGACGAGCTCGCCGACTTGATGATGACCGCCGGCAAGGAGGTCGAATTCCTCATCCAGCGTCTCGCCCAGAAGGCGCGCGCGGCCGGCATCCACCTGATCATGGCGACGCAGCGGCCGTCGGTCGACGTCATCACCGGCGTCATCAAGGCCAACCTGCCGACGCGCATCAGCTTTCAGGTCACCAGCAAGATCGACAGCCGCACCATCCTTGGAGAGCAGGGCGCCGAGCAACTGCTAGGCAAGGGCGACATGCTCTACATGCCGGGCGGCAAGCAGATTATCCGCGTCCACGGCCCGTTCGTCAGCGACGAGGAAGTCCGAGCGGTCGCCGAACATTGGCGCAAGCAAGGCGTACCCGATTACATTTCGGCGGTCACCGAGGAGCCCGAAGACGGCGGCTATCATGTTCGACGGCCAGCCGAGCGGCGAGGACGATGCGGAGACGCAGCTGTATCCGCAAGGCAGTCCAGATCGTCGCCGAAAGCCAGAAGGCGTCGACCTCCTACCTCCAGCGCCAGCTACGCGTCGGCTACAACAGCGCCGCTCGCCTGATCGAGCGGATGGAGAAGGAAGGCCTGGTTGGCCAGCCGGACCATGTCGGCCGCCGCGAAGTGCTGATCGACCCCGACGGGCACCCGCTCTGAGCCCTCGCGAAGCCTGAACGGTACGGAACCGGAAGGTTCAGACCGCATTCAATGGCGAATTGCCAACAGGGCGGAAAATACCCAGGAGTTCCGTAGAAAATGAGCTTTCCGACAAACCTTGCGCGCGCTCTGGCGCCCGTTGCCATCGTCGCCATGGCCGCTCCGGCCCAGGCGCAATCGGGCGACATCGCCAAGGTCGAGGCAGCATCTGTCCGCCGTCCAGTCGATGACGGCCAACTTTCACGCAGACGGATTCGAAGAACCGCGTCGCGCGCGGGCACGCTTCAGCTGAAGCGCCCGGGCCGCATCCGCTTCCAGTACCAGGGCGACGACCTCGTTCTCGTCGGCAACGGCAGCAAGCTGACATTCGTCGACTATGCGGTCGGCCAGAAGAACAGCTGGGACCTCAACAAGACACCGCTCGGCATCCTCCTGTCCGCCAATCCCGGACATCAACCGGATCGCCAAGATCATGCCGCAGAGCGGATTCGCGGATTCTCCTCGTCCGCGCCCGCGATGCACGCCGGCCTGAGTTTGGTACCTTGCTGCTGGCGTTCGTCCGGAGCCCTCGGCGCACCGGGCGGGCTGCTGCTCGAAGGCTGGACCGCGATCGATGCGCAGAACAAGCGCACGACGATCAAGCTCGACAACCAGCGCTATAACGTGGCCGTGCCGGAAAGCGCCTTCACCTACGCGGAACCCAAAAAGCGCAGATGATCAATAAAACGTAGCAAATCGAAACTGTTCATCGCGCGCGTCAGGTTCGACGTGGTAAAGCGGCACCTTGATCATGGCGGATCAGCCTGGGGTTTCCCCCTGTTACCCGCGGCCCTCTGATCGCCTTGCGTGACGAACGCTTGGTCGGCCCTCGCTCCATGCCCCCGGAGCGGGGGCCTTTTCTTTGCGTCACAAACAGAAGTGGCTAAGCGCGTCCCGTGGGCCAAAGCATCAAGATCGCATCCTGGAACGTGAACTCTGTCCGAGCGCGGCTCGGCATCGTGGAGCGCCTGCTGCGCGAGGAGCAGCCGGACGTCCTGTGTCTTCAGGAAACCAAGGTTACCGACGACATCTTCCCTGCCGATCTGTTCAAGGATCAGGGCTACGTGCATCGCTCGCTCAAGGGGCAGAAGATGCACCATGGCGTCGCGATCCTGTCCAAGCTCGAGCTTCGCGATTCCGGCAGTCATGACTGGCAGGACAATGGCGAGGCGCGCCACGTCGGCGTCCGTCTCCCGTGCGGCTTGCGGCTTGAGAATGTCTACGTGCCGGCCGGCGGCGACATTCCCGATCGCACCGTCAATCCGAAGTTCGGCCAGAAGCTCGACTTCATCGAACGCATGACCCGCTGGTCGGAGGGCCTGAAGGAGCCGACCCTGATCGTCGGCGACTTCAACGTTGCGCCGCTCGAATGCGATGTCTGGAGCCACAAGGCGCTGATGGACGTCGTCAGCCACACGCCGATCGAGATCGACGCGCTCACTCGCCTTCAGCAGGCGCACGACTGGGTCGACATCGGCCGCCGCTTCGTGCCCGCGCCGCAGCGCAACTTCACCTGGTGGAGCTACCGCTCGCCCGACCACACCAAGAACGATCGCGGGCCGCCGCCTCGACCATATGTGGGTGTCGCGAGCGGCGAACGACCGCGTGCTGTCGCATCGAGTGCTGGAGCCTTGCCGAAGCTGGCAGCGGCCGTCGGACCATGTTCCGCTGATCTGCGAGATTGCCGTTTGAGCCGCTCGGCGGTCGAACGGGCGATCGCCGCGCTGCGCACCGGCCGCGCCGTCAGCGTCGAGGGCGCCTTCTCATTCGTGTCGATCGAGACGGCAACAGCGGAAACCCTTCACCTGCTCGATCCCGAAAATTCTGCGCCGCTCCTGCTAAGCGGCCGCAGAGCCGCTGCCTTGTCGCTGGCGAATGAAATTGATGCTGCCGATCCCGCGCAGCCGGTGCTGCTCAAGCGCGAGAAATGGCTCGATGCCGCCGCGGCGTTGACTCTCGCCGATCCCGCACAGGACTTCGCGCGCGCGCCGATCGGTCCGCTGCATCCCTCACAATTGCAGTCGGTGGACGCCGCAAAGGCCGCGCTGGCATTGACCCGAGCGGCGGGTCTTCTTCCAGCACTGTGGCTTCTCCCTTCCCCAAACGGATCGGTTTCGATCGCGCTCGATCAATTGACCCACGAGAGCCTCCGTCCTGACGTCACGCTGCTTTCGCGCGCGAAGCTCCCGCTCGACGATATGCCTGACACGCAGATCTTCGCCTTTCGTGCTTCCGACGACGGACAGGACCACGTTGCTCTCCTCGTCGGCGCATTCGGTGGCAAGCCACCGCTGGTTCGGATTCATAGCGAGTGCCTGACCGGCGACGTGTTCGGTTCGCTCAAATGCGATTGCGGACCGCAGTTGAAGGAATCGCTTCGGCTGATCGGTAAAGCGGGCGGAGGCGTGCTGCTCTATCTTCGGCAGGAAGGCCGGGGGATCGGCCTCGCCAACAAGCTGCGTGCCTATGCGCTGCAGGATCGCGGGCTCGACACGGTCGAGGCCAACCTTCGTCTCGGGTTCGCCGACGACGAGCGCGATTACGCCCACGCCGCTGCGATTCTTCGTCAGCTCGGGATCGCCGAAGTCCGGCTCCTGACTAACAATCCGAACAAGGTCGCCGCGCTGGAAGCGGAGGGCATCAAGGTCGCGGAGCGGGTCGCGCACCACATGCCCGCCAACCCGCACAATGCCGACTATCTAGCCGTGAAGCGCTCGAAGAGCGGCCATCTGGCCTAGCTGCCCAATCCCACCGCTGCTGCCAATCCGAGGAAGCTGAAGAATCCGGTCACGTCGGTGATGGTCGTCACGAAAACCGCCGACGAAACGGCGGGATCGATCCGGAAGCGATCAAGAGTTACCGGCACGAGGATCCCGCCAAGCCCAGCCGCCAAATTGTTGATGACCATCGACGTCCCCATCACCGCGCCGAGCAGCGGGTTGCCGAAAATCAGGCTCACCCCGACCCCCACCAGGATGCCTAGCGACAGCCCATTGGACAGGGCGATCTTCAACTCACGGCCGAAGGCCCGGAGTGTGTTCGACTCGGTCAGCTGGTTTGTTGCCAGCGCCCGCACTGCGACGGCCAAGGTCTGCGTCCCGGCATTTCCACCCATGCCCGCAACGATCGGCATCAGCACGGCGAGCACGGCATATTTGCCGATTTCGTTCTGGAACAGGCTGACGACGCTGGCCGCGATGACCGCGGTGCCAAGGTTGACCACCAGCCAGAACAGACGCCGCCGAACCGTCAGCGTGATCGGCTCGTTGATGTCGCCTTCGTCGCCCACGCCGGCAAGCAACAGGACGTCCTCGCTCGCTTCTTCCTGAATGATGTGGATCACGTCGTCGACGGTGATCATGCCGACGAGGCGGCCGTCATCGTCGGTCACCGCGGCGGATACCAAGGCGTATTTCTGGAAGCGAAGGGCGACGTCTTCCTGGTCCATATCAACCGGGATCAGGGTCTGCTCCTTGGCCATGATGTCGCCGATGAGCTTCGTGCGCGGGCTGCGGAGGATGTTCGACAGCTTGCAGGTGCCAACCGGATGGTGGTCGGGATTGACGACGAAGACTTCCCAGAAATCGTCCGGCAGGTCGTTCTCCGACCGCAGATAATCGATGACCTGGCCGACCTTCCAATGCGCCGGCACGGCGCAGAGGTCGCGCTGCATCAGGCGGCCGGCGGATTCTTCCGGATAGCTGAGTGCCTCTTCGACCGCGGCGCGATCGTCCGGCTCCATCTTCTCGAGGACGGCTTGCTGTTCGTCCTTGTCGAGGTCTTCGATCAGGGCGACCGCGTCGTCGGTCTCCATCTGGCCCGCGAGGTCGGCGACCTGCTGCGGCTCCATCTCGTCGATCAGGTCTTCGCGGACGAAGTCGTTGAGCTCTGCGAGAACGTCCGGGCTGATGATCCCGGCGAGCGCCTTGACCAGCCCCTCGCGCTCGTCGCGTCGGGCGAGCTCGATCAGGTCGGCGACGTCGGCAGGGTGAAGCGGCTGCACCAGCCGCCGCGCGGTTTCGTCGTCGCCGACTTCGACCGCGTCGAGCACCTCGTCGACGAATTCCGGCCGGAGCCGGTCTTCCTCATCGATATGGGGCTGCAGCTTTTGCTCGGGGGGCGCTGCGGTTGCGATGTTCTCGCTCTCGCTCATGCCTAAAACCCCCGCTCGACCCGTGCGCGCTGTCCTATTGCCGCGCCTGCACTGGCGCAACCCGCCTCGCGCGCCTAAATCGCCGCCAACTTTCCACTTATTTGCCGGAGTAGACCGATGGCCGACAACGAACGCCTGATTTTCCACCTTTCCAGCGGCGGCGATGTCGTCATCAAGCTTCGCCCGGACCTCGCGCCCGGCCACGTCGAGCGTATCAAACAGCTCGTGAGCAGCGGCTTCTACGACGGCGTTCCGTTCCACCGCGTGATTCCGCGGCTTCATGGCGCAGGGCGGCGATCCGACCGGGCGCGGCACCGGCGGCTCGGACCTGTCCGAACCTGAAGGCGGAATTCAGCCGCGAGCCGCACGTCCGCGGCGTCTGCTCGATGGCCCGCACGCAGGATCCGAACAGCGCCAACAGCCAGTTCTTCATCTGCTTCGACGACGCGCGCTTCCTCGACAATCAGTACACCGTCTGGGGCGAGGTCGAGAGCGGCATGGAGCATGTCGACGCCCTTCCGAAGGGCGAGCCGCCTGCCAGCCCGGGCAAGATCGAAAAGGCCGAAATCCAGGCCGTAGGCTAACCGATGGAACCGCGGCCGGCCACGCTGATCACTGGGGCATCGGCTGGCCTCGGCGTCGAATTCGCCAAGCAATGCGCCGCGCGCGGCGACGAGGTGATTCTCGTCGCCCGCCGTAAGGATCGCTTGAACGCGCTCGCCGCCGAACTCGGCAAGGCCCACGTAATCGCGGTGGATCTCGCCAAGCCGAAGTCGGCAGCCGACCTCCTCAAGGAAATCAGGTCGCGCGGCCTGTGGGTCCGCACTCTCATCAACAATGCCGGCTTCGGGCTGCGCGGCCGGTTCGACGCGCTGCCGTTGCCGCGTCAGCTCGAAATGATCGACCTCAACATCCGGTCGCTGACGAGCCTCGCCTTCATCATGCTTGATGACATGCGCGCGCACGGCGGCGGCGGGATCCTCAACGTCGCCTCGACTGCCGCCTTCCAGCCAGGCCCGAACATGGCCGTCTATTTTGCGACCAAGGCCTACGTCCTGTCCTTTACCGAAGCGCTGCACGAGGAATGGAAGGATCGCGGCATCAAGGTTTCGGCGCTTTGCCCCGGTCCGACCCGCACCGAGTTCGGCGATGTCGCGGGAATCAAGTCGCTCGGCAGCTTCGAGCGCCTGTCGATGGACGCGGCGCCAGTCGTTGCGGCCGGCTTGAAGGGCCTGGAGAACAATGACGCTGTCGTAATCCCCGGCTTCACCAATAAGGTTGGCGCCTGGTCGACCCGCCTCGCGCCGCGCTCGACAGTCCGAAAGATCGCCGGGTCGCTGAAGTTTTAGAGGGGGTTTTCTTCCTTGTTCAGGGCACCACATTGAACCCAATCACGTTGCAGCCCGTTACGCTGGCGACACGAATGCAAAGGATGGCTGAGTGGCGGAAACCGATACCCTGGACCGAGTGACCTCGACGCGAGTGCAGGTCGCGAACCTGCCGCCGGCCGACGGCGGTCGCGGCTTCGCCCGCCTTTCGCTGGATCTGATGAAGTCGCTCGGGATCAACGAGGGCGACGTGATCGAGATCGTCGGCAAAAGGTCGACCACCGCCCGCGCGCTTCGGCCCTATCCCGACGATGCCGGCCTCAACATCATCCGTCTCGACGGCCTCCAGCGGTCGAATGCGCGTGTCGGCTCTGGCGATTATGTCGAGGTGAAGAAGGCGGAATCGAAGGCCGCGACCCGCGTCGTTTTTGCACCGGCGCAGGACAATATCCGGCTGCAGGGCTCGGCCGCGGCGCTCAAGCGGAGCTTCGCCGACCGCCCCTTGAGCGAAGGCGATGTCGTCGCGACGACCGGCCACCAGCGCATCGATTCCAACATGCCGGAGGAAGTCCGGCGAATGCTGAACGCCCCCGCGTTCGCGCTCCAGGAAGTGCGCCTCGTCGTCGTCAGCGCGACGCCGAAGGGCATCGTCCATATCGACGACAATACGCAGATCGAACTGCTGTCCGAATATAAGGAAGGCGACGGTGAGCGCCGTGCGGACGTCACCTATGACGACCTCGGCGGCATGCGCGATACGATCGACGCGTTGCGCGAAATGGTCGAGCTTCCCCTCCGCCACCCCGAACTGTTCCAGCGCCTCGGCGTCGACCCGCCGAAGGGCGTGCTTCTCCACGGTCCGCCCGGCACCGGCAAGACCCGCCTCGCGCGCGCGGTCGCGAACGAAAGCGATGCAAAGTTCTTCCACATCGCTGGCCCGGAAATCATGGGCTCGGCCTATGGCGAGAGCGAGAAGAAGCTTCGCGAATTGTTTGAGCACGCCTCCGAGCAGGCGCCCTCGATCATCTTCATCGACGAGATCGATTCGATCGCGCCCAAGCGGAGCCAGGTCACCGGTGAGGCTGAGAAGCGCCTCGTTGCCCAGCTGCTGACGCTGCTGGACGGCCTCGAGCCGCGCCAGAACCTCGTTGTCATCGCGGCGACGAACCGGCCGGAAGCGATCGACGAGGCACTCCGCCGTCCGGGCCGCTTCGACCGTGAGATCGTGGTCGGCGTTCCCGATCAGAAGGGCCGCCGTGAAATCCTCGGCATTCATACTCGGGGCATGCCGCTGAGCCCCAATGTCGATCTCGATGAGCTGGCCCGGCAGACCTACGGCTTTGTCGGCGCCGACCTTGCGGCGCTCAGCCGGGAAGCGGCACTCGAGGCCGTCCGCCGGATCATGCCCAAGCTCAACCTCGATGAGGACACAATCCCGACCGAGGTGCTTGATGCACTGTCGGTCGAGCCGAACGACTTCATCAACGCGCTGAAGCGGGTGCAGCCGTCGGCGATGCGCGAGGTGATGGTCGAAACGCCTTCGGTCAGCTGGGACGATGTCGGCGGCCTCGACGCTGCGCGCGATCGTCTCCGCGAAGGTGTCGAGCTTCCTCTGAAGCACCCAGACGCCTTCCGCCGTCTCGGCATCCGTCCGGCTCGCGGCTTCCTGCTTTACGGCCCGCCGGGTACCGGCAAGACCTTGCTGGCGAAGGCGACGGCGCGCGAGTGCGAAGCGAACTTCATCGCCACCAAATCGTCCGACTTGCTCAGCAAATGGTACGGCGAAAGCGAGCAGCAGATCGCTCGCCTGTTCGCCCGCGCCCGCCAGGTCGCGCCGACGATCATCTTCATCGACGAACTCGATAGCCTGGTGCCTGCGCGCGGCGCCGGTCTCGGCGAACCGCAGGTGACGGAACGGGTCGTCAATACGATCCTCGCCGAGATGGACGGGCTCGAAGAGCTCAACAACGTCGTTCTGATCGGCGCGACCAACCGGCCTAACCTGATCGATCCGGCACTGCTTCGACCGGGTCGCCTCGACGAGTTGATCTACGTCGGCACGCCGGACACGGCCGGTCGCCGCCGCATCCTCGCGATCCACACGGAGGAGATGCCACTCGCCAAGGACGTCGATCTCGAATCCCTGGCGCAGCGTACGGACCGCTTCACGGGCGCCGATCTCGAAGATCTAGTTCGTCGCGCAGGCCTGACCGCGCTGCGCCGAGGCCTGGAGGCGAAGGAAGTGACGATGGCCGACTTCGAGGCCGCGCTGACCGAGACCCGCGCATCGGTTACGTCCGAAATGCTCGAGGAATATGAGCGTATCCAGGAGACGCTGAAGAGCGAAGCGGTGCGCCCGACCGGGATCGGTTTCGTCCTTCCGGGCATGCTTCGTTCACGCGGCGGCGACGGAAAAGGCTCGGACCACTAGAGCGACGGCAGTCGGCTCCGCGCCCAGATCGCAAGGGTTACGAGCAACGCGCACGAAACCGCGAACGGCAGGTTCGGATTGACGAGGTAGAGCGCCATTCCAAGCGCTGGCGCCGCTACCCAGCTGATTCCGTTCGCTGCCGTGATCAGTCCGGCCACGCTGCCCTGCTCCGACAACGGCACTGCAAGCGATGCGCCTCCCGTGAAACCGGGCCGGGTGAACCCGAAACCGAGCGAGGCCAGCGCGAAAGACAAAGTGATTCCATAAAGGTCACGCGCGATGACGGCCCCGCCGAGGCCGGTGGCGGCGATGATCGACCCCCACAGGATCAGTGCGCGCGGCTTTAGCGCGAGCCTGGGGATCAGTCCCCACTGCGCTGCCAAAGTCGCAGATGCTCCGGCCATCATCACGATTGCGATCGACGTTTCCGACCCATGTGGCTCGAGGTGCAGCCGATCGATCACGAAAAAGCCGATGCAGGTCAGTGTCGCCGCCTGCGCATGGCCCGCCGCGACGCCCGCGAGGATCCAGGCACGGACCCGCGAATCTTTCCAGCTCAACCGCTTGCCGCGCGGCGAGGTGGCGACGACGACGCTCGCACCGGTCGGCGTCGAGGCGCCGGACGGATAGCTCATCGCCGCACCGCGTCCGACGCGGCGGGCATAGCGGTCGTTAGGCAGCCACAGCAGCACCGAGGTGAACACGGCGAGGGCGATCACTGCAAAGCCGAACATCGGACCCGCCAGGCCGCCAGCGAACGGCAGCACGAACAATGGCGCGATCGCCGGGCCGATGATCGTGCCGAGACCGAAGGAGCTCGACAGCGCCGACAGCGCTGCGACCCGTCCGCTCCGCCGCGTCTTGGCAGCGAGATAGGCCTGCGTCGCCGACGGCGTGGCGCTGCCGAAGGTGCCGTAGATCGCGCGGAAAATGCCGAAGAGGATAAAGGTCAGCCCGCCGCCGATCGCCGCCTTCAGGCCGAGGAAGAGAACCGTGCCGCATAGCACGGTCGAGATGATGAAGCCGGTGAGGCCGACCAGGGTCAGCACCTTGCGCCCGTGCCGGTCGCTCTTCTCCGCCCAGTACGGCGCGAACAAAACCCACAGCACGGCCGACCAGGTGTAGGCGACCGCGACCCAAAAATCGGAAATGCCGATCTCCCGGCCGATTGCCGGCATGACCGACTGCAGCGCCGTGTTGCCCGACGCCGCCACCAGCATGGCGGCATAAAGCAGCAGGAAGTGCACGCGGGTCAGCGCGGTCGTGCCGACCTTATGTTTCGGGGACTGCATGGACACTGTGTCCCTCTAGACCCAGCGCGCGTGCCAATAAAACCACCGAACCGGACTAATCTTGATGCGCAATTAATGTTGTGCGATCCGGGGCGCGCTCGGTTTGATTCGTTGGGGGGTATGCCAATGGTCCGAGCGTTCAATTCAGCTGCGACTTCGCGTCCGCGCTAGCTTCCGTCCCAGTATTTCAAATGCATGCCGCGGAGATTCTCACGCGCGTAGCGGCCGAACTTGCGCTGTTTGCCGGCGCCGGCTTCCTGCTGCTCGGACTCAACGACCTCGCTGTCGATCTCATTTATTTCACGCGCCGCTTCTGGCGGTCGCGAACCGTCTATCGCCGCCACCGGCGAACCTACGCGAGCTATTATTGCTTCAACAAACAGCCCGGCTTCATGGCCATCTTTGTCCCCGCCTGGGATGAATTGGCGGTTATCGCGTCGATGCTCAAGACAACGTTGAAGCGGCTCAACTACGACAATTACCGCATCTTCGTCGGACATTACCGCAACGACCCGGGCACGAGCGGCGGCCATCGCGACGATTGACGACAAGCGCGTGGTTCCCGTTCTCGTCGACGTCGACGGGCCGACGACCAAGGCCGATTGCCTCAATCATCTCTACGATGCGCTGGTCGCCTACGAACTGAAATCGGGCCCGGCGAAGGCGGTCGTGCTCCACGACGCCGAGGACGTCGTCCATCGCTACGAGCTTCGCATCTTCGACGGACTGATCGACCGCGCGGCGATCGTGCAGCTGCCGGTGCTGCCTTTGGTCGACCAAAACTCGCGCTGGATCAGCGGCCATTATTGCGACGAGTTCGCCGAGGCGCACATCAAGGAACTGGTCGTTCGCGAGGCTGTCGGCGCGGCGATCCCGCTGGCCGGCGTCGGTTGCGCCATCGCCCGCACGCCTCTGGCGACGCTTGCCGCCCAGCACGAGGGACGCCCCTTCGCCGGTGGCAGCCTGACCGAAGACTATGAAATGGGCCTGCGCATCGGCGCGCTCGGCTTGAAGACGATGTTCGTCCGAATCCCGTCGGAGCCGGGAGAACCGGGCGTGGTTGCCAGCCGCGGTTACTTCCCGGCGACGCTCGGCGCCGCCGTTCGCCAGAAGGCGCGGTGGCTCGGCGGCATAGCCTTCGCGGGCTGGGACCGCCTCGGCTGGGGCGGCGGTTTCGGCGAGCGCTGGATGCGGCTTCGCGACCGGCGCGGTCCGTTCGCGGCATTGATGATCGTCGCGGCTTATTCGGCCGCCTTGCTGTGGAGCCAGGTCTGGCTTGCACACCTCATGGGCGCGCCGGTCGAAGTCCGGATCGATCCGCTGCTCGCGACGCTGCTGACCGTCAACGCCTGGCTGCTGGCGTGGCGCGTGCTGATGCGCGCCGCGTTCACGGCATCGGTCTACGGTTTCGAGGAAGCCCTGCTGTCCATGCCGCGCCTGTTCGTCGGCAATCTCATCGCCGTCCTTGCCGCATTCCGCGCCTTCTCGCTCCATCGCGGCGGCCGCACGCCGCGCTGGGACAAGACCCAGCACATCTTTCCAAAGGAGGCCGTGCTATGAGCGCGCCAGTCCGTTTTCTGTTCGTCGCCGTCGCCGGCTGGGCCTTGTTTCGCGGCAGTGACCCTGGGCGCTTTGCCGGGCGTCGAGGCATTCTCCGTGGCCGAGGCGGAGGCGGCGCCGCGCCGCCGATCGTACCGACCGAATTCCCGCCGATCGCTCCGGTCGAACAGCAGCAGCAGATGCCGGCGGAATATGCAGCGGCCGGTTACCCCGCTTATCCCGGATACCCGCCGCGGCCTATCAGGGCTACTATCCGCCGCCGCAGCCACGCTACGTTCCGGTGCCCGTCTATTACTATCCCGCCGCCGCGCCGTCGCGGGCGGTGACCGTTCCGCTCCCTCCGGCGCGACCGTCCGAGGCGGAGACCGCGCCCGAATTCTACGCGCCGATCCGCAGCCGCTGGATCAATGGGACCTCGCCGAAGTGCAAGCGACTTCCGACGGGACCGGCGCGCCAAAGCACGCCCGTGCAGCCAGGCGCTCCGTCCTTCATCCCGCAAAAGCATCTCGACCGGCTGCAACTCAGCACTTGGGCGCTGCTGGCGCGGTCAGGCTCCTGGAACCGGCTCTCTGGCAAGCGGCGGCACGCTCGGGCGGGAGCCAGGCCGGCGCCCGGCTGACCTACGCGTTCGACCGGCGCATCGCGGCGTCGCTTCGAATCAGTTCGGTCATCGGCAGCAGCCGGGGCGGCGAAGTCGCGGGCGGCGTCAGGCTTCACACCGATCCCGTCGATTCCCGTCTCGATCACTGCCGAACGGCGCCAGGCAATCGGCAAGTTCAGCACCGGCCGCTCCGCTTTCGCCCTGTTCGCAGAAGGAGGGGTCTATCAGCGCCCGCTCGGCTGGAACCTGTTGCTCGACGGCTATGCACAAGCGGGCGTGGTCGGCATCCGCAGCCGCGACCTGTTCGCCGACGGCGGGCTTACCGTTTCGCGGCCGGTCTGGGGCCGCTTCTCGGCCGGCCTTGGCGTCTGGGGCGGCTACCAGCCCGGCCTTTATCGCGTCGATGCCGGCCCGCGCGTTTCGATGCGCGTCCGCGCCGAACATCAGCTCCACCTCGACTGGCGCCAGCGGCTCGCGGGCACGGCGCAACCCGGCTCGGGCCCGGCCGATGACCCTGGGCGCCAACTTCTAGCGGCAGGTAAAGCCGTCGTACGGCTTGGCCTCAGGCGGTCTTTGCCGCTAGTCCTTCGGACCGCCGATGGACATCTACCTCCCGATCGCCGGCCAGTCGGTCAATGCGCTGCTGATCATCGCGCTCGGCGGGCTGGTCGGCATCCTCTCCGGCATGTTCGGCGTGGGCGGCGGCTTCCTCACCACGCCGCTCCTGATCTTCTATGGAATCCCGCCGACCGTGGCCGTCGCGTCGGCGACGACGCAGATCACCGGCGCGAGCGTCACCGGGGCGATGGCGCACATGCGAGCGCGGCGGCGCCGACCTGCAGATGGGCGGCGGTCATGGTCGTCGGCGGCATGTTCGGCTCGCTCGTCGGGGCTGCGATCTTCCGGGCGCTGCAGGCGAGCGGTCAGATCGATGTCGTCATCGGCTTCCTGTACGTCGTCCTGCTCGGCTACATCGGCTTCCTGATGCTCAAGGATGCGCTTGATCGCGCTTGGGCTATTGGAAGGTCGAGGCGCCGAGAAGCGCGCCGCGCCACAATCGCTGGGTCGCCTCGCTTCCGCTTCGCTGGCGCTTCTACAAGTCGGGCCTGTACATCTCGCCCGCTGGCGCCGCTGGCGCTCGGGTTCGGCGCCGGCATGCTGACCATGCTGCTCGGCATCGGCGGCGGTTTCATCCTCGTCCCGGCAATGATCTACATTCTGGGAATGCCGGCGCGCGTGGTGATCGGCACCTCGCTCGGCGATCATCCTGGTGCATCAGCCGCCGGAACGACGATGGTCCACGCGTTGACGACCCGCTCGGTCGACATCGTCCTCGCCTTCCTGCTGCTGATCGGCGGCGTGATCGGTGCGCAATATGGCGCGGTCCTCGCGACGCGGATGAAGCCGGACTTCCTGCGCCTTGCTCTGGCGATCGTCATCCTGCTGGTCGGCGGGCGGATGCTGCTCGGACTGACCTGGCGGCCCGACGACATCTTCACGGTGGAATATCTGTGAGGAGGGCCGGCGCGCCTCGTGCTTGCGGCATGCTGTCGCTGGCGCTGATGGCGCAGGCCAAGCCGGTGCTCGTGCCGGACGTATCCGCTCGCCGGATCGAGATTCGCTACAGCTTCACCGGCGCGCAATTGCTGCTGTTCGGCGCCATCCTTTATCCGCGCGGCCGCATTCCCGAGCACGATCCGGACATCGCTGGTTGTTCTTCGCGGGCCCGTTCAGCCGATCCTTGTCCGCGAGAAGCAGAAGCTTGCCGGCGATCTGGATGAACGCCGAATTCCTCGCGCTTCCGCTCCGCGCCGGCATACTACGCCGTCGCTTCCTCGCAGCCGGTCGCGCAGCTGCTCGATGAGCGGACCGCGGCGATCTACGAAATCGGGCTGCAGAACCTGCAGCTGTCGCCCGGGCACCGGCGCGCTGCCGGAAAAGGCGCGCCGCTTCGAAACCGGCCTGATCGACCTCCGCAAGAAGCGCGGCGTCTATATCGAGAACCCGCGCGGGCGTGGAGATCAGCGAGGGCGTTCTCTACCGTGCCCGCATTTCGATCCCGAGCCAGGTGCCGGTCGGGACCTACACGGCGGAAACCTTTCTCATCCAGGATGGCCGCGTGCTGGCCGTCGCAACCCGCGACATCGACATCGGCAAAAGCGGGTTCGAGCGCTGGGTTTCGCTGGTCGCGCGGCGTCACGAGGGCCTTTACGGGCTTGCCGCCGTCATCATGTCGCTCGGCCTCGGCTGGGCCGCCGCCTTGGTGTTCCGCCGCCGCTTCTAGCGTGCTTAGCCCAATCTTAACCGACGTCACTTACTACGACCGCCTAGTAAATGCGTTTAATCGCGAGTGAGGGCGGAGTGATGGACGACCAATCGAACCTGCAGAATTTCGTCAACGAAATCAGCAGCTTCAGTGACGATGGCAATGCGCCTGCCAAGCGCCTCTGCGCCGGCGGCGAACCTGCCTCCATCGGCGAACGTCGTCGAAATCGCCGGGTCCGGATCGCGGATCCAGATGGACGCGCCGCTCTCAAAGCCAATCAGGACCACAGCGACCCGTCCGTCGCCATGTCCGGCCAGGTCGGCAGCCAGGTCAAAATGGCCGTCGGCAACAGCTGGCTGATCGCCAACGTCCGCACGATGAAAAGCGGAGATGATGGCGAAGTCATCGCGGCAATCGACTTCCTTGGCGAAGGCGCCCGCGATTCCCGCGGCGGCATGAGCAGCTTCCGCCGCGGTGTGACGCGGTATCCCATTCCGGGTGACAAGGTGCTTCCGGTCACCACCCAGGATCTTCGCTCGGTGTTCGCCGCCGACGACAGCCCGCACATCGAGGTTGGTACCGTCTACCCGACCGACGACATTCGCGGCGCTCTCTACGTCGACCAGATGCTGTCGAAGCATTTCGCGGTGCTGGGATCGACCGGTACCGGTAAATCGACCTCGGTCTCGCTCATTCTTCATCGCATCTCGGAGCTCAGCCCCGAGGGTCACATCGTGATGATCGATCCGCACGGCGAATATTCGGCCGCGTTCAAGGACTGCGGCGAGCTGTTCAACGTCGACAATCTGCAGCTTCCGTACTGGCTGATGAATTTCGAAGAGCATTGCGAGGTCATCCTGACCACTCACGGTGCGGAGCGTCAGCGCGACGCCGACATTCTCGCCAAGTGCCTTCTCGCGGCTCGAACAAAGGGCAAGAATGTCGAACAATTCGGCAAGGTGACGGTGGATTCGCCGATCCCGTATTTGCTCGCCGACCTCAACGGCATCATCGTCAACGAAATGGGCAAGCTCGAGCGGGCAGGCGACACGCTCCCCTATCAGCGCCTGAAGACCAAGCTCGAAGAACTCCGCGCCGACCCGCGCTACACCTTCATGTTCTCCGGCATGCTGGTTTCGGACACGATGGGCAGCTTCCTCGCGAAGCTGTTCCGCCTGCCAAGTCACGGCCGCCCGATTTCGATCGTCGACGTGTCGGGCGTTCCATCCGACATCACGTCGGTGGTCGTTTCGGTGCTCGCCCGCATGGTGTTCGACTATGCAATCTGGTCACGGACCGAGCCGCAGCGCCCGATCCTGCTCGTCTGCGAAGAGGCTCACCGCTACGTCCCCAAGGACGAGAACAGTGGCGCCCAGGCCGTCCGCAAGATCCTCGAGCGTATCGCCAAGGAAGGCCGTAAGTATGGCGTCTCCCTCGGCCTCATCACGCAGCGTCCGTCCGACTTGGCGGAAGGCGTGCTGTCGCAGTGCGGTACGATCATTTCGATGCGCCTGAACAACGACCGAGATCAGGCCTGCGTCCGTGCGGCGATGCCGGAAGGTGCACGCGGCTTCCTCGACGCCATCCCGGCGCTCCGCAACCGCGAGTGCATTGCCTGCGGCGAAGGCGTCGCCATTCCTATTCGCATCCGCTTCGACGACCTCGAGCCCGAGAAGCGCCCGGCCTCGGCCGACCCGAGCTTCGCGGCCCTGTGGCGCGAGACCGGCGGGGAAGAAGGCATCATTCAGCGCACCATCAAGCGCTGGCGCGGTCACGGACGGTAAGCCGCCGTTCGTTGATGATGGCGGCGCCAAGCGTCGCCGCAGCGGCGCGAAGAGGCGGAGAATCAACTGTCTGCTTTTGCCTCGGCTAAGTTCTCCA
Organism: uncultured Alphaproteobacteria bacterium; assembly: GCA_963750315.1. Lineage (GTDB taxonomy): Bacteria > Pseudomonadota > Alphaproteobacteria > Sphingomonadales > Sphingomonadaceae > Sphingomicrobium. The sequence goes on from CAVVQF010000018.1 coordinate 231,608, forward strand.
TCCAGCGTGAGCCAATGCGCAGGCAAGAAGTGCGGGCTCTACAAGACAGCCCAGCGCTGAAATATGACGCCCCCGATCCTGTTCACCAGTTCGGCCCTGTGCGCCCGCTCGCTGCCGATTGCAGCAATCGCCATTTCCTTGGCTTCTTCCAGCGAGGCCTCGACCAGCTCCGTGCTGATGAGCTTGCTGCCGTGATACAGGTTGAGCCGATACACCACCTCAACTCCTAATCTTCCGCCTGGACGATGCGGATGAAATCGATCGGACTGGAGCTTGCCTTCATGAGCTCCGAGGCCTGGTGGAGCAGTTCATCCAGCAGCCCACTGTCAAAGCCGTCGCGACCTGGATCGAGTTCGAGGGCGGTCTCAACGCAAAGCACGACCTTGCGGTCAGAACCCTTGATCTCCCACTCGTGCCAATAGGCGAGGATCGACGTCCGATCATCGTTTGCGACAAGCATCAGACGAGCTCGTTCGTCGCCAGCATTTCAGACTTCGCCGGGCCAGGCGGATCGTGTTGAAGCGTCATAGCGAGGTTCCGGATCTCGCATCCGGCTCCTTCCGCGCATTCGGATTCAACAAAAACTCCGCGACGTCGGAGAGGCCTTTGTCGCTTTCGAGCGCAAGCTGCAGGGGTATGCCTTCCAATCGCCGATTGTACGAATTCAGAAAGGCTACGATCATCTCGCTTGAGGGCAGGTTTTGATGTGCATGGCGAAGGACTTCGCTCTGCCTTCTCGACTGCTCCGGGGAGAGGGTCGAACGTGGCCGCCATTTCTGGAAAGAGCGGGTTTTTACCCGCTTCTCACTTGTGTCGCCGTTATCCGGCTTATGCTCGTTCATGATGGCTCCCGACTTGTAAGCGGGAGCACATTGGCTCTCAGCCGCGCGTGCCTACGGTAAGGAATTACGCGCGATTGCTCTTTGTAGCACGCTAGTGTTGGTGAACCTAACGAACAACTTTGAAACCAGTGGGTAATTCCAGCTTCCTCTGCGGAAATATCGCTTTCGAATTTGACGCGGCGCGGACACGCAAATTGCTCGTGAACCGAAAGAAAACTCACGCGAATGGCTTATTTATTTGGGAAGAGAGTGGTATCTCTTCCTCAGCTATCAGTTGAAACTTTAGGGTTTGCGCGCTCCATCGGGAGCGTATCATTCTTTGCTGTCGCACTCCTAGCTCTGGGCGAATTTCCGCCTTCTCGCGAGGGAGAGAGACATGCCGATCGGCACCGTAAAATTCTTCAATTCGTCCAAGGGTTATGGCTTCATCCAGCAGGAGGATGGCGGAGAGGACGCGTTCGTCCACATCAGCGCGGTTGAGAAGGCCGGACTCCGCAGCCTGCAAGAGAATCAACGCGTCTCCTATGATCTCGAAGAGGGAAATCGCGGAAGATCGGCGGCGGTGAATTTGCTGACACTGGAGCAAGGAGAACCGGCGCCAGCGACCGGCGCACCAGCAAGCTCCGGTGCATCGAGCGACAACGATCAAAGCTGACTTGAGCCGAGATGCCTGCCGGCGAACCGCCGCCCGATCTGAACGTCGTCAAGTTTGGCGTGACCGACAGCGAGATTTTGCTTCGGAAATTGCGGGCCCTGACGAAGGAGATCGCTGAAAACTGGGAGGAGCGTTCTGCGCGTCTCAACAACGCCGAGCGTTCTTCGCTTCGCCAGGAAATTCATCGGGTGACGCGATTGCTTGAGAAACTCGGTCGGCCTCGCTGAGGCCCGTTCACCTGGTGTCAGCTTACCGCCCATTTCTGCCGATAGGTGGGTAGTGGCAGGTTTCGACCCATCCCTGCCATTGATGGAGGGGCGAATAGCGTTCAAGCTTCCGAAGTGAAGCAACGGCGCTTTCATTGGGCACTTCGCCAATTCAACGATGCGGCAACATTCGCGCTGATCGTTGCTTGCGCGGCGATCATATTGTGCATCGTCGGAACCTATTACGACCTAGGTCTCGGGTTGACCCTCGCGCAGCTACCGGGGGCGCTAGGCTTGGCCGTCGTAGCCCTCTTCCTTTTGTTTATAAGCAAGGCGCTGCGTGAGCTTGGTCGATACATCGACGACTGATCATCAGAATGAGAGAATGTCCGCTTCCCACCCAAAGCAGCCATGAGAAACGCGGCTATCGACCCTTCGGTTCGCGGTTCGGCGAATGTCTGGGCACGGCGATTGGGCGGCGGCGGTCGCTCGTTCAATCTTTCCCCTGGGCGAAGCCCAGGGTGAGTGGATCAGGACTCTTCCGGAGCTGAGTTCTCCGCAGGACCGCTCTGATTATCCGCCGCTTCCTCCGGCGCCTTGAGATTGACGGCGCTCAGCTTGCCCGGGCGTTCTTCCGCCACGTCGTACGATATGCGCTGATTTTCGGAGAGGCCTGTCATGCCTGCTCGTTCAACAGCGCTGATGTGCACGAACGCGTCTTTGCCTCCATCGTCGGGTTGAATGAATCCAAAACCCTTGGAAAAGTTGAAGAACTTTACGGTGCCGATCGGCATGTCAATTTCCCTTCAAAGCGGCCGCCGGACGGCGGCGACCAACTGCTAAGAGCTGCGAGAGAGGGAAAAAGGAGCGGCGAAGCGCCAAAAACCGTCAAATTGCGACTGGTAGCTCCGAGTATTTAGCAGTCTTTTCGCCAGATTGTAATCCACGACAAAAATGACAGAGTTCGTTAGGGTTGAAGATCGAAACGTGATACTGACACCTATCGCCCGGTTTTATTATTCGGCCGGCGCGGCTGAGAGACAGATTGCGCTCCCGCTAACGCTTTTTCAGGAGCACAATTTGCTTAATGCTTTTAACGGCCAGCGATTAATTCGCATTTTTGCGACTGAGCCATCTCGATCGCAGAAGCCTTGCCGAATGCGGAGATACGCATGACCCAAGGTGAGAGAAGCGGCGTCGCAAAAAACGAAACACCGCATGGGCCGCTGGCTCCCCAACAAGGCGCTGTAACCCAAACGGACTTGCTCACCCTCTACGGGATCAAGGCAGTTCCAGGCATTTCGTATGAGTGGGGCGCCTACCGCTACACCAATGCGACTGATGCAATTTCTGCAGCGAAGCGCGGAGCATCTGAATGACGCGCGAAATGTATCTCAATGTCGGAGAAGCGTTCGTCACCGCTCAATGCTTGGACGCGAAAGTCGGAATTTCGACGATCGAGTCGCTTCCCTGCGGCGGGACCAGGCTCGTTTGCATGAGCGTGCGCGGGGCAGAAACGATGCGGCTCAGGCTTTCGAAGAATCTCAAGGATGCGGGCATACGCGAGCGCCGGGGGCCCGGTTGGGGCTTCGTTGCGCGAGATCAGGGATCGCGTGATTGAAATTGCACGGCAGCACCGAAGGAAACCTGATTTCCGCGATCGGCAGTGCCGGCCGTTTGCGCGCACGGCCGGTTCATCCGGACACGATAAAGTTCTGGCGCGACGTCATTGCACACGCCCGGAACGAATTGTCTTCACCTGCATGCGCCCCGGCCCATGCGGAGATTGAACGACTGGTCGGAGAATTGGAGGGCGAGATCGCCCGGCGGCAGCATCGTCAGCCGGTCTAGCAGCCAATCGAAAGTCGTCACGGATTCACCCGGACCATGAGGTGCTACCGATGTTCAAAGGATTGGAATGCTGGGTAGCTGGCCACCCCCTGCGGACAGTCGCCTTCGCATACTCCCTGGCGTTTATCGTGTCGTGCGGCCTTATTTTCGCGGCAGCATCCTGATGTGCGCCGCGCGGCGGCTGAACTGATGACATTGATAAGAATGCATCGATCGCAAAGGCTTTCCGTCCGCAACTCCGAGTTGTCCCGTCCATTCAGATGGCGGTTTTGTTCGGAGACGGACGTTGTCGTTGACGTCGAGACGGAAGGGGACGCCTTGAAGGTACTGGAAATGGCCGAGAGTGCCTGGAACGGTCGAACGGTTCGGCCACATCGAATTGATGCCTCTGTCCGATGACAAGGAAACCACTCGGAGCTGAATCGATAGCGAAATCCGTGGAGCAAAACGTCGAGATCGACGACGCCAATGTCTTGAGGCTATTTCAGGTCAATCCTCGCGCTCGGCATCCGGCCATGCTTGTCAGGCGTGATGGATCCGAAAACTCCGTCATAATCACCGAGTTCACACGGCGCGGATTCCGGTTGGCGGTCGTTGCGAGACCGGAGCTTGGCGAAGAAATCCAAATCCGAGTGGCCGGCCAACGCGATATGCCCGGAAGAATCCGCTGGGCTTATGGCGAGGAAGCTGGCGGGTCATTTTAGCTAGACTTCCTTATGTCTGCTTTCGACCCATTGCAGACATTGAGCCTGCATGTCAGCTTCAGGCCACGCGCAACCGAGGCGACAAAATGCCACGCTACTCAGGCAACATCTATTTCGGACTAGCTGGCGGCCTATTCGTAGGAGTGCTCGCTCCGACACTCGGCGGCGTCATGGATGGGCGTCCGATAGGCAAGCATGCGTTGATATGGAGCGTCGCGGCAGCGCTGTTGGGTTTAGTCTTGACGTTTGTCGGCGCTCGGAAGGCGCGAACAACGCCTGACGGTAATGTTCGCTTTCCACCCATTGCGGTCATTACACCCTGCGGGCGAAAAGCTCCTTGTTGCGACGGCGGGCAGCGCGGGAGCCACTTAGGAACGCAGGTTCGGTGAAGTTGCTTGTGACGTCCCGAAGGTCCCCGACGACCTTTTCAAGAAGCGCCTTCAATCTGTCGCTTGCTTGCGGATCATGCCGGATGGCCAAGTCAGCTTCCCCGACCAGAGTAGCAAGGAGCATCCACTCCTCGGGTTGATACCCAGACGGGTGTGAAAGGATGCTCTGGGCTTGGCACAGGGCGCTCTCGGCTTCTTTGAGTTTCACAGCAACAGGGTGCAGCAACCACACAAGTCGAGCAATGTCCGGTTTCCACCCATTGCAGTCATTGCAACGCTACTCTGTGCAGGGCTTTCCCAAAGTCACGGTAAGGTAGCCGTCGGGAGCGTCCGGAATACCGATAGTAGGTGGGTTCGTCCCGATGGGCAGTCGGATTTCACGCAAAGCATTGTTCGCCACAATCCGATCACCGTCCGGCCCCTCGATTAGATAGAAGGCAGGTCGGGCTCCCGACCGTGAAAGCTCGATCTCAGGCACTTCACTCTTAATCAGAAGCCTTGCCCGGGTCCCGGCGACATCCAAAACTGCTACGCCTTTGTCATCGTAGTAGCATCCCGAAGCGATGCGCGTTCCCGAGCTGCTTGAGCAGGCCGAAGCCACCAGTGCGAGCCCGGCCACTAACCAACTTACGGTTTTCTTCATGGACGAAAGCATAGAGACGGAGTGTCAGCTTTCCACCCATTGCGGACATTAGCCCTCGGTGCGAGGTTCGGCGCATGCGGCGCAACTTGGCATTCAGCTTCCTATTTTTAGCCAGTTGCTGGGGGCGCACGCAGCTTCCGATTGTCGAACAAGAAGTAACACTGAGCGGCCCCACCGAGCAGGTTGTGTGCCATGTTCGCGGCATTGCCGAAGCCCAGAAGCTGAGCTTCCACTATGGAACGTTTGAACCGAGCAAGGCGACGTTTAGGCTGATCGGCGATGGCTTCGAGCTAATTGCTTACAACCCCGAACGCGCCCACACCTATGTGCTGCAAGCGTATGACATGTCGTCTGACGGCAAAGGACGCGCTCCGGCGCTACGTGCATTTGCAGCGTTCCGGACGGCGCTCCTAGAACCAGTAAGTTCCGCGTGCGCTCATTAGGCTAATGTCCGCTTTCCACCCAAAGCAGCCATCAGAAACGCGGCTATCAACTCATTGGAACGCCGTCGCAAACAGTGGAACGACAGTAACCCGCTGATCATTGATGACGCGCAATCCTAAAGGAGCGACGGGCATGGATATCGGATCATTGCTTAATCAAGCTGGTGGCGCGAGCGCGATTGCACGGCAGCTCGGTGTTGATGAAGCGACGGTCGAGAAGGGCGCAAGCGCTCTCGTCCCGCATGTCGCCAATGGCGTTGAGACGCAGGGGCTTCCGCCTGCGGATGCGGGCGATGCTGAGCCGGCCGAAGGTGGCGGACTTGGCGGGATGCTCGGTGGGCTTCTCGGTGGAAGTCTTGGCGGCGGCGGACTTATGGGCGCCGGAGCCGGGACTGGCGGAATTCTCGGCAGCCTGGTCGGTGGCGGCGTCGGCAATCAGATTCTCGGGCACATCTTCGGTTCGAAAGACACCAGCCGGGATGTCGCGGCTCAGGCATCGCAGGAGAGCGGCGTCGATCCTTCGATACTGAAGAAGCTCCTGCCGATCGTCGCGGGCGCCGTCGCCGTCTATTACATGAGCCATCGTGGCCAGGGTGGCGGATCGAGCGAAACGCCTTCGTCGGGCGGTGGGGCAGGAGCGCCAGAGGGCGGACTGCTGGGCTCGCTGCTCCGGTTCGAGCGGTAGGTAAGCAGCCTTGGCGCCGTCACGGGAGGTGATCCCGTGACGGAGGGACCGCGCCGAATCTTGGCGCTACTTCGCTGCGCTGAGCAGTTCTTGCTGTCCTACAGCCCCTCATTTGTGGCTTATCCTGGCAGATGAGCAGAGGAAACACGGTCGCGACGACTTCAACCCGCATCGGGTCGCTCCGCTGCGCTTCGGTGAAAAGCGCGCGGGAAAGTCAACTTGGCCAACTTCCCCTCGGTGAAAATCCAACAGCCAGCCTGCTCACGACCGTGAACATTCGTGAACATTCGCGAGGATTCCCTTTCACCGCCCGCGCGGCGGAGGTCTTTGCAAGCGTAAACTTTACTTTACATTCAGATCGAATATTGAAGCCTCACGACTGCTGTGAGAATTGTCATGCGTCCCAGGCGAAGCCGCATCAAAATGATAGCGATCCTGGCCCTGTCCGTGGCGGGCATCCTCGTCCTCGCTCACCGGGACTCGGATCGTCAAAGGCGCATCCGGACCTGCGTCGAAGAAACTCGGGCAACTTCGGACGATCTCTGCGCGCGGATGGAAGACGTCGGAAAGCTGCCTCCGATCGCCGCGGTCGCCAGGTGAAGCCGCATCTAAACATCTGGGACCAGAAGCATTCGACCTGGTCGAAGCCTACAAGCGCGAGCAGGCCCGCCGCCGCCGCGAGCTGATCGGCGTGATCTTCCTGGGCGCCATCGTATCGATCGTCGTCTTCCTGTTCGGGATGGCTATTACCCACGCCGGCAGCGTTCGCCGCCTATTGCAGGCGTTGACCTGACCCGGCTTCCGCACGATCACTCCGGCCGATGAACTTCGACGACCAGATCCGCCGTTACTTCGGCACTTCAGACCTCGCATCGGTGCCGCCGGCAGCGCTCGAGGCAGGCGTCGAGCACATGAAAGTCGACCTCGGCCTGACCAGGGACCGCGGCGAACGCTTCGCCTTATGGGCTTTGCTCTTCTCGCTCGGCTCGGCCCCCGGCCTCGACGTCGCCTTCAAGGACGAAGCCGACCGCGAAGCTGCGCGGAATTTCATGGACCTGATGCAGGGGTCGAGCAACTCCATAACCGGATAAGGCGAGAATTCGCCTCGCAGCGTTATACGACGCCGAAGGTCCAACCTTCGGTCCGCGCAATCTGCGGCGTCAATCCCTCGGGCTCAAAGGCGCGGGGTTCGTGTGTCGCCAGCGCGCGCATGCCGGCGGCCGTGACGAGCGCGTCGGTCTGATGATCGTTCGGTTCGAAGTTGAGGCGCACGCGGCGGCTACCCAGTCCGTCGAGGGCGAGGTTGAGCTCGGCGCGGGTGCGCAGCTTGGTCCCGCTCATGCCGGCGCGGCGGAGGTAGATGCGGGTGTAGATCTCGCAGACGGCGCTGCCGCTGGCGGGGAGCGGGTCCATCGGGAAGATCGCGATTTTGCCGTCGAGACGGTGCAGCAGCCGCATTCCGGAGAAGCTCGCCTTGGCGACCTGCGCCGCACCGATGGCGTCGTAAGCGCTGGCGGTCTTGCGGCCGCCTTGCGCATTGAGGCGGGCATCGCATTGGCGGAAGCGCACGAAGTCCGCCTTCACGCCGTCGGCGATGCCGAAGTAGAAATGTCGCCGGTGTGCAATCTCGAGGAAGCTCGCCGCGCCGAGGTCTTCGTCATCGCATTTGTCATCGACGTATGCCCAGAACTCGCGCGCCGTCTTCGGGACGTTCGGCTCGCCGATAAGATATTCGCCGAGCTCGACGATCGGCGGCGCGAAGCTGAAGTCGAAGCCGAACAAAGTCGGCTCCTTCGCCGCTCGCTTCAGCAGCCAGTGAAGCACTTCCTCGCGCGACCAGATGTGTCCCGGCCGGACCAGGCGCGGCGGCGCGTCGTGCCTCGCCTCGGCAATCGCAATCCCCTTGTGCCGCCGGCCCTTCGCGCCCGACCAGTCGATCGCGACGAAGGCGTCGAAATGCGGCTTCACACCAGCGGCGGCTGGCGGTCGTCTCCCGGGGCCGTGTCCGCCGGCTTCTTCAGGCGCGGCGGCGGGGCAGGGCGGCGGCTTGCGGGTAGCCTGTCGTCCGCCCACTCCTCGAGGATCCGTGCCGCAGCGTCCCGTCCGCCAAGGCCGAAGGCGATGGCGCAAGCGACCGCCGCCGACCCGAGGATCAGCCCGAACGCCATCATCACGATCTGGTCGGCAAGGCCCATGAAGGTCAGGCCGATCGCGGTGAACAAGGCGATGATCGCATATTTGATGATCGTCTCGGCATAGCTGGACTTCGCCGGTGGAACTTCCGACCAGCGCCGACAGGATGCGCGCCAGGAAAATGCCGGCGACAATGATGACCGTCCCGAAGATCACCTTTCCACCGAGCGCGGTGATCTGGAACAGGAGGGCTGCAATGGAGTCCCCGCCCAATTGCCGGGCCGCCTCGATTGCCGCGGCAAGGAGAATGGTTGTCATCGCGATCGCACCGACGATTCTCGATGGATTGGAGCTTGCCGGCATGATGCCGAGGGCCCGAACGAAATTGTCGAAGCCGAGGCTCGGCAGCACCGTCTCCAGAAGCTGCTTTACCCAGCGCCCCGCAACGAACGCGAAGGCCAGCCATACCAAGGCCCCAATACTCTCGGAATCGCCAGTGCAATGCTGTTCAGCATGCTTGTTGCAGGTTCGACGATGGCGGAAATCTGCAGGATCTGAAGTGCACCGATCGCTGCAAATATGATGATGATGGCCGATACGATCACACCAATCGCGCGAGCAATGGAGTTTCGCGCCGGAGCGACGCCTTCTGAAGTCTTTCCGTCCTGATCAACGGCCAGAGGCGCTTCGCCAATCGAAATACCGGCTCGGCTAAGCAGCCGCTCAAGATTGAGCGCGCCAAGCGCGGCCTCGATGACATGGCGGACAACTCGCGCCAAAATCAGTCCGGCGAAGAAGAATACTCCCGCGCCGAGCAGCTTGGGAAGAAAGGCGAATATCTCGTTCGTCATCCCGGTCACGGGGGTCAGCACACCGGACAGGCCAAGCGGCTGAAGCGCAGCAACCAGGCCCACAAGCCAGACCAGCCAGTAGAACAATCGCCCAAGTTCGGTGCCGACGGAGTCCACCCCGGCTTGCGGGTGGCGCTTCAAAACCGGCACGCGGTCGATCAGCTTTTCGACCCCCCATTGCACCGCCTTGGCGACGAAGTGCGTGGCAACAAGGATGATCACCGCGAACAGGAGCTTGGGTCCCCACTGGATCAACTGGTCGCGCCAATAAGCTGCCGGCGCTTCGGTCTGGTACATTGTCACCCTCCGTTATTCGTCGTTCTTGCGCTTCCCTCGAAGCTCGTTCCAGTAGGCGATGCGTTCGGCGATGCGGGCTTCGAAGCCGCGTTCGCTCGGCTCGTAAAAGGTCTGTGCGTCCATTTCCTCGGGCCAGTAATCCTGGCCGGAAAATCCCTGGTCGGCATCATGGTCGTAGGCATAGCCCTTGCCGTAGCCGATGTCCTTCATAAGCCGCGTCGGCGCGTTCAAAATATGTGTGGGCGGCATCAGCGAGCCGGTGTCCTTGGCGCTTCGGTAGGCGGACTTCTGCGCCATGTAGGCGGCGTTCGATTTGGGCGCGGTCGCGAGATAGAGGCAGGCTTGGACGATCGCGAGCTCGCCCTCGGGGGAGCCGAGGAAGTCGTAGGCATCCTTGGCGGCGAGGCACTGCACCAGCGCCTGCGGGTCGGCGAGGCCGATGTCCTCCATCGCCGCGCGCGTCAGGCGGCGGAGCAAATAGAGCGGCTCCTCGCCCGCGACGAGCATGCGCGCGAGGTAATAGAGCGCCGCCTGCGGATCGGACCCGCGGATCGTCTTAGAAGCGCGGAGATGAGGTTATAGTGACCCTCGCGGTCCTTGTCGTAGACCGGGACGCGGCGGTGCAGCAGGGCGGCCAGCCCGGCCGCATCGAGCGGCTGGTCGAGCTCGACGTCGTAGAGGGTCTCCACTTGATAAGCAGGAAACGGCCGTCGCCGTCGGCG
>CAVVQF010000019.1:0-104743 GCA_963750315.1 uncultured Alphaproteobacteria bacterium
TCTGTTCTGTGTCTTCGTTGCCGGTGCCCGTATTGCTGCCTTCCGGTTTGACCAGAAAGCGGCCTGCGACGCACGGGTCCTGGAGCGGGGGGCCAGGACCGCGGAGTCGCTCGGACTACGGACGGGCGATTGCAAAAGCTTCATCGGGGAGAGCGCTGCTGTTCGCCAGCGCGCTCGAAAGTCGGACAACCCTTCACAGGAGATTGAAGTCCATGCTCACTAATCCAAGTTCGGGCCGCCGTCTGACCGGCCGGGTCCTGGTCGTCGCCGCGGTCGCCGTCGTGCTGCCGCTGACCGCGACGCGGGCGATCGACTATGTCGACGTGCCGATGATCAATGCACCCGATGCGCCGAAAGCGATTGTTCCGGTGGCAGCCGTCGCGGCGCTTTCAGCCCAATCGGCGAAGGAGGCGGCCGAGCACCATCATTCCAACCTGAGCATCGACGACGGCAAGGTCACCTTCAACGGCCAGACGAAGGAATGGAAGGACCTCACTCCAACCGAGAAGGCGGAGGTGCGCAAGTCGCTCGCCGAGGCGCGGGCGGAAATCGCGCGCGTCAATAATGGCGACATCCAGCGCGACGTTCAGAAGGCGATGGCGGAGGCCAAAATGAGCCGTGAGGAAATGCATCGCGAGTTGGCGCAGGCACGGATCGAAATCGACCAGGCGATGCGCGAAATCGACGCTCATTCGGCCGAGCTTCGCAGCGCCGGTCAGGATCCCGAGCAGGTCAAGGCGACAGTCCGCGCATCGCTGAAAGCAGTCGAGGCGATTGATGTCGAGAAGATCACGCGCGAGGCGATGGCCTCGGTCGATCCGGCGACGATCAACGCCGCGATGGCAGCCGCGCAGGCCGGACTCGACAAGGCCGAAGCCGAACTCCGCCGCGCCGAGGCCGCCAGCGAACGCGACAACGACAACAACTAATTGATTAACAGGCCTTCCGCTTCGCTTCGAACCGATTAAGGCCTCGGCCGTTGTCGAGGTTGCATCGAGGGAAGCGGACGGATGAAGATTTGGCGGTTGGCTTCAACGTTTTTTGCAGCGTCGGTCCTGGCTGCGTGTGAGACTGCGCCGCCGGTCCCGCCGCCCGTCCTTGCGGTCGATCCCGTCCCGGCCGCCGCGCCGAGCATCAGCGCCGAGCGCATGTCGGAGATCACGCGCGTGCTCGCGTCGGACGAGTTTCAGGGACGCTCGATGGGCGGACCGGGCGAAGAGAAGTCGGTTGCCTATTTGATCGACCAGTTCAAGGCGGCCGGCCTCGAACCTGGCGGCGAGAACGGCGGGTGGACCCAGACGGTGCCGATGATCCGCACCAAGCTTCAGGCGCCGATGAGCTTTTCGGTGAAGCAGAAGGGCCGGACGCTCCCGCTCAAGTTCCCTGACGACATCTATCTCAGCACGGTCCTGCCGGTCGAGCAGGCCAAGATCGCCAACGCGCCGATGGTGTTTGTCGGTTACGGCGTGACCGCGCCCGAGCGCGGCTGGGACGATTTCAAGGGCGTCGACCTCAAGGGCAAGGTCGCGGTGTTCCTGGTCAACGATCCCGACTTCGAGGCGGCGGCGGGCGAGCCGGTCGCGGGCAAGTTCGGCGGCCAGACGATGACCTTCTACGGCCGCTGGGTCTACAAGTATGAGGAAGCTGCGCGGCGCGGCGCGATCGGTGCGCTGATCATCCACGACACGCCGGGGGCGGGCTATGGCTGGAACGTCGTCCAGAGCGCGGCGGGCGAGAACTTCAACATCGTGCTCCCGCCCGAAGCGCAGCAGCCGGTGTTGCTGCAGGGCTGGATCCAGGGCCCGGTCGCGACGGAGATGTTCAAGCGGGCGGGTACGACCTCGCGGGCTGCGCAGAAAGCGCGGACCGCCGAGTTCAAGCCGGTCGACCTGAAAGCGACCTTTTCGGCCAGCGCTCCAGTCGAGCTTGAGCGGATCACCAGCCGTAACGTGATCGGCAAGTTGACCGGCGCGAAATATCCGAACGAGACAATTAGCTACGGCGGTCACTGGGACGCCTACGGCATCGGCCCGGCCGACGCGCAGGGGCGGACGATCAGGCCCGGCGCCGCCGACGATGCACTGGGGCTCGCCGCAATGATCGAGATCGCGCGCAAGTTCGCGGCGGGTCCGCGGCCCGAGCGCACCTTGCTGTTCGCGGCGTGGACGAGCGAGGAGCGCGGCCTGCTTGGCTCGGAATATTACGCTTTGCATCCGCTCTATCCGCCCGAGACGATGGTCGCGAACCTGACGCTCGACACGCTGCAATTCGCGGGGCCGGTGAAGGACGTCGTGCTGATCGGCAAAGGCCAGAGCGAGATGGAGCAAATTCTCGCGGAGGCGGCGCAGAAGCAGGGCAGGTACATCACGCCCGAAGGCCATCCCGAGCGCGGGCTATTCTATCGCGCCGACCATTTCACCCTTGCGAAGCGCGGCGTGCCGGTGCTGCTCAACATGGCGCTGGCAGGGGCCTACGATTTGCGGGAAGGCGGGCGGGAAGCGGGCGAGCGCTGGCTCTCCGAATTCACCGGCAAATGCTACCACCAGACATGCGACGCCTGGTCGCCGGATTGGAACCTTGCCGGTGCGGTGCAGGAAGCGGACCTGTTCTACGACATCGGTGCGCGCCTCGCGAACGACCGCGAATGGCCGAAATGGCTGCCGACGTCCGAGTTCGCCAAGGTGCGTGAGCGGAGCGAGTCCGCAAGGCACTGATCAGATTGGGACGGTAGTCGCGGTTGATTGCCTAGACGATATAACAAAGATCAGGCAGTTTAGGGGCTTAAGAGCGAGGGCGCTCAATGCTCCTGGCGTGTGGCCAATGAGGCGATGAACGTCGCCGAACGCGTTACGCATTCTTCAGGGCCGACACGATATGTCGCGCGCTGCCTTGGCCGATTCCGCCTCGACGAGGCCAATGGCAATCAGCTCCAGATCCGAACCCGCAAGGCGCGAGCCCTGCTTGCGGCGACCGCCGTCTCCGGACGCCCGATGTCGCGCGACGCACTGGCCGACCTGCTCTGGAGCGATCGCGGCGAGGCGCAGGCTCGCGCCAGCCTCCGCCAGACCATTTTCGAGCTCCAGCATTTCGCGGGCGAGGACGCGCCGATCCTGGTGGCGGGTCGCGACGATGTGGCGATCCGCCCTGAGCACCTCGTCACCGATATCGATCTCATCCGGACCGCGGGTACGACTGGCGACTGGCCAAGGCTGCTGGCTTTGCTGGAGGGCTGCGAACCCGGCCTGCTGACCGACCTCGACGGACTCGATGCGGAATTCGATGACTGGCTCCGTGTGGAACGAGCGAAGGAGCCCGCACGGACGCTCACGACAGCGGCCGATGCGGCCGAACGCTGTCTGTCCGAAGCAGGGCCTCGCGCAGCTCTCGACCTCGTATCGGAGATCCTTCGTCTCGATCCGATGAATGAAGAGGCGACGCGTCTGGCGCTCCGGATCGACCACGAGCTGGGCGACAGCCGCGCGCTTCGCCACCATTTCGCGTCGCTCACCGAACGTCTGCGTGACGACTATGACGCCGAGCCGTCGGCGGAGACCATCTCGCTGTTCGAGACGCTGTCGAATGGCGCATTGCCGCGTCCGGGAACCAAGGAAGCATCGACGCCCTCCAGCGAGCCGCAGTCGATTCCGGCAAGGAAGGACTGGCGCCACCTTGCGATCGCTGCGCTGTTGGCCGTCATTGTGGCGGGGGCGATCATTTTCATGTTCGCCCGTCGCGACCCGCCTGCCGCCTCCGACTCACCGACCATATTAGCCGTACTCCCATTCGAGCAGCACGGAAGCGCCGACCCGTGGCTCGCACAAGGCCTGTGGGACGACACGCGCAACGCGCTGTCGCGGAACGGCCGACTTCGGCTGATGGGCCGGACGACGGTCGAGGCGATGGCCGCGCGCAATGCAACCGCCGACCAATATCGCCGGCAGTTGAAGGTGGACTACCTGCTGGAAGGAAGCGTCCAGCGGGCTTCCAACCGGGTGCGGGTGATGGTCAGCCTGACCCGGACGTCCGACGGCGTGACCATCTGGGAAGACGCGTTTCAGGGCAAACTCGGCGATCCCCTCGCATTGCAGGATGCGATCGCCAACGCCATCGAAGGCAGGCTGCGCGGGCGGCTCGCCCGGGGCGGAGGCCGGCGTGCGGAACAGATCGGCACGACGCCCGAGGTTTACAGCCTTTACAGCGAGGCGCGGTCCCTGATCTACGAGCGACGGACCGGCGGATCGAAGCGCGCCCAGGTCCTGCTCCGCGATGCCGTGCGGCTCGACCCCAATTACGCTCCGGCCTGGGCGGCGCTCGCCGAGACTACGCACTTTGTCGATTACGGTCCGGGCGGGTCCTCGGCGCGGCGAGCGGCGGGCTTGTCCTATGCGCGCCGGGCGCTCGCATTGGCACCCGAACTGGCGCGGGCGCACGGGATATATGGCTTCCTGCTGGGCGCCGGATCGGCCAGCGGGCAGCGGGAATTGCGTACGGCAGTCGCTTTGGACCCGAGCTATGTCGAGGCCTGGAGCTGGCTCGGGAATGCCCTGGCCTACACCGACGGGGCCCGTAACGCCGCCGAGGCCTATCGGCACGCGGTCGACCTGGATCCTGCCTGGCCGCCCGCTGTCTCCAACCTCGCCGACAAATATCGCGAGCTTGGAGACAGGAAGGCAGTCGAGGGCTTGGTCGTGGCAATGCAGCGAGCGGGGGGAGATCCGGACGTCATCGTTGCTCTTCGAATTCGCGACGCAGCTATCCGGGGCGATCTTTCGGCTGCGATCAAGCCGCTTTACGGCCTGAAGCGCGGCGATTTCTACGCTGATTGGGAGGGTGGGCAGACGCTCATCAAGCTAGGATATTTGGACGAGGGACTGCGGATGACGCACTGTCCGCCTCAATTCGCAGCAGTGATTCGAAGCGCTCAGCTGCCCGCCGCGGACTTTGCCGGCGTCCCCGTCGCCGCACGGGATTTCTGGCTACGTGACGATTTCTCTCCGGCCGCGGCCCGCGCTTTCGTCAATCTCGGGCGGGAGCGCGACCTCCTGACACGCTATCGCGACGCCTTTCCATCGAATGCCCAGGCAATCCTGGAAATGAGCGACAGCGGGCTCCTGCCAGCTTTGGGGCCGACGCTTGCCGTGGCCCTGCAGCGGTCTGGACATGGTGAAGACGCCGACCAGTTGCTTCACGCGACCGAGCGACACCTCGAGCCGGCGATGCGGACCAAGCAACTCTATTTCGGCGCGCCGTGGCAGCTCGCCCAGGTCAGGGCGGCGCAGGGCAGCCGCGATGAGGCTTTCGACCTTATGGAGCGATCGCTGGCGTCGGGCTGGCTTCCCGACGGCATTGTCGATGCAACCGACATCGCGAAGGAGCCTGCCTTCCACAATCTTCTCGGCGACCCACGCTTCGCGGCGATCCGCAAGCGGATCCTCGATCACATGGCGAAAGAGCGGGCGGAGCTCGGCCCCCTGAAACTCTGAGCTCCGCCCGGGCGCCCCAACGCCCTTGAGACCTAATGCTTGCCGGTTACCTTCTCGCGGGTCGACGTGTAGATGTCGGCCGCGCCTTCACCGGGCCGGGCCGATCCGAACATTAGCCGGGTGCCGTCCCACGAAAGCGACGCGCGAGACTCGGCGGCCGGGCCGTTGATGCCGTTGCCAAGCTGGACGGCGGTACCCCAGGGATCGTCGACCGACGACCTCGACGCGGTCCAGATGTCGCTGCTCTGCGACCCGGTGCGGGTGGAATCCCACACAATCTCGAGCCCGTCGTGGCGGACGTTCGGCCGCGCGTCGGCCGCCGAGCTGTTGACCCCGCCCGATGCGAGCTGAGCGGGACCGAAGTTCACGCTGTAATAGATGCGTTGGCGACCTTCGCGAGTGCTCGAGAAATAGAGGACTTCGCGGCCGTCGGCCTCGAAGAAGGAGGGGCTCCATTCCTGGGCCGAGCTGTTGATTGCCCCATCTCCGCCCGGGAGCCGCTGCGCTGGGCCGAAACCGCTCTTGGGATTGTGCTTCGACACGTAAATGTCGGTGTCGCCGCTCGGCAGCGTGCCGCGGACGAAATAGAAATTATTGCCCCGCGACGGCGCCGGGCAGAATTCGTCGGCCGCAGTATTGATGTTCGGACCGGCATTGACCGGTGTGTCCCAGCCGCTTCCGTTCCAGTGCGCGATCCAGATGTCCTGGCCGCCCATGCCCCCAGGGCGGTTCGTCGCCATGTAAAGGTCGTTGGAATAGGGATCGAGGATCGGGCAGCCGTCATTCGCCGCCGTGTTCACGCTGCTGCTCGAGCCTGGAAGCGATTCCGCGCTTACCGGCGCGCTCCACTCCGTGAAATCCTTTGCTGCCACGCCGGTCGCGGTGACCAGCGCAACCGCTCCGCAAGCAAGCCAGGTCCGCATCACCGGCGGCCGCCACCAAATGTCATTCCTCGACATGTTATTCTCCCTGCAGTCGCGCGGGTAGCGCGCTGGCGGGGAGATGCAGGGGGTAGCGTTCGCCCGACGTGACCGCGGCGTTATCGCGCCGTCAAATCGGCCATTTGGGCGGGTTTTTCTGCGTAGCGGCATCGCGGCAGGTTACTCTTGGTGCGATTCCGCCGGCTGCTGCACTGCGGGCCTTTGCCGAGCAATTGCAGACTACGCTTGAAAGCCACTTCCTCGGCCGCGCGGTAGGCGCTCGAACCGCGCGGCGGGTCGTCGGACAGGCCGGTCACGAAATAGGCGACGCCGGTGCCGTCGACGCGGTCGATCCACAGGCCTGAGCGAAGGCCGTACGCATCGCCGGCATGGCCGGCGCGCCGCACGCCGTCAGCCGCGGGATCGTCCTTGCAGCCCGCCGCGCCGGCCGGGATTTGCTGCGTCGCGAGCCCGTAGCTGCAGTAGAAGAAGTGGTCGGTTTCGCCATTCGACCCGTCGAACCGCCAGACGGGCGTCAGCATCAGTTCGACCGATTGGGCGAGAGGAGCCGGACGCCGTCGAGCGTGCCGCCATTGAGTAGCATCCGCCCGACGCGGGCGAGGTCCCGCATCGATATGCGAAGTCCGCCTTGCGGCGCGAACAGAGCGCCATTCTCGCCGAGCTTCCACCGGTAAAGATCGCACGGGCCCTTGTCGACATAGACCGGGCAATCGGGCTGCTTGCCGCCGAGATCGTCGCTGATTGGCTTGCCGTCCTGCATAAGCACGACTGCGCGAGCGACCTGCGCGTCGCTGCAGGTCGGCCAATTGTAGCAAGCGTCGAGCTTCATCGGCGCGAGCACTTCGCGGCGCATCCACTGGTCGAAGCGTTCGCCGGTGACCCGTTCGATGATCGAGCCGACGATTGGAAAGTTGAGATTCGAATAGGTGAAATAGCCGTCGCCCGGCCCATGCTTGGGGTCCCAGCTGGTCGGAGCGGCCATGACCGACTGGACCTTTGTGCCGAGCGGGATCGCATATTGATCGTCGTGGTCGCGAACCGAGCTGGTGTGCGACAGCAATTGCCGAAGCGTGATGGGCCGATCGGGAAAAGCGGGATTGCGCAATTTCCAGCCGAGACAGGCCGAAACGTCGCGCATCGAGGTCGAGCTTGCCGGCCTCGACGAGCTTCATCACGCCGATGCCGACAACCAGCTTGCTGATCGAGGCGACGCGGACCGGGTCGTCGGGCGTGATCGGGCGGCCGGTTGCGGGATCGGCAAGGCCTTCGCTGAAGGTCCCGATCTCGCCCGCGCGGTCGAACGCGACGCCGACTTGCGAGAATGGTGTTTCGGGCGGTTTCGCGGGCACGGTCGCGCAGGCGCTGAGCGCAGAACGAGGAATGCCAGCGTCACGCCCCTCATAGCTGCCACGTTAGCATGCCCGCAGGCAACCGCCAGCCGAGCCTTGATTGACTTGAGGGACGCGCGGCAGAGAGGCCGCAATCGGAGGCGGCAATGCTCATGTCGTTGTTGCTCATCGCCGCGGCGGCACCGGCCGCCCGGCTCCGCCGTTGTGGTGAGGCCGCCTGCCGCCAAGGAAGAAGCAGCGTCTGACAGGATGCCGAAGGATCGGACCGGAAGCCACGTCGTGAAGCAGATGTGCAGATCGGACGCCGAACAGCGCGCAAGGACGAACTCGACGCGAAGAACAAGTGCTGCGGCTCGGCAATCGGTTAATCGCCAATTCGCCCCGAAGCTCACGGCGCCAACGGAGAAATAGTCAGGGCGCGATGACTTTCAGCGCGCCTTGCGGACCTTGTAATCGAGCGGCGGCGCGAGCGAGATGACTTCGCCATCAACCGACGACCGGCAAATGGCTCCGCCGGCTTGCGACCTGCAGCCGCTTTACATGCTCGAGCCTGACCATGTCGTCGGGCCGCGTTCGGTTGAACAAAGCGCGGATGCTCGCGGCAACCAGGCCGCGGCGTGTCTTCTTGCGCATGACGAGGACGCAAAGCTGCGCCGTCCTCCAGCCTTTCGCGGCGGCCGGGACCGCCGAGATCGATCCGATAATCGTTGTTGCCGACGAACAGCAAAGGCGTATCGACCCGCGCCTCCTCGTCGTTGACGGTCAGCGTCAGCCGATGGTGATGGAAGCGGGCGAGCGTGCGCGCCGCGGCAACGATCATCGCCAGCCTCTTGCTGCGGCCGAGCCGTCTTCTGCTGCAGGTCGCGGTCGATCACCATCAACGGATAGAGGCCGATCGCGCTGTTGTTGATGAAGGTGCGGCCGTTCACCTCGGCGACGTCGACCTTGCGGGTCTTGCCGGCGGCGATCAGTTCGGCGGCTTCATCGAGGTTGGCCGGAATACCGAGATCGCGCGCGAAATGGTTGAGCGTGCCGAGCGGAAGGATGCCGAGTTGCGTCTTGCGTTCCGGCGAGCTCGCCTGCGGCAGCGCTGACGAGTCCGTCGCCGCCGCCGACGATCAGCAGCCTGGCGTTCTCGGCGACTGCCTTGCGCGCCCGGTCGACGATGGGGTCGCCGTCGAGCAGCTGCACGCGCGCGGCGAAGCCCGCCTTCTTTAGGCGGCGCGGATCTGTTCGGCCTGACCTTCCCCCGAGCGATGCTTCCGCTCGAGCGATTGACGCAAACAAGGACTTCTCTGACGCGGGGCATTCCCCGCACAATGCGCTAATCAGCAGGACCGATCCGAAACGCGCAAAGTTTATTGCCGTCAGGATCACGGAAGTAGGCGCCGTAGAAAGCCTGCTGGCCCTCATCGCCGCGCAGGCCCGGGGGCCCTTCGTCGCTCGCGCCGAGCTCCATCGCCTTCGCGTAGAACGCGTCGACCTTGTCGCGCGTGTCGCAGGCGATCGCGGTCATGTTGCCGTTGCCGGTCGCGGCTGCATTGCCGTTGTAGGGCTTGCACACCGCGAAGCCGGGCTTGCCCATGCCGGTGCCGTACATGGTGAAATTGTCCCCGAACTCGAGCATCCGGCCGGCGCCGAGCGTCGGCATCAAGGCGTCGTAGAAGCTACGCGACTTTTCGAGATCGTTCGATCCAACCGTGACGTATCCGATCATGACGTCTTCTCCGTTTTCGCTGCCGGCGGGCACTCGCCGACACGTTTCGCCTTGATAGTCCGGACCATCGCATAGTCGCCGAGGCCGGCGAGGTATGTCGAGGTGCTGACTTCGGTGTCGAGCGCATCCGCCTTGAAAGTGCCGGTGACCGACTGGCGGACCTCGCCGGCCTGGGTCTTGCGGCTGCAGGTCAGGTCGAGGCTGATCCGTCCGTTGCTGACGTAGGGGTTGGCGACAGTGCAGACGTCGCTCCCTTCGGCGAACAGAGCGGGGTCGATCTTGCCGTCCGCCGCGACGCAGGCGGAGACTGTGCCCGATGCATCCTGCTTCAGGTTGGTCGCCGGCGTGCTCTTGTCGACGGAGCGGAGCTAGGTAACCTTCCAGGTCGCCTCATACTGACCGGCGGCGGGCGTCGCCGGGGCCGTCTCTTCCTTCTTCGCTGGAGCCTCCTCCGCGCAGGCGGACAGCAGTGCCGCGGCCGCGGCCGCGATGATCAGGTTGCGCAAATCTCTCTCCCCCGTTTCGACGTCTATCCCTTGCTCGCGTCGCACTCCCCGACGCGCTTCGCATCGACCTTCATCTTCATGGTCATGTTTTCCATCGCGCTCGAACCCGTGTTCGTCATGGTCATGGCCATATGATAGCGATTCCGGCTCGTAGGTGCCTGAAAGCGTCATCGTCTGCGTCGCCTGCGGATGCTTGCAGAGCAATTTCATGTCGACGTTGCCGCCGCCCCATTTGAAGTGCTCGTAGCTGCAATTCTGGCCCGGGCCGGTGAACATGTCGGCCTTGGGATTTTTAGTCTGCTCGGGCGTGACGCACACTTTGTGAACCTGGCTCGATCCCATCCGCTGCTTCATCGCCTCGGCAATTTCCGCAGGCATCCCCGGCGCTTCCATCGCGACCAGGGTCGCGGTCTGCTCCCATTGGCCCGGCTTCACGAAGGCGACATCCTTCTTGTTCATTTCGTTGGCGACGTCGCTCGCCGAAGCGTTGGACAGTTCGACCGTGTCGCTCTTTCCGCAGGCGGCAAGGCAGACGCAGGATGCAAGCAGGATCAGTCTCATTCACAGCCCCCTGTGAGAGCGCCGCAAGGCCGGGCGCGGCGCGGCACCCTAAGCCGAAATGAAGGCGGTGGAAATGAACCATTCCGCGCGCGTTGCCGCTGTCACTGTTGGTGACCATATAGGCCGCGATGGCAATTCAAATCCGCACCACCCTCGCCGAACCCGACACCGGCGAAGCCTTCGTTCCGCACAAGCCCGCCCGGCCGGACAAGGCCGAGGGCGGCAAGGCGTTCAAGATCGTGTCGGAATATCGAGCCGGCCGGCGACCAGCCGACCGCGATCAGGGAGCTGGTCGAAGGCATCAGCGAGAATGGCGAAGTCAGCCAGGTGCTGCTCGGCGTCACCGGCTCGGGCAAGACCTTCACCATGGCCAAGGTCATCGAGACGCTGCAGCGGCCGGCGCTGGTGATCGCGCCGAACAAGATCCTCGCCGCCCAGCTCTACGGCGAGTTCAAGAGCTTCTTCCCCGACAATGCGGTCGAATATTTCGTCAGCTACTACGATTATTACCAGCCCGAGGCCTACGTCCCGCGCACCGACACCTACATCGAGAAGGAAAGCTCGGTGAACGAGGCGATCGACCGCATGCGCCACTCGGCGACGCGGTCGCTGCTGGAGCGCGACGACGTGATCATCGTCGCGTCGGTGTCCTGCCTCTACGGCATCGGCTCGGTCGAGACCTATTCGGCGATGACCTTCAGCCTGAAGAAGGGCGCGTCCGAGGACCAGCGCGAGGTCATCCGCAAGCTCGTCGCGCTGCAGTACAAGCGCAACGACCAGGCGTTCGCGCGCGGCAATTTCCGGGTCCGCGGCGACAATCTGGAAATCTTCCCGTCGCACTATGAGGACACGGCGTGGCGCGTGTCCTTCTTCGGCGACGAGATCGAGGACATCGTCGAGTTCGATCCGCTGACCGGCAAGAAGGTGGCCAGCCTCGACAGCGTGAAGGTCTACGCCAATTCGCACTATGTGACGCCCGGCCCGACGCTCAAGCAGGCGATGGAGGCGATCCGGCACGAGCTCGACGAGCGGCTGAAGGAGCTGGTCGCGGAAGGCCGGCTGCTGGAAGCGCAGCGGCTCGAGCAGCGCACCAATTTCGACCTCGAGATGATCGCCGCGACCGGCAGCTGCGCGGGGATCGAGAATTACTCGCGCTTCCTCACCGGCCGCCTGCCCGGCGAGCCGCCGCCGACCCTGTTCGAATATCTGCCCGACAACGCCCTGCTGTTCATCGACGAGAGCCACCAGACGGTGCCGCAGATCGGCGCGATGGCGCGCGGCGACCACCGGCGGAAGATCACGCTCGCCGAATATGGCTTCCGCCTGCCGAGCTGCATCGACAACCGGCCGCTGCGCTTCAACGAATGGGACGCGATGCGCCCGCAGACGACCTTCGTCTCGGCGACGCCGGGCCCGTGGGAGATGAACGAGACCGGCGGCGTGTTCAGCGAGCAGGTCATCCGCCCGACCGGCCTCATCGACCCGCCGGTCGAGATCAAGCCGGTCGAGGACCAGGTCGACGACCTCGTCAACGAAGCGAAGAAGACCGCGAAGCAAGGGCTATCGAACGCTCGTCACGACGCTGACCAAGCGCATGGCCGAGGACCTCACCGAATATCTGCACGAGGCGGGCCTGCGGGTCCGCTACATGCACTCCGACGTCGAGACGCTGGAGCGGATCGAGCTGATCCGCGAGCTCCGGCTCGGCGTCTATGACGTGCTGGTCGGCATCAACCTGCTGCGCGAAGGCCTCGACATTCCCGAATGCGGGCTGGTCGCGATCCTCGACGCCGACAAGGAAGGCTTCCTGCGCTCCGAAACCTCACTGATCCAGACCATCGGCCGCGCCGCGCGCAACGTCGACGGCCGCGTGATCCTCTACGCCGACACCATCACCGGCTCGATCGAGCGCGCGCTCGCCGAGACCGACCGGCGGCGCGAGAAGCAGCTCGCATATAACGCGAGCACGGCATCACGCCGGAAAGCGATCAAGCGCCAGATCAACGACATCATGCGCCCACGTCTCGACCCGCGACGGCGTGGTCGTCGACACCGGCGACGAGGAGCGGCCGCACCTCGTCGGCCACAACCTCAAGGCCTATATCGCCGACCTCGAGCAGCGCATGCGCAAGGCCGCCGCCGACCTCGAGTTCGAGGAAGCCGGCCGGCTGCGCGACGAGATCCGCCGGCTCGAGGAAGACGACCTCGGCATCCCCCACGACCAGCGCGCCGCGCCGCGCCCGCGCGGCAATTCGAGCGAAGGCAAGCCCGGCACCCGCAAGGGCCGCTTCGGCAAGCAGCAGCGGACGCGGTTCGGCGGGCGGCGTTAAGCGCAAAGAATTCGGCTTCGGATGGCACAGGCCAGCACGTGGCCTGCACTCGGGGCTTGACCGTAAACTGAAATTAAACAGACTGTTTAATGCCGAATTATGCGTTGGCTTCAACGGTGGTTCGCACAAGTCTCAGGGGGAATCGATCATGTAAAGCGTATTGTTGGCAGCGCTTTGCTGCTCGCATCGACGGTGTTGCTGCTCAAACGCACCGGCCGCTGCACCGATTGCGGCGCCGGCAACCAACGCCGCGATCTTGCGCATCGGCACGCCGGTTCCGCTGCGCCTCTCGGAAGAGCTGACGACCAAGGGCAAGAAGCTCCGGGTTGGCCAGCGCTTTCATATGGAAACCGCCGAGCCGGTCATCGTCCAGGGCGTCACGGTGATCCCGATCGGCAGTCCGGCAATGGGCGAGATCACTGACGTTCGGAACAAGGGCATGTGGGGCAAATCCGGTCACCTCGCGGGCCGAATCCTCTACGTCACCGTCAACGGGCGGCAAATCAGGCTTTCCGGCGCGTTTGACGACAAAGGTGTTGCCGGCGGCGTGGGAGCCGTTGCGGTTTCGGCGCTCGTCTTTCTCCGGCCGGTTTCTTTATGACCGGCACCAGCGCCGTCATTCCCGCGGGCTCATCCGGTCAAGGGGTTCGTCGATGAGGATGTGCCGCTGAATATTGCCGCTGCGTCGCTCCCGCCGTTGACGGTCGGCGCCCGGCGTGCACCTATGACGGTGTCTGCCAGCGCCCGCGACTGCGACACCACAGGCTCGGCAGCCATCCCGCAGAAGAACTAGCTTAAATCGGTCCAGCTCAAGACACCGGGATCCAGCGCGGCGGCGAGCCATCGTCTACCAGACGATTGGTCGCCGCCGCCTTCGTGCCGATCCGAGCTCATTCGTTCAGGTCCGCGCAACCCAATGAACCGCAGGGAGTTGATCGACAAATCCACTTGGGGAATGCGCCGCAAACGCGGCGCAACTTTTATGCGCAAGAAGCTCGGTCTGATTGTTGGCGCTGCGGCGCTGTTTTCCGCGACGCCGCTCCTCGCCCAACGGGGCGATGAGCCGGTCGCGGTGCCACGCACGATCAAGCAGGGCATCGACTTCGTCTACGTCGATCCGGACATGAACAACGTCGCCCGGCGTCACCAGCGGCCGCAGAACTGGTTCCAGCGCATCCTGAGCTTCGACTTTGCCGGCGGCCGGAGCGGTGCGCCGAACGTCCTGTTCGCCCAGCTCGGGCGCGGGATGCAGCAGTACCAGGCGACGTACGGGCGCTTGCCGCAGAACAAGATTCCCGCCGGCCCGGTGCTCAAGCGGGGCGCGACCGGCAAGCGGGTGCAACTCCTCCGTCAGCGGCTCGGGCTTCGGCCGGCCGGAAGCTATGACGAGCAATTGTTCCAGGCCGTCGCGAGCTATCAGACCGTTCACGGCATCGGACCGGCCGACGGCATCGTCGGAAAGGGCACGATCGCTTCGCTGAACCGCGGCGCGGACTATTACGAGAAGCGCTCGCGATCAATCTCGAGCGCGCCTTCCGGCTGCCGTCCGGTCCGCACGTTCAATCGCTACGTGGTCGTCGATTCCAGGCGCCGCCGAAGCCTATCTGTTCGACCGCGACCGGATCGTCGATGGCATGAAAGTCGTCGTCGGCGCGCCGAAGACGAAGACGCCGATGATCGCGGTCATCATGCGCAACGCCAAGGCGAACCCCTATTGGAACGTCCCGCCGGAGCTGGTCCGCAGCCTGACCGCGAAGAAGGTCGGCGAAATGGGCACGTCGCTACTTCAAGAGCTTCCACTACGAAGTGCTGTCGCGACTGGGGTGCCAATGCGCCGGTGATCGATCCGAAAACGATCAACTGGAAGGCGATCGCGTCCGGCAAGCAGCAGCCGACCATCCACGTCCGCCAGCTTCCGGGGCCGTGGAATTCGATGCGCAACATGAAGTTCGAGATGCCGAACGATTACGGCATCTACCTTCACGACACGCCGCATGACGAATTGTTCGCCAAGAACGACCGCTGGCTCAGCAACGGCTGCGTCCGCCTGCAGGATTATCGCCGTTTCGCGACCTGGGTGTTCGGGCGCGTGCCGCAGCCGAGCACGCCGTACGAAGAGACGTTCCAGCTGCCGCGGCCGGTGCCGGTCTACCTCACCTATCTGACCGTCGAGCCGAGCAGCAACGGCGTCGTGTTCCGACCCGACCCGTACGGCTGGGATGCGCTGGCGATGCCGCAGATGTTCGGATCGACTGCATGATAGTCCGTTCCGTACTGTTAACCTGACGGAGACCTTGCCGTGCTAGGCGAAGGGCATGGCAGACTTTCCGCTCGAACTTTTCAAGCGCCTCGCCGAACGGGCGAACGATCCCGCCCGGCGCACCTACATGGCCGGCGCGAGGGCTAACGCCCAGCCGCTCGACTTCAACGCCTTGCTCGGCGACCTGCAAAAGCATGGCGCGCCCGGCGCACAAGGCCTGGCCGGTGCGCTCGGCGGGCTGACGAAGCTGATGGGCGGGATGCCCGCAATGACCTTGATGGGCCCAGGCGGTCCGATGTCGACCGCGCCGTCCGTCGCGCAACCGGTGGCGCCGCCGCCGCCGGCTGCCGACGTGGACGAAGCCGCCAGCATTCTCGGGCGTCCGCTGCCGGCTGAAGTGAAGCAGCTCTACGCGATCGGCGACGGTGGCTTTGGGCCGGGCGAGGGGCTGTTTCCGCTAGCCGACCTGGTCAGTCGCTATCGCGACCTGACGGACGAGCCCTACGGCCCGAAGGGGCAGGACTGGCCGAAGAACTTGCTGCCGCTGTTCGAGGAAGATCCCGTGTTGATCTGCATCGACCTCGACAACGGAGCAATGGTCGCCTGGGACCCGGAAGAGATCGAAGACGAGGACAGCGACGAGGACTGGGCACGCTCGTTCAAGCCGGAATCGCCGAGCCTGATCGCGCTAATGAGCGACTGGCTGCAAAAGCCGACGTTCGAGGAAGAGCATCGCTCGCGCGGCCCGGGCCCAGCCTAGCGGAGAATGCCCTTCCGGTCCGCCGCCCGCGCATAGGCGTAGAGCGCCAGCGCCACGACGATAATGACCCACGGCATCACCTTGCCGAAGCCCTCGTCCAGTGGCGGCGGCGGGGGCGATCCGAAAATCTGGTAACCCAGGCCAATGATCGCGCCGACGAATGACAGTGCGAAAGCGGGCGCCGCCCAGCGGTGCCTCAGCACTAACAGGACGGACCCGACCAGCCCCATCCAGACGCCCAGGCCCCAGCCGAAATTCGCCCACAAAGGAAAGCCGTCGGTCCACGCCAGCATCGCTTGCGGATCCACGCCGGGCGTCTGCGAAATCCACGCGATGTTGCGCGTCTTGGTCATCAGGTAGTCGACCGATCCGTAACCGTTCCAGATCAGTGCAAGTACGGCGACAATCCACAAATGGATGGGCGTGCGCAGAGGCGCGGCTGTGGCCATGGCAAGTCCTCCCCTAAATCGCGGCGCGACTATGCGCCGGTTCGACGCGCACAGGGCTGGTGCGGGGGCGCTCCCCCGCGCCGCCGGAGCGGATGGAGCGCTTACCGCCGCTTCAAGTCAAGCAGCTATCGCCAGACGTACGGGACTAGAAGCCGAAGTTCAGGCCGACCTGTCCGGAAACGTCATTCCCGTCCTTGCGGCCGACCGTGGTCGACAGGACCGCGTTCATCGTCACCCGGCTTGAGGATCTCCGCGCTGCCGCCGCCCGAAATCCGGCCATAGGCCTTCTTCGACTGGTCGCCGAGGGTCCAGCTGTTGACGATGCCCGGTGAGCTGGTCTGCGCGAAGCGGACGGTGCGGTCGCCGTCGAGCAGCTGCTTTTCCACCATCGCCGACAGATATGGGCGGACCGAAACGCCGCCGGTGTCGAAGTCGCCGCGAAGCTCCGCGCCGACCCGCCGGTCAGCGACTTTGCCGACACCGAACTGACGTTGAGGTTCAGCGCCGGATCGCCGGTTTCGGTATAGCCGTCGATCTTCGCCTTGGCATAGTCGAGCGCGATTACCGGCCCGAACCGCATCGATGCCGAGCGGCATCAGGTAACCGGCCTTGGCGCCGGCCAGCCAATGACTGCCGTCGGTGCTGGCGGTCATGCTCTCGACCACGCCCTGGCGTTCGATGATCCATGTCGTCCCAGCCATAGCCGACGTAGCCCTGGGCGAAGGCCCCGGCGAGCGCAAAGCCGGCGAACCCGCCGACCTGCTAGCTGTTGGCTTCCGTCCGCGAGACGTCGCCGATGAACTTGGCGCGCGGACGCGAGTAATTGCCGGCAATGCCGATCGTGCCGTTGTTGAAGCCATAGGCGACGCCGGCGGTCGCGCCGACACCGTCGATGTCGAACAAGTCGCTCGAAACATCGGGCTTCACGTCGCGCGAAAAGGTGTCGCCAACCACGAAGAACTTGAGCCCCTCCGCGACGTCGCCGTCACGCGGTGAGCCGAGGTCCGCGCGGCTCGACAAGGTGCGGCCGAACTGACGGGCCGTCTCGAGCCCGAGCTCGCTCGGCGCCTTCATCGTCAGCGGGGCCTGGAGCTGCGTCGCAATATACTGGCCGACCACGCGGAAGCCCGGCCGAGGTCAGGTGCAGCGCGTCGACGTAGAACAGATACTGGTTGGCGTAATTGCTGTCGGTCACGCACGACGGAGCGGGCGTGCAGGCGCCGGTGTTGGTGAAGCCGTAAGCGCCCGGGTTCGCGATAATCTGCTGCCCGACCAGGGTCAGGTCGAGATAATGGACCATGACGCCGTTCGCCGCATAGCCGGCCAGCACATCCTGCATCTGGGCATTGAAAGTCGTCGAATAGGAGTTGCGGATTGCCTGGGCCGACGTGTCGCCCGCGATTTCCGGCAAGATCGACGTGTTGCCGGCAAGGAAGCTGATGTTCTGCGCGCCGGCGCCGACAAGCGCGTCGAGGCCCGCTTCGGCGAAGGCCGCCGAGACGGTGGCCGCGGCGGGCGCACCGGCCAGCGTGCCGCCATTCTGCTGGTAAAAGCGCGCGTCATTGCCGCCGATCGAGACGGTCACGAGGTCGCTTTCGTCGAACGATCCGGACACGGTCGGGAACGGACCGCCGCCGCCGCCGAGGAAGGCGTATTCCACTCAGTGACGAAGCCGGGGATGCCGGGGCCGTTGGTGTTGGTGTTGTCGGTCAGCGCGCCGCCGATGGCGAAGTTCTGCACCGGCACGTCGAGCAGGTTCGACAAGGTGTCGATATAGTTGGTGCCGCCCGAAAACCGCCCGGTCGGATAGACCGCAGGGCGCGGGTTGAAGCCGATGATCTGAAAAGATTGCCCTCGTCGGCATAGCTGTCGCCGAACGTGACGATGTTGTCGACGCGCTGGGCGGACGCGGGTGCGGCAATCGATGCTGCGGCAAGAGCGGTTGCGCCAAGAAGGTCCGGCCAAGCAGTCGGCGAGTAGTCATCATGAAGTCTCTCCCCGCGGCCGAACGTGGCCGCCCGAAGCCCCGGATTATGGCCGCTTACTGACACGACTGCAAGTGCGGCGCGGCAACAGCCGTTTCCGCACGAACGGCTCAACGCTCTCACGCAACCCTTCGAAGCTTCGCTTCGGCCGGGGGATTCTGGAGCGGTTCATTTTCGCCTACTAGAAAGGCAGCGGGTGTGAAGGGGTGATCATGCGCCGATTTGTCATTGACTCTTGCGGGCCTCGGCCTGCCCGCTACGGCTCTTGCCGCGGCAGCCGAGCAGCCGATCGAGCCGATCGACGTCCCGCCGAGCATCGAGCAGGGACTCGACATGGTGTACATCGACCGCGAAATGGCGCCGTCGATCGAGCAGCGCGACGCGCAGCAGCATGCGCAGGGCTATGACAATTTCCAGGCGCCCGAGATGGACATGTTCGCCCCGGTCCATCCGCTCTATACCGACCTCCGCCGCGGCCTCGTCCGCTACAAGATGCGCTGGGGCGGATTCCGCAGGTCGAGATACCGTCCGGCCCGGCGCTGAAGCTCAACTCGACCGGTGATCGCGTCGCGCTGCTTCGCCAGCGGCTCGGCCTTTCCGAAGGCGCCAAGTATCGACGCGGCGCTCGCTGCGCGCGGTCAAGGAATTCCAGGAAGTCCACGGGATAAAGGCCGACGGCATTGCCGGCGCCGGCACGATCGACGCGCTCAACCGCGGCTACAAGCATTACGAGAATACGCTGCTGCTCAACCTGGAGCGGGCTCGCCGTCTGCCGCAGACAAGCGAGGGCGGGCCGCTACATTCTGGTCGACGCCGGATCGGCGCGGCTGACGATGTATGAGGACGGCCGCCCGGTCGACAGCATGCGCGTCATCGTCGGCAGCAAGGCGACCGAAACGCCGATGATGGCCGCGCTGCTCCGCTTCGTCAGTGTCCACCCGTGGTGGAACACGCCGCCGGAACTGGCCAAGAAGTCGGTCGCGCCGGGCGTCCTCAACGAGGGCCTCAAGTACCTCACCGACCGCGATTACCAGGTGCTGTCCGACTGGTCGGACGATGCGACGCCGATCGATCCGCAGACGGTCGACTGGCAAGCGGTTGCCGACGGCAAGATCACCGCGCGCCTGCGCCGCGGGCCGGGCGAGTGGAATTCGATGGGCGACTATAAGTTCAACATGCCCAACGATTTCGGCATCTACCTGCACGACGTTCCGGGTCACGAAAAGGACCTGTTCAAGAAGGACGATCGCTGGGTCAGCAATGGCTGCATCCGGCTTGAGGACGCGCAGCGCCTCGCGAAATGGCTGTTCGGCAAGCCGCTGAAGGCCGACGGTTCGAAGACGGAAGTGAACGTCGACCTGCCGGCACCGGTGCCGGTCTACGTCACCTATTTGACCGCCGAGGCGGGGCCCGACGGTCCGAAATTCCGCGCCGATCCCTACAATCGCGATCCCGCGTTGCTGGCGCGCTATTTCGGCGACGGCCAGCAGCAGGTCGCGGCGGTCGCACCCTGACCTCGCAATGACGGCTAGCTTCGCTCAACCTCACGCTTGAGCTTGGCGAGCTTCGCCGCTCGCCGACGCGGCGTGCGGGCCGATCCAGCGTTCGTGGATTTCCTGGATCGGTGCGACGTTGAGGTGGTTCCACCGCTCGCGCCCCTTGCGGACGGGAATCACCAGGTCCGCTTCCTCCAGCACTTTCAGATGCTGCATCACCGTGCAGCGATCGAGCTCCGGGAAATGCGCGACGAGCGTTCCGGTCGTCAGCGGCTGGTCGCTTCAAATCGTCGAGAATCTGCCGCCGGACCTGGTGGCCCAACGCCTTGAACACGCGGTCGAAGCTTTCCGAAATTGACATGTTATAGAACTATAACATATAGGCGCCGAGATCAAGCCACAGGAGTCGGAAAATGGACCTTAAATTCAGGGTCGCCTCGCGCATTGCGCGGCCGGTGCACGAAGTGTTCGAAGCGGTCGCTGATCCGGGCAAACTGTCGAACTATTTCACGACCGGCGGCGCCAAGGGCAGGCTCGAAACCGGCGCGACGGTCACTTGGGATTTCGCCGACTTCCCCGGCGCGTTCCCGGTCGAGGTGGTCGAGGTCGTGCCGGACGAGAAGATCATCCTCAAGTGGGCCGCGAACGAGGGCGAAGCCGCCCAATCTTCCGGACTCAGACAGGAAGGTCCGCGAGGCCAAATATCAAGACGAAAGTGACCATGACCTTCACGCCGCTCGACGGCGACACGCGCACCCTGGTCGAGATCGAGGAGGAGGGCTGGCGCGAGAACGAAGGCGCGCTGAAGGCGAGCTACGGCAATTGCCAGGGCTGGGCGCAGATGCTCGCCGCGCTCAAGGCGTGGGTCGAATACGGCATCAACCTGCGCGAGGGGATGTACAAATAGCGGTCTTGGCGCGACCGGATCACCGCCGGCGTTCTGAATTCTCCTGTGCAAGAGCTTGTTCGTCGAACTCGGCGGCCATCGTGCGCAAGATCAGCCGGGTGCGATCGTCACTCAGGCCCTTGGCAAGATGGCGGCAGTGCTCGGCATGCCGCCGAAGCTCAAGTGGAGTTCGATCCACAGCAATCATACAAACATAGGTCAGGTAAGTTCCACCTGACACATGTTGCCGCGTCCGCCGCGACTCCTCACGTCAACGTTTCGACCATCTCTTGGCGCCGACTCTCGTCGGCACTCAACCGACGACGCCGCGAAGCGCATCGAAGCAATCGCCGTCGATCGCCCGGCCGACTTCGCCTTCGATGATCGCCAACGCGTGATCTGAAGGCATGGCGGAGCGATAGGGGCGGTCGGCGGTTAAGGCGTCGTAGAAGTCGCAGATCGTGATGATTCGCGTTTCGCGGGTGATTTCGCGTTCGCTGAGGCCCAACGGATAGCCGGCTCCGTCGAGTTGCTCATGATGTGCCGCAGCGATCGGCGCCAGATCCGTCAGAGCGCCGATGCGGCCCAGAATCTCCTGCGTATGCGAGGCATGGGTGCGCATCACCTCCCACTCCGCGTCGTCGAGCTTGCCAGGCTTGTCGAGGATCGCGCTCGAGACTCCCAGCTTGCCGATGTCGTGAAGCAGCGCTGCCCGATGCAGCCAACGCCGGCGGTTTGGCAGGGCGCCCATCCTGTCGCCAATCGCCGCGGCAAACTCCGCCACCCTGCTCGAATGTCCGGCAGTGTAGGGACTCTTGGCGTCAATGACCTGGCCGAAAGCGGCCGCAATGGCGTCGAGATAGTCGTCGTCGACGGGCTTCGCCATCTCGGGAGGCGCCATCGCGACTAGGCGGGAATCAAGGAATGGCGAGGCCAGTCCTGACCAGAAGTTCTCATTTGCAGCGACCGCTTGGAACTGAATCACGAGCCTGGCGTCGAGCCAGGTGCCGGAACGCCGCCGGACCTCGGCAACGGCGGCATCGCGGCCGGCGTGGGTGTGGAAAACATCCGCGATCTGCGCCAGCAGCGCAATCCGGGCGAGTAACGGGATTGCCTCGCCCTGCAGATGTCCCGGCCGACCGGACCCATCCCAATGTTCGTCCAAATGGTAGATGCCGTCGCAAACGGGTTCGGAGAAATGAAGGGATCGGGCAATGTCTGCTCCGCGCGTGCAGCGCGATAGGATCATTTCGTCGGCGATGGCGACGCCGTTCTTGAGAATGTTTCCGACCGCCGCCGCGCGGCGCCCGAAGCTGCTGCCACGCGCCGTTTTCTCGAAAACGAAATGAAGGGTTGCGGCAAGGCTCGTCCCGACCGTCTTGTGGCCTCGCTTGAATGCCAGATCGTCGGCTTCGTAAAGCTCGCAGATGCGGGCAGCGTTGCTGCTGCAGCCAAGGTCTTTGAGCAGCAGCGTATAGTAGA
Source organism: uncultured Alphaproteobacteria bacterium (assembly GCA_963750315.1). Classification (GTDB taxonomy): domain Bacteria; phylum Pseudomonadota; class Alphaproteobacteria; order Sphingomonadales; family Sphingomonadaceae; genus Sphingomicrobium. The sequence goes on from CAVVQF010000019.1 coordinate 22,206, forward strand.
GGTCGTGCAGCTCTTCCGGCGGCAGGCCAAGCGCGCGGCCGACGTGGATTCCGATCCAGCAGCTGCGGACGCAGTGACCGGCGGGCTGCCCCTCGGTGATATCGAGCGCGTAGCTGAAGGCGCCGACGAGTTCGGCCAGCCCGACGGAGCCGACCTTGGCTTCCGATATGATCGGTCGATGGAACATCGCGCGCCAAGTTACCCGGGCTCTCGTTAAGAAAGTGGAAGCCTAGCGCAGGCCTTTCGCCCGCTGGACCGAACCGCTCTCGCCTCTGCCTAGCGGCGGATCGAATAGGCCGCGAGCACCACGCTAAGGAGCGCACGCGACGGCGCATCCATCCGCACATGGGCTGCAACCCATCGCAGGAAACGCGCCCGATCGCGGCTGTAGCCCCGGTCGGCTAGCTCGCCTGCTGCCTTGGCGCGGTGACACATCGATCCGGCATGCAGGCGATAGGCGGAAACCGTTTCGTTGGTCAGAAAGACGTCCCCGCGCGTCAGCAATTGCATCAGCAAAGCGGTGTCCTCGTACACGCCGGGATAGGCCGGATAGCCTTCCCGCGCGGCGAGATACGCCGACCGCCGGAACATCGAGCTGCAGATGGCGGGGTGATGAGCATCGGACAGGACAAGATCGCGAAGCATTCGCTTGCCCGACGTAACTCCAACGCCCAGCCGTCCGTAAGAGGATGCCGCGTCTTTTTCGCCCAGCGACGGATCGAAGGCCCAGAACAAGGTGCCGGCGAACGCAGCGGACAGGTTCGGATGAGCATCGAGCAAAGCGCAAAGCGTCTCGAGTGCGCGGGGAAGGAATTTGTCGTCGTGATCGAGGAACATCAGATACTCGCCCCGCGCCAGTGAGGATCCCAGCACCCGGCTCTCCGCAAGCCCGCGATTGGCGCGCTGAGGATGGGTGGCATAGCTGACGCGCTCATCCTGCTCCGCGAGCGTTTGCGCATCCTGCGAACTGCGATCGACCGAGCCATCGTCGACCAGGATCAATTCCCAGTCCGAGAAGCTTTGATCGAAGACGCTGGCGATTGCTTCGGCGAGGAAATTCTCGCCGTTCAGGAATGCGATGATCACGCTTACCTTGGGCGGACGCTCCGGGGCCACCCTAGCCTCGCGGGGCACTCATCGCCGCTCCTTCGCCAGCCGGCTCATCAGGATCGCGGCGCGTTTGGCCTGGCGGGAGATCGACGGGATGTCGACGCTTTCGCCCGGCGCATGGCTGCCCGCGCCCGCCGGGCCGAGGCCGACAAGGCCGTCGGTGTCCGTTGGCGACGAAGCTGATGTCGCCGGCGCCGCGGTCCATCGGGTCGAGCTCGCCCATCGGCTCCAGCCCCATGTCGGCGTTCACGCGGTTGAGCCGCGTCAGCAAGGCGCGATTGCCTTCGGTCGGCGCCATCGGCGGATAGCCGCCCTTGTCGAAGACGATCTGCGCCTTCGTGCCGGGCAGCGACTTGGCGACGATCGCCTGCATCTTGGCCTTGGTGCGGTCGATCTGGTCTTGCGTGAGCGCGCGAAGATCGCCGCGCGCAGCCGCCGTTGCGGCGATGATGTTGGTCTTGCCGGTCGCGTCGAGGCGGATCCGGTCGGCGTCCATCTGCGCCGTCGCGCCGCCGCCGACCAGGCCGACGTTGTAGGTCAGTTTGTCCTCGGGCAGCTCGCGGCGGAAGGCGTCGATGATCCGCGCCAGCTCGTAGTTGGCGCCGATAGTCGGGATGCATCACGCCGCTCGAATGGCCGGTGCGGCCGCTGACGGTGACGGTCCAGCTGTCGGCGCTGCGCCGGGCGATCGAGCCCATGTCCTTGCCTTCGCGCTGGGCCAGGCCCTTCGAAGTCGAGCGCAACGTCGGCCCATTTGCCCGCCTCGACGAGCGGCCCGCGCGCGACCTCGATCGGGTCGCCCGCATCCTCCTCGTCGCCGGTCAGGACGACCGTGATGTCGGCCGCCTTCAGCGTTCCTGCCGCTTTCATCGCGCGGAGCGCGGCGATCATCACCGCCATGCCGCCCTTGTCGTCGCCCGAGCCCGGCCCGACACCGCGGTCGCCCTTGCGCTCCCAGCTCTGGAACGGCGAGTCCGGCTCGAACACCGTGTCGAGGTGGCCGATCAGCAGCATGCGCTTGCCGCGGCCGTTGCCCTTGTGCCGGGCGACGATGTGTCCCGCGCGGCCGGCCGCCTTCATGTCGATCCACTCGACCTTGAATCCGAGCGGCTCGAGCTCGGAGCGAAGCATCTTGCCGACCGCCTCGACGCCCGGCGCAGTTCAGGCTCCCGCTGTTCTGGTTCACCCAGGTTTCGAGCATCGAGACCGTGCGCTCCTGCTCGGCATCGACGGTCTGGACGATCGCCTGCTCCGGCTTCGATAGCTCGGCGGCGGCAGGGGCGGAGAGAGCAGGGCGAGCGCGGCGATCGGCCAGAGTCGGGATGTCATGGGCGCCAGTCTAGCGTCCAGCAGCCCTAGCACAACTTGACGAAACGCTTTCCTACAACGAACCAAAAAGGTTAGCAACTATGCGACTCGGTGGTTAGATTGCGGGAGCTTGCTTTGGAAGATGAGGATTTTGATGTCGATGCATTGATCGACGGGTTGATCGAGCGCGAGGGTGGCTATGTGAACCATCCCGCCGACAAGGGCGGGCCGACCTGTTTCGGCATTACCGAAGCGGTCGCGCGGGCGCATGGCTATGCGCGGCGCGATGCGCAGTCTGCCGCGCAGCGGAGGCGGCGGCCATCTACCGCCGGCTTTACTGGCTGCGGCCGCGCTTCGACCAGGTCGCCAGGCGATCGGACTCGGATCGCCGCGGAGCTGTTCGACACCGGCGTCAACATGGGTCCGGCGGTCGCGACGACCTTCCTCCAGCGGGCGCTCACCGCGCTCAACCGCAACGCCAGGGATTATGCCGATCTGACGCCGGACGGCCGCGTCGGGCCGATGACGCTGCACGCGCTCGACGCATTCCTCGCCGACGCGCGGGAAGACGCGGCGGCGAGACCGTGCTGATGCGCGCACTCGAGGCGCTCCAGGGCGAGCGTTACCTCCGCCTCGCCGAGCGCCGCCCCGCCAATGAGGCGTTCCTCTACGGCTGGCTCGCGAACCGTATCGGCACAATCGGCTAGAAACGGGCGAACCGGAAACCTCGCCACACAGTCAATTTAGTCAACTTCCCCTCAGGAGAATCCAACAATGTCAATTTTGGAAGCGATCGTCGGGCCGGTATCGAAGCTGCTCGACAAGATCATTCCCGATCCGCAGGCGCGGGATCAGGCGAAGCTCGAGCTGCTGAAGCTCCAGGGCGACCAGGAAATGCGACGATCACCGCGCAGATGCAGGCGATCGTCGCGGAGGCGCAGTCGACCGATCCCTGGACCAGCCGCGCCCGGCCAAGCTTTCTCTACATGATGTACGCGCTGATCCTGTGGGCCATCCCGATGGGCTTGATCGCCGCCGCCGACCCGAAGATGGCCAAGGGGATCGCCGACGGGAATGACCGCCTATCTGCGCGGGATTCCGGAGGAACTCTATGCGCTCTTCGGCACCGGCTACCTCGGCTACACGGCTGCTCGGACCTGGGGTAAGGTGAAGGGCGCCGAGAAGTAAGCCGCAGCGGCGAAGCGGGGGCGCCGGCGGATGAGGCCGGAACGACTGAATGCACGTCACCGACGGGGTGGTGCGATCATCATCACGATCATGGTGCTGGAGCTGCCAGTCCCGGAGGAGCCGGGGCTCCCGCGGCACTGGCCGTCCTGCCGCTGTTCGCGGCCTATGCGCTTGTCTTCGTGTAGGTCGCGCATTTACTGGAACAACCACCATCACATGCCTGCGCGGCGCAGCGGGTCGACGGCGGGTACTATGGGCAAATCTGTTCCTGCTGTTCTGGCTCAGCCTGTTGCCGTTCGTGTCCGCTGGGTCGGCGAGGCGGGCGTCACCCGTGGCCGGTCGCTCGCGTTCGGCGTGCTGATGCTGTTGGCGCCGCCCTGTCGATGGCTTCTGGCTACGCTCGACCTTGCTTGCGGCGAAGCGATCCGGATTCCCCGCTGCACAAGGCGATCGCGCCGCGGCCGCAAGGGGTAGATCAGCGCTCGCTTCCTATGTGGTGGCGATGCCGTTGGCTTTGCTCTCGCCCGGTACGTGTCGGTCGCGCATCTACGTGCTCGTGCGCTGCCCTGTGGCTGATCCCCGACAGGCGCTTCGAACAGCTCGACTAGTTGCAGCCGTTCGGCAGCGCCTTCCCACATCCGCGCCCATGGAAAAGTATCACGGAACCACGATCCTCGGCGTGAAGAAGGACTGGCGAGACCGTCATCGCCGGCGACGGCCAGGTCAGCCTCGGCAATACGGTGATCAAGCCGAACGCGAAGAAGGTTCGCCGGATCGGCGAGGGCGGCAAGGTCATCGGCGGCTTCGCCGGCGCGACCGCCGACGCCTTCACCTTGTTCGAGCGGCTGGAGAAGAAGCTGGAGCAGTATAACGGCCAGCTGATGCGCTCGGCGGTCGAGCTCGCCAAGGACTGGCGGACCGACAAATACCTTCGCAACCTTGAGGCGATGATGATCGTCGCGGACAAGGATGCGCTGCTGATCCTGACTGGCAACGGCGACGTTCTGGAGCCCGAAGGCGGGATCGCGGCGATCGGGTCGGGCGGCAATTACGCGCTCGCGGCGGCGCGGGCGCTGACCGATTACGAGCAGGATCCGGAGAAGCTTGCTCGCCGCGCGATGCAGATCGCGGCCGAAGTCTGCGTCTTCACCAACGACCAGCTGACCATCGAGACGGTCGAGTAGGCGCGCTTGAAGCGGTGCCTCGCCTTCCCAATCTAGATTCCACAATGAACTATCAATCCTCCATTCCCCAGAGCGGCGGGACTACCGAAATGCTGAAGGACAAGCTCACTCCCAAGGCGATCGTCGCCGCGCTCAACGAGCATATCGTCGGCCAGAACGACGCGAAGAAGAGCGGTTGCCGTCGCGCTCCGCAACCGCTGGCGCCGCCAGCAGCTTGTCGCCCGAACTTCGCGACGAGGTCACGCCGAAGAACATCCTGATGATTGGCCCGACGGGCTGCGGAAAGACCGAGATCAGCCGCCGCCTCGCCAAGCTGGCCGACGCGCCGTTCGTGAAGGTCGAGGCGACCAAGTTCACCGAGGTCGGCTATGTCGGCCGCGACGTCGAGCAGATCGCCCGCGACCTGGTCGAGGAAGCGGTCCGGCTGGAGCGCGAACGCCGCCGCGAGGCGGTTCGCACCGGCGCCGAGGAAGCCGCGATGGAGCGGCTTGCTCGATGCGCTGACCGGCAAGGGCAGTCCAGCGCCGCGACCCGCGAAAGCTTCCGCCAGCGCTACAAGGACGGCAGCCTCAACGATGCCGAGGTCGAGATCGAGGTGCACGAAGCGCCGTCGATGCCGTTCGAGATCCCCGGAATGGGCGGCCAGGTCGGCATGATCAATTTGTCCGACATGATGGGCAAGGCGTTCGGCAAGCAGCCGGGCAAGCGCCGCAAGCTCAAGGTGCCGGACGCATTCCAGCGGCTGACCGACGAAGAGGCCGACAAGCGCGTCGATCCCGACGACATCAACCGCGTCGCGCTGGCGGATGCCGAAGCAAACGGCATCGTCTTCCTCGACGAGATCGACAAGATCGCGGTCAGCGACGTTCGCGGCGGTTCGGTCAGCCGCGAGGGCGTCCAGCGCGACCTGCTGCCGCTGATCGAAGGGAACGACTGTCGCGACCAAATACGGGCCGCTGAAGACGGATCACATCCTGTTCATCGCCTCGGGCGCGTTCCACATCGCCAAGCCCGCCGACCTGCTTGCCCGAGCTTCAGGGCCGCTTGCCGATCCGCGTTGAGCTGAGCGCGCTGACGCAGGAGGACTTCGTCCGCATCCTGTCGCAGACGCGCGCGAGCCTGACCCAGCAGTATCAGGCGCTGCTCGGCACCGAGGGCGTGACCGTCACCTTCGCCGACGACGGCATCGAGGCGCTTGCCCGGATCGCCGCCGAAGTGAACGAAGCGGTCGAGAATATCGGCGCGCGCCGCCTGCAGACGGTGATGGAGAAGCTGCTCGAGGACGTCAGCTTCGAGGCGGAGGACCGCAGCGGCGAGAACCTCATCGTGGATGCGGCGTTCGTCGAAGGTCAGCTGGCGGGCATCGCCAAGAACGCCGATCTTAGCCGTTACGTGCTTTAATCGCGTCGCTCGTCGGGAACCCTGAACGGCCTGCCGAGCGGCGTGCACCCGAGTCCGGCCGGTCTCGTTTGTCTCCCAACACGCAAAGCCTGGGAGACCACCAGATGTTGAAGACCGCACTTTTGTCCGCGACCGCCGCGCTCGTGATTGCAACGCCGGCGCTGGCGCAGGACGCGACGACCCCGGCCACGACGACCACGCAGACGACTACGACTGAGCCCACCACGACGACGCCCGCACCGTCCACGACGCAGACGACTACCACTCAGCCAACGACGACACCGAGCGGAACGCCGGCTACGACCACGCAGACGACGACCACCGAGACCGCGCCCACCGTTGCGCCTGACGGCGGTCCCGCTGCAACGACGACCCAGACCACGACTACCGAGACGCAGGTCGCCGCCGCGACGGCGGATGATGTCAAGAAGGACGTGTCCGTGTTCGACCAGTCCGGAGCGCTGATCGGCAAGGTCGAATTCGGTGAAGGGCGACGCCGCCATCGTGAATACCGGCAAGGCCCGCGCCGAAATCCCGCTCGCCAGCTTCGGCAAGAACGACAAGGGCCTGGTGGTCGCGACGACCAAGGCCGAGATCGACGCGCAGGCGAAGACGGCCAAAAAGCCGAAAAGCTAGTCGGCGCTGACCTTGCGATATCGCCAGGTCAGGCCCTGCACGAAGGGCGGCCAGAGGCTGGTCTTGATGCCAGCCAACCTTAGCCGGCTGGCCGCCCAGGTGTTGCAGGTCTTGAGCGCGTTGAACTTGCCAGTCCCCGGTAGAAAGCGTCGGACCGTCCGTAGCCCGGATGGTCGATGCGCTTTGGCCGGCCGTTGGCGTCAAGCTCGAAGTCGGAGCGGATTGCGGCCCACAGGCGGCGATATTCTTCGGGCGGAGGCGGATGGCGCGGTCCATGTAATGTGGGGTTCGATACCCATTCGACGTGCATGACTCGCTTGCCGCCGGTCAGCGCCGACCAGATCGTTCCAAGGCGTGATGTCGCGCCAGCGCGGCGTGTCGAGATAGACCTTCTCCTCGCCCGATCCGAACGCGACCCAGCTGGGCGTCCGGGCTCTGGCGCAGCGAAATCGCTTCTCGGGAGGATCGGCGCCCAGTCGAGACCTTGCGCCTTGACCGGCATGACGATGTCGGAATGAATGCCGTTGTTGGCGAGATAGATGGTCACGCCCTCCTCGGGCTCGGTCCAGCCGCGATTGACCGGGACGAGCGAGCCGATCAGCGCCGCGAAAAGGTAGGCCAGCGGGACGGCCGCGATGGCCAGCAGCGACTTCGGCGGACCCAGGAGCTTTTTCTGCGTCTACGCCTTTGGCGACGAACTTTGGCCATCGCTTGTCTTATGAGCGGCGGCTGCCTAGATGCCACCCCTCGGTCGGGGCGTAGCGCAGCCTGGTAGCGCATCACACTGGGGGTGTGGGGGTCGCTGGTTCGAATCCAGTCGCCCCGACCATCGAACTCAAAGGGCTGTTCTTGCGCCTTTCTTTACTGCCGTGATAGTCGCCCGCCGACTTCCGCTTAGGAACCATTCCCTCCGCCCATGACAGACATTCTCACTGCAGACCCTCGCCGCCGCGGGTGCAGCTCCAAGCGGCCCGACGTCGATCCTCATCGGCATCGCGCCGTGGCTGCTGATCTTCGTGATCTTCTACGTGCTGATGATTCGTCCGCAGCAGCAGCGGGTGAAGCAGCATCAGGCCGCAATCGCCGCGATCAAGAAGGGCGACGAGGTCGATCACCGGCGGCGGTATCCGCGGCCGCGTGACCAAGGTCAGCGACGATGAGGCCGAGGTCGAAATCGCGCAGGGCGTCCGGGTCCGCGTGGTCAAGGGCGACGCTGAGCCAGGTGCTGACCAAGTCAGCCAAGCCGGCGAACGACTGACGTGCTCGATTTTCCGCGCTGGAAGGTCTGGTCGATCTCGCTGGTCATCCTGGTCGGCATATTGTTCGCCATTCCCAGCATGCTCCCGGCGGACCTCAAGGCCCGGTATCCGAAGTGGCTCCCGAGCGCGACGATCAACCTCGGTCTCGACCTTGCCGGCGGTAGCCAGCTGCTGCTCGAGGCGGATCAGCCGACGTCGCCAAGCAGCGCTTCCAGGCGATGGAAGACCAGGTCGTCGACCGAGCTTCGCCGCAGCCCGCGGGTCGAGATCGGCGACATTTCGACGCAGGGCGGCCGCCTGTCGTTCATGGTCCGCGACCCGACGCAGCTCGACACGGCGGTCGAGCGGCTTGCGCGCGATGACCCGGCCGACCGGTACTTTCAGCGCGGCAGCGCGACTGGGACGTCCAGGTGATCGATTCGACGCGGATCGTCCTCACCCCGACGGCCGCCGGCACCACGCGCGCGCTGAACGATGCGATGACGTCGCCCGCGACGTCGTCCGTCGCCGCATCGATCCGCAGGGCACCAAGGAAATCACGGTCATCAACCAGGGCGCGGACCGCATCCTGGTCGAGGTGCCGGGCGTCGAGGATCCCGAGGCGCTGAAGAAGCTGATCGGCCAGACGGCCCGGCTCGAATTCAAGCTGGTCGACCTCACCGCCGATCCGAACCAGGTTGCAGCAGGGACGCGCGCCCGCCGGCAGCCAGGTGCTGCCGATGGCCGACGGCGGCGGCTTCATCGCGGTCAAGCGCCGCGTAATGGTCGTCGGGCGATCAGCTGGTCGATGCCAAGCAGAGCTTCGACCAGAACCGGCAGCCGGTCGTTTCGATCACTTTCAACACCGCGGGCGCGCGCCGCTTCGGCCGGGTGACGCAGGAGAACGTCAACAAGCCGTTCGCGATCATCCTCGACGACAAGGTGCTGTCGGCGCCGAACATCAACGAGCCGATCCTCGGCGGTCAGGCGCAGATCAGCGGCAATTTCACCGTCCAGAGCGCCAACCAGCTCGCCGTGTCAGCCTTGCCTCGGGCAAGCTGCCGGTGAAGCTGAACGTCATCGAGGAAAGGACTATCGGTCCTGAACTCGGCAAGGATTCGATCGAAAAGGGCATCATCGCCAGCGTCGTCGCGACCCTCGCGGTGATCCTGTTCATGCTGGTCACTTACGGGCGGTTCGGCGTCTACACGACCTACGGCCTGATCGTGAACGCGCTGCTGATCCTCGGGATCATGGCGGTCTTCAATGCCTCGCTGACGCTGCCGGGAATCGCCGGCTTCGTGCTGACGATCGGCGCCGCGGTCGACGCCAACGTGCTGATCAACGAGCGCATCCGCGAGGAGCAACGCCGAGGCCGCAAGGTGCTCGACGCGATCGAGACCGGCTACAAGGAAGCCTCGACGGCGATCTTCGACGCCAACATCACCAACGTCATCGCGGCGGTGCTGATGTGGTATTTCGGCTCGGGCCCGATCCGCGGCTTCGCCGTCGTGCTGATGATCGGCATCGTCACCTCGGTCTTCACGGCCGTCAATTTCACGCGAATGCTGGTTGCGCTGTGGGTGCGCCGCAAGCGGCCCCGCGAACTGCATATCTGAGGCTTTGACCATGAAGCTGCTGAAGCTCGTCCCCGACAATACGAACCTCGACTTCATGAGGTGGCGCAATATTGCGCTGGTTCTGTCGATTATCGCGACCGTCGCCAGCCTTTCGCTGGTGGCAGTCAAGGGCCTCAACCTCGGCGTCGACTTCGTCGGCGGCCAGATGATCCGCGCGACCTTCGCCCAGCAGGTGGACGTCGAGCAGCTCCGCAACGACGTCGACGGGCTCAACCTCGGCGAGGCGAGCATCCAGGAAACGGGCGGACCGCGCAGCTTCCAGATCCGCCTGCCCAAGCCGGACGGCGGCGAGGCGGCCGCAAACCGTGCCGCCAGCCAGGTCCGCAGCATGCTCGGCCAGAAATATCCCGGCGCGCGGGTCGATTCGGTCGAGACGGTGTCGGGCAAGGTCAGCGAGGAACTGGCCTGGGACGGCAGCCTGGCGATCGGTCTCGCGATGCTCGGGATCGCGATCTACATCTGGTTCCGGTTCGAATGGCAGTTCGGCGTCGGGGCGCTGGTGACCCTTGGTCCACGACGTGTCGATGACGCTGGGCTTCTTCTCGCTCACGCAGCTGCAGGTCGATTTGAACGTCGTCGCGGCGATCCTGACCATCGTCGGCTATTCGCTCAACGATACGGTCGTCATCTATGACCGAATTCGCGAAAATCTGCGGAAATTCCGCAAGATGCAGATCGTGCCGTTGCTCAATCTTTCGCTCAACGAGACCTTGTCGCGGACGATGGTCACGTCGCTGTCGATCCTGATCGCGCTCGGGATGCTGCTGCTGCTCGGGCCGGAGGTCATCTTCGGTCTGACGATCGCGATCTTCATCGGTATTTTCGTCGGCACCTATTCGTCGATCTACATCTCGTCGCCGGTTCTGGTCTGGCTGGGCGTCAAGCCCGACAGCTTTGTGCGCGACGAGGAGAAGGCGCCCGGACCGGCCGCTGTCTGACACCGTTCATCTGGCGCCAAGCAAAGTGCGTCCATGTCCCGCTTGGCCTGTCCGAGGCCCCACGCTAATGAGGTCTTCATGCCGCTTAAGCTGACCCGTACCGCCGCTCTGTTGCTTGCCTGCGCGATCGTGATTCCCGCGACGGGTTGCGCGCGCAACAAGTCCAGTTCGGACACCGCCTACATCGCCCGCGACGTGAACAGCCTCTACGCGCTCGCCAAGCAGCGCCTGGACAACCAGCGCTATGAGGAAGCCGCCAAGCTGTTCGACGAGGTCGAGCGCCAGCACCCCTATTCGGTGTGGGCCCGCCGCGCGCAGCTGATGAGCGCCTTCAGCTACTACATGGCGCAGAAGTATCCCGAGGCGATCAGCTCCGCGCAGCGCTTCCTGACGATCCACCCGGGCAACAAGGACGCGCCGTACGCCCACTATTTGATCGCCATGAGCCATTATCAGCAGATCGAGGACGTGACGCGCGACCAAGCCAGCACGGCCAATGCGCTGCAGGCGTTCGGCGAGCTGATCCGGCGTTATCCGGACAGCCGCTACGCGGCGGACGCGCGGCTCAAGCTCGACCTCATCAACGACCACCTTGCCGGCAAGGAAATGGAAGTCGGCCGCTTCTACCAGCGGTCGGGCAACTGGCTTGCCGCGACGCTGCGGTTCCGCAAGGTCGTCGAGAAATACCAGACCACCAACCACACGCCGGAAGCGCTGGAGCGGCTGGTCGAATGCTATCTGGCGCTCGGCATTCCGCAGGAAGCGCAGAAGTCGGCGGCGGTGCTCGGCCGCAACTATCCCGGCAGCGAATGGTACCAGCGGGCCTACAAGCTCGTGAACGCGGCACGTGCCGCAGACTGCCCCGCAGAGCTGATGCACCAAACGGCGAGCGCGCCATGCTGAGGCAGCTCGCAATTCGAAATGTCGTGCTCGTCGAGGAGCTCGAGCTGGAGTTCGACGCCGGCCTCGGCGTGCTGACCGGCGAAACCGGCGCGGGCAAAGTCGATCCTGCTCGACGCGCTCGGACTGGCGCTTGGGCGCGCGGTCGGATGCGGGGCTGGTCCGCAGCGGGCGAAGAGGCCGCGACCGTCTCCGCGGAGATCGAGCTTCGCGCCGGGCATCCCGTCCACGCACTGCTTGCGCGAGCAGGGCATCGAGGCGGACGATGGTGAGCCGCTGATCCTGCGGCGGTCGCTGAAAGCCGACGGAGGCAGCCGCGCCTTTGTCGGCGCCGCGAGCGTGCCGGCGGGCCTGCTGCGTGAAATCGGTGCGCTGGCGGTCGAAATCCACGGCCAGCATGACGAACGCGGGCCTGCTCAATCCGCGCGGACATCGCGCGTTGCTGGACGCCTTCGGGAGCCTGAAGGTTGAGCCCGGTCAGCCGCGGCGTGGGCGGAGGTCACGCGCGATCGAGGCGGAACTGGCGACAGGCGCGGGCGGAACTGGCGGCTGCCGAGCGCGACCGCGATTATCTGTCGCATTCGCTGGCGGAAATCGATGCCTTGGCGCCGGAGGAGGGCGAGGAAACACGGCTCGCCGACGAGCGCGCTGCAATGCAGGCCGGCGCAAAGGCTGGCGAGAGCCTGACCGGCATCGACGATTTGCTGGGCGGATCGGACGGCGCACTGGCGCAGCTGCGCCTGGCCGCTCGCAAGATCGAGCGCGGGGCGGCGGACCATCCGTTGCTTGCCGAGGCGCTGGCGGCGCTCGACCGGGCGCTGATCGAAGCGAGCGAAGCGGAGGACAAGATCGTGCGCGCCGCTGATGCGCTGGCCTTCGATCCGGCCAAGCTCGAAGCGGCCGAGGCTCGCCTGTTCGACATTCGCGGGCTCGCCCGCAAGCATCGCGTCGAGCCTGATGCGCTTGCGGAACTCGCCGACCGAATGCGCGCGCAGCTTGTCCGAAATCGAAGCCGGCGGAGACGCGCATCGCCGAACTCGATCGCGAGCTTGAGCAGGCGCGATCGCGCTATTCCGAGCTGGCCGCCGCGCTGAGCGAGCAGCGTCATGAGGCCGCGAACAGGCTCGACGTTGCCGTCGCCGCCGAACTCGTTCCGTTGAAGCTGGACGCAGCGCGCTTCCGGACTGCGATCGGGGAGGCTGAGCCCGGTCCCAGCGGCACCGACCGCGTCGAATTCGAGGTATCGACCAATCCCGGCGCGCCGTTCGGCCCGCTGATCAAGATCGCCAGCGGCGGCGAAATGTCGCGCTTCGTCCTCGCGCTGAAGGTCGCGCTGGCGGAGGCGGGCAGCGCAGGCACGATGATCTTCGACGAGATCGACCGCGGCGTCGGCGGCGCGGTCGCCAGCGCGATCGGCGAGCGGCTGGCGCGGCTCGCGAAGCAATCGCAGGTGCTGGTCGTCACCCACTCGCCGCAGGTCGCGGCGCGGGCGACGCACCACTTCCGGATCGAAAAGACGCACGGGCCGGATGGCACGCGGACGACGGTCCGCCGGCTCGATACCGAGGAACGCCGCGAGGAGATTGCGCGAATGCTCTCCGGCGCGGCCGTCACCGACGAGGCGCGCGCCCAGGCGGCTCGGCTGCTCGAAGCGGCATGACCGCATATGTCGCGTTGTTGCGGGCCGTGAATGTCGGCGGCCGGAAGCTCGTGATGGCCGACCTCAAGCGGATTGCCGACGAAGCCGGGCTCAGGAACGCACGGACCTTCATCGCTAGCGGCAATCTCGTCTTTGCCTGCGATCAGAGGGAAGCCGCGGTGGCGCGGCTTCTGGAAACGCAGCTGAAGGCGCACATGAGCGCTGAAGTGCCGATCTTCGTGCGTACGCGCCGCCGAGATGGCTCAAGTCGCGAAAGCAAATCCTTTTGCAGAGGAGCCCGGCGCGAAGGTCGCCGCCATCTTCCTCGAATCCGCGCCGCCGGCCCGGACAATCGAGGAAACGCGCGGAATCGTCGATGAGCGCTTGGCGCTCGGCGTGCGTGAGATTTATGTGCACTACCCGAGTGGAATGGGCACATCGAAAATGCGGCTGCCGCCGAAGCTCGTCGGCACGGCGCGCAACATGAATACCGTCGCCAAGCTCGCGGAGCTTGCAAAGGAGGTCGAATGAGCAAGCAGACACCGGTTCCTCTGGCGTTCGAGGGTGAGGATCTGGAAGGCGTTTTCGTCGGACGCCGCGACAGTCAGGCGCGGCCGACGGTGATGCTCATCCCGACTGTGATGGGCGTGTCCGATCTCGAAATCGGCTTCGCCAAGCAATTGGTCGAGCTCGGCTACAATGGCTTCGTCGCCGACATCTTCGGCAAGAAATTCCACGGCTCCCCGCGCGACGTGATGTTCGGGGAAATGACCAAGCTCGGCAGCGACCGCGTCGCGCTTCGCCGCCGCCTGCTAGCGATAGTCGAGCAGGTTCGCGAGTCTGCGTGAGGTCGATGGGAAGCTCGTCGTCGCCGGCTATTGCTTCGGCGGAAAGTGCGCGCTCGACGTTGCCCGCACCGGCACCGAGATTGCCGCCGCTGTGTCATTCCACGGCCTGCTCGATCCGCCCAACTGGCCGACCGAGAAGACGAGCGCCAAGGTCGTCGTCTTCCACGGCTGGGACGATCCGATGGCCCCGCCGGACCATGTCGTCGCGCTGGGCAAGGAGCTGACCGAAGCGGGCGCGGACTGGCAAATCCACGCCTTCGGCAACGTCCGCCACGGCTTCACCAATCCGAACGCGCACAAGATCGGCCTCGACGCCGTGCGCTACGATGAGCTCGCCGCCGAGCGGTCGTGGACGAGCTTCATCAACCTGCTCGAGGAAATGTTCGGCTGAGCATGGCGGACACGGTCAGCGAAGCGGATGCTGCCAATCGGCTGATGCGGCTCGCGAAGGAAATCGCGCGCCACGACAAGCTCTATCACGACCAGGACGCGCCGGAGATCAGCGACGCGGACTATGATGCGCTCGGTCCGCGAAAACCGCGAGCTGGAGGAGCGCTTTCCGCAGCTGGTGCGGGCGGATTCGCCATCGAAGCGGTTGGGTGCCGCACCGACCACGGCGCTCGCCAAGGTCACTCATGCGCGGCCGATGCTCAGCCTGGAGAATGCGTTCTCCGAAGATGAGGTGGCGGAGTTCGCGGCGCGGGTTCGGCGGTTCCTGAACCTTCCCGCAGACGATTCCGTGGCGATGACCGCAGAGCCGAAGATCGACGGCCTGTCCTGTTCGCTTCGCTATGAGCGAGGAGAACTGGTGCTTGCCGCGACTCGCGGCGATGGGGCGGTCGGCGAGGACGTGACCCGCGAACGTGCGGACGATCGGTGACATTCCGCAGCACCTGTCTGGCGCGCCCGACGTGCTCGAAGTGCGCGGCGAAGTGTACATGTCGAAGGAGGACTTCGAGGCGCTCAACGAGCGGCAGGAAGCGTCGGGCGGCAAGATCTTCGCCAATCCGCGCAATGCCGCCGCCGGCTCGCTTCGCCAGAAGGATGCGAGCAATACCGCGGCGCGACCGTTGCGCTTCCTCGCGCATGGCTGGGGCGAGATTTCGGAGCCGCTCGCCGACACGCAATTCGACGCGATGAAGCGGATCGACGCGTTCGGGATTCCGGTCAGCGACCTGCTCGTCCGGTGTGACGATGCGGCGGCAATGCTCACCCACTATCGTGCGATCGAGAAGGCGCGCGCGGACCTGCCGTTCGACATCGACGGCGTGGTCTACAAGGTCGACCGGCTCGACCTGCAGGAGCGGCTGGGCTTCGTCGCGCGCGCTCCGCGTTGGGGGCTCGCGCACAAGTTTCCCGCGGAGAAGGCGGAGACGACGCTGGAGGCGATCGACATCCAGGTCGGGCGCACGGGAAAGCTGACGCCGGTCGGGCCGGCTGACCCCGGTCGGCGTCGGCGGGGTGATCGTCGCCAACGTCACGCTCCACAATCGCGACGAGATCCAGCGGCTCGGCCTCCGCATCGGCGACCGAGTTCGCATCCAGCGCGCGGGCGACGTCATCCCGCAGGTAGTCGAGAATCTGACCCGCGAAGAAGTCCGCGAGCCTTACGTGTTCCCGGACCATTGCCCGGAATGCCAGAGCGAGGCGGTCGCCGAGGAAGGCGAGGTCGACGTTCGCTGCACGGGCGGCCTGATCTGCCCCGCCCAGCGGTTCGAACGCCTTCGACATTTCGTGTCGCGCGGTGCGCTCGACATCGAGGGGCTCGGCGAGAAGTCGATTGCCGAGTTCATCGAGCTCGGCTGGCTGCATTCGCCCGCCGACATCTTCCGCCTCCGCAAGCATCGCGGCGACCTGCTGGGCCGCGAGGGTTGGAAGGAGAAGTCGGTCGACAATCTTCTCGGCTCGATCGAGGCGAAGCGGGAGCCAGACGGGCCGCGCTTCCTGTTCGGTCTCGGCATTCGCCACGTCGGCATCGTCACCGCACGCGATTTGCTGAAATGCTTCGGCACGATCGAGGAACTGCGCCGCGCCGCGACCTCGGAAGGCGGCGAGGCGGAGCTGTCGTCGGTGCAGGGGGTCGGCCCAGTCGTCGCCGAGGCGCTCGTCGATTTCTTCCACGAGGAGCACAACCGCGAGGCCCTCGACGACCTGTTATCCGAAGTTCACCCGAAGCCGTTCGTCAGCGACGCCAAGCAAACGGAGTGGACGGGCAAGACGATCGTCTTCACCGGCAGCCTCGAAACCATGAGCCGCGACGAGGCCAAGGCGCAGGCGGAACGGCTGGGAGCGCGGGCGGCAGGCTCGGTCAGCGCGAAGACCGACCTCGTCGTCGCGGGTCCAGGTGCGGGGTCGAAGCTCAAGAAGGCCGAAGAACTCGGCGTCCGCGTCGTCAGCGAAGCGGAGTGGGCGCAGATCGTCGCTGACGCTTAGGCGTTCGCCGTCACTGCTGCTTTCTCCGCATCCCGCATCGCGAATTTCTGGATCTTCCCGGTCACCGTCATCGGGAATTCCTCGACGATGCGGATGCGCGCCGGGACCTTGTGGTGGGAGATGCGCTCCTTGCACCAGGCGAGCACCTCGTCCGCATCGAGCGGCGCCTTCGGCTTGATCCAGGCGCAGACCTGCTCGCCGAAGCGTTCGCAGGGAATCCCGAAGACAGCGGCATCGGCGACGGCGGGATGGGTCGAGAGGAACAGCTCGACCTCGGCAGGATAGATGTTCTCGCCGCCGCGGATGATCATGTCCTTGATGCGGCCGACGATGCGGACTCGGCCTTGCTCGTCTATCGTCGCAAGATCGCCGCTGTGCATCCACCCGTCCTTGATCGACGCGGCAGTGGCATCGGGCTGGGTCCAATAGCCAATCATCACGCCCGGCCCGCGCGAGCAATATTCGCCGGGCGTGCCGAGCGGGGCGAGATTGCCGTCCGCGTCGATCACGCGCCCTTCGAATTGCGGGAGCATCGTGCCGACGGTTTCGGTGCGCGTTTCGAGGTCGGCGTCGCTCGCGGTCTGCGTGCTGAGCGGGCTGGTCTCGGTCATGCCGTAGCCGATGGTGATCTCGGCAAGGTGCATGTCTTCGATCATCCGCCGCATCATCGGAGCGGGGCATAGGGCTCCTGCCGCAATGCCGGTGCGAAGCGTCGACAGGTCGAAGCTCGCGAAGTCGGGATGGTCGAGCATCGCGAGGAACATGGTCGGGACGCCGTGGAGCCCGGTGCAGCGCTCATTCTCGACCGTGCGCAAAACCAGGCCCGGCTCGAACGCGGGGCCCGGGAAGACGATCGTCGCGCCCGACGTCAGGCAGACAAGCACGCCGAGCACCATGCCGAAGCAATGGTAGAGCGGGACGGGAATGCAGAGGCGATCGTCGGGACCCAGCCGCATCCCGGCCGCGGCCCCGGCGCCATTGTGCAGGAGGTTGCGATGGCTGAGCGTGGCGCCTTTGGGAGCGCCGGTGGTGCCGCTGGTGAACTGGATGTTGATCGCCTGATCCGGGTCGAGCGCGAGGGCGGGGAGTTCGCCTTCGTCGATCAATAGGGAGTCGAACGCGATACGCGCCGAGGCAGTCGAGCCGCCGATTTCGATCACGTAGCGAAGCTCGGGCAGGGCGGGATCGAACAGCGGGCCTTCGGCATCGCCGGCCGTCGCGGGCATCAGCTCGGCCAGCATCCCGACGTAGTTGGATGTCTTGAACGAACTGGCTGTAACCAGCGCGCGGACACCGGCGAGGCGCAAGGCGTGCCCGAGCTCATGGGTCCGGTAGGCGGGATTGATCGAGACCAGCACCAGACCGAGGCGCGCGGTGGCGAGCTGGGTCAGCACCCACTCGACGCAATTCGGGGAAAGAATGCCGACGCGATCGCCTACCGCCAGCCCGAGCGTCGACAGGCCGCGGGCAAAGGCGTCCGTCCGCTCGCGAAGTTCCGACCAGGTCCAACGGACGCCCTGCCAGGGCGCGACTATTCCATCGATATCCGGGTAGAGTTCTGCCGCGCGATCCAGCCAGTCGCCGATCGTGCCGTCCGGCACCGGCGGCTCGTCCGCACCGCGCGCGTAAGAAAGCCTGGTCATCGGCAGCCTCCCCGATGGCCGTTCCTTACGTGATTAGCACATCTAGCGCGAGGTCGACGTCCGCCGGATGAAGTCGGCGACCTTGTCGTGGATGGCGATCAGGGACGGGTGGTGCGCGTACACCATGTGGCCGGACTCGTAATAATGATACTCGATGTTGCTTCGAAGGTTCGCGGGGATCGCGAGGTGGCGAAGCTCGAACTTGCCGGCAAAATAGGGCGTCGAGACGTCGTAATAGCCGCCGTTGACCATGACCTTGAAGTCGGGGTCCTGCTTCATCGCCACGGCGAGGTCCGGGAGCACATTCGGTAGCGCGATCATCGCCTTGTCGGCGCCCGGCGGCTGATGCTTGTAGTCCCAGCTTCCGTAGATATCGATGCCGGACTTGAACTCGATGCCGCTGCCGTAACCGAGCTTGTCACGGACGTAATTGTTGAACGCGCCGACATAGGCTGCGCTGATCGCGGCGCTTTGCGGGTCCTAGCTGGCGACCTTGCTCAACGGGTCGAGCGTGGCGCCGACGAAGCGGGTGTCGAGCGTTCCGGTCGTCGCCGATTGCTCGGCCAGAAGCTCCTTCTGGAACGCGCCATATTCGATGCGGAGGTTGGACTTCAGCAAATAGGGAACGGACAGGCCGGTGTAGGCCGAGAGTTGTTGCGCTATCCGTTGACGATCGGCGTCGGGAAGTTCGTTGCCCTTCATCAGCGCGACGGCATAATCGCTAGTCGCAAAGGCTTCGACCTGGGAGAGGAAGCTCTGCAGGTCGGCGGGGCGATTGGCGACGCGATTGTGATACCAGGCGGTCGCCGCATAGGTCGGCAGCGAGACGACGTAGGGCAAATCGATGCCTGGATTCAGCTGCGGGTCGTCGGGGACGAGATCCCAGTTGAGGATGTCCGACAGCAGGATCAGCGCCGTTGAGGTCGACGTCGCGCTTTTGCAGCGCAAGCGCTAGGCCGGCGCCGCGCATCGTGCCGTAACTTTCGCCGAACACATATTTGGGCGAGTTCCAGCGGCCGTATTTCGACAGGAATTGGGTGATGAACTGAGCGAAGGCATCGATGTCCTGGTCGACGCCGTAGAAGGCCTTTTCCTTGTCCTTGCCGGCGATCCGGCTGAAACCGGTGCCGGGTGCGTCGATAAACACGAGGTCGGTGGCGTCGAGCAGGCTCTGATCGTTGTTGACGACGCTATAGGGCGCGGGCGTGTGGCGCTGGTCGAGCGCCTGCACTCGAACGGGGCCGAAGGCGCCCATGTGCAGCCAGACGGTCGATGAACCGGGGCCGCCGTTGAACATGAAGGTGATCGGGCGGTTCGCGCTTGGCGCGCCATCGCGGAAATAGGCCGCGTAGAACATCGACGCTTCCGCCTTGGGCAGATCGTCGTCCTTGTCGCTTTTCTTGGTTGCGCCGGCTTCGATCGGGTCGGTGTCGGACCAGTCCTTGGAATGGACGACAAGCGTGCCCGCAACGGCGCGATAGGGGATGCGGCGACCGCCGACGGTGACCGAACCGGTCGATTTCACCTCGGTCGGCTGGAAAAGCGGCTTCGTCGGATCGAACGGCTTCTCGGGCTTAGCGGCTGGCTTCTGCGCTTCGGCCCTTGGCGGCTGAGCCGTGGGCGCGGCGGCGGGCGCGGCCTGAACCGCAAGTAGGGCAGCAATGACGGGGATCATGATTGGCTCGGTCCTTTCAGGACAAGAACGGGCCATTCGCCGGCGCCGCGGTCATTCAGTTTTAGGCCTAACGCCTCATAGGCTCTGCCAACGGCCTCGGCTTGGGTGTCGAGCAGGCCGGCGAGGATCACTGTGCCACCCGGCGTGAGCGCCTTCACGAACGCGGGCGCCAGTTCGATCAACGGGCCGGCGAGGATGTTGGCGATCAGCAGGTCGAACGGCGCACGGGCCGCGAGCATCGGCGAGTCCATGCCATCGGCGACGGCTAGCAGGAGCTCGCCCGCGCCATGCCCGGTCTTCACGGCATTGATCGCCGCATTGTCGCGCGACACGTCGACCGCGATCGGATCGATGTCGGTCGCGATGCACTTCGCCTCCGGCCAGAGCGCGAGCGCCGCGAACGCCAGCAGGCCGGTGCCGGTGCCGATGTCGGCGACATTGCGAAATTGCGGTTTTGGCGACAGCGAGACTGTCCAGCGCCGCCAGGCAGCCGGCGGTCGTGGCGTGCTGTCCGGTACCGAATGCGAGACCGGCGTCGATTTCGAAGTTCACCGTGTCCGCTGGCCGGTCGGCGTAATGCATTGGCGTGTGGACGAAGAAGCGGCCGGCGCGGATCGGCTGCAGGCCCTGCTGGCTCTTCGTTACCCAATCGGTCGTGTCCTCGAGATGCTCGATCTCGGGTTCACCGGCGCCGAGCGTCCGCAGCTCCGCAAGCTCTTCGTCGGTCGGCTCGTCATCGAAATAAGCGTGGATCACCCAGGCGTCCGGCTTCGACTCGTCCGGCTCATCCGCGACGACGACCGGCGGTGAATTCGCTGCCGGTGAACAGGTCCTCGGCACAAGGAATAGCTTCGCCCTGCGCGCGCGTGCAGGGAATGGTGACCCGGTAGCTTATTTCGCCCGCTCCTTTGCCAGCCGCTCATCCAGCGCCTTGCGCCCACGATCAGCGTAGGCCTTGCAGGCGTTGCGGTCGATCAGCGGCGCCCTCCCGGCGAGGCGGTCGTAGAGGTTGCTCGCGCCCGGATGCGGCGTGATCAGCAGGTCGCAGCGCAGCCCGCCGATTTTGTAGATGCTGCTGCGGAATTCAGCGACGTACTTCTTGTGGTCGGAGAAGCGGTAGCTGTCCGAGGACACGGCGCTGACGCTGTCCGCATAGACGATGGTGACGCACTTCTTCCCTTCGCAGGACCGCCACGACCAGCTCGTGCTGCCGAAGGCGTGGCCCGGCGTTGCGTAGGCCGTCAGCGACAGCGGACCCTGGCGGACGACGAAGCCGTCGGACAGCATGATCCCGACCTTCGACCCGGGGAAATCGGGGTGCAGGCCAAATTGCGGGTCTTCCTTGTCGGTCTTGCCGCTCTCGAGCGCGACATAGGCGCCGGGCATGGCCATCACCGCCGCGCCGGTGAGGCGCTGGAGCTCGGCGATCCCGCCCGCGTGGTCGAGATGTTCGTGGCTGCTGCCGATCAGCTTCACGTCGGAAAGCTTGAACCCGAGCCGCTGGATGTTGGCGGCGATGGACGGGGCGGCTTCGGCCGTCGCGCCGTCGAGCAGGATGTGGCCGCGCGGACCGGTGATCAGCAGCGACACGATGCCGCAGGTGCCGACGTCGTAGACGTTTCCGAAAATCTTCACCGGCGGCGCGGGATCGCTCCAGCCATCCTTGCCGGCGCAGGTGGCCTGATGCTCGGCGATGGTCGCGGGGGTCGCTGCGGCAAGCGCCGCCGCGGCAATGCTAGCGAACATAGCTCGCGCCGTTTACGTCAATGGTCGATCCGCTCGAGGAGGCGGGGGCTTCGGTCGCGAGCCAGCGGATCACTTCGGCGACTTCGACGGTGCTGGCGACGCGGCCGAGCGGGATGTCTGCGACGATCTGCGCGCCGCCGCGACCCTGCAGATATTCCTCGGTCATTTCCGAAACCGTGAAGCCTGGCGCGACCGCGAAGGCGTAGATGTCGTCGGCGGCATAGGCGCGCGCGATCGTCTTGGTCATGCCCAGCAGGGCCGCCTTTGACGCCGCATAATGCCAGTGCTGCGGGCTGTCGCCGCGCCATCCTGCGCGGCTGGAGACGTTAACGATCCGTCCGCCCCCATGGCGCTTGAAGTGAGCGACCGCGAGGCGGCTGAGATCGGCCGGCGCCTGCACATTGATTTGCGTCGTCCGCGCCCAGCCCATGTGCCAGTCATCGTCCGAGGCATCGGTCGCGACGGCTTCGTATATGCCCGCATTGTTGACGAGCGCCTCGATGCGTCCGCCGAGCCGATCGAGCGCTTCGTTCCAGATCACGTTAGGCGCCGCCGGGTCGAGGAGATCGCCCGCGATCAGGTCGCCGCCGCCCTTGGTCGAATGACCGACGACGTTGTGACCTCTGGACTTCAGCAGCTCATACGCGGCCGCGCCGATTCCGCGGCTTGCACCGGTGATCAGGATGTTCATGGGGCGCCACTAGACCAGCCGCGCCCACCTCGTCATCCCCGCGTTTCCGCGGGAATGACGATTAGGCGGCGACGCGAGCGACGAACTCTTTCGTCTTCGAGGTGAAGTCGGAAATCTGTTCGGCGAAGCGGCCAAAGCCCTGCTCCACCTGGTCGATGTCCTTCGCGACATTTTCAGTGTCGGTCCGGATCGCGGCAATGGTCGAGCTCATCGAATCCGCGGCAAGCGCGGTCTCGTCCACAGCGGCAGTGATCATCGTCACGGTCTGGGCCTGAAGCTCCATCGCCTGGCGAATGCGGTCGGCCGAGGTCTGGACCTCTTCGACAGTGCCCTGGATCGAACCGTTGGCGTCGACCGTCTGGCGGGTCGCCTGCTGAATGGCGGTGATCTTGGCGGTGATGTCGTCTGTCGCGCGAGCAGTCTGCGAGGCGAGGCTCTTCACTTCCTGGGCGACGACCGCGAAACCGCGGCCGGCATCACCGGCGCGAGCCGCTTCGATGGTCGCATTGAGCGCGAGCAGGTTGGTCTGACCCGCAATGTCGCGGATCAGGCCGAGGATGGATTCGATCGCTTCGACGTGACCGGACAAGGCCTGGCTGACCTTGACGGCCTGGCTGGCCTGGTCCCCGGCGCGGGTCGCGACGTCGGCGGCGACTTCGACTTCGGAGCGGGCGTCCTCGATCGCGCGGATAAGGCCGGCGGCGGTCTGGGCGGCTTCGCGCATGGCGACGGCCGACTGTTCCGCGGCGGCGGCGACTTCGCTCGTCTTGCCCAGCATCCCGCGAGCCGACGAAGCGGTCGAGCGGGTGCGCTCGGTCAGTGATTTCGACTGATCGCTGCTGGCGCGGACGAGATCGCCGACGCGGCGCTCGAACTCTTCGCTCTGCTTGCCGCGCGCTTCGGCGGCCTCGCAGGCTTCGAGCACGGCGATCTGGGCGAGAATGATATCCTCGGCATAAGCGAGGGCACGGTAGAGGGCGTCGACCGCGGTCAACTTGTCTTCGGTCTTGCCCTCGAAGCGGCTTTCGAATTCGGCGAACACGTCCTTGGCCATCGACGCGCGGGCTGCGATGAAATCGGGAACGCTCTTCTTGCCGACGTACATCTGCAGGCCCTGGTCGGCGATGGCGCGAACCCAGGCCTCATCGACCTTCATGGTGAAGCAGGCGCGGAGGAGTTTGACGACATCGTCGCCGAAGTGGCGGCGCGAGCATTCTTCGATCACATCGCCGACCTGGCCCCAGACCCAGCGCAGGCTATCCTGGAAACGACCGCCGTCGGTGTAGGCCCGAAGCCGCGAGCTTACCTGCTCGTCCGTGAGGCGCTGCAAATTCCCGATTTCGACGCTCATGCTGGATTGTCCCACTTTCAAATCACGCGGATGCTGGGGCCCACATGCTCCGACAATGGTTAAGGGCGGGTTAGGCGGCTCCTGAATCTTGCCTCTGGCGGGGCGCGCGCCTAATCGGGCTTCGACTTTTCAAGGGCCATTTGGCCTGCAGACGAACGGAAGAGGTTTCCTCATGGCTGAAAGAAGCGCGCGACCATTGTCGCCGCACCTCGGGGTCTGGCGCTGGGGGCCGGGTATGGCCGCTTCGATTTTCCACCGCATTTCGGGAAGCGGGCTGACCGTCGTCGGCCTTGCCGTGCTGACCTGGTGGTTGCTGTCGCTTTCAACCGGAAGCGACGCCTACGGCGACTTTGCAGCGATTGCGGGAACCTGGGTTGGCAAGATCGTGCTGATCGGCCTGACCTGGGCCTTCTTCCAGCATTTGCTCTCCGGCATCCGTCACCTGGTGATGGACACGGGCGAGAATTTCGAGCTCGGGCCGAACAAGACGAGCGCTGTCGCGACTTTCGTCGGCGCCATCCTGCTGACCGCCGCCGTGTGGTTCTATTTTCTGGGAGCGGTGAAATGAGCCTCGGTGACAGCTCGACGGAACTCGGAAAAGTCCGCGGTCTCGGTTCGGCCCGCGAAGGCGGCGAGCATTGGATCGGCGAGCGGGTGAGCAGCCTGGCGCTGCTGCTGCTCGGCACTTGGCTGATCGCCTCTTTGCTGTTCCTCCCGGCGCTCGATTACGGAACGGTTCGCGAATGGCTGCGCACCCCGCTCGGCGCGGTGCCGATGGCGCTATTCGTGATCACGGCCTTCTATCACGGGCTCGACGGTCTGAAGGTGGTCGTCGACGATTACGTCCACGAAGCCGGCAATAATTTCGCGCTCAACACCGCTGCTGCTATTTGCGGCGATCGGCGGCCTGGCCTTTGCGCTGTTTGCGCTTGGCCGGATCGCATTCGGAGCCGCAGCTTGAGCGCTTACAAGATCATCGATCACACGTACGACGTCGTCGTTGTCGGGGCTGGCGGTGCGGGCCTTCGCACCACTATGGGCGCCGCCAACGCCGGGCTGAAGACCGCCTGCATCACCAAGGTCTTTCCGACCCGCAGCCATACGGTCGCGGCGCAGGGCGGCATCGCCGCTTCGCTCGGCAATATGGGGCCGGACCACTGGACCTGGCACATGTACGATACCGTCAAGGGCGCCGACTGGCTCGGCGACCAGGACGCCATCGAATATATGGTCCGCGAGGCTCCGGCGGCTGTCATCGAGCTTGAGCATGCGGGCATGCCGTTCAGCCGCCGGGACGACGGGAAGATCTATCAACGCGCGTTCGGCGGCATGACCCAGAACATGGGCGAGGGACCGGCCGCCCAGCGCACGTGCGCCGCTGCCGACCGCACCGGCCATGCGATGCTTCACACGCTCTACCAGCAGAGCCTGAAGTATGACGCCGACTTCTTCATCGAATATTTTGCACTCGACCTGATCATGGAAGGCGGCGAGTGCCGCGGAGTCGTCGCTCTTTGCATGGACGACGGTTCGATCCATCGCTTCCGTGCGCAGTCCGTGGTGCTCGCCACCGGCGGCTACGGCCGCGCCTATTTCTCTGCGACGTCGGCGCACACCTGCACCGGCGACGGCAATGCGATGGTGCTGCGCGCCGGCCTGCCGCTCCAAGACATGGAATTCGTCCAGTTCCACCCGACCGGCATCTACGGCGCCGGCGTGCTGATTACCGAAGGCGCTCGCGGTGAGGGCGGCTACCTGACCAACTCCGAAGGCGAGCGCTTCATGGAGCGCTACGCGCCGAGCGCGAAGGACCTCGCCAGCCGCGACGTCGTGTCACGGTCGATGGCGATGGAAATCCGCGAAGGCCGCGGCGTCGGCGAGCACAAGGATCACATCTTCCTTCACCTCGACCATATCGACGCAAAGATCCTGCACGAACGGCTTCCGGGCATCACCGAGACCGGCAAGATTTTCGCCGGCGTCGATTTGACCCGCCAGCCGCTGCCGGTGGTCCCGACCGTGCACTACAACATGGGCGGCATCCCGACGAACTTCCACGGCGAAGTCGTGACGCTGAAGGACGGCAATCCGGATGCGGTCGTGCCCGGCCTGTTCGCGGTTGGCGAAGCGGCCTGCGTCTCGGTTCATGGCGCGAACCGGCTGGGCTCCAACAGCCTGATCGACCTTGTGGTGTTCGGCCGCGCGGCGGGTCTTCGCCTTGGGGAAATCCTCAAGAAAAACGCTCCGCAGAAGGAGCTGCCGAAGGATTCGGCCGACCTCGCGCTCGCTCGCCTCGACCACTTCCGCAACGCGCAGGGCGGCAGCCCGACCGCCGAGATCCGGCTGGAGATGCAGCGCACGATGCAGGCCGACTGTGCGGTGTTCCGCACCCAGCGGACGCTGGCCGAGGGCCAGTCGAAGATCGATGCCGTTTACAAGAAGGTCGAGGACGTCCGCGTCGGCGATCGCAGCCTGATCTGGAACACCGACCTCGTTGAGACACTCGAGCTCGACAACCTCATCAGCCAAGCCGTCGTCACCATGCATTGCGCCGCCAATCGCAAGGAAAGCCGCGGCGCGCACATGCACGAGGACTTCCCCGACCGGGATGACAAGAACTGGATGAAGCACACCATCGCCTGGTTCGACGGCTGGGGCGGCAAGGGCGGCGGCGTGAAGATCGACTACCGCCCCGTCCACGACTTCACGCTCACCGACGAAGTTTCGTACATCAAGCCGAAGGCCCGCGTATATTGAACGAAACGCTCCTCTGGCTGCTGTACTTGGTCAGTGCCGTCGTCGCATTCCTCACGGTCAAAAAGCTTGGGTGGCGCATCGTGCCTTCGATGCTCGCCGGCGCTTTCGTCTCCGTTCTCGGATGGGGCGCCATGTTCCTGCTGGCGGCAGAGGACAACCGCCCGGCATTCTGGCGGCTCGACCTTTCGATGAACGCGAGCTTCGCGTTGATCTTCGCCGGGGCGGGCGCAGCAATCGCCTTCGCGATGACGAACCGGGAAGCGAACTAGGCGGGCGTTCACCGTCCGATTCGACACGATTGGCGAACGAGCATTGCCGTTGGGAGTTGCGGCTGGCTGATTGACCGCCATGCGGATGAAGTTGCTGGCGATGGCTCTTTTGCTGCAGTCGCTTATTACATCGACACGCGGCTTCGTTCGTCTCCCGAAGAACAGCAGCGGTACTGCAAGCCGCTGAAGCCCTGAAACCCACCGTTTTTCAGCAAATCATCATGGCTTCCTCAGGCCGCTCACGGCCGTTCGGATCACCGTTCCCGCTCGCACTCACATGCAAGAAGGGGAATTCATCGTGTACAGATCCGACGGCGAACGCTCGCCGGGAGGCAAGCTCGGCCTAGTCATCCTGATTGCGCTCGCGCTCTCGATCCCGCTTTTTTCCATCTACGCCCTGAACGCCGACCGCCACAGCTACTCGGAGGAGGCGAAGCGTTCGATCGCCGAAGGCTGGGGCGGACCGCAATCGGTCGCTGGACCGCTGCTGGTCATCCCATACAAGGCCACCACCGCAGAAACATTGGTCGAAAACGGCAAGAGCGTCACGCGGACGCGAACGCTCGATCGCGAACTGACGCTCGCGCCCGAGGCTGGCGGAAGTGGCGACGGAGCTGACGCCTGATCACCGCAAGCGATCGATCTATGAGACGATCGTTTACGATGCAGCGTTCAAGGGTGCGGCGCGCTTCGCTTTCCCGAAGGATCTCGCCCGCCACGGGATCGAGCCGGCGTCGCTCGACCTATCGAAGGCGGAGCTGCGGTTTGGCATCAGTGACCCGCGCGGTCTTGGCGTAAATCCGACGGTCACTGCCGATCGCCAGCCTCTGCAATTGCAACCGGGAGGCGGTGCTAATGGCGGCCGCGGCTTCTTCGCCAACGTGAATGCCAGCCAGTTGGCATCGCAGCCAATCGGCGTGCGCTACGAATTCCGGCTGCGTGGCCACTCCTCCCTGAACGTCGCTCCTCAAGCGGGTCAGACCATCTGGAAGGTTCATTCCGCCTGGCCGCACCCTAGCTTCACGGGCGACTACCTTCCCGTCACCCGGTCGGTCGGCAAGCAGGGCTTCCTCGCATCGTTCGAGATCGGCAATCTGGCGCTCGGAGAGTTGCTTGTCGCAACGAACGCGGATGGTTCGAAGAACCTGATCGAGACGCTTTCTCCAGGCACCGATCCGAACGCTTACCGGGATGGGACGCCACCGGCCGCGCCCAAGCTTGCGTCGATCAACCTTGTCCAACCGGTGGATATCTATTCGCAGGTCGACCGGGCGACCAAGTACGGTTTCCTGTTCATCGGCTTCACCTTTCTGGCGCTGTGGATGTTCGATGTGATCGGCGGCGTTCGAGTATCGTCGGTCGAGTACCTGCTGATGGGCGCCGCACTGATCATGTTCTTCGTACTGCTGCTCGCGTTCGCCGAGGTGATCGGGTTCGGCTCAGCCTATGTCGTCGCATCGGCCGCAATCGCGGGCCTGAACACCGCTTACTCGTCCGCGGTGCTAAAGAGCTGGCGTAGGGCGTCGTTCATCGGCGGACTGCTCGCGGGCCTCTACGCCGTCCTTTACGTTCTGCTCAGCCTTGAGGACTTCTCATTGCTGATCGGCTCGATGCTGCTCTTCGTCGCGCTTGCGGGTGTGATGTACGGGACACGCCGGATCGACTGGAGCACACCACGTTCGGCGGAAGCGGCCGCCTGACTCTTGGGTTGGGGGGCTGGCTCGGCTAAGCCCCCCGGCACATGACTGATCCAGTACCGCCAAAGCGCATTTTTTCCGAAGCCCATGTCGACGCGAAAGCCGCGCGACATGTGCCTTCCAGCCCGCAGACCGAGAGCGCCGCTTACAAGCTCGCGTTTCAGGACACCGAATTCCTCCTTCGCGAGGATTTGCGGCCGGTCCGCTTCCAGCTCGAGCTGCTGAAGCCCGAGCTATTGCTCGACGAAGCGAAGATCGCCTCGACCTTTGTCGTCTACGGGTCGGCGCGCATTCCCGAGCCTGCGATGGCCGATGCTTTGGTCGCGGGAGCGTCGGACGATCGGCAGCGCGCGATTGCCGAGCGGCTGAAGGCGAAGTCGGCCTATTACGAAGTCGCGCTTGAGCTTGGCCGGCTGGCCGGCGCCTGCGGGCCGGATGAAGGCGGCTGGCGACACTTCGTCGTCTGTTCGGGCGGCGGTCCATCCATCATGGAAGCGGCCAACCGCGGTGCCGCCGAGGTCGGAGCGGAGACGATCGGCCTCAACATCGTGCTCCCGCACGAGCAACTGCCGAACACGTACGTCACGCCGGACCTCAGCTTCCAGTTCCACTATTTCGCGCTGCGCAAGATGCACTTCCTGCTGCGCGCCCGCGCTGTCGCGGTGTTCCCGGGCGGCTTCGGCACGTTCGACGAATTCTTCGAGCTGCTGACCTTGATCCAGACCGGCAAGGTCAGGCCGCTACCGGTCCTGCTGTTCGGCAAGGAGTTCTGGAACCGCGTGATCAACTTCGAGGCGCTGGTCGAGGAAGGCGTGATCGCGCCGCACGACCTGGAAATCTTTCACTGGTGCGAGAGCGCCGAAGAGGCCTGGGCCTTCGTCGAGCGCTTTTATGAGGAGCATCCGGCTCCGCCCCGAGAGCAGAGCGCCAGAGCCGAATAAGCCCAGCCGTTACGGCTTGACGGGCTGGTTGGCCGCGTCGCCGCCGCCCGGCTTCTTGGCATCGGCCGGAACGTCCTTCGCCACTTGCGGCGAGCCATGGAGTTGCCGACGGCGGCGCGCCTGCCGCTGCCTTGTCGCCCGCCGCAGGAGCAGCAGCTTCGGCAGGAGCCGCGGGAAGCGGCAGCGGACCGTCGCTATGGGTGTTGAGGAAGGCGATGACGTTGGCGCGATCCTGCGGATTGCTGAGGCCGGCGAAGGTCATCTTGGTGCCGGGAGCGAACTTCTTCGGGCTGTGCAGCCACTTGCCGAGACTGTCCCAATTCCAATTGCCGCCAACGCCTGAAAGCGCGGGCGAGAAGGGAAAGCCACCGGCGCCCTTGCCGATCGGCTCACCGAGAACGCCCCACAGGTTCGGGCCGAGCGCATTGGCGCCACCCTTGTCGGCGTTGTGGCAGGCAGTGCACTTCTTGAAGACCTGCTCACCGGCAACCGGGTCGGCGCTGGCAAGGTAGAATTCGATCGGCTTTTCAGCTTCCGCTCCCCCGCCTTCGCCTTCCTGGACGACGCCCTCGATCGGATAGCCCATGTGCTCCGGCCGCTCGCTGTGGAAGGTCTCGCCGGCAACGATCGAGCCGCCGAGGGCCACAATACCAGCAAACAGGGTCCAGCCGGCGATGGTGTTGAAACGGTTGTCCATGGGTCTCCCGACGGCGGATGCCGAGGCTATCTGAATGAATTTCGCGCGGCACCTTTACGGGCGACTGTGCGGTTCATCAAGCGGCCAGCCAGTTGTCGAGCAAGGTCCGGGCGATGGCGAAACGCGGCGGCGGCTTGAAGCTTGCGTCGGGGTCACCCGCGAGCGCCTTTTCAATCTCGTCGCGGGTGAACCAGCGGGCATCGTCGAGCTCCGTCGTGTCGATGGTCAGCTTGTTCCCAAGCGCGTGGGCGTGGCAGCCGAGCATCAGCGACGACGGAAAGGGCCAGGGCTGGCTCGCGATGTAGGTAACGTCCGTCACCGCAATGCCGGCCTCTTCGTGAAGCTCGCGGGCGACCGCTGCCTCGATCGATTCGCCGGGCTCGAGGAATCCCGCCAGCGCCGAATAGCGGCCTTCCGGATATTGCGGCTGGCGTCCGAGCAGGAGCCGGCCGTCATGCTCCGCCAGCATGATCACCACCGGGTCGACGCGGGGGAAATGCTGGGCCGAGCATTCGGAGCACTTCCGCGACCAGCCGCCGCGCTCGATCTCCGTTGGAGCGCCGCAATTGGCGCAGAAGCGATGGCGCGAGTGCCACCAGGCGAGACTGAGCGCCGCCGCGAACAACGGCGCCTCATCCTCACGGAGCAACCCGATCGTATCGAACGCCGCGCGGGCGTTGGCATGCGGCTGTTCAGTCGCGGAGAACCGGGGCGCGCCGTCTTGAATGCCGAGGAACAGGTCGGCGGAGGGAGCTGACTGCCATTCCAGTCGCCCGTCATCGCCCACGGCCGGAAGGCCGTCGCGCCACAGCAGCTGAAGACCGTCTTCCCGGCCCGCGACCTCGGCAAGGCGAGCCTCGTCGACGCGGATATGGTCCGCGCGATCGATCCCGGGTCCTGAGAAGAAAGGCTCAGGCCGCAAGGGCGCCCCTGGCTTCGAGAACTGTTTCCACGGCGCGCCGGTACAAGGTCGGCAGCCCCGCGTCGACCAAAGCATCGAGCGGCTGCCACCAGCCGTCGGCGGTCGGAGTTGCCGACGGGGCCACCGTCAGCTCGAGCCTGAAATGCGTGAATAGGTGGGTGACGCTGCCAAGCGCCGGGCCGGTCGGCTGCGTTTCGTCTGTCCACTCCGGCCCGGGTAATGCAGCCATTCCACCCAGCAAGCCTTTCGCCGGCCGCCGGACCAGCCAGATGCAGCCGTGGCGCTCGATCCAGTGGGCGACGCCGTATCGGGTCGGCCTGATTGCTTTGCGCTTCGGAGCGGGAAAGCGCTCGGGAGCGCCGGACGCGAAGGCCGCGCAATCGGATTGGAGCGGACACCTCATGCAGTCAGGATTGCGCGGACGGCAGATCGTCGCGCCAAGATCCATCATCGCCTGAGCGAAGTCGCCGGCCCGGTCGGCAGGCGTGATTTTGTCGAGATGCTTGCGCAGTTGCGCCCTCACTTCGGCGATCGGCTGTTCGACACCGTGGAGCCGGGCAATCACTCGCTCGACATTCGTGTCCATCACCAGCGCCCGGCGCCCAAACGCAATCGCCGCCACCGCCGCTGCGGTATAGGCGCCAAGACCCGGGAGCTTGCGAAGCTCGCTCTCGGTATCCGGAAATCCGCCGCGCGCAGCGACCTGCCGAGCGCAGGCGATCAGGTTTCGAGCGCGGGCGTAATAGCCGAGGCCCGCCCATTCGGAGAGCACGTCCTCGTCCTTTGCCGCTGCCAATGCTTCGACTGTGGGCCATTTTGTGAGAAACCGTTCGAACCGCGGCGTCACCGTCGCGACCGTCGTCTGCTGAAGCATCACCTCGCTCAGCCAAACGCGATAGGGATCCGGCGCTTTTTCCCCGGCATCGCCCGCCACGGCAGGCGCCGGCCGTTATCCACATAATGTTGGAGCAGGCGGTTGGCGGGCACACTTTCCCTATGGCATGACACTTGGGACATGGCGAAGCCTAAGTCTCCAATGGCGAAGCAGAAGGCGGGCGCTGGCGAAGCGCCGCGCCAAGGCCGTTCGCGCGCCGCCGGGGAGCTCGTTAGAGAGATTGGCGGAGTGGCGTTTCGCCGCTTCGGCTTCTTCCAGAGCGCGATCGTCAGCCGCTGGAGCGAGATCGTTGGCGAGCGTTACGCCAAGGTCTCGTCCCCCGAATCGATCCGCTTTCCGGCCGGCCGAAAGTCGGGCGGTGCGCTGACCCTTCTCGTCGAGGGCGCGCACGGGCCCCTGCTTCAGCATTTGAGCCCCCTCATCATCGAGCGGGTGAACCGGTTCTTCGGTCACCAGGCGATCGACCGCGTGATTTTCCGTCAGGGCCGACCCTTGGCGAAGAAGGCCGATCCGGTGCGTCCGAAGGCGGGACCGGTGCCGAAGGAGCTCGGCGAGGGCCTACGCCAGATCGCCGACCCCGAGCTTCGCGCCGTTCTGGAATCGCTTGCCACGAAGATTGCGGGTACAAGCGGCGCGCCGACAGTCGATGCCTCCGGCGACAACCCCATTCCCTTACCGCTTCGAAAGTGAACGACCTGATGAAGCCAGCCTATCTCATGCTCGCCGCCGCCACGATCCTGGCCACCGCGGCGTGCAATTCGGAAAAAGGGACGAACTCCTCGTCGTCCGGCGCTCCGGTCTCCAACGCGCCGATCAAGCCTGTCGCGGCCCCGAATGGTGGCGACTGGACCAAGATGGTCGTCCGCACGCCCGAGGGCGGGTATTTGATGGGCAATCCGAAGGCCGACGTGAAGCTGATCGAGTTCGGGTCGATGACCTGCCCGCACTGCGCCGAGTTCGAGGAGCAGCATGGCGAGCAGTTGATCGGCACGTATGTAAAGAGCGGCCGCGTCAGCTACGAATTCCGAAATTTCGTCCGCGACCCGTTCGATCTCGCGGCATCGCTGATTGCACGCTGTGGCGGACCGGAGCGGTTCTTCCCGCTGACCCGCCAGCTGTTCGTCGACCAGCGCAACTGGACGGCCAAGCTGCAGGACATTCCGCAGGATCAGATCGAAGCCCTCCAGAATTTGGGTCCGGAAACGAAGTTCATCCAGATCGCAAAGCTCGCGGACTTGCAGACCTGGGGCGCCCAGCGCGGTGTGCCATCGGCGGCGAGCAGCACCTGCCTTGCCGATCGCAAGGAAATCGACCTGCTCGTCCAGATGAACGGCGATGCGACGACGAAATACCCTGAGTTCAAGGGAACGCCGACCTTCATCGTCAACGACAAGATGGTCGACGGCTCGACCTGGGAAATTCTGGAGCCCGAGCTTCGCAAGGCTCTCGGCAGCTAACGCCTTGGGGGCGGAGGCTTAGATTTGAGGATCCGGCGGCTCAAGCTCAGCGGCTTCAAGAGCTTCGTCGAGCCATCGGAGCTTCGCATAGAGCCTGGCCTGACCGGCGTGGTCGGACCGAACGGGTGCGGCAAATCCAACCTTCTTGAAGCCATTCGCTGGGTGATGGGCGAGGGCAGTCCGAAGTCGCTTCGCGGCGGCGGGATGGACGACGTTATCTTCGCCGGCACTGCCACGCGACCGCCGCGCGATTTCGCCGAAGTCTCTATCCTGCTCGAACGCCGGAGCGAAGACGAAGGCCCGCAAGGCGAAAGCGAAGTTACCCGCCGGATCGAGCGCGGAGCGGGTTCGGCTTACCGGATCGACGGGCGCGACGTCCGCGCCAAGGACGTGTCGTTGCTGTTCGCCGATGCTGCGACCGGTGCTCATTCGCCCGCGCTCGTCAGTCAGGGCAAGGTCGGGTCGATCATCGCCGCCAAGCCGACCGAGCGGCGGCTTTTGCTGGAAGAGGCGGCCGGCATTTCGGGCCTTCATGCTCGCCGGAAGGATGCCGAGCAGAAGCTTCGGGCGACCGAAGCCAATCTCACGCGCCTTGCCGAACTGCTGTCGGATCAGGAGCAGCGCGCTGCGCAGCTCAGGCGGCAGGCGCGGGCCGCGGAGCGCTACCGGCAATTGTCCGACAAGATCCGCTCGGCCGAAGCGCGGCTGGTCCACGCGCGTTGGGTCGAGGCCGACAATGCAGCGACTGCCGCGACGCAGGAAGCGCGAGAAGCTGAAGGGCAGGTCACTGCGCTGCAGGGCGCGATGGCCAATGCGCAGCAGGCGCAGGATCAGGCTGCGGCATTGCTCAATCAGCGGCGGCACGAGCTGTCGGAAGCGCGCGAGCGGGCGACCCAGCTGGCGCATGAGCTGGCGACGACCCGGGCACGGCGCGACACGGTAGTACGCAGGCTCGCGGAGCTGGACCGGCTCGATGCATCGCTCGCTTCGGACGTCGAGCGTGAGGAGGCCTTGCGTCATGACGCCGAAGCCCGGATCGCCGACCTCGAGGCGGAGCGCGCGACGATCGACCAGAGGCTTGCGGATGAAGAAACGCAGGCAGCGCGGATTGGGCGCGATCTCGCTGATCTCGAAACCAAGTCGCGTGAAGCTGAGGCGGCGCTCGCCGATTTGCTGACGCGGCAGGCGGCGATGCGCGCGGAGCGGCGTGTCGCCGAAGCGGCACTTGAGGCAGCTCGGGCACAGGTCGAGCGAACCGAGCAGGAAAAGCAGAAGCTTGCCGCTCAGCTTGAGGCGTTGGGTTCGGGCGCGAGCGAGAAGTCAGCTCGCGAGGAAGCGCTGAAGCGCTCCGAGGCCGGGAAGAGCGCGCAAGCGACTGCCGAGCAGAAACTGGACGCTGCGGAGCGTGAACGTGCTTCAGCGGCCGAACGCCGTGACGCAGCGGAGAGCGGATTGGCGGCGGCGCGTGCGGCATTATCGGCGGCGCGGGCTGAGGCGCAGGCACTCGAGCGCGCGCTTCAGCATGGTGGGGGCTCGGCGATCGAGAGTTTGTCTGCCGATACTGGGTACGAGCGCGCGCTGGCGGCTGCTCTTGGCGAGGATGCGGACGCATCCATCGGTGGCGAGGGCGCGCGCCGCTGGACCGGCAGCGACGCATTGGCTGGCGATCCCGCGCTTCCGAACGGCGTCGAGCCACTGGTCGACCACGTTCGCGCGCCCGCTCAGTTGCTGCGCCGTTTGAAACAGATCGGCGTTGCCGAAACGGACAGCGGCCAGCTGCTGGCGGTCGGGCAAAGATTGGTGACGCGCGACGGCGTGCTGCGCCGGTGGGATGGATTCGTCTCGACCGGCTCGGGTGCTGCGGCCGCCGAGCGGCTGATCCGGGCAAACCGCCTCGCCGACCTGCAGAAGCAGCTTCCCGGCCTCGACCAGGCGGTCGAAGCGGCGTCGGCGGATCGTGATCAGGCAGCTCGCGACGTCGAGCGCTGGCGCGCCGAGGGCGACGAGCAACGCAAGGCGGCCTCCGCTGCAGAGCGGGAAGTTCGCGAGGCTGATCGTGCCGCTGACGCCGCCGCTTCAGCGATTGACCGCCTCACCGATCAGCGTGAAGCCATTGGTCAGCGCGCGGATGATTTGAAGCCGGTAGCGGAAGCCTCGGCCGAATCGCTACAGGCGGCGGAGAAGGTGATTGCGGCGCTGCCCGATCCGGCGGCGCTGGAAGCCGACGTCGAGGGCGCGCGGGCGAGTGCGTCGGCGGCGAGCTCCGCCGTCGCCGACAAGCGCGCCGAAGCTGCGACGCGGGCGCGCGAAACTGCCGCGGCCCGTGAACGCCATGGCATCGCCGGCCGTGAGCAGGAGGAGTGGCGCAGGCGTCACGCCGACGCGAAGAAGCGCCTCGCTCTCGCGGTCGAGCGTCAGAACTCAACAGGCTGAGGAGCGCGAACAGCTAAGCAGCGAACCATCTCGCCTCGACGATGCGATCGGCGAACTGGAAGGCCGCTCGCGAGACTTTGAACGCGGGACGTCCGTGGCCGCCGAGGCCGAGCGTGCCGCCGAGGGCGACGTGTCCAGGGCGGCCGCCGCGTTCGCTGCAGCCAATGAGTCGCTGTCCTCCGCGCGTGAACGCCGGGCCGCCGCTTCGGCCCGGGCGGAAGCCCAGGAGGCCCGCCGCACCGAATATGGCCGGGTTTGCTATGAGCGCTTCGAATGCATCCCGCAGCGCCTGCCCGAGAAAATGGGCTTCGACGAAAGCGAGGTCGTCGATGCAGATGCCCAGTCGGCGCTGCTCGAACGACTGACCGCCGAGCGGGAGCGAATCGGCCCGGTCAATCTCGTCGCCGAGCAGGAACTGGCGGAACTCGACGATGCTCGCGTGAAAGGCGCCGAGGAGGCCGAAGAGCTAACGCAGGCGATCCACCGGCTGCGCGGGTCGATCGGAAGCCTGAATCGCGAAGGCCGAGTCAGGCTGCTCGACGCCTATCGGCAGGTCGACGCCCATTTCCGCAGCCTGTTCACGTCACTGTTCGATGGCGGACAAGCGCACCTGGAACTGGTGGAAAGCGACGATCCGCTCGAGGCCGGCCTCGAGATCATGGCCCAGCCGCCGGGCAAGCGCCTGTCGACCCTGACCCTGCTGTCGGGCGGCGAACAGGCGCTTACCGCTGTCGCGCTCATCTTCGCCTTGTTCCTGACCAATCCGGCACCGATCTGCGTGCTCGACGAAGTCGATGCACCGCTCGACGATGCCAATGTCGAACGCTTTTGCGACTTGCTCGACCGGATGACCCGCGAGACCGATACGCGCTATTTGATCGTTACCCACAACGCGGTGACGATGAGCCGGATGCACCGGCTTTACGGCGTGACGATGATCGAAAAGGGCATCAGCCGACTTGTGTCCGTCGACCTTGGTGGCGCAACGACGCTTCTCGCTGCCGAATAGGGCCTTGAGAGCGGTGTCGCGCTCCCCCGCTCTTCGGCTAGTAATCCGCCCGGTCGGATAGGCGCTCCGCAACTGTTTGCCCGCCACTCGGAGTCTTCCTGCTATTGCGAATGACTCTCATTAACGGTAGTTGGCCTCTCATTAGAAACGGGGAGGCGCTGAGGTGTCGCGGTTTTCATCAAGTTCCGGAATTCGATCTTACAGAAAGGCGGCAACCCTTTTCGTCGGCTCGGCCGTGTTGATGAGTACGGGCGCCCATTCACACGAAGCCGCCGATCGGGTGGTATCCGACGCCGCCGTGGCGACCGCCGCTGCCGCTGGCGCAGCAGCGTCGACGGAAGAAGCGCCGCAGGATTCGATCGTCGTCACCGGCGAGCGCTACCGGATCAACACGCTCAACAGCCGCCTTCCCGACGTCCGCGACGCGCCGCAGTCGATCAGCATCATCCCGCGTGAGATCATCGAGCAGCAGGCGGCAAGCACGCTCAACGACGTGCTTCGCAACGTTTCCGGAATCAGCATGGCGGCCGGCGAGGGTGGCGGCGGTCCCGGCGGCGACAATCTGACGCTACGCGGCTTCGGCGCTCGCAACGACATTTTCGTGGACGGCATCCGCGACTTCGCCAGCTACACGCGCGACACGTTCAACGTGGAGCAGGTCGAGGTCGTGAAGGGCCCGGCTTCCGCCCAGACCGGCCGAGGATCGACCGGCGGCTACATCAACCTGTTCTCGAAGCAGCCGAAGCTCGACACGTTCGTGAACGCTACCGCCGGTATTGGCGCGCCGGACTATGTTCGCGGTACCGTGGACCTGAATGTAGACGGTTCGCAGTTCGGTTTTGGCGGCGGGACGGCGCTGCGTGTCAACGCCTTGTATCACAATGCAGACACGCCGGGACGCGATCACGTTGGAAGCGAGCGTTGGGGCATCGCCCCCTCGGTCGCGGTCGGCCTCGGCACGTCAACGCGGGCGATCCTCTCCTATTTCCGTCTCGAGCAGCACAACATGCCCGATTACGGAATCCCGTTCGTACCAAGCACAAATGAGGTGCTGGAGGACTATGCCAACCGGCCCGCCCCGGTCGATTACGACAATTATTACGGGCTGACGAAGCGCGATTACGAAGACACCACCGTCAACATGGCGACGTTCGCGCTGGAGCACGATTTGAGCGACGGAATCCGCATCGCCAACACGACGCGCTACGGCCATTCGGTTCGTGATTCCCTTTATTCGGCGCCTCGGTTCCTGAACACGACGACTACCCTCATCCGGGCGCAACCGCAGTCGCGCGACACGGTCGATGAGGTACTGCTCAACCAGACCAACCTGTTCGCCAAGTTCGAGACTGGCTCGGTTCGGCACGATGCGATCGTGGGGTTCGAAGTGTCCCGGGAAAAGAGCCGGAACCAGCTTCGCAGCGTCACCGAGGGAACGCCGACCGACCTGTTCGACCCTGATCCGACTCGTCCCTGGGAGGGAACGGTAACCGATCTGCCAGGCGAGATTGTTCGCGCAAAGGCGGATACCGTGGCCGTCTATGCTTTCGACACCGCCCATCTCAGCGATCGGTTCCTGGTTACCGGAGGCTTGCGCTGGGAGCAGAACAAGAGCGAATTTCATCCGGCCCCGTCCCAGACCACGCTGGCGGATATCGAGCGGAAGGACAGCTATCTCACCTGGCGCGCCGGGGCGACCTATAAGCCGGTGAGTAATCTGAGCCTCTATGTTGGGGCCGGAACCTCCGTGAACCCCTCGATCGAGAATCTCACCCAGACGAATCCGAGCGAAGCGCAGGGGGCGCTAAAGCCCGAACGAAGCCGGACCTATGAAATTGGCGCGAAGTGGGACGGCTTTAGGGGAAAGCTACTGCTGACAACTGCACTGTTCCGGACCGACAAGGTCAACGCGCGTACGCCTGGACTTGTCGGCGAGCCGGATCTCGTGCTGGACGGCAAGCAGCGCGTCGATGGCTTCGAGTTGGGCGCAACCGGCCGCATAACGGAGCGATGGCAGGTCATCGGCAGCTATACCTATCTCGATAGCGAGGTCAGGAAATCGGGCACTGCGAGCGAGATCGGCAATCCGCTCGCGAATGTTCCGAAGCACAGTGGTACGCTGTGGATGCACTACATCCTGCCGCAGGGCATCGAGGTTGGTGGCGGCATTCGCTACGTCGGCAAGCGCTTCACCAATGCGAACGCACTGACGCGCCGAACGGTTGAGGATTATTGGGTCGCCGACGCCACGCTCGGCTACGACATCAGCGAGAAGATGACCTTGCGGCTCAACGCCTTCAACCTGTTCGACAAGCGATACGCCGACCAGATCGGGGGCGGGCATTTCGTGCCGGGCGCTGGACGAAGCGCTGTCGCCACTTTGTCGTTCGGCATGTAATCAGACCCGCATGCTCGTTGCCGTTCCCCAATTGCTCTCTGCCGGTCAGCTTGCCGAGGTTCGGCGGCTGGTGAGTTCGGGGCAGTGGGAGGACGGCAAGAAGACGGCCGGTCAGCAGTCGGAGCTCGCCAAGCGCAATCTGCAGCTTCCGGCTTCCAGCGCGGAGGCGCAGGCGGCGGGCAAGATCGTCATGGATGCGCTCGCGGGCAACGGCCTGTTCATGTCGGCGGCTCTCCCGCACCGCGTCTTCCCGCCCTTGTTCAATCGCTATGATGCAGGCGCGGGCCACGGCTTCGACAGCCATGTCGACAACGCCATCCGCTACCTCGAGGATAAATCGAACCGCATCCGGACGGACCTGTCGGCAACGCTCTTCCTGGCCGACCCGGAAGACTATGATGGCGGCGAGTTGATCATCGAGGACACCTACGGCGAGCACGCGGTGAAGCTGCCCGCCGGCGACTTGGTCCTCTACCCGTCGACGTCGCTGCACCGCGTCGCGCCGGTCACGCGCGGGTCCCGTCTAGCGTCATTCTTCTGGGTCCAGTCGATGGTGCGCGATGACGGCCAGCGCACCTTGCTGCTGGAAATGGACGGGGCGATCCGCACTCTCGCGGCGAACCTTGGCGACAGGGACCCGTCGATCGTCTCGCTGACCGGCAGCTATCACAACCTGCTGCGCCGCTGGGCCGACTGCTAAGCCGCCAGTTTATCCGCCCGGTCGCGGATGCGTCTTAGGTCTTCGACGAACTTCGCGCGCTCTTCGAGTTGCCGCTCCGGCTCCGGAATGCGGAGGAGGAAGCTGGGGTGGACGGTTACCCAGCATTCGCCGCCGTCGGGCAGGGCGAGAGGCGCGCCGCGGACCTTGCTGATGGTCACGACCTTGTCGAGGATCGAGCGGGCGGCGGTTGCGCCAAGCGCCACCGTCACGGGCGGGCGGATCAGCGAGCGCTCCTGGTCGATCCACCAGCGGCAGGCCTCAATCTCTCCGGCGTTGGGCTTGGAGTGGATGCGCTTCTTGCCGCGCTGTTCGAACTTGAAATGCTTCACGGCGTTGGTGACGTAGACCTGGGTGCGGTCGATACCGGCCTTTTCCAGTGCTTCGTCGAACACCTGACCGGCCGGACCGACGAAGGGGCGGCCGGCTATGTCCTCCTGGTCGCCGGGCTGCTCGCCGACGAACATGATCGAGGCGTCTAGCGGGCCTTCGCCGAACACGGTCTGTGTCGCATGTTTGTAGAGGTCGCAGCGAGTGCAGCCGCGGGCCTCCTTCATCAGCGCTTCCCATGATGCGCGAAGGTTGCCGCCCGGCTCGACGTGGCGTTCGGCTTCCAGCGCCTGCTTCAGTCCGGTCTTGGCGGCGGCCCGGTCGATCATTTCCAGCTCCCGCGAGCGAGCGCCCGCAATCAAAGGTTGAACGAGCGAGGTCTCGGGCATGTTGCGCCAATATTTCTTGGGCATCTCCTTCAGCATCGCGCCGACCTTCAGGCGCGCCGGATTGAAAATGGACGCGTAATAGGCCTTCCACATCTCTTCGAGCGGATCGCCGGCAGGGGCGTCGGCCCGTGTCGCACCGGGGCCTTCGGTCAGCGTCGCGCCATCCCAGTGGATCGACAGCTCGGGCGTCAGGATCGACCAGCGCATGTTGGTGAAGCGGCGAACGAAGAAGCCCGCGGTGTGGCGGACGATGTGGTGATCGGGCTCGAAGAAGGCGATGAAGCGCGTGCTGCCATCCGGCTGCTCGACTTCGCGGAATCGGACGAAGGCGTGCATCTTGTGCACGTCGCGGCGGACTTCTTTCGCGAGCTTTTCCAGCCGGTCGGTGAGCGGATCGGCTCGGTCCTCCATGGCCGACCGGTTCGATCGTAGCTTCCAAAGCATGAAATAGAGAAGGGCGAAGCGCTCTGGGTCGGA
The DNA here is from genome assembly GCA_963750315.1 of uncultured Alphaproteobacteria bacterium. Taxonomy (GTDB): domain Bacteria; phylum Pseudomonadota; class Alphaproteobacteria; order Sphingomonadales; family Sphingomonadaceae; genus Sphingomicrobium. Next base: position 63,164 of record CAVVQF010000019.1, read on the forward strand.
ATGGCAGATGACGCTCTTTGCAAGGCTGACGAAATGGCGTGGGACGGAAAAGCTTGCGCCCTGCGGTTGCTGCGTTTCGACCGAGAAGAGATCCGCCGTCCGGCCCTCAACCCGCCAGACTACCGCTTCTGGCGGGACGCCGGCCTCGGCGAGATCGCGAGCGGCATCCCGCCAGCCTTCGAAGTCGTCCTCCGCTGCCAGCGTAACGCGATGAGCGTCGATCATAGGTCCTTCGCGCAACATCTCAGAGCCTAACTGATCCGTTTGGGCGCGGTTGCGGCGGGTTCGGGTTTCCCAATCGGATCAATGGCTTTAATGGCCTTGGGCAATGATGAAGGCAGCGCCATGGCCGGTTTCGGCCCTGTTCCTGGTGTCGCTCGCGCTGAACCTGTGGCTGGCGGGGGCACCTGGTTGGCTGTGGATTCCGGCTGCGTTCGCCGCCTGGTACATCGCCGACGCGCTGTCGGGCCTGACCCACATGTTCATGGATTATCGGCCGTGTACGCCGGGCGTGGGGCTCGAACGGCTCTATTTCTACGAAGGGTCGCGGGAGTCCGCTGATTACCTCGCATTGCGGGACAGCGTGTGGCGGAAAATCGGACCGTTCGAGAAATTGGTCTACGACTTCAAGAACCACCATCCGCGGCCCGAAGCGCTCGGTCGACGGCCGATGCTGGTCCAGATCGGCTCGACGATCATTTTCTTCGCGCTGCCTGCCTCGCTGCTTCTGAACGCAGTTGCGTGGGCGGGGGAGATGCCGGGCTGGCTGACGTTCGGCCTGGTCGTGCTGATAATCGGCGGCACGTTCGCCCAATATTTCCATGGGACGCTGCACCGCGAGGACAATCCGCCGGTCGTCCGCTTGATGCGTGCCACAGGCCTGCTGATGACGCCGCAGGCCCATCAGCTCCACCACGACACGCTGACGCGCGATTTTGCGACCAACAATGGCTGGTCGAACCCGCTGATCAATCGCCTGTTCAACCTGGCGATCCGCCGCCGCTGGCTGACCGAAGCCGGGCTCACCCCTCAGTAAGTCAGGCAGCGAACAACTCCAGCTGCTTCTGCTTCGGCGCGACCAGTGCACGCAAGTCGGCACGATCCGTGAGCAAGGTCGGGCGCCAGTCGATCGTCGAGATGAACGGCCGAACCTTGGTGATGGACAAGGTCAGCCGCGCGACGTCGTCAAGCCGCAGCTTTCTCCAGCGCCGCGATGACAGGATGCGATCGACGGCCTTGGTGCCGAGGCCTGGAACGCGCAGCAGCATTTCCCTCGGTGCGCGATTCACGTCGACCGGAAAGCTTTCGCGAAACTTGAGCGCCCAGGCGAGTTTTGGGTCGATGTCGAGCGGCAGCATGCCGTTCGGGTCGGCGGCGCTGACGACTTCCTTCGGCGTGAACCCGTAAAAACGCATCAGCCAGTCTGACTGGTAAAGCCGGTGCTCGCGCATCAACGGCGGGCGCTGCAACGGCAGGACAGCGCTTGCATCCGGGATTGGCGAGAAAGCGGAGTAGTAGACCCGGCGCAGGCGGAAACGATCGTAGAGCGTGCTCGCGCGCGTAATAATGTCGCCATCGTTCGCCGCGTCGGCGCCGACGATCATCTGCGTCGACTGCCCGGCCGGCGCGAACGTCGGTGCTGACTTATATTTCCTCAACGCCTCGGCACCGTCGTCGATCGCCGAGCGGGTGTCGCCCATCGCGCTCTCGATTTGGCGGCCGTCCTTTTCGGGCGCCAGCCGCTGCAGGCCGTCGGCGGTCGGCAACTCGACATTGATGGAAACGCGATCGGCGTGGACTCCCGCCTGCCGCACGAACTCCGGATCGGCGTCGGGGATCGTCTTAAGGTGGATGTAGCCGCGAAAGTCGTGATCCTCGCGCAGGCTGCGCGCGACCTCGACCATTTGCTCCATCGTGTAATTGGATGAGCGGATGATGCCCGAGGAGAGGAACAGGCCTTCGATATAGTTGCGCTTGTAGAATTCGAGCGTGAGCCGGACGACCTCCTCCGCCGTGAAGCGCGCGCGACGGACGTTCGAACTCTTGCGATTGATGCAATAGGCGCAGTCGAAGATGCAGCTGTTGGTCAGCAGAATCTTCAGCAGCGAGATGCAGCGCCCGTCGGGTGCGTAGGCGTGGCAGATGCCCATGCCCTCGGTCGAACCCATCCCCTTGCCGCTACGGCTGTCGCGTTTCGACGTACCGGACGATGCGCAGGAAGCATCATATTTGGCCGCATCCGCGAGAATCGCGAGCTTCGACTGAAGGTCCAGCTGAGGCATGCGTTCTCAATATGTTCTAATGTTTCTCCTGTCCATACAGTCATTTAGCCGTAGCTGGTCAGGCGCCGATGTGCTGCTTCAGCCGCTCCGCGACGTGCCCCACGGGCGGAGGGCGGTGGATGCGGCGAAAGCGCGCCTCGGCGAAGCTGAGCAGGCCGAAGACCATCAAACCACCTGCGATCCAGCGCCGGGTCACTGGTGAGAAGAAATCGAGCGCCTGCTCCAGCCCGCCTGCTTCCGCCGCATTGTGATGAACGCTCGACTGGGCGAGCAAATAGGCAATGATCAGGAAGATGATCCCGCGCACCCCGTAGCCGACGCGGCCGAGCCAGCGGATCCACGGCTTGTGCCGGTCGTCGCAGTCCAGGTGCCGGATGAAGCTGCAGGTGGCCGCCTTGTAGAATTGAGCGATTGCCGCACCGAACAGGACCGCCGCGGCGATCAGGACGATGAGCTCGCCGCCAGGAAGTCGCAGCGCGCTTGCAGCGTTTTCCTGGGCAGCGTCACCGCCCACGCGCTCGGCAAGCAGGATGCGTACCGCTTTCCAGGCAAGGAAGGAGTAGATGAAGCCGCTGGTCGCTGCGGCGATGCGGCGCCTCCACGCCTTCCAGTGATGCCGTCCGCTCTCGATTCCGAGGGCCGCATCGGCGAGGCGCCACAAACCGTACACCGTCATTCCCGCTGCAAGCACCGCGAGCAGCAGGTTGCCGATCCCGTCACCCAGATATTCGAGCGCGCCCGTCAGGTCCTCTGTGCGACCGCTGAAAATCACCAGCAGGCCGATAACGATGTAAAGCAATCCGCGCCCGGCAAAGCCGAGCCTGGTCAAGAGCTGAAAGCGGCTCTCGCCCGCCAGATCGTCCGGCAGGGCGTCGCTCGCGTTCACTCCAGGACGGTTTCCGGACGAGCGCCCGATATACGTTTGCCGACCACCGCCTTGAAGATGATGAACGCGACCAGCCCGAACGCGGCGCTGGCGATGTGGATCAGCCAGAAGGTCGTCGTCGGCAGCGACGAATAAAGGCCGCCGATATAGCCGACCACCGCGTTCGCTCCGAAGAAGGCAAGGTAATAGAGGCCAATCACCGTTGCAGTGATCTGTTTCGGCGAAATCTTCGAGAAAAGCGCCAGGCTGACCGGCAGGATGTGCGCGAAGCCGATGCTGTTCAGCAGGTGGAACATCACCGGCCAGAACAGGCTGATCTTGCCGCCTTCGGGTTGCGTAAGCGCCGCCATGAACAGGCAGACGCCGCCGGCGATGGTGAACACGCTGCCGATGATCATCTTGCTGATTTCGTCCGGTTCGCGGCGGCTCAGGCTCCACCATTTCCAGAACGCGGCAACGGCGACGAGCATCGAGAAGCTGAGCGCGGCGTCCACCGTGATCAGCCAACTGCTCGTGCCATTCAGCAGTGTCAGGTCGAAGTGTTGATCCCCCCAGATGAGATAAGCGTTGAAGATTTCCTGGTTGGTAAGGAGCGAGACCGCAAGCACCGGGATCAGGACGACGAGATAGAGGACATTCGTCCAGTCGTCCTTCGACAGCTTCTCGCGTTCCGTGTCCGCTGCGCCTCGAACCGGCCTGTTATCGGCAGGAAGATATTTCTGGCCGGCAAGATAGATGATTAGGCCGAGTACCATCACAACGCCGGCGCAGCCGAAGCCGTAGTGCCAGCCGACATTTTGCCCCAGCGTTCCTGAGACGAGCGGCGCGGCGATCACGCTGACGTTGATGAAGATGTAAAAGATCTGAAACGCCATCGCCCGGCGCAAATCGTTGGGACCATAGAGAGCGCCGACCTGCGTAGCGATGTTGCCCTTGAAGGCGCCGACGCCGAGCAGCAGGCAGAGCAACGCCAGCAGGAAGGCTGGTTCGATCGCCATCAGGAAATGGCCGATCGCCATCAGAACCCCGCCGGTAATCAGCGTGGCATTTCGCCCAAGCAGTTTGTCGGCAATGAATCCGCCGATGATCGGCGTTAGGTAGACGAGCGCCGTGTAGGTCCCGAAGATAGCCGACGCGAGCGGCTGGCCCGAAATCCCGTGATAAATGTGGGTTTGCACCCACTCGAGCCCGATCACATTCTCCATCCGCCCGGGCACGAGCAGATAATTGACCATGTAGAGCACCAGCAGCGTCTGCATAGAGTAATAGGAGAAGCGTTCGCAGCCTTCGGTGAAGCCGAGATAGCCGAGGCCTTTCGGGTGACCGAGGAAGGCGCGATCGGACTGGTCGATATGTTCGATGTCCGGTGTTGCTTCGGCTACACTCATCTGCGCTCTCCCACTCGACGAAGCGAAGGGCTAGGCCGCTCCACACGCATGCGCAATCCGCGCGCACCGCCGTCCGTCGAAACGTCCGTTGCGCCGGTTCGTGCCGAGGCTAGGCTCATCTCAACAGGGGGAGAATTTCATGCGTACCTTGAAGCTCGCGCTCGCGACCGTGGCGGCCTTCGCGATTGCTACGCCGGCGACGGCCGGGCCGACCGAAGACTTCCACAAACTCATGGACGATTATTGGGCGGCCTACCTCCACGACAATCCGCTGACGGCGAGCTCGGTCAGCGTGCGGACGTTCGACCGGACACTCGGCGAGCTGAGCCTTGCGGAGTTCGATCGGCAGGCGGATGAGGCGCAACGATTCCTGGCACGCCTGCGCGCAATCCCCGCAGCCTCGCTGAGCACGATGGACCAGAGCAACCGCGCGGTGCTCGAACGCACCCTCGACGACCAGGTGCGTCTCAACAAATTCGGCCAGCGCCAGCTGCTCTACTCGTCGCTCGGCAGCTATCACGATTTCCTGGCGACCATGGGCGAGAGCATCCCCATGCGTACCAAAGCGGATTACGACAATTACCTCGCCCGCCTCGCGCTCGTTCCGGCGCGGATGAAGGCCTACAGCGACATGAGCGTGACAGCCGCCAACGAAGGCTACACGCAGGCCTGCGAATGGATGAAGCTGATGCCTGCGCAGGTGCTGGCCCTGGTGCCGGCGGATGCAACCCAGTCGCCATTCTACGGCCCGTTCGGAGGAACGCGACCACCCGCCGTTTCGGCCGCGGATTGGGCAGCCCTACAGGCTCAGGCGAAAGAGGTTGTCGGCGAGCCGATCGCGACGTCTTACCGCTCGTTCGCCTCAGTGGCGGAGAGCCAGCTCGTTCCAAAGTGCCGGAAGGTGGATTCCATCTCAAGCCAGCCCGGCGGCAAGGATTATTACTCGGCGCTTGTCCGCTTCCACACGACCACCGACCTGACGCCCGACCAGATCCACGAGATCGGCTTGCAGGAAGTCGCCCGCATTCGCGCGGAGATGGAGACGGTCGCGGAGAGGGCCGGCTTCGCTTCGCGCGAGGCGATGATCGCCGACATGCGGACCAACCCGAAATGGTACGTGACGACGCCGGAAGAACTGCTGGAGAAGACGGCGATCGTAACCAAGACGATCGACGGCAAGATGCCCGCTTATTTCGGCCGCCTGCCGCGGCTGCCTTACGGGATCAAGCCGATGACCGCGGCGACCGCGCCGACCGACACGACGGCGCGTTATCAGCCGGGCAGTCCGGAAGCCGGGATCGCCGGCAATTATCTCGTCAACACGACCAAGCTCGACCAGCGCCCGCTGTGGGAAATTCCCGTCCTGTCGGTCCATGAGGCCGTTCCCGGACATCATCAGCAGATCGCGATCCAGCAAGAATTGGACATGCCGCAGTGGCGCAAGACGACGGTCTTCTTCACCGCGTTCGTCGAGGGCTGGGGCCTCTACTCGGAGCGGCTGGGCATCGACATGGGCCTCTACGACACCCCGCAGAAGGACATGGGACGGCTAAGCTACCAGATGTGGCGGGCGACGCGGCTCGTCGTCGATACCGGCATCCACGCCAAGGGCTGGGACAAGGCCAAGGCCGTTGCCTACATGAAGGACAATACGGCCCTGACCGACGCCAATATCGACGCGGAGGTCAATCGCTACATCTCCGTGCCTGGCCAGGCCGACGCCTACATGATCGGCAAGCGCAAGATCGAGGAACTGCGGGCGCGGTCGGAAAAGGCGCTAGGCGACAAGTTCGACGTGCGGCGTTTCCACGACGCAGTGCTTGGACAGGGCGCGGTGCCGCTTGATGCGCTCGATACGCAGATCAATGCGTGGATCGCGACGGAGAAGGCGCGACCCTAGGCGAGCTTATTGGGGAGCCGTCGAAGCGTCCTGCGCCTCGCGATTCTCTTCCTTCGCCTGGTTGATCATCTGCTCCATGCAACCGGTATAGCCGGCCGGCCCGACGGGCGAGCAACTCTGGATGCCGGTGCGGCCGACGCGCTCGATGCTGCGGACCTTGTTGGCCCAGGCCTGGCGCTGCTGGAGCGATCCGCCTTCGCGCAGGCGCTCCGGAATGCGAAAGCGCTCTTCCTCGCCGACGCGCTTGCAAACGACGACCTGGTCGTCGGTGGCACGGGGGCAGGGGTCGGTGCCGAACACGATGATTTCGTTGACCCGGTCATTGTTCGCCGGCGCAGTCTGGGCAGAAACAGGCGCCGCCGCGGCGAGCCCGCCGATCAGGGCAGCGACTGCGAGAGGGGCTGCGAGCTTCGTCATCTTCCGTCCTTTCAAACGCTTCAAGCGGGCGAGGCCCACTGCTGGTTCCTCAAATCCGCTTCGACAGGCCGATGGCGACTCGGCATCCGGCGCGAATTGCCGCTGTCAGTAACGGGTACGCAACGGCCTGTGCAGCACCGGCATCACGCGCCACGTCGCGATGCTCCAACTCTTCGGCGCGGAATTGCTCGATATCGGCGGCCAGCTCGGGATCGTCCTGGCCGAGATCGCCGAGTTGCTGGCCGTAGTGAAGGTCGATTTCCGTCTCCACTGCCTCGGTACAGGCCATCGCGGCCTTTTCCGACATAAGGGCAGTCGCGGCGCCAAGTGCGAATCCGGCGACGTTCCAGATTGGCTGCAAAGCGGTCGGCCGCACCTGACGCTGACTCATCAGCGCATCGAAGCGCTCAAGGTGGCGCTTTTCCTGATCCGCCATGCGTGAGACCAATTTGGAAGCAGGCGAGTTGCGGCGAAGAACGGCAAGCTGCCCGGCATAAATGCGGGTTGCGCCATATTCGCCGGCCTGATCGACGCGCAGCATCGACGCTGCATCCGCTTTGCGCTGACCCGGGCGCCAGGGGCTCACGCCTTGCGGCCCTTCAAGAGCAGGAAGCTAATGACCGCCGCGCCGCCGAGCGACAGGATCGCGTTCCAGCCGGCCATGGAGATGCCGAGGAACGAGAATTGCACCTGGTCGCAGCGAACCAGAGGCACGTTCATCAGCTCTTCGAATGTCAGCCCGCGCGTCGCCGTGCAGGTCGTGAAACCTTCGAAAATCTCGGCCTCGACGCCCGCATGATAGACGCCGATGGCACCGGAGATTGCAATCGCGAGGGCTGCCAGCGTCGTCAGCGTGATCGCCCGCCTCGACGTCGCCGACGCTGCTGAAGGCGACCAGCGCCAGCAGGATTGCAGCGCCGTGCGGCCAGCGCTGCCAGTAGCACATCTCGCACGGGTGGAGCCCGCCGAGATATTGCGAGCCCATCGCTCCGCCGAGCAGTGCAAGCGGCAGCAGCAGCGCGATCAGCCGCGCCGTTCGAGCTTTTCCGGTTTCCAGCATTTCGCGCGGTTGCGCCAGCGCTTCGTCGCTCACCTTACGACCGCGGCGCGGCGCCGTTCGACGCGACGTTCGTGCCCGCTGCGCGCAGGCGCTTCAGCGTGCGCAACGCATAGTCGAGCTGGAAGTCCTTGATGCCCTGCTTCTCAAGTTGCGCGGCCGTGAAGTTGAAGCGCGGATCCTTCGACAGGTCGTCTTGCTCCAGCAGCTTGTCGTCGACATTGGCCTGGCCGAGCAGGTGGCGGCGAAGGTCGGCCTCGCGAACCACCTTGCGGTCCTTGAAGTCCTCGTCGGTCAGCTGCGGCACGGCGATATCGGGGTCAATGCCGCCAGCCTGAACCGAGCGGCCCGACGGCGTGTAGTAGCGCGCGGTGGTAAGCCGGAGCGCCGCCTTCGGGCCCATGATCTGGACCGTCTGAACGCTGCCCTTGCCGAAGCTGCGCTCGCCAAGAAGCAATGCGCGATGATGATCCTGAAGGGCACCGGCGACGATTTCGGCGGCCGAGGCGCTGCCCGCGTCGATCAGCACGATGACCGGAAGGCCGTGAGCCATGTCGCCCGGCGTCGCATAGTAACGCTCGATATCGTCCTTCTCGCGGCCGCGCTGCGAGACGATCTCGCCGCGTTCGAGAAAGGCGTCGCTGACGTCGATCGCCTGGTCGAGCAGGCCGCCCGGATTGGAGCGAAGATCGACGACGTAGCCGAGCGGCTTGCCGCCGGTCGCCTTGTCGATCGCCATCAGCGCCGCCTTGGTAGCGTCGCCCGTATTCCCGGCGAACGAGTTGATGTTGATGATGCCGATGCCGTCCTTGATTTCCCACTTCACCGGACGAAGCTCGATCCGCTCGCGAACGAGCGAGACGTCGAAAGACTTGTCGCGGCCGGGGCGGACGATGGTCAGCTTCACGGCAGAGCCGGGCTGGCCCTTCATCTTTTCGACGGCCTCGTCGAGCGAGAGGCCGTAGAGAAGCTCACCGTTGATGTGCGTAATGTAGTCGCCCGACTTGAGGCCGGCGCGCCATGCAGGCGTGTCCTCCATCGGCGAAACGATCTTCACCGCGCCGTCCTCGACGCCGACCGTGATGCCGAGACCGCCGTAATTGCCGTCGGTCGTCGCCTTCAGCACATCGAAGTCGGTCGCTTCGGCATAGGAGCTATGCGGGTCGAGCGAGGCGAGCATGCCGTCTATCGCGCCCTTGATCAGGGCATGGTCGTCGACCTTGTCGACATATTGCGCCTTCACCCGCTCATAGACGCTCATGAACGTCTCGAGCTCCTGGTAATTGGCGGTGTCCGCGGCGGCGAGCGAGCTGGTCGCGACCGGTACCAGGGCGAGCGCCCCGACAAGAGCGAGCGGCGGAAGCAATTTGGTCGTGAGCTTCATGATCTGCATGTCCCGGGTTTCGCCCTGTTCCTAACCCTCTTTGGGCCTCTTTGACAGGTTTTGAGATGAACCTGCGATGAGAGCAGGCGAGACATGGCGTCCATTTCGGGACAGTTCCACACCTATTCGACCAAGAGCACGGCCAAGCGGCTGACCTGCAACGACTTTCTCGCCCGGTTTGAGCGTCGATGCGGTGTTGAGGATCAGGCTCATCCAGCCGTTGCCATGATCGATGATGACGACCGCGTCGTAGCTCCGGAATGGGCCAGAGAAACGGATGATGCCGGACGCGGGAACGGTGACGGCGGCACCGCTGGCGGTCGAAAGGGTCAGGCCGCGCGAACGAACGCCGTTCGCAGCGACGGCACCGAGGCCTTCGACGACTGGGGCCGGAGAGGGGAGTGTGTAGGCGAAGGGAGACGCTTGGACCGCTCCGGGCGACCCTGGTCGAGCCGGCGGCGCGGGCAAACGGGAAAGCTCGGCGGCAATGACGCGCGCCTGGCTGCCGCGCTGGATTTCGCCGGTCAGCTGGGCGGCTTCTTCGCCGCGGGCTAGGGCGATATCGCCGGCTCCTAGCGCTTCGCCGCCGCGCTCGTTGGCGATCTTGAGCGCCTTGGTCTCCAGTTCGGCGAATTCACGCTTGCGGTCGGCAAGCGTGTTCCGGCTGCGTACCAGCTCCGCCCGGGCATCCTCGGCGTCCTTCTGAAGCGTGCGCCCTCGGGCAAGCTCGGCGCGAAGCGAGGCGGTTCGGGCACGGATCGTCGGCAGGGTTGAGTCAAGCAAGAGTCGCACGCGGACGAATTCCTCGGTCGAACCTTGGTCGAGGATTGCGAGTAAGGGCGGCCGCTCGGACATCACGGCGAGCCCGCCTAGCAAGGCCGTCGCAGGTGCCTGCTCCTTACGAAGGCGGTCCCGCCGCATCAAAATTTGCGCGGAAATGACCCGTGCATTGGCATCGGCGGCGCTGATCCGGGCTTCCGCTGCAGCGATCGCCTGCGCGGCAGCGGCCCGCTGAACGCCGATCCGCTCCGCCTCGTCTTGTGCTTTTTCGGCGGCAGCCTGCAGCTTCTGCACCTGCGCTTCGGCAATCCGCGCCTCGGCCAGCGCTCGGCGTGCGCTCAGCTCCAGGGGCTCGGTGGCGGGCTGCACGGGCCCGCTCGCGGCGGCGAGGCCGAGAAGGGGGAGCGCCAAAGCGAGCCGAGCGATCACCGCTCAACCTTCGCGATGATAGGGATGGTTCGCAAGGATAGATGTCGCCCGGAACAATTGCTCGGCGAGCATCGAGCGGACGAGCAAATGCGGCCAGGTCGCCGGTCCGAATGAGAGCAACAGTTCAGCGCCCTCTCGCTCCGACGCTGAATGGCCGTCGGCGGCGCCGATGACGAAGCGCGCCTCACGCGTGCCGCGATCTCGCCATGTCTCGAGTTGGCGGGCTAATTCAATCGACGACAAGGCCTTGCCCTTCTCGTCGAGAAGCGCGGTGACGGAGCCGGAGGGCGCGGCAGGAAGCGGTGCGCGCTCGTTTAGTTCAGTTAGTTTGGTCGGCCAGCCTATCCGTTTGAGATAGCGCTCGACCAGTTCGGCTTCCGGCGACCGCCCGATCTTCCCGCGAGCGATAACGTGCAGGAGCACGTCAGTTGCGGCCGGTGACCGCCGACGTTCCGCCGAAACTGGGCCAGGTGAACAGGCGGGTGAAGCCGTCGTAGATCGCGCGGGCCGCCTCGGCGATCGTCTTCGGACGGTCGGCACCGCCCCGGGCGAACATCGCGACCGCGACGCGGTGGCCATTGCCCAGCGTGATATATCCGACGTCGCTGCTGTAACCGTTGAGTGTGCCGGTCTTATGCTCGACCGGAGTGCCCCACGGCAGGAGGCCGCGGATGCGGTTCTTGCCCGTTTCGCAGCGGGCCATCAGTCCCATCAAATGGGCGCGGCTCGCGGTCGATAGCACCTTGCCCTTATCGAGGCGCCGCAAAAGGTCGATCATTGCCAGCGGAGTGCTGGAATCGCGAACGTCCCAAAGGTCGCGCTTGGAGGCCAGCAGTCCCGCGATGTTGCGGTCGACGCGAAGATTGTTGAGGCCGTTGAAGCTGACCCAGTCCTGGATCCCACGGGGACCGCCGAGGTCCCGGATCAGAATGTCGGTCGCATGATTATCGCTGTGGATCATCATCCGCTCCATCAGGCTGGCGGCGGACTGACCGGAAATCTTGTCATCAAGCGAGCGGCGGCCGTGATCGACCTGGCTGAGATAGGCGGCGGCGACCGCAACCTTGACGGTACTGGCCATCGGGAAGGCTGTATTGCCGTTGATGCTGACGGTTTCGCCCGTCGTCAGGTCGAGCGCGGCGACGCCTACGTCGCTTGACGCAGAGCCGACGAGCGCCTTGAGCTGCTGCTCGAGGCTGAGAAGGTTCGGCGAAGACGCCGCTTGTACGGGCTGGAAGGCAAAGGCCAACAGCCCGAGAAAGATAGCAATAATACGCATGGGCCCTCACCCGCGAATAGCTGTACTCCTATCGGCATCATCACCGAAAGCCCACATTCGCTCTAAATTGTAAAAACTTCTCACCTCGGGACGAAAAAGATGCACGATGACGTCGTCGGCATCGATCAGCACCCAGTCCGCGGCCGGCAGACCCTCGATCCGCGCGATCCGCCCGAATTGCTCCTTGATCCGGTCCGCGAGCTTGTGTGCCATCGAAGCAACCTGCCGCGTCGAGCGGCCGGAAGCGATCACCATATGGTCCGCGATGTTCGATTTGCCGGCGAGCGGGATGGACACGACTTCAACCGCCTGATCGTCATCCAGCGATTTGAGGACGAGGGCGTGGAGGTCTTCGACGTCGATCTCAGGACGGCCAGTGGCGGTCTCAGCGGAACGGTCGGGCAAGTGCTCTCCTGATAGATGTTGGCAATACGAAACGTTTGGAACCCGGCTTGGGGTCCGCGTACCGGTCATGCCAGTTGGGATCGTGCGCGCGCAGAACGGTTGCGGAGGTCGGGTCGGGCGGCAGGCGAAGCAACAAGATCGCCGGTGCACTCCAATCCGTCCAGTGCCTCGCCTGGCTGGAAGGTCGGACGAACCGTCTCAGCCAGCCCATCGCGCGCGCCGCGTGGGCCTTGCGATCATAACCGGGCCGGTAAATCACCGCAATCAGGAGTGATTCCGCCAGTTTGCGCCAATGCTTCCACTGATGGAATTCTGCCACAGTGTCACCGCCCATCAGCCAGATGAAACGGTCATTGGGGTAGCGAAGCTTGAGCTTCCGGACCGTATCGATGGTGTAGCGGGTGCCTACGTTTCGTTCGAAGTCGCTGACCCTGATGCGGGAACGGCGAGCCGCTGCCTGTGCGGAGGCAAAGCGGTCTTCGAAGGAGGCCATGTCCTTTCGGCCGGCCTTCAGCGGGTTGCCGGGCGATACCAGCCACCACACCTCGTCGAGCCCAAGCGCTTCCATCGCCGCCAGGCTGATCCGCCTGTGGCCGGCGTGCGCCGGGTTGAATGAGCCGCCAAGCAGGCCGATCCGCTTCATCGTTCCGGAGCTAGCATGACCGCCGAAGCGCGCATAATGTCGCCACAGGGGGAAGTATCATGCCGGATCTCGAAGCTATCGGGGACGCAGCTACGGGCGCGATAGTAGCGAGCGCGATCGAAGCCCGCGTCGGCGCCGACGGGCATACGCACGAGCGGAGCTGCCTGAACTGCGGAACGGCCCTGACCGGCGATTATTGCCATGCCTGCGGCCAGCGGGCGCACGTGCATCGCTCTCTCGGCGCCTTCTTCCACGACATCCTCCACGGCGTCTTCCATTTCGAAGGGAAGATCTGGGACACGTTGCCGATGCTCGCGTGGAAGCCGGGAGAACTCACGCGCAACTACATCGAGGGGAAGCGGATGCGCTACGTTTCCCCCATCGCGCTGTTCCTGTTTTGCGTATTCCTGATGTTCGCCGTCGCGAGCGCAACCGGGCTTACGGAAATCCCGACAACGCAGATGAAAGCGGACGTGACGAAGCAGATTGCCGACCGTGAGGCGACGCTCAAGCGCCAGGGAACGGTTCGGGGGGAGATCCTCAAGGCCAACAAGTCCACGGTCCCGATCGATAACCAGATGGCCCAAACCCGGCGCGAACTGGACGGCCTTAAGCAGCTGAAGGAAAAGGGCTTCGAGGGCAGTACCGCGGAGGTTTCGGACGGTCTTCCCAAGTGGCTCGGGGAGAGCATCGCGCATGGGATCCAGAACCCTGAGTTGCTGCTCTACAAGCTAAAGACCAACGCTTATAAATTCAGCTGGGCGCTGATCCCCATTTCGGTACCGTTCGTGTGGCTCCTGTTTCCGTTCAGCAGGCGCTTTCGCCTCTACGACCACACGGTTTTCGTGACCTACTCGCTATGCTTCATGATGCTGCTGCTGATGGCGGGAACCTTGGTGGGCCTGGTCAGCCCGTCGGTCGCGAGCCTCGCGTGGTTCATTCCGCCGATACACATGTACCGGCAACTTCGCGGGGCCTACAGCCTGACGCGCTGGGGAGCGGTCTGGCGCGCCACCCTTCTGACGATCTTCTCCTTCGTCGCGGCGACGTTTTTCTTCGTGGCGCTGATCGGCATGGGGCTCTTCGACTAGCGGCGGCAGGGGTACTTTTTCTGAAGCACACGGAGCATTGCGGCCTTCAGGCTCATGCTCTGTCGCTGGTTCGCCGGAATTCCCTCCAGCCCATCGATGAACTCGTACGAACCCAGATCGGCCTTGGGCTTGGGTGAGCAATAGAGGATCGGCCGGCCAGCCTTCTCCGCCGCGACGCGGTCCGCGCCGATCGATTTCCCGGCCGCCGTCGCCTCGGCTTTCAGGCGTTTGTAGTCCTTGTCGAACAAGGCGAGCGGTCCCTTTTCCTTCAGGCGGTTCGCTCGATCGAGGAAGTTCTGGGCCGTTCCAGGCGCTGCCGCGGTAGCGGACGCTGAAACGGAAAGCGCGATGGCTAAGATTACTGATTTACGCATGGAAAAGGCCACTCCGGAGCTGATCTCCAGAGTGGCCTTTAGCGTTGAATGAGTGCTGAACTAGGCGCCGGCCGCCGCGGGACCGCCGATGGCCGACGGGCGCTTCGCCTTTGGAATTGACGACCCGGCAGCGGGAATGGTCGGACCCTTCGGCCCGCCACGATCGATCGAGCCGCCATCGAGGACGGTCTTGATCTCGTCACCGGACAGAGTCTCATATTCGAGCAGCGCCTTGGCGAGCGTCTCGAGCTGGGCGCTTTGTTCAGTCAGCACATGCTTGGCGCGATCATAGCCCTGTTCGACGATGCGGCGGATTTCATTGTCGATCGCCTGCGCGGTCTCGTTCGACATGTTCTTCTGCCGATTGACCGAATAGCCGAGGAAAACCTCCTCGTCGGCTTCAGCGTACTGCAGCGGGCCGAGTGCGTCCGACATGCCCCAGCGGGTGACCATGTCGCGGGCGAGACCGGTGGCGTAGCTGATGTCCGACGATGCGCCCGAGCTGACCTTGTCGTAGCCGAAGATCAACTCCTCGGCGACGCGGCCGCCCATGGCAACCGACAGGTTCGCGTACATCTTGTCGCGATGATAGCTGTAATTGTCACGTTCCGGCAGGCGCATGACCATCCCCAGCGCACGGCCACGCGGGATGATCGTCGCCTTGTGGATCGGGTCCGACGCCGGCTCGTGAAGCGCGACGATGGCGTGACCGGCCTCGTGATAGGCGGTCATGCGCTTTTCGTCCTCGGTCATGACCATCGAGCGGCGCTCGGTGCCCATCATGACCTTGTCCTTGGCTTCCTCGAACTCCTGCGCCGCGACAAGGCGCTTGCCCTTGCGCGCGGCAAGCAGCGCAGCCTCGTTAACGAGATTGGCGAGGTCGGCGCCCGAGAAGCCCGGAGTCCCGCGCGCGATCACTCGGGCATCGACGTCCGGTGCTAGCGGCACCTTCTTCATATGAACGGCGAGGATCTGCTCGCGGCCGTCGATATCGGGGCGCGGAACGACAACCTGGCGGTCGAAGCGGCCCGGACGCAGCAGCGCCGGGTCGAGCACGTCGGGACGGTTGGTCGCGGCGATGATGATGATGCCTTCGTTGGCCTCGAAACCATCCATCTCGACCAGCAGCTGGTTGAGCGTCTGCTCGCGCTCGTCATTGCCGTTGCCGAGGCCGGCGCCGCGATGGCGGCCGACCGCGTCGATTTCGTCGATGAAGACGATGCACGGCGCCGATTTCTTGGCCTGGTCGAACATGTCGCGGACGCGGCTGGCGCCGACGCCGACGAACATCTCGACGAAGTCCGAACCGGAGATGGTGAAGAAGGGAACCCCGGCTTCACCCGCGATGGCGCGGGCGAGAAGTGTCTTGCCGGTGCCGGGCGAGCCAACCAGCAGCGCACCCTTCGGGATCTTGCCGCCGAGGCGCGCGAAGCGGCCCGGATCCTTCAAGAACTCGACGATTTCCTGAAGTTCCTCGCGAGCTTCGTCGATGCCGGCGACGTCCGCAAAGGTCACGCGGCCCTGCTTTTCAGTCAGCATGCGGGCGCGGCTCTTGCCGAAGCCCATCGCACCGGAGCCTGCGTTCTTCTGCATCTGGCGCATCACGAAGAAACTGATGCCCAGGATCAGGATGAACGGCAGCGACTGAATCAGGAGGTAATACCAAAGGCTCGTCTGCTCGGCTTCCTTGGCCTGCACCTGCACGCCCGCCTTGATCAGATGGTCGGTGACCTGCGCATCCTTCGGCGCGGTGGTGCGGAAATCCTGGCCGCTGTTGAGCTTGCCGACGATAATCTGGTTGCCGCTGGCGGTGGCGGACGTCGTCACGCTCTTGACGTTCCGTTCGTCGACCTGCCGGACGAACTCCGAATAAGCGATCGTCTCGCCGGTCGCGGCCTTCGAACCGCCACCGATCATCTGCACGAAGACCACAAGCCCGAAGAGAATGCCCACCCAGATGAGCAGGCTCTTTACGATGGGCGTCGTCGGCTTTTTCTCGTTCATCTTGTCTCTCTCGGCGGCCGGTCGGCCAGTCAGAATCAGAAGATAGGCGCTCGTATCTTAATGACAATGATACCACAGGCGTTTGTCGGCGTCCCTCCGGCGAGGCGCGGAACAGCCGGTTTTCCCAGCGACTGCACCAATTCGAGACGGGCGGTTTCAGCGGCGGCAATTGCCGCTCAACGTTTCCGAAGCGCAGCCGAAACGGCAATCGACAAGCGCAGTCGGGTCGCGCACAACGTGCCGGACATGGCGACCGCCCGGCCGGCCATTTTCGCTACCCTGCACCAGGGTCCGAATGCTTTGCTTGGGCGAGCTTCTTTGCCGAGGCGGCTCCCGGCAGGCCGCGTCTACCTCAAGCAGCTGCGCCGCATGATCCGGGGCGGCGACATGCCTGAAAGCCGCCATTTCCCGACTTAGGACGGCGCGGCCTTACCTATCCTTGGATAACTTCGAAGCCGTGCCCGCAAAGCATAGTTGAACAGCTGTGGGCTGTACATTCGTTGAGCGACGGGGGTGGCAGCTCACTTCCCTTGGGACTGACGCCCAAGAAAGTGCTGGGGGGAAAGAAACGGCTCGGATTGCCCCAACGATCCGGGCCGTTTCTCTCAGTTCCTCAGGAAACTCCCGGTCAGGAACTCATCCGCGCGGATCGCCAGCTCGGTCCTGCTGCTGACGCCGACCTTTTCGAAGATCGCGTGCATGTAAACCTTGATCGTCCCCTCGGTGACTCCGAGCTCCTCGGCGATCTCGCGGTTGCGCATCCCCTTCCGAACGAGGTTGATCAGCTGCCGTTCGCGAGGAGTCAGGGCCGGTATCTCAAGGTCGGTGAGACTTTCGCTTAGCTTCTTCGACCGCTCGGCCAATTCCGGGTCGATCCAGCGCCCGCCGCTGCCGACGCGTTCGAGGCATTCCAGCAGATAAGCAGGATCGGAATTCTTGAGCACCATGCCCTGCACACGAAGCGTCTTCGCCTCGACCAGCGACGCGTCGTCGATCGCGGCGGTCAGCAGGACGATCTTCAGCTTGCTGCCGTTGGATCGGACCTGCCGAAGCACGTCCATGCCGGTGCCGCCGGGCATCTGCAGGTCGAGCAGCAAGATATCAGGCTTGGCGCCGTCAATTTCGGCGAGCGCCTGCTCCCCGGTCGAGGCAATGCCGACGATTTCGAACGCCGTGCCTCGAAGCAATGCTTCGAGAGCGGTCCGGATCATCGGATGATCATCGGCAAGCAGGATGCGCATCAGTGAAACCTTCCACTAATTGGAAGGGAAATGGAAATTCTCGTTACGCCCATGCCACGAGATAGTTCGAGCATGCCGCCTGCGAGCTTCACGCGCTCGCTCATCGAGCGAGGCAATTCGTCGTTCAGTTTCGACTTCGGATAGCGCGCGCCATCGTTGATGAAATCGAGCTTCAGCTTCTCGGGATCCGAGCGAAGGCGAATGGTCACGCTCTTTGCGCCGGCGTGGCGAACCGCGTTGGCGACGGCTTCGCGGACCAGATGCTGGGCATCGAGGTGGAGGCGGCTTGGCACCATCGCGTCGGACGTCTGCGCGGTGAACTCGCACAGGACGTCCCACTGCTGAGCAAGGCGCTCGGATAGCGAGCGCAGATCGTCCGCGAGGGATTCCAGGCCGATTTGCGGTGCGCTGCGCAGGGCGGCAATAAATGAGCGAAGCTCGCCCTGCTCCTGCAGCATGAGCTGCTTCAGGTAGTTGAGCTCCGGTTCCAGATCCTGGCCGGTCGCGAGGTCGCGTTTCAGTGCCTCGAGGCGGAAGGCAGCACCCGCCAAGAACTGGACCACGCTATCGTGGAGGTCGCGCGCGAGCGTCAGGCGGGAGCGCGCTTCTGCGCTCTCTTCGACCGCCCTGAACAAGGCGTGCCGTTCGATATGCCCGGCAACATCTGCTGAAACATCATTGGCGTAGTCCATGAAGTCGGCGGAAAGATCGGGGATCGCTTCCAGAAACAGCTCGCCGCCGCCGGAGCCGGTGCGGATCGACATCGCCAGGCCTTCGGTGAGATGCAGTGGGACCGCCGCTCTCAAATTGATCAAGTCCTGCGCGCCCAGCGTGCGCAGATTCCTTTGATCGTCCCGGGTCAGGCTGCGATCCTTGCGTACGTCATACAGGAATGGTGTGGTCTCATCGCGCAGCATCTCGCCGGCGATCGGAACCACGGTTACTACGCCGTCGCGCGAGACATAGGCATCGCCTTCCTCGCCCTCATCCTCGTCGTCGCGCCAGACGAGTATTCCGGCCCCTGCGCCGAGACGGGCCATCGCCGCCTGCAGGCCCGTCTCGAGCGGTGATTCCTCGAGCGACGGGTCGGCAAACGTCGGCGCTTCGCGGGGATAGGCGCCCGATCGCCACTGGTTCACTCCAAACCAGATCAAGATGAGTGACAGGATGATTAGGTGAACGGTCCGATCGGTGAAATCATGAAAGACTCCCGCCGGAAGACGCTCCGCCATCACCAACCCGACGAGCAAGTAAAGCGACACCAGCAAAATGGCCGTTAGCGTCGTTGCCCGCCATCCCCAGCGGATCGCCGACGCGAGAAGCAGGAAGGCGAAGAAGGTGAAATAGGGGCTGTCGAACCCCTGCGTCGAATAGATGAGCAAGGTGAAGACTACGACGTCCACCGCATGCGCCGGCCCGGCGAGCTTGGCGTCCAGCCACCAGTTTTTCCAGGTGATGCCGACCAGGGCGAGCGCGAACAGCATGTACGAGCCGGTGACCGAGAAGGCCAAGGACTTGGCGTCGAACAGCGGGCTCTGGTCCATCCACAAATAGAACATGAGCAGCGTGGCCAGCATGTAGCGGCCGATCGCGATCACGCGCCCGGATGGTAGTCGCAGCCCCAGTTTCACGAGGACCTGATATCGCACGGCGGCAAGAGCGCACAGTGGTCGCGTGGGCGATCGTCAAAACGGGACAAAGCCGTTTTCGGCTAACTTTGGATAGCTAGGATGAAATTCGCCATTCGCTACCCTGAGCATCTGGGTGAAAACCCTTCCTTCGGATGAGGAGCGCGGATGTATTCGCGCTCCTCCAAGAGGAAGGCGGACCCACGCGTTTAGCCGCTCGTCGCACGGAGACAGCGGTGTGTGGGTGGGACCTGCCAGCGCTGGACGTTGCTAGACGATTCGAGCAGCCGACAGGCCCCACACTTCACCTAGCCGACAGAGGGTAACCCGGCGATTAAAATGAATTGTGGAAAGTTTCAGCCCTTGCCGGATCGATTAGCGCGTCTGTACGCGCTGGACCAGCGACTGAGGAGTGTAGGGCTTGGTCGAGAGGTTGACGCCGGGATCCAGGCGGCCGCCATGGACGATGGCGTTTTCCCGTGTAGCCCGAGATGAAGCGAACCGCGATGCCTGGAATGCGCTCACGCGCCTTTCGCGCCAGTTCCGGTTAGCAGCCGGTCAGGCAACCGCCCATTGAAACTCTTCTGCTTTAGATCAATCGATTGGAACGAGGATTGGCTGGCGAGAATCGCCATTCCGGACCGCCCGAACAGCGAACGCCACGCAAGGTCGATGTGCCGGCCGCGTGCAGGTCGGCAATCAACCGGTCGAGCTCGCGTCCGCGAAGGTCGTCGGAATTTCCTTCCGTGCAGAGCTCCGCGATAGCTCGCATTACAATGCGCCGAATGATCTCCGCCGGGACATCCGAGATACGGTAGCGGATGGTTTCACCGGAAGCGTCGACATTCTTTGCCCATTCGCGATCGGTCGCCCAGCCGATTGCCTCATCGGCGGCGGCAAGGTTGGCAGCGCTTCGCGACAGGCCCTCCGCATTCAGCCAGTCGGCAGCTGCAAGAGCTTGCCGGATCCGCACCCGTTCGTGGCGCGCGTCATCGTTGCTCGGATCATGGATCGGCGTGATCCCCGCGGCTGACGCGACGGTCTCGAGCTCCGATCTGCGCCAGCCGAGTAGGGGTCGAAGCAGGGCCAGCCCGGGCGCGCCGGGTACAACCGCCAACACCCGCATACCAGCAAGGCCGCGCACACCGGCGCCGCGATTGAGGCGCATCACCAACGTCTCGGCCTGGTCGTCCAGATGGTGGGCAGTCACCAGAGCCGCCAGGCCGCGATCACGCGCCCACGCCGTCAGCGCTCCGTAACGGACATTGCGCGCCTGTTCCTGGATCGCGGTGGCCGGCGGGAGGTCCCATTCGATCGTCAGCGTCGAATGCGGCACGCCCAACCGCTCGCAGAAATCGGCGACGACAGCCGCTTCCTCTCTCGCTTCAGCGCGGAATCCGTGATCGACAGTCGCCGCTTCAACCTGACCCGGCCTCGCAGCCGCAGCGAGCAGGAGAAGGGCGAGGCTGTCAGGCCCGCCGGAAACGGCAATGCCCAGGCGAATGCCGGGCTTGGCTAGAGCGTCGAGATCGGTCTGGAACCGGTCGAGAAGCGCTTCAGGGACCATATGTGATCCCCTAATGACATTAGCGGCACTTCGCTTCCGCTTTCGCGGCGGGCAGCAGTTTCTGAAGGTCAGCGCGCATGCTGGAGCCGTAGACCGCTTCCAGCTCGCCATAAGCCTTGCAGGCCTGGGCGGGCTGGTCGAGCTTCATCAGCGACTGGCCCAGGTAATAGAGACTGTCGGCCGCGCGCTCGCCCTTTGGATTACCGCGATAGTTGGCCAGGAGGACTTCAGCCGCGGCGCGCGGCTCGCCCTTGTCGAGCATCGCGCGGCCGGCGAGATTGTTCGCCCAGCTGGTCCGCCGATGGTTCGGATAAGACGAGCTGAAAGCCCGCAGCGCACCAATGGCCTGTTCGTACTTTCCAGATTTCCACAGCTGATAACCGGCGTCGTAAGCTTCCTCGGCGGGATCGGCGCCGTCGCCGGTGGTCACGACCGCGGCAATGGGCTTCGGGTTGGACGACGTGCCGGCGACCGCCGTCTTCGGCTTTTCGGTAGCCGGAACGGTGCCCGTTTCCACGGCTGATCCAGACGCGAGACGGGCCTCGAGGTTCGCGATCTTCGCGGCGCTAGCCTCGCGCTCCTGCTGAAGCGTCGATTCCAGTTGGCCGATGCGGCGGGCATTCTCTTCTTCCGTCCGCAGCACGTCGGCGAGCTGACGTTCCAACGCAACGATGCGGTTGTCGAGATTGATTACCGAAGCCTGCGTCGCGACAGGCTGGGCCTGAACCTGCGGATATTGCGGCTGAACCTGCGCTAGCGCGGGCGTAGCAAGCAGCAGCGTCGCGGCCGCGGTGCTGAAAAGTACGGTCTTCATATTCCCTCCCCGCGGGAAAACCTATTCGGAACAGATGTCTAAGCCAAGCGCGGAGTGTGCCCGATCAGCGGTGAATGCTTCACGTGGCCGTGTTCTGGACGGCGGGCGGTGCACTTGGTGCCGGCGGCGTTGCTCCGGCCCCAGCACGCATCAAGTCGGCAGGCAGCAAGCTGACGTTCGCGGCGATTTTGCCGGCTGGACCGACTGGCGGCGCAGTCGCAGCGCCAACAGTGATACGCAACGCTTCGGGTTTGCCGGCCTTCAGCTTCGGCGCGGTCGCGGTTTGCGGCACGGCGAAAGTTTCGCCAGGCTTGAGCTCCCCTGAGAATAGGGTCTTGCCGTTGTCCGTAACCTGTATCCACGCGGCGTCGGTCGCGGTCAGTACCACGGCGCCATTGGCGGCCTGCGCGGGAGGCTGCTGAGCAGGCTGCGTGCGAACCGGGCCGGCCTGCTGGGTTGGCGCAGTCGTTGGCTGTTCGGTAGCCGGGGCAGTATCGGGCTCCAGCGACCGATTGTTGAGCCAGGTCATCCCGATGACGACGAGGACGATCGCGCCGATTGCCGACAACACCAACCATTTCGGCATCGTGCGCGCCGGATCGGCGGGCTCGAACACTTCGGTCGTGCCCGCGTCGTAGCGCTGGCCACCCATCTCGGCGCGGAGATCGTCGCCGATCTCCGTGCGATCCAGGCCGACCGCGCTCGCGTAGCTCTTCGCGAAACCGATGGTGTAGGTCGGCGCCGGGAGCTGCGACCAGTCGCTGATTTCCAGGTTTTCGAGGTGCCGGAGCGGAATTCGCGTGGAGCTCGCAATGTCCTCAAGGGACAATTTGATTTTCTCACGAGCCGCGCGAAGCCGCTCACCAACCGATGGTGCCTGGACGATATCGTCGCTGTCTTCGGTCATTCGCTCCCAACCCGAAATTCAGTTCGCTTGTCCAAGTCGAGACTTCTCGCTGTCAACCGCCGTCTGGGCCGATCAGCCGACGATCACCTTGTGCCGCCGAGCCCAGTCGGAAAGCGTTTTTCGCATGTTTGCGGGCGGCCGGTCGAGCAATTGTTCGACCTTCGCGCGCACCCGCTCCGCATCGAGTGAGCGGATCATCGCCTTGATCGGCCCGACCGCTGCCGGAGTGATCGAAAGGTTTTCGATGCCGAGGCCGATCAGCGCCATCGCTTCCAACGGCCGCCCGCCCATTTCTCCGCACACGCGGACCGACACACCGGCGGCGCGTGCTTCCCGTGTCACCCGCCGCAGAAAGCGAAGGATCGCCGGGCTCAGCCAGTCGTAACGCTCGGCGAGGCGAGGGTCCGCCCGGTCGGCGGCGAACAGGAATTGCGTGAGATCGTTGGTGCCGATCGACAGGAAGTCGACCTTCGGCAGCAGTTGGTCCAGCACTTCGGCGAGCGACGGCACTTCGAGCATGGCGCCGAACTCGATGCGTTTCGGCAGCTTGCGCTTCGATTTCTTCGCCCACTCGATCTGCTCCTCGAACAGCTCGCGTGCCGCATCGAATTCCCACGGCTCGGAGATCATCGGGAACATGACGCGGAGAACCTTGCCGCCCGACGCTTCGAGCAGAGCGCGCGCCTGCGCCTTCATCAATGTGCTGCGGTCGAGCGACAGACGGATTGCGCGCCAGCCCATTGCTGGATTTTCGGCCTCGTCGCGAATGTCGGTCAGATAGGGCAGCGCCTTGTCGCCGCCGATGTCGACGGTACGGAAGACGACCGGCTTGTCGCCGGCGGCCGCGAGAACCTTCGAATAGAGCCGCTGCTGCCGGTCACGGCCGGGAAGCGTCGCCGAAACCAGGAACTGGAACTCGGTCCGGAACAGGCCGATGCCGTCGGCACCTGACGGATCGAGATTCGCCGCATCCTCGGCAAGGCCTGCATTGACCATCACGCTGACCGGCACGCCGTCGAGCGTGACGGCGGGAAGGTTGCGGGCAGCGTCATATTCGGCCCGCCGCTTCTGCCGCGTCGCAAGTCGATGCTCGAAGCCGGACAGGAGCACTCTGCTCGGCCGGATGATGATACTGCCGTTGTCGCCGTCGACGAGGATCTGCTCGCCGCCCTCGACGCTGTGGCGAATGTCGGTCAGCCGGCCGACCACGGGCACGCCCATCGCCCGCGCGACGATGGTCATGTGCGCGGTGAGCGAGCCTTCTTCGAGAAGGACGCCTTTCAACCGGCGGCGGTCGTATTCGAGCAGTTCAGCGGGTCCGAGGTTGCGCGCGATCAAAACGGTGTCGCGAGTCAGGCCCGTCTGTGCCGCCGTTCCGAAGCGTCCCGAGACGATGCGCAGCAGCCGGTTCGACAGGTCCTCGAGGTCGTGCATGCGCTCCTTGAGGAGAGGATCGTCGATGTCCTGCATCCGCGCGCGCATTCGTTGCTGCACGCGCTCGATCGCCGCCTCGGCGGTCAGGCCGCTGTCGATGGCTTCATTGATTCGCCGCGACCAGCCTTCGTCGTAGGCGAACATCTTGTAGGTCTCGAGAATCTCCTGATGTTCGCCGGCGGTACCAAACTCAGCATCGCGCGTCATCGCGTCGATCTGCTCGCGCATCTTGCGAAACGCGGAGTAGACGCGGTCGCGCTCAGCCTCGGTGTCTTCCGCAACGGTGTGCTCGACGACGATGCGGGGCTGATGGAAAACCGCTTCGCCTTTCGCCATGCCGGCGACGAGCTTGAGCCCGCTCAGCCGTAGCGGGCCGGCGCTGCGTAGGCGCCCGCGTCGCGCACCGTCGACGAGCCGCGCCGCGGCGATCATCTCCGACAGGACCATCGCGACAGTCTGGAGCGCCTCGATCTCGACGTCTTCGTAGCGGCGCGGATCGGCGTGCTGGACGGCGAGGACTCCGATCGGGCTTTCGAGCCGTACGATCGGCACTCCCGCAAAGCTGTGGAAGCTCTCTTCGCCAGTCTCCGGCCGGTAGGCGAAGGCGGGGTGCTCCGCGGCTTCGGCGAGGTTCAATATGCGCCCTTCGGCGGCGATGGTGCCGACCAGCCCCTCGCCCATGCCGAGGCGAGTGACGTGGACGGCTTCCTTGCGCAGGCCGTGGGTGGCGAACAGTTCGAGCTTGTTGTCGCGCAGCAGATAGATCGAGCACACTTCACTCGCCATCGCCTCGGCGATCAGGTCGACGACCTTATCGAGCTTGACCTGCGCACTGCCACGGCCCGCCATGACTTCATGCAGGCCCGTAAGGATCTCCCGGGCGGATGCGGCGGCGCTAAGCGGCATGATCGAGCGCTATCAGATGCGCCGCACGAATGTCACTCGACAGTTTTGCCACCCGTCGGTTTGAGCGCGCTGACGTGGACGCTCTTGATGTTGGTGAACTCGCGGATGCCGAAAGAAGCGCATTCGCGGCCGTAGCCGGAGTGCTTGACGCCGCCGAACGGCATGCGGGAGTCGGAGCGGACGTTCTCGTTGACGAAGCTCATGCCCGCTTCGAGTTCCAGCGAAGCGATGCGGCGGCCGCGATCGAGGTCGCCGGTCAGCACGCCGGAGCCGAGGCCGAACTCGCTGTCGTTGGCGATGCGGATGGCGTCTGCCTCGTCGTCGGCGGCGATGATCGCAGCAACCGGGCCGAAGACTTCCTCGTCGTGCGCAGGCTGACCCTCGCGAACGTCGGCGAGGACGGTGGCCGGATACCATGCACCGATGCGGTCCGGGATTTTGCCGCCGAGCAACAGGCGCGCGCCATTGGCGATGCTCTTCTCGACCTGGTCGTGGATTTCATCGCGCGCCTTGGCGCTGACCAGCGGGCCGAGCTTCGTGCCTTCCTCGCGCGGGTCGCCCATTTCGTAAGCTGCGCATCGCTTCGACGATCGCGGCCTCGAACTTCTCGAGGACCGAGCGGACGACGATGAAGCGCTTGCCGGCGATGCAGCTCTGGCCGCCATTGACCATTCGCGCCGTCGCGCAGACCTTGGCGGCCGCTTCGATGTCGGCATCTTCGAGAACGACATAGGCATCCGACCCGCCGAGCTCGAGCACGCATTTCTTGAGGACGCCGCCGGCCGCAGTGGCGACGCTCTTACCTGCCGCGACGCTGCCGGTCAGCGTGACGGCCGCGATATGATCATCCTCGATGAGCCCCTTCGACCTCGCTGCTCGGCAGGAGGCAGCGTCCGGAAGAGATCGCGAGGAACGCCGGCCTCATGAAGCACTTCCTCGATCGCCAGCGCACAGCCGGGAACGTTGCTGGCGTGCTTCAGCAGCGCGCCATTGCCGGCCATCAGCGCCGGCGCGGCAAAGCGGAAGACCTGCCAAAAGGGGAAATTCCACGGCATGACCGCCAGCACGACCCCGAGCGGATTGTAGGTGACGAATGCCTCGCCGCCGCCGATGTCGACGCGCTCGTCGCGCCAGATAGCTTTCGGCATGGTCGGCGAACCAGTCGCAGTGACCGGCGCATTTCTCGATTTCGGCGCGGCCGTCGGTGAGGGTCTTGCCCATCTCCTCGGTCATCAGCGCCGCGAACTCGTCCTTGCGGCGGCGGAGGATTTCGCCTGCCTTGCGGACCACTGCCGCTCTCTCCGCGAAGGAGGTCTTCCGCCAGGCTAGATAGGCGTCATGCGCAGCGGCCGCAGCCGCCTTGGCATCGTCGAGGCTATGTTCCCGATACTTCTTGCCCGGCTCGCCCGTCGCCGGATTGACCGTCTGCAACTCCTTGCGCGCCTGCGTGTCGGCGTCGCGTTCGACGATTGCCTGGTCGGTCATCGGGGCACTCCTTCTTGTCTGGCGGCCCCCGATTTGGGTGCTCTACCCCCGGCTTTCCAGCGCCGCCGCCGCTTCGTCGACGAGTTCGCGCAAGATGTCGGCGACCGGTTCCTCGCGCGTGACCATGCCGACCGACTGCCCGGCCATCACCGACCCGCTCTCGACGTCGCCATCGATGACCGCACGGCGAAGGGCGCCGGCCCAATAATGCTCGATTTGAAGCTGGGCCTCGGCCATTTCGATCGAGCCGTCGTCGAGCTTCTGGGCGACTTCGCGCTGCTTGGCAGCGAAATTCTCCATCTCGCGGTTCTTGAGCGCGCGGACCGGGAATGACCGGCAGCCGCGGGTCGATCTGTACCGACGGAATGGCGTCGCGGGCGGAGGCGCGAATGAACGCCTTCTTGAAGTTGGCGTGGGCGATACTCTCGTTCGCGCAAACGAAGCGGGTGCCGAGCTGGACTCCGACCGCGCCCATCTCGAGATAGGCGGCGACCGCCTCACCCCTCGCGATGCCGCCGGCGATGAAGACGGGAATGTCGTGGCTGACGTGCGGCAGGATTTCCTGCGCAAGCACGGTGGTCGACACGGGTCCGATGTGCCCGCCGGCCTCCATGCCCTCGATGACGATAGCGTCGACGTTCGATCGCATCAGCTTCTTCGCGAGGCTGAGCGCGGGGGCGAAAGCCATCAGCTTTGCGCCATGCCCCTTGATCTTCTCGATCGCCTTGCCCGGCGGGAGCCCGCCCGCAAGCACGATATGGCCGACGTCATGCTTTACGCACACATCGATCAGTTCGCTGAGCTGCGGGTGCATGGTGATGAGGTTGACGCCGAACGGCCGCTTGGTGCGCGCCTTGGTCTCGGTGATCTCCGTATCGAGCAATTCGGGCGTCATCGCTCCACATGCGATCACTCCGAAGCCGCCGGCGTTGGAGATGGCGGAGACAAGGTTGCGCTCGCTGACCCAGCTCATCGCGCCGCCCATGATCGCCACGTCGCAGCCGAGGAACTCGGTGCCGCGATGCATCAGTTCCTTCAGGCGCGTGTGGCCGACCGATTGATGCATCGCGCGTGGTTCGGCGATCAGGCCTTCGCCGCTCATGCCGCCGCACTCTGGTCGTCGAGGCCGAATGCCGTGTGGAGTACGCGGACGGCCAATTCGAGTTCGTCTTCTGCAATCAATGCGCTTACCTTGATCTCTGATGTGGACACGGCGAGCAGGTTGATCCGCCGCTCGGCAAGGGTTTCGAACATCTTCGCGGCAAGCGCCGGGTTCGACCGAATGCCGACGCCGACGATGCTGACCTTGGCGACCGACGGGTCCTGCACGAGCCCGGAAAAACCGATCGCGTCCTTGCCCTGCTCGATCACCGAAATTGCCTGCGCGAGGCTCGCGCGCGGGACGGTGAAGGTGAGGTCGGACGAACCGGTGTTCGGCGTTGCCGCATGGACGATCATGTCGACCTGGATGCCGGCCTCGGCCAGCGGACTGATCGTCGCGGCGACCGTGCCGGGCGTGTCGGCGATGCCGGTCAGCGTGATCCGCGCCTCGTTCCGGTCGGCGGCGATGCCCGCGATGAGGTTTCTTTCCATCTCCGCTCCTGAAAGTTCGGCGACGATATCCGTCCCGGGCTTGTCCTCGAATGCCGACAGAACGCGCAAGGGCAAGTTTTCGCGCATGGCGAGCCCGACCGAGCGGACCTGCAGCACCTTTGCGCCGACCCCCGCCAGTTCGAGCATTTCGTCGAACGTAACCTGGTTGAGCTTGCTCGCCTTGGGCACGATGCGCGGGTCGGTCGTGTAGACGCCATCGACGTCGGTGTAGATATCGCAGCGATCCGCCTTCACGCCGGCGGCGATGGCGACGGCGGAGGTGTCCGATCCGCCGCGGCCGAGGGTGGCGACACGGCCGTCCTCGGACACGCCTTGGAATCCCGGAATGACCGCAACCGTGCCGCCCTTCAGCGCCTCGTCGAGGGTGACGGATTCGATGGCTTCGACACGGGCATTGCCGTGGACGCCGGACGCCCGGACCAGCTGCCAGCCCATGAAGCTGCGCGCGTTCACGCCCATGTTCTGGAGTGTCATTGCGAGGAGGCCGGACGTGACCTGCTCGCCAGACGCGACGACCACGTCATATTCCTTGGGATCGCTCAGCGCCGACGCCTCGCGGCAGAGCTGCACCAGCCGATCCGTCTCGCCCGCCATCGCGGAAACCACGACCAGCACCTCGTTGCCCGCCTCGGCCTCGCGCCGAACGCGGCTAGCGACGTTGCGGATGCGCTCGATGCCCGCCATCGACGTGCCGCCGAATTTCATGACGATGCGCTTTTGGCTTGAGGAGGGCATGCAGCTCCTTGGGTGAACGGGCGCGCCCTGTTAGGAGGCGACTATGGCGGAAACAAGCACAAGCGAAGGCTTGCCCGGAGCGACAACAAGTGTCGTGCAGGAAGAGATCGAGCAGTTCGGGAAGCTCGCCGGCGACTGGTGGGACCCGAAGGGCGCTTCGGCGATGCTGCACAAGCTCAATCCGGTGCGGCTCGGCTACATCCGCGACTGGATCGACCGGCATTGGTCGCTCGACGAGCACAGCCGGCGCCCGTTGGAAGGCAAGACGGCTTTGGACGTCGGCTGCGGCGCGGGATTGCTGGCTGAACCGCTGGCGCGGCTTGGGGCCAAGGTCACCGCGATCGATCCGACGCCAGAGTTGATACGCGTCGCCCGCGACCATGCGGCAGGGCAGGGGCTCGACATCGACTACCGCGTGTCGGCGGTCGAGGCCCTGGAAGGCGCGTACGATCTCATCACCTCGATGGAGGTGATCGAGCACACGGCCGACCCGCAGCAGTTCATTGACGATCTGGGGAAGCGGCTCGCTCCCGGCGGACTGCTGATCATGTCGACCCCCAACGCGACGGGCTGGTCGAAGCTGATCACCATCACGCTTGCCGAAGGCTTCGGCGCAATTCCCAAGGGCACGCACGACTTCGACAAGTTCATTGCGCCGGAACGGATGAAGCAATTGATGGCCAATGCCGGCCTGAAATGCCTCGACGTCGAAGGCCTGGCGTTCAGCCCGACGCGGGGACTGCACCTGAGCGAGGACCTACGCCTGAACTACCTGGTCGCGGCGACGAATTAGCATTTCGCCTAATGGCAGCTTTCGACCCATTGCAGACATTGAGCCTGCATGTCAGCTTCAGGCCACGCGCAACCGAGGCGACAAAATGCGACGCTACTCAGGCAGCATCTATTTCGGACTAGCTGTCGGCCTATTCGTAGGAGCGCTCGCTCCTACACTCGGCGGCGTCATGGATGGGCATCCAATAGGCAAGCATGCGTTGATATGGAGCGTCGCGGCAGCGCTGTTGGGATTAGTCTTGACGTTTGTCGGCGCTCGGAAGGCGCGAACAACGCCTGACCGTTAACGTCAGCTTTCGACCCATTCTTGGTGTTAATACGCGGAAGCGTCGCGGGGCCGCTCGACCTCCGAACATACGATAGGGCGCTGTGATGCAAGCTTTCCAAACGTGGCGGGATTTATCGCGAGGCCCCGCCGCAACGTCTGCTGAAACTTGGCGAGATTGGTGCTGGTGAGCACGAAGCAAACGGAACCCTGAACGTTCCATAGGGTGGCCGTTCGCGAGTTCACGGCGAAGTGTCCGGCGATCATGCTGCCATGAGGATTGTCCCAAGCTGCCTCCACGAAATAAAACGCAGGGTCGTTGGGGTCGCTGAATAGCGACAAGCCAATCTCGGGATCATCCTTGAAAACTTCCCGGCTCACTAATTGCACAGCTTGTTGCGACTTGACCGCCAACTGAGGACCATGCGCCGCGACTAGGATTCCGGCGATGACGAGGGCTTTCATGATCTTCGCCTCTGACGAAAGGTTGCGCACATTACAGTGGCGGTCGCGCCGCTCGCAATGGCAGCTTTCCACCCATTCCTGCCATTGGTCTAAGCGTCGCGCTCGCCTTTGTCGTATATGTCCAACCCGAAACCCAACCCTCGGGCCGCGATGTCACTCATAGTTGCAGCCGCGATGAACGCGCCCTCATTGCTTGTGCCGAGAAACAGGCCGACGCTCAGTTCCCCGCTGAACCGGCTTGAAAGTTCTCGCCAAATCTCCAGGTCAGGTGTCAGCCGCTCGAACAGTTGAGTGATCAAACTATCGAGGTCGCCAATCGCGGTATGAGCCTCAGTGGTCAGTATCCATTTGCCCGCCTTGGCAACCCAAGTGCCATTCGGCGAAGATGTCACATCGCCCTTGGCTAAGGCCCTCGTCGGCAATGCAGCCAGACGTGTTGAGACTTCCTCCGGGTCAAGCTCGGTACCATAAAATCTCAGGGAAACGACTGTGTATTCGATACGCGCCATTGAGAGTGCTTATGCAACGAAATGTCTGCTTTCCACCCAAAGCAGACACTAGCCGAATTGAGAATTTGCTGTCCTACACGCCAGTAGCTGTGGTTCAGGCTTCCGAATGAGCCGACCGCAAGTCCAACCCATCGACAGCGCTGATCGAAATTTCGCGGACACGGCTGATGTCCAGTTCGCGTCACCACACGCCCGTCAGTGTGAACATTGTGAACATTCGCGATCGGATCGGGCGCTTATTCCGCGCCCATCAGCCGTTCGTAAAAGGCAATCGCGCGCATGTAGTCGGCGATGGCGATGCGTTCGTCATTGCCGTGGAAGCGTTCGAGATCGGCCTTGCGCATGGTGATCGGCGCGAAGCGGAGGACGCCGCGGGCGACGCCTTCGTAGTGGCGTCCATCCGTGGCTCCCAGGACCAGGCCCGGCGCGACGGCGGCTTCCGGAAAGCTGGCGCGGATTACGCCCGCGAGTTGCCGGAACTCCGAACTGCTCGCCGAAACCGGCTTGCTCGGATCGTGGCCGCCGGGAATGGCCTTAACTTGCACGCGCGGATCGTCGATCGCCTGCCGATCATGGTCGAGCACGCTTTCGACCGTGTCGCCCGGAAGGATGCGGTGATTGACCACGGCGCGCGCGAACTGCGGAAGGACATTGTCCTTGGTCCCCGCCGCGATGATCGTCGGCGCGGTCGTCGTCCGGATCGCGGCGGCGGTGTCGGGGCTTTCCAGAAACTGGCGCTGTACCAGCGGGCCGGTGAGCCAGCGGTTGGCGAGGGCGACCCGCATCGCGCCGCTGCTGTAGGGCGCGATGCCGTTCAGCATCGCCTCGGTCGGTCCCGCGATCCGCGCCGGCATCTGGTTTTCCGCCAGCCGCTCGACCGCGCCGGCGATATGGACGGCGGCATTGTCGGGCGAAGGGATGGAGCTGTGCCCGCCGCTTCCCGTCGCGGTCAGCTCGACCGAGACATAGCCTTTCTCGGCGACGCCGATCATCGCGATGGGCGGGCGCACTCCGCCAATGACGCCGTCGAGGACCGCATATCCTTCGTCGAGCGCGAGCCCGATGTTGGCGCCGCGCTGCTTGAGGAGAGCTGCGAGCGCTATCGCGCCGGTTCCGCCGCGTTCCTCGTCATGGCCGAAGGCGAGGTAGATCGTACGCTTTGGTTGGTAGCCTTTCGCGAGCAGCCGCTCGGTCGCTTCGAGGATCGCCATCAGCGAGCCTTTGTCGTCGATCGCCCCGCGCCCGGTCACGAAGCCGTTGGCAACCGTCCCGCTGAACGGCGGAGCGCTCCATTTGCCTTCGCTGCCCGCCTCGACCGGAACGACATCCTGGTGGGCGGTCAGCAGCAGCGCAGGGGCCGACGGATCGGACCCCGGCCAGGTGAACAGCAGGCTCCCGGCCGCGACCTGTTCCGGCTTCAACTGGGCGTGGACCAGCGGGAAGCTGCGCTGCAGGAAGGCATGGAATTCGGCGAGGACTTCAGGCGATGCCTCGCCAGCTTCGGTCGAAATAGTCTGGACCTGCAACGCCTGCGACAGCCTTTGAACGGCGGCGGCATCGACCGGCAATGGCGCCGGCGCCTTGCCGATCGGCTCGCCCTTGAGGCGCATCGTATTGAAGGCGAGGACAGCGGCGATGGCGAGCAGCAGCACGGCTGCGGCGATTCCGATCTTCCCGGCCGTCCTCAGAAGTCGACCTTGTCGTAATGGGCCGGCGGCACGATCACCTCCATCCGCTCGCCGAGCAACGGCCGGAAGCTCGGCCGCGACTTCATGACGGCGTACCAGTCCTTGGTCTGCTTGTGCCCGCGCCAGTCGAGCGCGCCGAGATAGTCGATGACGCTGAGGTGCGCGGCGGCGGCGAAATCGGCGAGGCTGAGGCCCGGCCCGGCCATCCAGCGCCGATGGTCGAGCAGATAGTCGACGTAATCGAGATGATTGTTCGCGACCCGCATCGCCTCGCGGAGAATGCGGGTGTCGGGGCTTTCCTTGCTGACCAGGCGCTTCCTCATCCGCTCGTTCATCAGCGGCTCGACCACTTCCCGGTGGAGCTTCTCGTCGAACCATTCGGTGAGGCGGCGGATTTCGGCGCGGAGCACGGCATTGCCGTGGATCATCGGCATGCGGTCGACCGTCTCGTCGAAATATTCGACGATCGGCTGCGATCCGATGAGGGTGATGCCCTGGTCCGCATCGACCATGACCGGCGTTTCACCGGCAGGGTTCAGGTCGACGAACTCGTCGCGGCGCTCCCACGGGTTCTCGCGCACCAGCTCCGCCGCAATGCCCTTCTCGGCGAGGACAAGCCTCACCTTGCGAGAAAACGGACAAAGCGGGAATTGGAACAGCTGCCACATTTGAGGGCAGCTTTAGCGGTGCATGCCGCCTAGTCCACCGTCATTGCGAGGAGCCGAAGGCGACGCGGCAATCCAATGCGCTGGATTGCTTCGCTACGCTCGCAATGACGGGAGACTATCTCTTCGGATAATCGGGACGAGGGATGTTGGCCGACGCCCGATCGAGCTCCTGCCTGGCGTCCGTCAGGCCCTTCATGATCGACGGCAAAGCGCCGCCTCGACCGCGCGCATTCCGGCCTGCATCGCCGGGCGGGTGGACATCGATCTGCTGGCGGACATCGCGCTCGGTCATGCCGGTTTCGTTGCGCAGCGTCTTGCCGACGGTCGGCCGATGTCGGCTCACGGCCCTCGATGGCAGCTTCGACTTCGCCCACCGGCATGTTCAGGAATGCCTTGGACATGGCGACCATCGTGTCGGTCAGCTTGTCCGCCCAGCGCATGTCCGTCACCTCCGGCGGAAGCTGGTATGCCTGCGGTGGCGGCGGCGCGGCCTGCGCGAACGCGGGCGATGCCAGAACGAGCAAAGGAAAAGCCAGAAAAGCGGCGCGCATGGTGCGAGTCCCTGTGGGCCAGAAAGTCCGGGATTCTGGCTCCGCGACCTTAGCCGTCGATGAACGGCAGATTAAATCTAGCGGGACGCAAGCCAGACGAGGGCGGCCGCACCGGCGACGATCCGGTACCAGGCAAACGGCCCGAAGCCATATTTCGAGATGTAGTGAACGAAGGCCTTCACGACGACGATCGCGACTATGAAGCTGACGATGAAGCCGACGGCGACGGTGCTGAACCCGACGCCGCTCGCGCCGCTTATCAACGTGTCGTGATGCTTGATCAGTTCAAGCGTGGTCGCGCCGGTCATGGTCGGGATGGCGAGGAAGAAGCTGAACTCCGCCGCGGTGCGGCGCTCGACGCCCAGCGACAGCCCGCCAAGGATGGTCGCGCCGGAACGGCTGACGCCGGGGATCATCGCCAGGCACTGGATGAAGCCGATGCCGAGTACCGTCTTCAAAGGCATTTCCGCAACGCCGACGATCTCGCCGGGCTTCACGAATTTCTCGATCAGCAGGATGGCGACACCGCCCGCGATCAGCGCCCAGGCGACGACCTCCGCGTTGCCGAGAAGCAACTCGATCTTGCTGATCAGGATCACGCCGATGATCGCCGACGGCAGGAAGCCGATCAGCACGTTGCGGATGAAGCGCCACGACATCGGATTGTTGCTGAGGATGCCCTGGAGCACCGCCCAGAACGTCCGCCAGTAAAGGACGACGATCGCCAGGATCGCGCCGAGCTGGATGATGACGTTGAACGCGGCCCACTTGTCGGCGTCGAAGCCCATCAGCTCGGTGGCGAGGATGAGGTGGCCGGTCGATGAGACTGGCAGGAATTCCGTCACCCCCTCGACGATGCCGAGGATGATCGCGATCAGCAGGATCGGCACTTAGGAGGTCGCCGTAATGTTCACCCGGCGGCGCGCGAAACGGTTGCCGCCGAACATGCCAAGCCAACCCGGAGCAACCGCCCCGAACGGTGTCGGGCGGATGCCGAAGCTCTCGAGACCCGGTCCGCTTGCGACATTGTCGCGCTGGAGCATCAGCCATTGATCGCGGGTCAACGGAGCGCCGGGCAGGAAGCCGAGGTAGGAGATGGCCGAAGCAACGGGCCCGGGAACGTCGATCAGCTCCGGATCGAGGCCCGCGGCCTTGAGTATTTCAACCGTCAGCTCGCGCATCGTCAGGACCTGCGGCCCGCCGATTTCGTAGGTATTTCCGCCGTGAGCGACCGGATCGACCGTCGCCAGCGCAATCACCTTCGCCAGATCCTCGACGAAGACCGGCTGGAAGCGGGTGCTGGGCGCGATGACCGGAAGCGCGGGCAACCGCGCCATGCCGGCGAGGCGGTTGGTGAGCTTGTCCTCCGCGCCGAACACGATCGACGGGCGGATGATCGTCGCGTTCGGGAACGCCTTGCGAACGGCCTCTTCGCCTTCACCCTTGGTACGGGCGTAGGTGGCCTCGCCGCCGGCGTCGGCGCCGATGGCGGAGATGTGGACGAGCGCTTTCGCGCCGACGTCCCTGGCCGCCTCCGCGATGGTCTTCGCACCCTCGGCATGGATCGCGCCCATCTGCTTGAAGGCGCCGGCGAGGTTGATCACCGCCGAAGCGCCCTCCACCGCGTGGCGCACGGTCGCGGGCTTGGTCACGTCCGCGGCGACGAACCCGAACTGGCCGACCTGGCTCAGGGGCTGGATGAAGTTGGCGTGGCGCGGCTCGCGAGTAACGACGCGCAGTCGCACACCATGTTCGAACAGGCGTTCGCAGACGTAGCGGCCGATGAAGCCGCCGCCACCGAAAACGGTCACAAGCTTGGGTTCGATCATGCGCAGCCACTAGCGGTTCGCGCAGCTCGTTGACAAGGCGGCCGCCACTCGGGCGACCGCCTTTTTCGCCTCAATAATAGTTGGCGAGCGTGACGGTCACCGTCTGGCCGTCGGCCTTGGTCACATCGACCTTGGTCCCGGCCGGGTCCTTCGCCCAATTCGCTTCCTTCGAGGCGTAGAAGCCGGGTCCGACCTTCTCGCCGCCGACCGCGATAAGCTGGTCGCCTTTCTTGAGGCCGGCCTTGTCCGCCGGGCTGCCGGGCGAAACGTGAAGGACGTTGAAATGATCGTCCTCCAGCGTGACGAACATGCCCACGCGGTCCTTCGGGAAGGCGATCGGCGCGCCGGTCCGCTTCAACCACATCCGGTCGTGGCCAAGGTCGAGCGTGACGTGGAACGGCTTGAACAACAGGATGCCGGCATTGGCCCGGCCCGCGTAAGGGCCCTTTGGAACGCGAGCGGAAATCGGCCGGCACGCCCGGTAGCGTGAAGCCAGCGACCGTGACCGTCGGAATCGTCGTCCGGCGATCTTCGTGAAGTCCACCGACACCGCCACCGAGACCCACCGCATAGGGCAGCTTGGCCAGCCGCGGGTTGGCGTCGAAATATTCCTTCGAGACGCTCAAAGCCCCGCCATTACCGAGGTCCAGCGCGGCTTCGACTGGCGGGAGGCCGTCGATCGAGACCGGCAAATAATGAAGGGTGCCTTCCTTCGCCAGCTTGACCTCGGTCGCACCCGCTGGCGCCGCGAAGCCCTTCGATGGGGCCAGCGTTAGCAACTGCCGATCGAAGTCGAGGCCGATGACGCTGTTCACGAACAGTTCGCGGCCGAGGACCGCCGGAATCGGCCGGCCGATTGCCTTCTCGATTTTCTCCAGGTCGAGGACGAGTACGGTCGCACCGGTCAATTTCAGATTGCCGGCCTGGATCGTGACGTCCTGGACGAGCTCGCCCTGCTCGCTACCGCCGGTGCCTTGCGCGGTGATCTTCATGCCCTGCTTGAGCCCGATCTTCCTGGCGAAGTCGTCGTCGAGCGTGGTCACGCCCGCGCCGCTGTCGAGCATCATCGGCGTTTCGATGCCATTGATCCGGCCGGTAAGGACGATGCGGCTTCCGCGGAAAAGATCGAACGGGATCTCCGGCGACGCGTTCGGAACCGCCGCCACGCTCGGCGTCGCGATCTGCGCCGAGGCGAGGCACGGGTAAAGCGCTGCAGCCACACCGAGACCGGCGATTCCCAGAACGATTCTGGTCTGGCGTTTCATGCTGTTTCCCTTTATATTGGTATTGAATGACAGCGACGAATTATCGTAAAACAATAACGAGGTCAAGCATGATCGGGTCCGACATCGCCAAGACTGCGAACTCACTTCGCTGGGCCGTCTGGATTTTCTGGGTATGCGTCGTCGCGGCTTATCTCGCGGCGCGGCTTGGGCTTGGCCTCAACGGCACCGTGGAAGTGCGTGCGCATTCGTCGGCCGGCGATGTCGGCGCGCCGATGCTTGTCGCCGACCTCTCGATCCTATTGCTCACCATTGCGCTGTTCCAGCTGAACAAGATGCTCGGCGCGATCGGCGAGGGCGACCTGTTCACCGCTCGCGTCGTCGGCTCTTTTCGTTCATTTGCGTTCTGGCTGCTGCTCGTCGCCTTGGTCTGGGTCATTGCGCCGATCTTTGCGGTCCTTCTGGCCGGACCGGATGATGCTCATCGCCTCGCGTTCAAGCTGCAGCTGCGCGACATATTGACCATCGGCATCGCGTTGATCCTGTTTCTTGGTCGCCCGGTTGCTGGAGCGGGCACGCGCGATCGACGAAGAAATGCGGGAGATCGTCTGATGCCGATCGTCGTTCGGCTCGACGTCATGCTCGCGCTTCGGAAGAAGAGGTCGAAGGACCTTGCCGGCGAGATCGACATCACCGAGGCAAACCTGTCGCTCCTGAAATCGGGCAAAGTGAAGGGCATCCGCTTTTCGACGCTGGAAGCGATTTGCGAGGCGCTCGACTGCAAGCCCGGCGACATTCTCGATTATGAGCCGGAAACCGCCGCCACCGGGAATTGACATGGCGAGCGACCGCCTCCATTTGGCGCCGCCTACCAGCTGAAAACAAGCTCTCCGTGCCCAGGTGGCGGAATTGGTAGACGCACCAGCTTCAGGTGCTGGCGCTCGCAAGGGCGTGGAGGTTCGAGTCCTCTCCTGGGCACCATTGTAAACATACATCCGGCAGAGCCGTCCCCCCGACGGCAAGGGTGAGGGCAGCCGCTAGGCGGCCCTCGATCTCAATCGAGACGCCAGCTCCCGCGCTGTTGGGCGAAAGAATGACGTTCTCAATTAACTCGCGAATGCGCTCGCCAGCCGCGCGCTTCTTGTCCTCATCTCCCGATGCCAACAGTTCGGGTAGATCGGCGACGCGACGGCGATATTCGTCCGCCAAGCCTGGTTTGCAGGGCGATTACCTGGCTCGTCGCCGCTTCGGACACTGCTGTTTCGGCGTGAGCCAGTTCCTGCCTTGCCTTAGCGAGCGCATCCCGGATTTCGCTGAATTCGGCACCCCCGTCTGTGACGGCGCGCACTAGGCGCTCGACCTTCCCGCGCGCGGCAGCAACCCACTTTCGAGCCTTGGCTTCCTCTGCAGCCCCCGATCGGCTGCGTTCGGCCCGCCGCCGGTGAAATTCGCGCACGAATTCGCTGACCAGTTCGGGCGCCAGCAGTTCGTCGGTGAGCCCCGCAAGAACCCGTCTTTCGAGCAGGTGTGTTTGTATGGTGCGACCGTTGCTGCAGCTCCCGCGCTGTCGCTTCGTTGCGCAACCCCATTTCTCCGCGCCGATCACGGTGTAGCTTCCGCTGCAGACACCGCATCTTACAAGGCCCGACAGGAGCCTTTTCGGTCTGCGCT
This sequence comes from uncultured Alphaproteobacteria bacterium, assembly GCA_963750315.1. GTDB lineage: Bacteria > Pseudomonadota > Alphaproteobacteria > Sphingomonadales > Sphingomonadaceae > Sphingomicrobium. The sequence goes on from CAVVQF010000019.1 coordinate 101,475, forward strand.
GCTGTTCGGCGCGCACCCCATCGAAACGGCGCCGACGCTGAGAGACCGCGTTCCAACTTGCATCATCGATTATGCGGAGCTGGGGCGCCGGGACGCTCGTCCATGTCTCAGTGGCATGGGCCGGATCCGCTTCTTAAGCGCCACGGATCAATCGAGCGGCGCGTCTTATGAAGACAATCTGTCCGAAATACAGCTCATCCTGTAGGATTTCGTTCTTGCGAACGCAGTCTCCGTTGATCGTTGACGCAGACCAAGGCCCACCAGTGGGACCAGGGACGCTCTCGGCATTCAGTCGCTTGGCGATGTCGCGAGGACTGCGCCCTTCGATAAACTCGGAGAAGATGCGCCGCACGCGAGCGCCGGCGAATGAGACTTGCTTGAAGATCCGGCCGATATCCTCCTGGTCTCGGCTCAAGCGGTCGATTGACTCGGCCAACACAACGTCGCCCCGACCTGCCGCGACGGCCTCCAGCAAGCCTTGTCCGCGACGCTCTGCGGTGGTCTGCTGATCGTGGCGGTGCAGTCGCAAACACTTGATCGCTCCGTTCTGGACAAGCGAAGCGACGGGAAACGCCTAACGCCTTGCGTACTAAGTTCTGTGATCATGGTGGCGGCCTCACCTGCCGCCTTGACCCATTTCTGTCGTTAGGCCGAATCGCGGCGCCCGATGCCGAAGGTTCCTCACCGAGAACGGGGTGACCTGGTAGGAGCTCCGAATTACTTTCTCGTACTAGCAAAATCAGGTGAGCGGCACCTTGTTGCCCGGCGACGGCAGCAAAAACGACTAGACACCCCGAAATCCGCACGGCTTCCCCCGCTCGTGAACCGACGCCCGGCCCCTCGATCTTGCGCATGGTCAGAAGATGATCAGCTGATGATCAGCTGATGATCGGCACATCGTCATCGTTACGATGAGGCAATAAACCCTATCGCGGACCCTCAATCGAGGGAGGTCGCAATGAGAACCGCACGTGGTCGAATCAGGCTCTTCGCTGCTGTTGCCACTCTTGCCGTTTCAGCCTGCGGAGGCGGAGGAGCAGGCGGAGCGCAGGTAGCTCCAACACCGGCTCCACCGCCGACGCCGCCGCCACCGCCTCCGCCTCCGCCTCCGCCGGCGGGCGCGTACCTGACGCCGGGCGTTTCCCAGTCGACGGACTTTGCTGTTTTGGGATGGGAAGTTGAAGCGGGGGATTCAACGCTACCAGCAGTAGCGACGAACGGCTTTACGGTTAGGTATGACGCCGCCTCGCAGAGCTATTCTGTTGCGCTTCCCAGTTATCAAGGGGCGCCAGCGAGCACCTTCCAGCAAAACGGGGTGAGTAGCCTGTACTACAGCGGTCTGATCAACGGCTCCGGCATAAATCCAGCTACGATGGCGGTTCGCCGGCCTGGACCGTACCAGTTCACCAATATCGCTGGGGTCGACACATTAGCGGACTCTCCGACGTCCATTTTCGCGTTCGGCTTGGCCACCAGCGCGGGCTCAGTTCCCGTCACCGGTTCCGCGTCCTACTCCGCCGACGCGGAAGGGACGTCGCTCAGCAATCTCTACTACTTTCGAGGCGGCGCCACCCTGAACTTCGATTTCGGCGCAGGTACGTTGGGTGGTCAGATGGCTTTGGATGTCTACGACCTAGGCGGAGGCGCACGGTCGATTGGCACCTACAGCTTCCTCAACACCGTCTACGCTAGTGGCAGCACCACTTTCTCAGGCTCATTGCTGAATAGCTCGAACGGGCTTGGCGGCGCGTTCCTTGGGCAATTCACCGGGCCAAATGCCGAAGAGCTGATGGCGCGCTGGAATCTCGAGTTCCTGAATCCGGATAGCTCCGCAAGAGAGACGGCGGTCGGCGCACTAATCGGTCGTAGGGGGCCGTGACCGTCAATGCGTGTACAACACACGGCGCTAACCGCCGTATCGGCAATCCTCCTCATGCCGTGCGCATGGTCGCCTGCCCACGGTGAGACGCGCCAAATAAAGTTGGACGCTTCTTCGTTACTGACGCTCGGCAGTGAACTCGAACTTCGGGGCAGCCAGATTGACGCGGAACAGGTGTATCGAACTCTGGCGAAAGACCCCGATACGAACATTCGCGCAGAAGCGCGCTTCCGGCTGGCAAAGTTGCTCGCGACCGGAGGGCAAAAGGCCGAAGCGGCGCGTCTGTTGAAGCAAATCGTCGACGAGCACCCGGAAGCCGCGCGCCCTCGTCTCGAACTGGTTGGACTACTCCAGCAACTCGGGAGCGAGGCCTCAGCGCAACGCGAACTTCGCGCGCTCAGCGCCTTAGATTTGCCGTCGGACCTGGCCAGGTACGTTGACCGCTTGAGTGTCGCGCTTAGAGCTTCCCAACCGCTCTCATTTCAGATCGAGTTAGCTGCCGCGCCCGATACCAACATCAACCGAGCCACGAGGTCACAGACCCTTGGTACAATCTTCGGTGACTTCACATTTGATAAGGAATCGAAAGCCCGGTCTGGCCTCGGTGCGGCGATACGCAGCTACGCTCAGGGGCGTATTCCTGTAACTCATTCAACATCGATCCGCGCTCGAGCTTCACTCGACGCGAACCTTTACCGCCATTCTAGGTTCGACGACGTGTCGCTGGAGTTAGCGGGCGGACCGGAAGTTCTACTCGGCGCGCTTAAGATCACTGCCGAGGCAGGCGTTGCTCAGCAGTGGTACGGAATGCGACCTTTCCAACGAAGTTTCCGCGTGTCGCCGAGTGCGCGGCTCGCAGTCGACCGCACGTCACAACTTCGCGTGGACGGTTCCGCGCGCTGGTCCAGTAATCAGTTAAATCCCTTGCAAGACGGACGAGGTGTGTCCTTGACCGGGCGCTACGACGGGCTCTTTCTTCCCAACTCGCTATGAGCCTCGGGATGGGCTTTGATCGGTTCAAAGCGCGCGACGACTCTTATTCGACACATTCCTGGAGCGTCAGCGGGACTGTCTACCGCGATGTTGGCCGCATGACCGTCGAAATGGGCGCGGAGTTAGGCCGGCTGCGCGCCGACGAACGCTTATCCCTTCTTCCGGAGGTTCGGGTCGACAAGCTGACGCGCTTACATTTTGGCACCGCTTTTCGCCAGTTAAGTTGGAAGGGTTTCGTTCCAACCTTGCGCATCGCGAGCGAGCGCAATCGAAGCAGCGTCGAGTTTTACGACTACAAGCGGACGAGGACGGAGTTTGGTGTTAGCCGTGTTTTCTAAGTTTGGATCGGTGATAGCCAGCTACTCGACGATCGCCCGCCGGTACCCGGCCGCCCGGG
>CAVVQF010000020.1:0-115205 GCA_963750315.1 uncultured Alphaproteobacteria bacterium
AATTCGGCGGTCGACCGTCAAATTGTCCCCAGCCAAAATCAACAGCTTGACCCGCTCGCCGGGCTTCCACTACCCATAAGGCCGATGACGCACCTGAATGCCATCGCCGCGAACAGCACCGTCGCCCTCTGGTGGCGCGGCTGTACCCTTGCGGCGCGATGGCGCGACTGATCGACTAGCCTCAACGATCAATCGACTGCCCGCCCGCCACTGGCGGGCTTTTTTGTTTCAGGAGCATCCCATGTCCATTGTCCAACTCCGCGCGGAGCCCTCCCGCGCAGACATCTCTGCATTGCCGGCCGACGTTCCCGTACCCAATCCACTGCCGAAATTGCTCGCCGGCGAAGACCTGCCGATCGAAGACGCCGAGCATCTGTTCGAGCGGCTCGTGCTTGGGCGTCTTGAGCCCGCCGAGATCGCCGGAATGCTGATCGCCCTGCGGATGAAAGGCGAGACCGCGGCGGAGATGATCGGCGCGGCGCACGCCTTGTCGGCCGCTGCCCTTCCGTTCGAACGGCCCGATTACCTTTTCGCCGATTGTTGCGGCACGGGCGGCGACGGGTCGGGGCTGATCAACGTTTCGACTGCCACGGCCTTTGTCGCGGCAGCGGCCGGCCTTCCGATCGCGAAGCATGGCAATAGAAGCGTAAGCTCGCGCTGTGGATCCGCCGACGTGCTGGAAGCTCTGGGCACGAAGATCGAACTGTCGCCGGAAAAAGCGCGATCGCTGCTGGACGAGACCGGCTTCTGCTTCCTGTTCGCGCCGGCCTACCATCCCGGGATGAAGCATGCGGCGCTGGTCCGGCGGCAATTGTCCGTACGGACGGTGATGAATTTGCTCGGTCCCTGCATCAATCCAGCGCGGCCGCCGGTACAATTGCTGGGTGTCGCCGATCCCAAGATGCTGCGCAGGATCGCACAGACGCTCGACGCAGTCGGCGTTTCCGAAGCGCTGGTGGTCCACGGCTCAGGCCTCGACGAAGTCGCGCTTCACGGCGAAACGCGCGCCATTCGGTTGTCGCGAGGTGAACTGACCGAGATCGAGATCAGCCCCGAAGACGCGGGCCTGGAGCGTACTCCGCTCAACGTCGTGACCGGCGGCGACGTCGAGGAAAATGCGGTGCGGCTGCGCACGCTTCTCGACGGTGACGGCTCCGCTGCAGAAGCCGACATCGTCATCCTGAATAGCGCGGCGCTGCTTTACACCGCGGGCAAGTCGGCCTCGCTCAAGGACGGTGCCGATCTGGCGCGGGACACCCTGCTTTCGGGTAAGTCCGGCAAGCTACTCGACCTATATGTCGAAGCGTCCAATGATTGAGCCCGCCGGAGTGCTTGGCGAAATCGCTTCTGCAAAACGCAGCGAACTCGCAGGCCGGTTTGACGGCGTTTCGCTGGATGCACTTCGTGCGCAGGCGCGGACGACGAGACGCTGTCTGTCCGGTGCTATCGCGAAACCAGGCGCCTCGTTCGTCCTCGAAATCAAAAAGGCCTCGCCCTCGGCCGGAGCAATCCGCAGCGATGCAAATGCAGGCTCAATTGCCCGTGGCTATGCCGGTGTGGCGGACGCGTTGAGCGTGCTGACGGACGGCAAATATTTCGGAGGTTCGACAAGCGACCTTGCGGCCGCTCGAAGCGAGTTCGACGGGCCGATCCTTGCCAAGGACTTCTTCATCGATCGCCGCCAGGTCGCCGAGGCTCGGATCGCCGGAGCCGACGCGATCCTGGTCATGCTCTCGCTGCTCGACGGCTCGAGCGCGCGGCAGATGATCGACGAAGCAAAGCTCTTCGGAATGGACGCGCTCGTCGAAGTTCACGACGAAGCTGAAATGCGCCGCGCACTTGCCCTCGGCGTGCCGGTCATCGGGATCAACAATCGCGACCTGCGCGACCTGACGATCGACCTGTCGACGACGGAGCGATTGGCAAGGCTAGCACCAGATCGGTTGCTCGTGTCAGAGTCCGGTATCAACACGCGCGCCGATGTCGAACGGCTTTCAGATCGGGTGAACGGCTTCCTCGTTGGCAGCGCGCTGATGCGATCTGGCAATCCGGCCCACGCGGCGCGCGAGCTCGTATTCGGACGGGTCAAGCTCTGCGGCCTCAACAAAGCGGACGATGTTCGCGTCGGCAGGGCTGCGGCGTTCGCAGGGTTCGTGTTCGTTCCCGGCAGCCCGCGCCACCTCACCGCCGAGCAAGCAGCGCCCCTTGCGGGTCTCGCCCGATGCTTCGGCATGGCCCCGGTCGGCGTATTCCGCGACGCGCCGCTTTCCGTCGTCGCCGACATCGCGACCTTGCTCAACCTTCAATCTGTCCAGCTCCACGGCAACGAGGACGTTGAATATGTGAGGACCCTGAAGCGCCAGCTTCCGTCGGACTGCGAAGTCTGGACAGCGGTCAGCGTCGATGGCGACACGTCAGCAAAGCGGGGTGGCGACCGCACCTTGTTCGACAATGGCTCTGGCGGCACTGGGCTAACCTTCGATTGGGAGGCCGTTCGCATGCATCCGGACCTGCCGCGTGCGCTCGTCGCTGGCGGCATTGGACCGCACAACGCCACAGCCGCATCGCAATTGGGCGCTTTTGCAATCGACGTCGGGTCTGCGCTTGATGTGATGCCAGGCATGAAATCGCCGGTGAAGATCCGTGCTTTGTTCGAAGCCCTCCGTCCCTCATGCCGTGAGCAGCTTCGCGCATGCGCCTAGACGGTCGGTTCGGCAGGTTCGGGGGGACCTATGTGCCCGAAATCCTCGTGCCGGCACTCGAGCAACTCGAGGGTGCGTTCCTCGACTCCCGGGACGAGCCGGAGTTCAACCGTGAGCTGAACGACCTACTCGCGAATTATGCGGGCCGTCCGACTCCGCTAACACGCTGCCGGAACCTCCCCGGCAATATCTACCTCAAGCGCGAAGACTTGCTTCACGGCGGAGCGCACAAGACCAATCAAGTGCTCGCCCAAGGCTTGCTCGCGAAGCGCATGGGAAAAACGCGTCTGATTGCCGAGACGGGTGCCGGCCAGCACGGCGTCGCGACCGCAATCGTCGGCGCGCTGCTCGGCTTCGAGACGGTCATCTACATGGGCGCGGAGGATGTCGAGCGGCAGTCGCTCAACGTCTTCCGAATGCAGTTGATGGGCGCGCGCGTGATCCCGGTCGAAAGCGGCGGGCGGACGCTGAAGGATGCGATCAACGAAGCGCTGCGAGACTGGTCGGCGAGCTTTGAGACGACGCATTATCTGCTTGGCACGGCAGCGGGCCCGCACCCCTTCCCGACGATGGTGCGCGAGTTCCAGCGCGTCATCGGACGTGAAGCGAAAGCTCAGATGCTGGCGCAATTGAGGCCGCTTGCCCGACGCGGTGATTGCCTGTGTCGGCGGCGGGTCAAACGCGATCGGACTGTTCGCTGACTTCCTCTCAGACGACGTGCGCCTAATCGGGGTTGAAGCTGCAGGTCGCGGCCTGGATGGCGAAGAGCATGGCGCGACCTTGCTTCGTGGCCGGCCCGGAATCCTGCATGGGGCGGAGACCTACGTTCTCCAGGACGACGAGGGACAGATCGCAGACACCTGGTCCGTCTCCGCGGGGCTCGATTATCCCGCCGTCGGTCCCGAGCACGCTTTCCTGAAGGACAGCGGTCGCGCCGAATATGTCGGGGCGACCGATGACGCGGCGCTCGGCGCGTTCCACGCGCTGGCGCTGAAAGAGGGCATCCTCTGCGCTTTTGAATCCGCTCACGCGCTGGCACACGCACTGAGGCTCGCAGCTGATAATCCAGACGCCGTACTTCTCGTCGGCCTGTCTGGCCGCGGCGACAAAGATGTGATCCAGGCGCAGCAACTGATTCAGGCCTCCGCATGAGCCGCTACGCGAAAATGTTCGAGCGGTTGAAGGCGCGAGGCGAAGTGGCGTTCGGCGGCTTCCTAATGCTCGGCGATCCCGACCTCGAAACGAGCGCCGCCATGCTCGACGCCTTGATCGAAGGCGGCGCGGACATGGTGGAGATCGGGATTCCCTTTTCAGACCCGGTCGCCGACGGACCGGTGATCCAAGCCGCTGCTTTGCGAGCCCGCAACGCCGGCGTTCGCGTCGATGACTGCTTCGACCTGATCGCCAGCTTTCGCGCCAAGCATTCGGCCGTGCCGATCGGCATCCTCACCTACGCGAACCTCGTGATGGCCCGGCCAGGCTTTATGCGCGATGCGTCGGAAGCCGGGGCCGACAGCCTGCTCATCGCCGACGTACCCGCACTGGAAGCCGAACCGTATGTCCGGGAAATGCACCAGTCGGGCATCGAACCGGTGCTGATCGCCGCCGCCAACACTCCCGGCGCGACGATCGCCTCGATCGCGCGACTGTCGTCTGCCTACACCTATTGCGTTAGCCGGGCCGGCATAACGGGCACTCATGCCGACGCCAATTCGATGCGTCGCTGTGCAGCGATTGAAGCACGTCAGTGCTCCACCATCGGTATTCGGCTTCGGCATATCGCGACCTGAGCACGTGACAGCGGCAATGGAAGCTGGAGCGAATGGCGTGATTTGTGGCTCTGCCATCGTCGGGCTCGCCAACGAAAGCCGATCGGCAAAGACGGTGTCAGAGTTTGTTGCGACGATGAAGATTGCAACGTTGGGCCGGGAAAGTGGTGCGCGACGCAGTCCGTAGCGAACCGGTCTCCGCACGCGTCCTTCCCATATTCGTGGGAAAGTAGTGGGAAAACCGGTCAGATCGCAGCTAACTGCAGCGATGACGGATGATCGAACCGCGGAAATCCGGCGCTCGCATCAGCTTTTCCCAGCAGATGATTACTGGGAAGAGCTCAGCCTTTCGTGGGAAAGAGCCAACGGAAGGAAAGGGCCTGAGCTCAATGTTGCGATTATCAACGAGGTCGTTCGACTGTCTTCCAAAGTAACGAACACCGCCTTGCCCGAAGAGCTCCTGGTGGATCTCGAACAGGTTGTCGCGCTCCTGAAGCCGCTCCAATTACAAAACTACCAGGTCCTCGCCGACCGTCTGTTTCAGGTGGCGGGGCGCTACCTCAGGCCTCGGCACCGGGCGTTTCTCAGGACGACCGCTGGAGAGACAAAGCAACTTCTGAAGAAGATCCGGAAGGCGACCCGAACGCTCGATGATCTCCTCGATGAGACCGCGGTTGAGGTGACTAAGATCATCGAGGCAGCGCACGCAGACCTGGCGCAGGGCTTTGGTGGAAAGCCGCGCCTTGATGTCTCTAAGGTGTCTATCTCCCTTACCGATCTGGAGCAGGCGGTCGCGTGGCTCGAGAACAGCATCAAGATCCCACCGAACCGGCCAGTCAAAGTAATGCGTCAGCAAGCGGTGATTGCCGCAGCTCAGGCAATCGAACAGGCAACAGGCATTCCCATTGAACTTGGAGCGCGCAAGTCCGGCACGTCCTATCGCGAGCGTTTCAAAGGTACTTCAGGCTCAGTGCTGTTCAGCTTTCTGAAGCTTCTTGCCCCAGAAGGCACGGAGGCAGCGCTCGTGAAGGATCTGCGAGACGCGCGAAAACGTCTGTCCCACAAAAAGTCCACCGTGGAGCGCTGACTTTTGAGGGGGTCGGATACCCCTGAACAATGTGAGACCTGAGGTGCCCCTTCACAGGAGCACCTCAAATGACCGAATTCCTGAACTCCACCTCGCCGATCGCGATCGGCTCGCCAATGGTGATCGTGTACCGCCTCCTGAGCGACCTCCACGCGAACCCGCTCAACGTCCGTATCCACCCCAAGGAGCAAGTCGCCAAGCTCAAGAAAATCATTCGTAAGGTCGGCTTTCGGAACCCGATCTTGATCGACAAGCACGGTATGATCCTGTGCGGTCACGGACGTTTCCTCGCCGCCGAAGCGCTCGGTATGCGCGAGGTTCCGACGATCCTAGTCGATGGCCTCAGCGAAGCCGATGTGCGCGCGCTCGTGCTCGCCGACAACGTGATCCACGAGAAGGCGGGCTACGACAAGCGGCTGGTCCGCAGCGAGCTGGGTATCTTGCTGAGATTGGGTACGAGGTTGAGCTAACTGGTTACGATACGATCGAAATCGATACCATGCTCTCGGTCGGTGAGGAGAGTGGTCCAGACGGGGACGAGGTTGCGCTAGAACCCTCCCCCAATCCGCCGGTAAGCCGGATCGGCGACAAATGGCACATCGCGAATGAACGCCTGGTCGTCGGTGATGCGCGCGATCCCCTGGTGATCGAGCGACTAATGGACGGCCAGCGCGCGCAAATGGTCTTTCTGGATCCGCCATATGGCTGTGCCATTGCAGGCAACGTCTCCGGGCTGGGCGAGACCGTTCACGAAGATTTCGTCATGGGCGCCGGCCAAGAGACCCTGTCAGAACTGGCGATGACCATCCTGCGACCGGCGTTCAAGAACGTGGCTGCTCACTGCGAGGCGGGTGCGATTGCATTCGTCTGCTCGGACTGGCGTGCCGCAGCCCACATGCTCGATGCAGCCCTCGGTGTGTTTGCCGAGATCAAGAACTGGATTGTTTGGGCGAAGACGAACGCTGGTATGGGCTCCTTCTACCGGAGCCAGTTCGAACTCATCTTCGCGTATAAGGTCAGCCCTGGCAAGACAATCAATAACTTTGGACTCGGTGCAGGAGGCAGGCACAGAAGTAATCTGTGGACTTACCCTGGCGCAAACACCTTCCGTCGGGGCAGGTTGGAAGAGCTTTCTAGTCATCCAACAGTAAAGCCGAAAAAATTGGTGATGGATGCGATCCTCGACTGCTCGCGCAGGGGTGGGATCATACTCGACGTCTTCGCCGGTTCCGGGACCACTCTGGCGGCGGCGCAGGCCACCGGTCGGGTCGGCTACGGCGTCGAAGTCGATCCCAAGTACGCCGATGTCATCCTCCACCAACTCCATCAGCAGTGCAAGGTCGAACCGCTGCTCGATGGCGTAACTCCCTTTTCCATCATCGCGGCCGACCGCCGCGTCCAGAGCGAAGAGGCATGACATGGAGCTCGAGGGCAAAGGACGCCGCAAGGATGGCAAGCCGTTCAAGGATGGCAACACTCGCGAGGACGGCAGTTACGATGTCGGCAAAGGCCGCACGCCGGTGGCCACCCGATTTGCTGAGGGTGATGGTCGCAAGCGCGGGCGAAGGGGCAAGGGGGTGAAGAACTTCGACACTGACTGGGAGAAGGAGCTCAACAAAACCGTTACGCTCAAGGTCAATGGCGAGCCTAAGCGCATGTCCGCGCATCGGGCCCAGGTGAAGCTCACCATGGATGCCGGCGCCCAGGGTCACATCAAAGCGCAGCAGATCATCTACGACAAGGCTGACCGTGTGGCAGCGGCCAAGACCGAGCGCAGCGTCTACAGTGACGATGGGATCGTCGAAGCCTGGTACGCCCAACGCCAGGAGGAGCTTAAGCAGGGTATCGTCGGGGATGATGACGAACTCGCGATCACCCCGATCAGTCCTCGGAAATAGCCCAGCCGGGTGACAACAATGATCACTAATGAACAGGTTCTACCCGCGCTTTTGCGGCGGGAGTTCGGCCTGTTCCTCCGCTTCGCCTATCGCGAAATCGGCGGCGATGGTGACCTTCAATGGAATTTCCATCTCGACGCCATGGCCTGCCAACTTGATCGTGTCCGCCGTGGCGACAATCGGCGCCTGGTCATCACCATTCCGCCGCGACACCTGAAGTCCGTCATGTTGACCGCGTGGGTTGCGTGGATGATGGGCCGCAATCCGGCGGCACGTTTCATCTGCGCGAGCTATGGGTCTGATCTGGCAGAAAAGCACGCGCGCGACTGTCTCAAGATCATGTTGTCGCCTTGGTACCGGCGTGCCTTCCCGTCGCTGGTACTGACCCGCCGGTCCGTGCTTCACTTCGAGACCAGCGCTGGGGGTCACCGGGTATCGACATCCGTGGGCGGAGTTCTGACCGGCATCGGCGCCGACTACATCGTCATCGATGATCCGATGAAAGCCGACGACGCGCAAAGCGAGGCGGCCAGGCAGACAGTGAAGACGTGGTTCGACGAGAATTCTTCGGTTTCGGATGGAGTCGCTCGACCGGAGTGCGATCATCCTCGTCATGCAGCGGTTGCACGAGGATGACCTTGCCGGTCATCTCCTTGCCCGCAGTGGCTGGCACGAACTTCGGCTGGCGGCGATCGCCTCGGGCGACGAATTGATCGAGATTGGTGAGGGCAGATTCTATCAGCGGCGGGAAGGCCATGCCCTGCACCCGGCGCGACAGTCCTTGCGGGTGCTGCAGGAAGCACGGGCCGAGAACGCACATGTGTTCGCCCACAGCAGCAACAGGACCCCGTTCCGATTACCGGCAATTACGTGGATCCGGCATGGTTCCGAACCTATGAGACAGCGCCCACCAGTGGGCTTGTGGTGCAAAGCTGGGATACGGCATCCAAGACCGGACTATCGAATGACTATTCGGTCGGCATCACTGCGATCCTCTATCAGAAACGCTTTTACATCCTCGATGTCCATCGCGAGAGAATGGACTTTGCCACCCTCCGCCTTCGTCTAGCAGAGCTCTGCAACAGGTACCGTGTGCAACGTTTGCTGATCGAGGATGCGGCAAGCGGGCAGCAGCTGCTGCAGATGCTCTGGGAGCCACCTGCCGGCGTTCCTCATCCACTCCCTTGCCGGCCCGACGCGGAAAAGGCCGTTCGTTTCCACGCGCAGGCGAGCCGCATCCAGGCTGGCGAGTTGGTCCTTCCTCAGACCGCACCATGGTTGCCTGAGTTCATCAAAGAGGTCGCCGCCTTCCCTAATGGACGCTTCGATGATCAGGCTGACGCGCTGTCGCAGCTGCTGCGCTTCGGTGTGCCCTTCGTGCCGCAGACAGAGAATCCGGGGCCCATCCTCATGGATGACGGCGAGCGCACATCACCTTCTGACCACGAAATCCTCCAAGGATCCCTGGGGTGCCTGAGCATCGCCGGTACACTGGCGATTAGAGTCGAATGTGGAACGCTGGATAGATTGCCTTTGCCCGGCCCATCACCTCGCTGAGCGACAGTTCCTGCCAATCGCCACGCACAGTGTTCAGGAACGCGAAGCGATACTGGTCCTTGAGTGTCTGGGCGATCGTCATCTCGGCTGCGGTTATGTTGAAAAAGTACCCGGCCAGATCCCCCCCAACCTTCTCCCGGCCCGTCGACTTCAGTTCAATCAGGATGATCCGGTCGTTCTTCGCGGCAATGTCGTGGCAATCGTCCAGATCGACCTCTCCCTCGAGCCTGACGGCATCGTACGCCGCGCCGGCCAGCGCCTTCCCGCACATTGCGAAGCCAACCAGCAGGGCCTTTTTCTGGGGCGCCGTCGGCACGCGATATCGGCTATCGCCGGCACACAGGATGTCCCGGGCCGATCGCTCGGTCGCAAAGACTCGTATTGATCTGTTGGCAGTTCCAATCGGAGCGGTTGCCGAGGTTCCTGGAAAAAGCTTCTCGTCGTCACCGATCGAATACATATTATAGTAGATAAACCCGTCTGCGGCTGATCGCCAATGGTTTCGCGCATGGATATGCGGAAACTCGTTGGCGACAATTGCGCCAGGATCCGTAGAGAGCGCGGGCTGACCCAAGAGAAACTTGCCGAATTGTCCGGCCTGACCCAGCAATACTTAAGCGATCTGGAGCGAGGAAAGCGTAACCCCACGATCGTTACGATCTACGAGTTATCGCAAGCTTTGGGGGTCTTCTATCTCGACCTGCTGCAGCCATCGCGTGCGTCCTCCACGAGCCGCTAATGGCAGCTTTCGACCCATTGCAGACATTAGCGCGAATTGAGATGATGCGGCCATGCTCACTGGCTTCGCGGCTTTCATGTCTCTCGCGATGACACCAGCGGTGACGCACCAAGCCCGCTGCCTGGACGGACTTAAGCCCGCTCTGGTGAAAGGCGGGTTTAGTGGATCAGTCGATTGTCAGAATGACCAGCTGTCAATCAGGCATGTCGGACAGGTGCGAAAGTTCGGACGCACCTTCGAGATATACTCCAACCGATACCGTCTAAAGCCAGCTTGCCCTGAATGCGCGATTCACGGTGGGCATCGGATCATTTTCATGGAGCACGGCCGTTATGTGGGCCAATACAGATCTGACTTTGTTCGGGTCGCCATCCAATCCGGCAATCTGGTGCTTGTGCCGAGAGAACCGGAGCCTGGAAGCCCGGTTACGGTCATATTTACGCGAGACGGCCCTCCGAAGCGTCTTTGGGTGGGCGGCCAGATAGCCCAGCTCTTCAAGTAGGTGTCCGCTTTCGACCCAATGCGGACAACCGACGCACGGCATTGGCTGCAACGGGTGCCTAGTCGAGAGGCAGGTTAGCCGATAACCCTCAGCAGCACGCTCTCTAACTAAGGAAGTAGGTCAGTGGGTCAATCCGAGCGGAATCAGAATACTCGCATTGAGCCCTTTTCGCTGACCGTCGATCAATACGGACGGCTCTGGCTTCACGCGAAGCTGGAGGGTATCGAGGTAGCAATCGACCTTGCGGAGAAGGAACAAGCTTTTCAGATCATGGCCACCGCGATGGAAGAGCAGGAGTTTGATTACCGACCGGCCGAACCAGAACATGACGGACAGGCGGATAATGACGACGAGCGAGGCCGTTGACGCTTCAACGGTGAACGTCGCCCAGCGCTCGCGACCTAGCGGCAGCTTTCGACCCAAACCTGCCGCGACAACTTCCGACCCATTGCGGACATTACCAAACTCAAGAGTGTTTCAACTCGACAGCAATGATCCGCAGTTCGCATTCGCCGATATTCTCAACCGAATGCGGAACCAGCGGGGCCGACCACAGCGCCTTTCCGGGTGTCGGTCGGCTTTGCCATGTACGTGAATCCACAATGACATTGCCGTCCGCATCTCTCCTCAAGAAATCGCTCCAGCTCATCACGTAGAGTGAACTTGGCCAACAACGCTAGCCAGATCCCAGCCGCCGTCGCCAGCGGGCAGTTTACCTTCAACCCGATATTTGACCTGTGCTGACAGAGCAGAAGCCCCGGATAGGGCGGCGACAAGAAGGGCTTCGGAAACTCGCATGTATGGTTCCATCGCTTGCCGGTCGCGGGTCGATGAGCGGCATCTGGCCAGTGGCATAGGCGCGCAAGGTTCGGTTCGTCAGCCTGCCAACGCCAAAATCAGCATACGTTGGGAAATTGTATATTGCGGCTGACGTCCACTTCGGCCCCAAGCGCGGGCGACATTGGGAATCCGTAAGTTTTCGGCAACAGAGCGTCCAGCAACAGGCGAGTAGAAGGAACCTTCCAATACCCCGGAAGGAAGTAAAAATGCGTAGCAGATACAAGATTGTTGGACTGGCCGTTGCGGCCGCGGTCAGCGGATCAGCGATTGCCGCGAGCGCTCCGGCACCGAAGATTTCGATGGCGCGGGCTCGGGCGATGGCGCTGAAGCTCGCTCCCGGAAAGGTGATCTCCAGCGAATATGAAAAGGAAGGCGGCATCTGGCGTTATTCCTTCGACATCCAGCAGCGCGGCAACGTTCAGGAGATCGGGATCGATGGTCGAACCGGAAAGGTCGTCGAGAACAAGTCCGAAGGCAAAGTCGACCATGACTAGCACCCACTGAAATGAGGATCCTTGTCGCAGAAGACGATGAGGACACGGCCGAGTTCATCGGGCGAGGGCTCGGCGAACTCGGTCACAATGTCTTGCAAGTCGACAACGGCGCTGATGCCTTACATCTATTGTCTACGGAGCAGATCGACGTCGCCGTGCTCGACCGGATGCTTCCTGAAATGGACGGCCTCGCAGTTGTCCAGCGTGTGCGGGCCGCTGGAATTGAGATTCCCGTTCTCTTGTTGACGGCGCTGGGTCGAATTGAGGATCGGGTGTCTGGGCTTGAGGCGGGCGCGGACGATTATCTGGTTAAGCCCTTCGCCTTCTCTGAACTCTCGGCACGGGTGAATGCCTTGGGTCGTAGGAAGCCGCTGCAGAACGAGCCGGTTCAACTGGAGCATGGCGGCATCGTGATGGACCTGCTCAAGCGCCGGGTTCGGCGCGACGGCGAAGTTGTATTCCTGCAACCCCGCGAGTTCCGCCTGTTGGAGGAGTTAATGCGCGAGGGCGGCAAGGTTGTCACTCGAACGATGCTTCTTGAGCGCGTCTGGAATTATCATTTCGACCCGCAGACGAATATTGTCGAAACCCACATCAGCCGCTTGCGCTCGAAACTCAACGAGGGCGGCAAACGGAACTTGATCGAAACCGTCCGTGGTTCGGGCTATCGGATGGATGCGTATGACTAACTGGCGGTCCAGCGCGGCGTACCGGATCGCTTTTCTCAATTTCCTTGCTTTCGTAGCTGGACTGGCTCTGCTTGGTGCAGTGACGTTCATCGTCATGCACGCGGCCTTCATGCGGCAGCTCGACGCTATGATCGCCGACGAGGCACAGGCAATCGCCCAGCAATATCATGCCGGAGGCTCGCAGGAACTCGCTGAGGTCATCCAGCAGCGGGAGGTGTCGCCTTCACCCGCCCGCATGAGTTACGCTGTCTTCTCACCGGATGGCAGGCGGACCGTCGGCAACTTGCACGCGGTCCGCCCTGATCTGGGCCTTCATGACATCCATTTTATCGATCCGCGTGAAGGAGACGACGTTGCCCGCGCGGTGACGGTCGACTTATCGCCAAGCGAACGACTGGTGGTAGCGGCGGACCGTGAGTGGATCGAGCGTATCGACAGCACCGTCATTGTCATCTTCAGCACTGCCTTCATCGCGGCATGCGCTGCGGGATTAGCGGGTGCCTTAGTACTCGGCGCTTTTCTCAGGCGGCGCCTGAGTGCGATTAATCGCACCGCGGAGGCGATCATCCGCGGCGACATTCGGCAGCGCATGCCAATATCGGCTCGCGACGACGAGTTCGATGAATTGGGCGCGACGCTCAATCGGATGCTCGATCGGATCGAGGGCCTGCTCGAGAATTTACGACAGGTTTCCAACGACGTTGCTCACGACCTTAGAACTCCGCTCGCAAGGCTTCGTACGAAGCTGGAGCGCGGCGTTGTCGAGCATCAACGGGGCGTTTCGTCCGGGGCGCTGCTCGAAGAGGCGATCGACCAAGTCGATGATGTCCTTTGCTTGTTTGCGGCAATCCTTCGGATCGCTGAAATCGAGAGTGGCGAGACCCGGCGATTCTTCGCCAAGGTCGATCTGAGCCAACTGATCCAGGATCTCGCAGAAAGCTATTCGCCAGCGATCTCCGACGACGGCCGGACTTTGACTTGGTCGATCGAGCCGGATTTGTTCGTCGACGGTGATCGCGAGCTGCTCGCCCAGGCAGTCATCAATCTCCTCGAAAATGCCGCACGCCACACCCCTGTCGGCACGATAATTCGTCTGACGGCAGTGCGGGCCGATGAATTGGCCTGCATCTCGGTGACCGACAACGGACCCGGCGTTCCTGCGGACGAGATTGGGCGGATTGTGAAGCGGTTCGCGCGGTCGGAAGACAGTCGTTCCAAGCCCGGACACGGGCTGGGCCTGAACCTCGTCTGCGCTATTGCGCGCCTGCACGGCGGGCGGCTCGACTTCAGTGATGCCGCGCCTGGGCTCAACGCGATCATCGAGTTGCACGCTCGCACGTCTTCTGGCGCGGGCGCCTCAACAAACACCAAGGAGTAATTGAATGGATGATCTGGAGCGTCGCAGAGACGCATTGACGAAGGTCCCCGCAGTCACGCTTGGCTTCTGGATCATCAAGATCCTCGCCACGACGCTCGGTGAGACTGGTGGCGACTCTGTCACAATGACCTGGCTCGGAGAGACGACCGCCCATCCAGTGCCAAACGGCTATCTAGTCGGAACGGCCATCTTTGGAGCGGTGCTGATAGTGCTGATCTGGATTCAGATCAGAGCCAAGAAATTCAATCAATGGCTCTATTGGGCGACGATCGTCGCCTCGACCACGGCGGGCACAACTCTCGCGGACTTCTGCACCCGTTCGCTGGGTATCGGCTATCCGGGCGGTTCGCTGCTCCTCCTCGCATGCGTTTTCCTTTCGCTCTTCGTGTGGAATCGGACCCTGGGCAGCGTCGACATCAGCACAATAACCGGGCCTCGCGAAGAGACCTTTTACTGGGTCACAATCACCTTTTCGCAGACGTTGGGCACTGCGCTGGGCGACTGGATCGCCGACGCAGGTCTCGGCTACTCAGGCGGCGCTCTCGTTTTCGGTGCGGCGCTTGCTCTCATCGCCGGATTGTATTCCTTGTCGCGCGTCTCGCATGTCCTGCTCTTCTGGGCGGCGTTCATCCTTACGCGCCCGCTGGGGGCCACCGTTGGTGATTGGCTAGACAAACCCGTGGCCAAGGGAGGGTTGGAATTAAGCCGGCCGCTGGCCAGTGTTGTTTTGGCCGGTCTGATCATCGCTTTGATCCTGTTTCTTCCCCAACGCGCGGGACAACACCCTGGCCAGAATGAGGCCGGGGCGTGAGGTTTCGCTCCCTCGCTCTCACTGGGACTTTGCTTTGTGCGGCTCCGGCGGTAGCCGGCCCGCCGTATCTGACGGACGATCCAGCGCCGACGGAGACCGGGCATTGGGAGATTTACGCTTTTGGTACGGGCGAAGGACGGCATTCGATGATCGACGCCGACGCCGGTGTTGACTTGAACTATGGCCCCGTGCGGGACTTGCAGTTGACCGCGACCCTTCCACTGAGCTTCCGCCACGACACAGATCAGTCGTGGCGGGGCGGGAGTGGCGATTTCGAATTCGGTACTAAATACCGCTTCCTGAACGATGAAAAAGGCGGCTTCTCTGCCGCCGTGTTTCCCAGGGTGCTTCTTCCCACCTCTTCGCTGGACAACGACGGCAAGGTCCGTTTCCTGATACCATTTTGGCTCCAGCAAGACTTCGGAAAAACCAGCATTTTCGGAGGCGGTGGTTATCAATTCAACCCAGGCTCCGGCAATCGCGACTTTTGGCAGTCAGCGCTTGCAGTGACACATCAATTCTCCGACCGAGTATCAGCCGGAACCGAAGTGGCGTGGCAAGGCCCGGACGTTCGTGGTGGAGCGTCGCAGACTTGGGCTGGCGTTGGAGCGATCATCAAGCTGTCTGAGCACCGATCTTTGTTGCTCTCGGGCGGGCCGACATGGGCGGACCATGAGACAAGCTACCGACTTTACACCGCGCTTGGCCTAAACTTCTGAATTAGCCCGGCTGACGACGCCGATCGAGGAAGCGGTGGGCCACCATTGAGCAAAGGGCGGCCCAGGTGGCCCCGGCCCACCACCCGGCGATGACGTCCGTCGGCCAGTGCACGCCAAGATACACCCGCGAAATACCGACGAGGACGGTTACGACTGCCGCGAGGCCGACTAGATAAATCCTGGCCGTTCGCGAGGGCTCCGCCTGAGCCAGCAGCGCCCCAAGCGTCAGGTAGGCGACAGCCGAGTTCATCGCATGCCCGCTCGGAAAGCTCAGTGAGTTCACATCGATCAGGTGCGGCACGATCGTTGGTCTCGGCCGATCGAAGATCGCCTTGAGGATTGATCCCAGAATTGCCCCGCCGGACACGGCCCCCACGACGAACAGTGCGGTCGCGGTTCGCTTGGTTACCAACAAGTAGCCGGCGACGCCGGCCGTCACGAGCGTCAACACAGCCCCGCCTCCCAACGCACTGATTTGGAGCATCGATTGGTTCAGCCAAGAGGGACCAACGGGCATCGTCAGATGAGTGGGTGTTCGGAGCGACAGGAGAATCGCGCGATCAAAGGCACGCATATCGCCTTCCGAGACTTCCGAAGCGAACTTTAGGAATGCAAGCAATCCGAAGGCAAGTGCCGAAAATACAACGAGCAGCCTCGATTCCGCATTCCGAAAAACGGTGGTCACTGTTCGCCGCAAGACCCGCTTGAGCATAAGCTAAATCCTTCGCGGGGAGAGGTGGTCAGGATTTCGCCGACGCGGCGATTTTGTGGGTTGGCTGAGCATTGCCTTCAAAATGCTGATACTCGGCATGGGGTCACATTAAATTTTCCCAATCGAGCTGCTCGCCCCTCGACGGCACGGACATTGGGGATTCGTAAGTTTAGAGGATGCAAGGCTCTAAAATGCGGCGAAAACCGACGATGCACATCTTCGTTGTGATTTACGATTTCCAATCAGGTGGGGTCGAGCGAATTGCGACGCGTCTCGCATCTCATTGGGCTGACGACGGCGTGAAGGTTACGTTGATTTGTGGTCGCCCAGTCGGCGCCCTGAAGCCGCTGTTGAGCGATCGGGTCTCTCTCCTCTCTCCATATCGTAAGCTGAAGCGCGGTCCTTTTTCCCGAGCGCGGCTTGCGGTCTTTGCAGCGCGGGTGGCGCAACACGATCCGCCGGATGTCATTTTTCTGCCTGGCAATTTCTACGCTGGCTCAGCGTTGATTATCCGGCTTTCGCTCGGCGCGGAATGTCCGGCGATAGTCTGCAAGCTCAGCAATCCGATTCGGCGATCTGATCGAGGGATAATTCGACAAGGGATCTTTGATCGCGCGATCAGGTGGAAGCTGAAATCTTGCGACCATTTGATCTTCATGTCTGAGGAACTCCGCCAGGAAGGTCTCCGGATCCTTGGTGACGTCACGGATAAATCCCTGGTGGTCGATGAGCCGATCCTCGAAGGCCGTTACCCGTATGCCGGGAGGGTCAAACGTAAATCAGCTGACGATACTGTGAGACTTGTCGCTGCTTCGCGTCTGGTTGGGCAGAAGAATCTCGACCTCATGATCAAGGCGATGGCGATGATCGGGGACCGCTCCGCCCACCTTACAATCTTCGGCGAAGGATCTTGTCGCAGACAACTTCAGGCAAGGATAAGATCTCTTGGCCTGGATCGGACTGTGGAATTGGCAGGGTATTCCGAGGATTGGCGAGATGAGCTTCGGAGGGCGAGACTGTTTCTCCTGTCGTCTTCGTTCGAGGGATTTCCGGCAGTCGTCATTGAAGCGCTCGCGGCCGGCGTACCAGTGGTTGCAACGAACTGCTCGCCGGCGATGCCTTCGATCCTCGGCTCGAGCGAGGTTGGCATTGTTGTACCCAATGGTGACTCTGGCGGCCTTCGCGCGCGCGATCGATCAATGCCTCAGCGGCCCAGCCCCAAATCCAGCCAATCTCGCAAAAAGCGTGGAAAGGTTTCGCCTGGAAGAGTTGGCCGCCGCCTATCTTGATGTTTTCAGGAGGGTCGCAGAAGCGCGTGAACGAGCGCTGCCCAGCTGATGCCAGCCTTACGCATCGCCTACGTCATCAATTCCGTCGAGGGTGGCGGGGCGGCAATGCCGATTCCGGCGATTGCCGGCGCGATCGGCAAGGCTGGCGCCGAACTGCACGTTCTTGCGCTTACTGGGCGGGATCGTCGGGCCCTACCGGCGATGTCGGATACGGGGCTCGATGTCGGCGTGCGACCGGACGGCGAAAGAGATCACTTCAGCGCTCTCAAATGGCTCGATCGCGCGATCGCATCGCTACATCCCGACATCATCTGGACGTCGCTGACGCGCGCCACGTTGCTCGGCCAGCTGGTGGGAGCCCGCCGCCGAATCCCAGTAGTCAGCTGGCAGCATGCCGCATTCTTGCGGCCGGCAAATAAGCGACTGCTTCGCGTCATAAGAATTGCTCGGCGCTCTGGATCGCGGATAGCTCCGCAGTGAATGAGTTCACTCAACGCCAGCTCGGAATCAGCGGTGAAAAGATCGTGACATGGCCATTGTTCGCTGCAGACCCCGACGCCCCCCAAGCCACACGCTGGCAGCCCGGTCAGTTGGTGCGAATAGGTAGTCTTGGAAGGCTGCATCCGGTCAAAGGCTACGACGTCCTCATCCGCGCCTTGGCCAAAGTTCGTCAAATGGCTCCAAGCGGAGCCCCTTTCGAAGTCGCTATCGGCGGCGAGGGTAATGAACGTTCCCGTTTGACGGATCTCGCTAGGCGCGAGGGGGCGACAAATATTTCCTTCAGTGGCTTCTGCGCTGAGCCACGACAATTCCTTGCCAGCCTTCATCTCTACGTGCAGCCATCGAAGTCGGAAGGCTTTTGCGTCGCGGCGCACGAAGCGATGCAGGCTGGCGTGCCTGTCATTGCATCGAACGTTGGAGAGTTGGCGCACTCAGTAGTGAGCGGCGAGACCGGGCTGCTGGTCCCTCCGGGCGACCCGTCGGCTCTCGCAGCGGCAATCCGGTCGTGCGTCGGCGAGCCGAAGAAACTGAAGATGATGGGCGAGGCAGCGCGCGAACGCTTGCTCTCGCGTTTCAGCGAAGCAGAATTTCGCCGCGGCGCAGTGGAGATTGTCGAACGGCTCGAACGACTTTCCCGCGCAAGCTGATCATCCGACCCAAGAGCGACCGGTCGATGCGTTTCGCATCGAACAAGGTGATCTCGCCACATGCCGATAAGGTGTGAAGTCCATCGCGAAACTGAGCCATCGAAGCGGTCGGTCCGATGGCAGGTCCGAGGTGGCACCTTGCACGTTCGGCGTTGAGTTCATCGATCCATAGAGGCCGCACTGCGCCGCCGTAGGTCCGAGAACAGTCTTGGACGGGGAGCACCAGACTGCCATTCACAAGGCCTGCTTGACCCGCAGGTCGCGAACCGCTGGAGCCAGCCATCAATGGACTAGACGGGTGCGTGCGCCACGGTCCGGTCAGGCTCTCTGCAAAGGCAAGATGAAGCTCGCTGCGCGCGCCGCCGGCCGGACTGTAGAATAGCCACCATATGCCATCGTGAAATACCGGGGCGGCGTCGACCGGGACGCGCGGTAACGCAATCTTTGCAACGCGCTCCCATCGTCTTGGGAAGTCGACGGCACGATAGAGGTAAAGGCTTCCCGATCGATGCGCTTCGGGCAGGAGAAAGTCCTCGCCACCACTTCTGAAGGGCGCCGGAAAGGACAGATGCCACGGTTCCGAAAGGCAGATTTCCCGGCCTATGAATTGCATCGCGCGGTCGAAGGTGAGGACTTCAATCCGGCCTTTCCGATCGCGGTAGTCGAGCTTCTCGACAAAGACATGGACTCGATCGTCTCGGACGACGCCGAATGGATCCGCGAGAAACGAATATTGCGGCTCCTCAGGGATGAGCCAGTCTGTCTCGAAACTCTCCAGCGACCCTGCTTCGAGGATTTCGCCCAAGGTGGCGCGAACAAAGCCCGGCCTCCAAATGTCCATCAGGCTCGTACCGTCGCGGTTCTGAAGAAGAATGCCAACGCGAGCGTCGAGAACGCGGCCTGCACGACTGCGTGCCATCCCGCTCCAACCAGACCGAAAGCAAGCAACAAGAGTGGCAGGAACGGCAGCAGCAGGAGATTGGATGCGAGGTTGACATAGATTGAGCGGTTGGGCTGCCCGATTGCGATCAGCGCGGACGACATTGGCGGCGCCGCAATTGCGAACGCCCTGGCGATTGCAAGAAGCAGAATGACGCCGGCTCCTCCGTTGAAGCTCTTCCCACCAAGAAGATGCAGCAACGGCGTGCTGAAAAAGGCAAGCAGGACGACGACGGGAACAGAAAGCAGGACGGCAAATCCCGCGCTTCGCCAGACGGTTGAGTTGAGTTGCCGGAGATTTCCCTCCGCAGCGAGGCGCGCCAAAACCGAATAGCTTGCCTGACCGAGAAGGGTCGCGGGTTGCTCGAGTATGACACTTGCTCGCTGGGCGAGAGAAAATACGCCCGTAGCCGCGGGAGTCAGTATCCAGCCAATCGCGAGCGGAATGAGGCGAGGCGCCAGTTCGCGAAGCGTAACGTCCGCATTTGTTGTAACGAGGAATCTCGCGAGCCCCGGATTGCCGCGGAGAACGCCCCGGACGGGACCACCGAGTGGCGCATGCAGTTTCATACGTCGGAGCACCCAGAGGCCGAGTGCCCACATCGTAGCCCATTCCGCGATGGCGGCGGCAAGCCAAACGACCAGAAACCCAGTCAATCCGCCTCCCGCGGCCCAAACGATGATGCTTCCGACGAGGCGGACCAACGGCGACACGATGTGGTGGATTGCGATTAGATCGAACCGGGCCGCGATCTGTAGCATCGCTAACGGGGTCGACCTGACGTTCGCCAAGATCGCCAGACTGTAGACCGTGGCAAAGTGGGTCGCAGCAGGCGGCCATTCCATATGAGGTGCGACGACCGGTGCGAGCAGGGCAGACAGCAGTATCGCTCCGACACCGAACCCGGCCTCCACCATGGTTAGCAGCCGGCCCAGGGCTAGGAGGCGATCATGGTCGCCTTCTTCGATTGCGATCGTCCCGAAGCGAACAAAGCCGTAGGTCCCGGAGAACGCCACGACGCCGCCGATCAAGGTCACATATGCGTGAATCAGGACGAGGACGCCGTAGTCGCTTGCACCCAAGGTCCGAGCGACGATGACCAGATAGGCAAGGCTAAGGAGTCCTGCGCCTGCCTTTCCGCCGAGCAGAAGCCCGACATTCGCAAAAACACGTTTGACGCCGTGGCTTTTCGCGGTGGGCGCCTTCGCTTTGACTGAGTCATCCATGTCGTTGGAGTTCATCTAAATCAGAGTCGAATGAACTTATTCAAGCCACGATTACGCGAAGTGCGGGTTTCCGTTCGCGGTGACGTCTTAGGGCATGCGAATTGGCTTTCTCTTCAATCACGACCAGATTCATCAAGTCGCGCACAGCCTCCCTATCGCCATAGCGCTCTCGAGATTGGACCCGTCGATCGAGGTCGTCATCGCGACTACCAATGAATTACTGAGGCAGGAGGTCAATCGCCTGCTTTCGCTTGATCCCGACTATGTCCAGCTGGAGATGGTACGGCTGGAGCCCCGGAGCAGGCTTTCGCGCGGCACTATCAAGCTGCTTGATCGCTTGGTGCCGGCGGGGAAGATCGCGATCTATCGCGACAATCTGGACTTCTTCCGCTCTCTCGACGCGTTGGTGGTCGCCGAGAAGACTTCTGCCTTGTTGAAAACCCGGTACGGGCTGAATGACCTGAAATTGATCCATACGCGCCACGGTGCGGGCGATCGCGCGGTAGGTTTCAACAAAGCTAGTGCCGCCTTCGATTTCATCCTGGTTTCCGGGCCGAAGATCCGCGAGCGCCTGGCGTTGGAGGTTGGAATACCCGACGATCGGATGGCCACTGTAGGCTATCCGAAGTTCGATCTTCCCCGAGCCGCAAAAGCGCCGGAAAAGTTTCGCGGCAACGGCAAACCGACAGTTCTCTACAATCCCCACGTCTCGCCCCATCTGTCGTCTTGGTACACGCAGGGCCGGGGCGTCCTCGATTTCTTCCTGAATAATCCGGACTACAACCTTATTTTCGCGCCGCACGTCATGCTCTTCGAGCGCAAGGTCGTGCTGTCGATCGACAAGATGCGATTGAATTTTCCAGGTACCCTGGACCCGAAATATTTTCAGGCGCCCAACATACACGTCGACCTTGCCAGCTCGTCGTCCACGGACATGAGCTATACCGACGCAGCCGACATCTATCTCGGGGACGCCAGTAGTCAGATCTACGAGTTTCTTCTGCGGCCCCGGCCATGCGTCTTCCTCAACTCCCGCGGCTCGCCCTTCGCCGGTGATCCCAACTTCGCCCATTGGGCGGCAGGACGCGTGATCGGCGATGTGACTGAGCTTGGGGACGCACTCTCCTCTGCGTCAGAGGATCATGCGCGTTATATCGCCACGCAAAGAGCGATGTTCGCAAGAAGTATCGATCTTAACGATGTGCCCTCATCGGAACGTGCAGCCACGGCGATCCGTGAATATTTGTCCGGCGCGCGGGCCCCGACTCTTACCGAATTGATCGATCGTGCGAGCGGCGGCAGCCAGGCTGCTTGATCCACGCATTTGGCGATCGCCGGAGGTCCGTTGTCCGGCAAGGCGGAGTGGCCTAGGTCATTGGCTGTACGCCATGCATTCGCTACTTCAGACGCTTATCCTGACCATGCGGCCGTCTCTCGTCCGGTTCCTCGCACTGCGTGGAGCAACGCCCGACGAGGCCGATGATCTCGCCCAGGACCTCTTCATCAAGGCGGCTTCTTCGGACGCACGGCCGATCGGAGAGCCAAGCGCGTATCTCTACAAGATGGCAGACAATCTATTCCTCGACCGCCGCCGGTCGACGGTTCGACGACAAAGGCGGGAGGAGGATTGGGTGGGTTACGCCGGATGTTTCGATGCGAAAGTCGGCCAAATTCACGCGGACGAGCAGCTAGCCATGCGCCACCAGCTCGCCGTGGTCGAGGAGGCGCTTTTGAGCCTTCCCGATCGGACCAGTGACATTTTCCGTCGGTTTCGTGTTGACGGGGAGCGGCAGAAAGCGATCGCGAACGACCTCGGCATCAGCGTCAGCGCCGTTGAGAAGCATCTCCAACGCGCTTACGACGTGGTCCTTCAGGCGAAAGCCCGGATCGATGCTGACGATTTGACGCGGCCGGCGCAGGCGATGCAGGTCGAAACGCGTGGCTAGTGGACCGAAACCAGACCCTCGATCAGAGGCCATCGCCTGGCGTATCCGCTTGCGTGACGCGAAGACCTGCCGACTGGGAGGCGTTTGCGGCCTGGCTCGGTCAGAAAATAGAGCATGCCGCCAGCTACGATGAGGTTGCGCTTCTCGATCGGGAGTTGGACGAACCGTTGGCGGCATTGCCTCGGCCGACCTCGACGCAGGGCAACGACAATTCGCCTCCGGCGGCCGCGGGAACCAGTCGATGGTTGATTGCCGGAGTGGGGGCCGCGCTCGCCGCGGCCGTCGCTGGGGTTATCGTAGTTCCGAACTTACTGCCTCCTACTACCGATTTCTATGAAGTCGCAACGGACGCCGGGCAGCGTCGCGTTGTGGCATTTGGAAACGGCAATCGCGTTTTGCTCAACGGAGCGTCGCGTGTCCGGCTCGACCGGAATGACGCCCGGTTCGCGTCACTGGAGAGCGGAGAGGCGTCGTTCGATATCAAGCACGATCCCCAGGCACCCTTTACGCTCAAGGTCGGCAGCAACCGGTTGGTTGACATCGGGACGTCATTCAACGTGGTCCGCTATCCGACGGGCCACGTCATTGCCGTTTCCGAAGGGGCAATTCTTTACAATCCGGGTCGCGAGGCAGTCAGGTTGACCGCGGGGCAGAGCCTGAAAAGCGACGATCGTGAACGCCAAATCGAAATTGCTTCGATTGATGCGGCGGAGGTGGGAAGCTGGCAGCGCGGTCTTCTGACTTATCGAGCAGCCTCGCTGAGTGATGTGGCGAGTGACCTTTCCCGGAATCTTTGGGAAGCCGGTGCGGGTGTCGCCGGGACTGGCGTCACGGTCCTTTACGGGAACAATTGAGATTGACGGTGATGAGGGTCGGCTGTTCGAAAGGCTTGGGAAGCTGCTCGGGGTCGAAATTCGTCGCACGTCCATCGGTTGGGATCTGGATGAGCTGCCAACCTCTACTGGCTAAGGCCGCGTTCACAGGCATTCTGTTGGCCCTTTCCGCGTCGGCAGAAGCGAGAACAGTATCATTTCGAATTGCTCCTGGCTCCCTCGGAACTGTCCTGATTCAGTTCGGTCAACAGGCCCAAATTACCGTTGGACTCTCCGATCCGACCTTGGCCAACGCGCGCTCGCGCGGCGTCCGGGGGCAAATGAACTCACGCCAGGCCTTGCGAAGGATTTTGCTCGGAACTGGCGCCGGGTACGAATGGATTGACGCTGGGACCGTCAGGATTTCAAGAGCAACCCCGGCCCGGCCGCCTACCAGGAGACAGCCTGCCGCTCCTACGGCAACGGAGGAAATTTCTCCCGAAAACTCGTCCGAGATCATCGTGACGGCGAGCAAGCAACGAACGCCGCTTAAGGATTATCCAGGCAGCGTCTCGATCCTCAATTTTGATCGAGCTACCCTTTCGGCGCGCTCTGCGCAGGGCACTTCGGAAATCGTGGGGCAGCTGCCGATCCTCGCGTCCACCCATTTGGGACCCGGCCGGAATAAGCTGTTCATTCGCGGAATCGCGGACAGCAGCTTCAGCGGGCTGAGCCAGACCACCGTAGGGGAGTATCTCGGCGACGTCCGACTGACCTATTACGCGCCGGACCCCAACTTAAACCTCTATGACATGGATAGGGTCGAAGTCCTCGAGGGTCCCCAAGGCACGCTCTATGGCACTGGCGGCCTCGGCGGAATAATTCGACTAGTTCCTGTCTCTCCCGACTTTAGTAACAACGAAGGCTCAGTTTCGGCCGCCGTCCTCAATATAGCTCACGGAGGAGGCGGCTTCGATGTCGCGGGCATGGCCAACTTGGTTTTCTCGAACGATCACGCCGCTCTGCGACTTGTTGCCTACTCGGCCGCGGAACCGGGCTACATCGACGACCCTTCGCGCGACGTCAGCAACGTCAATGGAACGAAGAGCGAAGGCGGCCGCTTCGCGCTAGCCATTAAGCCCGGAGGGGATTGGCTTCTGACCCTTGGGGCGGTGACGCAGGACATCACATCGAAGGACAGCCAGTACGTCCTGCGGGGATCGCCGCCCTTCGAACGGTCGACGCGAATTTCTCAGCCCTTCGACAACGACTATGCGCTCGGTTACGCGACCCTGGAAAAGCGGTTCGACTGGGTGGATTTCACGACGACGACGTCGATTGTCCGCCAAAACGTTGACAGCACGATTGATGCGACAGTGTCGGACATTCTGCGCAGGTTCGAGGAAGACACCGCCATTCGCCTATTCTCCAACGAGACGCGATTTTCGCATCGAAGCGAGCGTGACAGCTGGGTGGCAGGGTTCAGTGGCTTGATCGCGCGTGCACGAACTGTCCGGAAGCTTGGAAGCGTCGCCGATCCTGAACTGATTTCTGAGGTCCGGAATACAAACGTCGAAGCTGCCGTTTTCGGACAGTATTCCAGAGCTGTTGGGAGCGACATTGGTCTCACCGTTGGCGCACGTCTTTCCTATGCGCAAAGCACAGGCGAAGTTGGCGATGAGAGTCAGGAAACGACAACGGATCCCAAGCGGACGCAGTTTCGCTTGTCTCCGATGGCGGCCATCTCTTGGCAACTTGGTCCAAAGTTGCTGGCTTTCATTCACTGGCAATCAGCATTCCGTCCCGGCCTTCTCGAAGTGACTCCCGAGGGAGCGGGGGTGCATTCGCAGCGCGTCGAGGCTGATTCGGTCTCGACGATCGAGCTGGGTTCTCGTTTTGGAAATCCAGGGCACGATCCGTTCTCGCTTAGCGCATCAATATCGTACTCCGGATGGTCCGACATTCAGGCCGACCAGATCGATCAGGCGGGGCTACCCTTCACCGACAACCTCGGCGACGGTCGGATCAAGACTTTCGAGATGCAGGCGACCTGGCTGCCTTCAAGGAGCGTGCAACTAGACGCGGCGGCCTTCGTCAGCTCGTCAAGGCTCGCGAAGCCGATGCCTCAATTCGCGGACGCTAATGAACGTGAGTTGCCCAACATCCCTCATTTCGGGGGAAGAATCGCGGTGAACTATGCCCATCGCTTCGACGAGCATACCCAGATGCGTATCGGCGGTGCCGTGCGTTACGTTGGATCCTCGGACTTGGGGATCGGATTTCCTCTCGACGTCTCCCAGGGCAATTATTCCGAAGTTTCCGTGCGAGGTGGCTTGATGCGGGGCCCCGTGGAGCTCTCAATCGATGTAGATAATCTGCTCGACGCTCGAGGGAATCAGTTCGCTTTTGGCAATCCGTTCACGATCGACCAACAGAACCAAGTCACTCCCTTGGTGCCGCGTCGGGTCAGGGTGGGTATGGGCGTTAAATTTTGAAGGATGTAGTTCAACCCGACGCCCGGCTGGCGCGGATTCAGGCCATTCACGGGTCGCGGGCCGGCCAGTGAGTGGTTTCGAGCGGAAGCTGGCGGACCTTGATGGCATGACCCCCGCGCAGCTGCGCGCAGAATGGAGAGAGAGCTGGCGTAAACCGGCACCGGAGATCGGTCCCGACCTGCTGCGTCGAGGAATCGCGTGGAAGACACAGTCCCGGATCAATGGAGATCTCCCGCCGCATGCCCGGCGCAAGATCGAGGCTGTTCTCAGCCGCTTGACCGCTGGCAAGTCTGCGGTTGACGAGCGTATCTCACTCAGGCCGGGAACCAGGCTGGCGCGCGAATGGCGCGGTGCGATGCACCAGGTCGTGGTTCTAAAACACGGGTACGAACATCAGGGTCGGCACTACGGCACTTGCCCCGCGATCCTGCATTCCGGAGCCTTGGGCCGCCGCCGACGTTTCCGGCAGAGTCAAACTGATTGCGACGAGGCGTTCCATGATCACACTCCTTCCGGCTCAGCCGCTGCTTGCGTGTTTCCTTGAGCTTCCGGATGCCCATAATCTTCAGCGCGGCCTCTTCGTAGAACGGTCCCGCTTCGCCGCGGCGGACCTTGCGCAGGAAATACTTCTCGAAGCCGATCTTGGCGGCGTGGACCCACTTGCCCTCTGACGACCAGTTGAGGTTGCGCGGCGGGATCTGCGGCTGCGCCACGAAGGCGACGCCCCCATCTCCGAAGTCGGCCAGGCAGACAGCGTTCCAAGTGCCTTCCGTGCGCGGCTCCTCGCCGCCAGCAGCGCCGGAAAGGTTCTCGCCGGTCGCGGTCGCCATGGACTCGATCATGAAGCCGGTCTTGGGAACGCCTACCGGCAAGGGCGTCTGGCCGACCGGAGGGATGGCGACGCAGACGCCGACGCGCGAAGACGTTCGGGAACTTCGGATTGCGCTGGTGCTCGTCGACAATGACGAAGCCGCGCGGATTGTCAGGCCTTCGATGCCGGAAACGGCCTCCACGCCGCGGAACGCAGGCAGCATCATCGAGAAGCGGAAGGGCAGAGCATGTTCGGCCCGAGTGTCCCGTCCTCGCCGATCGTCGACATGCATCAGGCCGGGTTCGACCTCCTCGATGCGCGGCGTTGGTGATCCACTTGATGTGCCGGTCGCGCAGGTCGCTTTCCATCAGCGATCTTGGTGTCGCCGACGCCGTCGAGACCGAGATGGCCGATGTAGGGCTCGGGCGTGACGAAGGTCATCGGCACCTTGTCGCGCAGCTTGCGCTTGCGCAGCGCGGTATCGAGGATCATCGCAAACTCGTAGGCTGGACCAAAGCACGACGCGCCCGCGGCTGCGCCGATGATCACCGGTCCGGGCTCCTCGACCAGCCTGTCGAACGCGTCGGCAGCAGCGACGGCATGATCCGATCTGACAGACCGAGGCTCGTGTAGCCCTCAGGCCCCAGCCCTTTCACCTCGTCGAAGGCAAGCGCCGGCCCGGTCGCGATGACGAGATAATCGTACGGCACGCTCGTGCCGTCGTTCAGCTCGATGCGGTTCTCTGTCAGCGTGCAGCCTCTTGGCGCCAACGCTCGAAAAGCCGATCCCTTTGCGTGCCATCACAGGTGCGAGCTCGACCTGGATTGCATCCGCCTGGCGCCAGTGGACGGCGACCCAGGGGTTCGACGGGACGAAACTGAACTCGGCGCGGTCGGAGATCAGCATCAGCTCGGCCCTGCCGCGAACGGCGGCCGCCAGCTCATAAGCGGCGATTGTACCGCCGAGACCGCCGCCGAGCACGACGATGCGCGGGTTTCGTTTCTGCATGTCCATGAGTCCGATGTCCCTTCGTGCCGATCTGGCGGCAACAACAAGCCGTCCGCCATCCGTAATGCTCCTAGCGTTGACAGATATATGAGCTATTTCTAAATTAGCAAGTACTCATAAAGCTGTTGACAGTTCGGGAGTTGCGTGAAGTGAAATTTGTCTGGCGCGGATGCGCACTGGGTCTGACCTTGGGAATTGCGGCGGCGGCGGGGTTCGCCGCCCCGAGTGCGCTAAACGAGAATGCGAGTGTCGAGGAGCAGCGGCGCTGGTTCACTGAGGACGAGGTCGCGCCGACGGTAAAACCGCGGGCCTACGATGTGACGATCGTCGAATACATGGACTATCAATGCCCCTATTGCAGGGCGACACACGGACCGCTGAAACAGCTGCTGGCAACGGACCACAAGATCCGCGTCATCTTCCGCGACTGGCCGATCTTCGGACCTGCCTCCGAAGCTGCGGCGCTGGCAGCAATCGCGAGCAAATATCAGGGCAAGTACTTGCCCATGCACAACGCGCTGATGGAAACGCCCCTCCCGCTCAACCAGGAGAAGATCAAGGCTGCGGCGAAAAAGGCCGGAGTCGACTGGAGCCGGCTGCAGAAGGACATGGCGTCGCATTCGGAGGAGATCGAGGACCTATTTCAACGCAATAGCGAGCAGGCCGAGGCAATCGGGCTGGAGGGCACTCCGGGCTTCATCATCGGCAATTTCCAAAGCTTCGGCGGAATGACGCTAACGCAGCTGCAGACCAGCGTCGCGAAGGCCCGCAAGGCGAGCCTCCAGGCCGCTCGTCATCCGAAGTCAGCGGCAGGCGAGTAGCATGCACCGGTCCTCGCTGGTTTTCGCGGCCCTCGCCTATGTGCTGCCCAGCACGCCCGCGGCAGCTCGCCCAAAGTTAATCGCTGCGACCCTGATCGCTAAGACCATGTCGCCGCGGCCGGGCCACAGCGTGCTCGTCGGATTGCGGATGACGCCGCAGCCCGGCTGGCACGGCTACTGGAGCAATCCCGGAGACAGCGGCCTCGCCCCGGTGGTCAAGTGGACCGCGCCGCCCGGTGTCCATTTTGGGCCTTTGCGTCATCCGGCCCCGAGCTTGCTTCGGGTGATGGGCGTAACGAGCTACGTCCACGCGGGACCCCATGTGCTGATCTCGCGCATGACCGTGGACCCCGGCCTCACGCCCGGAACGCCGCTGCCGATCACGACCGAGGTCAGCTGGGCGGCATGTTCGGACAAGCTGTGCGTGCCGGAAAGAGCGACGCTGTCGCTTCCGATGACGGTCGGCGATGGAGCACCGTCGGCCCAGGCGGTCCTGGTCCGCCGCGCGGCCGCGGCGGAACCTCGGGAGGCCGGCACGGGCAAGTTCGTCGTGCGTGACAGAAAACTGCTCCTGCTCCTGCCGGGGAACGTGCGAGTCGATGCGCGCCGTGCGCGTTTCTTCCCGGACGAGAACGGTTTCCTCGACGCTGGCGAAGCGCAGGTGCGTGACGGCCCTCCGCTGCGCATCCAGGCGCCCGTCAAGGGAGATGTGCCGACACGCTTTTCAGGTGTCGTTAGCGACGGCGCTACGGCATATCGCCTGATCTTCCGGCGCGGGGCAGTCCCTGGCGACCGGGAGACGATCGCGGAGCCGGCACCGCCGCATCGAATCCAAGCGAGCGCTTCGCCATCCGCCGCCGCACTGGTCGCCGCCGGGGATAAGCAAAGGCCTTCGCGGCCAGCTCCGGCCCGGTCCGCGATTCCAATTGCTATGGCTGGCTTGTGCTTGGCGAGTATGACGGGCCTCGCTCTGCTGGTCCGCAAGAACGGTCGACGTTGACATCAGATTAGACGTTACTAAATTAGTGTCCACTAACATTAGTGTCCACTAACAGAGGACGAGGTGCAATGCTGAAAGCGTTACCCATCTCACCGTCGGAAATGGCCGCCGGTGCTGGCCGCGCTGCCGCACTGATGAAGGCGCTGTCCAACGAACACCGCCTGCTTATCCTCTGCCATCTCATCGAAGCCGACGAGATGATCGTCGGCGAGCTGGTGGAAAGAATCGGACTGAGTCAGTCGGCGCTGTCCCAGCATCTCGCGAAGCTACGGGCCGAAGGCCTAGTGACGTTTCGGCGCGAGGCCCAGACGCTCTATTATCGCGTGTGCGACGAGCGCGCCGCGAGCGTGCTTGTCCTCCTGCACCAGATGTTCTGCCCCGATCCGGCCAGCGGGATCGTGTGGAAATCCCCTATGGCGCGCACGGACGCTCGCCAGGACAAGAAATCCAAAGGAGACTGATCGATGGACGTCGTCCTCGACAAAAATCAGCGCGTCAACGCTGACGTTCACCTCGCCGGCGCGAAAGAGCAGGTCGAGCGCTCGTTGCGTGGCGAAATCCGTTCGCCCGTCGTCAGGAGCTTCTTCGACGAGCCGACCTTCACCGCCACGCTACGTGGTGCACGATCCCGCGACCAAGAAAGCGGCGATCATCGACAGCGTCATGGATTTCGACCAGGCGTCCGGCCGGACGTCGTTCGAGAGCGCCGAGCGGATCATCGCCTATGTCGAGGCCGAGGGGCTGACGATCGAGTGGATGCTCGAGACCCACGCCCACGCCGACCACCTGTCCGCCGCGCCCTATCTCCAGGAAAAGCTGGGCGGCCGGCTCGCGATCGGCGCGAGATCGTCACCGTGCAGGAACGTCTTCGGGAAGATCTTCAACGAGGGCACCGGAGTTCGCCCGCGACGGCTCGCAGTTCGACCGGCTGTTCGACGACGGCGACAGGCTTCGATGATCGGCGGCATCCCGCTGATCGCGCTGCACGTGCCCGGCCACACGCCGGCCGACATGGCCTACGTCATCGGCGACGCTGTGTTCGTCGGCGACACGCATGTTCATGCCCGACTACGGCACGGCGCGCGCCGACTTCCCCGGCGGCGACGCGCGCCAGCTGTATCCGCTCGGTCCGCCGGCTGATGCAGCTGCCCGACGCAGACGCGCGTCTTCCTCTGCCACGACTACAAGGCGCCGAACCGCGACGAGTTCGTGTGGGAGACGACGGTGCTGGCGCCGAGCGGACCGCCAACGTGCATGTCCATGAGGGCGTGACCGAGGACGAGTTCGTCGAGATGCGGAAAGCCAGCGCGACGCGACGCTCGGCATGCCGCGGCTGATCCTGCCGTCGATGCAGGTCAACATGCGCGCCGGCCACCTGCCCGAGCCGGAGGACGAACGGCATGCGCTACCTCAAGCTGCCGCTCAACCTGCTGTGAGGAGCGCCGATGGCAATCGCACGCCGCCTTGCACGGCCATGGCGGGCGGCCTGCTGATCGGCAGCGCCGCCGGCCTGCTCCTGCTCCTGCTCCGGGCGCATCGCCGGGCGTCAGCGGAATGGCCGCCGCGCGCCACGCGCATCGCCGACGGCGGGCCGCCGTGGCTGCAGGCGGTCGGCTTCGTGCTCGGCCTGCCGCTCGGCGCCCTGATCGTGCCGTGGCCGCTGGCGCACCTGCAGTCGAGATCACCTCGTCGGTGCCCTTGCTCGTCGCCGGCGGGCTGCTCGTCGGCTTCGGCACCCGCCTCGGCAACGGCTGCACCAGCGGCCACGGCGTGTGCGGGGTTGCGCGGCTCTCGCCGCGCTCGATCGCCGCGACCGCGACCTTCATGGCGCGCCGGCATCGCGACCGTCTTCATCGCTCGGCACCTGGTGGGAGGCTGAGCCATGCGGCACATCTTTCCCGGCGCTGGTCGCGGGGCTGCTGTTCGGCGCAGGCCTGGCGCTGTCGGGCATGATCGACCCGGCGCGCGTGCTCGGCTTCCTCGACGTCGCCGGCGCTTGGGATCCGACCCTGGCGTTCGTCATGGGCGGCGCGCTGGTCCCGTCGGCGCTATCGGCTATCTGGTCGTCCGGCCGGATGAAGCGCCCGGTCATGGCCGACGAATTCTGCATTCCGCAGAACCGCGCGATCGAACGCGGCTGCTCGCCGGCGCCGCGCTGTTCGGCGTCGGCTGGGGCCTCGTCGGCCTCTGCCCGGGCCCGCGATCGCCGGGCTCGTGCTCGGCCAATGGCAGAGCTGGCTGTTCGTCGCGGCGATGCTCGCCGGCATGGGGCTGCAGCGCCATCTTCACCCGACCGCCGCGACCGCACACTCCAATTCGCAGGATGACAGGATGCCCGACTCAAGCCGCTCGCCATGACATTCCGTCTGCGCGTTCGTACCGCCCGACGAAGCTCCAGCGAGCTGGCGCCCGGCTTCGGTCGATCATCAACAACCGCCCCGATGCCGAGGCGCCGGGGCAGCCGAACTCGGACGAGATCGAGACGGAGGCGCGGCGGCTGGGCCTCGACTACGTCCACATCCCGGTCGTCGCCGGCCAAATCAACGAGGAGCAGGCCGCCGCTTTCGCGACGCGAGCGCCCGCCGCAAGGCCGATCCTGGCCTTCTGCCGCACCGGCACGCGCTCGACGATGCTTTGGGCGCTTGCCCAGGCCGGTAAGCGCAGCCCCGAGGAGACGATAAAGACCGCCGCCGCCGCCGGCTATGACCTGAGCGCGCTCACCGAGGCTTCCGGAAAAAGCGACGCACGAATGACTGCTCGACCCGATCCACTATGTGCTCGGCGCCTTTTCGGGGGCGCTGGTCGGCTTCATCCTCGGCCTCGTCGGCGGCGGCGGCTCGATCCTCGCCGTGCCGCTGATGGTCTATCTGGTCGGGGTGCCGAAGCCCGCATGTCGCGATCGGCACCAGCGCGCTCGCGGTCGCGGCCAATGCCGCGATCGGGCTGTTCAACCATGCGCGCCACGGCGACGTGAAATGGCGGTGCGCTTTGGTCTTCGCCGCGTGCCGGCATCGTCGGCGCGTTCTCGGCTCGACCGCCGGCAAGGCGTTCGACGGCCAGAGCTGCTGTTCCTGTTCGCGATCGTGATGATCGTCGTCGGCATGCTGATGCTTCGCCGGCGCGGACACGCCGGCGATCCGCGAAGTGCGGCTGGGCCGGGAGAATGCGGCCAAGGTGGTCGGCTACGGGCTCGGCACCGGCCTGCTTTTCCGGCTTCTTCGGGATCGGCGGCGGCTTCCTGATCGTGCCCGGCCTGATCGCCTCGACCGGCATGCCGATGATCAACGCCGTCGGGATCATCCTGGTCGCGGTCACCGCCTTCGGCCTGACGACCGCCGCGAATTACGCCTTTTCCGGGCTGCGTCGACTGGGCGCTCGCGCTCGTGTTCATCGCTCGGCGGTATCATCGGCGGCTTTCTCGGCACGCGCGCGGCGAAGCGGCTGTCGGGCAGCCGGGCCATCTCACCACCGTGTTCGCCGGCCTGATCTTCGTCGTCGCCGCCTACATGCTGTGGAAGAGCGGGACCGCGCTGTGACCGAGGCCCTTGCGCGATCGTTCGAGCTGAGATCTAAATGGACTCGAACGCTGCCGCATTGATCCTGGCGCGCCTGCAATTCGCGTTCACCGTCAGTTTCCACTTCATTTTCCCGGCCTTCTCGATCGGCCTCGCCAGCTACTCGCGGTGCTCGAGGGCTGTGGCTCAAGACCGGCAAGGCATCTATCTCGACCTGTTCCGCTACTGGCTGAAGATCTTCGCCGTCGTCTTCGCCATGGGCGTCGTCTCGGGCATCGTGATGTCCTACCAGTTCGGCACCAACTGGTCGGTGTTCTCCGACAAGGCCGGGCCGGTGATCGGGCCCGCTGATGGCCTATGAGGTGCTGACCGCCTTCTTCCTCGAGGCGGGCTTCCTCGGCGTCATGCTGTTCGGCATGAAGCGCGGTCGGCCCGGGCCTGCATTTCGCCGCCGCCGTGCATGGTGGCGGTCGGCACGCTCATCTCGGCCTTCTGGATCCTCTCGGTGAACAGCTGGATGCAGACGCCGGCCGGCTACGCCATCAACGCCGACGGCCAGTTCGTTCCGCGGCGGACTGGTGGGCGATCATCTTCAATCCGTCTTTCCCTACGGCTCGTCCACACGGTGCTGGCCGCCTACCTCACCACGGCGTTCGTCGGTCGGCGCGGTCGGCGCCTGGCACCTGCTGCGGACCGCACAACCCAGCGCGCGCGCATGATGTTCTCGATGGCCATGTGGATGGCCGCCATCGTCGCGCCGATGCAGATCTTCGTCGGCGACCTGCATGGCCTGAACACGCTGGAGCACCAGCCGGCCAAGGTGATGGCGATGGAGGGCCATTATCGAGAGCCACGCCCGGACGGAGCGCCGCTCGATCCTCGTTCGGCATTCCCGACGGCGAGGCGAGCGCGCTCGATTATGCCGTCGCCGATTCCCAACGCCTCGCAGCCTGATCCTGAAGCACGACCTGAACGCGCCGCTGCCGGGCCTGGACACCATTCCGCCCGAGGACTCGCCCGCCCGTCGCGGTGATCTTCTGGACCTTCCGGATCATGGTCGGGCTTGGCTTCCTGATGCTGGCGCTCGGGCTGTGGAGCCTCTGGGCCAGCGTGCGCGGACGGCTTTACGACTGGGCCGCATCTGCATCGCGCCGCATTGGTCATGGGACCCTCCGGCTTCGTCGCCGTGATCGCCGGCTGGATCGACGACCGAAGTCGGGCCGCCAGCCATTCACGGTCTACGGCCTGCTACGCACCGCAGAGAGCGCGCGTCCCGCTCGGACGCGCCTGCCGTCGGCGCCTCGCTGCTTGCCTTCGTGGTCGTCTATTTCGCCGTTTTCGGCGTCGGCACGTGGTTATATCTTCCACCTGATGAGGAGTCCGCCGCACAGTGCGGAGCAAGGGCCGGCGCGAACGAACGCGACCGCTGCGCACCGCCGGCATCACGCCCGGGCCGCGCAGCACCCGCATCAGGAGGTTTTGCAGGACAAGGCGGAGCACGAGCGATGATGCACCTCGATCTCACCACCGTCTGGGCAATCATCATCGCCTTCGCGGTGTTCATGTATGTGGTGATGGACGGGTTCGATCTCGGCATCGGCATTCTCTTCCCGATATTTTCGAAAGGCGACGAGCGCGACCAGGCGATGAACGCCATCGCGCCGGTCTGGGACGGCAACGAGACCTGGCTGGTGCTTGGCGGCGGCGGACTGCTCGCCGCTTTCCCGCTGGCCTATGCGATCATCCTGCCTGCGACTCTATCCGCCGGTCATCGCCATGCTGCTGGGGTTGGTCTTCCGCGGCGTCGCGTTCGAATTCCGGGCGCGCGATCCGCGGCCATGTCGCCTTCTGGGACTTCGCATTTTTCGCGGGCTCGTTGGTTGCGGCCTTCTCGCAAGGCACGATCCTTGGGGCGATCCTCCAAGGCATCTCTGTTGAAGGCCGCCATTATGCCGGCGGCTGGTATGAATGGCTGTCGCCTTACTCGCTTCTCACGGGTGCAGGCGTGACCGTCGGCTACACCCTGTTGGGAGCGACATTCCTTGCCATGAAGCTCACGGGCGCCGCCGAGGATCGTGCGTATCGCATCGCGGCACGTGCGGGTCCCGGCACCCTGGCGCTGATGGTTGCCGTGAGCCTTGCGACGCCGTTCCTGCTCGGCCGCTACTGGGACCGATGGTTCCAGTGGCCCGAGATACTGGTCACCAGTCAGATCCCCCTGCTCAGCGCCGTTACTTTTCTCGCCTTGTTCTGGAGCCTGCGGAGGCGCCGGCGCTATTTGCCATTCCTGCTCTCGCTGACGGTATTCCTGCTTGGGATGATCGGCCTCGGGATCAGCGTCTGGCCCTATGCGGTGCCCGGACTCCGTGACGATCTGGGATGCAGCCGCTCCGGAGCGGGGACAGGTCTTCATGCTGGTCGGTACGCTCATCGTCATGCCGATCATCCTTGCATATACGGCGTGGGCCTATTGGGTCTTCCGCGGCAAGGTCGGCTCCGAGGGCTACCATTGATCGAGCCGCGCCTTGACCTTCCCTCGAAGCAACGGCCGCTATGGGTCCGACTTGGTTGGTTGACGCTGATCTGGGCCCTCAGTGTCGCCGCCATCGGGGTCGTGGCGTACGCAATCGAGTGGTGGATCAGATGAGCCGACAAGGCCGTCTCGTAAGGGTCGCAATTCTTCGGTAGGCGCTCGCCCGCCGTCTAGACGGGCAAGATCGAAAGGAACAGATGGGATGCGCTTAATACACGCTTCGATTCCGGCCGATGACCCGGCCAATGTTGCCGATGTGGTTGCCGACATAATGGGGGGCGAAGCGCTTCCGTTTCCGCCCGCGGGTCCGCAAGGGCGCATGGCTTGGTCCGGAGACGGGATGATCTCACTTGAAATAGTGCCGCGCGGGAATCTCATTCACCTCGGTGATGACGAAGGCGAATGGCGCACAGTCTCGAACCCGCAGCGCCTCTCGGAAGTCCATCTGGCCATCGCCGTTGATCGCCCCGCTCCCGAGATCCTGGAGATTGCTCATCGAGCTGGCTGGCCGGCACGGGTTTGCTCCCGGGGCGAAGGCTTTTTCGAGCTGGTCGAAGTGTGGGTCGAAGGGGCGTTCATGCTCGAATTGTTCGATCCCGCACAGACGGCGCATTATCAGCGCGTTGTCACCGTTGATAAGTTGAAAAAACACCTCGCCAACGCGACCTAGGACTTTCGGTAGCGCCGACGCGTCTTCTATGGCTCGGCGGAAACGCGGAACCGGAGGTCCGATGAATAGGCAAAATAAGCAGGACTTGGTCGCCGGCTGCGCAATCCTGGTCATGTTTGTTGGCGCCTACACGCTGACCGTCAGTCGCCTAGGGCTGCTCATGATAGCTGGCGGTGTCATCGTTATGCTGTTTCTCTTTCTGAAGACATTTCGAACCAAAACGTGAGCCTGCTTCATTCCATCCCGAACGCCGCCACGCCCGCTTACAATCGCGGACTTGCGTTCTTCCGGCGTATCTTTCGCTCCAGTGAAGCGGCACTCATCCTGCTTGCGGTGCTCGTCGGTTTGGCCGCCGGAATGCTAATGATCGCTCAGCGTGGCCTGGC
Source organism: uncultured Alphaproteobacteria bacterium (assembly GCA_963750315.1). Lineage (GTDB taxonomy): Bacteria > Pseudomonadota > Alphaproteobacteria > Sphingomonadales > Sphingomonadaceae > Sphingomicrobium. Next base: position 36,498 of record CAVVQF010000020.1, read on the forward strand.
GCATGGCATGCAGGCGCTCATCTACGGGTTGAGTGGGGAAAGTCTCAGCGCCGCTCCAGCAATCGATACCGCACGTCTCTTTGCCCTGCCGATCTTCGGACTCCTTCTAGGTCTGGCATCCAGAGCCGCGGTGCGCCGCTGGCGAACGCCGGTTGATGTCGTAGAGGCAAATGCCCTGCATGGGGGCGCAATTCCGCTGCGGGATTCGCTCATTGTATGCGCCCAGACGATCGTCTCGAACGGCGCTGGAGCTTCCGTCGGCCTCGAAGCGGCCTATGCTCAAGCGGGCGGAGGCCTCGCATCAGTGCTTGGCCGATGGATCCGGCTAAGGCGGGCGGACATGCGGATTCTCGTCGGGGCGGGTGCCGGGGGGGCGATCGGCGCGGCCTTCGGCGCTCCGCTAACGGGGGCATTCTACGCCTTCGAGATCGTCATCGGCGCCTATACGCCAGCCGCGATCGCGCCCGTTGCCGCAGCCTGCCTTTCCGCGGTGTTGCTCGTCCGCGTAATGGGAATTCGAAGCCTATGTGGTTGCCCTCCCGGGGGCGAGAGCGATCACAACCGTCGATTACCTGCTCTACGCGGCGCTTGGTCTCATCTGTGCCTTCATCGGCATCGCGGTCATGCGCGGCGTTACGTACCTCGAATTTCACGTCCGCCGCTCCTTCATTCCCGAGGCGTGGCGGCCAGCGATAGGCGCCCTGCTACTCATTCCTTTGGCGATGATCACCCCCCAGGCCCTCTCGGCTGGCCACGGCGCGCTGCACGTCGACCTGGGAGCGGAGGTGGCGCTTCGCTTCATCCTCCTGGTACTTGTCGTGAAGATTGCGGCTTCGACCATTTCGCTCGGCTTCGGCTTCCGCGGGGGCCTGTTCTTCGCCTCGCTATTCATCGGATCGCTCGTCGGGCACCTATTCGCCGTCGGACTAGCGCGGATTTCGGCCTTCCCGGCCGTGGACCCCTCCGACGCGGCGCTAATCGGAATGGCCGCGATGGCCGTGGCGATCGTCGGCGGACCCATGACGATGTCCATGCTTGTGCTTGAGGTCACGCACGACTTTGCGCTGACCAGTGTCGCGATCACTGCCGCGCTCTGCGCTAGTACGTTCGTGCGCGAGACCTTCGGCTTCTCCTTCTCGACTTGGCGACTGCACACTCGCGGCGAGACGATCCGCAGCGCGCGTGACATCGGGTGGGTGCGCTCTCTCACGGTCGGCAAGATGATGCAGCGGGGAGCGGAAACCACCGCCGCGACGACCTCCATTGCAGAGTTTCGGCACCGTTTCCCGCTCGGGTCGACGAGCAAGGTGGTGCTCGTGGATTTAACCGGCCGATACGCGGGCATCGTCGAGACCGCCAAGGCCTTCGAGGCGACAACCGACCCTAAAGAGGAGATCGGTAGTCTCGCGACGCTTCAGAGCGTTGCGTTAAAACCAGCGCAAGACGTCAACTCGGCGATGAGGACCTTCGACGTGAGCGAAGCCGACTACCTGGCTGTTGTGGATAACAGTCAGGCCGTACTGGGGACCCTGTCGGAGCGGTTTGTGCATCGGCGTTATGCCGATGAGTTGGAGAAGTCGCAGCGCGAGATGTTCGGTGAGTAGCGAGTTCAATGCGCAGCCCCGGCGCACTCTGCGAGGGGTAATTCTCGGCGCGGCGCTGCTGGCTGCCGCCCTCGGCGGAGCCTTAATTGCTCGCCTCTTTTCGCCGACCCACCCAGCTTCAGCGGAGCGCCAAACGCGACCTATCGTGCAGATCGTCCGCCAGCAGCCGGGCCTTCCCGACCTTGCCGACCTGATCGATCGACTGTGCCCGTCTATCGCGGTCATCGTCCCGCATGGCTCGGATGTGCGGCCCGACCACCACGGAACGCCTCCAGTCCCGGCTTTGGCATATTCGGCGGACGGTTGGTTGGTTGCGTCGGCCTCAAACCTGCCGGCGACGCCGTTCGATGCCGCGTTCGGCGACGGCCGCAGGGTCGAGGTGTCGGACATCAGGACCGATCCGGTGTCGGGCCTAGCCCTGGTCAGGGTTGATAATGCCAACACTGCGCCGCTACCGTTCAGCGATCAGGCTTTTCCCCGCGTGGGTCAGTTCGGGTTCACCGTGACAACGCCCGCGGGAAGCGGCTGCAGTGCGAGCGTAGCAATGATCGGCAGCGACTTCCTCGCGGATGGCGGGGCGCCGGTAGGCTATGTGCGCCTCCAATACCAACCGGGTGGATGGCGCACAGGGACACCGCTGCTGGGAACTGATGGCCGCGTCCTCGGACTTTCCATTAGCAACCCGGCGGGAGCGCTAATTCCAGCAACCATCGCTAGTGTCATTCTCAACGAACTCGTCCGTAATAATCTATCCGCTTCGACGAGCTTCGGCTTTCGCGCGATGGACTATGATGCACCGTTGTCCAATCGCCTGGGCGCCCTCCGCTCCGGGGCGGGGGTCGCGCTCGTTCAGGCTGGATCATCGGCCGACAAGGCTGGACTGCAAGCGGGCGACATCGTCACAGCCGTCGACGACGTCCCGGTTGCAAGTGCTTCCGAATTGAGCCGCGCGCTGGATGCTATTCTGAACAAGACAAAGCTCACTGTACAACGGCGATCGCAACGGCTGGAGTTCACGATCAGTCGCGTTTCCAACTGACCACCTGCTGCCGAATGTCAGTTACGACAGCAATGCGCCTAATTGTTTAATGTAGGCTTCGTATTGCGCGATCGGCCGCTTTCGGGGACCAGTGGCGTGTTCGTGAACGGCTGCAATGGGCGCAAAGCGGACACTTGGCGTCGTGAATTTTCCGACTGGACTGGCGCGGCGCGCCGAGCATTGCTGTTCGCCGTAACGAGAGTGCGCCGCTCGACTCTACGGGTTCAGCGGCTTGGGTCAGTGCAAGCCGGTGCAGTTCGCGCACCGGCAGCAAGGAGACCCACCATGGCAGCCTCATCAAAGCCCCGAACGAAGTCAGCAACAGTCACCCGCCTCCTCTCGCGCGAGAAGGGCGCTACTCTCGACGAAATTGCCAAGGCGACCGAGTGGAAGCCGCACAGCTGCCGCGCCTTTCTGACCGGCATACGCAAGAAAGCGCGCATGCTGCGGCAGGAGCGCCCCGACGGGGTCACCAGCTACCGCATTGTTCAGGAGCCGGCCCGGAGCCGGCCAGTGAGTGATTTCGAGCGGAAGCTGGCGGACCTCGATGGCAGGACGCCCGCGCAGCTGCGGGCCGAATGGAGAGACTGCTGGCGCAAGCCCGCACCGGAGATCGGCCCAGACCTGCTGCGCCGCGGTATCGCCTGGAAGAAACAGTCTCGCATTCATGGAGATCTCCCGCCGCATGTCCGGCGAGAGATCGACGCTATTCTCAGTAGGCTGAGTGCCGGTAAGTCTGCGCTTGACGGCGAGCGTATCTCATTCAGGCCTGGAACGCAGGCTGGTGCGCGAATGGCGCGGTACAATGCATCAGGTGGTAGTGCTTGAACGCGGGTACGAACATGAGGGCCGGCATTACAGCAGCCTCACGCAGGTTGCTTCCGCAATAACAGGGGACGCACTGGTCGGGACCGCGCTTCTTCGATCTCAAGGCTCGGAGGCCGCCGTGGAAGCCATGACGCCGAAGCGCTGCGCCATCTACACCCGCAAGTCGACTGAAGAGGGGCTGGAGCAGGCGTTCAACAGCCTCGATGCGCAGCGCGAAGCCTGTGCCGCTTACATCCTCAGCCAGGCCCATGAAGGCTGGGAGCAGATCCACGAGCACTATGACGACGGCGGCTGGTCCGGCGGCAACATGGACCGGCCGGGACTGAAGCAGCTGCTTGCGGACGTCGCCGCGGGCAAGGTCGACGTGATCGTCGTCTACAAGGTGGACCGGCTGACCCGCAGCCTCGCGGACTTTGCCCGGATCGTGGACACTGCTCGACAAGGCCGGCGCGTCATTCGTCAGCGTAACCCAGGCGTTCAATACGACGACCAGCATGGGCCGGCTGACGCTGAACGTGCTGCTCTCCTTCGCCCAGTTCGAGCGGGAGGTCACCAGCGAACGCATCCGCGACAAGGTCGCGGCTTCGAAGAAGAAGGGCATGTGGATGGGCGGCCCGGTGCCGCTCGGCTACAGGCTCGGCGACCGGAAACTGCGTGATCGACGATGCATGAGGCGGAGATCGTCCGCTCAATCTTCCGACGCTACTCAGAGCTGCGCTCAGTGACCAGGCTTGTCGACGAGCTCGCGCAGCAGAACGTCAGGAGCAAGGTTCGGCAGTATAGCAACGGCCGGACCGCGGGCGGGGTGCACTTCCAGCGAGGTTCGCTGTCTCAGCTACTCCAGAACCCGATCTATATCGGGAAGGTGCGTCACAGTGGCGAGCTGTACAACGGGGAGCATGAGGGCATCATCGCTGAAAATGACTGGGCCCAAGTCCAGCAGATCCTTGCCGCAAATCGTCATCAACGGAAGCTTGGTAAGCAGTCGCGGTACCCGAGTCTGCTGACCGGAATGATCAGTGATCCTGACGGACGGCCGATGACACCAGTGTCTACACATAAGGGCAGCAGACGACACCGATATTATGTCACGAGACTGAAGCCTGGCGAGGACAAGGAACTTGCCTGGCGAGTACCGGCAGGCGAACTCGACGGTGCCATGATGGCTGCAGTCTGTGACTGGCTGAGATCGCACGAACGTCCCTGCGAGCCGGGGCAGCTCATGTCTGACCGCGAACTCGCCAAGGGACTGCCAAGCTTCTCAGTCCCAGAACAGCGCAAGGTCCTGATCGAACATGGGGTTAAGGTGCAACTCGGCGAGACGGAACTGCGCCTCAGCATCGGTGTCGAAACGCAGCGTGTCGTCAGCATGCCCTTGCGGATGGCCCGTCGTGGAGCTGAGCTGAAAGTGGTTCTGGAGAGTGGCGACGCTCAGCGGCCTCCGGACCCCGTGCTTCTCAAGCTGGTCGCATTGGCGATGAGCGCTCGAAGATCGCTCCTTTCAGGCAAAGCCGATCAGCTGACCTCTCACTACAGCAAGCGCCACCTTTGGCAGCTCCTCCGGATCAGCTTCTTGGCTCCGGATATCGTTACAGCCATCGTCGAGGGGCGTCAGCCGCCTTCCCTGACAGGTCGCCGGCTGCTGCGGGTCATCGACCTGCCCCTCGACTGGCTGGGCAGCGGCGCGTTCTCGGGTTTAGCTAGGATCAGAACAGCATCTGCATCTGGTGGCTGCGAAAGCGGGCATCAGAGAAAGGCGCCTTCTATTAGGCGAGCCGCAGGGCCCGCGCCGTCTCTGTGCGGCAAAGGCGTGAGCTGCGACTACGTATCGTACTGAAATCACCGGGAGATTTGAGCCGGCCGCGAGGCCTGGCGGTGCCAGCCTTGAACCCAGGGGACAGGGTGGTGCCGCTTAGGTGACTCGAACACCTGACCCCATCATTACGAATGATGTGCTCTACCAGCTGAGCTAAAGCGGCATGCCGTCCAGAAGGCCGAAGCGGCCAGACAAAGCGGCGCTCGCCCTAACAGCGGCGTCCGGAGCGGGCAAGCCTCAAGGCGCCGCAAATCGCCTGAACAGATAGGGTTAACGGTTTCTTCAAGCTTCACCCGCATCTTCCGCTTCGCCGAATGGAGGGGAGTGGGGCCGCAGGGTAATGGACAGTTATCGCGAGCATCCGAGCGAATTCGACGTCACGTCGGCGTCCGAAAGCTCGTCGTCGCCGAAGCAGACGTGCCTGGAGATCGGCTCCGACGAGCGGCGGATGCATGTCCGCGCCTACAATTATTGGGTCTGGCCTGCTCGGCGGCCGCGATTATCCGTCGATCGAGGATCTAGAGCCGGGCGAAGTCAGCGACTTTGCCGAGCAATAGCGTGCTTCTCGACTTCACCGCCGGCCGCGACAATCCCGCGACGCCGTACATCGGCTCCGCGATCCGCGAGGAGTGCGGGCTCGACGAAGGCATCAAGAACATCGAAGCAGGTTCCCAGCCGCTCGCTGCTGTCGCGGCTGACCGACCATTACATGCAGATCATCGCCAATCGCGCGCCGATCGGCTTCGAGGCCGAGTTCGTGAACCAGCGCGGCGACACCGATCTGCTACCGCGGCATCCTGATGCCGTTCTCGTCCGACGGCGACACGATCGACTTCATCTACGGCGTGATCAACTGGAAGCGGACCGAAGCTCAGGTCCAGCAGGCGATCGCAGCTCGAATTGCCGCCGCTCGAACTCGATACCGAACTCGAACTCGGCGAAGAAGATGAAGAGCTGGTCGCTCGAACGAGACGTATTTACCCGAACCGGCCGCCGTTGACGATCAGGCGCCCGCTCATTTCGCGTGGGAAGATGGCCCGCTCCACGAATCCGAGCCGGACGATGAGCCGGAGATCGTGCTTGGCGACGAGGCCGGGCTTGCCGACCGACTGTGGGCCGCACGCGAAACCGCCGAAACGGTCAAGGCCGCCGATGGCCGCACCCGCGTCGCGCTCTATAGCGCGCTGTCGCAGGCCTACGATTTTGCGCTGGCTGCCGAGCGCGAGCCGCAGGATTACGCCGAGCTTCTCGAGGAATTCGGGATGAAGGCACAGGCGCGCGCGCCGATGACGCCGATCGTCAAGCTCGTGTTCGGCATCGATTACGACAAGGCGCGCCTCACCGAATTCGCTGCCGCGCTGTCTTTCGCCCGCCGTCAGGACGTCGGCACCGGCGAGTTCTTCAAATTCATCGAAGGCCAGGCCGGCGGTCTCAAGGCGCTGGTCGCGGCTGAACGCCAGGCGAAGCGCCCCGAGCCGAAGCCGGACAGCAAGGCCGAAGCGGCGAAGGCGAAACTTCGCGAAGCCGCGCCGATCGCGCTCGAAACGGTCTCGGCGGAGTCGGAGTTCGCGCTCGTCCTTGCCCGCCGTTGCGCCGATGGCGGCGTCGAGGCGGTCGCCGTCGTCGACGACGAGGCGATGATCGAAAAGGCGATCAAGCGCGCCGGGCTTTAAGTCCGACGCTTTACGGCAGTTCCACGCAAGGCGGGGTTGTCCCCTCAAGAATGGCAGGTCTATAGGCCGCGGGCATCGCACCGACCGCGGAGCCAATCGATTTCATGACCGCCATTATGCGCCTTGCGAGGCCCCTCGTTTCGTCCATTCGTAAGGCGCTGACCCAGAATGCGCTCCCCGGCGAAACCGTTGGCCTGACGACCGTCGACCGAGCAGGAAGCCGCTGAATTTCTTGCTGCGGTCGGCTGCCCAGCGGAAGCGCGGCGAAGTCGCTCTGGCGATTGAATCCACGGGCGGCGAGGCCGGCCGGCGGCGCATGCGCATCGCCATCGTCAATGACGACATGCCGTTCCTGGTCGATTCGGTCGCGAACGCCATCGCCCAGCGCCAGTTGACCATTCATCGGCTGCTCCACCCGGTCGTCTGCGTGACGCGCGACGCGAGCGGCAAATTGAAGTCGGTGGAGCCGCTGTGCGGCGACAACGACCGCCGGGAATCGATGATGTATATCGAGCTCGACCGTGCGCATGCGCGCGGGCGCAAGGAGCTCGTCGACGATCTGAAAGCAGCGCTCGCCGACGTTCGCGCCGCGGTGCGCGATTGGCCGAAGCTCCAGGCGAAGATGCGAGAAGACGCCGCGGCGATCGAGGATCCCGAAGGCCGCGCTCTCATGAAGTGGTTTGCCGACGGGGCCATGACCCTGCTCGGCTACGAGGTCGAGCGTGCCAAAGGGACAGCCGACCGAATACGCTTGGCCTGTTCAGCATTCCGGGCGCACCGACCGACGAGGGCGGGGCACTCGGCGCGATGCGCTATTTCGAGCAGGGCGGCGACATTCCGCTGATGGCCAAGGCCGAGCGCAAGTCGACCGTGCACCGCGGCGTTCCGCTGGACCTGGTCGTCGTCCCGATCATCGAGAAGGGCAAGGTCGCCGGGATCGGCGTTCATGCCGGCTTGTGGACCAGTCAGGCATTGACCTGGCCGGTCGAGGAGGTGCCGCTTCTTCGCCGCCGGCTCGAGCAGCTCGACAAGGATTTCGGGTTTGATCCCAAGGGCCATCAGCGGCAAGGCGCTTCGCCACGCCGTCTCGTCGCTGCCGCGTGACCTGCTGGTCAACGTCAGCCCGGAATCGACCCGCGACCTGGTGATGATGGCGATGTCGCTCGCCGACCGCCCGCGCCCGGCGCTGCTGCTCGTCCGAAGCATCCTCAAGGGCCAGCTGTTCACGTTCGTCTGGTTACCTCGCGACGACCTCAACACACAGCGGCGCGAAGCGATCGGTGCGATGATGGAGGAGGTCGTCGGCACGTCGATCACCAGCTGGTCGGTCGAGACTGGCGAAGGCAATCTCGCGCTCCTCCGCTACACTCAATACATCGACAATGACGCGCCCGACGCCGGACTCACGCGCACTCGACGAACGCGTCAGCCAGATGGTTCGGGGCTGGACGCCGGCGGTCGAGGAGCAGTTGGTCGAGCGCGTCGGTCCGGCCCGCGCGACGCGGCTGACGATCACCTACGCGGGGGAATTCTCCGACAGCTATCGCACCCGCACCCGGCCCGAAGAGGGCGCCCAGGATATCATGCGCCTCGCCGCGCTCGACGATCCGGATGATCGCGGCGTCCGGCTATTCCGTCGGGACACGGACGGTCCCGGACAGCTCCGCATCAAGACCTATCGCCGCGGCGGCCTCATTCCGCTGTCCGACGCAGTTCCGGTGTTCGAGAATTTCGGCTTTCGCGTGCTTGAGGAAATGCCGAGCGCCGTCGGTGGCGGCTCGCTGGGCTACATCCACGACTTCCTTCTCGAGCTTCGCGACGAAACCGACACCGGATCCATCCTGGCGCGTCAGGCCGAAATCGAAGCGGCGCTTTCGAGCGTGTTCAGCGGCGAAGCGGAAGACGATGAATTCAACCAGCTCGTCCTTTACGCCGGCCTCGATACCCAGCCGGTCGTCTGGCTCCGCGCCTGGTTCCGCTATCTGCGCCAGACCGGAAGCTCGTTCGGGCTCGTCACGGTCGTCGATGCCCTGCGCCGCGCTCCCAAGGCGACTCTGGCGCTGGTCGCCTTGTTCAACGCGCTTCACGATCCTGCGGTTCGCCGGGGCCGGCTGGAACAGGCCGACAAGCTGCGCGGCAAGTTCGATGATGCGCTTCAATCGGTACGTTCGATCGACGACGACCGCATTCTTCGCCGGCTCCGTGCGCTGGTCGAAGCCATCCTTCGCACCAATGCGTTCGCGCAGAAGGCGGACGAAGCGCTGGCGTTCAAGATCAACTCCTCGCTTGTCCCGGGCCTGCCTCGACCGGTGCCGTGGCGCGAAATCTGGGTCTACAGCCCGCGCGTCGAGGGCATCCACTTGCGCGGTGGTCCGATCGCCCGCGGGGGCCTCCGCTGGTCCGATCGTCGCGATGACTTCCGCACCGAGATTCTCGGCCTGATGAAAGCGCAGCTCGTCAAGAATGCGGTCATCGTTCCGACCGGCGCCAAGGGTGGCTTCTATCCCAAGCAGCTGCCGCCGCCGACCAATCGGGAGGCCTGGCTCGCGGAGGGTACGGAGAGCTACCGGATCTTCATCCGCTCGCTGCTGTCGATCACCGACAACATCATCGACGACAAGGTCGTCCATCCCGACCGCGTCGTCATTCACGACGGGGAGGATCCCTACTTCGTCGTCGCCGCCGACAAGGGCACCGCGACTTTCTCCGACGTCGCCAACGCCATTGCGCGATGGAACGCAACTTCTGGCTGGGGGACGCCTTCGCCAGCGGCGGCTCGCACGGCTACGACCACAAGGCGATGGGCATCACCGCCAAGGGCGCGTGGATTTCCGTCCAGCGCCACTTCCTCGAACTGGGCATCGACGTTCAAAGCGACCCGATCACGGTCGCGGGCGTCGGCGACATGTCGGGGGACGTGTTCGGCAACGGCATGCTACTGTCGAAGGCGATTAAGCTCGTCGCGGCATTCGATCACCGCCACATTTTCATCGACCCCGATCCCGATCCGGCCAGCAGTTGGGCGGAACGCAACCGCATGTTCAACCTGCCGCGGTCTAGTTGGGACGATTACGATCGCTCCAAGATGTCTAAGGGCGGCGGCATCTATCCGCGCACGCAGAAGTCCATCGAACTGAGCGCGGCTGCTCGCAAGGTGCTCGGCATCACGCACGGCGACGACCGATCCGGCAACTCTGATGAACGCCATTCTGAAGGCGCCCGTGGATCTCGTCTGGTTCGGTGGCATCGGCACCTACGTGAAGTCGTCGACGCAATCGAACGTCGACGTCGGCGATCCCGCCAACGACGCCATCCGCGTTGACGGAATGGAAGTGCGCGCACGGGCCATCGGCGAAGGCGCGAACCTCGGCATTACGCAGGCCGGCCGCATCGAGTTTTCGGAGAAGGGCGGCAGGATCAACACCGACTTCATCGACAATAGCGCCGGCGTCGATTGCTCGGACAAGGAAGTGAACATCAAGATCCCGCTCAACCGCGAAATGCGGGAAGGGCGGCTGTCGTTCGAAAAGCGCAATGCGCTGCTGGTGAAGATGACCGACGAGGTCTCCGAAATCGTTCTCGAGGATAATCGTCTCCAGACGCTTGCGCTTGTCGATCGCGGAAAGCCGCGGCGCGCGGGGGCTTCCGGGCTTCGTTCGCACCATCGAATTGCTGGAAGCCGCCGGCCGCATCGATCGCAAGGTCGAAGGTCTGCAGTCGAGCGAGGAGCTGCTTCGGCGCGGACAGGAAAACAAGGGGCTGACACGGCCTGAACTGGCGGTCGTGCTGTCGATGTCCAAGCTCGCGCTGCAGGATGCGGCGGAGGACCTCAAGCTTGCCGACGACAAGATGGTCGAGCGCGAGCTGTACGAGGCCTTTCCAAAGCCCATGCGCAAGCCGCATGCGGACGCTATCCGCGCCCACCGGCTGCGCAACGAAATCCTGGCAACGCGAGTCGCCAACCGCCTGGTCAATCGCCTCGGACCGAGTGCCGCGCTCGACCTGACCGAGGAAGAGGGCGCTTCGCTTGCGCAGGTGATCGCGGCATTCCTCGTCGCCGAGCGCCTGCTCGACCTGCCCAAGTTGTGGCAGGAAATCGAAGACACGCCGTTGCCCGAAATGGTCCGTGTCGAGCTCTTCGCGATTGCCGCGAACAGCGTCCGGGCGCATTTGTCAGACATCCTCCGCGTCGTCGGCGGTGAGACCCGCCCGGCAGCGCTTTGCAAGTTGCTCGAGCCGGGCGTCCGCAAGATTTCGGCGGCCGCCGGCAAGCTGATCCGTTCGGAAGTCCGCAACGAGGCGGCGGCCCGGCGCGAACGCCTGATCTCGCTCGGCGCAACCGACGACATCGTGCAGCGGCCTGGTGCGCTTGTTCGAGCTGGACGGCATCTTCGGGCTTGCCGCGCTGGCATCCCGCAAGAAGAGGACGAGCTTGCGCTGGCGCGCGCCTACACCAAGCTTGGCGAAGCGCTTGGCATCGACTGGGCGCAGCAGCAGCTGGCGCGGTTCATGCCCACCGATCAGTGGGAGCGCCTGCTGACGGCCGGACTGGCGCGTGACTTCGAGCAGCTGCGAATCGATTTCCTGTCGCGCGTTCGGACCAAGGACCCCGACGCGGCGGTTGAAGACTGGATTGCGCATCAGGGCCCGCGCCTTGAGCAGTTCCGCAACCTCATCGGCCGGGCGCGGAACGAGGGTTCGGTCAGCGCGCCGATGCTTGCGCAAATCGCCGCACAGGCTCGCATCCTGCTCGCTCGCTAGGCGTGCGCTTCGCCTTCCTGGTCCCGGCGCCGGACTATCCGGAGCCGTGGGACTGGGCTTTCGATGTCGAGGCCGATGCGCTTCGCAAGCGCGGTGTTGCGGTGGACGCCGTGCGATGGACGTCGGGCGAGGACCTGTCCGGCTATGATCTGGTGCTGCCGTTGGTCGTCTGGGGCTACCACCTTCGATACGGCGGAATGGCTGCGGTGGCTGGACGGCGTCGAGGCGGCGGGACTGCCGATGGCGAACCCGCCCGCGCTTCTCCGCTGGAATGGGGACAAAGCCTATCTGCGCGAACTTTCGAACAAAGGAGTCGCGGCGGTCGAGACCATCGAGGTCGATCGCCTCGGCGAAGAGGATCTCACCCGCGCCGCCGAACTTTTTGGCACCGACGAGCTGGTCGTAAAGCCGCCCGTCTCGGCCGGCGCATCCGGCACGCATCGAATTCGTGTCGGCAATGCAATTCCAGCGGACGAACGCGGCCAACGCATGCTGATTCAACCGTTCCTCCCGGCATCGCGGGCGAAGGCGAATACGGCGTCATGCTCTTTGGCGGCGAATACAGCCACGCCGTCGTGAAACGGCCGAAGGGCGGAGATTTCCGGGTTCAGCCAAGTTTGGGCGGCTCCACCCAACCCTGCGAAGCGCCGCGCGGTGCGATCGAGCTCGCCACCGCCGCACTTTCGGCTGCGCCTGTTCAAGCAACCTATGCTCGCGTGGACATTCTCAGGGGACCCGACGGTGCCTTCCAGGTGATGGAGATGGAGTTGATCGAACCGGCCCTTTTCCTCGACGGGAATGCGCTGGCGGAAGAGGCGTTCGTCAACGCCGTATTGGCGGCTGCCGAAAGGACTAGCGCCCGGTCTCAGCGCGGCTGAACAGCCACTGCCGAATCGCGGACGTAAGATTGGGGATTGGCCTCGATTCAACGCGGGCCGCATCGATGTCTGCAATCACCGCATTCACGGGCTTGTCCGCCGAAGCAGCCGCGCGTTCCAGAGCGGTCCAGAACATCGGTTCAAGGCTGATGGAGGTTTCGTGCCCTGCGATCGTCACCGATCGTTTGACCGGACGCCCGAAACCTCCAGCTCAGCCGTCATCAGTACATGTGCTGCCCGCCGTTGATCGACAAAGTCGAGCCGGTGATGAAGCCGCCATTCTCGTCGACCAGGAAAGACACGCCGCGCGCAATCTCGTCGGCGCGGCCGAGGCGGTTCACCGGAATCTTCGCGATGATTTTCCCGAGCACTTCCTCAGGAACCGCGGCGACCATGTCCGTATCGATATAGCCCGGCGCAATCGCGTTGACGGTCACCCCCGCGCGCGCGCCTTCCTGCGCCAGCGCCTTGGTGAAGCCGTGAATGCCAGACTTGGCGGCGGCATAGTTGACCTGCCCATACTGGCCCGCCTGCCCGTTGATCGAGCCGATATTGACGATGCGTCCATAACCGCGGCCGGTCATGCCTTCCCACACCGCTTTGGCCATGTTGAAGCAGCCGCCGAGGTTCGTATCCATGACCTCCTGCCACTTCGTATGATCCATGCGCTTCATTGTCGTGTCGCGCGTGATGCCGGCGTTGTTGACGAGCACGTCGACTGCCCCGATGTCGGCTTCGACTTTCGCGACGCCATCCTGGCACGCGTCGAAATCGGACACGTCCCACTTGAAAGCGGGGATGCCGGTGCGCTCGCTGAACTCGCGCGCGCGCTCTTCATTTCCGGCGTAATTGGCGGCGACTTTCATGCCCTGGTCGCGAAGAGCGATACTGATCGCCTCGCCAATTCCGCGGGTGCCGCCGGTGACGATCGCAACGCGTGCCATGAGTCTCTCCCTGTGTCTGTACCGGAGGCACTTATGGCTGCGGCAGCCACCCTGCAAGTTCACGGCGCACAAGCGTCTCCAGCATGGTCATGCCATCAGGCTGAATCATTGAGGCAATCGAGGCGGGCGAAGTCGGCTGCCGCCGCTTGCGATAAACGTCTCGCGCCCGCGTATCCCAAGTTCTTCGACGGTCTCGACACAGTCGGACGAAAAGCCGGGCGCCGCGATGGCGATCCGGGTGATGCCCTGCGTCGGATAGTCGGCGAGAACCTTGTCGGTCGCGGGTTCGAGCCATTAGCGCGGCCGAATCGCGACTGGAACGCGATGTCGGTTTGAATGCGAAGCTGCTCGCTCAGTAAACGCGCGGTCTTCTGGCAGTGGCAGTGATACGGATCGCCCAACTCCAGCGTTCGCTTCGGCATTCCGTGAAAGCTCAGCAGCAGCCGCTGCGGCTCGAATTTGAGCGATCCAAGCTGGCGTTCAATGCTCGCCTTCAGTGCATCGATGTGCAGCGGATCATCGTAGTAAGGCGGGAGCGTGCGGAGCGCAGGTTGGCGGCGCATCGACGCCAGTTTCCCGAACACTGCATCGGTCGCACTTGCCGTCGTTGCTGCGCAATATTGCGGATAGAGCGGCGCCGCGAGAATGCGCTCGCAACCCAGCGCCACAAGATTGTCGATCGACTTGCCGATACCCGGATTGCCGTAACGCATTGCGAAATCGACGATCACGTCGTTGCCGAGCAGGCGTTGCAGCGCTTCCGCCTGGCGGCGCGTGATTGGCTGCGAGCGGCGATCCTTCCTCGGTCCACACTTGCTTGTAGGCGTGCGCCGACTTCTTCGGCCGAGTGCGCAGGATGATGCCGTGCAGGATCGGCATCCACGCAATGCGCGGAATTTCGATCACGCGCGGATCGCTCAGAAACTCGGCGAGATAGCGCCGAACGGCCGCTGCCTCCGGAGCGTCAGGGGTGCCGAGATTGATAAGCAGGACGCCGATGCGTCCGTGCTGAACGGCGGATGATCGGCGGGCTTCAATGGCGGTACTGCGCCTTGATCGCCACGCGGTCGATCTTGCCGGTGCCGAGCTTCGGCAAAGGTGCGTCCGCGAAGATGAAGCGCGCCGGAATTTTGAAGGCGGAAATTCGCGGCTCGAGAAAGGCGCGAAGTTCGTCTTCGGTAAGGTCGCTGTCTTCCTTGCGATAGATCACCGCCGACTGGAACCTCGCCAAGCCGGTCGTCGGGAACACCGAACACGCAGGCCTCGGCTACGGCAGGGCAGGCGTAGATTTCGGCCTCCACCTCGGCACAGGCAATGTTCTCGCCGCCGCGGATGATGATGTCCTTCTTGCGGTCGACGATGAACAGGTAGCCATCCTCGTCGAGGTAGCCGACGTCCCCGGTACGGAAGTAGCGGTCAGGCGTGAAAGCGGCGTCGGTAGCGGCCGGATCGTCCCAATAGCATTTGATGTTGGCGGCGGATCGGATCGCGATCTCCCCGCGCTCGAACGGCGGCAAATGCACGTCGCCGGCGTCCGAGGATGGCGAGATCGACGAACGGCTTATGCGCGCGGCCTGTTGAATCCGGTTTCGCGGCGTAATTGCCCCAGAAATTGGAACAGCCGACAGCATTCGTCTCGGTCAGACCGTAGCCCAAAGCAGGCTGAGCCTTCGGGAAATTCCTTGGCCAGCCGCTCGACATGGCTGACCGGCCTTGGCGCGCCGCCGGCTGCAATGTCGGTCAGCGACGACAAATCATATTTGTCGCGGTCGGGGTGGGTCATGAGCTCCATGCTCATGGTCGGGACGCCGACGAAATAGGTGATGCCTTCCTTGTCGATCAGCCGCAGCGCTTCGCCAGCATCCCACTTGGGCATCATCACCATCGTCCGGCTGATGACGAAGCTGTTGAGCATGACGGGCACTTCGCCCGTCACATGGAACAGCGGGTACGTTGATCAGCGTCCGCTTGGTCGCCGGCGCGCGATTTTCCTCGGTCATGATGCCGAGCAGGACGATCAGGCCCGTCGCATAGGTGTAGACGCCGGTCGTCACCGCGCGATGCGTGGACAGCGCGCCCTTGGACTTCTCCGGTGGAGCCGGACGTGAAGAGGATCGTCGCGTCGTCCTCCGGATTGACCTCAGGCAAAGGCGCCTCGAGGTCGGCGCCGTTCAGCAAGGGCGCCAGCGCACCTTCCAGTGTTTCCTCGATCGGCAAGACCGCCAGCTGGCAGCTTCCGCAAATGCCTTCGATTTTCTTCGCGCGCGGTGCATCGGCGATCGTCATCTTCGGCGAGACCATGTCCAGTGCGTGCTGCATCTCGTGCGGCTGCCACCAGCCGTTGAGCAGCGTGGCCACCCCGCCCGCCTTGAGGATGCCCATGTAGCTGACGACCCATGCGGGGCAGTTCCGCATCGCGATTCCGACCCGGTCGCCTTTCCGAATTCCGCGGCTCGTGAGTGCATGAGCAACTCGCTCGGACCATGCATCGAGGTCGGCGAAGGTCAGCCGCTCGTCCCCGGCGACGATGCCTTCCGCTTGGGCATTGAGCGCGCAGAAAGTGCGGAAAAAGGAGGGAAGGGTTGCCGGGAAGTTGGTGACGATCGCGCGGCCCTGCTCATCCTCGCCGATGATCAGCCGTCCGCCCGGCCCGATGACCCGGGCCAGCATGTCGTCATACTTGAGATCGAGCTCAGAGGGCATGCAAACTCCTCAAATCCCAACTCCTTTGCCTTTCCGGTTCGCAACCTTATGAGGCGCTGTCCATAAACGGGGAAGACCTTGGCGATAGAAACACTAATCGGCGCAATCGTCTGGAGCGATCTCGGCCTCGATCCGGTCGCGCTCGATCTCGGGTTTTTCCAGTTGCGCTGGTACAGCCTTGCGTACCTCGCCGGCATCTTCCTCGGCTATTGGTACATGCTGAAGCTGATCAAGCAGCCTGGCAGCGCCGATGGCTCGCCGCCATGCCGACGACCTCGTCTTCTACTCGGCGCTAGGCATCATTCTGGGCGGCCGCGTCGGCTATGTGCTGTTCTATAATCTCAGCTATTACCTGTCGCACCCCGCCGACATTCTGAAGCTGTGGGATGGAGGCATGTCGTTTCCACGGCGGCATGGTCGGGACCGTGCTCGGCATCCTCTACCTGAGCCGAAAGGAGAAGCTGCCCTGGCTTCGCGTGCACGACTATGTCGCATGCTGTGTCCCGCTCGGCCTGTTCTTCGGCCGGCTCGCCAATTTCGTGAACCACGAGCTTTGGGGCGCTCCGTGTCGAACGTGCCCGTGGGCCGTTAGCTTCCCGGAGGTCATTGCGGGTGTCACCGTCAATCGGACCGCCGCGCCATCCGAGCCAGCTCTACGAGGCAGGGCTTCGAAGGCCTCGTACTGTTCGCGATCCTCTGGCTGATGTTCTGGAAGACGCAAGTCGCGGTACGAGCCGGGCAAGCTCGTCGGCGCCTTCACCTTCTTCTATGGCCTGTTCCGCTTCCTGATCGAGTTTGTCCGCGAGCCCGACGCGCAGCTGGTCGGTTTTGCCGCGAAGACGGGCCTTCACATGGGGCAATGGCTTTCGTTGCCGATGATCCTGCTCGGCGCATGGCTGATGTGGACCGCCAAGGGCCGGAGACAGCGCGTAGAGCCGATTGCCGGCTCGGAGAGCGTTGCTTGAGCGGCCTCCCGCAAGCGGGAGCTTGGGCCTGACCCCGCTGGAGCGGGCGCTGAGGGAGCGAATCCAGGCGGAGGGCCCGATCACCGTCGAGGCCTACATGGAAGCGTGCAACGCTTACTATTACTCGACGCGCGATCCGCTCGGTCGTGACGGGGACTTCACGACCGCACCCGAGATTTCCCAGATGTTCGGCGAGATGGTCGGCGGAGCGCTCGCCGATGTCTGGGTCCGGGCGGGCAAGCCAGCCGACGCGGCTTACGTGGAACTTGGCCCCGGGCGCGGAACGCTAGCGGCCGACGTACTGCGCGTGCTTCGGAGCGCAGGTTTCAGCGGCGGCGTGCACCTGGTCGAGACCAGTCCTGCGCTTCGCGCACGCGCAGGCGGAGACTGTTCCCGACGCGACTATGGCATGTTTCCATCGAGGAACTGCCGGCCGCGCCGATGCTTCTCGCCGCAAACGAATTCTTCGATGCGCTGCCGATCCGGCAGTCGGTGTCCGGCATCGAACGCAAGGTGATGATCGCGGCCGGCGGACTGGCCTTCGACCGCGATGGGGAAATCGTCGAAAGCTCCCCGGTCCAGCAGGCCGCGATGTCGTCTATTGCCACTTGCCTCGCTCATTGCGGAGGCGCCGCTTTGATCATCGATTACGGCCACGAGAAGAGCGCGCCCGGCGATACGCTTCAGGCCGTGAAAGGGCATCGTTACGTGCCGACGCTCGTCGATCCGGGAGAGCAGGATCTCACCGCGCACGTCGATTTCGAAGCGCTCGGGAAGGCAGCAACGGAAGCGGGCGCGGCGATAACGGATGTCGTCATCCAGGGCGACTGGCTTAACAGTCTCGGCATTGGCGCGCGTGCGGCTGCCCTGGCGACCGCCAATCCTGAGCGTGTCGAGGAAATGGAGGTCGCCATCGACCGCCTGTGTCACGAGGAGCAGATGGGCCAATTGTTCAAGGTCATGGCCGTGCATTCCGAAAGCTGGCCGGTCCCTGCGGGGTTCGCGCAATGAACATCACCTATCGTCAGGGCGGCGTGGAGGATGCGGCGGCGGTGGACCGCGTCTATCCGGACGGCCTTCAACGACACATTCGCGCACCTTTACCGGCCGGAGGATCTCGAAGCCTTCCTGGCCAAGTTCTCGCTGGCCGCGTGGAGGGCCGAGCTTGCCGACGACCGCTACAACTTCCGGCTTGCCGAAGCCGATGGTCAGCCGATCGGCTTCGCGAAGATCGGCCCGCCCGAATTGCCCGTCGATTCAGATGAGCCCTGGGTCGAACTGCGGCAGCTCTACGTGCTGAACGAATGGCGCGGCGCAGGCGCGGCGCGGGAGCTCATGGACTGGGTCTTCGCGGAGGCGAAGGAGCGTGGCGCTGCGAACCTCTACCTCACCGTCTACACCGACAACCATCGCGCCCGGCGCTTCTATCTGAAGTACGGCTTCGAGGAGATCGGCCCCTACGCCTTCATGGTCGGCGAGCAGGCGGACGAGGACATCATCATGCGGAAGGCGCTTTGAGCGTCGACGTCATCCGCTCCGAATTGCTTGCCAGACTGCCGCACGGATTCCTCGGGCGGCGAGGCGGCGCCTCCGAAGGCGAGATGTGGGGTCTTGAACGTCGGCTATGGCAGCGGTGATGACCCCGATCTGATCGCCGAGAATCGAAAGCGGGCGATCGACGCGGTCCTGCCCGGGGCGAGCTTGGCTACGGTCCACCAAATTCACTCGCCGACCGTCGTTCCCGTCGAGCAAGCATGGGCGCAGGACGAGCGGCCCAAAGCCGACGCGATGGTCACCGATCGTCCGGAAATCCTGCTCGGCGTACTGACCGCGGATTGCGCGCCGGTCCTGTTCGCGGATGCCGAAGCTGGGGTGATCGGTGCGGCGCACTCCGGCTGGCGCGGAGCGTTCGGCGGTATCAACGAGGCGACCATCGACACGATGGAAAAGCTCGGCGCCCGTCGCGGCCGGATAGTCGCTGCGGTCGGGCCGTGTGTGCTTCAGCAATCCTACGAAGTGGACGAGGCGTTTCGCGCCAAGTTCCTCTCGCAGGACAGTGGCAACGACCGTTTCTTCGTCACCGGCCCGGTCGGCAAACCGCACTTCGACTTGAGCGGCTACATCCTGCATCGCCTGAACGCCGCCGGCATCGGAAAGGCCGAAGCGTTGGCGTTCGACACTTATTCGGACCCGGACCGCTTCTACAGCTACCGGCGGTCAACGCATCTCAACGAGCCGTCCTATGGCCGGCAAATCAGCATGATCGGCTTGCCAGCGAAAAGCTGAGCTTATGGATCGCTGCGCGCGGACTTGATTGGCCTCTCGCCCGGTGACGCGCTAAGGCGCGCCGCGATAGGAGAATCCTTTGCCTACCGAAGACGAAATGACCAGCTCGCCGCAGCGGCGTCCCAAGCAATCCCCGACCAGCATCGGCAACCACAAGCTGGACCCGTCTACGCAGATGATGGGCTATGGCTTCGATCCCGCGCTGAGCGAAGGATCGCTCAAACCGCCGATCTTCCTGACGTCGACGTTCGTTTTCCAGACGGCGGCGGAAGGGAAGCGCTTCTTCGAGGGCATCACCAACCGTCACGGGTCGGGCGGCAAGGCTGAGGGTCTCGTCTATTCCCGGTTCAACGGTCCGAACCAGGAAATTCTCGAGGACCGTCTGAAAATCTGGGAGGAGGCCGACAGCTCGTTGACCTTCTCAAGCGGTATGACGGCCATCTCCACATTGCTGCTGACGTTCGTTCGGCCCGGTGACGTGGTGGTGCACTCCGGCCCGCTCTATGCGGCGACCGAGACGATCATCAACAAGATCCTCAGCCAGTTCGGCATTCACTATGTGGACTTTCCTGCCGGCGCGACGCGCGAAGAGCTCGATGAGGTCATGGCCCGGGCCAAGGCGAAGGGCCGCGTGTCGCTGATCTATCTGGAAAGCCCGGCGAATCCGACCAATGCACTGGTCGATGTCGAGGCGGTCCATGCCGCGCGAGCCGCCGCTTTCTCCGGCGAAGCGGAGCTTCCGCCGATCGCGATCGACAACACCTTCCTCGGTCCGCTTTGGGCCAGGCCGCTCAAGCAGGGAGCGGACATCAGCGTCTACAGCTTGACCAAATATGCCGGCGGGCACAGCGACCTCGTCGCTGGCGCGCTCACCGGACGCAAGGCGCTGCTCGACCGCGTGCGGGTGATACGCAACACGATGGGCGGCATCTGCGATCCCAACACCGCCTGGATGCTGATGCGCAGCCTGGAGACGCTGGAGCTGCGGATGACCCGCGCGGACGAAAATGCGGTCAAGGTCTGCACTTTCCTGCGCGATCATCCCAAGGTCGAGAAGGTCGGCTATCTCGGTTTCCTCGAAGAAGGGTCGCGCCAGGCCGACATCTACCGCCGCCACTGCACCGGGGCGGGCTCGACCTTCTCGCTCTATCTCAAGGGCGGCGAGCGCGAGGCCTTCGCCTTCCTCGACGCGCTCAAGATTGCAAAGCTCGCGGTCAGCCTCGGCGGCACCGAGACGCTCGCCAGCGCTCCCGCCGCAATGACGCACCTGTCCGTTCCGGACGAGCGCAAGGCGGCGCTCGGGATCAGCGATAATCTGGTGCGCATCTCGATCGGCGTGGAGAAGGCGGAAGACCTCATCGCCGATTTCGAGAACGCGCTTCGGGCGGTCTAGTCCGCGCTCAACTCGCGCAGCAGGTTGGCCGAATAGCGGATCGCCACGGTGATCCCGGTGCCGAAGAGGAAGCCCTCGATCGCGCCGAGGCCGACCTGCGACACAAGGCCGAAGTGAGTTTCGCCGAACCAGTGGCCGAGGCTGTCGATGTTGATCGGCGAGGTCGGGAAGGCATCGGCGAGGGAATCGAGGCTGGCGCCCATCAATCGTCCGCCGAGAAGCGGCAGGACGGCGCCGGCAATCGCCCCGGCCAGCGCCGCACCTGAGATCGACGGCCATGACCGGACGCGCGCCAGCGACAAGTGCGAGCCAAGCCCAACCGCCCCGCCAAGTACAAGCCCTTCAAACCCGCCGCCGATGGCCGCGGGTGCCTTGCCGATCATCACGCTGAAGGCGTCGACGCCGAGCAGCTTAACGATCCCTCCGACGACCAACCCGCCCAGTGCTGCCCCAACCGCGGTCGAGGCAACCCGCGGCCCGGCAATCTTGTGTGCGGTCGCGATCCCGGCACCGATGGCAAAACCGCCAAGCGCTGCCGCAAGGATGTTCACCGACAGCATCACGAGCAGGAAGGACGCTGCTCCAACCGCCGGCCGCAACGGGTCCGGCGAGGCGCCGAGCCCGTAGATCAGTCCTCCGGCAACGCCGGCCAGTCCGCCGCCGACTGCGCAAGCGGTGGTGAGCGAAAGCGCGCCCTGCCAGCTCCGCGGAAACAGGATCGGCCGCCCGAACTTCGTCTGCACCTCGCGCTCTTCGACCGGCGCGATGAAGCGGTAGCCGTGCTTGGGCACCGTTTCGATGAAGCGCGGACGCGCCGCATCGTCGCCGAGCACGCCGCCGGAGATTGGCGATGCATTGGCTGAGCGCTTCGTCGGTGACCGGAATGCCGCTCCACACGTCGTCGAGGAAGCGCTCGCGCGTGATCAGCTGCCCGGGATTGGACAGCATCAGCAGCAGCGCATCGAGATAGCGGCTGTTGACGTCGACCTGCGCGCCCTCGCGGGTCATCACGCGCTGGCTGCCGTCGACGACGAAGCAGTCGAATTTGAACTGCGCCGTCACCTCAGCTCCAATCCTCGATCACCCAGCCGCGCTGGATCGCCAGCCGCGCGAGCTCGGCATGGGGATTTACCGCTACCGCTTCGTCGGCCCATTCGAACACCGGCGCATCGCTCGCATGATCGGAGTAGAAACGCACGTGGCCGCGCTCGAGGCCGCTCTTCTGCAGCCAGTCGGTGACCATCCGCAGCTTCGCCGGGCCGTAGCAATTTTCGCCGTCGATCTTGGCGTGCACACGCTCGTCGAGGCCGATAATCGAGCCGGTTCCGATCACATCGTCGAAACCGAGCCTTTTCCCGATCGCGGCGGCGTAGAGCGTGTAGCTGGCGGTCGCCATAACGACGCGACGACCTTCGGCTTTGTCCCGCGCGATTGCCGTGCGCGCACCCGGCCGGACGTTCGAGCGCATCGGTTTTCTCGGCGAAGCTGTCGACGAGCGGCTTCAGTTCATGCGGATGCCGCCTGTGGCCGAGGAGCAGCCGATGGTTGATCTCCTTCAACCGGCCCCGGTCGATCAGCTTCAGCACGTAGGCAAGCATCGAGCCGACGACAAGCGGCAGCAACAGCAGCCGCCACGGCGCCCTCCGCATCGCGCAATGCAGCAGGAACGGCGTGTAGGTTGCGTGCCGCGTGACCGTGCGGTCCATGTCGTAGATCGCGAGATCGACGCTCATGCGCGGCCTTCCAGGATCGCCGTCACCAGTTCATGGTCGGCGGGCTTGTCGACATCCACTGCGGCGAGCGGATCGGTCATCTCCACCGCCTTGATCGTCAGTCCCAGCTTGTATCCCACTCGATCCAGCGTCTGCTGCAGCGTGCGCAGGCGGAGAATTGCACCGAGGAAACCCGTGAGGCCGAGCGTCGAACAGCATTCGCCAAGCCTTCTTCCGATTCTGCTCGTTCGACCTCCACAGCTGCAGCGTCGAACGCACCTTCGGGCTACCGAGCAGGAACAGGTTTGCACCGCTGTAGGCGCCGCCGCGGAACTTGAGCCACGTCCGCTTCGTCTGCGGCAGCCGCTTGAGCAATAAATCCTGCGTCACCAGGCCGATCGCGATGTCCGAACCCTGCGTCTTGCCGAGGAAGTCGCCGACCATCTCCGGCGTCAGCAAGGCATGATCGGCAGTCGTCACCAGGATCGGCCATTGCGTCGCGGGATCGACGCACATGCTCTCCAGCGTCGCGGCGATCGTGTCATCGGATGCATCGACCTCGACGCGCGGATCGCTGGGCAGGACAGCGCGAATGCGGTCCGCCTGCTGAGCCAAGACGCGCACCCGATCGACTTGCGGGCTTGCGAGCAGCGCCTCGACCGGCCGCACCACCATGGGCTTTCCGCCGACCGGAATCAGCGCCTTGAGATCGGTGCCATAGCTCTGTGCAAACGGGTCCACGCCGGGCCGCGAGCCAGCGAGCACGACGGCGGTTATTCCGCTCACGACAGCCAGGACACCACCGGCTCGCCTCGGTCATGGGCGGCGCTCGCCTGCGCCAGCCGAACCGCGTGGAAGATGAGCGAGATGAGCGTCCAGAGCGCGACCAGCTCGATGCCCGATGTCAGGGCGCCCGAGCAGCAAGGCGAAGAAAAGGATGACCATGTTCGGGTTGCGGCGCGCGGTGATCAGCCGGAACTTGCTGTCGATCGGCCGCCAGACGTGGATATGCATTTGGCCGAACCGGCGCATGAAGATGCCCTCGATCAGCCGCTGTGCGACATAGCCGCCGACGATCGCCCACAGCAGCATGGTCGCATAGACCGGCTCCAGCGGTTTCCCGTATGCCGCGAGGCCGTGGATCCACGCCCACCACCAGAAGGGCGGGTGAATGAGGTCGATGCCATGGTCGAAGACATTGCCCCACTTCGACGACGCGCCCGTGCAGCGCGCCAGCTTCCCGTCGACCGTGTCGAGCACCATGAAGACAAAGCCCGCTGCGATGCCTGCCCAATATTGGCCGATCCAGAACAGGTAGAAGGCAAGCACGCAGCCGACGGCGCCGATCAGCGGTGACCATGTTCGGCGTCATGCCGGCCTGCGCCGCCCAGCGGGTCAGGTGAAAGGCGGGCTTTCGCCAAAGGTAGAGCGTCAGGATGTCGGTCACGCCCTTGTAGGCAGCGTCATAAGCGGCGCGCTCGACCGCGATCGGGTTCGGAAGCGTCCAGAGGCATGACGAACGGGCGTTCGCGTTTCGCTAAGCTGGGAATTGCTGAGTTCCGCCGTCTCGCCATCGATCTTCTCGAGGCCGTTCAGCGAACCGCCCTCGCTGGACATGGCGTGAGCCACGGCCTGCGCATCACTCCCCGTCGCAACGTGCGCAAGAACCGGATTGCCGCCAAGCATCAGCACGGTCCCGGGCCTTCCCGAAATCTCGCGCAGCCATGCCGGGTCCCAGGCAAACCGCATGTTCGCAAGCACCGTGTCGCGATCCGCTGAGGCGCCATCGGCGCATTCGAGACCCATGTTCGTTGCCAGACGGCACGCGCGAGTGCGCGCGTCCATCCCGAACAATTGGGCCGAATTGGTTCCGACGGGCACGAAAAGAGGAGAGGGCTGCGTTGCCATTGCGCCTCGGCATAAAGGCAAGAAGGCCGGCAAGAAAGTGGCGGCTTACCGGCTCCACTTGCCCGCCTGATTGAATGAAGGCAGTGTCCGCGCCGCATGGCTTCGACCGCCGAACTCCACCGCCCATGAGGGTCAAACCGCTGCACATTCGCGGCACGCTGACCATTACCCGCGCCGCGAGCATCCAGCGCGAGATCGATGCTGAGCAGGATCCGCTGACCATCGATCTTTCGGGGGTGGAGCGGATGGACACCGTCGGCGCCTGGCTCATCTATCGCGCGGTCCGCGACCGGCATGCCAAGGTCGCCGGAGCATCGGAGCAATCGCAAAGCCTCCTCGATCAGGTCGCCGAGTTCGACCGGCCGGCGCAGGTTCGCCCGGACGAAGCGTCCAGCTTCACACGCGTCGTCGCCGAACTCGGCGAGTGGATTGCGGAGACCGGCCGGACCCTGGTCGGCCTGCTCGGCTTCTTCGGCGCAACGCTGCTTGCGATCGCGGATGCTCGTCATTCGGCCCAAGCGCTTCCGGCTCAACGCCGTCGTCCAGCGCTTCGACGTGGTCGGCGTTCGCGCACTTGGCATCATCGGCTTGATGAGCTTCCTGATCGGCATCGTCATCGGCCAGCAGGGCGCGGTGCAGCTCCAGCAGTTCGGCGCGGAAGTTTACACCATCAACCTCATCGGCCGCATCACCGTCCGCGAGCTTGGCACATTGATGACGGCGATCATGGTCGCCGGCCGCTCGGGCTCGGCATTCGCCGCCCAGCTCGGCACGATGAAGATCACCGAAGAAATCGACGCCATGCGCACCATCGGCGTGTCGCCGATCGAGGCGCTGGTCATTCCGCGCCTGATTGCGGCGGTGGTGATGATGCCGCTGCTCGCCTTCTGGGCGATGCTGATGTCGCTGCTCGGCGGCGGCATTTTCGTCTGGCTGGCTCTCGGCATTCCGCCGCTGACCTACATCCAGCGCCTGCAGGAGGTGATCCCTTTGACCGACTTGTGGGTCGGCCTGATCAAGGCGCCCGTATTCGGCTTCATCATCGCTCTGGCGGGCTGCTTCCAGGGCATGCTGGTCGAGGGCAATTCGGAAGAAGTCGGCCTCCGCACGACCACTGCGGTCGTTCAGTCGATCTTCCTCGTCATCGTCATCGACGCCGTTTTCGCGGTCTTCTTCAGCTCGGTGGGCTGGAATTGACCGACCGGCGCGCGAAGGGCTGCGAGCCGATCATCACCGTCCGTGGCCTGTCCAACCGTTTCGGCGAGCAGGTCATCCACAGGATCTCGATCTGACGGTTTGCCGAGGTGAGATCATCGGCGTGGTCGGCGGATCGGGCACCGGCAAGTCGGTGCTGATGCGCTCGATCATCGGGCTGCAGACGCCGGCCGACTGGCGAAATCGAGGTTCTCGGCGAGAACATGGTCGGCCGCGAGGAGGATGAGGCGAAGAACATCCGCCGACGCTGGGGTATTTTGTTCCAGAACGGCGCCTTGTTCTCGACGCTGACCGTCGCGGAGAACGTCGAAGTCCCGATCCGCGAATATTTTCCCTATTTGAAGCCGCCGCTGCTCGACGAAATCGCGTCCTACAAGATCGCGATGGGCGGCCTTCCGGCCGGATGCCGGTCCCAAATTTCCTTCCGAGCTGTCGGGCGGCATGATCAAGCGCGCCGGCCTGGCGCGAGCGCTGGCGCTCGATCCAGAGCTATTGTTCCTCGACGAGCCGACCGCCGGCCTCGATCCCGATTTCCGCTGCCGCGTTCGACGAGCTGATCCTGTCGCTGCAGCAGCGGCTGGACCTGACGGTCTTCCTGATCACGCACGATCTCGATACGCTCTACGCGATCTGCGACCGAGTTGCCGTGCTCGCGGACAAGAAAGTCATCGCGGTCGGAACGATTCCGGAACTATTGGCTTTGGATCATCCTTGGATACAAGAATATTTTAACGGGCCGCGTGGTCGGGCGGCGGCGGATACGGCAAAGGAGCACGCGCAAGCGTAATGGAAACGCGGTCAAACTATGTGATGGTCGGCGCCGTGACGCTCGCGATGATCGCGGGCTTGCTGCTGTTCACCGTCTGGCTCGCGGGCCTCAATAACCGCCAGACCAAATGCTACGACATCTACTTCGCGCAGGGCGTTAGCGGGCTGAACAAGGGCTCGAACGTCAGCTTCTCCGGCGTGCCGGTGGGGCAGGTGCACCAGATTTCGCTTCTTCCAGATCGTCCGGAGTTCGTTTGGGTCCGGATCGAGGTCGATGGCGAAACGCCGGTGCTTCAGGGCACTACGGCGCAGATCAAGGGCGTCGGCTTCACCGGTGTCAGCGAAATCCAGCTCGGCGGCGCGGTTAAGGGTGCCCGGCCGATCACGCAGCAGGGCCCGCAAGGTTGCCCGGTGGTTCCGGCGAGCTCCGGCGGCCTCGGCGCCCTGCTCAACAGCGCGCCGGAATTGATCGACCGCATCCAGCGCCTGACCGAGCGCCTGACCGAATTGCTCAGCGACAAGAACCAGAATTCGATTTCCGACATTCTCGAGAATGTCGACAAGACCACCAAGGTTCTCGCCGATCGCGCCCCGGACCTTGCCGACGCGATTGGCGATGCGCGCATCGCCGCCAAGCAGGCCGGCGTCGCCGCCGAGAAGTGGGGCGAGGTCGCCGACACGACCAATGGCGTCCTGAAGAACAATGCTCAGCCGGCTGTCGAGAACCTCCAGAAGGCGATCGCTTCCGTCCAGAGCGCCGCTGACAATCTCAACGCCATCGTTTCCGATGCCCGTCCGGGCGTTCAGAACTTCAGCAAGTCGACCTTGCCCGAAGCTAATCAGCTCGTCCGCGACCTCCGCGAGCTTTCGCAGTCGTTGAAGGGCGTATCGGAGCGGGTCGAGCAGGGCGGTATCGGCGGGACGTTGGGGCCGCAGAAATTGCCCGACTACAAACCGAGGAAGCCGTGATGAGATTGCCCGCGCGCGTATTTGTTTCGGTTGCGCTGGCGCTGGCGGTCGGCGGCTGCTCAGTCAGTGGACTGCTCGGCGGCGGCGGAAAAGCCCCCGCGACCCTCCTGACCTTGACGCCGGAAGCGGCGCCCACGGGAGAATACACCCGGGCGGCAAACGCCGGGCAGGCCGTGACCGTGCAAACGCCGGTGATCGCCAAGGAACTCAGGACCACGCGCGTCCCGGTGCGGGTCTCACCGACCGACGTTCAGTACGTAACCGACGCGCAATGGGTAGACACGCCCGATCGCCTTTTCGCCAACCTCGTCTCGGAAACGATCCGCCGGACGACGAATCGCGTCGTGCTGAGCAGTGGCATGACGGGTCTCGACCCTGGCCTGATCGTTTCCGGCGAGCTTCAGAGCTTCGGGTACGACGCCGCGACCGGACAGGCGGTGGTCCGCTTCGATGGCGCGCTTTCGACCGCTGGCGGAACCCGCGTGGAAACGCGCCGGTTCGAAGCCACCGCGCCGTCCGACGGCTCGGCCGCGAGCATCGGCCCGGCGCTCAACCGCGCGGGCAATGCCGTCGCGCTACAAGTCGCGAACTGGATCGGAAACCGCCAGGCCCCCTAGCCAAGCGATCAGGACAGGCTTTTGCTCGCCTGCTCGTAGACGTCGCGCGACAGGCCTCGCGTACCAACAACCCGTTCCAACTCCGTCCGCATCAGCTCGGAACGCTTCGGCTCCAGCCGGCGCCAGCGGCCGAGCGGCGGCACCATCTTCGCCGCCGTCTGCGGATTCAGCTTGTCGGACGCGATGATCATGTCGGCCAGGAAGCGATAGCCGCGTCCCGACGCGTCGTTGAACACCCAGTGATTGGCCCCAAAGCTTCCGATCAGGGACCGCAGCCGGTTCGGGTTCTGCAGCGTGAAGGCCGGATGTTCAGCCAGCTTCTCGACCTGATCCAGCGTGTCGCTGCGCTGCGACATCGCCTGCAGGGCAAACCATTTGTCGATTACCAGCGGGTCGTTTTCGAATCGCTCGTAAAAAGCCTTCAGCGCCTGCTCACGCTCCGGGCCGTCGAGCGACACGAGGATGCTGAGCGCGCCCTGACGGTCGGTCATGTTATCGGCGCGGTCGAATTGCGCCTTGGCGATGGCGGCACCTTCGTCCGGATTGCCGGCCGACAACAGGCCGAGGGAGACGGTACGCAAGCGCCGAGTTCCCTTGGCCAGCGGCGACAGATCGTCGCCCGCCCCGGCATCGGCCGCCTGGGCCTTTGAGAGATCCTCGAACAGTGCGGTACCGATCGCCGTGCGCAGTTGCTCGCGGGCCGCGTGGATCGCATCAGGATCGACGACCTCGAGCCGCTCGGCGATGACCGCTTCCGACGGCACGAGGATCGCCTCGGCCTTGAACGCAGGGTCGAGCTCGTTCGAACGAAGCGTGTTGCGCGCCGCGCGGATCAACGGATCGAAGTCCACATTCTCGCCGCGAGCGCCGTCCAGCAATGCACCGAACGCCAGTTCCTGCATCGCCTCGTAGCGCGCGAACGGGTCCGTATCGCTCTGCGCCAGCCGCTCCAGCTCGCCGTCGCGGCGCAATCCGTGAATCACCACGGGCGCCGAAAAGCCGCGATTGATCGACAGCAACGGCGCTTCGTCGATCCCTTCGAAACGTACTTCCCGGCTGACGCGGTCGAGCAGGATCAGCTGCTCAGCAGCGATTTCCGTGCCGCTTTCCTCGCCGATCAGCGCGGTCCGCAGCGGGATCGGCATCACCTGTTTGCTGGGCTGTCCCGGCGTCGGCGCGACCCTTTGGTCGATGCGCAGGACCGCCGTCTTCGCCTCGGGGTCATAGTCCAGCCGAGCGCCAACCTGCGGCGTCCCTGCTTGCGAATACCAGATCTTGAACGCCGACAGATCGACGCCGCTCGCGTCTTCAAGCGCCTTCACGAAGTCGTCGCAAGTCGCCGCTTCGCCGTCGTGCCGTTCGAAATAGAGGTCGGTCCCGGCGCGGAATTTCTCCGGCCCCAGCACCGTGTGGAACATGCGGATCAGCTCGGCGCCCTTGTTATAGATGGTCGCCGTGTAGAAGTTCGAAATCTCGATATAGCTGTCCGGCCGCACAGGGTGGGCGAGGGGCCCCGAATCCTCCGGAAACTGGACCGATCCGCAGCGCCCGCACGTCCTCGATCCTCTTGACCGAAGAACTGCCCATGTCCGCCGAGAAGCTCTGGTCGCGGAAGACCGTGAAGCCTTCCTTCAGGCTCAACTGGAACCAGTCGCGGCAGGTGACCCGGTCGCCCGACCAATTGTGGAAATATTCGTGGGCGACGACCCGCGCGATATTGTCGAAGTCGACGTCGGTCGCGGTGTCCGGGTCGGCCAGCACATAGGCGGAATTGAAGATGTTGAGGCCCTTGTTCTCCATCGCGCCCATGTTGAAATCGGACACGGCGACGATGTTGAACAGATCGAGGTCATATTCGCGCCCGTAGACGTTTTCGTCCCACGCCATGCTGGCCTTGAGGCTGTCCATTGCGTGCTGCGTCTTTGGCAGATCGGCTTCGCGCACCCAGATGGCGAGGTCGACCTTGCGCCCCGACATGGTGGTGAAGCTGTCGCGATTCGGCTTCAAATCGCCGGCAACGAGCGCGAACAGATAGCTGGGCTTGGGGAACGGGTCTTCCCATTCGGCCCAATGACGATCGCCTTCCTCGCCGGTCGCGATCGGATTGCCGTTGGTGAGCAGGATCGGGAACTGCGCTTTGTCCCCCTCCATCCGTACGCGATATTTGCTGAGCACGTCCGGCCGGTCGGGGAAGAAGGTGATGCGGCGAAATCCTTCGGCCTCGCACTGCGTGCACAGCATGCCGTTGGAGGCATACAGCCCCATCAGCTTGCTGTTGGCCGCAGGGTGGATTTCGGTCTCGATGCCGATCTCATGCGCATCGCCGGTCAGCGGGATGTGCAGGTCGCTGCCGTGCATCGTCCAATTGTCGATGGCCGCGCCGTCTACCCACAGGCCCTTCGGCTCCAGCTCATCGCCGTTAAGCACGAGCGTGTCCGACCCGGAGCCTTCGGGATTGCGCTCGACCCTCAGCTTGGCCTGGACCCGGGTCGTATCGACGCCGAGCGTGAACTTCAGCTCGATCTCGGGCACCAGCCAGTCGGGCGGGCGATAGTCTTCGCGGCGGATCGTGGCGTGGGTCGGGGCGTGCGGTGCCTCGGGCGTGGTCTCCGCTTCAGGGAGCGTGCGTACATCGGCCATGGCCGCGACTTAGGGTCCGGTTCATTACGAAGCAATGAGCGGAGGCGCAGGAGGAAAGTCCGTCCGACTTAGGCGTTGCACCATCCGCAGCAGGAGCAGCCCGATGATCAAGTCCGTCCTCACCCTCCTCTCCATCGGCGTCGCTGGCGTTGTCGCCGCCTGCGCTCAGCAGGCCGTTGGCGCACCGGCTGCCGCCGCGTCCTCGATCGGCCGGCAATGCTTCAGCGCCCGCAACGTCAGCGGCTTCACCGCGCAGGGTAGGGACGCGGTCGACATTCAGGTCGGTGTGCGCCGCTATTTCCGCGCCGAGCTCAGCGGCGTCTGCCCGAACGTGAATTGGGCGCGGCGCGTCGCGGTGGTCACCCGCAGCGGAAGCTCGTTCGTCTGCGAGGGCTTCGATGCCGAGATCGTCGTTCCCGATCCGAACCTCGGCCCGCAGCGCTGCCAGATCAGCAGCATCCGACGCCTGACCGACGCGGAAGCGCGCGCCCTCAAATACTACAAATAGTCAGGCCGCGTCGGGCGGCGCGACGATGTTCTTACCACGGGTCAGCGCACCGACCATGCCGCCCAGCGCAAGCACCGCGCCGGCGATGGCGAGGGGTGTCCAGCGGTAGCCTTCCAGCGCCGTCGAAAAACCCATGGCGATGATCGGCACCAGCACGCTCGAATAGGCCGCTTTGGCCGGGCCGATCTTGCGGACGACCGGATAGTAGAGGCTGAACGTTAGCACCGAGGCCGGCAGAGCGAGGTAGAGCGTGCCGAGCCAGTATCCGACGCGGCTGTCGAACACCGGCGGTCCGGTCATTGCAAAGGCGATTGCCGACATCCATCGCGGCACCGGCCGCCATCGACCAGGCGAGCATCGCGAACAGGGGAAAGCGCCGGATTTCGTCACGCGCCTGGACGACGTTGGCGGCCGACGCCGCGATCATCCCGACGAGGGTCAGCCCGATGCCGCGCTGCGATCTCGGCCGGCTCGGGCCGAATGCTGCTGGAACTCATGAACGAACAGCAGGCCGATGCCGACGATCGCGACCAGCGAGCTCCACACGAAGCGGCCACTCGGCCGGTGCCCGAGAAACGCCCAGGCCATCAATGTGCTGGGGATCAGTAGCAGCGCGAAAATGGTCGCGACGACGCCCGACGTGATGTGGCGCTCGGCAAGGTAGACCGCGTTGAAGTTCACGCAGAACTGCGCGAACCCAAGGAAGAGGATCGGCAGGACAGCCCCGCGCCCGAGGCGTAAATCCTCGCCCCTCCATTTCGCCACCAGCGCCATTGCCGTCGCCGCGATAATGAAGCGATAGGCGACCGACCATTGCGCCGGCACGGTCCCGAGCTGGTCGCGAATGACGATCCAGGTCGATCCCCAGATCGCGGTGAAGATGATGAAGGGAAGGCCGACCTCGGCGAAGGCCGACCGCTGATGGTCTCACAGGCTGGCGATCGCCGCGGCGAGTTGCTCGACCGGCTCACCGCCTTGGTCCCAGCTCGTGACGAAGCGGATTTCGTCCGGTCCCCAGTCGTAAAAGTCGAAACCCTTGGCGCGAAGTGATTCAGCCTCCGCCGCCGTAGCGCGGACGAAGATTTCATTGGCCTCGACCGGGTAGACCAGCCGATCGCCGGCCGCCTTGCCGATGGCTGCCGCCGCCGCATTCGCGGCCCGCGCATTGTCGAGCCAGCGATCGTTCTCGAGCAGCGCGAGGATCTGCGCGGCGAACATTCGTCCCTTCGACACCAGATGCCCCGCGCGCTTTCGTCGCACGGCGATCTCGTCGGCAAGCTCGGTCCGGAACAGGATCATCGCCTCGGCATTGAGCCCGCCGTTCTTGACGAACCCGAAGCTCAGAGCATCGACGCCTGCGCGCCAGGTCAGGTCGGCCGGGCTCGCTCCGGTGCTGATCGCCGCATTGGCGAAGCGAGCGCCGTCCATATGGAAATTGAGGCCGTGCTTCTTCGCGGTCTCGCCGAGGGACCCGACCTCGGCAGCAGAATAGACCAGGCCGTATTCAGTCGCATTGGTGATCGACAGCGCCTTGGGCTGAACCTGGTGGACGTCCTTGCGCACCCGCCCGACAGCGGCATCGACCGACTCAGCGGTAAGTTTTGCGCCCGGCCCATCGATCAGCATCAACTTGGCCCCATCCGCGAAGAATCCCGGCGCGCCGGCCTCGTCGACCTCGATATGCGCATCGCGATGACAGACGATGCCCCCGTATCCCGGGCAAAGCGCCGCCAGCGCGAGACAGTTCGCGGCTGTTCCCGTCAGCACCCAGAAAGCGCGCACCTCGGTCTCGAACACATCCGAAAAGGCGCGGTCGAGGCTCTGGCTCAGCGCATCACCATCGTAGGCCGTGTCGAGCCGGTTCGAGCGTGTGATCGCCTCGATCACCGCCGGGTGGGCAGCCGCCGCATTGTCGGAGAAGAAGCGCATGTCTCAGGGCGCATGGCGACCGCCGTGAGGCCCGTCAATGTCAGCGGGATCCGTTCTCGGCCAGGAAGCCGGTGATAGCGTTCATCACCGCCTCGGGCTGCTCTTCCATGAGCCAATGGCCAGAATTCGCGATGCTCAGCGCTCGAACGTTCGTGGCTGCGAACTCGATTTCATTTGCGAAGCCGATACCGAACGATTTCTCGCCTCCGATCGCAAGGACGGGCATCGTCAGCTTACCCTCAGCGAGGAATTTTTGATTGTCCTTTGCGTCCTGCCGGAAAGCGGCGAACTGGGCAAAGGCGTTGTGGAGTGCGTTCGGACGCGAATACAGTGCTGCGTAGTGCCGGCGCGTGTCCTCATCGACGTGCTTTGGGTCAGCCGACAGCTCATTATAGAAGCGGTCCAGGTACAGACGCTCACGACCCGCAACGAGCTTTTCTTCGTCTGGCCCGAAGAAGTCGAAGTGCCAGGTCCGCTGGTCCTTCACCACGTCATCCCAGTGCCCGAGTCCTGGCAAGGGAGCGTCCATCACGACCCAACGCGTGACCCGCTCACAATTCTGGGCGGCAAAGGCGTATCCGACCATGTTGCCGATATCGTGCGTGACCAGGTCCAATTGGCCATCCAGCCCGAGGGTTTGAAGGACCGCCGCGACGTCCTTGGCTTCGGACTTTTTGTCGTACCCTTCTTCGGGATGAGACGAGAGCCCCATGCCGCGAAGATCCGGGACGACGACCGTGTGATCGACCGCCAGCCGCTTCGCGAGCGGCGACCACATGTCGCCGGTGTCCCCAAAGCCATGAAGCAACAGGACGACCGGACCGCTCCCTCCAACTCGCGTGTGTATGGTCGCTCCGTCGACGGCAATGTCGCGAAACCTTGAACGATGAAGGGTAGGGCTCGACCTTGGCCGCCGCCGGCGCAGATGCCAGCAGGCCGGCGGCGAGTAGCGCAATCCAACGGCTCATGAGTGCCCCTCCGTACGTCGCAGGCGGCGACGCGTAGCAGGTCGCTTACGGCCCGTCACGGGATGGGAAACGGTGGTGCTGCCGGTGAGGATTGAACTCACGACCTCAGCCTTACCAAGGATGCGCTCTACCACTGAGCTACGGCAGCACTGACCGGAGGAGCGGGCGCTATGGCCAAGCGGCCCGCGCCCGTCAACCCGACTTGCCCGCGTCCGCAACGAACCTCTAGGGACGCGCCATGTCGGGCAAGGACAAGGAACGCGAGGAACGCCTCGCCGCGGCGCTGCGCGAGAATTTGCGGCGCAGGAAGGCCCAGGCGCGCGAGCTGAAGCCGGACGAGCCGAAGCGCGACTAGATCGGCGCGCAGGCCCTTTCGAGCCACGCGAGATCGTCGCCCTGAAGCTGATGCCCGATCTTCGCCAACACCTCGGCATGGTAGTCGTTCAGCCACGCAAGCTCTGAAGAGCTGAGCATGTCCTTCTTGATCAAACGCCGCTCGATCGGCGCGAAGGTCAGCGTCTCGAATCCGAGCGTTTCCTTCTCTGCGCCCTCAACCGGATGCTCGACCACCAGCACCAGATTCTCGATGCGGATGCCGTACTCGCCGGTCTTGTAGTAGCCGGGCTCGTTCGAAAGGATCATGCCCGCCCGCAGCGGTTCGTCACCGCCCGCCTGGGCACTTCCCGCCGGTGAAATCCGCTGCGGCCCCTCGTGGACCGACAGAAAGCTGCCGACGCCGTGACCGGTGCCGTGAGCATAATCGAGACCAGCCTCCCACAGCGGCCGCCGAGCGAAGCTATCCAACTGCGTCCCGCGCGTGCCCTTCGGGAAGATTGCGGTCGCGACGGCGATGTGGCCCTTCAGCACCCGTGTGAAGCGGTCACGCTGCTCGTCGGTCGGCTCGCCGATGACGACGGTGCGGGTGATGTCGGTCGTGCCATCGAGATATTGGCCGCCCGAATCGATCAAATAGATGGAGTTCATCTCGAGCTTGCGGTTGGTCTTCTCGCTCGACCGATAGTGGACGATCGCACCGTTCGGCCCTGCCCCGGAAATGCTGTCGAATGACAAATCGCGAAGCTCCGGGTCCTCCCGGCGAAGCGCCTCGAGATGGTCGGAGGCTTTGAGCTCATCGACGCCGCCCTTCGGGGCCTCGGTCTCGACCCAGCGGAGGAAGCGCGAAATCGCCGCGCCGTCGCGATATTGCGCCGACTTCTGGCCGGCAATCTCGACGGCGTTCTTGATCGCCTTGGGAAGGATGGTCGGGTCGCGGACCGGAATGATCTTCGCGCCGGCCTTGTCGAGCGCCTCGAAAATCGCGGCGACGGCGCGCTCCGGATCGACCGCGACGGTCTGGCCCTTCAGTTCGCCCAGCGCCGCTTCGAACGCATTGCGGTCGTGCAGGCGAACGCCATTGCCGAGATGCTGCCGGACCTCGGCGCTGATCTTCTCCGGATTGACGAACAGGTCGGCGGTGCCGTCCGAGCGCACCAGCGCAAACGCCAACGCCACCGGCGTCCGCGAGACGTCCTGCCCGCGAACATTGAACGCCCAGGCGATCGAATCCAGCGCCGACAGAACCGCCGCATCGGCACCCTGCTCGGTCAGCCAGTCGGCAATTTCCTGGCGCTTGTCGGCGGACGAACGGCCGGTATATTTCTCGGCCTGGACGGCGAGATGCGCCTTCGACGCCTCCGGACGGTCCGACCAGACCTTGTCGATCGGATTCTGCTCGACCGCGACCAGCTCCGCGCCGCGCGCCTTGAGCGACTCCGTCGCCTTCTTCACCCAGTCGCGACTGTGCAGCCACGGATCGTAGCCGATGCGCGCGCCCTGCGGCGCATGCTCCTTGAGCCAGTCGGCAACGCTGGTTTCCGGCACCGACTGATAGGACCAATCCTTGCCGTCGACCTGGCTGCGCACCTGCAAGGTGTAGCGCCCATCGACGAAAATCGCGGCTTCTTGCGGCAGCACCACGGCCGATCCCGCCGAGCCCTCGAACCCCGTCAGCCAGGCGAGCCGCTGCGCATAGCTGCCCACATATTCGCTCATATGTTCGTCGGTGAGCGGGATGACGAAGCCGTCGAGCTGGTCGGCTTTGAGCTGCTCGCGAAGCGCCTTCAGGCGGTCTGCATAACTGGACATGTGCGCTACCTAAGCCTCGCGGGCCAGCCTCAACAAGCTTTGCGGCGAGGTCGGCGAATTCAACAGGCGAGCGGCAGAAATCCTTTTTCTCCCTGCGCGAAGTTGACCGAATTGACCATGCGGCGCGAATTCTTGCTGGTGTCTCCCGGCTTCTTTCGTGCCGCTTCGAAGACCGTCTAGTCCGCTGGTACGACGAACTAGATTTTCCGGATTCCCCTGCGCGTCACGGGCTACTTGCTAACTTCGGTTTAGAACTTACGGTTGCCACGTGCGCATGCTCACGCTCGGCCCATGCGACCAGGAACGGAGAGCGGCGGCCAGTGCCCCGCGTGAGAGGGGAAAGCAATGCCAACCATCAACGGAACTCCGAACATGGACGTCATC
The DNA here is from genome assembly GCA_963750315.1 of uncultured Alphaproteobacteria bacterium. GTDB lineage: Bacteria > Pseudomonadota > Alphaproteobacteria > Sphingomonadales > Sphingomonadaceae > Sphingomicrobium. Next base: position 73,151 of record CAVVQF010000020.1, read on the forward strand.
TATGGCACCGACAGTGCCGATGACATTCATGGGCTCGGCGGCAATGACATCATTGTGGCTGGCGATGGCGATGACATCGTGGACGGTGGCGATGGCAACGACGACATTTACGGTGAATTCGGCAATGACGTCCTCATCGGGGGTCCCGGCAATGACCGCATCGATGGCGGATCCGGATCCGACACGATCGACTTTTCCCAGTCCATCGGCGCCGTAGGCGTCGCTCTGCTGATCGGGCAGAGCTATTCCCTTTTCGGCAATGACAACGTTGGAACCGACCAGCTGATTGGCGTCGAGAACGTTCGAGGCAGTGATTTCAACGACGAATTCGTGGGAGACTTTGATGCCAACCGGCTCGATGGCGGCGCCGGGAACGACTACCTCGACGGTTTTATGGGCGACGACGTGCTCATTGGTGGCTCGGGAAATGATGAGCTCAATGGCGGTGGCGGCAACGACGAAATTCACGGGGGCACCGGCGCTGATGACATCGATGGGGGAGACGACAACGACACGATCGTCTTCGATGCCGCGACGGACATTGTCATCGGTGAGCAAATCCAGGGCGGCATTGGTGTCGACACGCTAATTGCGCAGCGGGCGCCGGGAGCGGCCGTTATTTTCGACGTCTCGGGCATCACGATCGGTGGCATCGAGAATTTGCGCGCGCAGGGGGGAGCAACTCTGGCCCTGTCCATCGGTCAGTTCGCCGGTGTCAGCGGGCTTTCCGGATCCTTCTTGCTAACGACATCCGGTGGGCTCGCGCTGACGGCGACCGCCTTGAATAATTCGCTGCAGGTTTTCCTGAGCGACGCAGGGAACCAGCTTGACCTGTCCGGCCTGGTCATCAGCTCATTCGGATTTACGTCACTGGTCGGCGCTGCGGGCAATGACACGATCATCGGCACAATCGCGGAAGATGAAATCTACGGCCTGGGGGGCAGTGACATTCTTTACGGCGGCGGAGGCGACGACACCATCCTCGGCCACGACGGCGACGATGTCCTGACGGGAGGAGCAGGCGTCGACTGGCTGATTGCCGGCACGGGCAACGACACGTTCCGGGACACCGCCGCAGGCTTGAATGGCGACAAGATTAATGATTTCGGCATTGGCGACAGGATCATCATCACGGATGCGTCCCTTGCCGGCTTTACATTCGGCCTCAGTTTCTCTGGTACTTTGGCCTTCACCGGCGGATCGGTTCAGCTAAGTCAGCCGCCCGGCGGAAGGCTGGTGGCCAGCGCTGCTCCCGGCGGCGGGGTTCAAATTACGGTGCGGGACATTCCGAACGACTTCAACGGTGACTTCAGATCCGACTTCGTCATCCGCAATTCTCAGAGCGGCTGGCTGACGAATTGGCTGTCGACCCCGGCCGGCGCGTTCGGAAACAATGGCGCCAACGTCGCGATCCAGTTTCCGTCCGACTGGCATGTCGTCGGTACCGGCAACTTCAATGGCGATTATTCGGACGACCTGCTTCTCCGCAGCGATGCCGGATGGCTGACCAACTGGCTTGGCACATCGAACGGCAGCTTCTTCAACAACGGCGCCAATACGTCGCTGTTCTTCACACCCGATTGGAAGGTCGCGGGCGACGGCGACTTCAATGGCGACGGCCGGTCCGACCTGCTGCTCCGCCGCGATGACGGTTGGCTGACCAACTGGCTGGGTACCAGCACCGGGAGCTTCACCAACAATGGCGCCAATACGTCGCTGTTCTTTTCGACCGACTGGAAAATAGTCGGCACCGCCGACTTCAATGGCGACGGTTACACCGATCTTCTCATTCGCAGGGACGACGGCTGGCTGACTAACTGGCTTGGTACGTCGAGCGGCAGCTTCACCAACAACGGTGCCAATACCGCATTGTTCTTCTCGACCGACTGGAAGGTGATCGGCACCGGCGACTTCAACGGCGACGGTCGGGATGACCTGCTCCTGCGCCGTGACGATGGCTGGATGACCGACTGGCTGGGCGATGCGAATGGCGGGTTCACCAACAACGGCAGCAACACGTCGCTGTTTCTGACTACCGACTGGAAAGTCGCCAGCATCGGCGACTTCAATGGCGATGGTCGCGACGACATCCTGCTTCGCAACGACAGCGGCTGGATGACCGACTGGCTCGGTACTTCTACCGGAAGCTTCGCCAATAACGGGGCCAGCTTCTCGACCTTCATCGCCCCCAACTGGATCGTTCAGGACGCGCTGCTTTAGCGCCTGTCGTCCGCTTCCCCTTCCCGTAGCCGGCCATCGCGCTAAGAGCGTGGGCATGGACAAGCCCACCGCAATTCCCGCACCGCCGCACGCCGAGCAGCGGCCCTACAGCTACGAACGCCACGGCGTGACGATCGAAGACCCGTGGCACTGGATCCGCGACCAGGGATATCCGCAGGTCACGGACAAGGACGTGCTCGCCTATCTGACCGCGGAGAACGAATATTTCGGGCACTGGCAGGCCGAGCACAAAGCCGCTGCTCGACGAACTGTTCGAGGAGATGAAGGGCCGCATCAAGGAGGACGAATCCTCGGTCCCGATCCGCGACGGCGACTATCCTCTACTGGTGGGCGTTCAAGCCCGGCGCGCAGTACCGCACCTGGTACCGCAAGCCGGTCGGCGGCGGCGACGACGCAGATCATCTTCGACGAGCCCACCGAGGCCGAGGGCAAGGAGTATTTCCGCCTGGGCGCGCTGGACGTCAGCCCGGACGGCAAGCTCGCGGCGATCTACGTCGACGACAGCGGCGCGGAGCGCTTCACCATCCGCATCCGCGATCTCGCGACCGGCAAGGACATCGAGACGGTCACCGACGTCGGCATCGGCATCCGCCGTCTGGACGAGCGGCTCGGACGGCATCGTCTTCAACGAGGTCAACGAGAATTGGCGCAGCTATCGCGCGCGCTTCCACCGGCTCGGCACGCCGACCGACCAGGACGTCACGCTCTACGAGGAGACCGAGGAGCTCGGCTTCTCGGTCGGCGTCGGCCGGTCGCAGGACAAGAGCCTGATCATCATCGCCACCGGCGACAATGCGACCAGCGAGGTGCGCTTCGTCTCCGCCGACGATCCGACGCAGCCGCTGACGCTCGTCTCGCCGCGCAAGGAGAACCGGCAGTATGACGTCGATGCGGCGCACGGGAAATTGTGGATCCTCACCAACGACGATCACGTGAACTTCCGCCTCGCCGAGGCCGATCCGGCCAATCCGGGCGAGTGGCGGACGGTCATCCCCGGCTCCGACCGCGTCTATCTGCGGCACGTCACCTCCTATCGCGATCATCTCGCGATCCAGCAGCGCGTCGACGGTCTCGATCAGCTGATCCTGCGCACCTACGAAGGCGAGGAGCGCCGAATTCCGTTCGACGAGGCGAGCTACAGCGCCGCCTTCCTCGGCAATCCCGAGTTCGCGCCGGACGCCTATCGCCTGGCCTATTCGTCGCTGGTCACGCCCGCGACGGTCTACGACTATCACCCGCAGGACGACCGGCTCGAAGTCCTCAAGGTCCAGGAGATCCCGTCGGGCTACGACGCTTCGAAGTATGAGACCGAGCGGCTGATGATCACGGCCCGCGACGGCAAGAAGGTGCCGGCCTCGGTCGTCTATCCGAAGGGCTTCGCGAAGGACGGCAGCGGCAAGCTCTTCCTCTACGCCTATGGCGCCTACGGCATGGCGATCCCGCCGGCGTTCAACACCAACCGCATCAGCCTGCTCGACCGCGGCTGGGCCTATGCCATCGCCCACATCCGCGGCGGCGACGACCTCGGCTACCAATGGTTCCTCGACGGCAAGCTCGAGAAGCGCACCAACACGTTCAACGATTTCGTCGACGTGGCGAAGGGGCTGATCGCCGAGGGATTCACCCACAAGGGCGGGATCGGCATCAACGGCGGCTCCGCCGGCGGCGAGCTGATGGGCGCGGTCGTCAATTCCGACCCCGACCTGTGGGGCGCGGTGGTCGCCGACGTGCCCTTCGTCGACGTGCTCAACACGATGCTCGACGACACGCTTCCGCTGACGCCGGGCGAGTGGCCGGAGTGGGGCAATCCGATCATCGACAAGGCCGCGTTCGACACGATCCGCAGCTATTCGCCCTACGACAATGTGAAGGCGCAGGCCTATCCGCCGCTGCTGATCACCGGCGGCCTCACCGACCCGCGCGTGACCTATTGGGAGCCGGCCAAGTGGGCGGCGAAGCTCCGCGCCAACAAGACCGACGGCAATCTCCTCCTGCTGAAGATCAACATGGGCGCGGGCCACGGCGGCAAGTCGGGCCGGTGGGAGCGGCTGCACGAGGTTGCGGAGACCTATGGCTTCGTCCTGACCCAGGTCGGCCAATGAGTGGTGCTGGCGGCGCTGCTGGCGCTTCCGCCGGCCTGTTTTCCGCTCCGCCGCAGAGCGCAGTCGGGCAGTTCGTGACCAGCGGACGGCGAGACGTTCATCGCCAAGTTCACCTTCCCGAGCGCGGCGCGGCATGGGGCTTCTTTCGTTCATCGCCCGACGGCGAGAGAGCAAGAGATCGTGGCGACTGCGGAGCTGGCAGCGTTCTGACGCCCGGCGTTTCGTTGAGCGCCGCGGCAAGTACGATGCCTTCGTCGGGTCGAAATCGGCCGCCCGGTTCCGCGCAAGGTCCGCGTGCGCTTGGCGACCCTTCACCGTCGATCTGGTCGCGGATTACGTCCCGGCGCTTCGTCTCGGTGGAACCAGCGTCGCGATCTTCGACGGCCATTTCTCGGTCTTTTCCGTCAATCGCGTCGACATCCTCGATCGCCTGGCGCCGAGCGGCGATCCAAGGCTGGTCACTGACAGCGGAACCAGCATCCGATTTCGCGGGAATAATTTGCGTCTGGCCGGCGACGTCGACGGTTATCGGCACGGCAATAGCGAAGGCACCTACGGCCTTTACGACGTGCCCCGAGCGGTCGTCCGCAATTCCGTGGCGACCGTCCTCGACACCGACCTTCCGAAGTGGATCGCCGACGATCTCGCCTCCTACGCGCCGCGGGTCATGCAGCTGCTGTCCGCGCGGCTGGGGCCACCTGGCGTCAAGGAGCCGACGATCCTGGCTGCCTGGGAGGGTTTCAACCGCGAGGGCGTCAGCATGAACGGTGGCACCCTCAAGGGTCTCATCCTGATGCGCTTCGAGGGAAACCAGGCGCTGACGCCCGTTCCCGCGCTGGCCGACAAGGCGCACTGGTTCATCGCCCACGAGGCCTCGCACTTCTGGCTCGGCCAGAGCATTCATTATGCGACCCAGCGCGACAGCTGGATCATGGAAGGCGGAGCGGACCTGCTGGCAATGCGAACGGTCGAGAGTCTCAATCCGGCATTCGATGCGCAAGTCGACCTCAACGAAGCACTGCGGGACTGTTCGAGGCTAGCCACCCAGCCACTGGCGACCGCGATCGACCGCAATGAAGTCCGCGCGAACTATGCATGCGGAGCGGTCTTCGCCTTGGTCGCGGAAAAGGCCAACCGCGGCGACTTCTACGCTTTCGTCCGCAACCTGATCGCGGCCAATCGGGCGGACCGCGAAGTGACGATGGAAGAATGGCTGGCCGTGCTTCGCCGCTCGGGCGGGACGATGGCGCAGGTGCAAACCATCCGCTCCATGGTGCAGCGGGGGACGCCGCAGCCGAAGCAGGCGATCGCGAGCCTGCTGCGCGGTTCTGCTATTCCCTTCGTGCTCGACAAGACCGGAGTGCCGCAGCTGCAATGACCCGCCCGGTGTTCGAAATGGAGTTCACAGCCGCTCCCGAGCACATCGACGAGCTAGGGCACGTCAACAATGCGGTGTGGGTGCAGTGGATCCAGACCATCGCGGTCGCGCACTGGCATTCGGTGTGCGACCCGCAGCATCACGACGCCTACTTTTGGGTCGTGGTCCGGCACGAGATCGACTATCTGCGCGCCGCTTACGAAGGCGACCGGGTGACCGGGCGAACCTGGGTCGGCGAGGCGCCGAAGGGTGCGCGCTTCGACCGACTGCTGGAATTCGTTGGAGCGGACGGCAAGACCTGCGTTCGCGCCCGCACGACCTGGGCAATCATCGACCGGACGTCGGGCCGCCCGATCCGCGTCCCGCCGGAAGTCATCGCGCCGTTCGTCTGATCGGTCAGAGGCTATTGAGCGCGTCCTGAACCGCTTTCTCGTCGTCTTTCGAAATCGGCGCTCCGGTAATGTCCGTTGCGCTCGCATTATTTCCGGACCCGCCATCGTCAGGCGATGCGAAGTCGTAGGCGAACCAGATGATCCCGGCGGCCCAGATCAGGGCCATCCAGCAACTCTTGAAGATCGAGCTGGTTTTCATCGGGATCATAGGTCGATTGTCGCAGGTGGAGGTTAACAGCCGCTTCCGCTCGGGCTGCCGAAATTCAGCGTCGATTGGGCGTTCCCCCTCTTTCCGCCCGCGTGCATCCTCTCTTTGACTTCGCTCGTTGATGCCGCGAGTCGCAGGAAAGTTGGATTGGCAGAGCGCAACGACAATATCGCACGGTTCGAGCGCCGCGAGTTGCGGCGCTGGACCCGGCTCGACGACTATCTGCCCGGCGGCGACAGTCCCCGGGCGTTCGCCTTCCACGATTTCCCGATCAAGCCGCGATCAGCAAAGCCGAAACGTGGAAGTCTCTGGGGATTCTCCGTTCCGATCGTCGCGGTCGCCCTGACCGTCGTTCTAAGCATCTGGGGAAGCGGCGTGCTCGATCGTACGTCAGCTCCGCGAACCTCGGCGACGACCAGTCGGGGTCTGGTGTTCGGCCTGTGCAGCGAAGGCGGGCTTACCAATTGCGTGGCGAGCGGCGACAGTTTCTATCTAGGCGGAAAGAACGTCCGGATCGCGGGCATAGAAGCGCCACAGATTTACGGCGCCGCCTGTCCGAAGGAGGCAGCGTTGGCGCGGGAATCAGCCGCTCGTCTTGAGACGCTGCTGAACTCGGGCGAACTCGAGCTGTCGAAAGTCGAACGCGATCTCGACCGCTACGGCCTGCTTCTTCGCAACGTCTCGATCGATGGCAAGGACGTTGGACGGACGATGGCGGCAAGCGGCCTCGCCCGCCAAATCGGCGACATGACCCGCAGCTGGTGCTGACCTAATAGGTCACCGGCACGTAATACTGACCCTTGCTGTCGTAATGCTTGCCGTCGATGGTCAGCATCCAGTCGCCCCACGGGTCCTTTGGACCGATGGAGATTTTCGAACCGCAAACCGGCTTCTCGAAGAAGCTGTACCAGGGCCCGGCACGCGACTGTTCATAGACGTCCAGGGCTTTGCCGCCGGGACAGGTCGATGATGGGGCCACGACGACGAACTGCTTGTTCGGCCCATCGTAGATCTGCATCCGCCCGAAGCAGGCTTTCGGATTTTGCCCGTGCTTCAGGTCGTTCTCCTTGGCGATCTTCTTGCCAAGCGCGACGCCCGGGCCGGCGCAGGTGACCGCGACCACTTGCCCGCGCGGCGTGATGGCGGCGGTCGCCGGCGTGGCGGCGAGTGCGGCGGTAGCGAAAAAGATAAAACCGAAGTGCTTGATCATCAGCGACTCCCCGTTTCGACGACGCAACGGTAGGCTGACAGTGCAACCGTGGAAAGGCGCCGCATGTCGAAGCTGAAGCGCAAGGAATATGAAGCCCTTCTCGAGCCGATGCAGGAGGAGCTGGTCGCCATGGCGCGCTGGGTAGCGTCGACCGGCCAGCGCCTGGTAGTTCTGTTCGAGGGTCGCGATACGGCGGGCAAGGGCGGAGCGATCCAGGCCATCGCCGAGCGTTTGAACCCGCGTCAGTGTCGCACGATTGCCCTGCCGAAGCCGACCGACGTCGAGGCGGGTCAATGGTATTTCCAGCGCTACGCCGCGCACCTTCCGACCGCGGGACAAATTACCTTGTTTGACCGCAGCTGGTACAATCGCGCCGGCGTGGAAAAGGTGATGGGATTTGCCAAGCCGGAGCAGATCGACGCCTTCCTGAAGGCCGCGCCGCAATTCGAAAAAGCGCTGGTCGACGATGGCATATTGTTCTTCAAATATTGGCTGAGCTGCGATCAGGAGCAGCAAGAAAAGCGCTTCGCCGAACGGCTCGACGACCCGCTGAAGCGGTGGAAGCTTTCCCCGATCGATCAGGCCGCGCGGACGAAATACGACGATTATACAGCTGCGCGTGAAGTCATGTTGAAGGCGACCCATACGAAGTGGGCGCCATGGACTTTGGTCGATTTCAACAACCAGAAGCGCGGCCGCCTGACCCTCATCCGCGACCTTCTCGACCGCCTGCCCGACACCAGGTGCGACGAAGCGTCGGTTGACTGGCCAGCGCTCGGCCGCAAGCCGTCGAAGGAGAAATTCGGAGTGCTGAAGCCGATCCCGGATTTCCCGGTCGACTGATGCGGTTTCGGCGGCGGCAGCGGACGCCGCGCTTTTGGCCGAAGCAGCGCAGTGGCCGGTCGCGGCTACTGTTCGTCGCGCGACCGTTCGTCCTCGCCGGCCTACTTGCGGTCGCCTGGGCCGGAGCCGACCCGATGCTCATCGATCCGCCCGGCTTCCTGTCGACCGATCCGGAGCGAATATCCGAGCATTTCAGCCGCTGCGGGCCGGGCCGCTCATACGCCTGCGTCATCGATGGCGACACGTTCAAGCTCGGCCAGCGCAAGGTACGAATCATCGGCATCGATGCGCCGGAAACGCATCCCGCGAATTGCCCGGAAGAAGCGCGGCTGGGCGAACAGGCGACCGCGAAATTGCAGGACCTCCTCAACCAGGGATCTTTCGAGCTCGTCGCTCCGGTATACGGCAAGCGGGACCGCTATGGCCGCGATCTCCGCTCGGTGCGGCGAATCCAGCCGGACGGGGGCATGCAATCGATCGCCGACGACATGCGTGCGAGCGGCCTCGCGCACCGCTATCTCGGAGGGTACAAACCCGGCTGGTGCTGATCCCCGTGCAACTCCCGTTCAGATTATTCGGCGCATGGCGCGAGGGCATGCTGACGCGGAATGAAGCGGAATGTTGACCGTCCTGCCGATCCTTCTGGCATTCGCGGCGCAGGCTGCTGAGGCGGCTGACGCGGGTCCGGCGGATGCGGTCGACACCGGTCCAACTCCTTACGGCCCGACCGAGCCAGCTGCGCCAAAACCCAGGATCAAGCCGCCGGCCGAGCCTTGCAAGACGCCCGACGTGAAGGACGACACGAAGGCGATCATCGTGTGCGCACCGCGGATCGAGGGCTACCGGATCGATCCTGATGTGATGGAAGCGCAGAAGCACTTAAAGAATCACACCAAGCCGGCGCGGCCGGAACGGCTGGTCGACACCAGTTGCGCCAGCGTTGGCCCGATGGGCTGCAGGGGCGGTGCGGGGATCAATGTGATCGCCGCTGCGGTCACTGCGGCGACGATGATCGAGAAGGCGGTCAAAGGCGAGAATGTCGGCGAGATGTTCGTCACCGATCCGCAACCGACCGAATATCAGCTTTACCTCGAAGCCAAGAAAGCCCGCGAGGCGAAGGAAGCCGAGCAGGCCGCGGTCGCCAAAGCAAAGGCGGCCGCAGCCGCCGGAGCGACCGCGACCGCCAAGTCGCCTTAGATCAGCTTAGTTGCAGCGAACCTTGCCGCGCGAACGACCGGCGGAGGGAGCCAAAGCTAACCGGGCGGTAAGCACTGCGGGGTTATGAAAGGCCCCATGAGCGGCTCGATCATCATCAAATATGTGAACCCGTGGAGGTTCCGGCGCGAGCAGCAGGCCGAGCGGATCGCTGCGCTGCGCAGCCGCGACGGCGACAATTGCAAGCGCTGCAAGCGGCCGATGCGCTTCGACCTGCCGGACGGCCATGAATCGATGCCCAAGGTCGAGCAGATCGTTCCTCAACCGGCCGGCGGCATCGAGGACCTCACCAACCTCTGCCTCACCCACGTCCGCTGTAACGCCAAGCACGGCTGCGACACGGTCGAAGTGAAGGAGCGGGCGCGGATCAAGAACGAAGCGGCCCTGTTCGAAAAATCGAAACGAACCCGCAAGCGGGCGTAGCTGCTAACGGCGGATGGGCTCGCAGGCGACGCCGTCGCCGTCCCCGTCCATCTCGATGCGGTAGCCGGGCTCCCCGGAATGGAGCGGCGCCTTGCCCGCCGCGCGGACTGCATTGCACCCGGGATAATAGACGCTTTGCTCCGCCATCTTCGGCGCAGAGCTCGGCGTGCCCGGCACTTCGGGTTGAGCGCCACCCGATGACCAGGCGCTGTCCGCCTCGGCATCTTCGGCCGTCGGCGGTACGTTGGCGAGAGCAGCAGCAGGCGGCCGCTGCGACGCCGGGACCTTCCGGACATCGGCGATCACCGAGTAAGGGGTCGACCAATAATAGCCGCCCGCGGCGCCGAGCACGATCGCTCCGATCAGTAATTCCCGCATGCCCATCCCGCCGATGTGGCACGAACATGGTTGCCGAGCGGTAAAGAGGCGATCCGATCGGCTCATCGCTAACCCGATGATAACCACCGGTTCGTAGTCTCCCTGCATGGCCAGCCCGCTTCCGACCGGAAAGAAGTCCGTCAACCTGTCCGCGCCCGTGCGGGGGTCGCGGATTCGGCGCGATCCGCCGCCGCCGGTGAAGAAAGTCGTCGTCCGCGATCCGGAAGTCCGCGAGACGCGGATGGTGGTGATCGGCGTCGTCGGTTTCGCGATCGCCTTGTTCATCGTCGCACTCGCCGCCAGCGCTTATTCGGGCTGGTCGCCGGGCGACTATAGCGTCCACGCCAACCTCGACTGATCCTCACTCGTCCGCCGCGACGATAAAAGCGGGCCGTCAGCCGCGAATGTTCACAATGTTCACGGTGACGGCGGCTTCCCGAAGCTAGTCGTCCACGACGTCCGTGAGCCTTTCCAGCATGGCCGGAAATGCGGCCTGCGCATCGGCCTGGGGATCGGCAGCGGAATCCTTGTCGCGTTCCCAGGGCAAAGCGAAGCGCTTGGGATCGAGGCGGCTCAGCAGCCACATCAGCAGCCGCTCGCTCGGAACGCGTTTCTCGCCGACCAGCTCGCCCTGGTGATAGACCTGCTCGATCCGGCCGTGGATGGCGCGATCGAAGGCGAGGGCGGACAGGCGGCCGACGGCAAGCTGCTGCGCGGCGTCCCAAGCGGCCGAGAAGGCCGGCGAGCGAACGCGAAGCGCATAAGCGGAACGGGCCGACAATCCGGCGGCCTTGGCCGAAAGATGGACCGAGCCAGTCTCGGCCAGCGTCTCAATGTAAAGCCGCTGTCGATCCGCGTTCCAGCTCGGGGCGTAGACCCGCCGGCTCGGCTCCGGATCGAACGGGACGACCCCGGACTCCGCCGTTGGTGCCGGCAGCGGCACTTCGAACGGCACGATGTCGCGCGGTGCGCTTTGCGGGTCAGGCACGAAGCTGAGGCGCGGACCGCCTTCTTCGGCGGTCGCCTCCATCACGGTCTCGATTTCCTTGGTGGCTTCGCACCAGCGATCGAATTCCTCGATCGTCATGTCCCGTGTTGCGCGTCTTGCCATGAACGACTCCTGTGCCTTGGAAGGAGTCGCACCATGTGGAGCATGACGGGTGCTGTAGGACAGCCAAAAATGCACCGAGCGCAGCTGAGCGATTGCGTGAGCAATCGGGAGGCAGCGCGAAGAGATGCATTGGGCCGGCCGGCGGGTCGGCAAAGCCGAACCCGTTCGACGTCACGAATTTACTTCGTGACGGCTTCTATCGCTCGATAACTCGACGGTAAGCAGGTGCGCGTAAACTTGTCGGGTGAGTAAGCGCCGGCTTCCGTGGTTTGTTCGTCGTCACCTTGAGCGCAAGAAGCGCCGTGAAGAGGTGCGTCATCGCGACGGGGACAAGTGCTGGCACTGCGGCCATCCAATGCGCTTTGGGCACCCTTTCAACCGGGGCAAGGCCGCGACAATCGAACATCTGATACCACTGTCAAAAGGTGGCACCTGGGCACTTGAGAACCTCCGGCTGTGCCACAAGGGGTGTAACAAGCACCTTGGGACCAATCCGCCCGAACAGAAGGAACGGATGCGGCTTCGTCGCATCTAGCTGTTCAATGTCCGAGCCGATCCATGTGAGGCCGCGTGAGCGGCGGCTGAAGAGTCTCGACGAGTTCGAGACGCCTGCATTCGTCGGTCGAATGGCTCGCATCAGACGCGGGCGAACATTCAAGTGGCGGTCGATGGTGTCTGTGGCGATTTTAGTCGGGGCCGCGCTTGGCTGGATGTTGTTCTAGGCCTTAAGCTCTTTCAGCATAGCGACGACGGAGCTCTAGAATGGCCGGCAGCAGTTGGGACCGCCTCTACAAGATGCCCTTTGCGAAGGGTTATGCGGGGCTGGTGCAAGGCGGAGCGGAAGGGGCGGAGCAAGGCGGAGGTGGACGAGGTCATCCGCTGGCTGACCGGCTATTCGCAAGGCGCGCTGGACGCGGCGATCTAGCGGAAGACCGACTTCGAGACGTTCTTCGCGCAGGCCCCGGCGATGAACCCGGCGCGGTCGCTCATCACCGGCACGATCTGCGGCGACCGGGTCCAGGATATCGAAGAGCCGCTGAAGCGCGAGATCCGCTACCTCGACAAGCTCATCGACGAGCTCGCCAAGGGCAAGGCGATAGAGAAGGTTTTAAGGCGCCGGGCGTAGCGACGCCGACGCGCAGCGTCGTCGAACGATTAGCGTCCGTTCGTATCATCGCGCACCTTGACCTCGGATAAGTTGACGACGACCGATGCCAAGCTCAGTGCGCAGCTGTCAGGCGCTGATTAGCCCGGCGTGTTCCCCGTCCAAAAAGGAGGGAACGATGCGAAAAAGCATGAACACATTCCCGTCAGCCGTCTTCCGTTCGGGGGCAATCGGCTTGTGCATTCTGGCGACGATTGCGCCGCAACGGGCCTTTGCCCAGGTGCAGACGGTTGCGACGTGCCCAAGCGACTCGAAGCTCCTGAATGGCGGACCGACCCAAGTCTTCGGGAATGACCCCGGCACATATTGGGACCTTGTCGAGGGCGGCCTGCAATCCGCGTTCGGAAACGACGAAGCCGCAAAGCTGCAGTATATCAGCGGTGTGTTCGGCCAGCAGTTCGCGACGCTGGACGCAGCACGCGATTTCAACCTCCAGGCCGTCAGCACCACCTTCGACAAGAACCAGGACGGACTGGTCTGTGTCTTCGATCTGCGGGGAACGCGGGCCTATCTCAAAGACCCGTACAGCAAGTTCACATATTTCCAGGTGGGCGACGACAAGATCAGCAAGAAGGCCAGTGACGCGCTGCAGTTCCGGAGAGTCCCGGGCGACTGAGACCTGCAGCATCAGCGCCCCTTGAAATTAGCCGGGCGGACAACCGTCAAAGCCCGAACCGGGCGCGGTCGTTCATCACCGGCACGATTTGCGGCGACCGGGTCCAGGAGGAGCTCGCTGAAGCGCGAGATCCGCTACCTCGACAAGCTCATCGACGAGCTCGCCAAGGGAAAGGCGATGGAGAAGGTGCTTAAGGCACCGAGCGTAGCGACGCCGACGTGAAGCGTCGCCGGAGCAGCGCGAAGAGATGCCGAAAGCCAGCCGGCGGGTCGGCGTAGCCGAACCCGTTCGATCGTCACGAATTTACTTCGTGACGGTAACCGACCGTATGCAGTGAAAAACTACTTAGAGGCTGCGTTTGCTGTGAACCGATATGAGGCGCCTCGATCCAGAGTGGCCCTCAGTTCTCGGCAGTAACTATCGCGCGATCTTTCACTGATCTTCGAAACGGCTTCGCTATCGCGGATGATCTGCGCTTTGAGCTGCGATACCGCCATACTCTTATCCCCCGTTTTCGCCGCTTTGGCGGGCATTACATTCGGCCTCCTCGTTATGAATCAGCTCAAGAGTCCGTGCAATCTGATTTGCGACGAACGCCTCGAACTCCGGACGTACTGCATTCGAGACCGCACCAACGGGTATTGCCTCCTCCGGATCCCATGTTGCGATTGCGCCATAGGCGTCCTTGCGTTTTCGATATGCGAACACTCGCTGATATAGCGTCGGAGAAATCCCGCGGTAGGACCGGAACAGTACCCGTTCTTGGCTCGGCTCCTCGCCCTCACGGGGTTCCGACACGATTTCCCTATGGTACAGTGTCTCCGTCAGGCTTTTGGGATACGGCTCGATATAGACGACCGACTTTATGCCTGCAGAGATGATGTGCCGTGCGCAGAGGTGGCACGGGTAGGTCGTACAGTATAACGTTGCCCCTCGAACTGCTCGGCCAGTCATCGCCGCTTGGCTTATCGCCTGCATCTCGGCATGAACAACGCGACTGAATTCGATTAGATTTCGAAACCGAGCGTTCTCCGTATCCTTTTTATGAGCGCCGTAAATCAACGCCTCGGCTATCGTGCTCGTATCGTCATCCGATTTCAGATGTTCGGTTAGCTTCAATATATCGATGAATTCAGCAATCGACCTTTTCACTTCATTGAAATTCGGGTCGTGCTGCTCCTCCTTGTCCCGGTTGTCCGGGATCCCCCAGTTCGACCTTCGAAGAAAAATCCGCCCCCGGGGTAAGGAACCTCGTTGCAGCCTGTTGCCAGAATTGTTGCGCAGTCATCTGCTATGACAGCGCCAACCTGACGAGACAGATCGTCCGATCTGAGCGCCGTCGCCCTGGCAACAAACATGAAATATTCGTCTGCCGTCGGCGTGATAAACGGGTCTTTGAAAATGAGACGAACGAACCGCTGTAGATCCACGATGTCGTGGCTGGCATCTAGGAAAAAGTCTGCCTTCGGAAACGTCCCTCTCACATCCTGGCCGGTTTCGTCTTCGCCTTTCTGATCTCTGGATATGAGGTCGTCAGCGAGATCGTAGTGCTTCTGCTCCAGCGGTTCCTTCCGAGAACGCGCTATCTTGTTTGCCAAGTGTAAGCGTCGGTCCTCCCTGTCGGAGTACACTGCAATGGAGTAGAAGTTTCGACCATAGAGCTGCTCCAAGACTTCGAGCTCTTTTGGGTTTTTGAGAAATCGATGACATAGGCTGTAGAGCAGTCCTCGGTGCTTTCTCCCCGAATGGCTCGTAGGGCCGTTACAATCAAGGCGGCTACGCCGGAGCCCTTGTCTGAGTGCTTCCTGATTTGATCGCCGGCTCCCATGAGAGCAACGGTTCGTTCGTACTGGTCATCAGTCTTGGATGTCTCGAGCGCTTCGGAAATTGCGGCGCTCACTTTGATCTCTTTGTAGGTGTATCCGACAACAGCGAGCTGGGCGCGGAGTTGTTGCTTAGTCTCTGCGAGATCAGTTCCTACGGCGCAGATTAGGCCGATTACAAGGTTCGGTTTTGCACTCACGGCGTTACTCCGCCGCGGTCCGTGCGGCTCCCTTCGATTCGGCGCGCGCCATCCTGTTTACTTCTAATTGAACGTCAACTGTTGTTAGGCAGGGATCGACTATTTGCCGAAGTTGCATCTGGCGCGTGAAATCCGATCCGCACCGCAACAGGTCCAATTTTAGGGGCCGCAAGCATCAAGACGTTTAGCTGCGAAAGGTGTTGTATTAAACGGACGGGCTTTTGTTCGCTATCGATGCCGACGAATACGAGCTTGTCCGTACCATACCGGTACACTTCCCGTACGTGAACGCAGAGTCCGGCGGGCCCGCCTACGACCGGCATCCCGATCTCATGATCAGCGTCCAACTTGGCCTCGAAGTCGGCAATTTCCTCGTAGATGGCCTCCACGGCGTACTCGGCCATGTTCGGCGGCTTGGGGATGGGAATGTCCGTAATGTAATCCAAGGTGCTAGGCATCTTGGACATGAGACCATCGAGGTATTTGGACGCCTCTGTCATTTACTACTCCGCCGCCACCCCAGCCTTCTCGAACATATCGCCGGTGCCTTCGCCGTCAGCCGCAGCCTCAGCCGCCTCGCCTGACGCGCCATCGTTCGCGGCCGACTTCGCCTTCTGCCGGCGGTCGAAATTGTCCCACACCTCGTTCCAGTTGCCGCGCGTCGCGGCCTTCGAATATTCGGTCGCGCGGGTTTCGAAGAAGTTGGCGTGCTCGACACCGTTGAGCAGCGGCGCGAGCCACGGCAGCGGGTGGTCGTCGACCATGTAGATCGGCGCGAAGCCGAGCTGGCCCAGCCGCCAGTCGGCGAGATAGCGGATGTACTTCTTGATCGCCTTGGGCGTCATGCCGTCGACCGGGCCCATTTCGAACGCCAGGTCGATGAACGCATCTTCCAGCCGAACCGTCTTCTGGCAGGCGTCGACGATCTCGTCCTTGACCGCCTTGGTCAGGCAGTTCCGTTCCTTCACGAAGGCGTGGAACAGCTTGATGATGCCTTCGCAGTGGAGGCTTTCGTCGCGGACCGACCAGCTGACGATCTGGCCCATGCCCTTCATCTTGTTGAAGCGCGGGAAGTTCATCAGCATCGCGAAGCTGCCGAACAATTGCAGCCCCTCGGTGAAGCCGCCGAACATCGCCAGCGTCTTGGCAATGTCCTCGTCGGTGTCGACGCCGAAGTGCTGCAGGTAATCGTGCTTGTCCTTCATCTCCTTGTACTGGAGGAAGGCGCTGTATTCGCTCTCCGGCATGCCGATCGTGTCGAGCAGGTGCGAGTAAGCGGCGATGTGCACCGTCTCCATGTTGGAGAAGGCGGTCAGCATCATCTTGATCTCGGTCGGCTTGAACACGCGGCCGTACTTGTCGTGGTAGCAATCCTGCACCTCGACGTCGGCCTGGGTGAAGAAGCGGAAGATCTGCGTGAGCAGGTTGCGCTCATGCTCGGTGAGCTTCTGCGCCCAGTCGCGGCAATCCTCGCCGAGCGGCACTTCCTCCGGCATCCAGTGGATCTGCTGCTGACGCTTCCAATATTCGAACGCCCAGGGGTATTCGAACGGCTTGTACTGCTTGCGGGCTTCGAGAAGGGGCATCGTTACGCTCCTGAGAATTCGATGACGGTGGCGGCGCCGAGGATTCCGGCGAGCACGGCGACGGTGATGAGAAGGACCTTGCGGTTGCGCTGAAGCTGTTCCGAGCCGACCTGCGTTCCGGGCTCGCGGCGCGAATTGATGAGGGCGACGCCGACAAGCGGAAGGGAGATGAAAGGCGCGGGACTGTCAAAGCCGATCGAAATCCAGCCAAGGCGATCGGCCGCATAGGCGACATACCCAAGGACACCGAGCGAAGCGAAAACGACTCCGAGCCACTGGACCCAATTGTAGGGCCGCATCGGTCGCCCCAGCTGCTCATAGGCATTCGGATCGAAGCTGTGCTCGCGATAGCCGGTCATCGCGCCGCTCCAGACGGCTGCCCGGCGATCGAGAAAGCGGTGAGCATGATGCCGAAGGCGCAGGCCATCATGCCGGACATCAGCATGACCGTGCTCTTCGGACGCTCGCCGACGCCGCCGCTGCGGATCGCGATGATCATCATCGTCACACCCGCCAATATGGCGATCGGACCGAAGATCATGAAGAGGGTGGCACCGCTCATCAGCCGATCTCCTCGACCCGCTTGGCCTTCACGTCGATGACGTTGCGGTCGCGGTAGACGACGTGACTCTTCCGGGCGCCGACGCCGAACACGACGATGCCGAGGAAATAGCCGAAATCGTACCAGCCGCCGTTGTTGGGCACGGCGTAGACCGCGACCTTGTCGATGAAGAGCGAGACGACCCAGGCGACCGGGAAGATGAAGCCGTGCCACAGGCCGAGCAGGAAGCCGGGCGCTGTCGGCGCGACGGCGGCAGAGTCCTGCGTCGCGGTGCAGGCGGACAGGGCGAGAGCGGCCGCGGCTGCTGCGGCAAATCGAGGCCGGAACGCGCGCGACACCCCGCCGCGCGGGCTCCGGCCTCTTTCCCCCACCCGGGGACTGGTGAACTGAAGAAAGGTCATTCGCCGAGCTCTGCCGGCGACGGATGATATTCGAGCAGGCCGAGCCCGTGGATCGCAAGCACGGCCGCAATCACAAACAGGATCACCGCGCCCTGGCTGCCGTACTGGTCGCCGTCGGCCGGACGCTGGCGGTAAAGCCAGATCCCGCCCGCGACCATCGCGGCGGCAGCCACGACTTCGATGATCTGCGAGATCGTCACCGCGGCAGGAGCCCCCCGACGCCCGCGCGCTGCGCATATTGCAGCAGCTCGGTGCTGAAATAAGCGGTCGCGATGAACCCGATGAGGTCCAGCACGATGAGTCCGCCGACAACTGTTCCGGCGAACTCGGGCAAACCGGTTCGCGCGGAGTTTTTCGATGATCACTGACATGCCAAGCACTCGTCGTAATCGGTCGTCGAGGTGACCTGGATTTCACGAAGCTCGGGCGTGTTGTCGGCCTCGACACCGCCTGCGAATCCCGCCCGCTGAACGGACTTAGACCGCAGATAGTAAAGGCTTTTGATACCCAGCTCCCACGCGCGGAAATGGAGCATCAGCAGGTCCCACTTGTCGCAGTCGGCCGGGATGAACAGGTTCAGTGACTGCGCCTGGTCGATGAACGGCGTGCGGTCGCCCGCAAGCTCGAGCAGCCAGCGCTGGTCGATCTCGAAGCTGGTCTTGAACACGTCCTTTTCTTCCTGGGTCAGGAAGTCGAGGTGCTGCACCGAACCGCCCTGCTCGAGGATCGAGTTCCACACCTTGTCGGTGTCCTTGGCCTTGTCCTTGAGCAGCTTTTCGAGGTGCGGGTTGCGGATCGAGAAGGAGCCGGACAGCGTCTTGTGCGTGTAGACGTTGGCCGGGATCGGCTCGATGCAGGCGCTGGTGCCGCCGCAGATGATCGAGATCGACGCGGTCGGGGCGATCGCCATCTTGCAGCTGAAGCGTTCCATCACGCCCATGTCGGCGGCGTCCGGGCACGGCCCGCGCTCCTTGGCGAGCATCATCGAGGCTTCGTCGACCTGCGCTACGGATGTGCTTGAAGATCTTCATGTTCCACGACTTCGCCATCGCCCCCTCGAACGGGATCGAGCGGGCCTGGAGGAAGGAGTGGAAGCCCATGACGCCGAGGCCGACACTGCGCTCGCGGTCGGCTGAGTACTTGGCGCGCGCCATCTCGTCCGGCGCGCGGGCGATGTAGTCGCTGAGCACGTTGTCGAGGAAGCGCATGACGTCCTCGATGAAGGTCTTGTCGCCCTTCCACTCGTCCCAGGTCTCGAGGTTCAGCGAGCTGAGGCAGCAGACGGCTGTGCGGTCGACGCCGAGGTGGTCCTTGCCGGTCGGAAGCGTGATTTCCGAGCAGAGGTTCGAGGTCGAGACCTTGAGGCCGAGATCGCGGTGATGCTTCGGCATCGACTTGTTCACCGCATCGATGAAGATGATGTACGGCTCGCCGGTCGCGAGGCGGGTCTCGACCAGCTTCTGGAACAGGCTGCGGGCGTCGACCTTGCCGCGCTCCGACCCGTCCTTCGGGCTGCGCAGGATGAACTCTTCGCCGTTGCGGACCGCTTCCATGAACTCGTCGGTGACGAGCACGCCATGGTGCAGGTTGAGCGCCTTGCGGTTGAAGTCGCCGGACGGCTTGCGGATTTCGAGGAATTCCTCGATCTCCGGGTGGTTGATGTCGAGATAGCAGGCGGCCGAACCGCGGCGCAGCGAACCCTGCGAGATGGCGAGCGTCAGGCTGTCCATCACGCGGACGAACGGGATGATGCCGCTGGTCTTGCCGTTGAGGCCGACCGGCTCGCCGATGCCGCGAACGCTGCCCCAATAGGTGCCGATGCCGCCGCCCTTGGACGCCAGCCAGACGTTCTCGTTCCAGGTGCCGACGATGCCGTCGAGGCTGTCGGAAACGCTGTTGAGATAGCAGCTGATCGGGAGGCCGCGGCCGGTGCCGCCGTTGGAGAGCACGGGCGTCGCCGGCATGAACCAGAGCTTGGAGATATAGTCGTAGATGCGCTGCGCGTGCGGAGCATCATCCGCATAAGCGGCGGCGACGCGCGCGAAGAGATCCTGATTGCCTTCGCCCGGAAGCAGATAGCGGTCCTTCAGCGTGTCCTTGCCGAACTCGGTCAGCAAAGCATCGCGGGACTCCTCGGTGGTCACCTCGAACGCGCGGGCATCGACCGTCTTGCTGGTGCGGACCGTGGTGGCCGTATCGTCGCTCGGAACTTCAGAGCCGGTTGAAAAATCCATTACGCTTCCCCGTCCGCTATCGATCCGTTCCCGGACCGGATGTTCCCCAATTGTTCGAACTCGGTGCCATGCCCGGCGCCATAGCCTCTTTCGGCGTTCCGAGGGGCTTTTTCACGCCCGCCCCCTGTGGAAATCGGGGACGAGTCGGGCCGGTCACCGGGATAGCATATCCCGGCTCCAGACACTAGTAATTGCGTGCTACCCCTGCCCCGCTACAACCTATAGTGCCTCAACTGGCGCGAGACGCAAGCCGGTAAATCGCAAATGAAGCAAATATCCTGTGGATGAGTCTTCTCCGCAACGACTGTCCCGGTTTGAGTCAGTTTCGGCGGGCGCCCATCGGGGGAGCTTAATGCCCGGCAGGTTTCACGACGACCTTCGGAGCGGGCGTTTTCGAGCCTTCGGGGCCGGACCAATCCACCACCGTTCCGTCCGCATAGGTCTGGGTTGCACTCCAGACGAGATCGCCTTCCTCCTTTGGATTGACGGCGATCAATCCGAATTCGACGAACCGCTCCGGCGGAAGCTTGCCAGTCCAGCGGGCACCGGTGATTTTGCCGGCGGCATCATAGGCAGGCTTCACCGTCCAGCCCGGCTCATCCTGGAACGAGACCACGCGAAGATTGGAGGGGAAGCGGACATCGAGCGCAACCGTGTCGATTTTTTTCTCATTGGGCATGCGCAGGTCGTACTTCTCCCACGCGCCCGGGCTGCTCGATTTCGGAACGACCGTAACATGGGCGCTCGCCATCGAAGCAATTACGGCCAGGGTCAGCCCGGCACCAAGCCGATATTTCGCAATCCTCACGGCGTCTCCAATCGGATGATCGAGCTCGTCGCTTTAGCAACATTCGGCGCGGCATGCTTGCGCCGCGCGCGAAGGTGGCTAGCCTGACGCGCTCCGCCAAAATGCGGCGGGTGAAGGAGCCTCCTTATGCTGCGCTTCGCACTTGCCCTTGCTTCGCTGTTGCCCGTTGGATCGGCGGTCGCGGCTGCTCCCGTTCCGGCTGCGGCGGCGGAGTCCAACTCCCATGCGCAACTCGTGAAGTTGTTCGCCGACTGGCGCGCGTTCAATCGCCCTATGATCGTCAAGGGGCGCCCCGATTATGGCGCGGCGGCGATGACGGCGAAAGCTGCCAGGCTTCCCGAGTTCCAGCAGCGGCTGAAGCAGATCGACCGTACCGGCTGGAACGCGTCGCAGACGGTCGATTATCGCTACGTCGAGGCCGAGATGAACGGTCTCGACTTCTTCCTGCGGGTCCTGAAACCGTGGGCGCGCGATCCCGGTTTCTACCAGACGATCTTCGCCGAGATGAGCGACGTACCCGCGCACGAGGGACCGTCGGCCGAGCCGAACATCGACCTCTATACGCTCAAATATCCGCTCTCGAGGGCCGACGATGCGCGGCTCGCACAGTCGCTTACCGCCGTCCCCGGAATGCTCGCGGATGCTAAGGTGAATTTCGCGGGCAGCCAGGCGCATGAGCTCTGGGCCTATGGCGATCGCGCCTTCAATGAGCAGGCCGAAGTGCTCGCCAACCTCGAAGCGGGGAAGCTGTCGCTTAACGACCTTGAGGGCAGGCGCACGGTCAACCTCAATGGCGCTAGCCCCGCGCTCAGGACAGCGGTCCGCAATGCGCGTGTCGCGACCGAGGAATTCGCGGCCTGGATCAAGGCCGAAGCGCCGAAGCGCACGGGCCCGTCAGGCGTCGGCAAGGACAATTACAATTGGTACCTCAAGAACGTCCTGCTCAGCCCGTGGACGATGGACGAGCAGGCCGTCATTCTCCAGCGGGAGCTCGATCGGTCGCTCGCGTCGCTCAGGCTGGAGGAGGTGCGCAACCGCCGTCTTCCGCCGATCACCGAGATTTCCGATCCGGCCGAATACCGCCGCTTCGCCGAAGGCCGGCAGGAGAAGTTGTACAAGCTGCTGGTCGATGCGGGCTTCATTCCTGATCGCCCCTATTTCCAATCCGCGTTGCAGGGCCAGACCGGTAATTACGTTCCGCCGGCCGATCGCAATTTCTTCTCGCACGTGACCTCCGCCGACCCGCTGCCGCTTTCGAGCCACCAAACGCACTGGATCGATCTTGCCCGCCTGCGCCACGAACCGCACCCGAGCCCGATCCGCGACACCCCGCCGTTGTTCAATATCTACGAGGACCGGTCGGAAGGGTTCGCGACGGCCATGGAAGAGGTCGTCATGCAGGCCGGCCTATACGACGACATCCCGCACGGCCGGGAGCTGGTGTGGATCATGCTCGCCAACCGTGCGGCCCGCGGCCTCGCGTCGCTGCGGGTGCAGGCGAACGAGATCGATCTTGCGGAAGCGGGACGGTTTCATGCGGAATGGACGCCGCGCGGCTGGTCGGATGCCGGGAGCCGGCTGGTCGGATTTGAGCAGCTGCTCTATCTGCGCCAGCCGGGCTACGGGCCGAGCTACATCATCGGCAAGGTCCAGCTGGACAGCCTGCTGGCAAACGCGTCGCATCGCGCCGACGTCGAGCGTCGCCCGTTCTCGAACCGCGACGCCTTCGCGGCGATCCTGGCGTCGGGCATCGTCCAGCCTTCGTTGATCGAGCAGGAAACGGCCGACGCCAAACCCCACCCCTGACCAATAACCGTTTACAACTGTAGTCGAATCGATTACAGATGTAGTCGATATGGTCACGGACAAGAGAATCAGCGACGCCGAGCTCGACCTCATGGAGGTGCTGTGGGCGGCCGTCGGAGCCGCTTACCTCGGCTGAGGTAGCGGAGCGCCTCGAGGCGCATCGCGACTGGTCGTTCGCGACGATCAAGACGATGCTGTCCCGGCTGGCCGGCAAGGGAGCGATCAGCCATCGCGAGGACGGGCGGCGGTTTCTCTATTCCCCGGCAATCCAGCGTGAGGCCTATGTCGGAAGCGAATCGAAGCGGTTCGTCGAACGTTTATTCGGCGGCCGTCTATCGCCGCTGGTGGCGCGCCTCGCCGAGGAAGATGGGCTCGATGCCAAGGACATCGCCGAAATCGAAAAGCTGCTGAAGGAGCTCAAGGGATGACCGAGTGGCTTACCGGTACGCTGGTTGCAACCTCCGCATTGATCCTGCTCGTGCTCCTGGTCCGCGAGCCGGTGCGCCGCACGTTCGGAGCGCGCGTCGCGTACGGCCTGTGGCTGATCCCGGCGGCGCGGCTGCTGATGCCGACGCTGACCCAGACGATCGAGCGGCCGATGGGCCCGGCGGTAACGCCGGGAATGTTCACGGGCCAGGCTTCGGCTGAGCCTTTGCTGCTGAGCAGCGTCGCTCTGCCCGAGCCCTCGCTGATCGAGCAGGCCGGTGGCTGGCCGACCATCCTGATGGTGCTTTGGCTCGGCGTCGCTGCCGGACTGTTCGTCGCCCAAATCCTGGCCTTCCGCGAGGAGCGTGCGGCGATCCTCGAGAGCGCCACGGAGATCGGCCGCGTCGGGTCGATCCGGCTGGTCAAAACCCGCGAAGTCAGCGGGCCGCTGGCGTTCGGCATCTTCGACCGCGTCATCGCCGTCCCGGCGGATTTCGATGCGCTCTACGCGGAGCATGAGCGGCGGCTCGCGCTGGAGCATGAGCTTGCCCACCACCGCTCGGGCGACCTTATCGCCAACTTTTTCGCCTTCGCCTTGCTCTGCCTGCAATGGTTCAATCCGCTCGCCTGGATGGCCCATGCCGCCTTCCGGTTCGACCAGGAAGCCGCCTGCGACGCACGGGTCCTGGAGCGGAGCGGGACCACGGATCGCTCGGACTACGGACGGGCGATTGCCAAAGCTTCATCGGGGAGAGCGCTGCTGTTCGCCAGCGCGCTCGAAAGTCGGACAACCCTTCACAGGAGATTGAAGTCCATGCTCACTAATCCAAGTTCGGGCCGCCGTCTGACCGGCCGGGTCCTGGTCGTCGCGGCGGTCGCCGTCGTGCTGCCGCTGACCGCGACGCGGGCGATCGACTATGTCGACGTGCCGATGATCAATGCACCCGATGCGCCGAAAGCGATTGTTCCGGTGGCAGCCGTCGCGGCGCTTTCAGCCCAATCGGCGAAGGAGGCGGCCGAGCACCATCATTCCAACCTCAGCATCGACGACGGCAAGGTCACTTTCAACGGCCAGACGAAGGAATGGAAGGACCTCACTCCAACCGAGAAGGCGGAGGTGCGCAAGTCGCTCGCCGAGGCGCGGGCGGAAATCGCGCGCGTCAATAATGGCGACATCCAGCGCGACGTTCAGAAGGCGATGGCGGAGGCCAAGATGAGCCGTGAGGAAATGCATCGCGAGTTGGCGCAGGCACGGATCGAAATCGACCAGGCGATGCGCGAAATCGACGCTCATTCGGCCGAGCTTCGCAGCGCCGGTCAGGATCCCGAGCAGGTCAAGGCGACAGTCCGCGCATCGCTGAAAGCAGTCGAGGCGATTGATGTCGAGAAGATCACGCGCGAGGCGATGGCCTCGGTCGATCCGGCGACGATCAACGCCGCGATGGCAGCCGCGCAGGCCGGACTCGACAAGGCCGAAGCCGAACTCCGCCGCGCCGAGGCCGCCAGCGAACGCGACAACGACTGAAGACCGCCACCAACCAGTCGCTTTCCGGAGCGTTGGGCGTTAGACCGCCCAGCTTCCGGAGAGTGCTGGAATGCTGCGTACCGACAAGGCCTGGGAGAAATTCGGTAGCGAGGAACCCTATTTCGGGGTGCTTGCCGACCGGAAGTTCACGGCCGAGAATCTCCATCTCAATCTGGATGAGTTCTTCGCATCCGGCGAGGGCACCGTATCACAAATCCTCGCTCGCTTTGAGAAGCATTTCGGAAGCCTCGCAAGGGGCCGGGCGCTCGATCATGGATGCGGGGTCGGGCGCCTGTCACTGCCGCTGGCGATGCAGTTCGACCGTGTCGTCGCGCTCGACGTATCACCCTCCATGTTGGCCGAAGCGCGGGAAAATGCGGCGCGGTCGAGGGCTGCAAATCTGCACTTCGCGATTGCCGATGACGACCTTTCGCAAGCTGCGGAAGAGTTCGACTTCGTCAACAGCTACATGGTTCTGCAACACGTCCGGGTCCGGCGTGGGCTGGCAATCCTTTCGCGGCTGATCCGCAAGGTAAAACCCGGCGGCGGGTTTCACATCCACATCTCGATCCGAACCGACGGCAAGGCGCGGCGCTTCGTCTGGTGGGCCAGTCATCACATTCCCGGGGTGAAGATCTGGCAGAACATCCGGGCCGGACGGTCCTGGAACGCGCCAGCGATGCAGATGAACAATTATCCGCTGAATCGGGTTATCCAATCGATGTCGGTCGAAGGGATCGGTGAGCTACTGGTCGCGACCGAGACCCACGCGAATTTCGTGACCTGCAGCCTGACCGGGCGCAGGCCCGCATCCAACCCAATCGAAGGAAATCGATGAAGATTTTTCGTACCGGCATCGCAATCCTGGTCGCGCTGACAGGCTGCAGCACGACTGCACCGCCCGTCCTTGCGGTCGATCCCGTCCCGGCCGCCGCGCCGAGCATCAGCGCTGAGCGCATGTCGGAGATCACGCGCGTGCTCGCGTCGGACGAGTTTCAGGGGCGCTCGATGGGCGGACCGGGCGAAGAGAAGTCGGTTGCCTATTTGATCGACCAGTTCAAGGCGGCCGGCCTCGAGCCCGGCGGCGAGAACGGCGGGTGGACCCAGACGGTGCCGATGATCCGCACCAAGCTTCAGGCGCCGATGAGCTTTTCGGTGAAGCAGAAGGGCCGGACGCTCCCGCTCAAGTTCCCTGACGACATCTATCTCAGCACGGTGCTGCCGGTCGAGCAGGCCAAGATCGCCAACGCGCCGATGGTATTTGTCGGTTACGGCGTGACCGCGCCCGAGCGCGACTGGGACGATTTCAAGGGCGTCGACCTCAAGGGCAAGGTCGCGGTGTTCCTGGTCAACGATCCCGACTTCGAGGCGGCGGCGGGCGAGCCGGTCGCGGGCAAGTTCGGCGGCCAGACGATGACCTTCTACGGCCGCTGGGTCTACAAGTATGAGGAAGCTGCGCGGCGCGGCGCGATCGGTGCGCTGATCATCCACGACACGCCGGGGGCGGGCTATGGCTGGAACGTCGTCCAGAGCGCGGCGGGCGAGAACTTCAACATCGTGCTCCCGCCCGACGCACAGCAGCCAGTGTTGCTGCAGGGCTGGATTCAGGGCCCGGTCGCGACGGAAATGTTCAAGCGGGCAGGGTACGACCTCGCCGAGCTGCGCAAGAAAGCGCGGACCGCCGAGTTCAAGCCGGTCGACCTGAAAGCGACCTTTTCGGCCAGCGCTCCAGTCGAGCTTGAGCGGATCACCAGCCGTAACGTGATCGGAAAGTTGATCGGCGCGAAATATCCGAACGAGACAATTAGCTACGGGGGTCACTGGGACGCCTACGGCATCGGCCCGGCCGACGCGCAGGGGCGGACGGTCAGGCCCGGCGCCGCCGACGATGCACTGGGGCTTGCCGCAATGATCGAGATCGCGCGCAAGTTCGGTGCGGGG
Source organism: uncultured Alphaproteobacteria bacterium (assembly GCA_963750315.1). Classification (GTDB taxonomy): domain Bacteria; phylum Pseudomonadota; class Alphaproteobacteria; order Sphingomonadales; family Sphingomonadaceae; genus Sphingomicrobium. Next base: position 99,745 of record CAVVQF010000020.1, read on the forward strand.
CCACGGCCCGAGCGTACCTTGCTGTTCGCGGCGTGGACGAGCGAGGAGCGCGGCTTGCTTGGCTCGGAATATTACGCTTTGCATCCGCTCTATCCGCCCGAGACGATGGTCGCGAACCTGACGCTCGACACGCTGCAATTCGCGGGGCCGGTGAAGGACGTGGTGCTGATCGGCAAAGGCCAGAGCGAGATGGAGCAAATCCTCGCGGAGGCGGCGCAGAAGCAGGGCAGGTACATCACGCCCGAAGGCCATCCCGAGCGCGGGCTATTCTATCGCGCCGACCATTTCACCCTTGCGAAGCGCGGCGTGCCGGTGCTGCTCAACATGGCGCTGGCAGGGGCCTACGATTTGCGGGATGGCGGGCGGGAAGCGGGCGACCGCTGGCTCTCCGAATTCACCGGCAAATGCTACCACCAGACTTGCGACGCCTGGTCGCCGGATTGGAACCTGGCCGGTGCGGTGCAGGAAGCGGACCTGTTCTACGACATCGGTGCGCGCCTCGCGAACGACCGCGAATGGCCGAAATGGCTGCCGACCTCCGAGTTCGCCAAGGTGCGTGAGCAGAGCGAGTCCGCAAGGCACTGACCAGATTGGGACGGTAGTCGCGGTTGATTGCCTAGACGATATAACAAAGATCAGGCAATTTAGGGGCTTAAGAGCGAGGGCGCTCAATGCTCCTGGCGTGTGGCCAATGAGGCGATGAACGTCGCCGAACGCGTTACGCATTCTTCAGGGCCGACACGATATGTCGCGCGCTGCCTTGGCCAATTCCGCCTCGACGAGGCCAATGGCAATCAGCTCCAGATCCGAACCCGCAAGGCGCGCGCCCTGCTTGCGGCGACCGCCGTCTCCGGACGCCCGATGTCGCGCGACGCACTGGCCGACCTGCTCTGGAGCGATCGCGGCGAGGCGCAGGCTCGCGCCAGCCTCCGCCAGACGATTTTCGAGCTCCAGCATTTTGCGGGCGAGGACGCGCCGATCCTGGTGGCGGGTCGCGACGATGTGGCGATCCGCCCTGAGCACCTCGTCACCGATATCGATCTCATCCGGACCGCGGGCACGACTGGTGACTGGCCAAGGTTGCTGGCCTTGCTGGAGGGCTGCGAACCCGGCCTGCTGACCGACCTCGACGGGCTCGATGCGGAATTCGATGACTGGCTCCGTGTGGAACGAGCGAAGGAGCCCGCACGGACGCTCACGACAGCGGCCGACGCGGCCGAACGCTGCCTGTCCGAAGCAGGGCCTCGCGCAGCTCTCGACCTCGTATCGGAGATCCTGCGTCTCGATCCGATGAATGAAGAGGCGACGCGTCTGGCGCTCCGGATCGACCACGAGTTGGGCGACAGCCGCGCGCTTCGCCACCATTTCGCGTCGCTCGCCGAACGTCTGCGTGACGACTATGACGCCGAGCCGTCGGCGGAGACCATCTCGCTGTTCGAGACGCTGTCGAATGGCGCATTGCCGCGTCCGGGAACCAAGGAAGCATCGACGCCCTCCAGCGAGCCGCAGTCGAACTCCGGCAAGGAAGGACTGGCGCCACCTTGCGATCGCTGCGCTGTTGGCCGTCATTGTGGCGGGGGCGATCATTTTCATGTTCGTCCGTCGCGACCCGCCTGCCGCCTCCAACTCACCGACCATATTAGCCGTACTCCCATTCGAGCAGCACGGAAGCGCCGACCCGTGGCTCGCACAAGGCCTGTGGGACGACACGCGCAACGCGCTGTCGCGGAACGGCCGACTTCGGCTGATGGGCCGGACGACGGTCGAGGCGATGGCCGCCCGCAATGCAACCGCTGACCAATATCGCCGGCAGTTGAAGGTGGACTACCTGCTGGAAGGAAGCGTCCAGCGGGCTTCCAACCGGGTGCGGGTGATGGTCAGCCTGACCCGGACGTCCGACGGCGTGACCATCTGGGAAGACGCGTTTCAGGGCAAACTTGGCGATCCCCTCGCATTGCAGGATGCGATCGCCAACGCCATCGAAGGCAGGCTGCGCGGGCGGCTCGCCCGGGGCGGAGGCCGGCGTGCGGAACAGATCGGCACGACGCCCGAGGTTTATAGCCTCTACAGCGAGGCGCGGTCCCTGATCTACGAGCGACGGACCGGCGGATCGAAGCGGGCGCAGGTCCTGCTCCGCGATGCCGTGCGGCTCGACCCCAATTACGCTCCGGCCTGGGCGGCGCTCGCCGAGACTACGCACTTTGTCGATTACGGTCCGGGCGGGTCCTCGGCGCGGCGAGCGGAGGGCTTGTCCTATGCGCGCCGGGCGCTCGCGTTGGCGCCCGAGCTGGCGCGGGCGCACGGGATATATGGCTTCCTGCTGGGTGCCGGATCGGCCAGCGGGCAGCGGGAATTGCGTACCGCAGTCGCTTTGGACCCGAGCTATGTCGAGGCCTGGAGCTGGCTCGGGAATGCCCTGGCCTACACCGACGGGGCCCGTGACGCCGCCGAAGCCTATCGGCACGCGGTCGACCTGGATCCTGCCTGGCCGCCCGCTGTCTCCAACCTCGCGGACAAATATCGCGAGCTTGGAGACAGGAAGGCAGTCGAGGGCTTGGTCGTGGCAATGCAGCGAGCGGGGGGAGATCCGGACGTCATCGTTGCTCTTCGAATTCGCGACGCAGCTATCCGGGGCGATCTTTCCGCTGCGATCAAGCCGCTTTACGGCCTGAAGCGCGGCGATTTCTACGCTGACTGGGAGGGTGGGCAGGCGCTCATCAAGCTAGGATATTTGGAAGAGGGAGTGCGGATGACGCACTGTCCGCCTCAATTCGCAGCAGTGATTCGAAGCGCTCAGCTGCCCGCTGCGGACTTTGCCGGCGTCCCCGTCGCCGCACGCGATTTCTGGCTACGTGACGATTTCTCTCCGGCCGCGGCCCGCGCTTTCGTCAATCTCGGGCGGGAGCGCGAACTCCTGACACGCTATCGCGACGCCTTTCCATCGAACGCCCAGGCAATCCTGGAAATGAGCGACAGCGGGCTCCTGCCAGCTTTGGGGCCGACGCTTGCCGTGGCCTTGCAGCGCTCTGGACATGGTGAAGACGCCGACCAGTTGCTTCACGCGACCGAGCGATACCTCGAGCCGGCGATGCGGACGAAACAACTCTATTTCGCTGCGCCGTGGCAGCTCGCCCAGGTCAGGGCGGCGCAGGGCAGCCGCGATGAGGCTTTCGACCTTATGGAGCGATCGCTGGCGTCGGGCTGGCTTCCCGAAGGCATTGTCGATGCAACCGACATCGCGAAGGAGCCTGCCTTCCACAGTCTTCTCGGCGACCCGCGCTTCGCGGCAATCCGCAAGCGTATCCTCGATCACATGGCGAAAGAGCGGGCGGAGCTCGGCCCCCTGAAACTCTGAGCTCCGCCCGGGCGCCCCAACGCCCTTGAGACCTAATGCTTGCCGGTTACCTTCTCGCGGGTCGACGTGTAGATGTCGGCCGCGCCTTCACCGGGCCGGGCCGATCCGAACATTAGCCGGGTGCCGTCCCACGAAAGCGACGCGCGAGACTCGGCGGCCGGGCCGTTGATCCCGTTGCCGAGCTGAACGGCGGTACCCCAGGGATCGTCGACCGACGACCTCGACGCCGTCCAGATGTCGCTGCTCTGCGACCCGGTGCGGGTGGAATCCCACACAATCTCGAGCCCGTCGTGGCGGACGTTCGGCCGCGCGTCGGCCGCCGAGCTGTTGACTCCGCCCGAAGCGAGCTGAGCCGGACCGAAGTTCACGCTGTAATAGATGCGTTGGCGACCTTCGCGAGTGCTCGAGAAATAGAGGACTTCGCGGCCGTCGGCCTCGAAGAAGGAGGGGCTCCATTCCTGGGCCGAGCTGTTGATTGCCCCATCTCCGGCCGGGAGCCGCTGGGCTGGGTCGAAACCGCTCTTGGGATTGTGCTTCGACACGTAAATGTCGGTGTCGCCGCTCGGCAGCGTGCCGCGGACGAAATAAAAATTATTGCCCCGCGACGGCGCCGGGCAGAATTCGTCGGCCGCCGTATTGATGTTCGGACCGGCATTGACCGGTGTGTCCCAGCCGCTTCCGTTCCAGTGCGCGATCCAGATATCCTGGCCGCCCATGCCCCCAGGGCGGTTCGTCGCCATGTAAAGGTCGTTGGAATAGGGATCGAGGATCGGGCAGCCGTCATTCGCCGCCGTGTTCACGCTGCTGCTCGAGCCCGGAAGCAATTCCGCGCTTACCGGCGCGCTCCACTCCGTGAAATCCTTCGCTGCCACGCCGGTCGCGGTGACCAGCGCAACCGCTCCGCAAGCAAGCCAGGTCCGCATCACCGGCGGCCGCCACCAAATGTCATTCCTCGACATGTTATTCTCCCTGCAGTCGCGCGGGTAGCGCGCTGGCGGGAAGATGCAGGGGGTAGCGTTCGCCCGACGTGACCGCGGCGTTATCGCGCCGTCAAATCGGCCATTTGGGCGGGTTTTTCTGCGTAGCGGCATCGCGGCAGGTTACTCTTGGTGCGATTCCGCCGGCTGCTGCACTGCGCGCCTTTGCCGAGAATCTGCAGACTACGCCTGAAAGCGACTTCCTCCGCCTGGCGGTAGGCGCTCGATCCGCGCGGCGGATCGTCGGACAGGCCGGTCACGAAATAGGCGACGCCGGTACCGTCGACGCGGTCGATCCACAGGCCTGAGCGAAGGCCGTACGCATCGCCGGCATGACCGGCGCGCCGCACGCCGTCACCCGCCGGATCGTCTTTGCAGCCCGCGGCCCCGGCCGGGGTTTGCTGCGTCGCCAGCCCGTAGCTGCAATAGAAAAAGTGATCGGTGTCGCCATTCGACCCGTTGAAGCGCCACACGGGCATCAGCATCAGTTCGACGGACTTGGGAGACAGGAGCCGGACGCCGTCGAGCTCGCCGCCGTTGAGAAGCATTCGCCCGACGCGGGCAAGGTCGCGCATCGAAACGCGAAGCCCGCCTTGCGGCGCGAACAGGGCGCCATTCTCGCCAAGCTTCGATCGCGAAAGATCGCACGGGCCGGTATCGAGATAGACCGGGCAATCGGGCTGCTTGCCGCCGAGGTCGTCCTTGATTGGCTTGCCATCCTGCATAAGGACGACCGCGCGACCGACCTTCGCGTCGCTGCAGGTCGGCCAATTGTAGCAGGCGTCGAGCTTCATCGGCTCGATCACTTCGCGGCGCATCCACTTGTCGAAGCGCTCTCCGGTGACGCGCTCGATGATCGAGCCGACGATCGGGAAGTTGAGATTTGAATAGGTGAAGTAGCCGTCGCCTGGACCGTGCATGGCATCCCAGCTGGTCGGAGCGGCCATGACCGACTGGACCGTGGTGCCGAGCGGGATCGCATATTGATCGTCGTGGTCGCGAACCGAGCTTGTGTGCGACAGCAATTGCCGCAGCCGGATTGGCCGGTCTGCAAAAGCGGGATTGCGCAATTTCCACCCGAGATAGGTCGACACGTCCGCATCGAGGTCGAGCTTGCCCTGCTCGACCAGCTTCATCACGCCGATGCCCACCACCAGCTTGCTGATCGATGCAACGCGCACCGGGTCGTCGGGCGTGATCGCCCGGCCGGTTGCTGGGTCGGCTAGTCCGTCGCTGAAGGTCCCGATCTCGCCCGCGCGGTCGAACGCGACCCCGGCTTGGGAGTATGGTGTCTCGGCCGGTTTCGACGGCACGGTCGCGCAGGCGCTGAGCGTCAGAACGACGAATGCGAGCCAGCCCCTCATAGGCTGCCACCTTAGCAGCCAATCAACCGCCACCAAGCCTTGATTGACTTGCGGGACCGCGCAGCAGAGACAGGCCGAAGGAGGCGGCAATGTTCACGTCGGTGTTGCTCATCGCCCTTGCCGGTCAGGCACAGGCTCCGGCTTCGGCTCCTCCGTCGGAAGAGCAGCCGATCCTCGTCCAGGGCAAGAAGCAGGCTGATCAGAATTGCCGCAGGAACTCGCGAGACCGGCAGCCATCTGGTGAAGATGATCTGCAGATCGGATGCCGAGCAGCGCGCGATCAATACCAACGCGCGCAATGTGCTGAAGCTGGGCAATGTTAATCCCAATTCGCCCGGAAGCTCACCGGCGCCAACGGAGAAATAGTCAGGGCGCGATGACGCTCAGCGCTCCTCGCCGGACCTTGTAATCGAGCGGCGGCGCGAGCGAGACGACCTCGCCATCCACCGCGACCGGCAAATGGCTCCGCCGGCTTGCCACCTGCAACCTCTTTACGTCGTCGAGCCTGACCATGTCGTCCGGGTGCGTTCGGTTGAACAAGGCGCGGATGCTGGCGGCGATCATTCCGCGGCGGGTCTTCTTGCGCATGACGAAGACGCAGAGCTGCCCGTCCTCCAGGCTTTCGCGGCGGCCGGGACCGCCGAGGTCGAGCCGGTAATCGTTATTCCCGACGAACAGCAACGGCGTATCGATCCGCGACTTCTCGTCGTTGACGGTCAGCGTCAGCCGGTCGTGATGGAAGCGGGCGAGGGTGCGCGCCGCGGCAACGATCATCGCCAGCCGCTTGCTTCGACCGAGCCTCTTCTGCTGCAGGTCGCGGTCGATCACCATTAGCGGGTAGAGGCCGATCGCGCTGTTGTTGATGAAGGTGCGGCCGTTGACCTCGGCGACATCGACCTTGCGGGCCTTGCCCGACGCCAGCAGTTCGGCGGCTTCATCGAGGTTGGCCGGAATTCCGAGGTCGCGCGCAAAATGATTGAGCGTGCCGAGCGGGAGAATGCCGAGCTGCGTCTTGGTCCCGGCCAGCACTCCGGCGGCCGCGTTGATAGTTCCGTCGCCGCCGCCGACGATCAGCAGCTTGGCGTTCTCGGCGACTGCCTTCCGCGCCCGCTCGACGATGCGGTCGCCCTCGACGAGCTGCACGCGGGCGGAGAAGCCCGCCTTCTTTAGTGCGGCACGGATCTGTTCGGCGCTGAACTTCCCCCGCGCGATGCTTCCGCTCGAGCGATTGACGCAGACAAGGATTTCTCTGACGCGGGGCATTCCCCGCACAATGCGCTAATCAGCAGGACCGATCCGAAACGCGCAAAGTTTATTGCCGTCAGGATCACGGAAGTAGGCGCCGTAGAAAGCCTGCTGGCCCTCATCGCCCCGCAGGCCCGGGGGCCCTTCGTCGCTCGCGCCGAGCTCCATCGCCTTCGCGTAGAAGGCGTCGACCTTGTCGCGCGTGTCGCAGGCGATCGCGGTCATGTTGCCGTTGCCGGTCGCGGCTGCATTGCCGTTGTAGGGCTTGCACACCGCGAAGCCGGGCTTGCCCATGCCGGTGCCGTACATGGTGAAATTGTCCCCGAACTCGAGCATCCGGCCGGCGCCGAGCGTCGGCATCAAGGCGTCGTAGAAGCTACGCGACTTTTCGAGATCGTTCGATCCAACCGTGACGTATCCGATCATGACGTCTTCTCCGTTTTCGCTGCCGGCAGGCACTCGCCGACACGTTTCGCCTTGATGGTCCGGACCATCGCATAGTCACCGAGGCCGGCGAGGTATGTCGAGGTGCTGACTTCGGTGTCGAGCGCATCCGCCGTGAAAGTGCCGGTCACCGACTGGCGGACCTCGCCGGCCTGGGTCTTGCGGCTGCAGGTCAGGTCGAGGCTGAGCCGTCCGTTGCTGACGTAGGGGTTGGCGACAGTGCAGACGTCGCTCCCTTCGGCGAACAGAGCGGGGTCGATCTTGCCGTCCGCCGCGACGCAGGCGGAAACTGTGCCCGAGGCATCCTGCTTCAGCTTGGTCGCCGGCGTGCTTTTGTCGACGGATCGAAGCGAGGTAACCTTCCAGGTCGCCTCATACTGACCGGCGGCGGGCGTCGCCGGGGCCGTCTCTTCCTTCTTCGCTGGAGCCTCCTCCGCGCAGGCGGACAGCAGTGCCGCGGCCGCGGCCGCGATGATCAGGTTGCGCAAATCTCTCTCCCCCGTTTCGACGTCTATCCCTTGCTCGCGTCGCACTCCCCGACGCGCTTCGCATCGACCTTCATCTGCATGGTCATGTTTTCCATCGCGCTCGAACCCGTGTTCGTCATGGTCATGGCCATATGATAGCGATTCCGGCTCGTAAGTGCCTGAGAGCGTCATCGTCTGCGTTGCCTGCGGATGCTTGCAGAGCAATTTCATGTCGACGTTGCCGCCGCCCCATTTGAAGTGCTCGTAGCTGCAATTCTGGCCCGGGCCGGTGAACATGTCGGCCTTGGGATTTTTAGCCTGCTCGGGCGTGACGCACACTTTGTGAACCTGGCTCGATCCCATCCGCTGCTTCATCGCCTCGGCAATTTCCGCAGGCATCCCCGGCGCTTCCATCGCGACCAGGGTCGCGGTCTGCTCCCATTGGCCCGGCTTCACGAAGGCGACATCCTTCTTGTTCATTTCGTTGGCGACGTCGCTCGCCGAAGCGTTGGACAGTTCGACCGTGTCGCTCTTTCCGCAGGCGGCAAGGCAGACGCAGGATGCAAGCAGGATCAGTCTCATTCACAGCCCCCTGTGAGAGCGCCGCAAGGCCGGGCGCGGCGCGCACCCTAAGCCGAAATGAAGGCGGTGGAAATGAACCTTTCCGCGCGCGTTGCCGCTGTCACTGTTGGTGACCATATAGGCCGCGATGGCGATTTAAATCCGCACCACCCTTGCCGAACCTGAGACCGGCGAAGCGTTCGTTCCGCACAAGCCCGTCCGGCCGGAGAAGGCCGAGGGCGGCAAGGCGTTCAAGATCGTGTCGGAATTCGAACCGTCCGGCGACCAGCCGACCGCGATCCGCGAACTGGTCGAAGGCATCAGCGAGAATGGCGAAGTCAGCCAGGTGCTTCTCGGCGTCACCGGCTCGGGCAAGACCTTCACCATGGCCAAGGTCATCGAGACGACGCAGCGGCCGGCGCTGATCATCGCGCCGAACAAGATTCTCGCGGCGCAGCTCTACGGGGAGTTCAAGAGCTTCTTCCCCGACAACGCCGTCGAATATTTCGTCAGCTACTACGATTACTACCAGCCCGAAGCGTACGTCCCGCGCACCGACACCTACATCGAGAAGGAAAGCTCGGTGAACGAGGCGATCGACCGCATGCGCCACTCGGCGACGCGGTCGCTGCTGGAGCGGGACGATGTGATCATCGTCGCGTCGGTGTCCTGCCTCTACGGTATCGGCTCGGTCGAGACCTATTCGGCGATGACCTTCAGCCTGAAGAAGGGCGCGTCCGAGGACCAGCGCGAGATCATCCGCAAGCTCGTCGCGTTGCAGTACAAGCGCAACGACCAGGCCTTCGCGCGCGGCAATTTCCGCGTCCGCGGCGACAATCTGGAGATCTTCCCGTCACACTATGAGGACACAGCCTGGCGCGTGTCCTTCTTCGGCGACGAGATCGAGGACATCGTCGAGTTCGATCCGCTGACCGGCCAGAAGGCGGCGAGCTGGACAGCGTCAAGGTCTATGCCAACTCCCACTATGTGACGCCCGGCCCGACGCTCAAGCAGGCGATGGACGCGATCACCAGAGCTGAGGAACGCCTCAAGGAATTGGTCGCGGAAGGCGGCTGTTGGAAGCGCAGCGGCTGGAACAGCGCACCGACTTCGACCTGGACGCCCGGCCGCGGGCAGGCGCCCGTCCAGTGGGCGCCCATCCCGCCGACGTTGCTGGACATGGCGGCCGCGGGCAGGCCGTCCTCGCCGGGCGCCTGGTAGCCCTCGGGCAGCAGCGCCGTTCCAGGCCGCACCACCCGCTTGTCCGGATCGCTGTACTGGTGTGGCACCGGGTCGCCGGCGACGACCGTATGCGGGAACGGGCCCTCGGACTTGCGCTGCGCGCGGGTTCGCTCGCTCGGGTCCGCGATGTTCTTCACGTGGATACCCGGCGGTTCGGCGAGCAGAGGGCCGACCTCGAAGAGCGCGACGCGAGTGTGTGGGGAGCGCTCGCTCAGCACCCGTCGCGTAGGTGGCACCGGCCGGGCCACTGCCGACGATGGCGACATCCACCCGGTCCGGGAATGATCTTGTCACCGCTGCTCGTTCCTCCGTCGCGTGTCTACTCTCAGCCGCAACGATCCCGACGGCGATTTCTGTAGATTTTATAATAAGTGCTAGGCTGTCGGCAGTCGGCGTCATTCGCGAGATCCGGTGGCGACTCCTCGTCCGGCGGATCGGCACCCACGAATTCCGGGCCGGGCGGGCTCTCCGTATCCGTGGGAAGGCGGCCTCGATGACCGCAACCACCTCCACCTCATCTCCACCCCAACAGCCCCTTGCCGCCGACCCGGACGGCTCAGACCGAGGCCGGCGGCGGGTGGCCCTCATCTGTCTCCGGCTGATGGTGGCGATGCTCCTGGCGCGCGCTGGACAGACGATCTCGGCGCGGCGCTGCCCACGATCATGGGCGAGCTGCACGGCATCGCGGACATGCAGTGGTGTCGACGGCCTACTCGGCCGCGGCGACGATCACGATCCGATCTACGGCAAGCTGGCGACGTCCAGGACCGGCGCATGCTCTTCGTGCTCGCCTCGGACTGTTCCTTCGCGGGCTCGGTGATGGGGGCCTCGCCGGCGGATGCCGATGTTGATCATCGCCCGCTTCGTCCAGGCCTCGGCGGCGGTCGGACTCGATGGTGCTGTCGCAGATCGATCTGTCGCCGACCTGGTGCCGCTCGTGGAACGCGGCCGTACATGGGCGCCATCGGATCGATGTTCGCCGTCTCGTCGGTGATCGGTCCGCTGCTGGTCGGTGGTTCACCCGATCGGCTGGCGCTGGGCGTCTGGATGAACCTGCCGCTCGGCGCCGTAGCGATCCTCATCGCGGTCGCTACCTCCGAGCTGCCGGCCCGGCACCAACGCCGGCGTCCCGATGTCGTCGGCATCGCCACCATGGCGATCGCCGTCAGCGCCCTTGTTCTGTTCACCTCCTGGGCGGGCACCATGTACGCCTGGGGGTCACCGATGATCATCGCGCTGATCGCGATCAGCATCGCGTCGACCGTGGCATTCGTGCTGGTCGAGCAACGGGCGGCCGAGCCGATCATGCCGCCGTTCTTGTTGCTCAACAAGGACTTCGTGCTCGCCACCGTCGGTGGGCTGGCCCTCTCGATCGCGATGTTCGGAGCCATCGCGTACATGCCGACGTACCTGCAGATGGTCGAAGAGGTGACCCCGACGGTCGCCGGTCTGCTGATGACCCCGCTGACCGTCGGCATCTTGATCACGGCCACCCTCTGCGGCAGCCTGGTCAGCCGGACCGGCCGGTACAAGGGGCTGTTGATCATCGGTGCCGTCGTGATCGCGGTCAGCCAGACGCTGCTGGCCACCGTGCAGGTCGCCACCCCGCTGTGGTTGATCAGCGGATACCTGTTCCTGCTGGGACTCGGGCTCGGCTTCGGGATCCAGACCTTCATGCTGGTCGTCCAGATCGCCTTCCCGACCCAGGTCGGGACGGCGACGGCGGCCAACACGTTCTTCCGTCAGATCGGTTCCTCGCTCGGTTCCGCCCTGATCGGCACAGCGTTCACCGTGCGGTTGACCCACCTGCTGGGCGAACGGCTCACCGGATCGGGGACGCCGAACCCGCAGTCGCTGACCCCGGAGCTGGTCCGCGACCTGCCCGGGCCGGTGCGCGACCTGGTCATGGGCGCCTACCACGACGCTCTGCTTCCCGTGTACGGGTGGTGATCCCGGTCACCGTCGCCGGGATCATCGTGGTGGCATTCATCAAGGAGCGGCCGATGGCGAGGAGCGCAACCACATGACCACACGTACGCCGGAGACCCTGCTCTCCGCCATGAGCTGGCGGGTCAGACTCGCCCAGTTGCAGATCGTCTGGCATCCGCAGATCGCCGACGCCGAGCGGGCGGTCCGGAACGGGCTCGGGTCGGTGTTCTGGCCGGGCAGCGCCGCGGCCACCAACGCCCTGCAACGGGTCGCCGTCGAGGAGTCCGCGCACGGCATTCCGCTCCTGGTCGGGCTCGACGTGGTGCACGGCCAGTTCACGATCTTCCCCACCCCGCTCGCCCAGCCCGCGAGCTTCGACCCGATGTGGCCGAGTTGGACGCCCGGATCTCGGCCGCCGAGGCGCGCTCCGCCGGAGTGACGTGGACGTTCTCCCCGATGGTCGACGTGTCGCGCGACCCGCGTTGGGGCCGGGTCGTCGAGGGATTCGGGGAGGATGCCCATCTGACCGCAGTGTTCGGCGCGGCCAAGGTGCGCGGCTACCAGGGTGCCTCGCTCGCCGATCCGGGCAGTGTCCTGGCCTGCCTGAAACACTATGTGGGTTACGGATTGGCCGAAGGCGGCCGGGACTACAACACGGTCGACGCCTCCGAGCAGCGCCTGCGCAACGTCCATCTCGAGCCGTTCCGGCGCGGTGTCGCCGCTGGTGCGGCGACGCGTGATGGCCGCCTTCAACACGATCGCCGGCGTACCGATGCATGCCCACCGCCATCTCCTGACCGACGTCCTCAAGGGCGAGTGGCGGCACTCAGGCCTGGTGGTCGGCGATGCCGACGGCGTCGCCCAGTTGGTCCCGCACGGCGTTGCCCGGGACACGGCGTACGCCGTACGGCTCGCCCTGACCGCCGGACTCGACGTCGAGATGGGTGGCTCCGTGTTCGGTCCGGACGGCGAACCCGTCGTCGCCCCCGGGGACGTCGACGTTGCGCGGGTGGACGACGCCGTGCTGCGGGTGCTGCGCCTGAAGTTCGCCCTGGGTCTCTTCGACAATCCCTACGTCGACGAGGAGCGAGCGGCCGTCGCTCCCACGGAACACACCTTGGCGGCGGCTCGGCACGCGGCTGAGCGTTCGGTCGTGCTGGTGAAGAACGACCACGACCTGCTTCCCATCGGCTCCTCCCGGAGTGCGACCCCCGGCACGCCGGGGGTGCCATCGGCCGGAGCCCCGAAGATCCTGCTCGTCGGCCCGTACGCCGAAAGCCATGATCATCTAGGTGCGTGGGTGCAGTACTTCGCCGCACCGGCAGGGAATCTGGCCGATGCGCTCCGTGCCGAGCTGCCCGAGGCGACCATCACGACACGGCCGGGCGCCCACTTCCTCGGCTCGGATCCCTCGCTGGCCGCCGACGCCGCCGCGTCGGCTGATGATCATGACCTGCTGGTGATCGCGGTCGGTGAGCCGAGTGATCTGTCCGGCGAGGCGCGCTCGCGCAGCGACATCAGGTTGCCCGGTGATCAAGAACGGCTGATCCACGCCGTCGCCGACAGGGGGTTGCCCTTCGTGGTGGTCTTGATCAACGGTCGTCCCCTCGACGTCAGTGGGTGGATCCATCGCGCTCCGGCCGTGCTGGTGGCCTGGCACCTCGGCACCGAGGGGCCGGCGGCGATCGCACGAATCCTCAGCGGTGCCGTGAATCCAGGCGGCCGGTTGCCCATGTCCTTTCCCCGGACGATCGGCCAGATCCCGATCTACCATGATCATGAATCGACCGGTCGCCCGGCGGCCACCGGCGGCTCGTACGACTTCGGCACCGCCGACGTCGCACTCCTCGGCCCGGGCAACACCGCGGACTTCTTCACCTCGAAGTATCTGGATCTGGAGCTCGGACACCCAGCTCGACTTCGGCCACGGCCTCAGCTACACCAGGTTCGCGGTGAGCGAACCACAGCTCAGCGCATCGGAGATCAGCCTCGGCGATCTGCGCGACGGCGGGCAGATCGCGGTGGAGGTCGATGTCCGCAATCTCGGCGACCGTAGCGGCGACGACGTGATCATGGTGCACGTCCGTGACCTGGTCGCCTCCATCGCTCCCCCGGTCCGTCGGTTGCGCGGCTTCCAGCGGATCACCCTCGAGCCGGGCGAGTCCCGGACGATCGGCTTCACCCTCGGATTCGACGACCTCGGCTTCTGGACCAACGATCCGGCCGGCACGTACACGGTCGAGCCCGGCGAGTTCCGGCTGATCCTCACTGACGGTTCGACCAGCTACGAGTCGACGTTCGAGGTCATCGCTCCGGCGTGGTCGTCGGGTGGTCCGGTGGTGTGAAGCTCGAGGACCACCGGGCCGCTCAGTCCCGCTGAACGGATCGGAGCGTCGGGAGCGTAGACCGTGGTGACCGGCTCGAACAGCTCACCGGTCGGCGCGGCGGCCTCGGCGATCAGCCGGTTCATCCACGGGTTGGTGACCTCGATCTCGACGAGATTGTCTCCGGTCCGCAGGGCGTCGGTCACCTCGACGCGCCAGGGCGCTGTCCAGGCGATGCCACAGTCGGATCCGTTCACCGATGCGGGCGATGTCCCCGACGTCGCCCAGGGTCAGATACGCCCGGTGTGCTGCAGCGGGCTCGACGGCCACCGTGGTCCGGTACACCGCGGTGCCCGAGAAGCCGAGGTAGCTCGCGTCGATCTCGGTCCACGGCCGCGGCCCCGACTCCAGCGTCACCGGTTCTCGGCCCGGCACAGTGAGTTCCCATGGCCGGTCAAGTCGGATGACGTGGTTCGCGCCCTGCTCCGGGCTCGGCCCGGCGGCATCGGGCACCAGGAACATCGAGCCTGAGGCTGGCAGCATGAAGGTGTAGCGACCGGCGGCGTCGGGCACCAGCGATCGCCGCGAGAGCTCGACGGGATCCCAAGCTGACAAAGACTTTGTCGTCATCGACGTGGTCACGCTCACCAGGACCGACTCGGGTCGCGGGTTGCTAACGAAGGTCAGCTGCTGCCCGTCAACCCGTCGACCGATCATCCGCAGATCTGGCGGTTCGAGCGTGAGCTCGGGTACGAGACCGAGGGTGGCCAGCGCGGTGGCCAGATCGGACGCGAGAACAGTCCCGTGGGGTGACTCGTCGAAGCCCCAAGCTCTGGCCCTTCGACAGGCTCAGGGCGCGGTTGGTTAAAGAGCTCAGGGCGCGGTTGATTGGAGAGCTCAGAGCGCACACCACCGTGGGTGAGCCCGTCGAAGCCCAGAGGCGATCGCAGAGCGCGGCGTGTTCGTCCGTGTCGTCGGCCAGCGACCGGAGGCCGCTCGGCCGCGCGCCGACCACCGTGGCGCCCGCCTCGACCAGCTTCGCTATCGCCCGCAGGGCTCGTACGGACAGCCGGTCACTCGCCCCTCCGAGGTAGAGCAGGCGGTAGCGTCCGTCACCGGCTACAAGACCGCCGTCCTCGACGCGGAAGCGGTCCTTGAGGGCCTCCGCCAGGTTGACGAAGTCGTAGTCGAAGCCGGCCGGGACATCGGGCTCCAGCCGGTCACCGAACAGCGCGGTCACCGGGCCTTCCTCACCGATGAAGTACGCGATGTCGACTGCCGGGAGACCTCGGTTCAGCATGAAACTGCATCGGGCGAGGTAGTCGATCCACGGCCGGGCCAGTTCGGCCCACGTTTCACCGCGGATGAAGGCCTGGCCGAGGTGCGGCGACAACGCGATGCCCGGCGGCGGCGTCGTACTCGGCTGGTGCGGGAGGGTGTGAACGCAGAAACGGGTCACGCCGAGGGTCAGTTCGAGGTCCGCCACGTGCTTGAGCTCGCGAGGCGAGCAATACTGACTCGGAGTCGTGCGCGCAGCACCACCAATTGCTGAC
>CAVVQF010000021.1:0-97925 GCA_963750315.1 uncultured Alphaproteobacteria bacterium
TTGGCGCGTTCGACCTGCCAGACGGCCGTAAGGTACATGACCGGGACGATGAGGACGGCCAGCGCCATGTCGATGACGCCGAGCTTCATGTGCATGTCGCGCCGGTCCGCCTGCACGAGCTGGGTCTGGGCGATCACGACCAGCATCCACGACGTGAAGAGCAAGCCGTGCAGGATGACCGCTGGTGGAAGGCTCGGGTTCGGCCGCGGATAAGCGGGGACCATGCCTCTCAGATAGAAGCTCGGCGCGAAGCCGAGGAAGACGAGACCACAAGGCAATAGCCATGCGCGAATAGAAGCGGCGCTCGCGCGCCTGGGCATCGATGGCAGATGAAGCAACAGTAGCCATGCATTCTTCCCCCAAAGGAAATGGCTGAATAGGAAATTCGAGCCTAGCGCGAAACCTCCGGTCGCGCCAAGTTGGGCGTTGACCGAATTAGCTGTTGTTGGACGCCTCGAGGCTGGGCAGCCGTGCCGTGGCAACCAGAAGGGGGAATGAAATGCGGAAATCGAGGATGCTCGCGCTGTCGCTCGGCGATCGCAGGTTCGACGTGCCTTCCGGTGCGTACGCTGAGCCCGCCGATGTCGCGGCAGCGGTCGCGAACGTTGACGCGCGCACGCCGGACAATGTGAAGCTCGACGAAGGCCGCAAGCCGGCCGAGGTGCTCGGCTTCTTCGGCTCGAGCCGGGCATGCAGGTCATCGATATGTTCGGCGCGAACAAATATTGGGCGGAGATCATCGCCCATGCGGTCGGGCCCGACCGGGAGCGTGGTCGTGTGGCAGCCGATGCAGTTCATCAACGACAAGCGCCGCGCGGAAAAGTTCGCGGCGTTTGCAGCGAAGGCAGCCGAACGTCATCCTGATCTCGAGCCGATTCGAGGAGCCGCTGATCGGCACCAACCGCCTACGACTTCATGATCATGAATCTCGACTATCACGACGTCTATTGGGAAAGCCCGAGCGGAAGATTCCGCGCATGGAGCCGCGAGGCAGTGGCTCAAGACGCTCTACGCGGCGATGAAGCCGGGCGCGATCGTCGGCGATCATCGACCATGTGGCCGCATCCGGGCGGAGACACGCGTGAGATGGTCGAGAAACTGCACCGGATCGATCCGGCGATCGTCAAGGCCGACTTCGAGAGGGCCGGCTTCGAGCTGGAAGGGGAGCAGCGAACTGCTCGCGCAATCCGGCCGATGACCACAGCTTGCTGGTCTTCGACGAGAAGATCCGGGGCAAGACCGACCGCTTCGTCTACGTTCCGGAAGCCGAGAATTGAGCGCACAGGGCCGGGCGAGGCTGCCAAGCGCCGAATCGCGGGTGGACGCGCCTATTCGTCCTGGTCGCGCTCGTCGCTCGGGCTGCTCGCCGGGGCCTTCGCGCAGCGCTCGGCGACGGATTGCGCGAGCCGGCGCTGCAAGCGTCGGGACATGTCGGCGGGCTTTGGCTCAACGCGCTGAAGATGACGGTCATCCCGCTGATCGTCGCCTTGCTGGTGACCGGCGTCGCCAAGGGCGCGGAGGCGGCGCGGGCGGGGCGGATCGCCGGCCGGTCGGTGCTGTGGATCGTGATCATCTGCACCGTCGTCGGCGATCTTCGGCGCGCTGGTGATCGAGTTCCTGCTCGGGCTGTTTCCCGCTGCCGCAGGCGCAGGCGCAGGCGCTGCGGGCCGGGCTCGCCGGGATCGACCAGGCGACCGCCGTCCGGCCGGTGCCGGGCGTCGCCGATTTCTTCCGAGGCATCGTTCCCGACAACGTCATCGCCGCGGCGTCGAACGGCGACGTGCTTGCCGCTGGTCGTGTTTACCGCTGCTGTTCGCGCTGGCGGTCGCGCGGATCGCGCCGAGCGGCGCACGCGCGCTGGTCGGCTTTTTCGAGGCGGTCGGCGACGCCTTGCTGGTCGTCATCGGCTGGGTGCTGTGGATCGCGCCGCTTCGGCGTGTTCGCGCTGGCCTTCAGCGTCGGCGCGAGCGCGGGCGGCGCGGCCTTCGCGGCGCTTGGCCATTACATCGTGCTGATCTCGGTCATCGGCGTGCTGGTGACCCTGTGCGGCTATCCGATGCGCGATCTCGGCGGCCGCATCGGGCTCGGCACATTCAGCAAGGCGATGATCGCGCCGCAGAGCGTCGCCATCTCGACCCGCTCGTCGCTGGCGTCGCTGCCGGCGATGCTCGCCGCGGCGCGGGTGATGGGCGTCCGCGAGCAGGTCGCCGACGTCACGTTGCCGATGGCCGTCGCGCTGTTCCGGGCGACCGGGCCGGCGATGAACACCGCGGTTGCCTTCTATGTCGCGCACTGGCTCGGCTTCGAGCCGAGCATGGCGCAGATGATCGCGGCGACGGCGGTCGGCGCGGTGATGAGCTATGGCGCGGTCAGCCTGCCGGGCGAAGTCAGCTTCATCAGCTCGATCGCGCCGATCGCCATGGCGCTGGGCGTGCCGATCGCGCCGCTGGCCTTGCTGGTGGCGGTCGAGATGGTGCCGGACATCTTCCGCACGCTCGGCAACGTCACGCTTGACGTCGCGGTGACCGCGGTGGTCGACCGCAGAGCGTCGGTCCGAACCGAAAACCAGATCGGACCGTTCGTCGAACTGCCGCCCGACGAACGGCCTTCGTCGACACTCGTAACGATCGCAGACGCCGGCCGCGACGTTGGTCGAGCCGGCGCGCGAATTCGGCGGCGCTCCGTAGCCGGACCCTGCGACGCGGCGGCCTGACACCCCTCGACTTCCCCGATGAGGCCGCCGTGTCGCAACAAAAGGAGCGAGACGATGAAGCTCGTTGATTGTCATCGCAGCCTCGATCGCCTCGGCCGGTCTCGTGCTGCCGACGGTGACTCAGGGTCAGACGAGCGGGATTGCCGCGCAGAGGTCGCGTCGGCCTCGCTACCAGGCAACGGAGCTGCGCGCTTAAGCGCAGTCTGCCAAATTCCAATCGCAAGCGTCCGGTCGCCGGCCTCTCCCGGCCAGCGGCCGGCGCACGCGCGTCTAGCGCTTGGCGATGCGTCCGCACCTGGTCGGTGTAGAGCCGGCCGACCGGCTGCTCGCCGCCGTCGGCGAGGCGCGCAATCCAGCGGCCCGAAGGGTTGCGGGTGAAGCCGGCGATGAAGTCCTTGCGGACGATCGCCGAGCGGTGGAGCCGCACGAACAGTTCGGGGTCGAGCCCTTCCTCGAGCGCGTTCATCGAATGATGGATCAGCCAGCTGCGCCGGCCGACGTGGAGGCGCATGTAGTCGCGCTCGGCCGACACCCGATCGACGTCGCGCGACGCGATCCGGACCAGGCCGGACAGGTCGGAGGCCCAGAATTCCTCGAGCCAGTGCGAGGTCGGCGCGGGCGCGCGCGCCGGAGCCTTTTCGCGGCGTTGAGGAATAGTCGCGGGCCCGCTTCGAGCGCGCGCTTCGAGCCGCTCCGGGTCGACCGGCTTCATCAGATAATCGACCGCCTCGACCTCGAACGCGGCGACCGCGAACTGGTCGAAGGCGGTGATGAAGATGACGGCCGGCGACGGCTTCTTGCTGGCGAGCGCGCGCGCGACGTCGATGCCGTCGAGGCCGGGCATGGCGATGTCGAGCAGCAGCAGGTCGGGCGACAAGGCTTCGGCCATGCGGACCGCGCTTTCGCCGTCGCTCGCCGTTCCGACCAGGTCGATGTCGGGGAATTGCGCGAGGAGCAGCTGCAGCCGTTCGGCCGCAAGCGGTTCGTCGTCGGCGATCAGGAGCCGAAGCGGCGGCTCATCCATCGGCACGATCCAACGGCAGCGTCATCAGGACACGATAACCGCCATCAGCCGTTGGGCCAAATTCACATTTCGCAGCCGAACCGAAGCGCGCCTCGATACGCTGGCAGACATTGGCCGAGGCCGACGCCCGGTGCCGTCGCGGCTTGCCGTTGCGGCCGCTTCGGTGCGCTGCGCCGCTGTTGATGACCTCGATCGTGAAGCGGCCGGGCCCGGCCTCGGCGCGCGCGGATGTCGCAGAGTCGACCTTCTCGCGCGTCGCCGGCCACGCCGTATTTGATGGCGTTCTCGACCAACGGCTGGAGGAGCAGCGCCGGGACGCCGCGCGCTTGCGAAGCTCGTTCGGGATGTCGATCTCGACCTTCAGGCGGCGCGGGAAGCGCACCTTTTCGATGTCGAGATAGAGGCGCTGAAGCTCGATCTCCTCCGCCAGCGTGACGTCCGCCGACGGGTCGAGCGACAGGCTGGAGCGGAAGAAGGTCGACAGCTTGAGGATCATGTTCTCCGCTTCGTCCGGGCGACCGGCCATGACCAGCGACGACAGCGAGTTCAGCGTGTTGAACAGGAAGTGCGGATTGATCTGGTAGCGGAGCGCCCGGACTTGCGCGGCCTGTGCGGCGCTTTCGGCTTCGACCGCCCGGCGCTTGGCGTTCGAGCGCTTCGGCCTGCGCGACGGTCGCGAGGTAAAAGGCGCTCCAGGCGACGAAGAAGAACAGCCAGACGACCGCCGTGTCGGCGGCGTAGCGGATGCGCTTGTTGGCATCGAGCTGGCCGACGCGCGGCCAGGTCAGCACCAGCGGCTCCTGCGCGCCGCCGCTCGACGCGTGAGCGTGTGGCCCTTCTCGATGATCACGAAGCCTTCGCGCGACTGGTAGCGGAATTCCTCCTTCGGCTCGCGCATCATGTCTTCGATCGCGATGAAGCTGCCGGCCATGCCCCAGCGACGCGACGAACGAGGCGAGGGCGGCGACGATCGCCTTTTTCCGAATGCTCGCGCCCGGACGCGAACATCGCGAGTGGCGGCATAGACGAGCCCGGTCAGGACGATGCCGATGCGAGATGACGATCAGCTTGTTGAGCAGCATCGTCAGCGGGTCCGTGCCCATCAGGGCGCGCGCGGCGACCGTCAGGGCGTAGACGAACCAGAAGCCGAGGATCGACTTGAGGGCCAGCGGCCAGTCGGAAAAGCGGCCTCGCGTCGATACGGTCTGCGGAGCGGGTCGGAATTGCGAGCATCTGTCATGCTTGTAACGCGCGCAATTAACGGCGGCAATTGCCCCTCGTCCTTTGGCAGAAGCGCGACAACCGCCGGTCGAAACTGAACGCCAGATTTACGGAGCGAGTGCAGGAACGGCGCCGCGGCGTCACTCGTTCAGCGTCGAAACGACTCGCCGCCGAAGGAATTCGACAGTGACCGCAGCACAAGGGACGAGAGCGACAAGGTCCCGCCGCCGGTGATTTCGCGACCCGCCGGAGAAGGAGCTGGAAGAGAAGCTCAAGCAAGGACCCGGACTGCGAGCAGGCCAAGGTCGACGTCGGCAGCGACGAATCGATGGACGCTTCGGATCCGTCCGTCTGCATCGCAGCCCGGACAGCGACACCGAGCCCGTGCCGTCATCAGGCTTCCCCGATAAAAAGGATCGCTGGAACCGCGACTTATCCACAAATCAGTTGCACGGAATCAACAGTCCGGCCGTTATGCGACGAGCCGTGAGAATTTAGCATTGCCGTCATGCCCACCGTCTGATTCAATCTGAACGGGGGTGGGATTAGTGGTTAATCAATCTGCAACTAGCAGCGGCCGCATCATCCCGCCGGTGGGACTAAGGAGTCGGGGTGATGATTACGCGGACCAGCCAGCCGGCGAACGGCGCGTTGCTGATCTCGGAAATGAAGGAGTTCGCCAGCTTCCCTAAGGCGACGCAGCGGTACATCCGCCGCTCGCTGGACGTGGCATACGGCCGTCGTGACGCGATCGAATGCTGGGCCCGCGACGAAGGCGAGGCGGCTTCGATCCGCGCGCAGTCCCGAATCTACAAGCAGCTCGACCATCTGCGCATGCAGGTTCCCGACGACAGCGGCCTCGACATGATCGAGCCGTTCATGGGCATGCTGATCACGCTTGCGGCGTTCGACCTCGGCCAGGACCGCCTGCCGAACTTCGCGGCTTTCCGCTTCCTCTACGAGCGCCTCGTCGGCGCTTCGTCGCGCCCGTGGCTGCCGGCCGCTTTCTGCGCTGCTGCGGCGCTGCCGCACCTGCACCCGGATCGCCGCCGGACGCTGCTGCAGTCGATCAGCGAGAGCGCTGCGACTGCGCCGGGCTGGTCGAACCGCGAGCCGGTGTTCTGGCCGGAGTGGGTCGAGAAGGTCGACCTGCAGGCCGCCGCTTAAGCTTCGGCGTCAGCTTCCGCGTTCACTGACGGGTAGATCTTCGCCAGCTGGCGGAGCTGTCCTCCGCATTCTTGTGGTGGACGAAGATGCCGCCGGCGTGCTTCCCAAAATGCCGGTGGTTTTCGCGGTCGTCGACCAGCACGTCGCCGCGGCTCCATGTGCAGATGCTTCTTGCGCGCCAGGGTGGTGATGATCGGCACGCCCGGGAAATGCTTCGCCGCCCAGCGCTCCTTTCTGCGGGGCGGCCCAGGTGCCGAGCGGAATGCCGGTGAGGATCGTCGGCTTGAGATGCTTCACCGCCTGAAACAGGATCTGCGCGTCCGGCATCTGCTTCAGGTCGCCGTAGAAATTGCCGTGCGGGCGAGGCGCTTCCAGAATTCGCCGCGGCCGTGGCGTGCCTCGAACGATTTCGGGCGTCATTCCAAGCGAGAGCCTTGGCGCCGGCGTCGAAGTCGGCGAGCACGCCGTCGCAATCGAGGAACAGATGCGGCTGCTTCGCCACTCAGAAGCGGCCCGGCTCGCAGCGCGATCGGGATCGGGTGGTCGAGCTCCTGCCAGCCGCGTTCCTTGCAGCACGTCGTTGCTTTCGCGGGCACGACGTCCGTCACCGAGCGACCAGGTGATGTGATAGGTCGATCCGTCCGGCCGGTCGGTAGTGCCGTCGATAGCGACGACCATGGCTTCGACGCCGCTGCTCGTCATCGGTGCGACCGACGATTTGTGCCCTGCACTTCCGGCGGCAGCGGCTCGCCTTCCGCGTCGCTTCGCAGCGTCACGTGATGAGCGACGGTCTTCTCGAACCTGGGCGGAAATTGCTTGAGCAGTGTCTCGCGGTCGTCTTCCGCGAGCAGCCAGCCGATAACGCTTCCGGGTTTTGCCATCCTGCCCGACGCGGAAGGCCGCGGTTCAGTTCCGGCTGCCGAGGCGTTCGACCAGCTCCGCCGCGAATTCGCTGAGCGAGTCGTCGCGCGCGCCCATGATGACGATGCGGTCGCCGTCGCGCGCTTCGGCAATCAGCGCGTCGCCGATCGCCGGCCCGCTCCGCGATATGCTCGACATGGCGGTCCTGGCTGCGAATCTGCTCTGCCAGCCAATCCGAACCGCGCGACCGGTCGACGGTACCACCCTGATAGACCGGATCGGGAAGGTAGAGGCGGTCGTCGGCAGCGAGACCGGCAGCGAAGCTCTGCGCCAGTTCGTCGCCCATCTTTGTCAGCGGGCCGTAGCCGTGCGGCTGGAACATCATCGAGCAGGCGTCCCGGCTGCGCGCGCAGGGTCGCAAGCGTCGCGTCGATCTTGTCGGGATTGTGCGCGAAGTCGTCGATCACGGTGACACCGGCAGCCGTTCCAACGGTTTCGAGCCGGCGCTTCAGTCCCTCGAACCGCGCCAGTGCGTATGCGGCATCGGCGAGCGAGACCCCGAGCGCCCGAGCGGCGGCGATGGCGGCAAGCGCGTTGGAGGCATTGTGGCGGCCGGGGACGTCGAGAGTCGACGTCCTGGCGTCTCATCGCCGGCAATGACCGTGAAGGTGCTGCCGTCCGCAGTCAGCTCCAGGCTCTTGCCCATGAAGTCGGCGCCGGGGCTGTCGAAGCCGTAACCGACACGCTGGTCGGCCGGGAGCGACATCGGCGATCGCCCGCGTCTCCGGATCGTCGAGGTTCACGACTGGCCTTGCGCGCGCGTAGCAGGAAGGAGGCGAACAGCGACCGCAGCTCGTCCATCTCCTTGTGATCGAGGCTGATGTTGGTGAGCACCGCGATTTCCGGCTTGTAGAGCGAGATCGAGCCGTCGCTTTCATCGACCTCGCTGACGAACAATTCGGGGTCGCCGACGAGCGCGCTGGCGAACGGCGCGGACGGGCGTCACGAAATTCTTCATCACCGCGCCGTTCATCACGGTCGGCTGGCGATGCGCGGCGTGGAGGATCCAGCCGATCATGCCGGTGACGGTCGACTTGCCGCTGGTGCCGCCGACGGCGACGCTGCGCTGCGCTTCGTTCAGCAGCTTCGCAAGGAATTGCGGGCGGGTGAGATGATCGAGGCCAAGCTCGCGGGCGCGGACGACGTCGGGGATCGTGTCCTCTACCGCCGCCGAGGTGATCAGGGTCATGCCCTCCTGGAGACCCGAGCCGTCCTGCGGGAACAGGCTGATCCCGAGCGAACGGAGGTAGGCGAACTTGTTGGCGACCCGGCCCGCGTCGAGCGAGCGGTCGGAGCCCGCAACCTTGGCGCCGGTGGCGCGAACGATCGAGGCGAGGGGAAGCATGCCGCTGCCGCCGATGCCGCAGAAAAAGATGGTCGATTCAGTCATTGCGGACTGCCCTATTGGGCTTCGGCCACTTTGCAAGCCGCGCGACTGCCGTCAGGTTCGCGTCGAATGATCGACGTCCCGACCAATCCGCTTGCGCATTATGCGTTCGACCTGCTCGCCTGGATTGCAGCGGCGCTGGCGGCGCGCTGGCAGTTCCGACGCTGGCCCGATGAAGCGGTGTTCCTTTCGAAAATCACGGGGCCGAGCTATTTCATTGCGCTTGGGCTTGGTGCGGTCGCGGGTGCGTGGATGGCGGGATCCGCCAATTCCGCGGGCGCGATTTTTGCGCCGTCCCATAGCATCGCCGGTGCGCTGGCCGGAGGCATAGTTGCGGTGGAGCTGTGGAAGCTGGCCAAGGGCGTCCGGGTCTCCACCGGCGGAGCGCTGGTCTTGCCAATCTGCGCCGGGATCGTGGTCGGTCGCCTGGGCTGCATCTTCGCCGGATTGCCCGACTATACGTACGGCATTCCAACGACCCTGCCGTGGGCCGTCGATCTCGGCGATAGCATCGGCCGCCATCCCGTCCAGCTCTATGAATCGCTGTCGATGCTGGCCTTCACCATCACCTATCTGAGAGCGCGTTTCAGTGGGGCCACCTGGGCGCGCGACCATGCTTTCCACGCGATGATTATCTTCTATGCTGCCCAGCGTTTCCTGTGGGAATTCCTGAAGCCGTATCCGGCGGTGCTCGGTCCGCTGAACCTGTTTCATCTGCTGATGCTGGGGCTCATCGCGTATGGACTTACCTGGTGGCGACGTGACGCTGGAGATAAGCTCCGCCCCGCCTGAACCGTTCGAGCGCAAGGCCGCGCATTATCTCTTTCACGGTCAGACGCAGAGCCTGTGCGAGACTTGCCTCGACCTTGTCCCGGCGAAGATAATCATCGAGGACGACAAGGTCTATTATCTGAAGCGCTGCCGCAGCCACGGCGTGCAGAAGACGTTGATCAGCGACGACCTCGATTACTGGCGGCAGCAAAAGCTCTGGCTCAAGCCGGGCGACCGGCCGCTAAAGGTCCAGACGCGGACCGAGGCGGGCTGTCCATTCGATTGCGGTCTTTGCCCCGATCACGAGCAGCACAGCTGCCTCGCGATCGTCGAGATCAACGAGGCGTGCAACCTTGCCTGTCCGGTCTGTTTCGCGAGTGCGACCGACATCCATGGCAAGCACCGCCCGCTGGCAGAGATCGAGCGGATGCTCGACGTGCTGGTCGAGAGCGAGGGCGAACCGGACCTCGTCCAGCTGTCGGGCGGGGAGCCGACGATCCATCCTCAGTTCTTCGAAATCCTGGACGCGGTGAAGCGTCGGCCGATCCGCCACGTGATGATCAACACCAACGGCGTTCGGATCGCGCAGGACCCGGAATTCGTGGCGCGGCTCGCGACCTATGCACCGCGGCTGGAAGTCTATCTCCAGTTCGATTCGATGAGCGACGATGCGCTGATGGATCTGCGCGGCGCGAAGCTCAGCCGCATCCGGCAGCAGGCGCTGGAGGCGCTTGAAACCGTCGGATTATCCACGACCCTCGTTGCAGTCGTGAAGCGCGGCGTGAACGACCACGAGGTTGCCGACATCGTTCGTCATGCGCTGGAATGGAGTTGCGTGCGCGGTGTGACGTTTCAGCCGGTGCAGGACGCCGGTCGCAACGAGCATTTCGACCCCAACGAGAACCGGGTGTTGCTGACCCAGATCCGTCGCGAGGTCGGCAAGTCGGGCGTGTTCGAAACCGAGGACATGATCCCGCTGCCGTGCAACCCGGACCAGATTTCGATCGGCTATGGTCTGCGGCAGGGCAAGGAGGTGACGCCGCTCACGCGCCTGCTACCGAAGGAACTGATCCTCAACGGTCCGAATACCATCAGTTACGAGGCCTATCCGGAGCTGCGGACCAAGATCCTCGACCTGCTGTCGCTGGCGACGGCGCAGGCGAATACGGAAGAGAAATTGGCCGGGCTGCTGTGCTGCCTGCCGCAGGCGATGGTGCCGGAAGAGCTGGGCTACGCGAACAGCTTCCGCGTCGTGATCCTGCAATTCCTCGACCGCTACAATTTCGACATCGGCACGGTTAAGCGAAGCTGCGTCCACTTCGTCACTGACGAAGATCAGATCATTCCGTTCGACACCTATAACACCTTCTATCGCAAGGGCGCCGAAGGGGCTCCGATGCTCGCCCGGTACCGCGCGGCGACGGGGGCTTAGGTGAACCGAACGCTCGGGGGAGTATTGCTGGCGGCCGGTATACTGATCGCCGGCGGAAGCGGGATCTGTTCCGGGATGTTCCTCTTCAACGCTGGTGGCCCGATGAACCTGGCGCTTTTCTTCGGCGGGATTCCCTTCGTGGCGGGGGTGCTGCTTATTGTCGGCGGACGGGCGCTGCTTCGAGGCCCGCGCCAGGACGACACGGGGGATCAGGCATGAAGAAATTTTTTGGGGGAATATTGCTGGCAGTCGGCATCCTGATCGCCGGTGCGAGCGGACTGTGCTCACTCGCCATCCTGTTCGGCGGCGGAATGGGGCCGGACATGATGGGAATGCTGCCGATGGTGCTGATGATCGGCGGCATTCCGTTTGCGGTCGGCGTGCTAATCGCAATCGGCGGCGGGGCGCTGATCAAAAGCGCGCGACAAGAAGATGAAGATCGCCCGCGCTACTGACCTATTTGCACGCGCCGCCGTCTGCCCAGCCGGTCCAGCCCGGGCCGCGAACGAAGCGGCCCGGCTTGGCGCCGGTGTGCTCGCCGCCCTTCAGCACCTGCGTACCGTTGACGAAGACGTCGCGGACGCCGGTGGATAGCTGCATGCGGCTTTTCGAACGTCGAATGGTCCTGGACCTTGGCCGGGTCGAACACGACGACGTCGGCATAATAGCCGTCGCGAAGCGACGCCGCGGCCCTTGATACCGAGGTTGGTTGCGGGGAAGCAGGTCAGGCGGCGGATGACGTCCTGCAGCGGCGCTGCGTTCTGGTCGCGTGAGTAGGTGCCGAGCGCGCGGGCGAAATTGCCGTAGGCGCGCGGGTGGGTGCTCGACTTGAGGAATACGCCTTCCGGCGCGCTGCGATTCCGCGTCCGAGCCGAAGCTCATCCACGGCAGGCCGACCTGCCGCTTCACATTGTCCTCGTTCATCAGGAAATAGACCGTGCCGACGCGGCTGCCGTCCTCGATGACGAGGTCCATCGCGGTTTCCTCGGGGCTCTTGCCGCGCATGCGAGCGACTTCGCCGAGGGTCTTGCCGGTCAGCGGCTTCAGCTTCGGATTCTTGAACGCGATCAGCAGGACCTTGTCCGGGCTGCCGGTGCCGAGCAGGAGGTTTTCCCAATCCTTCGACGGCGTCCTCATTTCCTGCGACGAGCTTGGCGCGGGTCGCCGGGTCCTTCAGCCGCTCGATCCATGCCTCGAGCCCGCCCGACTGCACCCAGGTCGGCATGGCCGCGTCGAGACCCGTCGCGCCGGCGGTATAGGTGTACATGTCGGCGGTGATGCGCTGGCCGTTCGGCGCGCGCCGCCTCGACCTGCGCGATCGACCTCGTCGAGCTTGCCCCAATTCGCCTTGCCGGCCTGCTTGAGGTGGTAGATTTCGGCGGGCGCGCCGGATTCGCGTGCTGATGGTCGATCAGCTCGTCGACGGCTTCGAGCAGGCCGGTCGCCCTCGGATCGCATGTGGCTGATGTACATGCCGCCGCATTTGCCGGCCTCGCTGGTGATCGCGATCAGCTCGGGCGTCTCGGCGTAACTGGCAGGCGCGTAGATCAGCGAGGAGCCGACGCCGAGCGCGCCTTCCTTCATCGCCGTCGCGCACCAGCGCGCGCATGCGGTCGAGCTGTTCCGGGCGTCGGATCGACGTCCGCCTCGCCAAGCTCGTGAACGCGGACGGTCGTCGCGCCGACGAAGGAGGCGACGTTGGGCGTGACGCCCTTGCTTCTGCAGGTATGTCGAGATACTCGCCGAGCGTCGTCCACTTGATCGGATATTTGATGTCGCCCTGCCGCTTGACGGCGAGGCGCTTCATCTCCGGCGTTGAGCGGGCCCATCGAATTGCCCTCGCCGAACACTTCCAGCGTGACGCCCTGCGATCGTGTCGCTGAGCCCGCGGCCGTCGGCGATCAGGCTTTCGACCGCCCAGCTCAGCATGTTGATGAAGCCCGGCGAGACCGCCATGCCGGTCGCGTCGACGGTGTTCTTCGCGCGTGCCGGGCGCTTGCGGGCCGACATAGACGATCTGTCGCCGTTGATCGCGACATCGCCGGTGAACGGCGCTCCGCCCATGCCGTCGTAGATCGTGCCGTTGTCGATCAGCAGGTCGTAGTATCCGCCGGCGCGGGCGCCTGGGCCATGGCGGACGAGGCGAGAAGCGACGCGGCAAGCGCGAACATCGGACGCTTGATCATCGTATCCCCCTGCTGATCAGGCGGCGGAAGCTGCCCCATTGCGCGCGGCGGCGCCATGCTAAATGGTGAGCGTCGAATGAAGATCGCGGTCGTCGCCCCCAGCTGCACCTTGACGCGCGAGGCCGCCGAGCGGCTCGAAGCGCTCGTCGCGCGAGCGCGGCGACTGCGAGGTCGCCGATCCATCCGCAATGCTTCCTGACCGACGGTCATTTCGCCGGGCCGGACGAGGCGCGGCTGTCGGCGCTCCGCGAGGTGATGGCTGATCCGTCGGTCGACGCCGTCTGGTTCGCGCGCGGCGGTTATGGGTCGAACCGGATCGCCGAAGCCGCCGTCGCCGACTTGCCGGAGGCGGCGCGGTCCAAAGTCTATCTCGGCTATAGCGACGCCGGGTTCCTCCACGCCGGGTTCCACAAGGCGGGACTCGACGTCGCCTGGGGACCGATGCCGCAGGATCTGCATGCGCGAGGGCGGCGAGGCGGCGGTTACGCGCGCGCTCGACTGGCTGGTGCGGCGCGACCCGGCCGCCCTCGAGCCGGAGCTCGAACGGGCCGGCCATGGCGTTCAACCTGACCGTTCTCGCGGCCTGCTCGGGACGGTGCTGGAGCCCGACTTTTCCGGCGTCGATCTGCTCATCGAGGATGTCAGCGAGCATCATTATCGGATCGACCGGACGATGTTCCACGTCACCGCCAGCCCGAACGTCCGCAAGGTGCGCGCGACTGCGGCTCGGCAGGGTCGGCGACATTCCCTTCAACGACCCCGATTTCGGGCGCGATGAGGTGGCGATCGTGCAGGAGTGGTGCGAGCGGTCGGGCATCGCTTTCGGCGGCCGCGCGGACATCGGTCACGACGTTCTGCAACCGGGTCGTTCCGTTCACGAGATAATTTCGCCGGATTTCCCTCTGAAAACGGCATTGCCAAGCGGCATTGCTTTGCGCTCTACCAAGTGCGAGAACAACAGGAGGGCCATCATGGCACAAAACATCGGGGACGGGCAGGAAAGCAGGCGGCGGACTGGCGAGGCCGGTTCAACCTTCGGCGGAACTCGCGGCGATCACGGGCAGCGATCCGCTTCCGCGCAGCCAGGTCGTTTCGAAGGTGTGGGATCACATTCGCAAGAACAACCTGCAAAACCCGCAGAACAAGAGGGAAATCGTCGCCGACGACAAGCTCCGCAAGGTCTTCGGCAAGGACCGCGTCACGCATGTTCGAGATGAACAAGCATCTCTCGAACCACCTGAAGTAGGCCGCGTCGCCTTCGAGGCGAACAGGGGACTCGCAGGCGACTGCGGGTCCCCTTTTTCATGTGACAAGCTCGCAACTCGGACAGTCGTGGAGAATGTGCACCAGCCGACAATTCCCCCTCTGTTCCTCAAGAGGTGACGGTTTCGGGACAATCGGCGTTGTTTTCCGGTGACAGAATGCGGCTCAGAAAAGCGGCCTAGCCGCGCCAGAGGCCGTCCAGTCTTCTCGCGGGTCACCGGATAACCGATTCCGTCCGGGATGGTGATGAAGCGCTCGCCATCGATCTCTTCGAGCCAGGGCTGATCGGCTCGATCGGATGGGATTCGCGCGTCGGCGACGATGGCGTCGAACGTCGCATGCTGAGCGAGCCGTTCGAGCGTTCGCCGGGTCGGGAAGATCAGCTGAAGTTCGCCGCGCGCGATCGCGCTCCAGCACGTCGGCAGCGGTCACCCAATGCGCGCCCGTGCATTCGCTTTCGATCGACGTTCGGCACCCAGTCGCCCGTCGGGTGCGCGCGCGACGAAGAACAAGGTGTCGAACCGGCGCTTGGCGTGGAATTTCGGCACCCAGCGCGCAAGCGGAACGAAGCGCTTCCAGATCGCAGCTCAAGCGCATGCGACGCGAGCAGTTCGGTCGAATTCCGACGTCGGCGAGCAGATGCGCGCTGCAGTGCGGCCGACGGCGTCGGGCGACGGCAGCGGCGACAAGCCGACCGGGATCGCGGTCTCTTCGAGCGCTTCGCGGATCGCGGCGACGCGCGCAGCCGCCATCGCTACGCCGGCTCGCCAAGCCGCTCGTCCGCCTCGATCGATGCGGCCGCCGGGGAAGACCCAGGCGCCGCCGGCAAAGGCCATGTCCGGCTGCGCGCTCGACCATCAGGAGTTCCGGGGCGCCGCCGCTGCCGTTCGCGGACGAGGATCAGGGTCGCGGCGGGGATGGCGTCGTCGCTCATCGGACGCGGCCCTAGGCGCGCGGCGGAGCAAAGAAAAAGGCCGCCGCCTGATGGGGCGACGGCCTTCTCGAACTCATGGCGGGCGGCCTACATGCCCTGGACGTCGTCCTCGACCTTCGACGGGCTCGTCAGCATTGTCGTCCGCCGTTCGGCCGGTGCCGCGTCAGCGTTCTCGGCGTCGAGCTGCTGCCTGCTGGTCGCCGAGCGCATTCAGCTTCGGCATTGGCCGCATTGGCCGCCTGCTCGTTCAGCGCGTCCGCTTCGACATTCTGTGCTTCGGCCTCGTTGAGCGTGTCAGCATCCCTGCTGCCGCATGCGGCCAAGCGCGAGCGCGGCGGTCCCGACAAGGAGAAAAGCAAGCTTCTTCATCGACTTACCCCCACGAATCGGAATCCCTCGTTCAGCAAACGCATAGCAACGAGCGCGGAGGCCCATGCAAACTTGTCCCGCAGCGCCCTAAATCCCTATCTGGGGGGCCGGGGCAACCCGGCTATGTCGGTAGACTGTCGCGTGGAATACACACTTCGGACCCGGGGGGCAGTACCCCGGCGCCTCCACCACCAGCCGCCAACCGCGGCGAAATCCGGCGGTTGCTGACGGGGGCGAAATAGGATCGACGAGTGCAATAAAGACGCGGTTGCCGATCGGTATGGATGCCACCGTGACGGCTCAATCACACAAGTGCCAACGATAACGAGGCGCTCGCAATTGCTGCGTAACTGACGGCCTAACGGTCTGAGTTACAAAGACAAAAGCGCGGTCGGACCCCACCGGGCAACAGAAGGGGATTCCAGCGGCACGGGGAGCACCGGGCAACAGAAGCTCCCCACTTTCTTCCTTCCATCGTCTTGCGAGGAACCGTAGGCGACGCGGCAATCCAGCTGGATTGCTTCGCTACGCTCGCAATGACGAGCGGAGTTCGTTACCCTTGGCGAGCAAGGGGGAACGCTCATGCATTCTGGGCGAAGCGCATCTTCGTTGCGGCGGCGCCGCTGCTGCTCACCGGCTGCCTGTGGGGTCCGGGCAAGTTCGCGTCCGACCTGACGCTGAAGAAGGACGGCAGCTTCATCCTCGATTATCGGGGTGAGGTCGTCCTGCAGACGCCGCCGGACGCCGAGCCAAAGACGGATACCTGGAAATCAGAAATGGCGCACTGCTACTCGAATGGCGAACCGGCCATTCATGCGCCGGGCACGATGAACGTCGATGAGGCCGATCTGAAAGAGCGGCCATGCACCGCCGCCGAAATTGCGAAGCTGAAGGTGCAGTACGAAAAGCAAGTCGCCGACAAGGTGAAATCGAAGCGCGAGGAAGCGGAGCAGATGGCGAAGATGTTCGGCCTGCCCGGCTTCGACGATGAGTCCGACCGCGCGTTCGCGGCCAAGCTCAGCAAATATGCGGGCTACCGATCGGTCACATATCGCGGGAAGGGCGTGTTCGACGTCGACTATCATTTCGAGGGCCGAGCGACGCAGGACTTCATCTTCCCGGCGCTTCCCGACAACGACTTGCTCATCCCGTTCATCGCCATTCGCCGCCGGGCCGACGGCGCCGTGCTGGTCACCGCGCCGGCGTTCACCGGCGGCGCAGGCCCGCTCGGTGCGCGCGCCGGTGCGGCCGCAGCAGGCGCGATGAAGGACGGGCCGGTGTCGAAGGCGCAGGGCCGCTTCACCATCATCACCGACGGCGAGGTGCTGACGAACAACAGCGAGGACGGCGCGGCTCCGCATCCGGTCGGGCAAGCAGGTCCACTGGGACGTCGGCTCGGGCTCGACGAAGATTCCGGAAGCGCTCGTTCGCCTGTAGCAGCCTGACGTTCGTCGAACGGGCGGTTGCCTGTTGCCGTTCGCGCCGTCACGGTGCGCGCCTTCTCAAGAAGGGGGCTTCTTCCGTGCGCCAGACGATTCTCGCCGCTTTGCTCGCCGCTGCCGCTTCGGCAGCTTTCGCCGCTCCGGCGCCGAAGGAGCAGTTGCTCGTCCCGCCGGCGGACGCGACTCACTACGTCGTCATCTCCTCGGCCGGTAAGCATGGCGACGAATATGTCTGGACGCTACCGCCGACGGCCGAGCTCGCGTATCCGTCAGTCGATCCTGTTACGCGGCCTGATCTTCGAGACCGACGAGACCATGACGCTCGGCGCCGACGGCATGCCGAGTGACATCGTCATCCGCGGCGTGACGCCGAGCGGGGACGCTGGCGAGACCTTCGCGATCAACGGCGGCCAGGCGAGCTGGACCAGCCCGGTGGACAAGGGCGGCGCTGCTTATCCCGGCAATTCCTATTATGTTTCGCAGGGCGGCCCGTTCTTGTCGTTCGCGCCGCAGGTCGACCGGCTGGCGGCGGCCGGGCCCGCGGGCCTAGCGCTGCTGCCGTCGGGCAAGGCAACGCTGCAGAAGATTTCGGAGCTCGAGATCGACGGCCCGGGCGGAGCGAAGAAGAAAGTCGAGCTTCAGCTTCTACGCGGTACTGCGCAGACTCCGCAGCCGGTGTGGACGTCGGACGGCAAGTTCTTCGGAGCGTTGGTCGGCCTGACCATCCTGCCGCAAGGCTACGAAGGCAACATGGACAAGATGCAGGCGGCGCAGGACGCGGCGATCGCGGCGCTGGCTCCCGCCACCGCCGCCAAGTTCCTGACCGCCGACGCCAAGCGCCCGGTGCTGTTCAAGAACGTCCAGATTTACGACGCGCGACGGCGAGAAGTTCGTCGCCAACCAGAATGTGCTCGCCGAGAACGGCAAGATCGTCAGTGTCGGCGCCGCACCGGCTTCACTTCCGGCGGGAACGCGGGTGATCGACGGCGCGGGCAAGACGCTCGTCCCGGGCCTGTGGGACAGCCACATGCACGTGCCGCGACGACTTCACGACGGTCAGCGAGCTGGCGCTAGGCGTAACGTCCTGCCGCAATCCCGGCGGCCCGCTCGAGCTGCGAAGTCTCGCAGCGCGAACGCCGCGCCAAAGGGCACATTGCTCGCGCCCGAATGCTTCAGTTCGGTCGATCGTCGATCAGAAGGGTCCGCTGGCGGCGCAGGGCAGCATGGCGGTCGGCAAGCCTCGAAGAGACGCTCGCCGCGGTGCGCAAGATCCACGACGCCGGCCTGACCGGGCGTGAAGTTCTACACGTCGATGAATCCGGCCTGGATCCCGCCCGCGGCCAAGCTGGCGCACGAGCTTGGGCTTCACGTCCACGGCCATATTCCGGCCGGGATGCGCACGCTCGATGCGATCAACGCCGGCTATGACGAGATCACGCACATCTACTTCGCGCACCATGCAGGCGATGCCCGATGAGATCGTCGCCAAGTCGAATACGCACGGCGCGGATGACTGGGCCGGGCCAAGCTACTTCAAGGACGTCGACCTCAACGCCGAACCGATGAAGACGGTCATCAGACGATGGCCGAGAAGAAGATCGTGCTCGATCCGACCTTGGTCGTGGTCGAAGGCGTTCTCCTGGCCAACGCCGGGCAGGTGAGCCCCGCGTACACGGCCTATGTCGGAACGCTACCGGCGGCGACGGAGCGCGGCTTCAAGTCGCGGGCCAATTCCCTATCCGGACGGCATGACCCGCGCAGACGCAGTCGCCAGCGTCAAAAAGATGGGCGTCTACGTGAACAAGCTTCGTGCAGCCGGCGGCACCGTCGTTGCCGGCACCGACGGCTTCGGCATGGAGATCGTCCGCGAGCTGGAGCTTTACGTCGACGGCGGCATGACCCCCGGCCAGGCGCTGGCGACCGCGACCATCAACGCGGCTCGCAACGTCAAAGCGGACAACCGCACCGGCTCGATCACCGTCGGCAAGGAAGCCGATTTGGTACTGGTCGATGGCGACCCGTCGAAGCGGATCGGCGACCTCCGCCACGTCGATCAGGTGATGAGCGATGGTGTGCTGATGGACGGCGATGCGCTCCGCACCGAGGCGGGCTTCAACGGCCGTCCAAAGTGATCGGGTGAGACGCCTGCGAAGGACCGTCCTTCGCAGGCACAAGCCTCAGCGCTTCTTGAGCTCGTCCCTGATCTCGGTGAGCAGGTCGACCTCGGTCGGACCGGCCGCCGGGTCTTCCTTCTTCATCATCTTGTTCGCCGAGCGGACGATCAGGAAGATGATGAAGGCGAGGATCAGGAAGTTGATCACGACGGTCAGGAACTGGCCCCAGCCGAGCACCGGAATGCCTGCCTTCTTGAGCGCGGCATAATCGGTCGCCGATCCGGCAAAATCGGCGGGGATCTGGCCCAGGACCACGAAGTGGCTGGAAAAATCGAGACCGCCGAAGAGGGCGCCGACCACCGGCATGATGATGTCGTCGGTCAGGCTGGCCGTGATCGTCGCGAACGCCGCGCCGATGATGACGGCGACCGCAAGGTCGAGCACGTTCCCGCGTGCAATAAAGTCCCGGAATTCCTTCAGCATGAGGGGTTCTCCTTCCGCGTCGGGGGAGCCTAGCGGCGATCCGGCTGGTGGGAAGCCTTTTGCGCCAAACTGTATTGCCCGCATAAAACAGCATATTGAATTGGCGATTGTATACTTTACAAACACAACAT
Source organism: uncultured Alphaproteobacteria bacterium (assembly GCA_963750315.1). Taxonomy (GTDB): domain Bacteria; phylum Pseudomonadota; class Alphaproteobacteria; order Sphingomonadales; family Sphingomonadaceae; genus Sphingomicrobium. Next base: position 19,559 of record CAVVQF010000021.1, read on the forward strand.
CGTCGGCTAGAAAGGCTCGGTAAGGAGCAATGAGCCGTGTCTGTCCTCTCGAAACCCTATTTCCACGATGAAGCTAAAGCCTTCGAATATCTCGAAAGCATCCTGTGGGCGGACGGCGTTGTCTGCCCGCACTGTGGCGTCGTTGGCGGCAAGGTCTACGCGATCAAGGGCAAGACGGCGCGCATCGGCCTGAAAACCTGTGGCGAGTGCCGCAAGCAGTTCACCGTCAAGGTCGGCACTGTCTTCGAGCATGGCCGCATTCCGCTGCACAAGTTCCTCCAGGCCGTGTATCTGATGACGCTCCAGCAAGAAGGGCATTTCCGCCCACCAGCTGCACCGCGTCCTTGAGGTCACCTACAAGACCGCATGGTTTCTTGCTCACCGTATCCGCGAAGCGATGCGTTCTGGTGATCTCGCCCCGTTTGGCGGTGAAGGTGGCGTGGTCGAGGTAGACGAGACGTTCATCGGTCGCCGTGAAGGGCACCGAGAAGCGCAAAGCCTTCCACCATAAGATGAAGGTACTGACGCTGGTTGAGCGCGGTGGTCGCAGGCCCGCTCGTTCGTCGTGGACGGCGTTGGCATGCCGCAACGCTCGATTCCCATCGTGAAAGCCAACATTGATCGCGAGACGCACGTCATGACCGACGAAGCCGGTGCCTACCGTTACTTTAAAGCACGCACTTCGCGGACCACAGCCAAGTGAACCACAAGGCTGGCGAGTACGTGTCGCGGCTCGCACGATCTACACGCAACACGATTGAAGGCTATTTCAGCATCTTCAAGCGCGGCATGAAGGGCGTCTATCAGCACTGCCGCGAGAAGCACTTGCACCGCTATCTGGCAGAGTTCGACTTCCGCTATTCGAACCGCGCGGCGAACGGCTTCAACGATACCGAGCGCAGCGACGAAGCGTTGCGCGGCGTGGTCGGGAAGCGCCTGACCTATAGGTCAGCTAATTACGCCGCCACCGCATAAGAAAAACGAGCAGTTGAGCTTCGCTTTTATGCGGGTAAGAGTTGCACGAAGAAGACGTCGGTCGTAGAATCCGCTCCGCAGGAGCGGAAGTTTCATGACTAAGCCCGTCAGGGTCACAGTTAAGGGTCCAGATGACGACCGTGTAGCCGCTCCGACGGTTGACGATCTATTGGGCCAAATCCGCGACTTCCTCGATATTCTCCGTGGCGTTGAGAAGACGGTCGGAGAGGGTGGGAACGACCTCGTCTGGCGCGTCACCGACGCGAAGATGAACAGTCCGATAAGCTTGGAGCTGACGCCGTATGGAAATGCCCCTGCGGCGGAAGTCCTTGCTCGCGCTGCGCTCGTTGAAAGTAGGACTGCGGAAGGGTTCCGCGCCCTTCGTCGCGGCGATGCACATCCGCCATATTTCACGGAGGAGGTTCTCGCGAAGGCGAGGCGGATTGATCAGCGTGTCCTCAATGGCCTCTCGGACACGACAATCGCCTTTGCCGACGATCCGGAACTCCTAGTGATTGATCGGCCCGCTGCACGTGAAGTTGAGCGGGCTGTTGAGCGCGAGAAAGGGCTCGCCTCTATACCGTATCAGGAGCTTGGCAGCATTGAAGGCTTCGTTACGAAGCCCGAACTCGACGGCCACGAGCGCGCGATCTTGCGGTTTCGCTCCCGGTTGGATGGGTCCGAGATCAAAGCCTACGCCCGAGGACACGCGTTCCATCAGATAGAGGAACTGCGCCTCTCGGACGTTTGGCACGGTGTTCGAGTTCGCGTTTACGGGGCAATCCACTACAAAGGTCTAGGTCAAGTCGACTGCATAAACGCTACAAGCATTGAGATCATGGACACTCATCAATTGCCCGGAATCGACGACATTGTGGATCCGAATTTCACGGGCGGATTGACGACTGAAGATTTCCTGCGCGCACTCAGGGCGGATGACTAAGACGCCGCCGCGCATCTACTGGGACGCCAACGCGTGGATAGCTTACATCCGCCGCGAGATGCCGGCTGAAGACAACGCCATAAAAGAGCCGCGCTTCGAAATGTGCCGCGAAGTATTGAGGCGGGCGGATAAGGGCGAAGTCGAGATTGCTACGTCTGCATTCACGCTTGCCGAAGTCTGCAAGCGTCGTGCTGAAGCCTACGATCCGACGATCAATCTCCCCGCATTCTTCGATCAACAATTCATCATATTAGTGCCGGTCGACAAGCAGGTCGGATTGCTGGCCCAAAACTTGCAGCTGTCTGGCGTTGGAGGCCTAAAGCCTGCGGACGCTACTCACGTTGCGTCGGCTCTGGTTTGGGACATTCCAATACTGCACACTTTCGATGGACCGCTCCGCAAGCTCGATAACGTCCTGCAAAGCAAAGACGGGTCTCAACTCGATCATGATGCCAGGCCAAGAGGTTCCGTGCCTGAGCACTAAGCACAAATACTCACCCCCCAATGCAATCAAACCCCCCGACACACGCGCGCATTCCGCGCCGGTATGCCGCCGGACCTTGGAGGGAAAATGGGGGACTAGAAGGCGAAGGGGTCTTAACGAACTTTCCGCCCGAACTCTGAATAGAAGCTGAGAGTGGGCCTGATCGCCGGTTCGTCGACCAGCGCATCGTACAGCCGAGCAAGCTCCAAGTGGATTTCGACTACGTTCTGGCGGCTGGCCAATAAGGCCTGCTCACGTTCTGCTTTCGCGCGAGCGCGGTAATATTCAACGTCTGTAGACATGGCGAGCGCCCTTCAATCAGCGGGAGCGCGACGATTTGTCTCTCAGGCGCTGCGTGCGGAGTTTGGGCAGCGATACAGCAGTGTACCACGCCGCCGGTCATGTTTGTAAAATATATAATCGCCATTAAATCCGGCAGCACCTGCATCTACTTACGCCGACATCTAGTTTTTCAGGGGAATCTTCATGACTGCACTGCGTCGATTTGGTCTCCTTGCTCCGCTGGCGGCACTCAGCCTCGCCGGATGCGGCCTCAACAGCGTTCCGACCGCCGAAGAGAATGTGAATGCCAAGTGGGGCGACCTGCAGGCCGATTATCAGCGCCGCGCGGACCTCATCCCCAACCTGGTCGCGACCGTGAAAGGTTACGCTCAGCAGGAGAAAACCGTGCTTGTCGAGGTGACGAACGCCCGCGCGAATGCCGGCCGCGTTCAGCTCAATGCCGAGCGACCTCAGCGATCCGGCCAAGGTGCAGGCGTTCAACGAGGCGCAGAACCGGCTGACCCAGGCAATCATCCCGCTGCAGCGGCTCCAGGAAGCCTATCCCGACCTCAAGTCCAACGCGAACTTCCTCGCGCTGCAGGACCAGCTGGAAGGCACGGAGAACCGCATCAACGCGTCGCGCCGCGATTATAATGAGGCGGTGCAGGCCTATAACACGCGCATCCGCACCTTCCCCGACGCGATCGGCGCCAAGATCTTCTACGGCGCCAAGCCGAAGGTGCCGTTCCAGGCGGCTGCCGGGTCGGAGGCAGCGCCTTCGGTCGAACTTCAACGCGAGCTGACGTGACGCGCATCTTCGCCGTCCTGCTGCTGGCGCTGTTCGCGCTGGCAGCACCTGCTTCGGCGCAGACGTTTCCGCCGCTGACCGGCCGCGTGGTCGACCAGGCGGACATCCTGCGGCCGGAGCAGGAGATCGACCTTTCGAGCAAGTCTGAGGCGCTCGAGGCGCAGACCGGGCGGCAGTTCGTCGTGGCGACGGTCAAGAGCCTCGAGGGCCAGCCGATCGAGGATTATGCCTACCGGCTTGGGCCGCGCCTGGAAGATCGGCGACCAGAAGAAGGACGACGGCGTCATCCTGCTCGTCGCTCCGAACGAGCGCAAGGTGTGGATCGCGACCGGCTATGGCGCCGGCGCATTCCTGACCGATGCGATGTCGGGCATGATCGTCCGCGAAGACGATCCTTCCGCAGTTCAAGAAGAGCCCGCCCGACTACGGCGCGGGGATCACCGCCGGCGCCGACGCGATCATCAAGCAGATGTCGCTTCCGCCGGATCAGGCGCAGGCGAACGTCGCCAAGGCGCAGCACAGCGGGAGTCCGCACGGGTAACGGCTGGCCGAGCTTCATTCCCGCTATCTTCATCATGATCGTCTTCTTCTCGTCATCGGCTCGCTTTCTCGCCGGCTCGGGCGGTCGCACGATATCGTCGCCGGCGGGGCGGCATCGATCCGTGGGTCGTCCTGTGGGGCCTCAACGAGCTTAGCCGCGGTTCTCGCGGTGGCGGCGGCTGGGGCGGCGGCGGCGGCTTCGGCGGAGGCGGCGGCTGGGGCGGCGGCGGTCGGCGGCTTCTCGGGCGGCGGCGGCTCGTTCGGCGGCGGCGGCGCAGGGGGAAGCTGGTGATGCTTGACGCTGAGCGAGGAGGACCATCGACAAGGTCAGCGCCGCGATCGCGGCGGCGGAAGCGCAAGAGCGACGGCGAGATCATCGCCGCGGTCACCGAATCGAGCGATCAGCTATCACGACGTCGCGCTGCACTGGGCCGTGCTGGTGCTGATCGCCGTGCTGGCCTGGGCGGCGGCTTGTCCGACCTGCCTCGAACTGGTGGCTGGACCTGTTCCTCGGCGGCTGGCGGCCGGAGCCGACGCTGCGCGAGCTGCTGACCTTCCTGATGGTCCTCGCCGTGCTGAAGTTCACGGCGGTCCTGCTGATCCTCGAAATACATGCCGCTGCGGCTCGCTGCTGACGCCGGGCGCGACCAAGACCCGGCGCGTTCGTCGGCGCGCGATTGCGATGTTCAAGGCGGGCGCGGAGCGGCGCACGGTCGGCCGCACCGGCGTGCTCATCTATCTGTCGATGGGCGAGCGGCGCGCCGAAATCGTCGCCGACGAGGCGATCACCGAAGGTGACGACGCCCGAGACCTGGGGCGAGGCGATGGCCGCGCTGCTGGTCGAGGTGAAAGCCGGGCGGCCGGCGGACGGCATCGTCGCGGCGATCGAGCAGCGTCGGCGAGGTGCTCGCCGAGCATTTCCCGCGCTCGGCGACCGACACCAACGAAATTCCGGACAAGCTCATCGAACTATGACCGCCGACCGCGACGCGCCGCTGGAAGTCAAGTGGGAGGGCAAGTACGTCCGCGCGCTGAAGCGCGGGCGCTGGGAATATGTCTCGCGCACGCGGCAGCGTGAACGCGGTCGTCATTGTCGCCGAGATCGAAGGCAAGGTCGTCCTCATCGACCAGTATCGCGTGCCCGGTCGGCAAGCGCTGCCTCGAGCTTCCCGCCGGGCTGGTCGGCGACGAGGACCCGGACGCGACGGTCGAAGGCACGGCGATCAAGGAGCTCGAGGAAGAGACCGGCTACACCGCCGAGCGGATCGACGTGCTCGGCGAATTCCAGTCGTCGCCGGGGCTGCTGCGCGAAAGCTTCACGCTGGTTCGCGCCACGGCCTGCGCAAGATCGGCGAGGGCGGCGGCACCGAGCACGAGGACATCAACGTCCATCTGGTCGCCCGCGAAGACATCCCCGATTTCGTTGCAGCGACGTCGCGCCGAAGGCATGGCGATCGACGTCAAGCTGCTGATGTTCATGAGGTTCTGAGCCGTCAGATGCGGTTCACCAGCGTGTCCGTATAAGCCGTTCGTCGAACTGCTGCTTGTACGAGCACCGCTCGTCCGCAATGCGCGCCGGGCACAATCTATTTCCGTGAAGAGGGGTAAGTATGAAGATGTTGCTGGCCACGACGGCCATCCTTTCCATGGCCGCCGTTGGCACGGTCGCCAACGCTGCGGCCGCGCCGGCTCCGCCGCAGTCGCGACCGCTATGCCGAACAATGTCCTTCTGGCCGACTGGTCGGGCCCGTACGATGGCGTTCCGCCGTGGGATAAGGTCGATCCCAAGCTCTTCTCGCCCGCGTTCGAATTCGGCATCGCCGAGCAGCGCCGCGAGATCGATGCGATCGCCGAACAATCCGGCCGCGCCGACCTTCGAGAACACGATCGAAGCGATGGAAAAGGCCGGTCAGCGCTTCTCGCGGGTCGAGAACGTCTTTGCCGTGATGACCGACAACATGTCGACGCCGGAATATCAGGCGCTCGACAAGGAATGGCAGCCGAAGATTTCGGCCGCGTTCGACGAGATCAACTTCAACGAGAAGCTCTTCCAGCGCGTGAAGTCGCTCTACGACCGCAAGGCCGCGCTTGGCCTCGACGCCGATGCAGGACCGCCTGCTGACGCGGACCTATGACGGCTTCGTTCGCAGCGGCGCCAATCTGAACGCCGCGCAGAAGGCGCAGCTGGCGACGATGAACCAGGAGCTGGCGACGCTGTTCTCGACCTTCAACGAGAAACTGCTGGCCGATGAGGGCACGTACATCACTGCGACCGCTGCGGAGTTGAAGGGCGTTCCCGACGACGTGAAGGCGGCGCTCGCCGGCGCCGCCAAGGAGCGCAAGCTGCCGGCCGGCACCTACGCGCTGAAGAACACGCGCTCGGTGGTCGATCCGGTGCTGACCTTCGCCGACAATCGCGCGCTCCGCGAGAAGGTGTGGCGCGCGTTCGTCAATCGCGGCGACAATGGCGATGCCAACGACACCAATGCGATCGATCGCCAAGATCGTGAAGCTCCGCGCCGACCGCGCGCAGCCTGCTCGGGTTCAAGAACCACGCCGAGTGGCGGATGCAGGACACGATGGCCAAGGACCCGGCCAAGGCGATGGAGCCTGATGATGCGCGTGTGGACCCCGGCGGTCGCCCGCGTGAAGGAAGAGGTCGCCGACCAGCAGGCGCTTGCGAATAAGCTCGGCGACAAGATCACCATCGAGCCGTGGGACTATCGCTATTACCAGGAGAAGGTCCGCAAGCAGAAGTACGACCTCAGCCAGGACGAGATTAAGCCCTATTTCGCGCTCGACAATCTCGTCGACGGCATGTTCTGGTCGGCGGGCCAGCTCTACGGTCTCGGCTTCAAGGAGAACACGGGCAAGGTTCCGGTGTTCGATCCGGACGTCCGCACGTTCGAGGTGACCGACCAGGCCGACCGGCAAGGTCGTCGGCGTGTTCTACTTCGACGCCTTCGCGCGCGACGGAAAGCGCTCGGGCGCGTGGATGACGACCTATCGGAGCCGCTCGAAGCCTGCTCGGCGACAACATCGTGCTGGCGTCGAACAACAACAATTTCACCAAGGGCGAAGCCGGGCAAGCCGGTGCTGATCAGCCTCGACGACGCGGAGACCCTGTTCCACGAGTTCGGGCACGCCATCAATTACCTGCTGGTCAACGTTCGCTACCCGAGCCTTGGCGGGCTCCAGCGCGATTTCGTCGAATATCCGAGCCAGGTGAACGAGAATTGGCTGCTGACGCCGGAAGTGCTGTCAGCGCTTCGCCAAGCACTATCAGACCGGCGCGCCGATGCCGCAGGCTCTGGTCGACAAGATCCAGAAGGCGAAGACGTTCAACCAGGGCTTTGCCACGGTCGAATATCTCGGCTCGGCGATCGTCGACATGAAGCTGCACACCGACCCCAACGGCGTGATCGATCCGGATGCGTTCGAGAAGAAAACGCTGGCGGAAATCGGCATGCCGAAGGAGATCGTGATGCGGCACCGCATGCCGCAGTTCGGTCACCTGTTCTCAGGCGACGGCTATTCGGCCGGCTATTATTCCTACCTCTGGTCGGAAGTGATGGATGCCGACACCTGGGCGGCGTTCGAGGAAGCTGGAAGCCCGTGGGACAAGACGGTCGCGGGCAACTTCAAGAAGTATTTGCTGTCGACCGGCAACGAAACCGACCGGGCGGAAGCCTATCGTCAGTTCCGCGGCCGCGATCCGGATGTGAACGCGCTGCTCAAGCGGCGCGGTTTCCCCGACCGGCGAGTAAGCCTCACAACAGGATGGAACGGCCCTCTCCGAGCGATCGGCGAGGGCCTTTTCGTTCAGCTATTGTCTTCGACGGGAGCGCCCGGGCCGTTCTTCTTGAAGCTATCGATCGCCGCCTGCGCGGAGGACTTGCTGGAATAGCCCTCGGTCGAGAACATCGTCTCGGAATTATATTTGAAGTTCACGCGATATTCGCCGCGCTTGTCCTTCGTGATCACGAACTTGTGCGCCATTCTGTGACTCCTGCTCGCCCAAAACTAACCCGTGTCATAACGCCGACATGTGACGGTTGAAAATCAAAGCTGTGCGATCTTCGACTGCGTCAAGGCCAGGTCGGCGAGAGGTTCCAGCCGCTCGACCATCTGCGCCGCATGCGCCGACGATGCGGTGCCGCGCGCCAGACGTCCCTTGATGCCGTGCAAAATCCCGGCGAGGCGGAACAGGCAGAAGACGATCAGATAGTCCTTGTTGGGCAAGTGATCGCGGCCGGTGCGCCGACAATAAGCGGCGACGTAATCTTCCTCGGACGGGATGCCGAGTGCGTCGAGGTCCATGCCGGCGAGACCGCTGAAGCTGGGTCCGGCGGGCATGCGATACATCAGCAGGTGATAAGTGAAGTCGGCAGCGGGATCGCCGAGCGTCGACAATTCCCAGTCCAGCACCGCGCGAACCCTCGGTTCGGTCGCGTCGAAGATCATGTTGTCGCAGCGATAGTCGCCGTGGACGACGCTCGACCGTCCGCTGTCAGGCGGCAGGTGCTTGCCGAGCCACTCGACCAGTTCGTCCATCGCCGGAACGCGGCCGGCGTCGGTGTCGGCCAGATATTGCTTCGACCATCGCGAAACCTGCCGTTCGACGAAACCGGTCGGCTTGCCGTAATCGCCAAGCCCGATCGCGTCCGGGGTCGTAGCTGTGAAGCTGAGCGATGTTGGCGTTCATCGCGTCGAAGTGGGCGGCGCGATCCTCGCGGCTCATGTCAGGGAAATGCGCTTCCCAGACGATCCGGCCCGGGACCATGTCCATGACGTAGAAGGCGGTGCCGATGACGCTTTCGTCCTCGCACAGACCATAGACTTTCGGGACGGCGAAACCCTGCGCGCCGAGCGCCGCAAGCACGCGGTATTCGCGATCGACCGCGTGAGCGCCGGGCAACAGTTTGCCGGGCGGTTTGCGGCGAAGGACGTAGCTGCGGGAGCCGGCGTCGATGCGATAGGTCGGGTTCGACTGTCCGCCCTTGAACTGGCTGACCGTGACCGGGCCGCTGAACCCATCGACATGGCTCGCCAGCCAGCGATCGAGCGCCGCCTCGTCGAAGCGCAGGCGTTCGGTCACCTCGCGCGTGCCGCTGTTCGCCTCGGTCCGGTCCATTTCCGCCGTGTAGGCGGTGAACCGTGCCGTCGCCAGCGCGTTGCTGTTTCCATGGCTCGGTTGATCCACCTGTCCGATTTGCACTTTGGTGCTCACGACCAGAGGCTGGTCGATGCGGTCGAGCAGCGCATTGCCGAGGAGAAACCCGACCTCGTCGTCATCAGCGGCGACTTTACGCAGCGCGCGCGGACGGAGCAGTTCAAGGAAGCCTGCGACTTCCTCGACCGGTTGCGGGAGGCGGGCCACGACGTGCTCGCGGTTCCGGGCAATCACGACGTCCCGCTTTACGACGTCTTCCGCCGCTTCCTGTCGCCGCTGACGCGGTACAAGCGCTACATCGACGATACGCTTTGCCCGCTGCACGAACTGCCGGGCGTGACCTTGCTCGGCATCAACACCGCGCGGTCGCTGACCTTCAAGGACGGGCGTATCAGCGAAGAGCAGATCGCCTTCATCCGCGACACATTCGAGCGCACCGATCCGAACGCCCTTCGCGTGCTGGTGACTCACCATCCGCTGTTCGATTTGCCGGTGGGCGAGACCGGCGAGGTGAAGCATGCAGCGGGTCGCAGCGAGCTGGCGCTGGATGCCGCGGCTGATGCGGGTGTCGATATGCTGCTGGCCGGGCACCACCACACTGCTTCGTCGCACAGCGCGCGCGATCTCGTCACTCGGTCCGGTCCGGCGCTAGTGGTGCAAGCTGGGACGGCAACTTCAACGCGGCTTCGCGATGAGCAGCAGAGCTTCAACCGGATCGACATCGAAGGCGATGTCGTGACGCTGACGCTGCAGACCTGGGGGCGCGACAAGTTCGAGTCCGGCTCAGCCCAGCGCTACGAGCTTCAGGACGACCATTGGCGCGTTGCAGGCGCCGAAAAGCCGGAGACCCGCGCACTAGCGGTCGCAAGCGGCGGCCATTAGAGGCGGCGCATGGCCGTTGATCCCCAATTCGATGTGAACGATTTCGTCCGCCGCGCGCTCGCCGAGGATATCGGCTCAGGCGGCGATATCACCTCCGCCGCGACCATCGGCGCCGACGTCCGCTTCACCGCGGAAATGGATTGCCGCCAGCCGATCGTCGTTGCCGGAATGGACGTTGCAATTGCGTTCTTTCAAGCGCTCGACCGCGACGTACGGATCGAGAAATTGGTGAAGGACGGCGACGAGGTCGAAAAGGGCAGCGACCTGCTCCGCCTGGAAGGCAATGCGCGGGCCATGCTGTCGGCCGAAAGGCTCGGCGCTGAACACGCTGCAGCATCTGTCGGGCATCGCCACGCTGACGCGGCAATATGTCGACAGAATTGCGGGCACCGGCGCGATCGTGCTCGACACGCGCAAGACCATTCCCGGGCTTCGGCTGCTTGAAAAATATGCCGCGCGGATGGGCGGGGCAGAAAATCACCGCATGCGGCTCGATGACGGGCTGCTGATCAAGGACAATCACGTCGCGGCGCGTCGGCGGTGTCGCCAAGGCGGTCAGCGCGGCGAAGGCGGCAAACACAGGCTTTCCGGTCCAGGTCGAAGTCGACCGCATCGACCAGATCGAGCCTGCGCTCGCCGCGGGGGCCGATCGCCTGCTGCTCGACAACATGCCGCCGCCGGTGCTTAGCGAGGCGGTCGCACTGGTCGCGGGCCGGGTGCCGCTTGAGGCGTCGGGCGGCGTGAATCTCGAGACGATTCGCGGCATCGCCGAAACGGGCGTGAATTACATTTCCGTCGGTCGGATCACCCAGTCTGCGCCGTCGGTGGACATCGGCCTCGATTACACGCGTTGAGAGACCCGAAAACTGAACGCCATGTTCAGCGCACAGACAGTCGCTTGAGCGCACCAAGGCTGACGTCATGGGGTCGCATGGAGCGGATGCGGCTGCGTATTTCGAGGAGTATTTCGATGGTTAGGAATACACTGCTTGCGCTCGCCGCAGCATCCATGGTCGCAACGCCGACCGTCGCGTCGGCCCGGGATCACGGCAACCACAATTACAAGTCGTGGAAGAAGGCGCAGAAGCGAGCCCAGAAGGCGCGCTATTACGGCTCGACCCATTACGGCTCGCCGGTCCGAACGCGTTACGTGTCGGCGTCGCCTTACTATGGCTCGCGCTACTCCGGGTCGCGCTACGGTTCGCGTTATTCGAACTACGGGTCGCCCTATTACGGCTCGAGCTATTACGGCTCGAACTACTATGGCGGGTCGCCCTACTACGGCAGCAGCTACTACGGCGGATCGCCGTACTACGGCAGCTACAACAACGGCTATTACGGCAACCGTTACAACGGCGGCCGCTACCGCTGCGGCGGCAACCAGACCGCCGGCGCACTCGTCGGCGGTGCATTGGGCGCAGTCGTGGGTTCGCAGGTCGCAAGCGGCGGACGTGATCGCTATGGCTATCGCCGTGGCGGCGACCGGACGACCGGTGCGCTGATCGGCGGCGCTCTCGGCGCGGTGGTCGGCAGCCAGGTTGCCAAGGGCGGCCGCTGCTAAGCTTACCCCTCAATGGGAAAATGTTGCGGGCCGGGAAGCGATTCCCGGCCCGTTTCGTTTCGTCCCCAGATGCAGTGGATTTTTGCAGCAATGTCAGCAACAGAGCCTATACAGCGCGCGAAACAGGAGAGACGATTTGTTCAAGGGGCTTAAGCCCATCCTTTACGGCGGCCGGGAAGTCTGGCCGCTGATCGAAGGCGGCAAGGGTGTTTCCGCGACAAATCACGCAAGCTCCGGCGCCTGGGCTGCTGCCGGCGGCGTCGGTACCGTGTCCGCGGTCAATGCCGACAGCTACGATCCCGAAGGCCGGATCATCCCGCAAATCTACGAGGGCATGACCCGCCGGGAGCGGCACGAAGAGTTGATCAAATACGCGATCGACGGCGCCGTCGCGCAGGTTCAGCGCGCCTACGAAATGGCCGGCGGCAAGGGCGCCATCAACATCAACGTGCTGTGGGAGATGGGCGGCGCCCAGCGCGTGCTTCACGGCGTTCTCGAACGCACCAAGGGCCTCGTCACCGGCGTCACCTGCGGCGCGGGCATGCCTTACAAGCTAAGCGAGATCGCCGCGTCCTACGGCGTGAACTACCTGCCGATCATCAGTTCCGCCCGTGCCTTCAGCGCCCTGTGGAAGCGCGCCTATCACAAGGCGGCCGACTGGCTGGCTGCGGTTGTCTACGAAGATCCATGGCTGGCGGGCGGCCACAACGGCTTGTCAGCAATGCCGAGGACCCGCGCGCTCCGCAGGACCCGTATCCGCGCGTCGCGGCGCTTCGTGCGACGATGCGCGAGAACGGCATTGCCGACAGCGTTCCGATCGTCATGGCCGGCGGCGTCTGGCGCCTCGACGAATGGGAGCACTGGATCGACAATCCGGAGCTCGGGACAGGTCGCCTTCCAGTTCGGAACGCGTCCGCTGCTGACCCAGGAAAGCCCGATTCCGCCCGAGTGGAAGGCGCGGCTGATGACGCTGGAAGAGGGCGACGTCCTTCTCCACCGCTTCTCGCCGACCGGCTTCTATTCCTCCGCCGTCCGCAATCCGTTTCTCCGCGCGCTGGAAGAGCGTTCACACCGCCAGGTGGCGTTCACCAAGGAGCCGCTCGGCGATCACCATTTCGAGCTCGACGTCGGCGTCGGCAAGAAGCGAGGCTACTGGGTTACCAAGGGCGACCTTCAGCACGCGCGCGAATGGTTCGCCGCGGGTTACACCGAAGCGCTGAAGACGCCCGACGAGACGCTCATCTTCGTCAGCATGGACGAGAAGAATACCATCCGCCACGACCAGGCGGAATGCATGGGCTGCCTTAGCCAGTGCGCCTTCTCGTCCTGGGCGGACAATGAGAAGAATTCGACCGGCCGGCTCGCCGATCCGCGCAGCTTCTGCATCCAGAAGACGCTTCAGGACATCGCGCACGGCGGTCCAGTCGAGCAGAACCTGATGTTCGCGGGTCATGCGGCTTTCCGCTTCAAGACCGACCCCTTCTATTCGAACGGCTTCGTCCCGACGGTGAAGCAGCTCGTGGACAGGATCCTGACGGGAGCGTGAGGTTCGTGCGTAACGGGGTCGTCGCCGCGCTCATCCTGTCGCTGGCCGTTCCTGCCGCCGCGCAGGACAAGAAACCGCCGTACTGGGCCTCGATCGCTTCGGGCGAAGCGATGATGCGCACCGGGCCGGGCCGCAACTATCCAGGCGTCTGGCTCTACAAGCGCCGCGACCTGCCGATCCGCGTGGTCAAGACCTATCCCAATTGGCGCATGATCGAGGATCCCGAGGGCACGCAGGGCTGGATGCTGGTGTCTCTGCTCAGCGACCGCCGAACGGCGATCGTAAAGCCCGGCGAACCGCGGCCGATCTACGCCAAAGCCCGATGCCGCCAGCCGCGTCCGCTATCACGCCGAGCAAAACGTCGTCGGCCGGATCGAGCAGTGCGGCAACGGCTGGTGCCACATCGCGGTTGGCAAGCGCGAAGGCTATATCCGGACGTCCGACATCTGGGGCGTTAGCGACGGCGAGGTCATCGATTAGCCACCTGTAAAGAGTTCTTGACAGACAAGAACTCTTTACACACCATTGGGCCGTGGAGAATCGGCTAAAGACTTTTCGCGAGGGGCGCGGCTGGAGCCAGGGCGAACTCGCCCGCCGGCTCGGCGTATCGCGCCAGACGGTCAACGCCGTCGAGACCGACAAGTATGACCCGAGCCTCCCGCTGGCGCTGCGCCTGGCGAAACTGTTCGCCGTGCCGGTCGACCAGATTTTCATCGATCACTGGATGCCGGAGGAACCGTCGAAATGAACGCGACCATGGATGCCAAGAAAATGCGCGTGATGCTCTGGCGCATGCTTGGGGGTGCCGTCGTCGGGGGCGTCGCGTCCCTGCTTTTCTTCAGGTTCATCGGCGAGCCGAACATGGACCTGAAGAACCCCTCCGTGCTCGTCGCGGCCGCCTGCGGTGTTGTCTATCTGCTCATCGGATTGATGGTCGCTTTGGGCGTCGCGGCGCCGAAAACCGGAGCGCACTTCCTCAACGTTGAGGATGCGGAAGAGCTTCGCGAAGAGCGGCCAAAGCTTAGGACCAGCGCTCTTGCGACCATCCTGATCGGGATTTTCGTCCTGGCTCTTGCGATGGCGGGCGGCGCAATCAGCAATGAGATCGCGCTGGCAATTGCGGCACTGTGCCTACTTGCCGTCGTCGCGGTGACCGTGGCCGGCGCGAAGCAATATGATGAGCTGACATGGCAGCTGACGCGAGAAGCCTCGGCGTACGGCTTTTACGCGACCCTCGTCTTGTTCGGCGGCTGGGCTGCGCTGGCCCACCTCGGCTACGTCGCCTGGGTCAGTCCGCTGGCCTTCGTGGCGCTGCTGATCGCTCTTCAGCTGGTCACTGCCTTCGTCGCCGTCGGCAAGCGCGGAATGCTGATGCCTCGCTGACGTCACGCGACGATGCTATGCAGCCCTTTCACGCAACAGGGGGCAGCGATGAAGGCGATAGCGGCAGGAGTATTGGCGATCATGGCGACGGACGCATCGGCACAGACGGCGCAGCGGCCAGCGGTCGAATTCATCGGGCGCCCGTCGCTCGGCGAGCAGAGGCTGCCCTTCTCGGAAGCAGTTCGCGTTGGCGACATTCTCTTCATGTCCGGCCAGATCGGCATCGGCGCCGACGGCAAGCTTCCAGCCGGGATCGATGCCCAGTCGAAGCAGGCGATGGACAATATCGGCGCCGTCCTGAAGCGGCAGGGCCTTGGTTACGGCGACGTCGTCAAATGCACGGTGATGCTCGACAACATGGCCGACTGGCCGGCGTTCAATAAGGTCTACATGACCTATTTCGCCGACGGGAAATTCCCCGCCCGCAGCGCCTTCGGCGCGGACGGCCTGGCGCTGGGTGCGCTGCTCGAAGTGGAATGCATGGCGTACGCGGGGCCGAAATAGCCCCGCGTACCTTCCAATCTATTTTGCGGCGCTCGCCGGCACGTAATCGACGCGCATCACGGTGAGCTTCTCGCCCTTGTCGCTGGTAGTGTTCATCGAGGAGCCGATGGCGACCGGCTGGACCGTCCAGCATGTCTCGCCGGATTTGTCGGTCGTGCTGGTGAAGCAGGCCTTGCCGTCCTTCATGGCCGAGGTGCCGCGGTCGATTTCCTTGGCACCAGAAGTGGCGACATAGTTGCCGGAAGCGTCGATCGTTTCCTGAACGGCCTGGCCGTCCTTGTCGGTGAAGGTCCAGGTGGTCTCGTTGAGCTGGAATTCGGCGGGGGTGACGGGCGCGGCTGCTGCGGCGTTCGCGTCATTGGCCGCAGGCGCGCTTTCCTTCTGACCGCATGCTGCAAGCGCTGCGATCCCGGCTATCAACAGAATCTTCTTCATGAAAGCTCCCCCTAAATGAGGAGCGGGCGATACCACGGAAGAACGGCGTGCGCACGGGCCCGGACGAGCCCGCGCGCTTCCGTCTGTTTCCTTAGCTGGGCATCGACAGCGGCTGGTAGGCAACCCGCTTGAGCGAGCACCTTCTCGCCCTTGTCGCTGACCGATTCACCCGACTCCCCGACCGCCAGCTTCGGATCCTGCCAGCAATCCTCGCCTTCCTTGTTCATGGCGCTGGTGAAGCAGATCTTGGTGCCCTTCATGACGTAGGTACCGTGGTCGATATGCTCCTTGCCGGACACGGTGATGTACTTCCCGCTGGCGTCGACCAATTCCAGCATGGGCTTGCCCTTGTAGGTATATTCCCAGCTGCTCTCGGCATATTCGTTGGGCGCCGCGACGGCAGCATTGGCATCGGCCGCAACGACATTCGCGTCCGCCGCCATATTGGCGTCGGCCGTGTTCGTGTCGGCGGGTGCTTCCGCCTTGTTGCAGCTGACCAGCGCAAGCGCGGCCAGAGTGACGATCGTCAGGCGCATGATGTTCTCCCCGTTTTGAGGAGAGCGCATTACCACCGGATCGTTTCGCCGGCAACTCGTTCTTAGACGAGCTCCACCGCCACCGCCGTCGCTTCGCCGCCGCCGATGCAGAGGCTGGCGACGCCGCGCTTGGCGCCCTTCTGCTTCAGTGCGTTGACGAGCGTCACGAGGATGCGCGTGCCGCTGGCGCCGATCGGGTGGCCGAGCGCGGTCGCGCCGCCGTGGACGTTGATCTTCTCGTGCGGGATGCCGAGGTCCTTCATCGCGAACATGGCGACGCAGGCGAACGCCTCGTTCACTTCCCACAGGTCGACGTCGCGAAGCCTTCCAGCCGGCCTTGTCGAGCACCTTCTCGATCGCGCCGATCGGGGCGATCGTGAACTGCGCCGGCTCCTGGGCATGAGCGGCGGTGGCGACGATGCGCGCGACCGGGTCCAGGCCCTTGGCGCTGGCGACGGACTCGCGGGTCAGGACGACCGCGGCGGCGCCGTCGGAGATCGACGAGCTGGTCGCGGCAGTGATCGTGCCTTCCTTGGAGAAGGCGGGCTTCAGCTGCGGGATCTTGTCGGGACGGCCGCGGCCAGGGGCCTCGTCGGTGTCGACGACGGTCTCGCCGGCGCGGCTCTTGATGGTGACCGGGACGATCTCGTCCTTGAAGCCGCCATTGTCGATCGCGGCCTTGGCGCGGCTGAGGCTCTCGATGGCGTAATTGTCCATCTGCTCGCGCGTCAGCTGATATTCGTCGGCGGTGCACTGGGCGAAGCTGCCCATCGCGCGGCCTTCTTCGTACGCGTCCTCGAGGCCGTCGAGGAACATGTGGTCGTAGGCCGTGTCATGGCCGATGCGCGCGCCGGAGCGATGCTTCTTGAGCAGATACGGAGCGTTGGTCATCGATTCCATGCCGCCCGCGATGATGAAGTCGGCGTTGCCGGCCGACAGGGCCTCGTCGCCCATGATCACCGTCTGCATGCCCGAGCCGCAGACCTTGTTGACCGTCGTCGCCTGGACCGACTTCGGCAGGCCGGCCTTGAGTGCGGCCTGGCGGGCAGGGGCCTGGCCGAGACCGGCCGGTAGCACGCAGCCCATGTAGATGCGGTCGATGTCTTCGCCGGACACGCCAGCGCGCTCCACCGCCGCCTTCACCGCGGTCGCGCCGAGGTCGGTCGCGGTCGCGTCGGACAGCGCGCCCTGCATGGCAGCCCATCGGCGTGCGGGCGATCGAAAGGATGACGGTGGGATCTTCAGCGGTGGTGGCCATCGAATGTGCTCCGGAGTCGGATTGTTGCACTGCACATAAGACTGCCGGCTTGCTTGTTCAAACCTCAATGCCGGTGCTAGGCGCGCCTCCAACACGAGAGGCTCTGAAATGTCCAACGCGACCTTCGACTTCCAGCTCGGCGAGATGGCCGACACCATCCGCGAATCCACGCAGCGCTTCGCCGCCGACAAGATCGCGCCGATCGCTGCAGAGATCGACGAGAAGGACGAGTTTCCGCGCCACCTCTGGCCGCAAATGGGCGAGCTCGGGCTGCACGGGATCACGGTCTCGGAAGAGGATGGCGGGCTCGGCCTCGGCTATCTCGAACATGTCGTGGCGCAGGAAGAAGTCGCCCGCGCGTCCGGCTCTGTCGGCCTGAGCTACGGCGCGCACTCGAACCTCTGCGTGAACCAGATCCGCCGCTGGGCAAACCCGGAGCAGAAGCAGAAATATCTGCCCAAGCTGATCAGCGGCGAGCATGTCGGCGCCCTGGCGATGAGCGAGGCGGGGGCGGGCAGCGACGTCGTCAGCATGAAGCTGAAGGCGGAGAAGGTCGGCAACGGCTACCGCCTCAACGGCACCAAGTTCTGGATTACCAACGGATCGGAAGCGAATACGCTCGTCGTCTACGCCAAGACGGGCGAGGGCAGCCGCGGGATCACCGCCTTCCTGATCGAGCAGGACATGGAAGGGTTCTCGATCGGCCAGAAGGTCGACAAGCTCGGCATTCGCGGATCGCCGACGGCGGAGCTGGTATTCGACGATTGCTTCGTGCCGCCCGAGAACGTCCTCGGTGAGGAGAACAAGGGCGTCGAAGTGCTGATGAGCGGCCTGGATTACGAGCGCACCGTGCTCGCGGGCATGCAGATCGGCATCATGCAGGCCTGTCTCGACGTGGTCATTCCCTACGTCCGCGAGCGCAAGCAGTTCGGCAAGCCGATCGGCACGTTCCAGCTGATGCAGGCCAAGGTGGCCGACATGTATGTCGCGCTGAATTCCGCCCGCGCATACGTCTACCAGGTCGCCAAGGCTTGCGACGCGGGCAAGACGACGCGTCATGACGCGGCGGGCGCGATCCTGCTGGCATCGGAGAATGCGGTGAAGGTCGCCAACGAGGCGGTGCAGGCGCTGGGCGGCGCGGGCTATACCAAGGACTGGCCGGTCGAGCGCTACTACCGCGATGCCAAGCTTCTCGACATCGGGGCCGGCACGAACGAGATCCGCCGCATGCTGATCGGCCGCGAGTTGGTCGGAGCATAACAATCGGGAGTGACGCGATGGGGGAGCGGCCGACGCGACTGATCGACCTGAGCCATGTCATCACCGAGGGCATGGTCACGTACAAGGGCCTGCCGGGCCCGCACATCTGCGACTTCATCTCTCGCGAACAGTCCGTCGCGAACTACGACGACGGGTCCACCTTCCAGATCGGCCGCATCGACATGGTCGCGAACACGGGCACTTACGTCGATGTCCCTTCGCATCGCTTCGTCGATGGGAAAGACCTCAGTGAGGTCGAGATAGAGGCTTTCGCGAACTTGCCTGCACTGGTGATTCGGCAGCCGTTCGAAGAGGGGCTGGCTGTCGATGTCGCCGCATTCGACGGCCTGGACGTTCGAGGAAAGGCGGTCCTGATTGCGACCGGCTGGGACCGCCACTGGGGCACCGATCAATACTATCACGATCACTCGTTCCTGACCGAGGCTGCCGCCCAGCGGCTGGCCGCGGATGGCGTGGCACTGGTCGGTATCGACAGTCACAATATCGACGACACGCGCGTCAGGACGCGTCCGGTACACACCACCTTGCTCGGCGCGGGTATTCCGATTTGTGAGCATATGACCGGTCTCGGGGCGCTTCCGCTCGGCGGCTTCCGATTCTCCGCGGCGCCTCCAAAGGTGAAAGGTATGGGGACGTTTCCGGTCCGCGCCTACGCGCTGATCGACGCCTGACTCGGTAAGCTGGCGCAACTGCGGTATGCCCTTGGCGCAAGGGGGAAGTGACGATGCGCCAGTCAATCATCGCATTGTTGTTGGTCGCCGCCGTCTCGGGCTGTGATCGAACTCCGCAAACAAAGGAAACCGCCGTTGCCGCTCCGCGGGTTCAGCTTGGATTCGACGGTGTCGATGCGGGCGACAAGGCCGCCAAAATTGCTCACGGCCATCGGGTCAGCTGGGCGCTTGGATGTCATGGCTGTCATGGCAAGGACATGCAGGGTAAGCGCTTTTACGAGCTCTACGCGTCAAACCTGACGAGGGAGGTCCCGAAATATTCGGACGCGCAACTCGAGCGCCTGATTCGTCACGAAATCCATCCATCGGGGCGCGATGTCTGGGCCATGCCGTCGGAAATCTTTCAACATCTCAGCGACGCCGACCTGGCCGCGGTCATTGCTTATCTGCGCACGCAAACGCCAGCCGGCGACCCAACCGGCAAGCCACTACCATTCGAGGCGGACGCGAAGAAGTTGATTGCCGAGGGGAAGATCTTGCCGGCGGCCCAATCCGTGACACGAGACAAAGCCCTGGCGCCGGTCGATCTCGGCGAAGCGCGCGCGCAAGGCCGGTACATCACAATGGTGACCTGTGCCGAGTGCCACGGGCCCGAGTTGAAGGGGCAGGAGGGCGACACGCCCAATCTCATCGTCGCCGGCGGCTATTCGCGCGCAGAATTTGAAAACCTGATGACGAAGGGCGTTCCGTCAGGGGGACGAAAGTTCAGGAATCCGCTGATGGGCGAGGTGGCGCGCAGCCGCTTCAGCAAGTTCACCCCGCACGAGAAAGACGCGCTCTACGCGTACCTCAAGGCACGCGCAGAGCAGCCTCAATAAATCACCAGATCTTCACGCGCTTGTCGGGGGCGAGGTAGAGTTTCTGGCCCGGCTTCACGTTGAACGCCGCGTACCACGGATCGAGGTTGCGGCCGGTGAGGGCTCGGAACTGGCCGGGCGTGTGGCCATCGGTCAGCACGCGCTGCCGCAGCGTCTCTTCGCGCATCTTGGTCGCCCAGACCTGCGCATGCGCCAGGAAGAAGCGCTGGTCGCCGGAGAAGCCTTCGATGACCGGCGCTTCCTTGCCGCCGAGCGAATGGCGGTAGGCGTCGTACGCTGCTGAGAGGCCCGCGACGTCGGCGATATTCTCGCCGAGCGTCAGCTTCCCGTTCACGTGCAAGCCCGGCAGCGCTTCGTATTGGTCGTACTGCGCGGCAAGTGCATCGCCCGCCTTCTGGAAGCGCTGGAAGTCCGCCGGCGTCCACCAGTTGCGCAGTGCGCCGGTGGAATCGAACAAGGCGCCGTTGTTGTCGAAGCTGTGGCTGATCTCGTGTCCGATCACGGAGCCGATCGCGCCATAGTTGAACGCCGGATCCGCCTTTGGATCGAAGAACGGGCGGACCAGGATCGCGGCAGGAAAGTTGAGCGAATTCTGCACCGGCAAGTTCACCGCATTCACCAGCTGCGGCGGCATCCACCATTCGTTGCGGTCCATCGGCTTGCCGATCTTCGCGACCTGGTGGCGATATTCGGCGAGGCCCGCATTCTTCTGGTTGGCGTAGGCGTCATTGCCGATTTCGAGGCCCGAATAGTCCCGCCACGTGTCGGGATAGCCGACGCCGACAACGATCCCGCGGACCTTCTTCAACGCCTCTTCCTTGGTCGAAGGCGCCATCCAGTCGAGCGCCTCGACGCGGCGAGCGAAGGCGGCCTTGATCTCCTCGACCATCTTCTGGACTTCGGCCTTGGCCGAGGCCGGGAAGTATTTGTCGGTATACGCCTTGCCGACTGCATCCTGCAGCGCATTGCCGACGGCGTTCATCGCCAATTGATCGCGCGGCCGCTCCTTGGGCGCACCGGTCAGCGTCGTCCCGTTGAAGGCGAAGCTGGCGTCGCGGAACGGCCTTGGGCAGGACGTTGGCCTGCTGGTTCAGCGTGTGGAACGCCAGCCAGTCCTTCCACGCATCCAGCGGCTCCGAACCGACCAATGCGGCCAGCTTCGGAATGGCGCCCGAATGATAGGCCTGGAACTTCTGCGCGCTGCCGAGCTGCGCGGCGTTCAGCAGCGACGCCCAGTCGATACCCGGCGCATTCTTCTCCAGCTCGGCGCGGGTCCAGACCTTTGCGCCCTTGGCGAAGTCCTCGCTCTCCTCGCGCGTGGCGTGAGCGCGGGCGATCTTGGTCTCGAGATCCATGATGCGTCCGGCCGCGGCAGCGGGATCCGGATTGCCGGCGAGGCGCATGATGGTCGTGATGTACTCACGATATTTCGTGCGCATCTCGGCCATCTTGGCGTCGCCGCCGAGATAATATTCGCGCTCCGGAAGGCCGATGCCGCCCTGCATCAGATAGGGCAGGGTTTCGCCCGGCGTGTTCAGGCCCTGCGTGACGAAGATGCCGAACAGATTCTCGGTCTGAAAATTGGTCGCGTTGAGCGGATCGGTGTCGGCGCGAAGCGTGCCGCCGATGGCCGCGCTCAATTGCTTCTTGTCGGCGATGCGCCCGATTGCATCGAGGTCCGCCTTGGCCGGGTTCAGCCCAGCCTTGTCGATCGCGTCGGTGTTCAAATAGGCGTTGTAATAATTGGCGATCTTGCCTTCGTTCGTGCTCGCATCGGCATTCGATTTCAGTAGCCCGTCGAGCAGCTCGCGGGTCTGCTTCTCACGAATTTGGTCGGCGATGTAGAAACCGCCGATGTTGGACCGGTCGTCGGGGATTGGCGTGTTCTTCACCCAGGTGCCGTTGGCGTAGGTGAAGAAGTCGTCGCCGGGCGTGACCGACTTGTCCATCGAGGCCGGGACGATGCCGAGCTCGGTCCCTTGCGCGGTCTGGCCCTGTTCGGTGCCCGTGCCGCCTTGCTGGCAGGCGGAAAGCGAAAGCGCGAACGCCGACGCGACGAGAAGCAACTTTGAACGGTTCATAAGCCGGGTCATTCGGGGCCTTTCGTGGGGTTTTGCCAAGCGCTGCCGCAGCAGCTAGGCGGGCGCAGGGCATTTTCGACCAACGGACCACTACAGGGCATGAGCGCACCAAAGCTTCAGTCTAGCATCAGCCCAGACAGCGATGATTTTCGTGCCCGTCGCGAGCACAACCGCTCGCTGGTCGAGAAGTTGCGCGCGGACGTTGCCGAGGCCGCGCAGGGCGGGTCGGAGAAGCATCGCGAGCGCCACGTTTCGCGTGGCAAGCTGCTTCCCCGGGATCGAGTGGAGCGCCTCCTGGATCCGGGCTCGCCGTTTCTCGAGATCGGCCAACTCGCTGCGTTCGATCTATACGATCACGAGGTGCCCGGCGCGGGCATGATCGCCGGCATCGGCCGCGTGTCGGGCAAGCAGGTGATGATCGTCTGCAACGACGCGACGGTGAAGGGCGGGACCTATTATCCGCTGACGGTGAAGAAGCACCTCCGCGCGCAGGAAATCGCGCTCGAGAACCGGCTGCCGTGCGTCTATCTCGTCGACAGCGGCGGAGCGAACCTGCCGCACCAGGCCGAGGTCTTCCCCGACCGCGAGCATTTCGGCCGCATCTTCTTCAACCAGGCGCAGATGAGCTCGAAGGGCATCGCCCAGATCGCCTGCGTCATGGGCAGCTGCACCGCGGGCGGCGCCTACGTCCCCGCGATGAGCGACGAGAGCGTCATCGTCCGCAATCAGGGCACGATCTTCCTCGGCGGCCCGCCGCTGGTGAAGGCGGCGACGGGCGAGGAAATCAGCGCCGAGGACCTCGGCGGCGGCGACCTCCATGCGCGCAAGTCGGGCGTGGTCGATCATCTCGCCGAGAATGACGAGCATGCGCTGACCATCGTCCGCGACATCGTCTCGACGCTGCAGCCGCAAGCCCGGTGCGGGCATCGAGCTGCGCGAGCCGCGCCCGCCGGCCTACGACCCGGAAGAGCTTTACGGTGTCATCCCCGAGGACGTCCGCGCGCCCTACGACGTGCACGAGATCATCGCGCGCATCGTCGACGGCTCCGAGTTCCACGAGTTCAAGCCGCTCTACGGCTCGACCCTCGTCTGCGGCTTCGCGCACATCTGGGGCATGCCGGTCGCGATCCTCGCCAATAACGGCATCCTGTTCAGCGAGAGCGCCGTGAAGGGCGCGCACTTCATCGAGCTCGCCTGCCAGCGCCGCACGCCCTTGCTGTTCCTGCAGAACATCAGCGGCTTCATGGTCGGCGGGAAGTATGAGGCGGAAGGCATCGCCAAGCATGGCGCGAAGCTGGTCACCGCCGTCGCCACCGCGAGCGTGCCGAAGATCACCGTGCTGATCGGCGGCAGCTTCGGCGCGGGCAATTACGGCATGAGCGGCCGCGCTTACTCGCCGCGCTTCCTCTTCACCTGGCCCAACTCGCGCATCAGCGTGATGGGCGGCGAGCAGGCGGCGAGCGTGCTGGCCACCGTCCACCGCGACGCCGACAAGTGGACGCCGGAGCAGGCCGAAGCCTTCAAGCAACCGATCCGCGACGATTACGAAGCGCAGGGCAACCCCTGGCACGCGACCTCGCGGCTGTGGGACGACGGGATCATCGACCCGGCGCAGACGCGCGACGTGCTCGGGCTGGCGTTTGCGGCCTGCCTGAATGCGCCGATCCCCGAGCGGCCGCAGTTCGGCGTGTTCAGGATGTGATGGCGATGGGTGTCTTCATTCCATTGTTCCTAGCCGTTTCCGCGCAGGCTTTGCCGCCCGCCACTGCGGTCCCTCCGCCGGAAACCGACACCGCCGCGGTTCTCACGCCGATCAACGCAGCATTCGCTGCCTTCGAGGCTGGCGATGCTTCCGCGATGCTGCGTCAGGTCTATCCCGAGGGCCGCGTAACCGCGACGGGCAACACGGGCCAGCGGCAGCGGTCTACGGCAACAGTCCTGGGCTCAGTTCGCGGAGCGCCTGAAGCCGGGTGAGGGCTTTCAGGAGCGAATCAGCGACCCTGCCATCGAGATCGACGGCGACGTGGCGATGGTCTGGGCTCCGTTCGTCGTCCGTGTCGGCGGCAAGGTCAGCAACTGCGGCTACGACCATTTCGACCTCGTCCGCGAAAACGGCACCTGGAAAATCATGAACCTGACTTTCTCATCCCGAACCACAGGCTGTCCGGCACAATGACCCGCAACGACTGGACCCGCGCCGAGATCGCGGAGCTATTCGACCTTCCGTTCACGGAGCTCGTGTTCCGCGCAGCGGACGTGCATCGGCAGCACCACGCTGCGGGCGAGGTGCAGCTTTGCACCCTCCTGTCGATCAAGACCGGCGGCTGTCCGGAGGATTGCGGCTATTGCTCGCAGTCGGCGCTATGCCGACACCGGTCTGAAGGCCGAGAAGCTGATGGACGCGGACGCCGTCATCGCCGCCGCCCGCGAGGCGAAGGCGCATGGGTCGCAGCGCTTCTGCATGGGCGCGGCCTGGCGTGAGCCGAAGGAGCGCGACATGCCCGCGCTTCTGCGAGATGGTCAGCGAAGTGAAGGCGATGGGCCTCGAGACCTGCATGACGCTCGGCATGCTGACGGGCGACCAGGCGCGGGCGCTGAAGGATGCGGGCCTCGATTATTACAACCACAACATCGACACCTCGCCCGAGCATTACGGCGACATCATCACCACGCGGACGTTCCAGGAGCGGCTCGATACGCTGGAGGAAGTGCGCAAGGCGGGGATGGCGGTCTGCTGCGGCGGGATCGTCGGCATGGGCGAGACCCGCGAGGACCGCGTCGGCTTCATCCACGCTCTGGCGACGCTCCCGCGCCATCCGGAGAGCGTGCCGGTCAATGCGCTGGTGCCGGTGAAGGGCACGGTGCTCGGCGACATGTGGGGCGAGGACAGGCCGATCGACGACATCGAGTTCGTCCGCACCGTCGCGGTCGCGCGGATCACCATGCCGAAGTCGATGGTCCGCCTGTCGGCCGGCCGCGAGAGCATGTCGGAGAGCACGCAGGCGCTCTGCTTCCTCGCGGGCGCGAACAGCATCTTCACGGGCGACCGGCTGCTGACCACGCCGAACGCCGGCGACGACAGCGACGCGGCCTTGTTCGCCAAGCTGGGTCTGAAACCGCTCGTGGCGGAAGAGCCGATGCGGGTGGCGGCGGAGTAGAAGATGCTGTCCTACAGCTTGGATCCTGCGCTACGCGGCTGCTGCATGAAAATGTCGGGCTTTCGGCGGGAAACTGCGCCTTCGTCAGTGCGAACATTCGTGAAGATTCGCGCATGCTGAAGTCGCTCCTCATCGCCAATCGCGGCGAGATCGCCTGCCGCATCATCCGCACCGCACGGGCGATGGGCGTGCGCACGGTCGCGGTATATTCGGACGCCGATGCCAAGGCGCTGCACGTGCGCATGGCGGACGAGGCGGTGCACATCGGTCCGAGCCCGGCGCGAGAAAGCTACCTGGTCGGCGACAAGATCATCGAGGCCGCAAAGGCGACCGGCGCGGAGGCGATCCACCCGGGCTACGGCTTCCTTTCCGAGAATGCCGACTTCGCGCAGGCGGTGCTCGACGCCGGCCTGATCTGGGTCGGGCCCAAGCCGGACAGCATCCGCGCCATGGGCCTCAAGGACGCGGCGAAGAAACTGATGTCCGAAGCGGGTGTGCCGGTCACGCCGGGCTATCTCGGCGAGGACCAGGACCCGAAGCGATTGAAGAAGGAAGCCGACGCGATCGGCTATCCGGTACTGATCAAGGCGGTGGCAGGCGGCGGCGGCAAGGGCATGCGCCGCGTCGACGCCGGCAAGGACTTCGACGACGCGCTCGAAAGCTGCAAGCGCGAGGCGGCCAGTTCCTTCGGCGACGACCGCGTATTGATCGAGAAATACATCCTCTCGCCGCGCCACATCGAGGTGCAGGTGTTCGGCGACAGCCACGGCAATGTCGTCCACCTGTTCGAGCGCGACTGCTCGCTCCAGCGCCGCCACCAGAAGGTGATCGAGGAAGCGCCCGCGCCCGGCATGGACGAGGCGACGCGCGAGGCGGTCTGCAGCGCGGCGGTTCGCGCGGCCAAGGCCGTGAACTACGAAGGTGCGGGGACGATCGAGTTCATCGCCGACGCGAGCGAAGGCCTGAAGGGCGACCGCATCTGGTTCATGGAAATGAACACGCGGCTGCAGGTCGAGCATCCGGTGACCGAAGAGATCACCGGCCAGGACCTGGTCGAATGGCAGTTGCGGGTGGCGTCGGGCGAGAAGCTGCCGAAGACGCAGGACGAGCTGTCGATCAACGGCTGGGCAATCGAAGCGCGGCTTTACGCGGAGGATCCGGCGAAGGGATTTTTGCCGAGTGTCGGTTCGCTCGATCATTTCGATCTGGGCGAAGAAGGCCGTATCGAGACCGGCGTCGAAGAGGGCGATGCAATTTCCTCCTTTTACGACCCGATGATCGCCAAGTTGGTCGCGTGGGGCGAAAACCGGCGAGAAGCTATCGACGAGCTCGCTGCCATATTGGATGAGGTCGAAGTCTGGCCGGTCCGGACCAATGCGGGCTTCCTGTTCAATGCGCTGCTCGATCCGGACTTCGCAGATGAGCGCATCGACACAGGCTTCATCGAAAAGCACCTCGACAAACTGGTGCCCAACGCAGAGCCGGATGACGAAATCTGGCGTGGCGCGGCAGTCGTTGCAGTTGCGCAGGACGACGAGGAGCTCGTTCGCGGGGCTATCCGGCTTCCGTCTCAATGCGCCGCAACAGACCGGCGTCGCGCTTGGTCGCCATGGCGAATTCCGGAAGGTCTCGCCGGACGAGGGCGAGCTCGCGGCGGTTTCCGGTTTCCGTGACGACGAACGCGTCGTCGCCTTCTACGAAGGCAGTGCGTACGAGTTCGAGCTGGCCGCGCGCGGAAGCGTTGGTGGACATGGTGTGGCGGACGGCGTGGTCGCTGCACCGATGCCCGGAAAGGTCACTGCAGTCGAGGTTTCCGCCGGTGAAAAGGTTAGCAAAGGGGCAACGTTTGCTAACCCTCGAAGCCATGAAAATGGAGCATGGACTGACCGCGCCGTTCGACGGCACGGTCGCCGAATTAAGCGCGCAGGCTGGCGCGCAGGTAAGCGAGGGCGCGGTGCTGGTTAGGGTGGAGCCTCAAGCCGAATAATTCGTCATTGCGAGCGGAGCGAAGCAATCCAGCGGCGCTAGTGGATTGCTTCGTCGCTTCGCTCCTCGCAATGACGAGGGCAGAATTGAGAAGGGATTTCGAATGAAGATTCAGGGCATTGCCGCAGTCGTGACCGGCGGCGCATCGGGGCTCGGCGAAGCTACCGCGCGTGAACTCGCGAGCCGTGGTGCCAAGGTCGCCGTCTTCGACCGCGACGTCGAAAAGGGCGAAAAGGTCGCCTCCGAGATCGGCGGCGTCTTCTGCGAAGTCGATGTGACCAGCGACGAAAAGGTCGCGGCAGCCTTCGCCAAGGCGCGCGAGGCGCACGGCCAGGAGCGCGTGCTCGTCAACTGCGCCGGCGTCGCCAATGCCGCCAAGACCGTCGGCCGCGACAAGGAAACCAAGGAGCCGAAGTTCTATCCGATGATCCAGTTCGAGCTGGCCATCCAGATCAACCTGATCGGCTCGTTCCGCTGCATCGCGCATTCGGCGTTCGGCATGGTCGGTCTCGACCCGCTGGAAGACGGCGAGCGCGGTTGCATCATCAATACCGCGTCGGTCGCGGCCGAGGACGGCCAGATCGGGCAGGCGGCCTATTCGGCGTCGAAGGGCGGCGTGCTGGCCATGGCGCTGCCGATCGCGCGCGACCTGATGAACGACGGCATTCGCGTGAACACCATTCTTCCGGGCGTGTTCAAGACGCCGATGGTCGCGATGATGCCGCCGAATGTGCAGGATGCGCTGGGCGCGCAGGTCCCGTTCCCGAAGCGGCTCGGCAAGGCCGAGGAATATGGCGAGCTCGCCGCGTTCATCGTCGAGACGCCATACCTGAACGCAGAATCGATCCGCCTCGATGGCGGCATCCGGATGGCGCCGCGCTAAATTGGACGAGCGGAAGCTCCTCGACGACATTGCAGTAGCGGCTCGGGAAGCAGGCGAGGCGATCCTGGAGATCGTCCGCCGCGGCTACGAGGTCGAGCACAAGCAGGACTTGTCGCCCGTCACCGAAGCGGACCGGGCGGCGGAGCTGATCATCCTCGCCGCACTGGCGAAGGCCGCGCCCGGCGTGCCGGTGATTGCCGAGGAGGAAGTCGCCGCCGGCCGCATTCCGGCGCACGGCGATACCTACTTCCTCGTCGACCCGCTCGACGGGACCAAGGAGTTCGTGCGCGGCGGCGACGATTACACCGTCAACATCGGGCTTATCGTCGACGGCGTACCGCGTCTCGGCGCGGTGTTCGCACCGGCCACTGGCCGCCTCCACTGCGGACTGGTTGGCGAGGGCGCCTGGCTCGACGAGGGGCACGGGCGGCTCGATATCCGGACGCGCGAACCGGGCGACCAGCTGATCGCCGTCGCCTCCAAGTCGCATTTCAACCAGCCGACCGCCGATTATCTTTGCGAGGCGGCGCACGAGTGCGATTACGTGGCGATCGGATCGTCGCTGAAGTTCTGCATCGTCGCGGAAGGGAATGCCGACATCTACCCGCGCCTGTCGCCGACGAGCGAGTGGGACACCGCGGCTGGTCATGCCGTACTGCTCGCCGCAGGCGGGCGCGTCGATGGCCCGGACGGCGAACCGCTCGCTTACGGCAAGCGCGCCTTCCTCAATCGCGGCTTCGTCGCCACTGGCGGATGGAAAGCCAGTGCCGATCGGCTCATTTCTCGAGCCATTCTCCGGCGGAGGCGAAGTTCCGCAGGGCGTTTTAGTGGACGGCCGCATCGCCTCGACCTCGGCGCGGACGAGTTCCAGCTCGACGTACAGCTCCAGTGCCTGCGCATTGCGGCCTTCGACCACCCCGACGCGCCAGGCGAGCCACTGCGCCTCGTCGATCGCACGCAGCAAATCCGACACCCATTCAGCACGCACCGATCTCGGCACGAACCCGTTCAACGCGTCCACTCGCAAATCCCCCAAGCAGCAACCGCATTAAGCACGGGCCGTTGAGCAAGTGCTGCGGATTGATCCGTTTCGGACTCAGTTTTGGGCTGACTTTGCTCCGCTTTGCAGTCTACCAGCGTTCTTGCTCGGTCCCGCTTCTGACTTAGGTGTCGCATGAACGCGTATACGACCGAGCTTTACGGCGAGCCCTCGCTTGCCTCTCCCCCAGTATTGATCGCCGGCAACAGCGACGCCGCCTTGCAGCGCGCCGCCCGAACGGTTGAGGCATCCGGCGCTCGTATCGGCGCCATCGTACCGCTCGACGCCGCTGCGGATCGCATCGCGTTGCAGGCTGCCGCCTCGGCGGTGTGGATCGAGCTCGACCACGACGGCGGGCCGGCGATGGATCGGCTCTTGCACCAGGTCAGCTCCGACGTACTCGACGGCCGCTATTCGGCGGTCGTCGCCGCATCGAACGACCTCGTCGACCTGCTGTTTTGCGCAGATCGGCGGGTCGCCAGTTGAGCTGGTCATCAACGGCGACGAGGGGGAGCGAGCCGCCGCGCTCGCCATCGCCGCTTCCGGCCTGCAGCGCGCCGACATGCTTTCCGACGTGGCTTCGGACAGGAGCGGCGAGCGCCTGCGGCAGATCAGCGACGAAGTGAGCCGGATCGCGTCCACGCTCGCGCGACTGTCGACCGGGCCGGCGTGACCAGCAGAGGCCGGCGCCGGCGCCGCAGACGGGCGAGTGCTCCGCAAATCTCTCCGGACGTGGTTCGCTCCGTCATTCGCGCGCGTCGCCTGCGCGAGCGCTTACTTCCAGGCGGATCTGTTCGCCGATCCCGCCTGGGACATGCTGCTCGACCTGCTGCAGGCGGAGATCGCCCAGCTTCGGGTGCCGGTGTCCAGCCTGTGCATTGCCGCGGCAGTGCCGGCGACGACGGCTCTGCGTTGGCTGAAGACGATGACGGACCAGGGCATCTTCCGGCGCCGTGCGGATCCGCATGACGGCCGGCGGGTGTTCGTCGAACTGTCGCCCGAGGCAAGCGTCGCGATGCGACGCTACTTCGCGGATGTCGGACCACGCCGTCGTCGTTTGAATGGTGGGCGGTGACGGGCTCGAACCGCCGACCCTCTCGGTGTAAACGAGATGCTCTACCAACTGAGCTAACCGCCCGATTGTTTGCCGAGTGCCATGCCGCGCGTCCGCGCGGCAAGGGCAGGGCAGCGGCCTTAGCGGCTGCCGATGCTCCGGATGGCGTCGCCGACGAGGGCTTCATCAGCCTTCGCGTCGACACGGTCGCGGATGAGGCGGTGGCCGCGCTTCGCGAGCCGCTTCGGCGGCGGTGGCGCGAAGCTGGTCGACGGCATGGCGCTCTTCCGCCGCGATCTTGTCCTCGGCCATGCGCTGACGGCGCTCGACGAGAGCTTCGGCATTATCCTTCGCCTGCGCGACGATGGTCTCGGCCTCGTGACGGGCGCGCTCGACGATGGTCGCGGCTTCCTTGTCCGCTCACTTCGTCTTGGCCTCATATTCGGCCTTCAGCGCCTCGGCGTCCTTGCGCAGCGATTCGGCCTCGGCGAGCTGGTTGCGGATCACGTCGATCTTGCTGTCCAGCGCCTTGCCGATCGCCGCCGGAACCTTCTTCCAGACGATGATGCGCAATGACGACGATCATCGCCAGCGCGATGAACATCGGCGCTGTGATCAGGCCGAACGCCGCCGGCTTCGGCATGCTCGGCCGCGCCGCCGTGGTGCTCGACGGTCGCGGTGGTTTCTCGGATGCGGATTAGCCATGGAGCACCGCCTTCACCGTCGCTTGCGCATCCGTTGCGGCGATCTTCTGACCCGTCAGCTTGGCGACCAGCTCGCTCGCAGCTTCGGCCGCGACCGGCTCGAGCTCGCGACGGGCGGCTGTCGGCCGCGGCGCGGATCTTCGCTTCCGCTTCGGCGACCTTCTTGCCGATCTTGTCGTCGACCGCCTTCAGGCGCTTCTCGGTATCGAGAGCGGCCTGGTGCTTGGCTTCCTGAGCGACCTTCATCGCCTCGCTGCGGCTCAGCGTCGATCCGCTCGCGATAGGCTTCCTCGGCACGCTTCCGCCTCCTCGCGGGCGCGCTGGGCGGCCGCGAGGTCGTCGGCGATCTTCTTGTCGCGGTCTTCCACGACCGACTGGATCTTCGGCACCATGCCGCGCCCGATCCAGAAGTAGATGATGCCGAACACCACCGCCAGCCAGAACAGCTGGCTGAAGAAGATGTCCGGAAGCTGATTGATCTGAGGCATCGAAGGTCCCGATTGCCCGGCCGGACGAGCCGGCCGGAGCATGATCAGCGCGCGTAAAGGATGATCATGGCGACCGCGAACGCGATCAGGCCAAGAAGCTCGGCGGCGGCGAAGCCGATGAACAGGCGGCCCTGCTGGCCGTCGGCGGCTGCCGGGTTGCGAAGCGCGCTCTCAAGGAACGAGCCGAAGACGTTGCCCACGCCGATGGCGGCGGCGCCAACGCCGATGGCGGCAAGACCGGCACCGATGACCTGTGCGGAAGCGAAATCCATGTGAAACTCCTTTTGTCGAACTCTTAGTGAAGGTTGATTGCGTCGTTGAGATAGAGCGTCGTCAGCAACGCGAAGACGTAAGCCTGGATGGCGCAGACCAGCAGCTCGAGCGCGGTCACGCCGATGATGAAGACGAAGCTCAGGGCACCAACGCCCCAGCCGAGCGGCCCGCCGTTGAAGCCGCTGACGATGAAGCTCCCGAACACTTCCATCAGGATGTGGCCGGCGATCATCGCGACGAACAGTCGAAGTCCGAGGCTGAACGGGCGCACCATGAACGAGATGAACTCAATGGCGGCGATCAGCGGGACCATGATCTTCGGCGTCCCGTGCGGCACGAACAGCGAGAAAAAGTGAAGGCCGTGGCGGGCGAAGCCGACGATCAGCACGATCGAGAAGCTCAGCACGGCGAGCACGCCGGTGATGCTGAACTGGCTGGTCGTCGTGAACTGGTGCTGGCCCGGGACGATGCTGAGCGGGAACAGGCCGAGCAAGTTGGCGACCAGGATGAAGACGAACAGCGAGAAGATGTAGGGCATGAACTTCTTGCCCTCGGGCCCGATGTTCACGCTTGACCATGTCGTCGATGAAGCCGGTCAGGCCTTCGACCGCCATCTGCCAGCGACCGGGGACGAGCTGGCGCTTCATGCCCATCAGCATGAAGCCGGATGATCAGCGCGAGCGCGATCAGCAGCCAGAGCGAGCTGTTCGTGAAGCTGATGTCGTAGCCGCCGATGTGCAGCGGAACGATCGGTTCCACCGTGAACTGGTGCATCGGGTCGATCTTGCCTGCTTCGGCCACGTCGCGTCTTACCTTCTTACGATCCCGTCCCGGCGCGTTGCCCGGCGGCGTTTTCGAAATCCGCATCGACGTTCACCACGCCGACGCCGAACCCGACGAACAGCATCAGCAGGAAGAACGTCGGAAAGGTCCCGAACAAGGTGTCCAGGCCCCATCCGATGATCCCGCCACCGACCGGAGCGCCGACGAGATGGCTGAACATCAGCTGCCAGATCCGATTGGTCGGATTTGGCTCTGCCTTGTGGGTCCTCTTGGCTTCCGCCTCCTGCAGCCGGTCGAGCCGCTGATCGAGCGAATTCGAGCCGTGCGTCTGGTGGAAGCTTTGGGTCCTGCCCGGTCTCGTCCGTCGCCATGATCTTTCCCTGTGCGTCGCCCCGCCTTGATTGGGGTGTTCAAAGGGCGAGAAACATGGCGGCGACCAAGGCCGCCTAGGCGCCGCCCCTTTATGAAGGGGGCGGAGGCAAGTCAACCGCTGCGAGGGCCTGTTGGCACGTTATGGAAGGCATGTCAGTGTCCGCCGCATGAGAGCTGCGATATTGATGGCCGTCATGCTCGCCGGTTGCGGTGAGCGTGCTGCCGAAACGCCTGCGAACGAAGCTTCGCCGCCCGTCGTTTTAAACGAGGTCGCCAAGCGCCGACCCGAAGCCCGCCCCGGTAGCCAAGCCGTTCAAGGTGGAGGAGCAATCCAGCCTCTATAACTTCTCCTACAGCTGGTCGGCGGAAGCGGCTGCCATTCCCGAACTCGTAGAGCGGTTCACCAAGGACAAGGACAAGCTGAAAGCCGAAACGGTCGCGACCGCGAAGAAAGACCGCGACGAGCGGCTCAAGCAGGGATTCCCGTTCAACGCTTACGATACTCAGAAATCGTACGAGACAGCCGGAGAGAGCGAGCGGCTGCTAAGCCTTGAGCTCAGCGTCTATTCGTTCACTGGTGGGGCGCATGGGTCCAGCGGGTCCGGGTCGCTGATCTGGGACCGTCTGTTGAAGCGGGAGGTGTCGATCGAGGACCTTCTTCAGCCCGGTACCAGCTGGACGAACGCAATCCGCCAACCCTTTTGCGTCCTCCTCAACCGCGAACGCGAGAAACGCCGCGAGGAGCCGGTGAAGCCCGACGACATGTTCGGTAACTGTCCCGAATATAAGGAAGTGACCGTGATCCCGACGGATGCGGACAAGAACGGCCGCTTCGACCACCTCACGCGTGATCGCTGACCAATATGTGGCCGGACCCTATGCGGAGGGAAATTACGAAATTTCGTTCCCGGTCACCGCGACGATGATCGAGCGCTGAAGCCCGAATATCGCCCCTCGTTCGAGCCCCGGCCAGGCGTGAAATAGCCTATCCGCAGTAGCTTGGCGGCGGGATCCTCTGCCCGGGCTGCCGACGGCGCCAGGTGCCGTCCTGCAGCAGATAGACTTCCCCAACTTGCACCCGCGTCAGCAGCTCGCAGCCGGTCGCAAGGCCAGCGACCTGCGGGGTCACGCCTCGCCGGCGCGCCAAATCGATGTAGAGGGAGCGGCGGCGAATATTGATGGCGTTCACTTGCCTTTGCACCGTGGGCGCCGCCTGCGTCGCGAACCCCAGATAGCCGTCATAGCGCTCGCCGACCTGTCCGGCGCTGCGGGCGGCCGCCAGTTCGGAGTAGTTCTGCGAGAGCGCCGCAGCGGGCATGGCGACGGCCGAAACGCCGATCGCGACGGCAATGATCCAGCGCATCTCTACGGCCTCGGCGGCTGTGTTTGCGGGAAGGCTTCCGGATTCTGCTGGATCAGCTGCTGCGCATCCTGCTGAAGCCGGACCAGCACTTCCTGCCGGATCTCGACGTTCAGGTTGATCTCGATCGGCTTGTCCGGCGTCTTCACCGTGACGCAGCCGAGCAAGGGGCGCGGCCAGGGCAGCGCCGGCTAATCAGCCGCAGGTTCGATCTCCGCATCATATTCATCGGCTCACTCGCTTGGCTGGGGTTTGGTTGAAACGTCCACTTGCTCCGAAACCGGTGGAGCATTGGATTGCTGGTCTTCTTCTTTCTTGAGAACGCGGGTTTCGGTCACGATGCCCGGCGTATCGAGCGGGAAGGGCAGGACGGGCTGCGATGACGTCCTTCGGGTCCTTGAATCCCTTGGCCATCTGGACGAGCGCGCGGAAGGGGCCCTTGACGCTGAGGTTCACCTTCAGCGGAACCTTCTTGAAGGCATTGCGGACGAGGCCGGCCGCGAACCCGCCGCGGTTGCCGAGCGAAACTTCACCGATCTCGAAGCGCGACGCGAATTCGCCCGCCAGGTCGCCGTCCAGCCGGATGGTCATCTGGTGGTACCGGATGTTGCTGAGCAGGTCGAAGGCAAGGCCGACCGCGATGCCTGCCTTCGGCTTGGTCCCGTTGTATGTGAACTGGCCGCCCGGCTGCGCGCGCGTCGAGCCGGCCGCCGACGATCCGGCCGCCGTTCTCGTCGAAGATCATCGGCAGGACGCCGTCGAACGTGCCGGTGATCTCGATGCCCTGGAAGCCGAAGGTGTCGATGAACATCTTGGCGTCGAAACCCTGACGACTTCGAACGTCAGTCGCTTCGGGCTCGGGCGGCCGAAGTTCAGGACGGTCTCGCTGAAGGATCAGGCGGCCGCCCATGAACGGCCATTCGCCGCGTTCGACCTTCACCAACTGGTTGGGCAGCAGCTGATACCTGATCACACCGTTTTCGACGAGGATGCCGGGGTTGAGGGACGCGATCGTCGCGCTCTGGCCCGGCGCCGTTTCGAGGCCGAGCAAATCGGTAAAGTTCACGGTCGTCGACAGGCCGGTGACCGGGCCGAATGGCGCCGCGAGGTCCATGTTGGCGGTCGAAAAGCTGCCGGTCGATGTGACCTCGCCCTCGCCGTTCCAGTTGATCTCCCCGCGCCCGCGGACGCGTGCCCGACGACTAGTGCGATGACGCCTTCCGACAGGCGGGTCAGCTCTTCCGGCTGAAGCCCTTCGTCGAAGGTGATTCCCGGCACGTCGAGCACGGCCTGGCCGCTGCCGCTCGACAAAGCGTGGCGGATGGTGACGTCGGTGACCTTGGTTCCGCTCGCCGGGTGAACCAGAGTGCCGCCCGGCGCGGATGTTGTCGCCCGACAAAGCGACCTGAAAGTCGTTGCTGTGCAGGGTGTAGAAGCGCGGCGTTTCGCTCCGGTCGGACAGGTTGAGCGAACCGTTGACGGTCAGATCGTTGCGATAATAGCGCCATCTGCCCGCCGCATCGGTAAGCAGCAGCGGCACATTGCCGATGGTCGACGTCGCGCCGGCGAACGTCCCGCTGATCCCGCTGCCACTGAATGTGCCTTGAAGGCGATTGGCGTCGAACGCGAACGGGCGCCTCGGTCCTGCCGAGGCGAACGCCGAGATCGGCGGCGGAGAATTGCTTGCCGATGATCTGCGCCCCGTCGGCGCGTTCAGCTGCAGCGGCGATTTGCCGAGCCGCCCCGCGAGCCTCGGATTGCTCAGTCTGGCCGCGACGCGAAGGTCTCCGCCAGCGGGCTTGGAGACGATAGACGGGCCGATCGCGCAAACGGGCAGGCGGGTCGGCCCGAACTGGATTTCGCGCATCTGGAAGAAGCGCCAGCTGGCGACGATGCAGCCGCGTCCGACCGAAAAGGCGCCGGCCGGGCCGAGGCGACCGTTGAGTGGCAGGCGGAAGGCTTGCACCCTTCCGTCCGGGAAGGGCCCGTCGAGCAGAGCGACAGTGTCGAACTGGGTCGCTCCGTCCGCGCTCGCCTGGAAGCGGATCGGATCGAGGGCGAGGCGCGAGGCGCCGGCCTGATAGGGCGCGAAGCGGGCCAGGCCGCTCATCGCCGCACCGCTACGAGGTTGGCGAAGCAGGACCTGGCCGGTCGGAAGGCCGCCGCCCGTCATCTTGATCAGGCCGTCGATGCGCAGCTTGCCGGACGGCCAGTAGTAAGTGACGCCGTCGCCGCCGGAGACCTGCGGCCTGCGCTCCAGTCGCCGCGCGGACGTCGGCGGTCTCGATCCTCGCAGCGCCGCCGCCCGGGAAATTGACCATGCGGATGGCGCCCGACGCGTTGAACGACTTGGCCGAATTGCTCATCGCATTGCTGATGGCGACGGCGATCGGGCCGATCGGCGTGCTCTTCGCTGCCGCCAGCGGCTCGGTGACGTTCGCCAGCACCGACGGCGCGAGATTGGCGTTGTCGGCGGAATAATCGGCGACCAGTGCCAGCGTGCCGGCGGAGGCGCCGATCAGATACTTGCCGTTGATCCGTGTCCGGTCGGCATAGATCGGTCCGAGCCGCGATCTCTGAGCGCCGACGTCGAGCTTGCCGTAGGCGGACTTGCGGCGTGCCGATGAAGCTGACGTTCCCGGTCATCGCCGCCAGGCCATTGGCGCCGGCGATAACGCGCTGCGTCGTGACGCGGGCGCTGCCGTCGAAGGTCGTGAAGCTTTCGCTGAACCGGCTGTCGAGCTCGAACCGCGGCGCATCCATCAGCAAATTGCTGGTCGGGCAGGCGAAGCGGTCGGCGACGAATGGACCTTCGATCTTGCGGGCGCCGCGCGACGACCCGCACCGACGTGAAGGCGCGCATCCCGTCCAGGCTGCAGCGTCCCATGTCGAGGCGAGGGCTGGACGGCGGCGATATTGCCCCTTGAATCCGCCGGTCAGGTTGCCGCTTCCGGCAAGCGCGAAGCCAAGCGCCCCGAAAGGCGTTTGCAGGCTGATCTGCTGTCGGCAACGTCGAGCACGATGTTGGGAAGCGCGAACGGCTTGTCCGACGGCGGCGGGAGAAGCTTGCTGACGTCGCCCCAGACGACGCGTGCCGTCGACGACCTTGCCTTCGAAGCCGGACGCCGCGCGCGACGATGCGGTAGACGCCGACGCTGCCGGACAAAGTCCAGCGCAACCTGGATCATGGCATAGCTTGGCGATGAGATCGGGGTGCTTGCGGATCGCCGATGACAAGGTTGCTGACTTCCTGCGTGCGCAGGCCGACGCGGTCGAGCTTGTAGGTGGCGCGGACCCCTCTCTGCTCGAACTGCTGCGCGGAGGACCTGCGTGGCGATCGGACGCCGTGCGACCATAGACTGCCGGCGATCAGGAACAGGATGAGAAGATGAGCAGGCCAAGGAGGACGAGACCGGTGATCCGCCGCCAGCGGCTGCGACGCACGATAATCGCTGCCGTCGGGAATTCCCTCGTCTTCGCTCTAGCCTTGCAGCCATCGGCTCTTAAGAACCCTCCCGGTACGGCCCGTTCCGTTGGCGGCATGAACGGAGCCGTTGCAAGCGCCTGCACATTGTCGCCTAGCAGTCACAATCGGATGAGTGACAGTCCGAGTGACGCGTTCAGGGCACCGTGCCCGCCTTCGCCGCCGCCTTTTCGAAGGCGGGCCGAAGGCGTTGCTCGACCACGAGCTGGTCGAATATCTGCTCGCTCTCGCGATTCCGCGCCGGGATACGAAGGCGCAGGCGAAGGCGTTGATCGCCCAGTTCGGCGGGATTGGGCCCGTTGCTGGCCGCGGATGCGAAGACCCTGAAGCGCGAAGGGCTCAGCGAGGGTGTCGTCGCCGCGCTGAAGATCGCGGAAGCGACTGCGCTTCGGCTGCTGGAAACGAGAGCTCGAAGGGCGGCCGGTGCTTTCGAGCTGGGACGCGCTGCAGGACTATCTGCGCGCGGCGATGGCGCATTCTCCGGTCGAGGAAGTCCGCGTCCTGTTCCTCAACGCCAAGAACATGCTGATCGCCAACGAGGCGATGTGGCGGGGATCGGTCGACGAAGCGTCGATGCACGTTCGCGAGGTGATGAAGCGGGCGATGGCACACGGCGCGACCGCGATCATCATCGTCCACAATCATCCGAGCGGCGACCCGAAACCGAGCCAGGCGGACGTCAAGCTGACCCGCGAGCTGGTCGAGGCGGGCCGGCACATGAAAGTAGCCGTCCACGACCATGTGATAGTCGGGACGCAGGGCCAGTCGAGCCTGCGAGCGATGGGACTGATGTAATGACGCGACCAGAGGGATATTGCGGGCGGCGTCGTTCACGACCTTGCCCGATGACCTCAGGGACGCGCTGCGGAACGACCCCGCTGCTCTGGCGACGTGGGAGGACATTACGCCGCTCGCCCGCAACGAGTGGATCTGCTGGGTCGAGTCAGCGAAGAAAGCGGAAACGCGGACCAAGCGCCTCGAATGGGGCCGCGGAGAGCTTGCGGGACGGGAAACGCCGGCCCTGCTGCTGGCCGGGCTGTTCTCATCGCTGACATTTGATGCATTGCGGACGGCTCTGCTAGCCGCCCTGCACATGGTTCCCCGCTATTCCCGCCCCGAAATGTCGGCCATCTGGTCGGCCGAAAACCGCTTCCGCATCTGGTTCGCCATCGAGGTGTTCGCCGCCGAGGCGATGGGCGAAGGTCGGGATGATCCCGGCCGAGGACGCGGAGACGATCCGCGCTGCCTATGACGACGACGTCCTTGGCGAGATCGATGTCGCCGCGATCGACGAGATCGAAGCGGTCACCAAGCATGACGTGATCGCCTTCCTTACCTGGGCCGGCGAGAAGCTCGGGCCGGAGCGGCGCTGGCTTCACCAGGGCATGACCAGCTCCGACGTTCTCGACACGGCGCTTGCGGTGCAGCTGAAGCAGGCGGCGGACCTGCTGATCGAGGATCTGGACGGGCTGCTGGCGGCGCTCAAGGAGCGCGCGTTCGAGCACAAGCTGACGCCGACGATCGGCCGAAGCCACGGCATCCATGCCGAGCCGACGACCTTCGGCCTGAAGCTGGCGCAGGCCTATGCGGAGTTCGACCGCAACCGCGCGCCGGCTGATCGCGGCCCGCGACGAGATCGCGACCTGCGCAATCTCCGGTGCGGTCGGGCACGTTCGCCAACGTGCGCCCCGAGATCGAAGCGCATGTGGCCAAGGAGCTCGGCCTGAAGATCGAGCCGATCTCGACTCAGGTCATTCCGCGCGACCGCCATGCGATGTTCTTTGCGACGCTTGGCGTGATTGCGTCGTCGATCGAGCGGCTGGCGACCGAAATCCGCCACCTTCAGCGCACCGAAGTGCTGGAGGCGGAGGAATATTTCTCGCCGGGCCAGAAGGGCAGCTCGGCGATGCCGCACAAGCGCAACCCGGTGCTGACCGAGAATCTCACGGGTCTCGCGCGCGTCGTCCGCAGCGCGGTCGTTCCGGCGATGGAGAATGTCGCGCTTTGGCATGAGCGGGACATTTCGCACTCGTCGGTCGAGCGCTTCATCGGCCCCGACGCGACGATCACGCTCGATTTCGCGCTCGCCCGGCTGACGGGCGTCGTCCAGAAGCTGCTCGTCTACCCCGAGCGGATGGAGAAGAACCTCAACCGCATGGGCGGGCTGATCCATTCGCAGCGCGTGCTGCTGGCGCTGACGCAGGCGGGCGCTCAGCCGCGAGGATTCCTATGCGCTAGTCCAGCGCAATGCGATGAAGGTGTGGGAGTCGGACGGCCAGCTGTCGCTGCTCGACCTGCTGAAGAACGATCCGGAAGTGTCAGCGCAAAGCTCAGCGACGAGCAGCTCGAGAGCCTGTTCAACCTCGACTATCACCTCAAGGAAGTCGACACGATCTTCGACCGCGTCTTCGGCAGCTCGGCTGCTAGCCGAGCATATCCCGGATTCGGCTGAAGAAGCTCTTTGGAGGCCGGGCATTCGTCGCCGGTCTCGGTCTCGCGGAATTCTTCCAGGATCTTCTTCTGCTTCGAGCTGAGCCTGGTCGGCGTCTCGACCAGCACGCGGGCGACGAGATCGCCACGACCGCGCCCGTTGAGGACGCTCATGCCGGCGCCGCGCTGACGCAGCTGCTCGCCCGACTGGATGCCGGCCGGGATCTTGAGCTCGATCGACTTCCCATCGATGCCGGGTAGCTCGATCGCTCCGCCCAGAGCCGCCGTGGTGAAGGTCACCGGGCATTCGGCGATGAGCGTCGTGCCTTCGCGCGCATAGATCGGGTGCCGCTTCATGGTGGACGAAGATGTAGAGGTCGCCGGAGGGCCCGTTGCGGACGCCCGCTTCGCCTTCGCCGGCAACGCGGATGCGCGTGCCCTCGTCGACGCCGGCGGGGATTTTGACGGACAGCTTGCGGCGCTTGAGCGCGCGGCCTTCGCCTTCGCAGCATGGCAGGGGTCGGCGATGACTTCGCCGCTTCCACGGCAGGTCGGGCAACCGCGCTCGACCATGAAGAAGCCCTGCTGCGCGCGGACCCGACCCGGCACCGCCGCAAGTGCTGCAGGTCTTCGCGCAATCCGCGGTGTTGGTGCAGCCGCGGCCGCTCGCAATTGTCGCACTGCGCCAGCGCCTCGATCGAGATGTTCGCTCTCGGTGCCGGCGAAGGCGTCTTCCAGCGACAGTTCGAGGTCGTAGCGAAGGTCGGCGCCGCGCGCCGGATTTTGCACGGCCTGCTGGCCGATCCGCGAACTCGCCGAAGATCGACGAAAAGATGTCGGAGAAGCTTTCGAAGCCGCCGCCGCCGCCGAACGGATCGCCGCCGCCGCCATTCTGGAACGCCGCCTTGCCGAAACGGTCGTAGGCGGCGCGCTTCTGCGGGTCCTTCAGGCAGTCGTAGGCCTCGTTGATCGCCTTGAACTGGGCCTCCTGGTCCGTGCACCCGTTGTGGCGGTCGGGATGATGTTCCTTGGCGAGCTTGCGATAGGCGGCCTTGATCGTCTCAGGGTCCGCCGTGCGCTGCACGCCGAGCACATCGTAATAATCCTGGTCCACCACTCACACGCCCCCGGTACGCGCGGCTGACGCCGGCTGGCTGGCAGCCGGCATCGCCCTTAGCCCTTGTTCTCGTCGTCGACCTCGGAGAATTCCGCGTCGACGACTTCTTCGTCGGGCTGCGCGGAAGACGCCTTCGGCATCCGCGCCGGCTTCACCGGTCGCGCTACCTTGCTCCTGCTGGGCCTTGTACATGGCCTCGCCGAGCTTCATCGCCGCCTGCGCGAGCGCCTGCGTCTTCTGCGGTCATCGCATCGGCATCGCCGCCTTCGACCGCAGTCTTCGCTTCGGCCAGCGCAGTCTCGATCTCGGTCTTCACCGTCTCGTCGACCTTGTCGCCATGCTCCTTGAGCTGCTGCTCGGTCGAGTGGATGAGGCTTTCGGCCTGGTTCTTGGCCTCGGCCGCACCACGACGCTTCTTGTCGTCCTCGGCGAACTGCTCGGCTTCCTGGACCATCTTCTCGATGTCGGAATTGTCCGAGAGACCGCCAGAAGCCTGGATGCGGATCTGCTGTTCCTTGCCGGTGCCCTTGTCCTTCGCCGTCACGTGCACGATGCCGTTGGCGTCGATGTCGAACGTGACCTCGATCTGCGGCACGCCGCGCGGCGCAGGCGGAATTCCGACCAGGTCGAACTGGCCGAGCACCTTGTTGTCCGCGGCCATTTCGCGCTCGCCCTGGAAGACGCGGATGGTCACCGCATTCTGATTGTCCTCGGCGGTCGAGAAGGTCTGCGACTTCTTGGTCGGGATCGTCGTGTTGCGATCGATCATCCGGGTGAACACGCCGCCCAGGGTTTCGATGCCGAGCGACAGCGGGGTCACGTCGAGCAGGAGCACGTCCTTGACGTCGCCCTGCAGAACGCCGGCCTGGATCGCCGCGCCCATGGCGACGACTTCGTCCGGGTTCACGCCGGTGTGCGGCTCGCGGCCGAAGAATTCCTTCACCTTCTCACGCACGCGCGGCATGCGGGTCATGCCGCCGACGAGGACGACGTCAGCGATGTCCTTGGCGTCGAGTCCGGCGTCCTTGAGCGCCTTCTTGCACGGCTCGATGGTGCGCTGGATCAGGTCGTCGACCAGCTTCTCCAGGTCGGCGCGGCTGATCGTCTCCACGAGGTGGAGCGGGGTCGTCGCGCCGCCTTCCATGCGGGCGGTGATGAACGGCTGGTTGATCTCGGTCGTCTGCGCCGAGGACAGCTCGATCTTCGCCTTTTCCGCAGCTTCCTTCAGGCGCTGCAGAGCAAGGCGGTCGGTGCGAAGGTCGATGTTCTCCTTCGCCTTGAACTTGTCGGCCAGGAAATTGACGATGCGGGCGTCGAAGTCCTCGCCGCCGAGGAAGGTGTCGCCGTTGGTCGACTTCACCTCGAACACGCCGTCGCCGATCTCGAGGACCGAGACGTCGAACGTGCCGCCGCCAAGGTCGTAGACGGCGATCGTCTTGCCCTCTTCCTTCTCGAGCCCATAGGCGAGCGCGGCCGCGGTCGGCTCGTTGATGATGCGCAGCACTTCAAGGCCCGCGATCTGGCCGGCGTCCTTGGTCGCCTGGCGCTGCGCGTCGTTGAAGTAAGCGGGAACGGTGATGACCGCCTGCGTGACGGTCTCGCCGAGATAGGCCTCGGCGGTTTCCTTCATCTTCTGCAGGATGAAGGCGGAGATCTGCGACGGGGAATAATCCTTGCCGCCGGCCTGGACCCAGGCGTCGCCATTCGTGCCCTTGACGATCTTGTAGGGGACCAGCTCGGTGTCCTTCTTGGTGATCGGATCGTCGAAGCGGCGGCCGATGAGGCGCTTCACCGCGAAAACCGTATTGTCGGGGTTGGTGACCGCCTGGCGCTTGGCCGGCTGGCCGACGAGCCGCTCACCGTCCTTGGTGAAGGCGACGACCGACGGGGTCGTGCGCGCGCCTTCGCTATTCTCGATGACCTTCGGCTTGCCGCCTTCCATGACGGCGACGCAGCTGTTGGTCGTGCCCAAGTCGATGCCAATGACTTTGGCCATGTTAAGTCCCTCTCCAAAGCCCCTCATCGGCCCCGTCAGGCGGCCGAAATGTTGATTTCGGGGGCGATATAGGGGGCGCTTAGGGGAGGACAAGGATTGCCGTGCAACTCTTGCAACGGATGAGATTTGCTCCTGTAACGAGCGGCAGGGGGGCTTTTGTTGGAAAGCGTCGCAAACGGGAACTGGCTGACTCGCCAACGCGTGACGGATGTTGCCGCGATTTGCGCGGTGGCCGGCGCCGGATTGCTGCTGTTCCTGTGGCTTGGGCACAAGGGCACGGTCGACTATTTCGGCCAGCCGGTTGGAGCAGATTTCGCACCCTTCTGGCAGGCTGGCCACATCGCCAACATGGGTGATCCGGCGCGAGCCTGGGATCAGCAGCTTTTGAACGACAGCGTTAAGGCCACGCATGGCGTCGAATACGGCACTGCGTGGATTTATCCGCCGGTGTTCCTGTTCATTGCCGCTCCGCTCGGGGCGCTGCCCTATTTGCTGGCGACATTCCTTTGGCAGGTCCTGAGCTTCGCCGCGATCGCGTTGGCCCTGAAGGGCATCCTGAAGAACAATCGCGACACGCTGATCGCTCTTGCGTCGCCGCTGACGCCTTTGGTGCTTGCGAATGGGCAGAACTCCTTCCTGACCGCGGCGCTGTTCGGTGCGGGACTGCTGCTGATGGACCGCCGCCCTGGAGCTAGCTGGCACGCTGTTCGGCGGGCTTATCTACAAGCCGCAGCTGGGGATCATCATTGGCCCGTTGCTGCTCTTCACGAGGAATTGGCGCGCATTGGCGGGAGCGATCGTTGCGACAGTCCTCCTGGTCGGACTGTCGGTGCTCCTTTGGGGCACGGAAAGCTGGTCGGCCTGGCTCGCAAGCCTGCGCTACGGCCGCCATTACATGGAGGAGGGCTCTGTCGGCTTTTACAAAAGCGTCAGCCTGTTCGCGACGGCACGCAACTGGGGCGCTGGTGTCA
Organism: uncultured Alphaproteobacteria bacterium; assembly: GCA_963750315.1. Lineage (GTDB taxonomy): Bacteria > Pseudomonadota > Alphaproteobacteria > Sphingomonadales > Sphingomonadaceae > Sphingomicrobium. The sequence goes on from CAVVQF010000021.1 coordinate 63,878, forward strand.
CCCTTGGCTATGTCGCGCAAGCGATCGGCATCGTTGCCGGAATCGCGCTGCTCTGGAGAGCCCGCGCGGCGCCCAACGCGATCCGCGCAGCGTCCGCCGGAGCTGCTGTAGCCCTGTCGACGCCGTATCTCCTCGACTACGATCTCGCAGTCGTCGGGATCGGTGCGGCCTTCCTGTATTCGGTCGCGCGTGATGCGGACTTCTTTCCCTATGAGCGCATTGCCTTCGCGTTCATCTGGGCGGCGCCACTCTACGTCCGCCCCTTTCAGCAGTTTGCGCTGGTACCCCTGGGAACACTGACAATCCTGCTGCTCGCCTGGTTGGCCTGGCGCAGGGCGTCAGGAAAGCGGGCGTTTATGGAATGACAAGGATCGCTCGCGTAAGCGGGCCCTGCTCGGATTCGGATGTATTGAACCGGAGTTGCGTTGCGTGGAAATGCTGGCAAGCGGACGATGGGTGTCGCGGGAGCGCGTGCGCGCAATCTCCACGATCACGTGTCTAGTCTCGATCCTTTGCATCGGCTGGCTGTTCGCCACGGCGCATGGAACCCTCGACTTCCTGGGCCGGCCGCTCGGCACCGATTTCTCTAACGTCTGGACTGCGGGCCGCATGACCCTCGACGGCAAAGCGTCCCACGTCTGGTCGTGGCCAGAGCATTTCGCCGTCCAACGGGCCTTTCATGGAAGCGCTTCGGTCGACCTGTTTGGATGGCACTATCCGCCGCCTTTCCTCCTCATCGCGGCGGCGCTCGCAAGCCTTCCGTACGTGCCGGCGCTGATCGCTTGGCAAGTTTCGACCCTGGCACCTTTTGTCGCGATGATGTGGCGGCTCATGCCGCGCCGCGAGACGCTGCTGCTTGTGCTCGGCGCGCCGGTGACGCTCATCTGCCTTACCCACGGGCACAATGGCTTCCTGACGGCGCTCCTCCTTGGCGGCGGCCTGATGCTGCTGGACCGAAAGCCCTTCGTCGCGGGGTTGCTGATCGGCTGCCTGATCTACAAGCCGCAGTTCGCGCTGATCATCCCGGTTCTGCTGCTGGCGGGTCGTAACTGGCGGGCGATCGCCGGCGCCTGCGTTTCCGCCGGGCTACTCATTGCCGTGACCTTGCTCATCTGGGGCTTTCCGGTGTGGCAGGCCTTCATCGACAGCCTCCCACTGACGCGCACGGTCGTGATCGAGCAGGGCGCGACCGGTTGGCACAAGATCATGAGTCCGTTCGGGGCAATGCGCATGTGGGGAGCGGGCATCCCGGCAAGCTATGCGGTGCAACTTTGTGCGACCCTGATGGCGATGTGGGCTGTGGCCCTACTGACTTGGCGCAGGGCGGACGCGGAGCTTCGAAACGCGCTTGTCTGCGCCGCGACCCTGCTCTCGACGCCATACGTGCTCGACTATGACGCTGTCGTTCTTCTTCCGGCTTTGGCCTGGCTTTGGTTGCACGGCCGAGCCAACGGCTTCCTGACATGGGAAAAGAGCTTGTTGCTCATTGCCTGGTTCACACCGTTGATGGCGCGGCAGGTTGCCGAATGGAGCTTGATCCCGCTTGGATTGGCGCCTGCGCTGACCGTCGCGGCGATTGCCGTCCGCCGCGCCGTCGTCTTACGGCATCACCATCCCGCCGTTGACGTTCAGGGTCTGCCCGGTGACGTAGCCGGCCTCGCGGCTCGCTAGATAGACGACTGCCGCGCCAATATCGTCGCCGGTGCCCATCGCGCCGAGCGGGATGCGGGACAGGATGCTGCCGCGTTGCTGCTCGTTGAGTGCGTCGGTCATTGCCGAGGTCATGAAGCCCGGCGCGACGGCATTGACGGTGATCCCGCGGCTGGCGAGCTCCTGCGCAACCGATTTGGTCATGCCGATGAGGCCGGCTTTCGACGCGACGTAGTTCGCTTGTCCCGGATTGCCGGTGATGCCGACTACTGACGTGATCGAGATGATGCGGCCGAAGCGGGCCTTCATCATCGGCTTTGCGGCGGCGCGCATGAGGCGGAACGCGGCTTCCAGGTTGATGCGGATGACGTCCTCGAACTCCTCATCCTTCATGCGCATGAGGAGGTTATCCTTGGTGACGCCCGCATTGTTGACGAGGATGTCGAGCTTGCCGAGCGCTTCCACCGCCTGCGGCACGAGCTGGTCGACCGCAGCGCCATCCGAGAGATTGCACGGCAACGCGACGTGGTCGCCGCCAAGACCCGCGCGGAAGCTCTCCAATTTCTCCACGTTGCTGCCCGACACCGCGAGCCGAGCGCCCTGCGCCGACAACGCCTTGGCGATCGAACTGCCGAGCCCGCCGGAAGCGCCGGTCACCAAAGCGGTCATGCCGGTCAGATCGAACATCATGCAATCTCCTTCGCGAGCGCTTCGATATCCTCGATCGAAACCACGCTCGTAACCTTCGCATCGGGCAGGATGCGCTTGACCATCGGGCCGAGCACCTTGCCGCCGATCTCGACGAATTCCTCGACGCCGGTCTCACCCATGGCGAGCACGCTTTCGCGCCAGCGGACCATGCCGGTGACCTGCTCGACGAGAAGGCTGCGGATCTTGTCCGGATCGGCTTCGGCCTGGGCAGTGACGTTAGCGAACACCGGAACGGCTGGCACCTCGACGAGGACGTAGCTCAGCGCGTCCTGCATGGCCTCCGCCGCCGGCTGCATCAGCGGGCTGTGGAACGGCGCGGAGACGGGTAGGGGGACGGCGCGCTTGGCGCCCATTTCCTTGGCGATTTCGATGACGCGGTCGATCGCTCCCTTGTGGCCCGACAGCACGACCTGGCTCGGGTCATTGTCGTTCGCGACGGCGCAGACTTCGCCCTGCGCAGCTGCTTCGGCGATGCGGCGAGCCAGCGCCAGATCGGCACCGAGCAATGCCGCCATCGCGCCTTGGCCGACCGGAACCGCCTGCTGCATCGCCTGACCGCGCAGCTTCAGTAGCTTCGCCGTCGTTGGCAAATCGAACGACCCAGCCGCTGCAAGCGCGGAATATTCGCCGAGGCTGTGCCCGGCGACAAAGTTAGCGGCCTTCGCCAGATCGACGCCGCCTTCTTTGGTCAGCGCCGCGAACACCGCGAGCGAATTGGCCATGATCGCCGGCTGCGCATTTTCGGTCAGGCGAAGCTCCTCGTCCGGCCCTTCGCGCATCAACCGCGAAAGTTCTGGCCGAGCGCCTCGTCGACCTCCGCGAACACGTCGCGAGCGGCCCTGCTCGCCTCGGCGAGCGCGGCGCCCATGCCGACTGCCTGGCTGCCTTGTCCCGGAAAAAGGAATGCGCGCATTTCGTCCCCTGATGCTCTAGCGTTCGCGGCGCGGCCTAGGCCCGAGGCACGGATAAGCCAAGTCCGCGGGGGAACGACCAATGGCGGGCGACGACGACAAACAGCTCATGGGCATCTGGATGACCTCGGCCCTGGTAGTGGGGACGATCATCGGCGCCGGCATCTTCATGCTGCCCGTCAGCCTCGCACCGCTAGGCCCTAACGCGTTGATCGGATGGCTTGTCAGCGGTGTCGGCGTAATGTGCATCGTGTTCGCACTCGCGGAGCTCTCCCGGCTCGGAGGCGACGGAATCCAGGCGAACATCGAACGTGAGTTCGGCGCGACCGTCAGGGTTCCTGGTGGCCTGGGCCTTCTGGTTCTCCAATTGGGTGGCCGCAGCGTCGGTCGCGGTAGGGGCCGCGTCGGCCTTGTCGTTCATCGGGCTCGTGGCTCCTGGGGCGGTAGTGCCGGTCGCGATTTCTTGCATTGTCGTCCTGACGATCATCAACGCGATGGGCGTGCGCGCGGCCGGCGGACTTGGCATCGTCACCGTGGCCATCAAGGTGCTTCCGCTGCTGGCCGTGATCTGGCTTTTTGGAGAGCGGGGGGCCAGCGGCGCGCCTTACCAGCCGCTTGCGCCGGTCCCGATCGGCTTTGCGAGCGTCGCGACGGCCACGGCACTGACCTTCTTCGCAATGACCGGGTTTGAGAGCGCCACCGCGCCTGTCGGCAAAGTGCGAAATGCGACCCGAACGATCCCGCGAGCACTTCTCGGAGGATCGATGGTCGTCCTCATTATCTATCTGCTTGCCGGCACAAGCATCCAGATGCTCCTTCCGGCAGACGTCATCGTGAATTCCTCGGCTCCCTTTGCCGATGCCTTGGTTTCGCATTGGGGACACGGGGTCGCATCCTTTGCCGCGCTCGCAATCGCAATCAGCGCCTTCGGCTGTCTCAACGGCTTGATCTTGGCAACCGGCGAGCTTGGTTATTCAATGGCTTTGCGCGGCGACCTTCCAGCCATCATCACGCGAACTCGCGGAGCCAATACGCCCGTTGTGGCGCAGATGCTCGTGGCCGCGCTGATCATCTTGCTATTGCTGGCCAACAGCAGCCGGAGCACCGCAAATCTCTATACGTTCATCGTCTTGCTTTCGACGGCGGCGATCATCGTCCTGTACTTCGTGAGCGCATTGCGGCCTGGAAGGTCAGCCCGTCGATTGGAGCCCGAGCCATCGTGGTCGGTGCAGTCGATCTTCTCCGCTTTCGCAGCGTACGGTACGGGGTTGGAGGCGTGCCTGTGGTGCATCGCCCTGCTGGCTGTCGGCCTTGCAATTCGCGCAGGTCATGCGCCGCTTCAATTCGAGAGCCGAGACCAACCTGCCGGTGGTGGTGACTCCAGTCCGCGCCTCCGGGATCATCCGCCTGAGCTTGCTGCGCGAAGCTGCGCAGGCAGACTTCGCTCGTGCCAAGCGGCCCCGCGACATAGGCCGGCGACTGCATGCCGAGCTGGACGCGGGTGATCAGCTCGGTGTCCTCGGCATTGACGCGGCGGTTGATGCGCCAGTTGAGATAGCGGACCGCCTTCATCTCGCGGCGGTCGTCGGGAAGGCGCATAGCTGATCTCGCGGATGACGCTTTCGTCGCGCTGACCGGCAGGAACTGCATGAAGTCGACCTGGTCCGGGTAGATGTCGAAGGCGACGTTCGGGAACAGCTTGTAATAGAGCCACTTGCGCTGGTGGCTTTCCGGCAGGTGATCCACGCGCGGCAGGTGGTGCTGGTAGACCCGCTCGGACGGGTTGTCGGAAACCTTCTCGACCAGATCGCCTTCCATCTTGTCGACCCACTCCTGCGCCTCGATCCGGTAGCTGCGGCCGAACAGGCGCGTCAGGCCAGGATGGCCGATCGGGATGTGCAGATGGTCCGAATAATTGTCGGAGATCGTCTTCCAGTTGAGCGGGCGAGGGCGGAGCCTGACCTGCTGAAGTGCCCGCAGATCCCTGAAGCGGTAGGGCGCGATCTCTGCCTCGTACGGCGCCATGATCTCGGCGACCGAAGGCACACCCGGCTCGAGCGTGACGAAGAGGAATCCCTGCCAGTTTTCCAGCGCGACGGGGAAGAGGCTAAGGTTCTCTGTCTGAAGACCCGGATATTCCTGCCGGTGAGGGACGCCGACGAGGCGGCCATCCCGCGAATAGCTCCAGGCATGATACGGGCAGGTGAGTACCTTGTCGCACCCGGCTTGGCCATCGACCAGGCGCGAACCGCGATGCCGGCAGACGTTCGAGAAGGCGCGGATCTCATTGTCGTCGCCGCGAATGACGACGACGCTCTCGCCAAGGTATTCGAGCGTCCGCCATTCGCCCGGCTGCGCAATCTCGCTTTCGTGGCAGACGATCTGCGGCGACGCGCGCAGGAAGGCGCGCTTCTCGGCCTCGAAGAATTCAGGGTCGTAATAGAGCCAGCCGGGGAGGCTCATGTCCTCCAGCGGGTCCTTGGTCGGCTCGACCGATTTCAGCTGCGTTGCCATGTTCCAAGCCTGCCACTGGTTGAAAGCGCACGCAACGTATCGAACAGCCGTAGGAACCTCATTTCCGTCCGCCTGTTGGCCCTGCCTTGGAGGAGAATGGATGTGAAACGGCTTCTTACAGCGATACTGCTCTCAAGTGCGGCGATGCTCGGCGCTTGTCAGCAGAAATCGGCGACTGAAGGGACAGTCAACGATACGGCAATGACCGACGACGGCGCCGCGATGGACAATTCCGCGACCGGAGCAACGGCGCTTGATACGGCATTCGTCACTGATGCGATGAAAGGTGACAATGGGGAGGTCGCGATCGGCAATCTAGCCGCCGACAAGGCTACCAGCTCGGCCGCGAAGGACTTCGGCAGGATGCTCGCGACCGATCACGGCGCGCACAAGCAAAAGCTGGCTGCTCTTGCGGCGACCGGTGGCGTTCCAGCAACGGATGAGCCTTCGGATGAAGCAAAGGCCAATCTGGCAAAGCTGAAGGACGTCAGTGGATCCGCCTTCGACAAGGAATTCGCGCGGCTGATGGTCGAGGACCATCAAAAGGATATCGCGAAGTATGAAAAGCAGGCTTCGAGCGGTGATCCTCAGACCGCCGCACTTGCGAAGGAAACCCTGCCCACCCTGCGCAAGCATCTGCAGGTGGCGCAAGGCCTCTAACAAGTTGGCCGCGGCCGACACCGGCCGCGGCCTTCTCATTTAGCGATAGGCTCGCGGGAATTGGGCGTGGATGATCGCGCCCGATGGCAGCTGGCACTGACCCGCGCCGCCGCCGGCGATGCCGGAACTCGGGCTGGCGAGCGCGAAGTTGCAGCGCATGAAGCCGCCCGGGCCCTGCAAATTGGCGAGAATCTGGCCGCTATAGTGCGTAATCGTCTCGTCCGACGGGCCCCACGGACCCCAGCCGCCCCAGCCATAGCCGTAGCGCCGGCCGCCCCAGCCGCGACCCCAGCCGAAGCCCGGACCCCAGCCATTCCACAACGGGCCATAGTCCGTCACCCGCGATTCCTGCGTGATCTGGAAGAACTGTCCCTGGTAGACCTGACCGTTAGTCAGGCTTGCGAGCATCGTGCCCCGGGTGGGGCCGGTCTGGGTGTAGGTGAATGACGCGCCGATGTTGCCGACCTGCGACTGGCCGGTTCCCATTCCGGTCGTCGTGCACCCTGAGATCGCTAAAGCCGCGAGGGATGCTGCTGCAGCCCTGATCGCTATTGTACGCATGTCCGTTACTCCTTCAGGAGTGAAACGACCGAAACCCGCAACCGGTGCCGTGTCGCCGACTTGCAATTTCGGGGCCTCTCGGTCATAGGCCCGGCACTGGCGCGGAGGGTCACCTTTCGCGCCCGTATTTTTGGAAGACAGCCGGAGGGGCGTGCCACTGGGGTACGTCAGCGATCGGCCAACATAGGTGCATCGAAACATGCCGCTCTACGAGCATGTTTTCCTCGCGCGTCAGGATCTGGCCCAGGCCCAGGTCGATGCGCTTGCGGAAAACGCTACCAAGATCGTTACCGACAATGGCGGTAAGGTCGTCAAGACGGAGACCTGGGGTCTTCGCAACCTTTCCTATCGCATCGCCAAGAACCGCAAGGCCCACTACGTCGCGCTCGACATCGACGCGCCGGCGCCGGCCATTGCCGAACTCGAGCGTCAGACGAACATCAACGAGGACGTCATCCGTTTCCTCACCATCCGCGTCGACGAGCATGAAGCTGGTCCGTCCGCGATGATGCGCCGCGGCGAGCGTGACCGTGAGCGTGGCCCGCGCGGCGACGACCGTGGCGACCGCGGCGGTTTCCGCAGTGATCGCGGCGACCGTGGTGATCGCGGCGACCGTGGTGACCGCGCTCCTCGCAACGAAGAGATGGAGGCCTAAGCGATGGCACGTGCATTTTTCCGCCGCCGCAAGAGCTGCCCGTTCTCCGGCAAGGACGCCCCCAAGATCGACTACAAGGACGTCCGTCTGCTCCAGGGCTTCATGTCCGAGCGTGGCAAGATCGTCCCGAGCCGCATCACTGCGGTATCCACCAAGAAGCAGCGTGAGCTGGCGAAGGCGATCAAGCGCGCCCGCCACATCGGCCTGCTTCCCTACATCGTGAAGTAAGGAGAGGACGACATGGAAGTCATCCTGCTCGAACGCGTCGAAAAGCTTGGCGGCATCGGCGACGTCGTCACCGTCAAGAACGGTTTCGCACGCAATTTCCTGCTGCCGAACAAGAAGGCGCTGCGCGCCAACGAAGCCAACAAGAAAGTCTTCGAAGCCAATCGCGCGAAGATCGAATCCGACAATGCCGATCGCCGCACGGACGCGGAGAAGGCATCGAAGGACGTTGACGGCAAGACGGTCAAGCTGATCCGTCAGGCATCGAACACCGGCCAGCTCTACGGTTCGGTTTCGGCCCGCGACATCGTCGAGGCGCTGGAAGCCGAAGGCGCGAAGGTCACCAAGAGCCAGATCGTTCTCGATCGCCCGATCAAGAACATCGGCGTTCACGACGTGAAGGTCGCGCTGCACCCGGAAGTCGCGGTGACCGTGAAGGTCAACGTCGCTCGTTCGCCGGAAGAGGCGGACCTGCAGGCGCAGGGCGTCGACGTCCTCGCCACGATGTTCGAGGACGAGGCTGCTCCGGCCGCCGAGGAACTCGCTCCGGAAGCGGCCGAAGAAGAAGCTGCTCCGGCAGCCGAGGCTGAGGACGCTCCGGTTGCGGCTGAGGCTGAAGCTGAAGACGCTTCGGAGCCGGCCGAGGCGGCCGAAGACGAGCAATAAGCTCGCGCTTCACACCACAGGAAAAGTGAAAGGCCGCTGGAGCGATCCGGCGGCCTTTTTCTTTTGTCCACAATCGGTTCGTCGAAAAAAGTGAGCCGCCGCGTCGGTTCGTCGCAATTGCCGAAGGAAGCCGGAACGACCCGCCCATCCTCCTAGTTTGGACATCGAGAGCAGCGGGGCGCCTTAGGAGGAGTACAGTCATGGAAGGCGATCGCGAAATGAACCGAGACCAGAACGAAGGTAGCGGCCAGCAGCAGCCAATCGGCCAGCAGAACGATAATCGGCAGTCGCAAGACCAGAGCGCCGAGCAGACGTTCGACCAGGCCGACCGTCAGCAGCAGCAGACTGGCCAGCAGAGCCAGCAGCAGCCGTCGGGTCAACAGAGCAGCAGCAGCAGGGCGATCTCGCCACGCAGGATCCGACATCGCAGCAGTCGGGCCAGCAGAGCGGCGATAGCTCGAGCGGCTTCGTCGGCAGCCAGGATCAGGATTCCGGCGAATATCTGCAGCAAAGCGGCAATCCGGAATCCGGCTTCGCCGAGCAGGGGCAGGGCGCCTCCGAGCAGAGCGACACGGAACGCGGAACCGAGCGTTCCGAAAATCGCGAAAGCGACATCGAAGGATCGGGCGGCAAGTAACTGACGCCTGATCCCTGACGGAAGGCGCTGCGCCCGTGCCCACGGACGCGGCGCCTTTCTTTATGCGGCGGGCGCGGCCGTCCGTTCGAGGAGCGCGGCTTCCTTCTCTACCAGCGGCGCGAAGCTCGGCCGCGACAGGATCCGCTCGACGTAGGCAATCGTCTTGGGGAAGCGGCTTGCGTCCAGCTCGGTGCTCATGTGCCGGAGGTTCACGAACGGGCTCGCGACCGCAATGTCGGCAAGCGTGAGTTTGTCGCCCACCAGATAGCCGTCGCCCTCTGGAGCCATCTTTTCCACATAATCGAGGATTGGGGGCAGTTCGTTTCGCTCCGCTGCATCGGCCGCGTCCTGGTCGCCCGGGATGCCGATGAAGCGCGGTCCGACGATGCGGTTGAAGAACATCTTCGCTCCGCATGCGGCCATGATCGTATCGGAGAACTCGTCGAACCAGATCACCTTGCCGCGCGCCCTGGGTTCGGCCGGGATCAGTTCGGGGGCGGGATGCTTCGCTTCCAGATATTGGATGATCGCGCTGGAATCGGCGAGGCAATAGTCGCCGTCCACTAACGCAGGCATTTTCTTGAAGGGGCTGGCCGCGCAGAATTCCGGCGAATGATTGGGGAAGCCGGTGGGCTGGAGATCGAAGTCCAGGCCCTTCTCACGCATGAACGCCGCGACCTTCCGGACGAACGGCGACAAGGTTGACCCGTAGAGTATCATCGCGCTGTCCTCCTTCGAATGTTCACAATGTTCACAGTGACGAGCCTGTTTCGGCGGCCGTCAGCGGATGCGGTAATAGTCCGCGACACGGTCGAGCGCGAGGGTCAGGACGAGCTTCCCCGCTCGAGCAGGCCAGCCCAGCGCCGTCTCCGCCTCGCGCATGCCTTCGCCCGAGCAAACGACGCGCCAAAGAATGTCCGAGAGGCCGGGCCCCGCGGCCTCAACGGCAGCATGGAACCGCCGCTTGGCATCGATCTGCGAGCCGTTGATGTCCACGTCCGCGCCCGATCCTCCGCGCCGGCTGGAGATGGGCGCTGCGTCCCAGGCCATGGTGATCCGAGGCGAGAGCTGCGCCCGTTCCCAATCCACGCGCAGTCGCTCGCCGGCGTCGAATTGCCGCTGCGTCACCAGCCCGCGCGAATGCAGCCAGCCGAGCGGGGATTCCGTCAGGTTGACGGTGACGGAGCGGGCGGGGCGACCGCCTCGAACCCGCGCCTTCGGCGCTTTGCCAGCGTCAATTCCCCGCTCTTCCAACAGTCGTCCATTTACTGCCTTAGACATTCGCCCTCCGACGTTCGATTCGCGGTGGGCTTGCCACAATGGCGAAACTGTAGGACAGACAGAAAACCGTTTTGGTTCGTTAGCCGATCGGAGGAAGTGATGATTACGCGGATTAGAGAAGTGCGTCGTGCACGCGGAATGACGCTCGACGACGTTGCCAGGGCCTGCATTCCACCAACTACTCCGCAGACGATCGGCCGGCTTGAGACGGGAATGCGGACGGTGTCGATCGGCTGGCTCAACCGGATCGCCGAGGCGCTGAACGTCGATGCGGCCGATCTTGTCGAGGGCAGCGGCGATACGGGCGCCGAAATGGGTGTGATCGCCGTCCTCGGCGCCGGTGGCGCAAGTGCTCCGAAGCGTACGGCGGTGGTCGTCGCGCCACGGCCCAAGGCCAAGCAGGTCGCCATCACCGTCTCGGCGAGCAACGGCGACTATCGATCCGGCGATGAAATCTGGTGCGACATGGTCGAGGCGGAAGGCTTTGCGGCGGCGGTCAACCGCGACGTGCTTGTGCCGCGTCCCGCTGGCCGCTTCCTGTTCGGCCGCCTGATCGATCGCGATGGCGAACGGCTGCAACTCCTCCCGCCCGGTGCCGGCGGCCGTCAGCAGATCGTCGCCAATCCGCCGTGGATTGCGGTCGCGACGAGGCTCGTTCGGAGCCTTTAAGCCTCTATTGCTGGTGCTGGCTTCCGGGCGCGCTGACGCCTTCCAGCGCCTGACCGGCGGTCTGTTCGTCGGTCTGACGAGCGAGGTCGCCGAGGCTGACGATGCCAACCAGCCTTTGCTGCTCGTCGATCACCGGCAGGCGGCGCACTTGCGCCTCGCCCATCTTGCGGGCGGCCTCCTCGACATGCTCGTCGGCCTGCGCCGAGACGACGCCGGTCGTCATCAGCTCGCTCACCAGCGTGTCCGGACCGTAGCCCAGCGCAACGCCGCGCACCGCAATGTCGCGGTCGGTGATGATGCCGATCAGGCGCTCACCGTCGGTGACCGGGATGGAACCGGCGTCCGCCTGCAACATGAAACGGGCCGCATCGCGCGCCTGCTGATCCGGACGCACCGTTTCAATGTCGGTGGTCATGACTTCCGAGACCTTCACGGCCGTCTCCTTGTTCCGTTGAGCCGCAGTAACGAATGTTGGCAGCTCGGCGTTCCAGCAACTCAGGGGACGTTTTCGGTCAGCAGATCGTAGGTGGCGACCAGCTCATCCTTCTGGTTGAAGATCTCGACCGCCCAGCGGACGACGCCGGTCTCTTCGTTCTTCAGGGATTTCGACCGGACGCTGAGCTCAACCCGCATCGAGTCCCCCGGATAGAGCGGTGTCAGGAAGCGCAGGTTCTCGAGGCCGGTGTTGGCGAGGACCGGACCCGGATCGGGGTGGACGAACAGGCCAGCGGCAAAGCTCAGGATGAGGTAGCCGTGCGCGACGCGGCCCTCGAAAATCGGTGAAGCCTTGGCCGCTTCCTCGTCCATGTGCGCGTAGAATTTGTCGCCAGTGAACTCGGCGAAATGCTCGATGTCCTCGATGCTGACCGTGCGGCTGCCGGTTTTCCAGGTGTCGCCGATCTCCAGCTGCGACATGGTCCGGCGGAACGGGTGGACGTCGATGATGTGCTTCGGCGCGCCGGGTACATATTGGCCGGTGATCGCGGCGATCATCGTCGGCGAGGACTGGATCGCGGTGCGCTGCATGTAGTGCTTCACGCCGCGAATGCCGCCCATCTCTTCGCCGCCGCCCGCGCGGCCGGGGCCGCCATGAACAAGGACGGGAAGGGGGGACCCGTGGCCCGTCGATTCCTTCGAATTGGTGCGGTCAATGACCAGCATCCGCCCGTGATAGGCAGCAGCGCTCGCCGATGAAATTCGCGCGCGGCCTCTGGCGAATGGGTGAACAGCGAAAGAGCAAGGCTGCCCATGCCGCGATTTGCCAGCGCGATCGCATCTGCCATGTCGCGATAGGGCATGATCGTGGAGACGGGACCGAACGGCTCGACGTCGTGCACTGCGGTCGACTTCCACGGATCGTCAGCACGCAGCAGGATGGGTGAGAGGAAGGCGCCGCCCGCGACTGGCTCGGTCGACGGATCGCCCGCAACGATCCTTGCACCCGCTGCTTCAAGCTCGGCGATCTTCTGGCGAACGTCGTCGCGCTGGGAGAGGCTGACGAGCGCACCCATGCGCGTATCTTCGGCACGTGGGTCGCCGACCTTCGTGCCGGCCAAGCGCTCCGCCAGCGCCTGCTGAACCGCGTCGAGATAGTCGGCCGGAGCCATTGCACGGCGGATGGCGGTGCACTTCTGGCCCGCCTTCACGGTCATCTCGGTGGCGACTTCGCGGACGAACAGGTCGAATTCCGGCGTACCCGGAGCGGCGTCGGGTCCGAGGACCGACGCGTTGAGGCTGTCCTGCTCGGCGATGAACTTCACGGACTCGCGCATGACGTTCGGGTGCGTGCGCAGCTTGAGCGCGGTCGAAGCCGAGCCGGTAAAGCTGACCACGTCCTGCCCGCCCAAATGATCGAACAGGTCGCCGACGCCGCCGACGATCAGCTGCACCGCACCGGTCGGAAGCACATTGCTCTCGATCATCACCCGGAATGCGGCCTCGGTTAGGTAAGAGGTCGCCGACGCTGGCTTCACGATCGCGGGGACACCGGCAAGGATCGTCGGAGCGAGCTTCTCCAGCATTCCCCAGATCGGGAAGTTGAAGGCGTTGATGTGTACCGCCGCGCCCTGCAGCGAGGTGTAGATGTGCTGGCCGACGAAGGTGCCTTCCTTCGACAAGGGCTCCAGTGCGCCGTCCATCAGCACGTGTGCGTCGGGCAGCTCGCGGCGGCCCTTGGACGAGAAGGAGAAGAGGGTGCCCGCGCCGCCCTCGATGTCGATCCAGCCGTCCTTGCGGGTCGCGCCGGTCAGGTAATTGAGCTCGTACAGCTCTTCCTTGCGGGCCATGATCGCCTGGCCGAGCGCCTTCAGCATCCGCGCTCGCTCGTGGAAGGTCAGCTTGCGCAGCGCCGGGCCGCCGACGTCGCGGGCGTGCTTCAGCATCGCGCCGAAATCGAGGCCGGCGGAGCCGGTGGTCGCGACGGGTGCGCCGTCGATTGCGCTCGTCAGTTCGGCGAGATTTCCTTCGCCCGGAGTCCAGCGGTCGAAGGCGTAGTTCAGCAGCTGCGCGGTTTTCATGGGCCAGCCCCTATGAAGAAATTGGGAGTCGAAACAAGGTCGGCATGACGTATGGGGAGGCGCGATGACCCACGAGCGCCGCCTGACAATTCTCCGCACTGCCTTCTGGGCCGCCGCGCTGTTCGCCTTGGTGATGGCGATCCTGCCGCAGCCGCCGCAATTGCCCGGCGCCCCGAACGACAAGCTTCAGCACATCACGGCTTTTCTCGTCCTCGGTGGAATTGCGTCATTCGCCTACCCGAAGACGAGCCCAGTCTTCCTCGGCACCGGCCTGTCGCTGTTCGGAGCGTTCATCGAACTGGTCCAGTATATCCCGTCGCTTCACCGCGACAGCGACCCGCTCGACTGGATCGCGGACACGGCGGCGGCCGCACTGGTGCTGATCTTCCTCCACTGGCTGAAGGGCCGCATCGCCGGCAAAGGTTAATGCGCGCGCTTGTGCGGGCGTCTGACTTAAGGCATTCCAGCCATGACAGAATCTTTTGCGGGTTTGGGGAAATGCGGAAACTTCTAAGTGCCTTGGTGCTGGGCAGCGCCCTGCTGCTGGCAAGCTGCGATACCGTTCCGACGCAGGCTCCGGTCGCGCCGCCTGCGCCGGTCGGGCAGGCGATGCCGTACAAGTGGACGGTCGGAAACGCCGAGAAGAGCCACAAGGCGATGATCGCGACGTTCAGCCGCTCCGGACTCGCGCCGGGCCAGTTCGTCTGGGCCGAAAAGATCCCCGCTGAAGGCGACCCCAAAGTGATCGTCGACCTGCTGACCCAGACTGCTTACGTCTGGAAAGGCGACGTGCTGGTCGGCGCCGCGTCCGTGTCCAGCGCGAAGACGGGGATGGTCACGCCGCTCGGTTACTGGAAGGTGCTCGACAAGCGGAAAACCTACCGTTCGAAGAAGTACGGCAACGCGCCGATGCCCTTCATGCAGCGCATCGACGAATATGGCATCGCTCTCCATGGCGGCGCCAACCCAGGCTACCCCGCCAGCCACGGCTGCGTGCGCATGCCGATGGTGTTCGCCGAGAAACTATTCGGGCTGACCAAGCTCGGGACCGAGGTCGTCATCGAGGGTTAGTCCCTCAGACGCTTTACCGGCCGACGAAGTTCGCGGGCCGCTTTTCGAGGAAAGCGGCGACACCTTCGCGATAGTCTTCCGTATAGCCAAGCCGGCGCATCGCATTGCGCTGGTGGTTGAGCTCCTCGTCGAGCGTATGGCTCCAGCTCGAGCGGATCATCTCCTTTATCGCGGCGAGGCCTAGCGGCGGTAGCGAGGCCAGCTTCTGCGCGATCGCGTCGACTTCCGCATCGAGCTCTTCGTCATCGACGCATTTCCAGATTAGTCCCCACGCCTCGGCGGTTTCGGCCGGCAGCGGAGCGCCGCTTAAGGCGAGACCCATCGCCCGAGCCTGCCCGACAAGGCGCGGGAGAACCCAGGTTCCGCCGCTGTCCGGAATGAGGCCGATCGCCGAAAAGCTCTGGATGAACTTGGCCGAGCGGGCGGCGACGGCCATGTCGCAGGCGAGCGCGATGTTCGCTCCGGCACCGGCCGCGACGCCGTTCACGCGAGCGATCACCGGCTGCGGCATCGTCGCGATCCTGCGGATGAGCGGGTTCCAGGCGGTCTCCACCGTCAGGCCCAGATCGACGGGGTGCCCGCCGCTCGAAACGGCGCGGTCGTTGAGATCCTGTCCCGCGCAGAAGCCACGGCCGGCTCCAGTCAGGACCAGGACGCGACACTCGGTGATCTCGTCCATCGCCTGCTTCAGCTCGCTGTGCATCGCGGCGGTGAAGCTGTTGAGCCGGTCCGGCCGATTGAGCGTGATGCGCGCGACCGGGCCGTCCCAATCGACGATGATGCTCTCGAATTCGGCCATGGCGCTCTCCCCGATTTGACGGCAGGAGAAGAAGCAAGGCGAGTGCCGGGTCAAGAGGAGGCAGTGTGGACGCAGACGGACTGGCCAATCGTGTCGCGCACGAGATGCTCGCGTCCGAAGGGACGGGACCGTCCTGGGGGATCGTCATCGAGGAAGCGCGCGTGGGCTACGCGCGGCTGCGGATGGTCATCCGCGACGACATGCTCAACGGCCACCGCATCGTGCACGGCGGAATGGTCTTCTCCCTTGCCGACACGGCGTTCGCCTACATCTGCAACGGCAAGAACGAGCGCACCGTAGCCGCGCAGGCCTCGATCATCTTCCTCGACGCCGCGAAGGAAGGCGAATCCTTGATCGCCGAGGGCGAGGAAATGAGTCGGGTCGGGCGCAGCGGCGTGACCCGCGTTTCAGTACGGGCCCAGGACGGAAGGCCGATCGCTGAGTTTACGGGTTATTCGCGCACCATCGGCGGGACGATTGTCGATGTTTGAACGTTAGGCCTGACGGAGCTACATCGCAGCCATGTACACGACCGAACTTTCCAAGACGGCGAAGATCCAGAACCTCGAGGATCCCGCGCTCCTCGAAGCATTCGAGGCGCGGGTTGCGGCTGATGAGTTCATCGAGCCCAAGGACTGGATGCCGGAGGCCTATCGCCGAACGCTCACGCGGCAGATTTCGCAGCATGCGCACAGCGAGATCGTCGGCATGCTCCCGGAGGGCAATTGGATCACGCGGGCGCCGTCGCTTCGGCGCAAGGCGATCCTGCTCGCCAAGGTGCAGGACGAGGCGGGGCATGGCCTTTACCTCTATTGCGCGGCGGAGACGCTGGGGACGAGCCGCGAGGAAATGATCGAGGCGCTGCACAGCGGCAAGGCGAAGTACTCGACCATCTTCAACTATCCGACGCTGACCTGGGCGGACATCGGCGCGATCGGCTGGCTGGTCGATGGCGCCGCGATCATGAACCAGGTGCCGCTGCAGCGGACGAGCTACGGTCCCTACGCGCGCGCCATGGTCCGCGTGTGCAAGGAGGAGAGCTTCCACCAGCGTCAGGGCTACGAGATCATGATCGCCATGGCGAACGGCACGCCCGAGCAAAAGCGCATGGCGCAGGATGCGCTCAACCGCTGGTGGTGGCCGTCGCTGATGATGTTCGGCCCGCCCGACGAGGACAGTCCGAATACGGCGCAGTCGATGCGCTGGCGGATCAAGCGCGAGACCAATGACGAGCTTCGCCAGAAATTCGTCGACATCACCGTTCCGCAGGCGGACTTCCTCGGCCTCAAAGTCCCCGATGCCGCTCTGGAATGGAATGAGGAGAAGGGCGGCTACGACTTCGGCGTGGTCGATTGGGAGGAATTCTACTCGGTGGTCCGCGGCGAAGGTCCGGTCGCCAAGGAGCGCATGGAAGCTCGGCGCAAGGCCTGGGAAGACGGCGCCTGGGTTCGCGACGCTGCCGCCGCGCATGAAGCGAAGCGCCGCGAGAGGAAGGCCGCGTGAGCCATGACTGGCCGCTCTGGGAAGTTTTCGTCCGGACCAAGGGCGGTCTTTCGCATCGCCACTTTGGCAGCGTTCATGCTCCTGACGCGGAGCTCGCGCTCCGCCACGCGCGCGACACCTATACGCGGCGCCAGGAAGGCGTGAGCATCTGGGTCGTGCCCTCGGCGGAGATCGTCGCGTCCGACCCTGAGCAGGCCGGCGAATTGTTCGAACCGGCGGCCGACAAGATCTACCGGCACCCGACCTTCTACGAGATCCCGGACGAGGTGAAGCACATCTGAGGCCGCGTTCCCCGGCGAAGGCCGGGGCCCAGGAGCGCGCGAGCGCTGCTGCCGCAGCGCCCTGGACCCCGGCCTCCGCCGGGGAACAGCTGGACCCTCGGACCGACTACCTCCTTCGCCTCGGCGATGATTCGCTGATCCTCGGCCAGCGGTTGAGCGAATGGTGCGGGCATGGGCCGGTGCTGGAGGTCGACCTCAGCCTTGCGAACCTGTCGCTGGACCTGATCGGTCAGGCTACGCATTTGCTCGAAGAGGCGGGTGACGGCGACAAGCTGGCGTTCCATCGTGACGTCCTCGACTTCCGCAATTGCTGGCTGGTCGAGCAGCCGAACGGCGACTTCGCGCGGACGATGGCGCGGCATCTGCTGTTCTCGACCTGGCAGCACATGTTGTTCGATCGGCTGACGCGGTCGAGCGACCGTTTCCTCGTCGAGTTCGCGTCGAAGGCGGTGAAGGAAGTCGCCTACCATCGCGAGCTGTCGGCGGAGTGGGTGATCCGCCTCGGTGACGGCACTGAGGAGAGCGCCCGGCGCATGGCCGAAGGGCTCGACTGGAATTGGCGCTTCGTGCCGGAGCTGTTCGAGGTCGACGAGACTTTGCAGGCGCTTGATCGATCGCGGCATCGCGCCCGACCCGCGCGAGTTCGAGGACGAATATCGCTCGACAATTGCGGCGGTGCTTGCCGATGCGAAGCTCGAGGTGCCGGCTGACCAGCGCGCGATCCTCGGTGGCCGGCGCGGCCATCACAGCGAGCATCTCGGCCACTTGCTGGCGGTGATGCAATTCCTGCCGCGCACCTATCCCGACGCCGTCTGGTGATGGACAAGCATTTCCACGCGTTGAAGGTCGCGGAGATCGTTCCCGAGACCGCCGATGCCAATTCGATCCGCTTTGAAATTCCGCCCGAGATTGCGGAGCGCGTTTGCGTTCAAGGCGGGCCAGCATCTGACGCTGAAGGCGACCATCGACGGCGAGGAAGTGCGCCGCAACTACTCGCTCTGCACCGCGCCCGCCGATCAGGATTGGATGGTCACGGTGAAGCGCATCGCGGGTGGCCTGTTCTCTAATTGGGTCGGCGACAATCTGAAGGCCGGCGACACGGTCGAGGTGATGCCTCCGCACGGCAGCTTCACGACCGAATTCGCGCCGACCGCCAAGCGCCACATTGTCGGGATCTCGGGCGGGTCGGGGATCACCCCGGTCCTGTCTCTGTTGCGAACTACGCTGAAGGAAGAGCCCGAGAGCCAGTTCACCTTGCTCTACGGCAACCGCGACAGCAGCTCGATCATCTTCCTGGAAGAATTGGCCGACCTGAAGGACCGCTACCTCGGCCGCCTTTCGCTTCACCATTTCCTCGCCGAGGAAGAGGGCGACATCGACCTGTTCAACGGCATGCTCGACCGCGCTCGCTGCGATGAGGCGATCACGTCTCTGGTCGGCGATCCGGCAGGCGTCGACGCCTGGTTCATCTGCGGCCCCGGCCCGATGATGGATGCAGCGGAGGGTGCACTGCTCGACAGGAACGTCGACAAGGAGCGCATCCACATCGAGCGCTTCACCGCCGACCGTCCTTCGGCCGCGCTCGCCGAGGAGATGGCGCAACTCCAGACGAGGGCGGCCGGCACGACCATGTCGGTCACGCTTGATGGCCGCACCCGCAAGGTCGCGTTCTCCGAAGCCAACATCCTCGACAGCACCCGCGCGTCCGGCCTTCCGGCGCCATTCGCCTGCAAGGCCGGTGTCTGCGCGACCTGCCGGGCGAAAGTCACCAGCGGCAAGGTCGAAATGGCGGCTCGCTACGGCCTCACCGACGAGGAAATCGCGGCCGGCTACGTTCTCACCTGCCAGTCCGTCCCGGTCGGCGACGGGGTCGCAGTGGATTACGACGCCTAGCCGCGCTAGACGCCCTGTATGCTGAGCGAAACCGACGCACGCGCCAGGGGGCTGGCCGATCTCCCACCGGTCCAGAGCGACTCGCTCCTCCAACTGATTGCGCTCTGCAACGCCGACCCGCGGCCGGAGAAAATCGACGTCGGTGTAGGCGTTTTCCGCGATGGCGTTGGGCGGACTCCGATCCTGCAGGTGATCAAGGACGCCGAGCGCATCCTGCTCGAGACGCAGGAGACCAAATCCTATCTCGGAAGTGCGGGCGACAAGCGCTTTGCTGAACTCATCCGCCCAATTCTGCTTGGCGAGCATGCCGATGACGACCGCATTGCCGGTGTTCAGACGCCGGGTGGCTGCGGTGCACTCCGTCTCGGATTCGAGCTGATTGCGACGGTAAATCCGAACGCACGGGTGCTGGTGGGAACGCCGACCTGGCCGAACCATCCGCCGATCATCCGCTCGGTCGGACTGCAGATCGTCGAATATCCCTACTACGACCGCGACGGGTGCCAGATCCGCTTCGAGGCGATGGTCGATGCGCTGAACGACGCGCGTGCGGGCGACGTCGTGCTGCTTCACGGCTGCTGCCATAATCCGACCGGCGCGGATCTCACTGACGACCAATGGGACGAGGTCACTCGCATCATCGCCGAGCGCGGACTGCTGCCGTTCGTCGACATCGCCTACCAGGGCTTCGGGCGCGGTCTCGAGGAGGATGCGCGCGGGCTTCGAGGCATTCTCAGCGCCTGCGAGGAAGTCATTGTTTCGCAAAGCTGCGACAAGAACTTCAGCGTCTATCGCGACCGCGTCGGCTCGCTGTTCGTGAAAACCGGCATCGACCGACGCGACGGCGCGGGCGATGGGCCACGTGTTCCAGCGGGCGCGGGAGATGTGGTCGATGCCGCCCGATCATGGCGCGGCGGCGGTGCGGCTGGTGCTCGATACGCCGGAGCTTAGGCAGCGCTGGCCGGGCGAACTCGCCGCGATGCGCGATCGCATCAATGCGGTCCGCCAGCGGATTGCCGGCGCCGATCGCCGCCTGTGCCTACATCGGCGACCAGTTCGGCATGTTCTCCATGCTTCCGCTCAGTCGAAGGAGCAGGTGCTCGCGCATCCGCGACAAGCATGCGATCTACATGGCGGACAGCGGGCGGTTCAACATCGTGGGCCTTGGCGACGATCAGATCGATCGATTTACCGCCGCCGTGGTCGAGGCGCTGGACGCGTAACTGAGGGCCTAAATCGGGTATCAACGAGGCCGTGATGGTGACGAAAAAGCGTTATGGGAGTGAGCAAGTGCAGCCAGGTAGCTTCGTCTACCTGGCAATCGAGCGAGCGCGCCAGAACGCTTTTTCGTCCCACCCGAAGGGCATGGCCCTGCCGGCGCTGCGCTTCGTCGAAGCGTTCGATCGGGCCTTCAGGCCCTCTCTTCACACTTCTCCTAGCGCAGCCTCCGGCAGGAGCCATGTCACGGCTCTCGTTGATACCCGATTTAGGCCCTGACCATGGCTGACCGCGACCCGGGCAAGGTTTCCGCAGACGTGAATTGGCGCGAGGTCGCGAGGCTGGTCCTGACCAGCCGGGAAATGGACCGGCTGGAAGAGCAGGAGCTCGTTCCCGCCAAGAAGGTCCTCTACCAATTTTCGGCACGCGGCCACGACATGGCGCAGGTGCTGCTCGGGCTGCAGCTGAAGGATGGCGATGCGGCGTGCGGGTATTACCGCTCGCGGCCGTTGCTGTTGGCGCTCGGCGTGCCGCTCGCCGACGCGCTTGGGTCGGGGATGGGCTGGCCGGCGGCTATTCCGACGGGCGCGATATTGGCGTCGTCTTCAATTATCCCAATCCCGGCGGTGCGCACGCCTTGCCGATGTGCGGCGGAGTAGGGGCGCAATACACGCCGGCGGCCGGTTGGGCGCAGGCGATCGACTACAAGACGAAGGTTCTGAAAGAAGGGCCGGACGATGCGATTGCTTTGGTGCTCGGCGGTGACGCTAGCTGTGCCACAGGCGGATTTTGGTCTGCGCTAACAATTGCGACCACGCAACAATTGCCGCTGCTCATTTACATTGAGGACAATGGCTACGGCATCTCGGTTCCCTCGGAATATCAAACACCTGGCAAGAATATCGCCGCCAATCTCGCGAGCTTTCGCGGGCCTGACGATCTTCAACGGGGACGGCACGGATCCCGACGAGGCGCAGCGGCTGGTGAAGGAGGCGGTGCGCCACGTCCGGACCAAGCGGGCGCCCGCATTGCTGCGCCTGACCGTGCCTCGGCTTGAAGGGCACAGCTATCCAGGACACGCAGAGCTACAAGTCCGAGGCCGAAGTCGAGGCCGAATGGTCGCGCGATCCGCTGCCGAAGCTGAAGTCGCATTGCGCGGGCTTCCAGATCGGCGACGAGGACTGGGAACGGCTCGAAAGCGAAGTCGCCTGGGAAGTCGGTGCGGCCCGCGCTGAGGCTGAGACACGTGGGATTTCCGAGCCGGAAGTCGTTACCGATCACGTCTTCTTCGAAGGTGAGATGCAGGCGATCGGCGGCATCTGGAATTCCGGATATGAGGCGCCGGCATCGACCGATGATCGCGGCACCTGAAGGCCAGCGGATCAACATGGTCACGGCCATCCGTCGCGTTCTCGATCAGGAGCTGGCCAGCAATCCGCGCGTCTGCGTGTTCGGTGAGGACGTCGGACCGAAGGGCGGCGTCCATGCGGTCACATTCGGGCTTCAGGAGAAGTTCGGGCGCGATCGGGTGTTCGACACTTCGCTTAACGAGGAAGGCATTGTCGGGCGGGCCG
Source organism: uncultured Alphaproteobacteria bacterium (assembly GCA_963750315.1). Classification (GTDB taxonomy): domain Bacteria; phylum Pseudomonadota; class Alphaproteobacteria; order Sphingomonadales; family Sphingomonadaceae; genus Sphingomicrobium. Next base: position 85,873 of record CAVVQF010000021.1, read on the forward strand.
TAGGCATGGCGCTCGCCGGGCTGATGCCCGTGCCCGAAATCCAGTTCCGCAAATATGCCGAGCCGGCGACCGAGCAGATCAACGATTGCGGGACGATGCGCTGGCGCACGCACAATCGTTTCGCCGCGCCGATGGTGCTTCGCGTGCCGGGCGGTTTCTTCAAGTGCGGCGACCCTTGGCACAGCCAGACCAACGAAGTGCAGTTCGTCCACAATCCGGGCTGGAAGGTCGCGGTGCCATCCAACGCTGAGGATGCGGTGGGGCTGCTGCGCGGCTAGTCTGCGCGGCAACGATCCGGTCCTGTTCTTCGAGCATCGCGCGATGCTCGACGATAGCTGGGCTCGCCGTCCGTGGCCGGGCGACGAATACGTTCTCGAATTCGGCCGCGCGAAGAAGACGCGCGAGGGCGACAAGATCACGATCGTCACCTGGGGCGCGATGGTGCCGCGTTGCGAGGCTGCTGCTGAGGGGATCAGCGCGGACGTCATCGACCTCCGCACCCTGATGCCGTGGGATCGCGAGATGGTTCTCGAAAGCGTCCGTCGCACGCGCCGCTGCCTGATCGTTCACGAGGACCTCCGTACCGGTGGTTTCGGCGCGGAGATTGCGGCGGTGGTGGCTGACGAGGCTTTCCTCGATCTCGACGCGCCGGTCGCTCGCGTAACCATGCCGGACATTCCGAGCCCGCATCATCCGCGCCTGCTCGAATGGGCTGTCCCCTCGGTCGAGCGCATCCGCGCCGAGATCGACCGGCTGGTGGGGTTCTGAGTTGATCGAAATCCGCGTTCCAGACGAGCAGGAAGGCACCAAGGCGGTCGTCCGTGCCTGGCTGAAGCAGATCGGCGATGCCGTCGCGGAGAACGACCCGCTCGTCGAGCTGGAGACGGACAAGGTCACGCAGGAAGTACCCGCGCCCGCTGCGGGGGTGCTGACCGAGATCGTGCTCGACACGGATGCTGAAGCGGTGCCCGGGGCTTTGCTTGGGCGGATTAGCGCTGACGGGACGCCCGCAAGTGCTCCTGCGGAGGCAGGAGCCCAGTTTCCTGCGTCGGCTGAGGAAAAGGGCACTGCGGCTCCTGCCTGCGCAGGAGCACGGGAAGGACGAAATCCGCCTTTCACCGTCCGTGCGCCGGGCCTGCCTGCAGCATGGGATCGATGCTTCGCGAATTCAGGGCACGGGCCGCAACGGCCGGGTTACCCGTGAGGACATTGACCGAGCCGTGTCGACGGCGACGGCTGTCAGCGTTGGCGAACCGTCGACCGCCCAGCCGCGCCAGTTCTCCGCGCAGGACATTCCGCACGACCGCATGCGGATGACCATTGCCGAGAACATGGTCCGCGCCGTTAGCGAGGCGCCGCACGTTACGGCTGTGTTCGAAGCCGATTTCAGCGCCATCGCCGCGCACAAGGCAGCTATTGCAGCGAAGGGTACGAAGCTCAGCTACACCGCCTACATCGTGAAGGCCGCCGCTGACGCGATGGCAGTGGCGCCGGCGATAAACGGCCGGTGGGAGAAGGACCGCATCGCCATCTCGCCGACGATCGACATCGGCGTCGGCACCGCTCTCGGCGAGAAGGGGCTTGTCGTTCCCGTCGTGAAGGACAGCGGCAGTCTCTCGCTCGAACAGATCGGCGCAAGGCTCGACGACCTCACCCGCCGCGCCCGCGAGGGGAAGCTGGAGCGCGCGGACGTGTGCGGGCGGAAGCTTCACCATCTCCAACCACGGCGTGTCCGGCTCGCTGCTCGCCGCGCCGATCATCCTGCATCAGGGGCAGGCGGCGATCCTCGGCATCGGCAAGCTCGAAAAGCGCGTGATCGTCCGTGAGGTCGGCGGACAGGATGCCATCCTTGTCCGGCCGATGGCCTATGTCACGCTGACCATCGACCATCGTGTCGTCGACGGGCACCAGACCAACGCCTGGCTCAGCCGCTTCGTGCAGATCCTCGAAAGCTGGCCGGCAGCCTGATGGCGCGCAACGCGGACGAGAGCCCCGACCGCCAATTCATCCGCCGAGTCCTGATCGTCCTCGGCCTGACCGCGCTTGCCATCCTCGCCTGGCAGCTTCGTACCCTCCTCCTGATGTTCTTCGGCGCGGTCGTGGTCGCGACCATGTTCCGGGCGCTTGCCGATCACGTCGGGCGGATCACCGGCTGGCGGCCGGGCATTGCGATCGTAGTTTCCATCGTCGCTATACTTGCGGTTGCGATCGGGTTGGTGGCTTTGTTCGGCTCGCATGTCGCCGATCAGGTGCAGTCGCTGAGGCAAACCATCCCTGCCGCCTGGCACGCCTTCGAAGCGCGGATGGGCGACCTGGGCCTCGGCGAGCAGATCAAGAACCTTGCCCAGAACATGCGGGCACCTGGCGGAAGCAGCTTGTCGGCCTTCGCGGGGACCGTCCTCTCGATCGGCAGCGGCATCGCCGACGTGCTTGTGGTGATCGTCGCCGGTATTTTCCTGGCGACCCAGCCGCGCTTCTATCTCACCGGCGCGGTAAAGCTGATCCCGCCAGGCAAGCGTCCGCTCGCGCTTGAATCGATCATGGAATCGGAAAAGGCGCTGCGGTTGTGGCTGCGCGGCCAGTTGATCGCGATGGTGGTCGTCGGCTTGCTCACCGGGATCGGCTTGTGGGCGCTCGGGATGCCTTCGGCCCTGACCCTCGGCCTGATGGCGGGTGTTCTCGAGTTCATTCCGTTCGCGGGACCAATCCTTTCCGCCGTGCCCGCGGTCTTGCTGGCGCTGGCGGTAAGCCCCGATCTCGCGCTGTGGGTGCTGCTCCTCTACTTCGCGGTGCAGCAGTTCGAGGGATACGTCCTGACCCCGCTCGTCCAGCAATATGCGGTCGATTTGCCGGGGGTGGTCCTGTTGTTCTCGCTGCTGGCGTTCGGCGCGCTGTTCGGGACGCTGGGCGTCATTCTCGCGGCGCCGCTGACCGTAGTGACCTACGTCCTGATCAAGCGGCTGTACGTAATCGAGACCTTGCACACGCCTACGCCGATCCCCGGCGAGAAAGCCGACTAGATCTCCAGCAAAGCGTAGGGCCGCTGGAACTGCTCGCGGACCACGAACTGGGCGACGTTGTAGACGGGCGTTCCGCGCACCGTCTTGCCCTCGTACGAGCCGTGATGGGCGTGGCCGTGGACGACCGCCTTTACATGGTCGAAGCGGTCTATTGCGTCAGCCAAGCGGGCTGAACCGAGATACTGGAAGATCTCGATCGGCTCGCCCTCGAGCGTGTCGCATATGGGTGAATAGTGAAGGACAGCTACACTGCGTTGCGTGCGCAATGAGCGGAGGCCGTTTTCCAGCTTGCGCGCTTCGTTCATCGCTTCATCGACGAACGCCTTGGCGATCGGTTCGCCGAACGGAGCCAGCTCACCGCGACCGTAGCCACCCATGAAGCCCTTCACGCCGGCGAAGCCGACGCCTTTGATCTCCATTGCCTGCTCGTCGAGCACCGTCATGCCCGCCTGGGTCAGGATCTCCGTAACCACTTCAGGCTGGCCGCATTCGTAGTCGTGGTTGCCGAGCACGCCGATCACGGGGATCGCGCTCGTCTTGATGTCCTCGGCGAGGATTTCGGCCTCGCTCGTCTTGCCGAAATTGGTGAGGTCACCGCACAGCACCAGGACGTCGGCGTTGCGCGAAATCTCGGCGAACATCTCGCGATAGGGCGCGCTGCTGCTCTCGGTGACGTGGAGGTCGCCGATCGCGGCGACGGTGATGGTCTCAGTGGGCATAATTTTCTTCGAGGTTGCCGACGGCTTCGGAGAAGTCCCATTCCGCGACGTCGATCTGGTAGTCGCGCGGACTGAAGATGCGGCCGCGGCAGACGCGCTTCCCGGCGGATGGCATCGATAATTGCGCCTGCAATCGCTCCAGCAGCTCGTCCATCACCCAGCGCGGGATCAAGTGCCGCTCACTCGGGTAGATGAAACGGAAGTTGAGGACGGCGACCAGCAGCACCTCCCAGTGCAACTCCATGCTCGAAATGAGCTGCTTCCAGTCGATATCCTCCGAGCGCTTGAGGAACATGTGGGTGACGTCCGCGCCGTCGTAGCGATAGCGGTCCTGGACGTAGATCTTCGACCAGACGAACTGTGTCGGCGGGACGAGGTGAACCTTGGTGTCGAACAGGCGAGCTTCCGGCGCGTCGTGAAACCATTCGTCGGTTACGTGGGTGGCGGACGTCGGCATGTTGGTGATGATGTCTACGAACTGCTCGCCGCGTGTGACTCGCGCGAGCCAGCGGTCATCGACGATCTCGACGTCGAAACCCTTGTCCTTGAAGAAACTTAGCATCCTGAGCGCGTCGCCAGCCTTGGCGAACACATCCACGTCCTTCGTCGGGCGCTTGATGCCCGTGTAGCAGGACAGCGCGTAGGTGCCCGAAAGTAGGAACGGGATACCGGACTCGGCCATCAACCGAATGACATCGGCGTAGAAGTCCTTCGGACGAATTCGGCGGTTCGAAGTCCTCGGGCGGGCTAAGCGGTAGTTGAATCATCTCCCGCCCAACGGGAGGGCCATGGGCGGGGTTCCAATTCTCCGATGCTTATCCGCCGCCCGGGAAACGCGATCGCGTGATGATCGCCGTCTGGATGTCATTATATTTTTGGGCTTCGCGCGCGATGTCTTCTGCCAGAATCTCATTATCGCGGTCGCGGGCGGACCATTGCGCCTCCGTCATGCAGACATTCTTGCGCATATGCGATCCGGGCGCGTCCTGGAGCTTGCACTTGACGCTCTTCGACGGATCGCGAGTGCCGGTGACCACGACTTCTTCGCTCAGCGATTGTGCAAGAGCGAGACGATATGCGCCTTCGGCGAGGGAGCTGCGCAAGTCGGCCCGGGAGAAGGTAAAGCGCTCGCCCTCCGTAAGACAGGAGGCAAATTGGGGGACGAGCGCGGTCAGGATTGCTTTCTCATCCGCGCTCTCGACGGTCGTGCCCATAAGCTTCGAAGATTGATCGGGGTTCGAAGCGGCAACGCAGGTTCCGAAAGCGACATAATCGATGCGCTTCTTCGCCGCGTCGCCGAGCGCTGCGAGTTCACTCGGATCGACCGTGAAAACTTCGATCGTCTCGCGCCTTGGTCGGGCTCCGATCGAGCCGAAGTCGGCCTTGAACAGTTGTTCGGCAACCGCGCCTCTCAGAATACCTGCATTGAGAGCGGGCGGCGCGCAGGACCGGCGGCCATATTCGGCGATAACCTCGGCTTCTTCGGCAGAGCCGGGCTGCGTGGCCAGCAGCTCCGCGCCATCGTAGTTTTTCGTGGCGCAGACTGCGAACTTGTCGACCGCGCTGGCGGCGAGCGGCGCGGAACTCGCCGGCGTGGCGGGAACAAGGGCTGCCAGGGGGGCGGCCGCGGCAAGCAACAGTGCACGGATCATGGTTTGTCCCTTCATCGAAATTCAGCTGCTGGCATCGCGCAGCTCAGGATCATGCGCTTCAGTTTGTTATCGTAGCCGATGCTGCTGCATCGCGAGAGGTCCTTCTGTCCGATCATCAGCCAGAAGTGCGGAGCTCCGTAGTTCCGCTTGTTCTTGCCGGTGACAATAATTCCTTCCTCCTCGTCCGCGGAGGGCAAGACGGCGGCGTCCTTGTCCGGAAGCAGATAGCTGCCCCGATCATCGAGGATACGAACCGCAAGCTCCTTCACCGGGAAACCTCTGACCATCAGCGTGTCACCAAGAACCATTCGCCGCAACGGACGGGCAATCCCAAAGCGGACTTGGTGCGTGAACGGTCCGCCTTCCCACAGCCCATTGCGTCGCTTGGCAATGACTGAAGCCGCAGCCCCGGTCGTTGTCGTCAGCGGATCGTCGAGCGTGAAGCGAGTCAGGATCAACTGCCCACCATAGTCAAATTCATAATAGAGCCCGCGTTGTCGATCGAACTTCATCGGTAGCTCGATGAGCTGCTCATTCGGCTGCGGCGCCTGCATCTGGAGCGTGATCCGATCGCCCGGCAGGTTGGCGGGGTTGATGATTCCATCGACGTCACGCAGCGACTGGCCCTTCACCCACATCACCGGCTTTGACGCGGTCACGCCGCCGATCGTCATCTTTTCGTTGCGCGTACTGGCCTTCAGCCGCATCGGCCCGACGGCGAGCGTGGCGGCCTTGGTCCCGACCAGGTGTAGTTCTTTCGCCACCTTGTCGTTGAGCACGATGAAAAAAGGCGCGCCGGGATCGACCTTCAATCGCAACGGCCGGCCGCGGGCCTCCGCCTGAACGATATAGTCTGATTTGGAATCGAACACGGTCTGGCTGACCGGACCCTTCGATGTGGTCGTCGTCGCGCAGCCGCCGAGGAAAAGTGCAGCGCCGGCGATGGCAAGCAAACCGATCCTTGCGGGCTGAACAATCCACGCCACGAGCAACAAGCCCAACACTCCCCGACCTTTAAAGGATCGGTCGCCATGGGTGAATTTTCCCGCCGGAGAGTCAAGCGCCGTTCTTTGAGCTGCTTCCGGCGGCGTCCTGCCCCATTATGGAGCAATCCCTCGATTTTGGTGTTAGGGACGATTGTAGCGGGTGCTGGAGCGCCGCGAGTTTTGCTGCGCCAGTCCGTAAGGTGTCGAGGAAGAAGTTGCGCAGCCGAAGGACGCACGATCGCGACGACGGACCGATTGGCCCGTCCGGGCACCGCGCTTACGCGATCGGTGACATACACGGCCGCCTCGACCTGCTCGATGAGCTGCTGGGTCAGGTCGCCGAGGACATCCGCGCCCGCCCGCCCGCCAAGATCACGATCGTCTTCCTCGGCGACCTGATTGATCGCGGTCCCCAGTCCGCCCAGGTAGTGGAGCGCCTTCGCCGTTACCGGCCCTCCTTCGCGAAGCCCGTCTTCATCATGGGCAACCATGAGGAAGTGGTGCTCCGGATCCTGGCCGGAGACATGTCGATCCTGCCCGATTGGCTCAGGTTCGGAGGGGCGGAAACACTTCGCAGTTATGGCGTCGATCCGCTCGATCTGCAGACGCGAAACCGGGCGGAGGCGCTAAAGTTGCTCCGGCAAGTGATCCCCAAGGATCATCTGAAATTCCTGTCCGGCTTCGTCGATACAGCGTCGTTCGGCGGTTATCTGTTCGTCCACGCGGGGATTCGCCCTGGCGTCCCGCTGGCTCAGCAGATTCCGCAGGACCTTCGCTGGATCCGGTCGCCGTTCCTCGATGATGAGGCGGACCACGGCTGCATCGTCGTTCACGGCCACACGATCAGCGAGGGCGTCGACGCCCAGCACAACCGGATCGGAGTGGACACCGGCGCCTATCGAACGGGGGTCCTGACGGCACTCGCGGTCGAAGGCGACGACCGTTGGTTCATCCAGACTGGCCCTCTTGCAAATGCGAACCGCGCAAGCGCTCGCGTTGCCAAGTATCAACACGCTTAATAAGGGGCGTCCTTTGCAGGAGAGCGTCTTGACTGCGTCGACCTTTCGAACGGCCTTTCGCGTACTGATCGGTACTCTGATGCTCATCGCCGTTGCTGCCTGTGCGTCGACGCGGGGCGGACCCATTGCATATGACGACGCGGGCAAGTTCAAGGCGCCCGACGCACCATCGGTGGCGACGCTCGAATCCAACTACCGCATTTCGCCGATGGACACAATTTCGGTGAAGATCTTTCGGATGCCCGACTTAAGCGGCGACTATCAGGTCGACCTGACGGGGCAGATATCGATGCCGCTGATCGGCGAGGTTCGCGCCGTCGACATGACGACCGCGCAGCTCGACGAGGCGCTCACCAAGAAGTTCGGCGAAAAATATCTGGAGAATCCGGACATCAGCGTCGGCGTCAAGGAATCGGCCCGCCGCAGCATCACCGTCGATGGAGCGGTGAAGAACGCCGGGGCATATCCGGCCGGCGGAGGAGTCCACCTTGATGCAGGCCGTAGCCCTGGCTGGCGGCGTCACCGAGGACGCCAATGCGCGCAGGATCGCGGTTTTCCGGACGATTGGCGGCCAGCGGCAGGCGGCTGCATTCGACCTCGTCGGGATTCGCCGCGGTGAAGTGACCGACCCGAAAATCTACCCGGGCGACATCATTGTCGTTGACGGCAACAGCGTGAAGGCTGCGTACCGGCAACTCCTGAACAGTTTCCCAATGCTGTCGATCTTCCGGCCGTTCTAGAAAGCGGAGTTGCGATGACGATTTGCGAGCCGCCAAGTGAATAAGGATCTCGTCGTCCATGGCGGCGGCCCAGGCTGGCAAGTGGGGCCGCACCTCGGCTCGTTCGGGCTCACGCCGACGCAGCCGCCCCCGCCGGCGATCGATTTCGCGCGCATCCTCCGCGTCCTAAGCGAGTGGAAGTGGCTGATCCTGGCGGCAGCAGGGATCGGCGTGATCCTCGCCGTCCTCGCGACGTTGCTGACTACGCCTCAGTACCGCGCGAAAGTCACGCTGGAGGTCAATCCGCCGCAGGTCGAGATCATGACCGACCAGACCAAGAATGCGGCTGCTGAAGGAAGCTCATGGGACTTCATCGCGACGCAGGTCGGACTACTCCGGAGCACGACGTTGGCGCAGCGCGTTGCCGAGGACCTCAACCTGTCCGCGAACCCGCTTTTCGCCGATCAGAAGGCCGACCCCGCTGCCAGGCTCAAGCAGGCGACGCGAAAGGTTGCCGCGAACCTCAGCGTATCCCCGCCCAATGACGGTCAGCTGATCGACTTCACCTACGTCTCCCAATCGCCCCAGCTCGCCGCGCAAGTGGCGAACGCCTACGCCACCGCGTTCATCAGCACGACGCTCCAGCGCCGCTACGAAGCGTCCACTTACGCGCGCAATTTCCTTGAAAAGCAGATTGGAAAGACGCGCGGCGACTTGGAGAAGTCCGAGCGGCAGCTGGTCGCCTACGCTCAGTCGCAGGGCATCATCAACACCAGCAGTGGCAGCGACGGGGAGCGCGGGGCGGACGCGGGATCGCTGCAGGGGCAGTCGCTCGTCGCGCTCAACGAAGCGCTGGCGCAGGCGACCGCCCGGCGTGTCGCGGCTGAGGGCGCCTACCGCTCAGGCGCGGCGGCTGGACCGACCAGCGACGTGACAGCATCGACGCAGGCGCTTCGCCAGGCGCGTGCCTCGCTCGAGGCGGAATATCAGGACAAGCGTACGCTGATGAAGGCCGAGCATCCGGAGATGGTCAGCCTTCGCTCGCGCATCACCGAGCTCGACCGGCAAATCGCCCGCGAGACCTCAAACGTCGAGGGCAGCCGCCTAAATGGCCTTCAGGCCGAGTACCGTGCGGCGTTGTCGGCGGAGAGTGCATTGCAAGCGCGCGTCGCGGGGCTGAAGGGCCAGGTGCTCGATCTTCGCGGCAGGAGCATCCAGTACACGATCTACCAGCGCGAAGTGGACACCAACCGCGCCCTCTATGACGCGCTCCTCCAGCGCTACAAGGAAATCGGCGTCGCCGGCGGTGTTGGGACCGCACCCGTTTCGATTGTCGATCGAGCGGACGTGCCCATCTCGCCATTCAAGCCGAGTTTGCTGTGGAACCTGTTGGCCGGCCTTATCCTGGGCATCGGCGCGGGAATCGCGGCAGCCTTCGCGTTCGAGTTCGTGAACGACACGATCAAGACACGCGCCGACATTCGCAACAAGCTTGGCCTTGCGGCTCTCGGTGCCATTCCCAAGCGGTTGCGGAAGGTCCCATTGCTGGAGGAGATCGAAGACCCGTCGTCCCCTACGTCGGAAGCATATTCGAGCCTCGCCACGTCGCTGCGGTTCAGTACCGAGCAGGGCGTGCCGAAGACGTTGCTCATTTCGAGCGCCAGGGCGGCGGAGGGCAAGTCATCGACGGCGGTCGCGCTGGCGCACAACCTCGCGCGGATCGGCAAGTCGGTACTCCTGATCGACAGCGATCTGCGCAAGCCGGCCTTTCGTTCGCTGTCGAACGGGCGGGACTCACCCGCCTGCTGACGAGCGAGGAGAAGGTCGCGGATCACGTCACGCCAACCCAATACGACAAGCTGTGGCTGCTGGCCTGCGGGCCGGTCCCGCCGAACCCTGCGGACCTGCTGTCGAGCGGACGCTTCCGGTCGATCATCAAGGAAGCGTCGTCGCAGTTCGACGTCGTCATTGTCGATGCGCCGCCGATCCTCGGGCTTGCCGACGCGCCGTTGATCGCATCGGTCGTCAACGACGTTGTGCTCGTCATCGAGAGCGGGAAGACGCGTACCTCGGCCGCGCAGGAAGCGCTCAACCGCATTCGCTCGGCCGGCGCCAATGTTCTGGGCGGAACGCTGACCAAGTCGGCCGAAGAAAAGAGCGGCTACGGCTATTCGTACAAGTACGGCCAGATCGATAAGGATCGAACCGAGATCGTTATGCTCGCTCACCAACCGAAGGCGCCCGAGTGATGGCAGGGAGCCGCTAGCTGCCGGGTCTCGTTCGCGGACTGGCGGCGCTCGTATTCGTCTTGCTTGCCGGCGCGCAGGTCGTTCGAAGCTACGCGGCCGACAAGCTTTGGCCTAGCAACCCGGAGACCCTTGCCGCGGCGATTATGACGGACGTCGGCACGGCGGCCGGTGAGGGCCGTGAACCAAGCGCGCAAACTCTGCGCGAAAGTACGCCAGCTTGCGACGGAGCGCCCGCTGAGTTGGGAGCCATTCCTGGTGCAAGGCGCGATCGCGCTGCGCAAAGGCGATCTGGCCCGAGCCGCGCGCCTGATCGGAAGCGCCCGCGATCGCGCGCCGCGGTCTCCGGCGGCCCGCTACCTCCTCGCCGATGTCTATCTGCAGTCGAACCGGCCGCTTCCGGCGATGCGTGAGATGGCGGTGCTCAACCGGCTCGTACCGGCGGCGTCCGCGCAGCTCTCGCCATCGCTGGCGGGGTATGCCCGTACGCCGGGAGCCATTCCGCAAATCCGGCAAATCCTGGCCTCCTATCCGGAACTGGAAACGCCGCTGCTGGCCAAATTGTCGTGGGATCCGAACAACGCGGATCTAATCCTGTCGCTGGCATCGGCGAACAAGGCGACGGGTCCCGCGCCCGACTGGCAGCGATTGATGCTAACGACGCTCGTCAACGATGGCCAGTATGAGAAGGCCTACACGATCTGGCAGCGGCTGGCCGGCGTGCCGAACCTTCGCAGTGGCTTCTACGATCCGGGTTTCGTCGAAACGTCCGCGCCGCCGCCGTTCAACTGGCAGCTGGCCCGAGGGGCGGGCGGCGTAGCCGAGCGCAATTCGGGCGAACTCCAAATCCTCTATTTCGGCCGCGACAATGCCGAGCTGGCATCGCAGGTGCTGCTTCTCCCGCCCGGCCGCTACCGGCTTCAGATGAGCGCCGATGGCGAGTTGCCGCAGTCGGCGGGTTGGCGCGTGACTTGCCTCCCGCTCAATCGCGAAATCGCTGCCGTTCCGCTCTCCAAGCCCGGTCAGGTTGGCGGCGAGTTCGACGTGCCTGCTGACTGCAAGGCGCAGCGGGTGACGCTGGCAGCCCAGGCCTCGGACCTGCCGAAGAGCGTGAGCTTCCGCCTGTCCGACCTGCGCCTGGCAAGGATTGGCCCATGACCCGGCCGAAAGCCATCATCGCGCCGGCATTCCTGTTGATCTGCATCCTGCTTGGCGGGAGCAGCGTGGCGAAGCTCCAGAATGGCGCCCTGCAACTGCTGGGCATCCTCGTGATCGGGATGATCGTCGCTTTGCCGCGCGCCGGCTCGACCTTGCGCGATGCCAAACCTCCGATCGGCTTTGCCATCGCGGCTATCGCGATCGTGGTCCTGCAGTTGATCCCGCTTCCGCCGAGCATTTGGCAAAGCTTGCCTGGCCGCGAGCCGCTTGCGCTTGGCTTCACGACGCTCGGCTATCCTCTTCCGTCTATGCCTTTGTCTTGGGCGCCGTACCGCACTCTGGAGAGCAGCTACGCTTTGCTGCCACCGCTGGCAGTTCTGCTCGCCATCCTGGCACTCCGTGAGCACAGCGAGCGATCGATCGGCACGATCGTCATCGCCGGCGCCTTGCTGAGCGTCCTGCTGGGTGCGCTCCAGACTGCCAGTGCGGGACCGAATCCTGGTTCTACCTCTACAAGTCCGCCAGTCCGACAGC